>DASRHB010000001.1:0-27095 GCA_035650755.1 Candidatus Acidiferrales bacterium
CCGCGGGATTTCCACTTTCCCACCGCCGCGGCGGCGGTCATCTCCCTGCCCCCTTCAACAACAACTCCATCTCCCTCCGCCTCTTTTCACTCAAGCATTTCAATCTCGCTAGGGGGATACGATGTGAGTAGGCTCTTCCAAACTTCCCCGAAAAATGACACGCCGTCTAACATTCCCCGCTTCGGGCGCACGACTCGGCAACCGCTTTGCCTCGAGCGCGGTACATACTCAAACTCTTCCCCCCGAGCGTTACAATGCTCGACCGTTTTCCCCATATGTTTCCTTCCACCGAATATATGTTATCTAATGCGATAGCGGCGTCGGTCGGCGGCTTTAGTTGTAATGAAGCGATGAGACGATCAGATGATCGGTGGAAGGAGGATCAAAGTTCATGGCCAGTGCATACAAGGATTTCTACAACCATGATGTGGTTCTATGTCGCTGCGCAGTAGAACGTGCAGCATGCCATCCTGCCGTACGTCTCTATTAAAGCTGCCTAGCGGATCCTGGTATGGACATATGGCGCAAGGACATCGACACGTACCATCTGGACATTGCGCGACTGAAGGTAATCAGAATTGCGATGTCATTGGCATTGATAGGCGAGTGGAAGTAGCGGACGTCGGACAGAAATACGCCACCTCACAACCCCTAGCATGCGTTGGCAGACTCCTCTCCTCGCCTGAAACGATTGCGGCTGAGTCACCTTAGAGACTTCAACCAGAGCCCTGGAATTTCAAAATTAGCCAGAGTATTAGGCGGAATCAGTTACCGACTGATTGTGCTGCAGAGGGTGGACTAGCTGTTTAATGCGTTCGCCGAGCTGTCCCGCGCCCGCCAACTTGTGCAAAGATTCGCGCTCTGAAGAACAACCGGCCGCATCCTCAGGAGCGGCGGGCAGCTTTCGGGGAGCCGCGCTCCAGTAGTTGTTCCTTGCGGTAGATCATCGAATTGATGTCATACGTGGCGAGTTCAAAGCCGTGACCGTGAGTGATGGCGTCAGTGGGACAGGCTTCGACGCAGTAGCCACAAAAAATGCATCGCGAATAATCAATGTTGTAAACCTTGGCATAGCGCTCGGAAGCAGAGATGCGCTGCGCCTCCGTATTTTCCGCTGCCTCGATGTAGATGCAGTGCGCCGGGCATGCCGCGGAGCAGAGAAAGCACGCCACGCATTTTTCGAGCTGGTCTTCATCACGATGGAGGACGTGAATGCCGCGATATCGCGGCTGGAAATGCACCGGCTCGTCGGGATAATTTTCGGTGGTCGTCTTTCGCCAAAGATTGCGGAAGGTCACGCCAAAACCTTTGGCAAGCGCCGTGATCGTGTCGCCGACCTCATCGAGAATAGAAGCCATCTAGTCGTGCCCTTTGAATGCGACGTTCAGATTTAGTTTACCATCCGCCAAAGCGTCTCAGGCGCCACCGCATTGGTTGCTTGCGAAAGCCAACCGCAGATCTCTCGGTCGCTGCTGCGAGATGATGCGACCTGAGCTACAGCGCGGCTTACCGCGGTGCGGCGACCGGCAACCCAAAAGAAACTGACGCAGTCCTCACGGCTGCGCCATAGCCAGCGGCGTACCGGCAAGCGCGGCGATGATCTGCTTACCGTGGAAGCGGCCGTTTTCTATAAAAATTTCGCTGGTATGGATGCCACCGATGACTACGCCCGCGAGATAAATCCCGGGCACATTGCTTTCCAGAGTCCGCGGATCGATGGCCGGCTTATTGGTCTGCGGATCGAGCTTCACACCAAGCTGACGTATAAAAGCGAAATCGGGATGATAGCCGGTGAGCGCAAACACCTGCACCGCACGCAGATTTTTCTCCCCGCCGGGTCCTACCACATGCACGAATTCCGGATCAATCTCCGCGACGCGTGTCTCGAATAGCGCCTGAACCTGGCCGGCTTTGATTCGATTTTCGATGTCGGGCCGCACCCAATACTTGATCGTTGAGCCGAGCTCGGCACGACGATGCACAAGGGTAACGCGCGCGCCGCTGCGATACAGGTCGAGCGCGGCTTCAGCGGCGGAATTTTTGCCGCCGATGACCACCACGTCCTTCCGCCAGAACGGATGCGGCTCGGTGTAGTAGTGCGAAACGTGCGGCAGATCTTCGCCAGGAATGCCCAGGCGATTCGGCAGATCATAATATCCGGTCGCGACGATCAACTTGCGCGACTCATAGGTGTGTTCCACAGCGCCGGCGGTCCGCTCAGCGGTATTGGCAATCTTTAACGCTGTGCTCGTCTCGATTTGCCGCGTGTGAACGTGGAAAGCTCCGTCGCCGCCCTCGACTCGCGTGACCAACTCGCCCAGGCGCAACTCGAGATCGTAATGTTCGACACATTTCCGGTAATACTTCAGCGCCTCGGCGCGACCTGGTTTTTCCGCCGCGCTCACGAACGGCAGATCGCCGATCTCGAGTAGTTCCGGCGTGGTGAAGAACACCATGTTCACCGGGTAGTGATAGAGCGAATTGCAGAGCACGCCCTTGTCGATCACCAGCGGACGCAGCCCGGCGCGTTTCGCTTCTATGGCGCAGGCCAGGCCGGTCGGTCCCGCGCCGATGCAAATCACATCGTAAGAAGTAGCCATTATCTATTCCGTTTGCGTTATTGGCATTCGCACTGCACGCCGCGAATGGCGCAGCGGCTTTGTTCGCGCGCGCGGCTCAGCGGACGGCTCATGAAGTATGGCGCCGCAGCGCGTTCATCTTATCCAGTTTGCCTAGCGCAATCGCGGTTTGCAACTCAAGTGGCAGCCGTCCTGTTTCGCCATCCATTCATAGCGCGAATTTCGGCATGGCGACCACCCCTCCCCCTTTTTGTGCAAGTGTTCATTGCAAAAGGCTTAGGTTGCGAGATGTTTCATGCCAGGCGACCAGAAGCCGCACGAGTTTTGATGGTGCATGCGACGTAAGGCCGAGCCGGCGATTGAACGAAATCTGCTGCGTAGCTTTGTCGCGCCGCTGGGATACGGATCGGTTGGGGCGCGTCCCGACCAAGAGAACGGAGCGAACCATTCAGTAGTGTGGCCGTTGCGTTGGCGTTGGCCGCAGGCCGCGGTCGAGGCCAGCCACGGAAGGGCGCTGGGTGTTTCGCATTGCGGCGAAGAGGCAAAGAATGAGGGACGCGAATTCGGCTCCGGCGATTTCGGAGGGATCCCTCTCTCACTATGTTCGTTCCGGATGACCAGGTCAGGTAAGGGCGACAGAGGAGCTTGGGCAGACCCTCGTGACGATGATTGGTCAGGTCTCGCGGTTGCGGGGGACGCGGACGGTGTATGGGGTGAGTGCGAAGGACTGTTATTCGACGCGTGAGACGAGGTTGGTTGGGCTCTGGCGATGCACTTGGCAGCTTCAGGCAGAGATTTCCACCCATCGGCGCGCGGGATGGGATTGCCGTAAAAATCGCGCGGTATCCTTTTGATAGCAGCAGGAGAAGTGCGTGGAACCAGCGTGATGACTTCCGCCACCGGGGCGATTTGCGCATTAGAATTTGCTGCTTTTTGCGCTTCGTGTTCGGTTCCGTTCGAGCGATTTACCGGTACAGACGCAGGTTTTTCTTCCTGGGCTAAACCCGAATGAGAGATTTGTCTTTCGTCTGCGTTCGTAGACTCGCTCGGAATGCACTCTTTTTGCGCCAAAAACAGCGTGATGGGCTGGCCTTTTTGGCGCTCGACATCAGGTTTATCGGGTTGCTCGAGATCGTGTCGCTGAACGGTCGAATTCGCGGTGGTCCCTCGCTCACGTTGTTCACTCGGGATGACCTTCCTGATCGGATGGTCAGATTCGAGACTGGTGCGGAGTTTCTGGCGCCAGCGCAGGTGGTCGCAGGCGGAGATGTATTCGGCGCGGACGCCGGAAAGCGTTTGCAGCAGAAGCTGGCTGATGTAGCCGAAGGCGACCGCCTGCTTCTGAGAGATGCGGCCCTGAGCCATGAGCAGAAATACCTGCGTCAGTGCGCGATTGACGCTGGTAGCGTTGGTGAGATCGGAGCAAAGCTCAGCGAGGATGGCGTCCGGGCCGCCTTCGGCGGCTAAGCCAGCATCGCGCTTAGAGGCATGATGAAGGCAAAGGGAAGCGGTGTGATTGCGGCAGCGACGTCCGTCGGAGAAGGTGAATTCGCAGCGAGAGACGGATGATTGGCTGATCGGTCGGACCATCCTTTCGGCATGGTCGGCTTGATCACCGAAAGGCGGCGCGGCAGTGAATGTAATATCTGAAATTTGAGATTTCAGAGGCGGAGAAAAGCCGGGGCCGTTGGGAGATTCTTTTACAGTAGTCATATGCCATGTTATCGGTAAGGTAAACTTCGGTCAATATGGGTACTATGTGGATAACTGCGGGACTGTGGAAAACGGGGAAGAGGCGATCGGAGGTCAGCAGCTCGGCGGGCCAAACCGTCAAGCCAAGCGCCGCGACACCTGGAGGTCGGCCGCGATAAGATCGGCAAATGGTTTTTAGCAGCGATGAACTCATTTTGGCGCTGGTGAGCCTAGTGCGCGCGACGCGGCCGGGAATGTTGCGGCAAGAAGCGGACGGGTTTAGCGTGGATTTTGAGGCCATCGCGCGCAGCGAGACGCCCGGCAAAACCGATCAGTTGCTATTGAAACTGGGCGCGGCGATGCAAAACGAGACGGCGTACCCGGCGGAGAATCCCGCGAGTTCGGTCACGATCGATCTCGACGGCGATGAAGCAAGGCAGATTGCGGATGCGCTCGAGAAACTCGAGAGGCTCCAGGCGTGGCCGAAGGACGTGATGGAGATGAGCCGGGCAATACGAGCGCGTCTAGGTGCGAGCCACATGGGCAGATGAGGAAAAAGGAAACCGCAGATCCCTCGGCCCAGACGGCGGGCCTCGTGATGACAACAATGCTTCACCCGTGCAACGAGCCTCATGATGACAACCCGCGTTTGGCCAGGACGCTCTGGATCAACACACTGCAGGCCGGGCTGAGCGACAAACTGCGCAACAGGTGGTAACCATGCCTGAAAACGAGGGATGGGGCACGCGAAAAAGCAACTGCAGATCCGCCGGCCCAGACGGTGGGCCTCGGTGCGAGCCACATGGGCAGATGAGGAAAAAGGAAACCGCAGATCCCTCGGCCCAGACGGCGGGCCTCGTGATGACAACAATGCTTCACCCGTGCAACGATCCTCATGATGACAGCCCGCGTTTGGCCAGGACGCTCTGGATCAACACACTGCAGGCCGGGCTGAGCGACAAACTGCGCAACAGGCGGTAACCCATGCCTGAAAACGAGGGATGGGGCACCCCAAAAAGCAAAAGCACGCAGGGACATACAGGATTGCTGAGGAATATTTCGGCCTGGGTGCAGCACTCTATTGATGGACCGCGAGATTTTGGGCACGATATAACCGAGAATTGCGGGATGCCATCTAAGGGCAGGGGTGAAGGGCAGCCTGCGGGTGGACGATCTCGCCGCGACGTAACGATACAGTAATTTTTCGGCGCTTCGCTGGTTCTGCCGGCTCTCGCAGGAATACAAGCGCAAATGTCTGCAGGAAGGGGGGAAAGCAATGGCCACTGCGGCTAAGTTCCGAATCGACGTTGCCATTCACGATCTCCTGATGAAGAATTCACAGGGACCAGCTCCCGCGCTGGTGAAAGGGCTGGAGCTGCCCGAACCTGTCTTCCCACAATTTCCCGAAAAGCTCAAAGATCCCGGACCGGATACGCCTCCCGAGAGGCGCCACTGGGGCCGCGACGAAATCCTCCGCAAGATGCGCGGCTGGCTATTTCCCTACATTCGCTCGCGCGTTTTACCCGGCGAATTTCATCCCATCACCGCTTATCTTTTCCTCGAGTACAAGTGCAACGTCGATTGTTGGTACTGCTGGGCGTTTAACAACAAAGTCAAAGGGATGACCGAAGACGTGGCGCGGCGTTCGATCGACTGGCTGCATGACCACGGCTGCCGAGTGCTGGCGCTGATGGGGGGCGAACCGCTGCTGCGGCCGCAATTCGCGCACAAAGTCGTGAACTATGCGGCGAAAAAAGGTTTCTGGATCTATATCGGGACGAATGGGCGCCTGCTGCGCCCGGAAGTGGCGGACCGGCTCGCTGACGCGGGCACGGCCGTCTTCAATTTTGCGCTGGATTCCTGGGCGCTGCAGCCGAGCCTGCCGAAAGCGGTGGAGCCCGCGCGCAAGAATCTTGATTACCTGCTGCGCAAACAATACGTTTATGGCTACATGGTATTCTTCAATATAAATATTTGCCGGAACAATCTCGAAGACGTGAAAAAGATCACCGAATTCGCGCACGAAAGTCGCGTGGCGACGGATTACCACATCAATGAAACACCCATGCTCGAGCAGGACGAGCATTTCAAACACCTGTCTGAGAATCCTACGTATATTCGGCCTGAAGATTGGAGTGCGGTGGACGAATTGATTGACTGGCTGATTGACCGCAACAAGGCTGGATACCAGATGGTTAATTCCGTGCGGCGCCTGCAGGAGATGAAGGCGTTCATGCGCATGTCGTCCGGTCTCGACCTGCGGAAATACGGCTGGCATGGCGACGGTACCGGCGCGAGCGGCAAAGTATCGGAGATGCTCGCCTCGATGCCGGGCATCGAGCAGGGTCCCGATGGGGATATGCGGTTCAGCGAATGGAACTGCCGCGCAGGGCAGAACAATGTGATCATCCGCACCGACGGCACGGTCGCGCCGTGCTTCCCGATGTATCCTGCGGCATACGACTGGGGCAACATCGACAAGTTCAACTTCGATAAAGATCAATTGAAGCAGATGAAGAGCGTATGCCAGCGTCACTGCTTCTCGACGCTGAACCACAACCTGGCGTATTGCTACGATGATGCGCGCGTGGTCAAGTTTGTGTGGGACCTCGCGGTCACACACCGGATGCAAGGCGGCCATGCGCACAGCTTCGAGGATTAGTCGTTCCGCGCCCGCCGTTGCAGGCTGCCTTGCCTGCCACGCCGGGAATTAATACAGAGAACACAGAGACGAACTGGGCGCACAGAGCAAGAAGGACGAACTGCCGGCCGTCAAGACCAACAGTCAAGGATGGCGTCCCACGCCTCGAACGTCCTCTCCTCAATGCCCTTTATGGAGTCTGCGGAGGTTTGGGCCCGGCGGTAATTGCGGAAGCCGAGCGTCGACGATTTGGAGCGCTTAAAGCTTATTAACCCGCAGCGCACGCTGGCTTGTTCGCTGTTGGCATCGAAGTACGATGTTCGCATGGCGATTCGCTCGTTGCGCGTGCATCTGCTGCTTTGGCTTGCGCTGCTGCTGAGTGTTGCCGCCCGGGCGCAGGAGTCTCCGGCCGGTGGGCAGCGGCGGCCCGCCGCTGCCCACCAATCTGTAACGCAGGATCTCTCCTACGGCGGCAGCTTCGTCGTCAATGTCGCGCCCAATCTGCCGCGGATCACGTTCAGGATCATTCCTGACGTGCAGCCAAACGATCAATTTGGCAACGCGACGTCGATCGTTCGCGATATCGAAGTTTTTTCCGGTGATTCTCTGCAGCCGATGCAGCATCTGACCGGATGCGAATGGTTCGGCATGGAAGCTCCGCCACGCGGGGAAGAGTGGTTCCGCGCCGTGGATTTCAACTTCGACGGCTACCAGGACATCTACGTCCTGACGAATTGGGGCGCCACGGGAAATAATCAGGGCTGCATCTGGCTCTATGATCCCGCGACACGGCGTTTTAATTACAGCCCGGAATTCAGCGACCTGGGCACGTTCACCTTTGACCCGGCGCACAAGACGATCAACACCTGGTCAAATGGCGGCATGGCCGGCGGGATTCATTCGGCCGAGAAGTACAAGGTGGCGGACAATCGCCCCGTGCTTATCTACGACGAAAAGCAAGAGTGGGACATGAGCAAGAAACAGTTCCACTGTATGGTAAAGGAACTTCGCGGAAACCAGATGGTGACCACGCACGACGAGTGGGGCAAAACGGGCGACTTTGGCGGCCCGGCGCCCTGCGAACACCCCAACGCCGTTTTTTAAGCCCGCGTTATTGTGCCTTCGTGGTCGGCAGGCCGGCGTCGACCCAGTTCGCGCCGAAATTATCCGCGATGTGCACGACCTTCACGTTGGTGAAGCCCAACGCGTGCAGCGCTTCGTAGGCGGGCTTGATATTGGGGCATTTGTCCCACGGGCAGCAGCCACAGTAGAGCACGATGAGTTGCTTTTTCTGAAGAGAGGAGGCGCGCTTGCGCAGCAGAGCGAGCCCTTCAGGCTTTGAGCATGGGCCCGCGTAGTCCGAGCCGGGAATCTTTGCCTGGTCGTAGAAATTCTTGAAGCCAACGTGCAGGACGACAGGCTTTTCACCCCGGGCGTTCTGCAGCATTTTTGCCAGCGCGTCGGGTTCGATCTGCACGGATGCGGGAACCTCGGCTGCTTTGCCCGCGCCGGGAAACTGCACGGCTGCGGCCTGCGCGGCAGGCGGCGCGGCAGGTTTCGCCGCTGCAGTCAGGGTATGCAAACCTGAAACACCCAACGCGACGATAGCGGCGGTTCCCAGAATTGTTGAAAACAAAAATGCGGATCGCCTCATCTTTTTTCCCCTTCCATGGGCCGACAAGAAATTCCACCCCAAACGCGACACGTGGAGCATCCGAAAATTCTAAGATAAACCGGCGAAACCCATTGCAGCGGCCTGAAAGCCCGCGCTACAAGCCTGGCTGGCCGATTTGAGGGCGGCCGGGAATGACGCCGGGTTGCGTTTCCGGCGGCCTGTCGCGGCGTGGCGGAGCAACAGAAGTTTGCGGCGGTTTGGGGAAGCCGCCGCGCGCCGGAGCGTTCGGATATTTCTCCCAGGTATCGATAAAAGTCGTCAGGTAAGCGTTGAACTCGTCGGGATGCTCGCGATACATGAAATGGCCGCCGTTGCTGATGACGATCATCTGCACTTTGGTGTTTTTCGCAGCGATGATGTCGAAAAGCGCCATTTCGCCGCGAAGTTTCGCCGTGTCATCCTTTATACCCCAGTCGAGTACATCGTTTTTGCCGGCGACGAGCAGGACCGGCATCTGCAGAGCGCCTTCGTCGCGAATCTTATCGAGCATTTTTTGCTTGAACGCTGGAAAATCAAACGAGCGGCCCGCGCCGGCATTGATCTTGTTGCGAGCCTCACGCGATTTCGGCTGGGTGGCCATGAAGCGGTCGGCGGCCCAATACTCATCGTCAAAGGTATTCGGCAGCCAGGCGAGCATCGCGACGCGGCACTGCAAACCTTCATATTGCGATTGATCGGGACACCTGCTCAGATCGAGACGAGTCTTTTCGTCAGGAGACGGATTTTCGGGGCCAAAGGCGACAATGGCGAGCGTTTTGGCCACTTCAGGATGCTCGACGGCAAGGTACATGGCGATGGCTCCGCCGGCTGAGTGTCCGATCAGATGTACCGAGCCAAGATCCAGCGCCTTGATGAAGCCGTAGATGAAGTTAACGTCGCCCTGATAATTGTAGTCATTGTCGTTCAGCGGGTTGCCGCTCATGCCACTTGCCTGGCGATCCACAGCAAAGACGTGAAAATACTGTGCTAAGCCATTGATATTTCGGGAGAAGGCGTTGGCCGTAGACGAACCCGCCGTGAATCCGCCGTGGATCATCACCATGGGCTCGCCGGAGCCGGCTTCGTAGTAACGTGCTTTAACGCCATTGACGTCGACGAATTTAGAATGCAGCCCGCCGACGTCGGATCGCGAATCCGGTGTATCTTGCGCATTCGCGAATTGTCCAGCCGCAGCCAAGCAGAGCAGAGCTACCGCTGCCACCCAAAATCTCGGAATTCCCTGCTCCACAGCTCGTAGAAGGCACGCGTGCATCGCTGTCCTCCCTTCCCTACACTTTTGCCACTTAGAGATGTTTTATAGACCCTCGGCAGCTAGTGTGGCAACTCCAATCGGCGGAGTTGCTGTATACTCCGTCCACACGTGGGAACTGCTACTTCGGTTTCAATCGCGCAATCTCGCCCCGCCCAAACAGGCATTGCGCCCACACAAGGAGGAACCGTGAAGTCCGTGAAGTTTATGCTCATCGCCGCAGTCCTGCTGCTTTGCCCCGTAGCCCGCGCACAGCAGAACGTGCCGCAGATACCTTTTGATTCCGTACCGAATCTGCTGAAAATGCCGGCGGACATGTACCTCGGCGAAGTCTCCGGCGTGGCCGTAAATTCAAAGGGACACATCTTTGTCTTCCAGCGCGGCAATACCACCGGACCCGCATATGCTGCCGCCGCAGCGCAACTGCTGGAATTCGGGCCCGATGGCAAATTCATCCGCGAGATCGGCCATAACCTGTACGCGTGGTCGTTTGCACACACCGTGCGCATCGATAAGCAGGACAACATCTGGGTGACCGACAAAGGCTCAGACATGGTGATCAAATTCAATCCCGAGGGCCGCGTGGTCATGGTTTTCGGGCGCAAGCAGGAGGCTTCCGATGAAGGCACCGAGCCGCTCAAGCACCCGAAGCCGCCGCTTCCGCCGATCGACGGGATGTTCCGGCAAGTGACGGATGTGACCTGGGATCCAGCTGGCAACACATACATCAGCGACGGCTACATCAATTCGCGGGTGGCAAAAGTCGATCCGAACGGGAAGTGGCTGAAGTCGTGGGGCGAACCCGGCGATGGTCCGGGGCAGCTCAACACGCCGCACAGCATTGCGGCCGATGCGCAGGGAAACATCTATGTGGCGGATCGCGGTAACCGGCGGATTCAGGTGTTTGACAATGATGGCAAGCTGCTGCGGCAGATCCACATCGACGTGCCCGTTCCTGCTGATGCACAGCCCGCCATCGGCAACAAGCCCGGCCCGAACGTCACCGGCACGATGGCGCCGGGAGCTCCGTGGGCCATCTGCATCACCCCCGGGTCGACGCAATATCTATACAGCTCAGATGCTTTCCCGGGCCGCATCTACAAACTTACGCTGGACGGCAAAGTGGTGGGGATGCTAGGCGAAGCCGGGAAGCAGCTCAAACAGTTCGGATGGATTCATGAAATCGCGTGCCCTTCGGAAAATGAGTTGTACGTCGGGGAGTTGCTGAACTGGCGCGTGCAGAAGCTGATTCTGCATCCCTCGACGCAAGTCTCGAAGAAGTAACGCCAGCGAAGTTCGGAACGGAATATTAATCAGCAATGTTAAAGCAGTCCAGGGGTCAACGCCGCGTTCGATAACCGCTGATCAAACGGCGTCAACCCGGAAGTCGCCGCAACCGATCGGATGGGCCGCGTCTTCGAGACGAGAGCCACGGCAATGAGACGCATAAGAGCGTTGGTAATGGTGCTGGCGCCTCTGTTCCTCTCCCCTGCCGTATACGTCCGCGCGCAGATAAATACAGGGGACATCACCGGGAGAATCACGGACCCCGCGAATGCTGTCGTAGGGGGCGCCGATGTCGTCGCCGTGAACCTCGACACCCAGCAGAGATTCGGCGCAACAAGTAATGTGGATGGGCAATATCTTCTGGCCGGACTTCCTCCGGGAACCTACAAAGTCACAGCGAGCATGTCTGGTTTCAAGCTGGCGCTGGCCGACAATGTGCCCGTTCACGTTAATGAGCGCCTGCGACAGGACTTCACGCTGCAATTGGGGGACGAGAAAGAGACCGTAATCGTGCAGGCAGTGTCCGGCCCGATGCAGACGGAATCGGCCGAAATCAAAGACGTGATTCAGAATCAGCAGGTCATGGATCTACCGCTCAAGGACCGCGAGTTTTTGCAATTGACGTTGCTGAGCGAAGGCGTAGTCAATCCGCCGGGCGGCACGCGCGGTGATTCGCTGCAGCAAACCGGCACGCTGATCAATGTTCTGGGGCAGCGAACCGGCCACAATCTGTTTCTCGTCGACGGAGTGAGCGTCACCGATGAATATTTCAACAATGCCGTTCTGAATCCGTCGCCCGAGGATACGGCGGAATTCATGATCGATAAGACCAGTTACGACGCCGAATTCGGCGGCAAATCGGGGGCGGTGGTCAATATCGTAACCAAATCAGGCACCGATCACCTGCACGGCAGCCTTTACGAATTCGTGCGCAATGACATCTTCAACGCCAAGAACTTTTTCGCTTTGCCCGGCCCGGCGCCGGCGTTTCGAGAGAATCAATTTGGCGGTGCTTTGGGCGGGCCCGTACCCAAAACCCGCACATTCTTTTTTATTAATTACGACGGGCAGCGAACCAGGCGAAATTTGGCGCAGCTTTTCAGCGTACCGACCGTGGCGGAACGCTCCGGAGATTTCGCGGGTGCGGGCACGATCGTCGATCCTCTGTCCCGGCAGCCGATTCCGGGAAACAACATTGCCAATGATCCAACGCTTCATCTTGATCCCGCGGCCATGGCGCTGCTGAATCAGGTGCCGCTGCCCAGTTCGAATTTCGCGGGCCAGAACAATCTCGTTTCAGTGCAGAGGCAAAGCTACGATAACAACGAGTACAACGTGCGGCTGGATCGGCGATTCTCGGACCGGGATGACAGTTTTTTGCGCGCGTCGGTTTTCGAAGCCAATGAATTTGATCCTTTTGGCTCGAGCATCCTGAACGAGGCGCTACTACCCGGCTTTGGACGCACGCTGGCAACGCATGCAGTGAATCTGGCGGCCAGCGAAACGCACACATTCTCGTCAAACCTAATCAATGAATTTCGTTTTGGCTGGCTGCGGGTATCGGGCGGGCAGGGCGATCCGAATGCGGGGAATCCATTTTCATCGCGGTTCGGGCTGGAAGGAACGACTACAAATCCAGCCGACATGGGATACCCGCAGATTTCGTTGAGCAATGCCTTCAGCACGATCGGCTCGGCGACTGGATTCACCTCGCGAATCGACCGAAACTTCGAGATATTCGACAACGTTCTCATTCATCGCGGGCGGCATGCTTTCGAGTTCGGCGGATATTTTTTTCACCTGGATTTCAATCCAGTATTTCCGAATGACGCCCGAGGCCTGTACACATACAACGGCGCTTACACGGGCAGCGCACTGGCGGATTTTCTCCTGGGTTACCCAGCCCAGGCGCAAGTTGGCAGCGGCCGGGGCACAGAAAATGCCGCCACCAATTGGGCTCAGTTCTACGCCCAAGACCATTGGCAGATCACGCCGAACGTCACCATCGATGCCGGCCTGCGATACGAATACAACAGCAATCTCATCGCCCAGGCAAACCAGATCTCAAATATCAACTTGTTCGCCGCGGGCGGTCCTGCTTTTGTGATTGCAGGAACTCCCTCAAGTTTGCCTCCCGCAGCAACGGCACTGGCGGCCTTGAGTCCAGCGCCCATCGTTTCCGCATCGACGGTGGGCTGGAACAACAGCCTGTTAACGCCACGCTATTTTCGATTTGCGCCGCGACTGGGATTGGCTTGGAGGATTCCGGGCTTACACGAAACGGTGTTACGGGCGGGAGCCGGAATCTACCCAAACCAGGCCGCATATAGCGTGCTCCAGAATTTGGCTGAGAACATGCCCTTCTTCTTGGTTAAGACGGTCAGCAACACGAATACGACACCGACGCTAACAACGGAAACTATCCTGGCCCAAAATCCGACCGGCGCGATCGGCGCGAACGGCGTGAATCATGATTATCAGATCGAATACAACGAAGTCTGGAATGTGGCGATCCAGCGGGCGCTCACGCCGAATACCGCGGTGCAGGCGCAGTACGTGGGTTCACACACCGTTCACGCCGACAGTGCGACCGACGTAAATGTGCCGCTGCCAGGACCAGGCAGCATTCAGGCGCGGCGCCCATATCCGCAACTTGCGCCCTTTACGACGATCCGCTGGGATGGATGGGCGGAGTTCAATTCGCTTACGCTGAAAGTCACGCGACGATTCGTCTCAGGATTGTCTTTCGACGCGGACTATACGCTCTCGAAGTCCATCGATGACGCCTCCGACGCTGGGACTACAAACGCCGAGTTCAATCTGCCGCAGAATCCCCATGCGCTGAACCTGGAATCAGGGCTTTCGAGCTTTGACCATCGCCACCGGTTCACAGCAAATGTCGTATATGACCTGCCGTTCGAACGAGGAGCCAGCGGCTGGCATCACCGCCTACTGGGAGATTGGCGCGCAAGCGGCATCTTCATCGTCCAGAGCGGTTCCCCGTTCACGGTGAATCTATCGACGGCGGAAGACGTCGCCAACGTAGGTCTGGTGGGCGGGGACAATCTGGAACGTCCAAACCTGGTTGCGAATCCCAATGGCGGTCCGGAAAAACCATCGGAGTGGTTCAATACATCGGCTTTCGCGATTCCGGCTGCCTACAATTTTGGTAATGCCGGCCGAAATGTCGTGATCGGCCCGGGGCTGGAGAATCTCGATTTATCGCTGCAGAAGAGCTGGAGTCTGCGCGAAAACGAACAGCTACAGTTTCGATGCGACGCTTTCAATGCGCTCAATCATCCTAATTTCAACCTGCCGGGGCGCATTTTCGGCGCCTCGAACTTTGGCGTGATCACCAGCGCGCAGGATGCGCGGGAATTCCAGTTCGCCATCAAATTGGTATTTTGAGGGAGCCGGGCCAACCTCTCGCCGCTGAGGACGCGCGGCAATTTCGTCGGATCGAATCCCACGCCATCATCAGTGAAGCGGGGAAAAAGACGCTGGAAGGGCGAGGCAATTCTCCATGCGCATGAGCCACTCTGCCGTGACCGGCGGCCACATCTTGCGCTCGACGGCCTCGGCGCGGATGCGCTGGCGTTCGGCGGCATCCTGAAATGGCCAGATGTGCACCCACTGATGCAGCGGGCCGATGTCGGTGTACCAGGCGCCGACCATGGGCGACATTTTCATGCGTGCTTCGATCAGCGGAATCCAGGCATCGATTACTTTCGGAATGGAGCCCGCCTGGTAGATGTATTGGCGGATTTCGTAGACGTTGCCGAACTTTCCGGTCTTGAACGGCGGCGAGAACGGCGCCGGTTTCAGGATTTTCGTATCCTGCGTGATGATGAATTCGCCGCTGGCGGGCGGCCAGCCGATTTTCGCGGCGCGCGCGGCGACATCTTCGCGTTGCGCCATATTTTCGTAGGGCCAAAGTTCGATGATCTGATTGAGGAGGCCGACGTCGGTGTGAAAGAAGCCGCCGAGCGGGGAAAGCTTCTGGCGTTCGGGCAGGGCCTGCGCAAACCGTTCCTCCACTTTTTTCTGCATCTGCGGCTTCACCAGCGTAGTGCGCATTTCGATGATCATGCCTTCTCTCCCGTTTGGTCTTATGTAGAACACTCAAGCGAACAGGCTGGGCTGAAGCCCGGTCGGCGACACTGAGATCAGCCCGTCGGAACAAGACTGCGAAAATGAAGACACTAATTGCCCGCGACCGGCACTGTCAATGGCGTCTACAGCGGAAGCGTGCGATCGGCGGGTTTCGAGGCCGCATTCGGCAGCCTGGTGAAGCCGAGATCTTTGGCCCGCTTGAGCTTGGTCACGTAGATGATCTGGCCGGCGTGATAGGCAACGTGCTCGATGACGTGCGCGGCGGCTTCGTAGCCCGTAACGTCGTAACCCTGGATGCGATGGGGGCGCGTTAATACGTCTGGCCTGAGGCGCGCCATGACGCTGGAGGCTTCCTTTACGGTCTGCTGAAATTTTTGGCGCAGGGCCGGACCGGGAATCGGGCCGCGTTCGGCGAATTCTTTGTCGCGCTCGCGCAGGTCGGGAGCGCCGCCCAGGCCGGAGATGATCCACTGGCGCATATTGCCGCAAATATGCAAGACGAGATTGCCGATGCTGTTGGAGGCTTCGTTGGGACGCCACCAGATGTCGTCGTCGGATAGCTGTGCGAGGCAGCCGGCGATTCGCGGCAGATACCGTTCCTCGAATCGGGACCGCCATTGGCGCAGGCAGATTTGCGCGAGCCGGTGGTCCGCCACGGCTTGCTTACGGCCGGCACTCGGCTTCTTTTTTCCAATCGTTGGAGGTTTTTGCGCCATGGATGTTTCGGCCGAGCGTGCCCCCGAGACACGAGGCGCTTCCATGCGGGAAGAGCAGCGGGCGCATCGTTTCGCCGGGCTCCGAAAGCATAGCCGCGGAACCGCGCAGAACGCAACCGGCACGGTGGCGTTTGCCGGCCAGCGTTAAGAGAAAATACTCGTGCGGCTGCACGCAGGATGGGGCAGCCGTGAGGCGTTCTAAAGGAAATCCTGCAGAAAACATCGTGTAAAGACACCAAAGGGCATAGGTGTGCATCGGATTGTACGGGTTCCGGTTTTTCCTGCACGGACCAAGGACACTGCCCAGGTTGGGGTGTACACGTTATGCAAAGCTGGTTGCGCGCACGAAAAGAATCGAAGGAGACGGCGCCGGAGGAAACGCTGATTCGTATTTGCGTGGTAAGCCGTGACGAGGCGCTCGTCGACGAAGTACATAAAGACCTGATGGTGGGATTCTCGACGCGGGGCGGCTACGATTTCGAAGCCGATCATCCGGACTTTCAGCACTATTGCGACGTGCTTTTCGTCGACTTGCGCGGTGCGGGAAGTGGAGGCGCGGCGGAGCCGGCGGCAACAACAAATGATGCGGTTGGCACAAGCGCAGTGAGCGCAACGGACGAAGGACTGGCGTTCATCGACGCAATTCGCAAGAGCGTGTCACATCCGCCGATTGTGGCGCTTTGCGACATCGATGCCGGCGAGTTCGCGCGCGCCGTCATGCGGCACGGAGCCTACGAAAGGCTGACGGCGCCACTCCACATGTCGCAGCTCCGGCTGGCGCTGCAGCGCGCGTATGAATTCCGGCAGGCGGAAAGCAGACTCGAAAACTTTCTTGCGGAACAGACGGCAGCTCACGAGAATTCCAAAACGGTCGCGAAGCGGAAGCGGCGGGGCGCGACACGAGCGGCCGCGTCCGTGGCGGCTTCGGCGCCACGTCACGCGCGGGGGGTAAGAAAATCCGCGGCAAAGTCAGCGCCTTCGCGGCTGGCGATCGGATTTGTGCTCGGCTGCGTCATTTTTTTCGCGATCATTGTGGGAGTGCGCACTCTTTTGACCGGCATGAGCGACGCGCTGGCGAGCGCGGGCTTCACAAATGATTCAAGCGCCGCGGCCACGGCGGGCGGCAATCGCGCCGGTTTGCCATCGCATCTTCGGCAGTTCAACGGAGTCGCCGACGTGGCGACGGCGGAGACAAGTACAGATGCGGCGCGGCTTTCCTTGCGCGGTGACAACATTGCCGGGCCTCTGGGAGCGCGTGGCGTAATTCCAGGTTATGAGCCCGCCGCAATCGTGGAGCGGGTCACGCCGCGGTATTCGGCCGAGGCGCGCGCGGCTCATCTGCAAGGAACGGTGCGCATCCGCGCCGTAATCGGACGAGACGGCGTGCCCTTTGGACTGGCGCGGGTGAGCGGCGATCCTATGCTTGCCCAAATCGCCATGGACGCGATCTCGTTGTGGCGCTATACACCCGCGACGATCGACGGCAGCCCGGTCGAATCCGAACTCATTATTCCGGTGCAGTTCCAACTGCCCGATTAAACTGTTGGTTTGGAGCGGGTGTTCGCTCTCTCCGTCGCACGGCCTGGTGGATAACTGCGTTTTTTTTTGCACTTTTTGGGGCATGTCGTGCGATGCAGGCTTGTACTGCATTCCCAGACAACCGATAATGAAATATCGTGGCGATCACGACTGGCGGTCCTATGGATAAGCGCAAAACGTTACTCCTGCTGGCGATTGCACTGGTCGTCACCGCGGCTCTTGGGCTGGGCAGCGCGATCTATGCATTGCGGCGCGCGCGGGCTGCGGCTGCGCCTGAGGCTGCGGGGGCTAACGCCAAAGTCATTCGCTTTGCTAGGAATCCGGAGCCGGCGCCGCCGTTTCTGCTGCGCGGCATAGACGGCAAGATCGTCTCCACGGCGGATTGGAAGGGCAAAGTGGTTATTCTGAATTTCTGGGCCACGTGGTGCCCGCCGTGCCGCGAAGAGATTCCCGAGCTCGTGCGGCTTCAGCAGAAGTACAAAGACAAATTGCTGATCGTAGGGGCTTCGGAAGATGAGGACGGGCCGAAGAAAGTAGAGCAGTTTATGCAGCAGCACGGGATGAACTACCCCGTGGTGATGGCAACCAAGGAGCTGATCGACAACTACGGTGGGGTGCCAGCGCTGCCGACTTCGTTCATTATCGATTCGCAGGGCCGGATAGTGATGAAGCACACCGGACTGTACGAATACGACGTGTACGAGCGAGAAATCCGCGCGCTGTCGGGCCTGCCGGTCGACGCGCGCATCGAAACTTTCGACGATACCGGGCAGATTTTTCTGAAGAATGCGGCGAACGCGACCGAACTGCCCGACGTGGATTTTTCAGGGCTCACGGCAGACCAAAAAAAAGAAGCGCTACACCGGCTGAACGCGGAGACATGCACCTGCGGGTGTAAGCTGACGCTGGCGGAATGCCGGATTAACGACACCGAGTGTCCGGTGAGCAAAGGGCTGGCGAACGACGTGGTCAAGCGGGTAAAGGCAGGTCAGCCGGAACCGGCGACGTTGCCGTCGCCTTCGCAACTGGAAAGCCCGCCATCCGCGAGCCCGAAAACGTAAACTTCCTCACATGGTCAACACGGCACGGAAACGCGCCTTGCCGCCGGCGACCCGCTCATAAGCTTTGGGCGCATCACGCAAGGGATACGTCTCGACCATGGTTTTCACCTTGCCATTTGCCACATAATCGAGCGCCTCGTAAAGATATTCAGGGCCGTTCTGCTGGCTGCCAATGATGCGAATGCGCTTGGAGATCAAGTCCATGAGCGAAACGGTGACGGGCTCGACGTCGGCGCCCATGGTGACGAGCCGCCCATCCGGCCGCAGACCCTGAATGCTGTCGACCATGGATTTGGTCGAGTTCGAGGTGCTGAGAATGATGTCTGCGCCTCCGACTGCGGCAAGAGTTTTGCCGTCGCGCACGATTTCGTCGGCGCCAAGTTCGCGGATCATTTTGTCCTTATCGGGCGAGTGGGAGATGGCGATCGTTTCGAAACCCGCCGCCTTCGCATATTGCACGGCAAGATGCCCAAGCCCCCCGATGCCGAGCACGGCGACACGTTCGTGCGGCCTGGGATCAGCCCAGCGCAGGCCGCTGTAAACGGTGTAGCCAGCGCAGAAAATTGGCGCTGCCTGTTCGTAAGAGATGCCCTCGGGAATAAGATAAGTCGCGTCGGCATACATCGGCATGTATTCGGCATGTCCACCCTGCAGATTTACACCGGTGCTCTTCTGATTGGGACAGAACATCTTCTTACCGCGCTGGCACCATTCGCACCGGCCGCAAGTCTCTTGAATCCAAGCCGTGCCGACGCGATCGCCTACCTTGCGGGTAGTGACGTCGGGCGCAACCGCAACGATCTCCCCAACGGGCTCATGGCCGAGGATTCGCGGAAATTGGCCAGGAATGTGGCCAAGCGTCTGATGAACGTCGGTGTAACAGATGCCGCTGGCATGCATTTTCACCAGCACTTGGTTCGGACCCGGTTGAGGCTGCGGAACGTCTTTCACCTGCCAGGCACTGCTGACAGCTGGCGCGACTGCAGCTTGCATTGAACCTTCCTCCTTAAGCGCGATTGGATGCGCGCGAAGGATGAAGTGGCATAAAAGGTGTTCGTCGCGCACAGCCAGATGGTGCGTTCGTGTTAGATTGCGTGAAGCCTTGCGGCAAAAAATGAAAGCGATTCGCATTCACGAATACGGCGGGCCGGAAGTGATGCGGCTCGAGGAGCTGCCTACGCCCGTGCCCGGGGCAGGTGAGGCGCTCATCCGCATTCACGCCGCAAGCGTCAATTTCCTCGACATACAAAAGCGAAGGGGCGAACTCGTCGGGCAGGCGTTTTACAATCGCCACGGCGGCGGCGAACTTCCTGCGTTTATGGGCAGCCAGGGAGTAGGTGTGGTCGAGGCGCTCGGTCCCGGCGTCAGCAAAGTCAAAGCCGGCGATCGCGTCAGCTTCTGGGGCGCTTCCTATGCGACGCACGCCATTTTTCCCGCGGCGCGCCTGATTCGCATCCCCGATGAACTCAGCTTCGACATTGCCGCAGCGGGAATGAACCAGGGCTTTCTCGCTTACGCATTCACGCATCACACGTATGCCGTCAAGCCCGGCGATTGGTGCCTGGTGCAGGCGGCTGCGGGAGGCGTTGGCCTGCTGATCTGCCAAATGTGCAAGATTCGCGGCGGGCATGTCATCGGCGTGACCTCAAAAGAGGAAAAAGCGAAATTCGTGCGCGAAGCCGGCGCCAATGAAGTGATCATCTCTTCCCGGGCGGATATTGCCAAGGAAGCTCGACGGATCACCGACGATCGCGGAGTGAACGTCGTTTACGACGGCGTGGGCAAAGACACATTCGAGGCGAATCTCGATAGCGTCGCACCGGCCGGATATGTGGTGATGTACGGCCAGTCCAGCGGTTACGTGCCGCCGTTTGACATCATGCGGCTGCAGGAGAAGGGCTCGCTTTACTTGACGCGCGCCAATGCCCTGCCGTGGTTCGGCGAATATCCGCGCTATCTGCAACAACTGGCGCCGTGGATCCAGCAGGGGCGAATCCGAATTCGGATTGCAGGCACGTATCCGCTGGCCGACGCCGCGAAAGCGCACGCGGCTTTTGAGGCGCGCGAGATCAGCGGCCGTGTTCTTCTCATTCCCTAACGCCACAACGTGTTAACCTTCGTGCCGTTTTAGAGGTTCTGCGCTTGCCGGGGCGAAAGAGACAGAAGATGCGAGTGATCGGGTTCCTGCTTAAGGCTCTAGGCGCTCTGGTCATACTGGTCATTGTGGTCTTCGCAGGCTTTTACATTTACCTTTCGACACGTCCGGCGCCGAAAACAATCAAACAAGTCGCGACTATCAGCCTGCCGGCGCGATCGCGCTCGCCGCTTAAATTCATCGACTACATGTTTGTGAACGGTTCGCGGCTGTACGCGGGCTATACAAGCGAGGGATTGGTGGCCGTCATCGACACGGCAACGAATCAGGTGATTGCCGAGATCGGCGGCCTGCCTCGTGCGCATGGCATCGCCGTCGCGGACGGTAAGGGATTTGCGACGGCGAGCGGAGACGATACGGTAGGCGTCTTCGACCTAGCCAGTAACAAACTGCTTAAGAAATTGCCCGGAGGCGTCGATCCCGACGCTATCATTTACGACGAAAAAGCTCGTTTCATTTATGCCGCCGATCATGACGGCAAAACCGGTACGCTCATCGACCCTGTTTTGATGACTGTGGCCGGCGTTGTACCGCTGGATGGGGTGGCCGAATATGCTCAGGCGGACCCGCAGACAGGTTTGATTTATCAGAACCTTCAGGACGTCAGCCAGATTGTGGTAGTCGATCCGGAAAAACTGGCGATCACTCAACGATACAATCTGGGCGATGGGAAGAGGCCTTCGGGACTGGCGTATGATGCCGCTAATCACCGGCTATTTTCCACTTGCGACAATAACAAGCTCATCGTTTTGAATGCGGACACAGGGCAAATCGTGACGACGCTTCCGATCGGCTCAGGCGTGGATGGCGCCGCGTACGACCCGGATCTGCATCGGATTTACACCTTCAATGGTCTTGGAACGATGACGGTCATCCAGCAGGATTCGGCGGATTCTTATCGCGTTCTCGAGCAGGCAGCCACTCACTTCGGCGGCCATGCCGGTGCAGTGGACCCGGCAACGCATCGCATCTATGTTGACTACTTCGGGTCGATCGCGGTGTACGATCCCGCGAATCCATAGGTCCACACAGAAGTCGCTGAAACACCGAGCGCGCAGAGATTTAGTGGACAAAGAAAGAGCCCCTCGCCCGTCTTAGTTCAACACGGACAAAATCGGCGGCAAAAGAGATCCCTCGCTCGCGTTGTTCGCTCGGGATGGGCATCCCGGCCGGATGCTCACTTTTCTTCCACTCGCGTCTGCGTGGCGGGGCCATCGCCAACAATTTCGAGAACAACGTCCTCGTCCTTGGCACCGTCGTAATGCACCTGTTTGCCGTAATGCTCGGCAAAGGTCCCGGTCGGCATTGGGACAGTGCTATCGGGATCGAAGTGGTTGCCGGTACCCACCCACCAAGTTCCGGAAAGGACCATCACGTACCGGTCATTAGGATGAAAATGCGGGCGGCTCATGTGGTGGGCGGTCCATTTCGTCAAGACGATGTACGGCCCCGGCTTCGAAGGATCGCCCCGCAGCACGGCATTGATTGCACCATTCGGCTGCGTGACCCACTTGATGTCCTTAGGCAGAGTGAAGGAGATCGCCGCCGGATTCAGATTGGCCGGATTGGCGTCGGGCCGCGCCGGTTCCGGAAGGGCGGTCACTGGGCGCGCAAATCCAAAAGCGAAGATGAGCATGGTGGCGCCGACCGCACCCGCGAGCGCGGCTAAGCCGTAGCGTTTTGCGATGCGCCGCGCTTGATGATCAACCGCTCGTCCAACATTGCGTAACTTGGCAGTTCTAGGCATCTCCCCTCCCACAGTTGTGGTTATGCGTTCGGTGATTGTAGCTTTTTTTGCCTTCTCGCGCTGGTATCAGAGCAATTTTCTAATGCGATTTCAGGAATGCAGGAATAGGCAAAAGCACATGCGTCACCACCACCCGCAAACACCGTGCCTGGCGTTCGGGATGACAATGGTGTAACAAGTGGAACCAGCAAGCCATTGCAGCAGAAGAGTCAGGATTTCCACAGGATGCTCATGCGTACAAGAGCGCACCAAGCCATGCGCGGAATGCGCTGTATGGAGTCTTAAGAACTGTCCGTCCGAATATAATCAACCAGCCGACATTCCCATAAGGAGGGCTCCAAGCGCATGGCGGAAGCAAGAATGGCGAGAACATCGCCGATCGTGAAGACAAACAAGGAAGTAATCGGCCGCAAAGTCGTGAACCCGCAAGGAGAGAGCCTCGGGAAAGTTGAAGAGGTCATGGTCGACGCGATTCCGGGCCGCGTGGCGTACGCAGTCTTGTCGTTCGGTGGCTTTTTGGGCGTCGGCGACAAGCTGTTTGCGGTGCCCTGGAGCGCACTTGACTGGAATCCTGAACGGCAGGCGTTTGTAATTAACGCCGACAAGCGATTCCTGGAGAACGCGCCCGGCTTCGACAAAAACAATTGGCCCGATATGTCCGATACGACGTTGCGGACAAGCATCTACAACTACTACAAAGCACAGCCGTATTGGTAACGGCTGGCACGTCCGCGCCAATTTTGCGGCGCGAAGGTGTAGAAACGGCTGAGACCGCTCCAGCGATGGACGGTCTCAGCTTTTTTGCAGGCGCTGGTGAGATCCTGCCGAAGTTTTCGCCGCACCGATTGGCACTGCCTTTTTCGAGCTCGTTCTGCCCGAACGCGCGTGTGCTAAACTCCCGCCCAGTGTTGGTCTGCGAAGGAGTCTGCATAAACATGCGTTCTGTGACGAAAGTGCTGGCCGTCGCCGTCGTCTTGCTGGCGGTCGCGGCGCCGGCGCCGGCGCAAAACGCCGATACGGTGCTGCTCAACGGCAAACTTCTTACCGTGGATAAACAGTTTTCAACGCGCGAAGCACTGGCGGTTCGCGACGGCAGAATCATGGCGGTCGGCACCACGGCAGACATAAAAAAACTCTCGGGGCCTGGTACGCGGGTGATCGATCTGGGCGGCCGCACTGTGATTCCCGGGCTGATCGATAACCACATGCATGCAATACGCGCCGCTCTCAGCTTCAGCACAGAGGTGAACTGGATCGGGGCGACATCGCTCGCCGAGGCTCTGGGCCGGGTTCACGATGCGGCACAAAAGATGAAACCCGGCGCGTGGCTGATCGTAGTTACGCCGCCTGCGACGACGGATGCATTCAAAGAACACCGACGGCCAACACAGGCCGAACTGATCGCCGCGGCGCCGAACAATCCCGTGTACGTCCAGCTCGGCTATGGCTGGGCCTTGATGACGCCGCGCGCATTTGACGCGCTAAAGATCACGGGCGAGGCCGACCTGCCACATGGCGCGAAGCTCGAGACAGACGCCAACGGCAAGCCCACCGGTGTAATCACGGGCAACATGGTCCCCGTCTTTGACTTGCTGCCAAAGCCCACGTTTGACGAGCAGATAGAGGGCACGAAGCAATTCTTCCGTGAACTGAATCGCCTGGGCTTAACGGGTGTGGTCGATCCGGGCGGAAACAATGTGACGCCCGAGTCATATCAGGCGGTCTTCAAGCTGTGGCGCGACCATGAATTGACGGTACGCATCGCCTATGCGCTTTGCGGCATGACGCCCGGGCACGAGTTCGAAGACTACAAGAATTACCTCGCCATGATGCCGATGGGATTCGGCGACGAGATGCTGCGGTTCAACGGCATCGGGGAACGCATTACGTGGGCGATGAACGGCATTTCCGGACAGGCTTCGCAGGAAGACTTGGAAAAATATTACGAGGTTGTGCGCTGGGCGGCGCAGCATGGCTATGGGCTGACCATGCATTGGGACCATAACAGCAACGTGGACCAACTGCTGCGCGTGTTTGAGCGTGTGAATCAGGAGGTCCCGATCTCAAATTTGCGCTGGACGATTGCCCACCTTAACGACGGCTCCGCCGCCACATTTGAGCGCATGAAGGCGCTCGGCGTGGGTTGGACGATGCAGGACATGATGTACAACGACGGCGATCAGGTCGTTAAGCAAGAAGGCGGGGAGGCGGCGCAGCGGATGCCGCCGGTGAACACGGCGAAAAAGATCGGCATTGTCGTAAATGCGGGCACGGACGCGCACCGTGTATCCACGTACAATCCGTTTACGGTGCTGCAATGGCTGCAAGACGGCAAAACCGCCAGCGGACACGGCTTGCGAGGCCCGGAAGAGACGCCCAGCCGCGCGGATGCGCTGCGGTTCTACACGATGGGCAGCGCCTGGGTGGCCCACGACGAGACGCGGCGCGGCTCGCTCGAGGCCGGCAAATTAGCCGATCTGGCCGTGCTTAATGCTGACTACATGACCGAGCCGGCAGATGAAATCGGCAGCAATTTCTCACTCCTCACAATGACAGGCGGAAAGATCGTGTATGCCGCCGGGCCGTTTGCGAAGCTCGGAACAAACCGCTAAAAGCCGCGAAACGAACGGGTTGATATCGGCGCGTTGGCGCGCCCCAGCTTAAACCTGTGGTCCGATGATATCCCGCCTTCCCTTCTCGTCAACGCAACCTGCCCGCGCTCGGCAGCCATGGCCGCCGAAACAGCAAAGCGAATAGCACATCTCTGGGGCGCGGTGTTTGTCAGCGAAAACGATCGTATTTCGCGCCTGCCACCCGTCTAAATGAACACAATTTACCCTAAGTCGAAGCGGGATTGTGCCGACAGCGCCAGTCCGACCTGATAAATGCAAGCTGGATCGAGTGATCTGGGTCACTGCATTCACGCGCGGATCCGAAGACAGTATCAGTGAGGGATTGTTATGGGGTCAGCAGTCGTCAAGGTTGGAAGCTTCGAATGAAGGGAGGACAGGTTGATGCTTAAGCAGGCACAGATTGTGCGACCGAAGCTGGCACTGTTTGCGGTCGCGGTGTTGTCCATGGCGCCGGCATTGGCCTCCGCACGGGTCGTCAGAGATTCCGAGGAATTCTCCGGCTTGCTGGCGCAAGCGAAATCGGAAGCCGCACAAGTGCAGAGGATCGCGGAAGAGATGTACTCGTTCAGATTCGACAAAATCAGCTGGCAGACTCAGGCTGGCAAACTCAGTGAACTGAAGACACATGTGAATAGCCTGGGTGAGTTTTTGGCGAAAATGAATCGTGTAGAAGCACCCTCACCGTGGCAACAGCAGGCGATCGCCGATATCACCCCGATGGTGGACGAATTGGCCGGGAACGTGACCATGGCCATTTATCATCTGAGTGAAAATCCCGATCGCTATGTCTTTACGGCGTTCCCGGAGTATGTGGCCGCCAATGCAGAGTCGGCTGCAAATATCACGGATATGCTCTCTGAGTACGTGGAATACTCGGAAGCCAAGCAGACCAAGGAAGATATTGAATTCGAACTGGAACTGCCGACCATCTGACGCGCTCCCGGCAGAAAAAGAGATGGGGCGCTGCGAGATGCGCCCCATCCAAAATTCTTTTGGCCTAGATTGCAGCACGGAGGGCGAAATGAAGCGACTGGCAGTGATTTTACTCCTGGGGCTGGGCGGTATTGCGGTTGCGATTCAAGTCCAAGCACAAAGCGACGATCGGAAGGAGTCCGTTGCCACCGAGTTGGGCAACGACCATTTTGCCGCCGGCCAAAACGTGACGGTTTCGAATGCGGTGAACGGCGATCTGCTGGCGGCGGGCCGCGAGGTCACGGTGGAACAGCAGGTGGGCGGAGACCTGGCTGCCGCAGGCGGGACGGTACGGGTGAACGGCACGGTCTCTGACAACTCCTATGTGGCCGGCGGGCAGATTTTTTTGAACGGCACGATGGCACGCAACGCGCGCATCGCGGGCGGAACGATCGAAGTGGCGCCTTCGTCACGAATCGAGGGCGGGGCCACCATCGCGGGCGGTCAGATCCGGGTAAACGGCTCTATCGGCAGGTACCTGCAAGCGACTGGCGGAAGTATTTATATCAATGGTCCCGTGGGCGGCAACGTCGAGGTTGAAGGCGGACGAATTGAACTTGGACCGAATGCGCGCGTCACTGGCAAACTGCGCTACCGCAGCCGCAGCGAACTCAAACAGGATGCCGGAGCGCAAGTGGCGGGCGGAATCGAGCGGCTTCCGTTACGGGGCAGCGCGGCGGGAGCGGTGGCACGAGGCTTTGTGGGAGCGCTCTTCGTCTTCTGGACATTAGGATTGATGCTGCTGGTAGCGATCCTGCTGATTCTCTTTCCAGGGTTCGGAAACGTCATTGGCATGCTCGAGGCGCGCCCAGGCATGAGCGCAATCGTCGGGTTTGCTCTGTTGGTGTGCGTTCCCGTCGCGTCGGTGATCTTTTTCATCACGCTGATTGGTGCGCCGCTGGGATTACTTTCGCTGATCGCATACGGCGCGCTGCTGATCGTGGGTTATCTGGCGGCGGCCGCAGTGTTGGGAGATTTGCTCCTGAAGCGGCTGCGCGTGGCAAATGCAGGGGCGATCCGTTGGCGGATTGCAGCC
>DASRHB010000002.1:0-86605 GCA_035650755.1 Candidatus Acidiferrales bacterium
CCGCGGGATTTCCACTTTCCCACCGCCGCGGCGGCGGTCATCTCCCTGCCCCCTTCAACAACAACTCCATCTCCCTCCGCCTCTTTTCACTCAAGCATTTCAATCTCGCTAGGGGGATACGATGTGAGTAGGCTCTTCCAGGCAATTAGTTGCGGTTGACACTACGGGGGGCGCTTGATATAAAGGATGAGCGAAAGATATAGTTGGCCGCCCCTGAAAGGTAAGCGCAACAAGCAAAACGAGATAGCGGCAAAAGGAATGCGAGGGAGAACTTGATCCGACGTTGCCAGAGCGAGGTGCACCAAGCGTGTATGTGCGCCTGTTGTTGCTGTTGTTGTGCATTCGCCTGCTCTGGCGCGTGGAGGTTTGCGGCCTAAAGACCTGAAACACAGATTTTGAAGGGCCACCGCCAGAGGAAAAGCGGTGGCCCTTTTTGTTTGTGGAGATGTCTTCTTGGAAGCTGTGGTCAGGACGATAACGCGGAGTTCGCCATGAAAGCTTCGAATTCACTTTGGCAGGAAAAGCTCGCGGGGAAGATGCCCGAGGCGCTGGCGCGCGAGGTTGACCTTTTTGAGACGGAAATCAAGCTGCGCAAGCAGGGGAAACTGGAAGAGCGCCTGTTTGCCGAGACACGCCTGCGCAGGGGAGCTTACGGCCAGCGATATGACAACGGTCAACGGCACAATGGAAATAGTGTTCAGCAGATGCCGTATCCCTCCGGGAGTCTGACCAAGGGCCCGAACACGATGTGGGACGCCCCCGGAATGCAGCGGATCAAAATTCCAGCAGGCGGGCTCAACGCGAGTCAACTCGAGACGCTCGCCGAACTTGCCGAAGAGTATTCCGATGGCATTGCGCACATTACTACCCGCCAAGATGTGCAACTCCACTACGTGCACATTGAGGACACGCCGAGCATTATGCGGCGTCTGGCGGCGGCGAACATTACGACGCGCGAAGCCTGCGGAAATTCGGTGCGCAACGTCACTGCCTGCCCGTACGCCGGAGTTTGCCCCGACGAAACCTTTGACGTGACGCCGTATGCCCGGGCGCTCTCGAAATTCCTGTTGGGTCATCCGGATACGCAGAATTTTGGCAGAAAATTCAAGCACGCTTTCAGCGGTTGTGGGCAGAACGCTTGTGCGTTGGTCAACATCCACGACATGGGAATGATCGCCGTGGAACGAACCGAAAATGGCGAGAAGAAGATCGGGTTCAAGACGTATGTCGGCGGCGGGCTGGGAGCGGTTCCGTACCAGGCGAAACTGTTTGATTCGTTCGTACCGCCGGAGGAGTTGCTGCCGCTCGCGCAGGCCATATCTCGCGTCTTTGCGAAATATGGTGAAAAAAAGAACCGCAGCCGCGCTCGGCTCAAGTTTTTGATTCAGGACTTGGGAATCGAGAAATTTCGGGAACTTGTTCTGGAAGAACGGGCAAATCTGACGCCCGATGCGCGCTGGACCGAATACATCGATGCGGCGCTGGCGCAGTTTGCGGAGACACCTCTGAGGCCAGGCGGCAAGCGGCCCCTGATCGCGTCGTCGGAATTTCAACGTTGGCTCGATAGCAATACACGGCGACAGAAGCAAGACGGTTATTCAGTGGTCACCATAGCGCTCCCACTGGGGGACATCACTGCCAATCAACTTCGCGCCTTAGCCGACATCGCCCGGCGGTTTACGAAAGAGACGATTCGGACGACCGTCGAGCAGAACATCGTGCTGCGCTGGATCAGCGACGGCGACCTGGAGGAATTGTGGCGAGAGCTGCTGGCCGCGGGGCTCGCGGCCCCGGGGGCCGGGACCATTGTCGATGTGGTTAGCTGCCCGGGTACGGACACCTGCAAGCTGGGAATATCGTCATCACGAGGACTGGCGGCCGAGTTGCGCAGCCGGCTCGCCGAGAAAAGTTTTCAATTGGATGAAGCCGTCCAGAATCTGCACATCAAAATCAGTGGCTGCTTCAATAGCTGCGGACAGCACCATGTCGCTGACATCGGGTTCTATGGCGTCAGCAGGAAGATGGCAGGATACGCGGTGCCGCACTTCCAGGTCGTCCTTGGCGGAGAATGGGGACATAACGCCGGGTCTTATGGAATGCCGGTCATGGCGATTCCATCGAAGCGCATTCCCGAAGTTGTGGCGCGCCTGGTGGATTGGTACGCAATCAGGCGAAACGAAGGGGAAGCATTCAAGGATTTTGTGAAACGAATTGGCAAAGCCGAGCTCCGGAGTCTTCTTGAGGACCTCGCGAAGCCTTCGCCGGATCCGGCGGATCGTTCCATTTTCACCGATTGGGGTGATCCGCGTGAATACAGCCTCGAGGATATGGGGGCGGGCGAGTGCGCCGGCGAAGTTGTTTCTCCGGTTGAGTTCGATCTGGCGAACGCGGAGACGGGAGTTTTTGAAGCGCAGGTTGCTTTGGACAAAGGGGAGATCGACCGCGCGGGGAAGCTGGCGTACGAGGCCATGGTCCGGGCCGCCAGGGGACTGGTCAAGCTGGAATATACCGACGTGCCGAATGACAGCGATCAGATCATTGACGAATTCCGGACGCGGTTTTACGACACGCAGAAGTTTTTCGATCCGTTTGCCGGCGGAAAATTCGCGCATTACTTATTTGCCGCGCAAGAGAGAACCCAGCAACCACACACAGCGGATTCGGCGCGGTATCTGATCGACGAAGCGCAGCTTTTTATCGATGCCGCACACACTTGCCACCAAAAATTGAGCACGCCGGTCAACGCATAGGGAACCGATGGAATTGCAACACGTTAATGTCAAGTTGCTCGTAAACGATCCAGCGCAAGTCGATCTGGAGCCGCTGATTCCGGTGTTCCACAACTGGATCGAGCGGCAGATTTTTGACGAGCTTCTGCTGGACATTGCCGACTACCGGCATGTCCATGAGGGACCGGGCGTCGTTCTCATCGGCCATCAAGGGAATTACAGCGTGGACAACGTCGATGGACGGCTCGGGATTCGCTACAACCGCAAGGCTGCATTGGAAGGCAGCAATCAAGATCGTCTGCATCAGGCGATGCGGTCGGCATTGAATGCATGCCAGCGGCTGGAAACCGAGCCGGGGCTTGGGGGAGCGGTTCGTTTCGGCGGCCAAGAGATTGATGTTTTTTTGAACGACAGATTGCTCGCCCCGAACATCGGCGAAACTCGCACTGCTCTGGAGCGTGAGTTTGAGGCGTTCTGGAAAAAGTTGTTTCGGGGAGCCGAATATTCAGTCTCTTACCCAAGCGATCCGCGCAGGCTATTCGGATTTTCGGTAAAGACCTCGCGGCCATTCAGCACCGCGGATCTTCTGGCCAATTTGGCGGCGTAGAGCGCGGTTCTTCCATCGCGAACCCCAGCGCCTTGACCTTTCATTGATGTGCCTTCAGTATTCTTACCGCTCCGGGAACTGATCAATATCTATCGCCATGGCAGAAGAAAAGGGTTTGCTCATCGTATATACGGGCCCGGGGAAGGGAAAGACCACTTGCGCGCTGGGCACCGGGTTTCGTGCAGTGGGACAAGGAATGCGCGTGCTGATGGTGCAGTTCATCAAGGGATCGTGGCACTATGGCGAACTGGACGCGGCGGAGATGCTGGGCAACGAGCATTTCGAGATTCATGCCATGGGGCGTGGATTTGTGAAGATTGGCGGGGCGGAGACGGACCCGGAGGATGTGCGGCTTTGTGAAGAAGCCTGGGAATTTGGCCGCACGCAAATGCAAAGCGGGCGGTACAATCTGATCATCTTCGACGAGATCAACTACGTAATCAGTTATCACATGCTCGATCCGCAGAAGGTCGTGGCGGCGCTGACCACGAGGCCTGACGGGGTGCACGTGATCTGTACCGGGAGGAACGCACATCCGGCGCTCGTGGAGGCGGCGGATTTGGTGACAGAGATGCGGGAAATCAAGCATCCATATACGAAGGGCATTCTCGCGCAGCGCGGGATCGATTACTGAGCGGCTATCGATTGAGGTTCACCCCGAAAAGCTTATGTCTTGGTTCAAACGGTCGAAGAAATCGATTGAACAGCTGACGCCGCCGGACGAGCGGCGCGTGAAGACGGAAGGGCTGTGGACGAAATGCGCGGGGTGCCGCGCGATTGTTTGGAAAAAAGATCTCGAAGCGAACGCCCATGTCTGCGTCAAATGCCAGCACCACTTCCGGCTAAGCTCCCGGCAACGGTTGGAATTGCTGCTCGATGGCCGCTGGATCGAGCATGACGCACAGATCGCTTCGAATGATCCGCTTCATTTTTCTGACACGCGGCCTTATGCCGAGCGCCTGAAGGAAGCGCGCAAAAAGTTGAATATGAGCGATGCGGTCCTGACTGCGGAGGGTCTGCTCGCCGGGCGACCGGTAATTTGCTGCTCGATGGAATTTGGTTTTATCGGGGGCTCCATGGGAGCGGCTGTCGGGGAGAAGGTCACCCGTGCGATCGAGCGTTCTATCGAGCGCAAGATGCCGCTGGTAGTCGTTTCCTCGTCCGGCGGTGCGCGCATGATGGAAGGCACGCTGAGCCTGATGCAACTGGCGAAAGTGTCTGCGGCGCTGGCACAGCTTGATGAAGTCAGCGTACCGTTCATTTCGGTGCTCACGGATCCGACGACCGGCGGCGTGACGGCGAGCTATGCGATGCTCGGCGATCTCAATATCGCGGAGCCGGGCGCATTGATCGGCTTCGCCGGGCCGCGAGTGATCGAGCAAACGATCCGGCAGAAATTGCCGGAGGGATTCCAGCGTGCGGAGTTCTTGCTCGAGCACGGGTTTCTGGACGCCGTGGTGCACCGCAAGGATCTGAAGGCCTACATCGCGAACGCTCTCGATACTTTCCTCGCCTAGGGCCCAGTTCCTCTATGAACTACAACGACGCGGTCCGATATCTGCTGACGCTGGGGCGCGAACTCGCTTCGCCGCTGCAGGCGAGGGCTGCGAAGTTCGATTTGCACAATATCCGGGCGATCTGTGAACGCATGGGGCGCCCGGAGCGGGCGTTTGCTTCCGTGCACATTGCGGGAACGAACGGCAAAGGCTCGACGGCGGCAATGCTGGCCAGTATCTTGCAAGCAGCAGGGCTGCGCTGCGGCCTCTACACATCTCCGCATCTTTTGCGAATCAACGAACGGATTCGGCTGGACGGCAGGGAAATTCCGGATCATCGTTTCGCCGAATCGTTCGGGCGCGTTCTTGCGGTCATCGAGGAACTGCTCGCTGCGGGAACACTCCCCGCGCACCCCACATATTTCGAATGCATGACGGCGATGGCCTTTGAGTTTTTTGCACATGCGGCCGCGGAGATCGCCGTCATCGAAGTCGGGCTGGGCGGGCGGTTGGATTCCACGAACGTGATCACCCCCGAGGTCGCCGTGATCACGCAGATTGACTTCGATCATGAAAACTTTCTCGGGCATTCCATCGAAGAGATAGCCGCGGAAAAGGCCGGGATTATCAAATCGAATGCACTGGTGGTGAGCGCGGCGGCAAATCCGAAAGCCAATGCGGTGATCGCGCGGCGCGCGGCGGAGCAAGGCGCGCGGCTGGTAGAGATCGATTCGGCTGCACGCGTGTCGGATCTCGCACTCGAAGCCGGCTGTTACCGCTTCCGTTTAACAGTGGCTGATGAACTGGGCGGCGACGCTGGTCGCGGTCTGGAGGTCACTTTACCGCTCGCCGGGCGCTATCAGGTGCGCAATGCGGTCACAGCTATCGTTGCGGCTCGGCTGCTCGCCCGGCGCGGATATGCGATCGGCGACGACGCGATTCTACGCGGAATCGAATCGGTGCGCTGGCCGGGTCGGCTCGAACGGTTGCAGGAAAGCCCTGCCATTTATCTCGACGGGTCGCATAACCCGGCGGGCGCGCGCGAAGTGCTGGCTTTCTGGCGGGAGCATCTGAGCGGACGGCGCATTCACCTGATTTACGGCGCAATGCGCGACAAAGCGATTGATGAAGTTGCGGGGCTGCTGTTTCCCGTCGCGGCGACCGTGATCCTGACGCAGTCTCCGCAGCCGCGTTCGCTTTCCGCGCAAGCGCTCGCCAATATGACCTCGCATCTCGCAGCCATTGTTGAGGTCGTCCGCGAGCCGGGCGCGGCGTTCGAACGGGCACTTGAAATTGCAGCATCCCAGGATGTGATTTTCGCGACAGGCTCACTTTACCTGGTCGGAGACCTGCGCCGGCATTGGGACAGCCGCCCGGCTAATATTCCATCCGAAAAAATCTCCGCTTATTGAACCGATTCCGCACGTTCGGCGCGAGTTTACCGCCCTTAGTCCGAATGCTACGATACGATCTTGCTACCACAGAATCATCGGCCGCGGATCGGTGTACCTTGGCGGACTTGCGCCGAGGAGATGAAGGGCCGGCGCGGCGCTTACGAAAAATATCTAAGCGCCATTCGGGCCGCCGGTGGCGAGCCCGTGCAGATTTCGCTTTTACTATCACCTGCGGAGTTGAGCCGAATAGCAGAGTCCCTCGACGCATTCGTGCTGCCGGGCAGTCCCCACGACCTGGAGCCGCGGCGATTTGGCAGCGCAGGACACGCCCAGAACGTGCCGCCCGACAAACAACGCGAGCACACAGACGATGCGCTGCTCGACCACGCTCTTGCGACCAGCAAGCCCGTCTTGGCAATCTGCTATGGCGCACAGTTGCTTAACGTTCACTTGCACGGCACTCTTGTGCAGGACATTCCCAGCGAGGTGCCGAATCCCATGGACCATGACGGCGGCGCGCATCGAGATGAGTCGCTGCATTTGATTCGGCTTCAAAGCAGCATGCTGACACAGTTGGCGGGCAGCACGAGCGCGCGCGTGAATAGCTCGCATCACCAATCTGTGGGCAAGCCCGGGAGGGGCTTGCGCGTGGCTGCGCGCACGGCCGACGGCGTTATTGAGGCGTTGGAGTGGACCGGGGGGCCGGGATGGATCATTGGTGTGCAGTGGCATCCCGAGCGCATGGCCGATGATCCGTTTGCTTCGGCTCTTTTCCGGCGACTGGTGAACGAAGCGCGAATAAAACCAAAGAACTCAAAGCGACGCGGCGCTCGATTGCGGCGGCCACGTCGCACGCGTAAAGCCCGATGATCTCGCTCGCAGGCAAGGCCGCGCTGGTGACGGGCGGCTCGCGAGGAATCGGCGCCGCGACTGTGAAACTATTCGCCGCGGCCGGCGCAAACGTTGTTTTCAACTTTCACCGGAATCGCGAAGCCGCGAGCCACGTCGAATCAGAAGCGCGAAAGCACGGCACGCGCATCGAATCGCTAAAAGCCGATCTCGGGCGCATGCCGGAGGCGAAGAAGCTTGTCTCGTATGCGGTGCGACGGCTGGGGCGGCTGGACATCCTCGTCGTGAATGCGGGCATCTGGAACGCGGAAGAAGTCCCGATCGAAGCGCTCGGCGAGCGGGCTTGGGATGAGATGATTCGTGTCAATCTGAAGAGCGCGTACGCGGTCACGCAATATGCCGCCTCACAGATGATTGCGCAGAAGGGCGGAAGAATCGTCGTGATCAGTTCCACCGCCGGACAGCGCGGTGAAGCGTTTCATTCACACTACGCGGCGAGCAAGGGCGCGGTGATCAGCTTCGTTAAATCGGTGGCAACCGAGCTGGCGCGGTATGGGATATTGGTGAACTGCGTGGCGCCCGGCTGGGTGGATACGGATATGTCGCGTCCTGTGCTGAAGACGAAAGCGGGGGCGAGGTTTGCCACTTCCGCGATTCCGCTGGGCCGCGTGGGCACGCCCGAGGAAATCGCGGGGCCGATTCTCTTTCTCGCTTCGGAGCTGGCAACCTTCGTTACCGGTGAAGTGCTCAATGTAAATGGCGGAGCCGTGCTATGCGGTTAGCAAAAGCGCTCGCGGTTGGGAAACTCGGGCTGGCAATCGTGGCCGCTGTTCTGCCACTGGCGTCCGCCGTATACGCGCAACATCCCGAAGAGATGCTGCCGGACGCCAGCGCTGCGAAAGCGAAGGCGGTGCTTCAGCAAGCGATTCAGGCGCTGGGCGGTCCGGCGTATTTGAACGTGCACAATTCTGATTGCACCGGCCGCTACGCGCAGTTTCAGCATTCGGGCGAGATTGGCGGCTATATCGAAATGCGCGAGTACCGCGAATTTCCGGAAAAGACTCGCGTGGAATACGACCCAAAGGCATTGATCGTGGACGTTTATGCCGGAGACAAGGGATGGTCACTGGACCGCGGTGGTGTCTCTGATATTCCCGCCAACGATGTCACCGAGTACCAGGAGCAACTGAAAATTTCCATGGGGTACGTCCTCCGACAACGCATGAACGACAGCGGCCTTTTTTTTCGTTATGCCGGTACGGACGTGGTGGACCTGAAAGAGGCTGATTGGGTCGAGATCGGCGACCGCCAAGGCCGGACTCTGCGGATTGCAGTCGGCAGGAACGACCACCTGCCGATTCGCTCGGTGCTCGTGCAACGGGATGATAAAACAGGCGAAAAATCCGAGCGCGCCACCTACTACACGAGCTATCACCTGATTGACGGAATTCAGACTCCTTTCCGCGAATCCCGCTTTCTCAATGACCGGCAGACCTACCAGGCGTTCTGGGAGAGTTGCGCTTACAATGTGGATCTGCCCGCAGACTTTTTTACGCGCGCCTCACTCGAGCAACGCTTCAGTCAGGAACACGGCAAGAAAAAGAAGAAGTAGCAGGCTCCAGCGGCGCTTTCCGGCACGCGCTATAATTCCCAGCATGCTACCTGAGAGAGCGATGCCGCGAATACACGGCACGACCGTTTTGTGCGTCCGCCGCGACAACAAGGTGGTGATGGCGGGCGATGGCCAGGTCACTATGGGCCAGCAGGTGATGAAGCATTCGGCTCGCAAGATTCGCCGCCTGTTTAATGATAAGGTGCTGGCGGGATTTGCCGGCTCTACAGCGGATGCTTTGTCGCTTTTCGAGCGATTCGAAGGCAAGTTACAGGAACATCACGGCAATCTGGCCAAATCTGCGGTAGAGTTGGCGAAAGAATGGCGGAAGGACCGCGCGCTTCGGCACCTGGAAGCTCTTCTTATCGTCGCCGACGCCAAGGGCACGTTTGTACTCTCGGGCGACGGAGACGTCATTGAGCCGGATGACGGAATGTGCGCCATCGGTTCAGGCGGTCCGTTCGCCTTAGCGGCGGCAAAAGCTTTGGCCAAACACAGCAAGCTGGGAGCGAAGGAGATTGCGCAGGAAGCGATGCGCATTGCGAGCGAGATCTGCATCTATACCAATAGCACCTTCACTGTAGAAGAATTGTGAAATCGGGACACAAAGACATGGTGATCTACTTGCCCGGCGAACAACGGCAGACAGAACCAGAAGCGCCGCCGTCATTCGACGAACTTACGCCACGCGAGATCGTCGCCGAACTCGATAAGTACATTGTGGGCCAAGCTGCCGCAAAACGGGCCGTGGCAATTGCCCTGCGCAACCGTGTTCGCCGGCAGAAACTTCCGCCGGAATTGGCGGAGGAAGTTCTGCCAAAGAACATTCTGATGATCGGGCCAACCGGCGTGGGAAAAACAGAAATCGCGCGCCGCCTGGCGCGCTTGGCCGGCTGCCCCTTCGTGAAAGTGGAAGCCTCAAAGTACACCGAAGTCGGTTACGTCGGCCGGGACGTCGAATCCATGATTCGCGACCTGGTGGAGACGGCAATCGATATGGTGCGCGAAGAGAAATTGGATGAGGTTGCCGAACGCGCCGAGCAGGCGGCGGAAGAGCGGCTCCTCGACCTGCTCCTTCCGCCGTCGCCGCCGTCGCCTGATTCGGGCCATGCAATCAGCGAAGGGGCGCGCAAAGATACCGAGCGCACCCGAGACAAGCTGCGCACGCAGCTTCGCGAAGGCAAGCTCGATCAGCGCATGGTGGAAGTTGAGGTGCGCGAACGCTCCATGCCCGCGTTCGAGATCGTCTCCAATCAAGGCATCGAGGAGATGGACATCAACGTAAAGGACATGCTCTCCGGCTTTTTCGGCCAGCAGAAGAAAAAGCGCAAGATGACCGTATCAGAGGCGTTCGATTACCTCATACAGGAAGAAGAGAACAAGCTCATCGACATGGATCACGTTACGCGCATAGCTACGGAACGCGCGGAGCAGATGGGCATCATCTTCATCGACGAGATCGACAAGATTGCCGGCCGCGAAAGCGGGCACGGGCCCGATGTCTCACGAGAAGGGGTGCAACGGGATATTTTGCCGATTGTGGAGGGCACGACCGTAAATACACGGTACGGCATGGTGCGAACCGATCACATTCTCTTCATCGCCGCGGGCGCATTTCACATCAGCAAACCTTCGGATCTAATACCCGAACTGCAAGGGCGACTCCCGCTGCGAGTAGAATTGAGCGCGCTGACCGAGGAAGACTTCGTGCGCATTCTGACCGAGCCCAAGAATGCATTGATCAAACAGTATGTCGCGCTGCTGGAAACCGAGGGTGTGAAACTGAGTTTCAGCGATGACGCCATTGCCGGGCTGGCACGGTTTGCGGTCATGGTGAATGAACAGACAGAAAATATTGGCGCGCGGCGTCTGCACACAATACTCGAACGCGTGCTCGACGAAGTATCCTTTGAGGCCCCGGAACTTAAAAAGAAAACCGTCAAAATCGATGCGCCTTACGTCGCGAAGCAGCTTGCCGAAATAGCCAAGAATCAGGATCTCAGCCGGTATATTCTGTAAGCCCGCCGATACATGCCTCTCGAAACGCCAGGGTCCAATCAACCGCTGAGATTGGCAGCCGTGAAAGCTAGTTCTGGAAATTGCCGCTCCTGCTTGCATCCTGACATGATGCTCTTCCGTCATACCGATGAGTAAACGAGCTCTGTTAGTGCTCGCCGGCTGCTGTCTGGCAGGTTGCGCGTCGCCCGGTACCCCAGTTCCACGCCACGCGATTGTTCCATTGGCCGTGAGCGACCTGGCACTGCATCAGGTCGGTGACAGCCTTATGCTGAGTTTTACGCTTCCGACTATGTCGACGGATTTGCAGCCCCTTGCCGAGGCGCCGTCCGTCGAAATTTACCGGAATGCTCCGCAGGCTACCCCGACGGCTTCGAAAAAAGGAAAAAACAAGCAGCCAGGAAATCTCGTCGATACCATTCCAGCCGAAGCGCTCGATCAGTATCGCAATAATGGACGCATCGAATTCCCAGTTAAGCTGGACCCGGCTGAATTGACCGCGAGCGGAACCGAGCTGACCTATACCGTAAGGACTCGCGTTTCAAATGCCAAGCCCTCTGGTGATTCGAACCCGGCGGCACTCCGAGTCTATCGGCCGCCCGCGGCTGTTCAAGATTTACGCGCGATGCTCACTCAGGCAGCACTCGTGCTTAGCTGGAGCGCCGAAGCGCAGGCGCCCTCAACCGGCCCAGAGAGTTCTGCGAGGTTTGAAGTTTTCCGAGCTGAAGTTGATCCAGCGACCGCGCAGGCAGCCATAAACGATCCTGCGGGCGCAAAGCTACTTGCGCCTGTGATCTTGCTCGCGCAAACGCACCAGACGGAGTACCGCGATTCGAATTTCCAGTTTGGCCACACATATATGTATACGGTTCGCGAGGTCGAGCACTTCGGAAACGAATCTGTGGAATCGGCGGATTCGACGCCCGCCGTAATTATCGCGATGGACGTCTTCGCGCCGGCGGCTCCGCAGGGCCTCGAAGCAGTAGCAGTTCCGGGCGCAAGCGGAACTCCTGCGGCAATCGAGCTGACATGGACGATCAGCACTGAAACCGATTTGGCTGGATACAACGTCTACCGAAGCGATCAAGCGGATAGACCCGGGCAGAAGCTGAATAGTGAATTGTTGCTTACGCCGACGTTCCGTGATATGCCAGTCGTGCCGGGCAAAGAGTATTTTTATCGAGTGGCAGCGGTCGATCAGTCCGGGAACGAAAGTTCGCTCAGTTCGGCGGTAACGGCTCAAGTACCTGAACCCTAAGCATCCCGAAGGCGAGGCCTCCATGCCCCCTCGGCGTTCGATTACGCACGCCCACGGCCCGCACGCTCACCGTCCGTCCGAAGCGGCGATTCGTCTCGGTCTAATTATTGGCACAGCGTTATCTGCAGTGGCTATAGTCTGGCTACTGCTGGCAAACCGGTTCCCAGAGTTCGACCGTTTGGCAATGGTGCGAAATCTCGCCGCTGTGGTGCTTTCGGCGATTCTGATGTTGATTCCAGTTTATCGGTTTTGGAAGCACCCGCCACACGTCCTCACTTGCGGGCTCACGGCATGGGCGATCCTGACGGTGATGTATGCGGCGTTGCAGATTCCTTTTCCCCGTCTCTCGACGCGGCTGGGCATTTTTCACTTCTTTATGCTCGGCGCGATCTTGCTCGCCTTGATCTCGGCGTTGCTGTGGGTTGTACCCTTGCTTCTAACGTTGCGCCAAGGCCCCCCAGTACCCGCACGCAAGCGGGCGCACTAAAGCCGCCCGGCATTCCCGACGAAAACCGTTATTGCAGCGGAACAGTTCAACCACAGCAGGGTTGCATGATGGATGGAACCGAGCAAAAATTGATACATCAAAGAAGCAAGCGCTGGAAGAGGGAGTTGCCACATGAAAATTTTTCTGGATACGGCAAGCCTTGATGAAATCCGGCAGGGCGTGGCCCTAGGAGTCGTCGATGGAGTCACTACGAACCCGACACTCGTCGCCAAAGAGAACCGGCCGTTTCGTGACCACATCCTGGAGATCTGTGACATTCTCAAAGGCGGGGTCGTAAACGCAGAAGTCGTCTCAACCGACACCGAAAATATTCTGCGTGAAGCGCGAGAGATCGCCACCTGGCATCCGAACGTCGTGGTGAAAATCCCGATGATCCCGGATGGCGTGCGCGCACTGAGCATTCTTTCGAAAGAAGGCATTCGCGTGAACATCACGCTGTGTTTCTCGCCGTCGCAGGCGCTCCTTGTAGCCAAGGTGGGCGCGTATTTCGTGAGTCCGTTTCTGGGTAGGTTGGACGATATCTCCGAAAACGGATTGACGCTCTTGCGCGATATTCTGGAAATTTATCGCGCCTACAATTTCACCACCCAGGTGTTGGCGGCGAGCTTGCGGCATCCGATGCATGTGGTCGAGGCTGCAAAAATGGGAGCGCACATTGGGACCATGCCGTTCAAGGTTTTCCAGCAGTTGTTTCAACACCCGCTGACGGATAAAGGCCTGCAGGGATTCCTCAAGGATTGGGAGAAAGCGCGCGCCGTGCTCGGGAACATCGTGGAACCTTCTGTGCGTAAGGCGGGGCGGTGAGCCACACACACCTAAGCTGGCATGTTTGGGCCCTGAACGCGACCGCGTTCGCTGCACTCGGTAGTGCTTTCATTTCCAAATTGCTTGGCCGTTCACCGACTCCGGACGAGGTGGAGCGGCAGAGGCGCGCTTACCTGAATCAAATTGGACGCATTGTTGAAGGGCAGATAACGGATCTGGTTGAAGTCCACGGCGATCGAGGGCAGCCCCAAAACGGCAATTCATCGGAGGGACTCCGTAAGCTGGTGTGCTATAGCTATTCGATTTCCGGAGTCAGCTACGAAACGGCGCAGGACATTACCACTCTCGAAGGACGCGCTGGACTCGAACGTATCATTGCCGGGCTTCCCGCGAGCATCAAGTACGATCCTTCCAATCCAAGCAACTCCATCCTGATCGCCGACGATTGGTCCGGCTTGCGGTAAGGGTATGAAGACGTGGGCCGATGACGCGGGGCTGAAGCAATGGGCCGCGCTCGTGATCGTAGGCGCGCTGGCCGTGGCGCTCACGCTGGGATCGGTAGTGGTTCTCGTCGGCGCGACAATAACGATCTCCCGGATGGTTAACCCCGCCATGCGCGCGCTGGCCACGGCTGCTGAATTATTGTCAGGCATGCTGTGGCTGCTGGGAACCGTTTATATCACCACGCATCTCGCTGTTCTCATCTTCGGGAAAAAAAATCCGTCCCGCTCTTAAATAAATCCTTAGTTTGAACCTAAGTAAACCCTTGTTAGGTTAGAATCGCTGCGGCGAGGCTGAATGCCGATCAAGGAAAAAAAGCGACGCGAAATCGAAGAACTGCGCCGGCGCAGTGCTGCGGCCGAGGAAGGCGGAGGCGCCAAGCGGCGCGAACGCGAGCACAAAGCCGGGAAGCTGAGCGCGCGAGAACGAATCAATTTGGTACTGGATGAAGGCACCTTCGAAGAACTTGACAAATTTGTGACGCATCGTTCGGTGGATTTCGGCATGGAGCAGCAGCGGCCGCTGGGAGACGGATTCATTACCGGATTCGGACAAATCGATAGGCGCCTCGTGTACATCTTCGCGCAGGATTTCACCGTATTTGGCGGATCTTTGTCCGAGGCCAACGCTTCGAAGATTTGCAAGATCATGGATTTGGCGATGCGTGCAGGGGCGCCCGTGATTGGTCTGAATGATTCCGGAGGGGCCCGCATCCAGGAAGGTGTTATGTCCCTTGCCGGGTATGCGGATATTTTTCTCCGCAACACCTTGGCAAGCGGTGTGATTCCCCAGATCAGCGCGATTCTTGGACCGTGCGCGGGGGGCGCGGTTTATTCGCCGGCAATTACCGATTTTATTTTCATGACGGCTGAAACATCCTATATGTTCGTCACGGGCCCCGACGTGATCAAAACCGTCACGCACGAGGAGGTCACCAAACACGAACTCGGCGGCGCCATGACGCATAATGCTACCAGCGGCGTGGCTCATTTTGCGGCGCGCGACGATGCCGATTGCATGGCGATGATCCGCGAGCTATTCAGCTTTTTGCCCTCCAATAATCTCGACGACCCGCCGCGGCGCGCCTGCAGTGATCCCGCCGATCGTGCGGACAACGTACTCGATGAGCTTGTTCCGGCCGATCCACGCGTGCCGTACGAAATTAAAGACGCCATTCATTCTGTCGTCGACGATCGTTATTTTTTCGAGGTGCAGGAGCACTTCGCAAGAAATCTGGTGATCGGTTTCGGCCGCCTCGATGGCAGGCCGGTGGGCATCGTGGCAAATCAGCCGGCGGTGCTCTCTGGCGTCTTGGATATCAATGCGTCGGTAAAAGGGGCGCGCTTCGTACGATTTTGCGATGCATTCAATATTCCGCTGATCACGTTTGAGGATGTGCCCGGATTTTTGCCAGGCACCCAGCAGGAGTTCGGCGGAATCATCCGCCACGGGGCGAAGTTGCTCTTCGCGTTTGCCGAAGCCACCGTCCCCAAGCTGACCGTGATTACCCGAAAAGCGTACGGCGGCGCTTATTGCGTTATGGCGAGCAAGCATATCCGGACCGACGCGAATTTTGCCTGGCCCACGGCGGAAATCGCGGTGATGGGGCCGGAGGGGGCGGTGAACATCGTGTATAAGCGCGAGATCGAAAGCGCTCCCGAATCTCAGCGCGAGCGATTACGCCAGGAAAAAATCGCGGAGTTCCGCGCGCGTTTTGCGAACCCTTATATCGCCGCCGAACGGGGGTACATCGATGCGGTCATCGAACCGCGAGAAACACGGCAGCGCCTGATCACCGCATTGCGTGCGCTCGAAAATAAGCGCGAAGTTAACCCCAAAAAAAAGCACGGGAATATCCCGCTTTAATTCGAGCTTTCCTGCGAATTTGTCACAGTCCCGCATCGCGGCGAAATCAACAAATTACCTTGCGCGAGAAATTTGCCGCAACCTGAGCGTTCCTAGCCCCGGAACGAACGCCGACATAGTGTTAAAATGACGGCTTTTCGTCTGCGGCAAAATGTTTAAAAAGCTGCTCATCGCCAATCGCGGAGAGATCGCCGTCCGCATTCTGCGCGCCTGCCGCGATCTGGGAATTATAGGCGTGGCCGTCTATAGCGAGGTCGATCGCGCCGCGCTGCACGTCCGGCTGGCGGACGAAGCGTATCCAATTGGCCCTGCACCTTCCCGAGAGAGCTACTTGCGCATTGACAAGGTGATCGACGTCGCGCGGCGGGCAGGATGCGACGCAGTTCATCCCGGATATGGGTTTTTGGCGGAAAACTCTGAGCTGCCACGCGCATGCGCAGATGCAGGACTGGGGTTCGTTGGACCTTCGGCGGATGCGATGGAGCGGCTCGGGTCGAAAACCGCGGCGCGACAGCTTGCCTACCGCGCTGGCGTCCCGACTGTGCCAGGCGTCCGTGAACCGATTCCCGAACTGGAGCAGGCGTGCAAGATCGCGAGCGATATTGGGTTCCCGATTCTGCTGAAGGCCGTCGCGGGGGGGGGCGGCAAGGGCATGCGGCTGGTCTCCAGCGCCGATGAACTGCCATCCGCGTGGCGCGATGCGGGTTCGGAGGCGCTAAATGCGTTTGGCGATGGCCGACTGTACATCGAAAAATATCTGGAGCGGCCGCGGCATATCGAGATTCAACTGTTCGCTGATGCCCACGGGAACGCGATTTACCTGGGCGAACGAGAATGTTCCGTGCAAAGACGACACCAGAAAGTCATCGAAGAGGCGCCGTCGCCGTTCATGACGCCGGAACTCCGCCGCAATATGGGCGAAGCAGCGGTTCTCCTGGGGCGCGAGGCGGGCTATACGAATGCGGGCACCGCCGAATTTCTGGTCGATGCGAAGCGAAACTTCTATTTTCTCGAAGTGAATACGCGATTGCAGGTAGAGCATCCGGTCACCGAGGCAGTCACCGGCCTTGATCTGGTCAAGCTGCAACTCCAAATCGCTGCAGGCGAACGCTTGACCATCAAGCAAAGCGATGTGAGCCTGCGCGGTCATGCGATGGAATGCCGCATCTACGCCGAGGATCCGGAGAATCAATTCTTTCCGTCGCCCGGACGAATCAGTTTCTGGCGCGCGGCTCACGGCCCCGGCATCAGGCTGGACGAGGGCGTTTATTCGGGCTGGACGGTGCCCGGAGACTACGATCCGCTGCTTGCAAAGCTCATTGCCTGGGGCGCTGATCGCAATGAGACGATTGCCCGTTTGAGACGCGCCTTGGGAGAATTGCAGGTCGTCGGCATCCGCAGCAATATGTCCCTATTTCAAAAGATTCTGGCTGATGCCGAGTTCACAAACGGCGTTATCTACACGCGCTGGCTCGACGAACGTTTGGCTTCGCTTCTGGATAAAGATGCGCAAATCACGGCATCTAGTGACGAATCGATCGAGGCAGAGGCAGCCTCGATCGCCGCCGCAGTCTGGCAAGCCGGCCGATCCCGATCTTTGGAGGGCCCACAATCGCAGCCGATGTCGCGATGGAGGGAAGATGGCCGGCGCGAGCAGATGACGCGTATCCCCGAGCGCTGATGATGAATTCGCCCACACAGATTCAGCCAATCACGCCGACCTTTATCGTGGGCGTTTGCAAATGAAATCAGAGGTGCGTATCGGCGGTCGGGTGCGAAAACTCGACATTGAGCGTACTGGTCCAAAACAATTCGCCGTGGTCTGCGGGACTGGCGACAAGATTGACGGCAACGTCGACGTCGACGTTTTTGAAGTAGCGCCCAACGCCTACTCGATCATTATTAATGGCCGCGCTTTTGAGGCAATCGTTATGGCTGCGGCCGAAGGGGTCGTGGTTCGCTGCAATGGCCACGACTTCCATGCAACGCTCGCGGATCCTCGCGCCTGGCGCGGCGGTCGCGGTGCGGTATTCGGAGCCGAAGGTAAACAAAAAGTGATGGCGCCCATGCCGGGGAAGGTCGTGCGGGTTCTTGTAAACGCCGGCGACAAGGTCGCAGGCAATCAAGGATTGGTAGTGGTCGAAGCCATGAAGATGCAGAACGAAATCCGCGCCCCAAACGCAGGAACGATCGAACGGATTTTCGTCAAGGAAGGGCAAACCGTCGCGACCGGTGAACTCTTAGTCACAATCGAATGAACGGGCGTCCGCTTCAGGGCTGCGAAGTGACGGGAGCCGCGGATGAAGAAGGCGTGATCGCGCTGCTTCCGAACTTGGGAATCACAGGCAATTTTCCATTCGATTCGACTACCTGCTGCGCAAGATAGTTCGTAACTTTGGCCTCATCTCGCGCTTCCGCCATGTACGCGGCTCGGAGTAATTGTTCCTTGCGATTATGCAGCGTATCCCGAATCGATTGCTGCACCTGGGAGTCAGAGAGTTGGCGCTGCCCCGGGGCCTCTTTAGCCACGAGTTTGAGAATGTGGTAGCCATCCTTCAACGGAATGATTTGACTGACTTCGCCCACCTTTAACGTGACTACAGCATGCTTCAAAGCGGGGTCGCTTTGGTTGAGAGAAGACTCGGGGACGTAGCCCAGATCCCCCCCTGAAGATGCCGTGGCCGGATCTTCGGAGTAGTCCATTGCCAATTGCGTGAAGTCGGTTCCCTTTGCGAGTTCCTGGAGAAGGGCCGCGGACTTGCGGCGCGCTTCCACATCGGTTGTGGCGTCGTCGTTTTTGCGATTGTGCAGCTGCGGATCTTTGTGAGGGGTGACCAAAATCTGCGCGACCCGATATTGCGGTTCGGCCACATTAAATTGAGCGCGATTCTCGTTGTAAAAATCGGTGACGTCCTGATCGGTAATAGAGATTTTTGCGATGACTTCACGATTCAGAAGCTTCTGGACCGTGAGCTGCCGCCGGATGTCATCCTTCAGATCATTTGTGCTAACGCCCCGATCCTTCAGTTGCCGCTGAAATTCGTCTTCAGTGTAGGGAGTTTTGAATTCGGTGAATTTGTCCTCGACCTCGCCGTCTGTGGCTTCCACGCCAAGCTTCCTGGCACGCTGGATCAGAATGTCATTATTAATGAGCTCGTCCAGGACGTTCAGCGTCAGCGAAAGCGCTTCTTCCTGCGATGGTGTAGGCGCCTGCGGATTCAGTCTGCTCTTGTAATATTTTTCCGCTTCTATGCGATGTATTTGCTCGCCGTTGACGACCGCCCATACGTCGGCCCCGGGTGGCGCGTTGTGCTTGCAACCGGCAAAGGACAACGCGGAAAGCACAAGCGCCGCGGCGTAGAGCTTTCTTACCACGTCAAATCCTTAAACAGGCGGTGCATGCTTTGAGTCAAGCAGCCTTCTTTACGCGACCTGAGCGAATGCAATTCGTGCAAACGCGTATCTGTTTGCGCGCGCCGTTTACAAGGGCACGAACGCGACGCAAGTTCGGATTCCAGCGCCGGCGCCTGGTGTTATTAGCGTGACTAATCACATTTCCGTATTGCGGACCTTTTCCGCAAATCTCACATCGTTGGGCCATGCCAAGCTCCTCTGATATTTGGAGGAGGCATTTTAACAGACATTTTTGGGCTCACCAAAAGTGGTTTATGGCAACATTGTTACAATCAAGCACTGGAGCCGCTTCGGACATCTGAACGCCTCGAGGAGGACCGATGAGCCCAATGAGTCGGCGGGTATTCGTGAAAGGAGCGAGTCTGGCGCCACTTGCTTTGAGCTCTTTTCCGGCAATCGCGCAGCAAACTACCAGCGCCGCGCCGTCAGATCGCTTCGACATTGTGATTGCGGGAGCGGGACACAACAGCCTGGTGTGCGCGGCGTATCTGGCGAAGGCGGGCCACCGTGTGCTCGTTCTGGAAGGCCGGCCGACCATTGGCGGTGGCTGCAAGACGCAGGAGGTTTGCCTGCCGGGGTTCAAAGAAGATCTTTGCTCCAGCGTTCACGGGGCCATTCGAACCAGTCCCGTTTACACCGAACTTAAGCTCCGGGATTATGGTCTGGAATACCTGGAGCCCGATCCGGTGATGCATATTCCATTCGCGGATGGGACGTCGATCACGGTGTGGCGTGATGTAGATCGAACCTGTGAATCGATCGCCAGGATTTCGAAGAAAGATGCGGACACATTTCGGCGTCTGCTCGCCGAAGTCCGGAGCGGCGAAGCGCGCAGGCGTGGCGAAAGCGAGGGTCGAGGTGCCCCTCCCGCGACCTATATTCAACGGTTGATGGCCATGTCGGGCTACGAAGCGGTCAAGGCGCTCTACGAGAGCAGACAGATGCAGGCCGCAAATCTTTCCACAGGACACTTTGGCGGAGTGCCGGGAGGGGATTTCGGCACGGGCGGCCAAGCCTTTTCGTTGATCGGCGAGCTAAACGGGCGCCCGATGGCCAAAGGTGGCTCGGGGATGTTCAGTCTGGCGCTCGGCCGCTTCATAGAGGCACACCACGGGGTCATTCTTACGAATAAGCCCGTAAGTCAGTTGATCATCGAAAACGGTAAATGCGTCGGCGTGGAATGCGTTGATGGCAGTAAATACCGTGCCGAAAAGGCTGTTGTTTCCACGATTCACGTCAAACACCTGATCAACATGGCGCCTCGCGAGTTGTGGGGTGAGGAGTTCAATCGAGACATCGCCATCTTTCAGCCGGAACATGCCATGTTTTCGTTCCACTATGCAACGTCGGAGGCGCCCAAATACCCGCTTGGCGGCGGGCAGACGTTTTCGACGACGGAGGCATCGCTGATGGAAGATCCTGAAAGTGTGCTCCGCCTGAATGACGCCAATGCGCGAGGGGTGCCTTTCGTTGAAGATATGCCGTTGCAGATCGTCAGCCCTTCAGTAGCCGACCCGACGCGCGCGCCCGCGGGGTATCACACCGTGAAAATTGAAGGGACCATGCCCTATGCGCTCAAAGAAGGCCCGCAGCACTGGGACGTAATCAAGGAGGAAGTCGCCGCGAAAGTTTTCGAGCGGCTCACTCGTGTGGCGCCGAATTTCACCCCGGACAAAATTCTCGGCAAGTTCCTCGAAAGCCCGCTCGATATCGAACGCATGAACCCCGCCATGTGGCGGGGCAGCGCACATCATGGCGACCGCCGGCTCCCTCAATTCGTACCCTACAAGTTGCCCATTGCCGGTTTATATCAGACCGGGGCCTGCACGGCTCCGGGCGGTTCGATCACGGCAATTCCTGGACGCAATGCGGCGGCGGCTCTGCTAACGGATTTGGGAACAAGCCTGGAGGAAGTTAATAAGAATGACCGGAAAAATGCGTAGCCGGCGCTGGTCGGGGACGATGAGCAGAAGCGGATTGCCAGCCAGTTTCGCGGTACTTGCGATCGCATTCTTGTTTGGCTTTGCGGCGCGCGCACAGCAACCGCAGCAGCAAGGATCGCCGGCGAAGCAGGAAGTTCCCGACAACATTGCTTCGCATCCTGCGCCCATGCAGCCCATACCGTTCAGCCACAAACTGCACATCGCCAATGGTCTGCGATGCCAGAATTGCCACACGAATCCTGATCCAGGAAATCAAATGACGTTCCCGGCGGCGAGCACATGTATGACCTGCCACGTCACGGTAGCAAAAGACCGGCCGTCGATCATGAAGCTTGCCGAATATGCGAAGTCGAATGAGCCAATTCCGTGGGCGCGCGTTTATCAGATAACGCCCGGGGTGACCTGGACGCACCGGGCACATTTGCATGCGGGATTGCAATGCATCAATTGCCATGGCGATGTGGCGCAATTGGATGTGATGGCCCAGACGACCAGCGTCACTGCTATGGGGACCTGCATCTCGTGTCATCAGGCGCACAGCGCCCCGACCACCTGTTCCACTTGCCACGCCTGGCCAAAGAGCTGAACGGGCCACTTGGCTTCAGCTTCGGACCATGAACGAACTGCGTGACGCACGAGGCGAATGGAGTTAGACTTCGCTGGCGATTTCACCCTGCAGGCAGCCGTAGTCGACGAACTGGCCACTGCAGTGCGGCCGCGAGTGAATTTCCAATAGGGATACGCCTCGACGGATTTTGGGCGTTCGGTTTTCGGAGGATCAAATGCGAAAACTTGCATTGGTGGTTGTACTCCTGGCGATTGGGGTGGGGATCGGGTTCGAGGTTTCCAATCGCCGAGCGCCGGTGGAGGGACAGGCGAAGCCCGGCGCCGGCTTTGCCGCGACACCTGGAACTCTCGGAGCGGAGGATGTCACCGGGGCATACAACGTGGTCAAAGGGTGGCCCAAGGACATCAGCACCTTGCCGGGAAACGAAAAATGGACTTACGGCGCGGGCGAGAGCGTGTTTGCGGAAAGTCCCAATCGTATTTACATGCTCTTCCGGGGCGAATTGCCGAAGATGGCACCGCCGAAGCCCGTGTTACTGCCGCAAGTCGGACCGAGTCTCAGCTTCCCGGTGGCGGGCTTCTGGCGCGACGCTACGGTGGCCTCTCTGCCTGGAACCGGCGGCACCGATGACAATATGTCCGAATGGTTGACTGCATGGGAGGGCAAAGCGCCTGACCTCGGAATCAAAGGGCCGCCCTACCGCAAACTCGGCGTGGACGCCAAGTGGGAAAACTGTTTGGTCGTCGTTGATGGGGAAGGGAACATCATCGAAACCTGGAAGCAGTGGGACGATAAGTTCCGCCGCCCGCATTCGGTCTATATCAGCCCATATGACCCCGATAAACGAGTTTGGGTAGTCGACGACAATATGCAGGCCATTTACATTTTCACCCACGATGGTAAGCAGCTATTGCAGACCATTGGTACTCCGGAGAAAGAAGGGGCCGACGCCACGCACTTCAACCGGCCCACGTATATCGATTGGCTGCCGGATGGCACGTTCTTTGTATCGGATGGATACACGGGGACGCGCGTCGCGAAGTTTGACAAAGATGGCAAGTTCCTCATGCAATGGGGCATCAAAGGCGGACCGCGAGGAGGAGGCGATAAGACTCCGCCGGATACGCGACCTGGTTACTTCAGCAACGTACACGGAATCGCGGTAGATCCAAAGACGCGGGAGGTTTTCGTCAACGATCGCAACAACCACCGCATCCAGGTATTTGACGAAAATGGCAAGTACCTCCGCGAGTGGAAGATCGACGCCGATCCTTCGAGCCTGCACCTGCTCTATATCGGCTCCGGAAACACGATCTGGAGTTACGACCGCACGACCAACAAGATGCTCGAGTGGGATCTGCAAGGGCACCTGCTTTATGCCTGGGGAACAATGGGTATGTTCCCGGGGGGGCTGTGGGGCGTGCACGGCATAAGCGTCGATCAGGAGGGCAATTTGTACACGGCTGAAGTCGATAACGGCCGCGTGCAGAAATTCACTCCCAAGCCCGGCGCCAATCCTATGTTCCTGGTCGCCAAGCCGATCTACTCGGCTTGGAACGACTAACAGCCAAGCCTTTGAGCCAGGGGTCCGGATTACCCGGGCCCCTGACTCACAATAAAATCGCTTTGCGCGCGCCAAACGAGTTGAAAGCGTACCTCGAACTTCCTTCCAGTTCCGCAATTGATACGACGTACGACTCCCAACGAAACTTGCGAAGCTCTTGATATGCGGATTACGGCGAACTATGGTTTGCGGCTTGCTTGGGGCGGCATGTTACATCTTAGATCGCTATTAAGGTGAGCGCTCTTTCGGAGACCGGGCCGTCGGCACATCCGCAATTGCCCCGAGTGATGGGCTTTTGGGACGTATTGCTTTTCAACATTGCCACGGTGCTTGGGCCGCGCTGGATTGCCGCGGCCGCGCACAACGGGGCCTCGTCCATCAGCTTGTGGGTGATTGCGGCCGTTTTCTTTTTTGTGCCTACGGCGCTGGTAATCGTGGAACTTTCCAGCCGGTTCCCCGAAGAAGGCGGTCTGTATGCCTGGTCGCGGGACGCCTTCGGAGAATTTCATGGGTTTGTGGCCGGCTGGACCTATTGGGTGTACACGCTTTTCTATTTGCCGGGCCTCTGCTTCGCCAGCACGTCGATGAGCGCGTACGTGGGCGGAATCGGCGCGGCACAACTGGCACAGAACCGCACGTTTCTGCTGATCGGCTCCTTCGTGCTCCTCTTCGTCGCGGTTTATCTGAACATCATCGGGCTGCACATTGGAAAGTGGCTTCAGAACGCGGGTGGTCTCGGCACATATCTGCCGCTGTTAATTCTCATCGCGGTGGCGTTTGCCATGTGGGGTGTGCATGGTTCGGTGACACATTTCAGCTGGGCCGGCCTTTTGCCGCACTGGAATTGGGATACGGCGAACTTCTGGCCGCAACTGGCCTTTGCGTTCACCGGCCTGGAGTTGGTGTCCGCGATGAGCGACGAAGTACGGGACCCACGCAAGACTTTGCCGCGGGCGATTTTTGGTTCGGGCGTGCTGATTGCGCTGATTTACATTGCGGGGACGATCGCCGTTCTGGTGTTGCTGAACGACACCGCCGTTGATCCGAAAAGCGGCGTGTTTCAGGCCATCACCGCGGCTTCAGCCGTACTTAAAATCGGCGTGATCGGAATCATCGCTGCACTGTTGGTCACCGTGGGGAATGCGGGAGGTGTCGGCAGCACGGTGGCCGGCATCTCGCGAGTTCCATTTGTGGTTGGCGTCGACCGCTACCTGCCTGCCGTCTTCGGCAAAGTTCATCCACGTTGGAAGACGCCGCACATTTCAATCCTGGTGCAAGCCATCATTTCCGGCGCGATCCTCCTGCTGAGCCAGATTAACGAGACCACCGTCAGCGCATACCAGATCCTCGTGGACGCGACGGTGATCCTTTACTTCATTCCGTTCCTTTACATGTATGGCGCCGTCATCAAACTGGCCTATCGCCCGGAACGCGAAAAAACGCCTGGGGCGGTGTTGATTCCCGGCGGCAAACTGGGCGTATGGATTGCGGGCGGTCTCGGCTTCGTTGTCGTGCTGCTGGGCATCGTGCTCTCGTTCATTCCGCCCGGTGAAACGGAAAACAAGCTGTTGTTTGAAGTGAAACTCGCAAGCGGAACTGCGCTGGCGGTGCTTTTTGGTATTGTGCTGTACGTGCGCGGCGCGCGGACCAGACTGCGCGAACGTGAATCAGTCCCTGCGCGGCCTATGCATGACTGAAGCTGCGCTCACTTTAGTAAGTGGCCCAGATGCCGGGCGTGGCGAGTTCCACGAGATGTTGATCGGGGTCGCGGAAATAAAGGCTCTCGCCGCCGCGAGGCCATCGGACGCGGCTCTCAATTGCGATCCCCGCCACTGTCAGGCGCTCTTCCCACGCCGCGAGATCCTCTAACGGAATTGCAAACGCAAAATGTAGCGCTCCACTGCCGCCATGGGGAGGGATCACGCCACCGGGCAGGGTTGACGGTTCGAGGGTGCCGCCCCGGCGAAATAGTATCAGCACATCGCGTCCGGCAACATCGAGCGCGCAGAAGCGCTCGTCGGATCCGAGGCGGCGGAAGCCAAAAAGAGTTTCGTAGAACTGCGCCGAGCGCGACAGATCGTCGACGTGGATGCAGGTTTCGAGTATGCCGGTAACGCGCGGCATGGCTTTTTCAGAATCCTTGCTCGGCCAGGCGCTCAACGGTGAGCCTCGGCGCGGCAGCAGGCCGGCGCGCCTCGAAAATTCGTTCCACATATTTGGCCAGGATGTCGGCCTCGATGTTCACCGCGTCGCCCAGGCTCACTGCCTCAAGGTTCGTATTTGCGTAAGTAAAGGGAATGATTGCGGCCTCGACAACATCACCGGAGAGATTTGCGACGGTCAGGCTGATGCCGTCGATAGCGATTGAACCCTTCATCGCGGCATAGCGAACAATCTCGTTTGGGAGTCGCACACCGAGCCACCAGTTTGCCCCATCCGAGTCCCAACGCACGACGCGACCAATTCCATCCACGTGGCCCTGCACGAAATGACCGCCAAACTCCTTGGCGGCGTTCATCGGACGCTCGAGATTGACGCGAGCGCCCGGTTTGATTTCGGTGAACGAAGTACGGCGCAGCGTTTCGGAGGAAAGATCAGCGACGAACGTTTCGCCCCTTGTCGCCACGACGGTCAGGCAGCAGCCGTTCACGGCTATGCTGCCAGATACGGCTACCGATGCTGCGAGCGGGCCGGCATTCACGCACAGGCGGGCTGCCTGCGCGCTATTTTCGGATGCGGGCCGCACCTCTTCCACATGGCCGACGTACTCAATGATCCCGGTAAACATCGCGTAGATATCCTTCCACTGCGAAATCAGGACCGAAATTCTGGGTGCGCAGGCCGGAGAGCTGGCGTACGTGCAATGCCCTGGCGCCTTTCCGAAGCGGCAGACCGGGCAGCGAGCTGCCGAGTTCAACGAGCGTAGGCGCGTAAAAGAGACGCACTTTGTCGACCAGGTCGGCTTCGAGGGCAGCCTGGTTCAACTGTGGGCCGGCTTCGAGCATGACGCTGAGAATGTCTCGGCGGCCGAGCTCTTCGAGCACTGCATGGAGATCAGGCCGGCCATGGCGCGCTGGAACCTTGAAAATCTCGATGCCGAGCGCAGCCAGCTTTTTTGCGCGCGCGCTGACAGCGCTTGCGCAGGTAAAAACCAGCACGTCGTCTTGCGCCGTGCACACGAGCTGTGATTTCGGACTGAGCCGCAGACGCGAATCGAGAATCACGCGCAGCAGCGGCCGGCGGCGCGGCAATCCGCTGCGGTCGGTAAGCAGCGGATCATCGTCCATGATGGTGCCGATGCCGGTCATGATCGCATCCGAAGCGTGGCGCATACGGTGGACTTCGGCGCGCGAAATTTCCGAGGTGATCCAGCGACTGTCGCGGCCGTTGCGTGAGCGGGGCAGGACGAGACTACCGTCCAGCGTAAGCGCGGTTTTCAGAGTAACGAGCGGACGGCGCTTGCGGATCCACCAGGCGAATGCTTCGTTGAGGCGGCGGGCGTCAGCGCATGCTCCCGAAGTACAGCTGCACTCTACTTGAATCCCAGCGGCCCGGAGGTCTTTAATGCCGCGCCCAGATACGGCGGGATTCGGATCGACCATGCCGGCAACGACGCGCCTGACGCCTGCTGAAATCAGCGCGCGCGTGCATGGTCCGGTGCGGCCCGTGTGACTGCACGGCTCAAGATTGACGTATAGAGTTGCGCCGCGTGCGTTGGTACGTGCTGTTTCGAGCGCGATGATCTCTGCGTGGCGCAGGCCGTCGTAGGTGTGGAACGCTTCTGCAATTACCCGGCCATCTCGAACGAGCACCGCGCCGACCATAGGGTTCGGGCTGGCTAGACCTTCGCCTTTGGCGGCCAGCTCGAGCGTTCGCGCCAAGAATTCGGAATCCTGCGCCTCTGAAGTGACTGTACCAGGCAACATCGGGCGATCAATCGAACAGGGAATTGACGAAGGTTTGCGGGTCGAAGGGCACAAGGTCGTCGGCGGTTTCGCCGGTGCCCACAAAACTGACCGGCAGGCCCAGTTCGCGCACGATGGGGATGACGATGCCGCCGCGTGCGGTGCCGTCCAGTTTCGTGAGCACGATGCCGGTAACGCCGGCTGTGGCGGTGAATTCACGCGCCTGCGAGAGGCCGTTTTGCCCCGTCGTCGCGTCGAGCACGAGCAGCACGTCGTGGGGCGCGCCCGGAACGAGCCTCGCTGCCGTGCGTTTCATTTTCTCAAGTTCCTGCATCAGGTTCGACTTGGTATGCAGGCGCCCGGCGGTATCCACGATGACGTAATCCACGCCTCGCGCACGCGCAGCGGTGAGTCCATCGAAAACTACCGCGGCGGGATCGGCCCCGGGCTTCTGCTTGATGAGCTCAGAACCGGTACGGCGAGCCCAAACATCGAGCTGTTCGATGGCCGCGGCGCGGAAAGTGTCTCCGGCGCAGAGCATCACCGTGCGACCATCCGCGTGCAGGCGGTAGGCGAGTTTGCCGATGGTCGTCGTTTTGCCTGTTCCATTTACGCCGACAACGAAAATCACGCGTGGCTTTGCATCCCCGGCAGCGCCATTTGATTTTGCGGGAATTGCGCTCAGGATTCCGAGCAACTGCTTCTTGAGCGCGTCGCGGAGTTGGCCGGCATCACTTAGCGGTTCGCGGTCGGCGGACTGGCGGACCGCGTCGAGCATCTCCTTAGTCGTACGCACGCCGAGATCAGCCGCGAGCAGCGCATTTTCGAGCCGGCGAAGCTGTTCGGCATCGAGTTTGCGATCGCCGGCAAAAATTCCTTCCACGCGCGAGGCGATTTCCGAGCGGGTCTTGCCGACAGATTTTTTCAGACGCTCGAGAAGGGACGGCGGCGGTTCGTTATTGCCGAAGAGTGTAATCATCTATTTTGTCGCGCCGCTGCGCGGCGCGGGCGAAGCGAGGACCTAAGTGCGATTTTAGCAGAAGCTCAATAGGGGCGCTCAGGATGGGAAAAATCCCCAGACTGGTCTCGGGTGTCTCCAGTTGCTTTCGGATGTTTTCTGTTTCTCAGGGCGCAAGTTTCGGAACTCGGCTGGTGAAGACCATGGCTACCACTCCGGCTGCAAGAACGGCAAGTTCGAGATCGACTGAAATGCGGTGCAGGCGATCGAAGGAGGCCCGCAGGTTGTTGGTGGCCGGCGTGGCTGCGACCGAGCCCATTTGTGTGCGCAGGGCGTCCATAGTCCCCATCACCCAAAACTGAGAGATAAACGTCAGGACGACCATGGCAATCACTAGAAGTGGCGCTGGCCGCAAAAGCGCGATCGCCGAGCGCGCCCAAATGGCCGTGACGAGCAGGTAGACAATTCCTGCGACGATTCCGAGCAGGTGCAGCCGCCCAAGAGTCAGGCCCACAAGCGCCCCCGCTTGGTCCGCTGTAAGCACACTGAACGCCGCGGGAGCCACAATGGCGCCGAAGTAAAGGATGGAGCCGACCCAGATGCCAAGCGTAAAGAATTGCAGAAAACGCACGACCGTCGCCATCGTCTCTCCCGCGTCCATGAAACGGACTATTTTGAGCGCGCCTTCCATTATAGTTCGGCTCTGTGACGCTTGTATTCCTACACTTTGGGCGCCGGCAGTCCGCAAATTCATAACGCCTTGTTGGGCACATCGGCGGCGTTCGTTATTCCGCCCTTATGCAAAGGATGGCACAATGGAGAAGGTTAGGAATTCGAATGGTGGGCGATCAAGGACTTGAACCTTGGACCTCTCCCGTGTGAGGGGAGCGCTCTAACCACTGAGCTAATCGCCCGCGTTCCTGCCGGACGGAGCCTTCGGTAGCCAGGCTGCCCGGCCATGCAGCAAAGTCTGGTTGTAGCAGATGCTTCAGGCAGCGTCAATGAAAGCGCCCGGCACCTCCATAACCGCGACCGCCACCTCGTCGCCAATCTCGCAACTGCAGCGCGCAGTCGCGCGTGTGATACGCGGCAAAGATGATGCCATCGACCTCGCGCTTGTAGCCCTGCTGGGCCGGGGGCACCTGCTGATTGAAGACGTGCCCGGTGTCGGCAAAACCACGCTGGCGCAGGCGCTGGCCCATTCGTTCCACTGTTCGTTCCAGCGGATCCAGTTCACTTCAGACATGTTGCCCAGCGATGTTGTCGGTATCAGCGTTTTCAACCAGGCAGAGCAGCAGTTCGAATTCAAGCCGGGACCGATTTTTGCCAATATCGTTTTGGCGGATGAGATCAACCGCACGACGCCCAAGACACAGTCGGCGCTGCTCGAAGCGATGAACGAAGCACAAGTGACTGTGGATGCCCACACGCACGCGCTGCCGCAGCCGTTTATGGTGCTGGCGACGCAAAACCCGATTGAGCACCATGGCACATATCCGCTGCCGGAGTCGCAACTGGACCGGTTTCTGGTTCGTATACGCATGGGTTATCCCTCGCGCGAAACCGAAAAAGAGATCCTGCGCAATCGGGCCGATGCGCATACCGGCGCGAGTGTACAGCCGGTTATCGAGGCGAGCGACGTTTTAACAATGCAACAGGCGGTTTCAGGAGTTCGCGTCGACGATAGCCTGCTGGACTATGCGTTGGAAATCATCGAGAAGACGCGCCAAAACGAGCGTCTAATTCTGGGCGTGAGCCCGCGAGGGTCGCTGATGCTGCAACGAGCGGCACAGGCGCGGGCATTTATCGAAGGACGCGACTTTTGCCTGCCGGACGATTTCAAGCAGCTGATCCTGCCGGTCTTCGCTCATCGCGTCGTGGTGAATGCGCGGTATGCCACGACACAGAAGAAGATCGCACAAGCCGAAGCGATTCTCTCCGAGATCATCGAATCCACTCCCGTTCCACTGTAGGGCGTGATGGGTTCGTCATCCGCTTCTTATTCCCGCCGGCTCGTCTCCCGTTGGACCGCGGTCGCGCATAAGGTTGACTGGAGTGGCTGGCGCTCGTTTGCCATCTCGGTAGTCGCGCTGGGCATGGCCCTCCTATTGGCACTGTATTCAAGTGTAGCCGCCGAGGACGGCAGAACCTGGGCCGCCGGTTTTTCCGCCTTGAGTGCTTTGGCGGTTTCCGGTTGGGTTGCCTTCACTGTGATTCCGGCACTGGCGCGGCGCACGCCTTTACGATGGCTGGCGTACCGCATGGATTACCGCGTGACGCGACAGGGGATCGTCTATCTCGCGGGAATTTTTGTGATCGCGCTCGCGGCGCTTAATACCGGAAACAATCTGCTCTTCATGACGCTGGCGTGCCTGCTCGCGGGAATTCTCGTTTCCGGAATCATTTCACAGGTGGTGCTCAGCGGCGTGGAGCTGCGTCTCGACCTGCCCGAACATATTTTCGCGAGCCAGCCGGTGCTCGCTCTCGCTGAAGTCGAAAATCACAAGACGACGCTGCCGTCGTTTTCGCTTCGGCTGGTGGGACTGCAGCCTCCACGGTCGCAATGGGCCCATATGTGGGCTCGCGCCGAGCGGCGGGGCACCGGCAAACAAGCGCGCCCGCCCGGCAGTATTCTCGCCACTCCTATTTACTTTCCATACGTCCCGGCTCAACAGAAAGCGCGGCAGGCAATAGAACTGGTGTTCCCACATCGCGGAGTTTATCGTCAGGATAGTATTGGGCTGCAGACCAGGTTCCCGTTCGGCTTTCTGGAAAAAACGCGGCAGGTGCAATCGCGAATGGAAGTCCTCGTCTATCCCTCGGTCGCACCCAGCGACGAGTTTTACGAAATCCTGCCGCTGGTTACCGGCGAACTCGAAAGCTTCGTGCGTGGGCGCGGGCACGACCTGTACGCCATTCGGGATTATCAAAGCTCTGATAGCGCGCGCCACGTGGATTGGAAATCCTCCGCGCGAACAGGTTCGCTGCAGGTACGCGAGTTTGCGCGCGAAGACGAGCGCCGGGTTCTGCTGGCGCTTGATCCGGCAATCCCGGCGAACGGTAAGCCGGAGGAGTGGCGCGACGCGGTTTTCGAGCGCGGCATCGCGCTTTGCGCGAGCCTCGCCTGGCATTTTTATGAGATTAATTCCATGCTGGCATTTCGCTGCGGCGCATTCGAGCTGCCGATCGCCCCGGCGGGTGAAAATATTTATCCGGTTCTCCGGCACCTTGCCACGGCGACGCCCACCGGTTCAGATTCTTCGATATTAGACGAACTAGTTGATATGACGCAGGCATTCAAGATCATTCTCACCGCGCAGCCACGGGGTTCGATTCCTACCAGCTTGTGGAGCACTTCCTACATCGCATTTCTGGAATGAGGCAGCTCGCCTACGTCCCTTGCCTCCCATGAGACAATGGCGCCGTGTCCGCAGCTTCCGCCGCCCGCGCTGTCTCGCACCCGAACCGCCAAGTTGTCCCGATTGCGGAATTGGCCGCATTTCAAACCGAACTGCTTAGCTGGTTTGACGATTCGAAACGAGAGCTCGATTGGCGCACAACGCGTGATCCCTACCGAGTGTGGGTCTCGGAAATCATGTTGCAACAGACGCGTGTCGCCACGGTAATTCCATACTACAGACGCTTCCTGGCATCGTTTCCGACAATTCATTTGCTCGCGAAGGCGCGTTCAGACGTGGTGTTGCGGCATTGGGCAGGGTTGGGCTATTACAGCCGGGCTCGAAATCTGCACCGCGCGGCTAAAGAAATCGTCGCGCGACACGCGGGTAAATTTCCGCGCAGCCTGCAGGTTGCACTGCAGCTTCCCGGAATTGGCGAATACACCGCTGCAGCCGTGCTGAGCATCGCGTATGGCTTGCCGCATGCCGTGCTGGATGGCAATGTGGCGCGCGTGCTGGCGCGGCTGGGCGCAATCCGTGGCGATTTGCGCCGGCCGAGTCGCTGGCATGCGCTTGGGAGATCTGCAAATGAGCTGCTGGCGACGCAGGCGGCAGGCGACTGGAATCAGGCCATGATGGAGTTGGGCGCGACCATCTGTACCCCGCGCGCGCCCCAGTGTACGAAATGCCCTGTGAGCCGCTGGTGCCGTGTACACACGCTGGGCATCGCGCTCCGCGTGCCCGCGATTCGGCGCAAACGCAGATCGATCCGCGTGGTTATCTCAGCAGCCGTTTTGCTGGATCCCCGGGGGCGCACCCTCTTAGTCAGCAATGAAGGCGAGCACAGCCTGCTTTTTTCCGGGCTGTGGCATTTCCCGGCGGTGCGATCGGCGAAACCTGCACGTGAGAAGCTAGCACGCTATCTGCGTGAATGCTTTGGGTTGAGCACGCAGCTTGAGCCACTGCGGACGGCGAGGCATACCGTCACGTTTCGCAGGATCGTACTCGCACCGTTTCTGGCGCGCGTCCCGAAATTGCCGCGCGCCTCAGGGGCCCGCAAGCCAAGCTTGACCAATCTTGAGCGCATAGCCGTATCCAGTGCTACGAAGAAAATAGCAAGCGCTGCCAAGGCCGCGCTCCGCGCTTAAGCGGCCATCGACGAGGATCTTATTTATGGTGCAGCAGCGCCGGTAGTACGATGCCTGCGAAATCTTGAAGCAAGTGCATCAAGATAGGGGCTAACAGACTTTCTCTCCACAGATAGACGAGCGCAAATACCAATCCCATGACACCGACGCTGACAACGCCCGCAGCACCTTCATATCCATGACCAAGGGAAAAAATAACCGAGGAGAGCAATACCGCCGTGGCTGTGCTGCGCGTGATTGTGGAGAGGCGCAGAATGAGATACCCGCGAAAGATGACTTCTTCCGAGATGGCGACGACGACCACCAGCAGCGCAGCGAGCACCACTTCAGCCGATCCTTTTGCGCTTAGGAATTTTGGCAGCGGCGTGGCCGGGTTGCTCAGGCCCATGCGCCGAAGCAGCTTATCGAGCAAGCTGATCGCTGACGCAACAGGCACGAACAAGGCAGCGCCCAAAGCCGCATCGGACCATTTATTATGAAAGTTCCAGCCAATCCGTTGGCGCGGTTCGCCATTTCGCCAGAGGAAGAAAGCCACCAGGCTGACGAGGGCAAGATCACGAAAAATCGTTGACAACGCGGCCAGAACAAACGTGATAGCTCCGTTGCGCACGAGAAAAAAGGAAAGGCCCATCGAAGGCGCGATCAGAAAGAGGAAAACAAGAAATTCCCAAAGCTGTTCTCTTGGGGGGCCGTTCCTGTCGATCCGAAATGTCGAAAACTCAGCCACGAATCATGCCCAGATTATCGATATGATATGCCGGCCCTGGCGATTGCCCCGGTAACCTGGATTACTGATTGGTTCGATGCGCCAAGAGCCTGAAAGATGAGTGCTAAACTGGATATATTAATGCACCCAGTAACGGCAAACACTCCGCAGCAATTGCACTCAGGGCCCGCAGTCTCGAACCCGGCACTAAGCCGGTATTTCGAGATATCCCTCTTTTTAATGCTATTAACGGGCGTGCTCGCGCTGGTCTGCACCGGCAAACTCGACTTAGTTACGATCATCCTTGCACCCGCGGCTTTGCTTGTTAAAGGCTACCGTTGGTGGCACGGCAAAAGTGCTGAACTCAGCCACGGGGCGGCCACGGTCCTCGTTGTTTTGTACCTGTTTTTTTTTCCGCTGGATCTGTGGTGGCTTTCGCGGTCGCTCTCATCCGATGCCCAGAATCCGGCTCTCTTTTCGGCTTTATTGGCGACCGTCCATCTGTTGCTTTTCGCTATCATCGTGCGCCTTTTCAGTGCCAGCACGACTCGTGACTATCTTTTCCTGGCGTTACTGGCCTTCAGCGCCGTCCTGGCTTCCGCCATTCTGACCGTGGACACAACATTTCTTTTGTTTTTCCTGGTGTTTCTCGCACTCGCGGTGTCTACGTTCATCGGCCTCGAGATGCGCCGCGGCGCTGAGGGCGCCGTGCATCCGCCGATGCCGCTGGGATCAAAACCGGCGCGAAGACTCCAGCAGGCGCTTGGAATCACTTCCGGTGTTATCGCCATGGCGTCCCTGTTGGCGGGAACGGTCATTTTCTTTCTTATCCCGCGCTTCAACGCCGGTTATCTCTCCGCATTTAACCTGCAGCCTTCGCTGATTTCCGGATTTACCGATGATGTGGAGCTTGGCCAGATTGGGGAGATCAAGAAAAACAGCGCCGTGGTGATGCGGGTTAAGGTAGACGGCGATCCGCTGCTCGCGAAGAACATGCATTGGCGGGGAATTGCTCTGACAACTTTTGATGGCAGGCGCTGGTTCACCGAAGGCCACCAGTCTCTCCCTCTTACTGAGGGCTATGACGGTTGGATTGAGGTGCCGCAGACTTTAAATGCCAATCGCCGTTATTCGCTGCCTTTTCGGTACACGGTAATGCTTGAGCCGCTGGCCTCCGATGCGGTATTTGTTGCGCCGGAACCGGCCCGGCTTCGAGGGCAATTCTTTGGACTTGGACTGGGCGGCCCGCGCATTCTGCGCCGCGCTTATCTCACGCTGGACAAGACGGGCTCGCTGACCAATCCATTTCACAACTTTGGCGACCTGCGTTATGACGGTGTTTCTGAATTGCCTGAAGTTCCGCCGGAAGTTCTTCGGAGCGCATCGCAAGTTTATCCGGCGCCGCTTCGCGCAGTGTACCTGCAAATACCAAAACTCGACCCGAGGATAACGGCGCTGGCGAAGACCATCACTTCGCACGCTCGTAATCCCTATGATAAGGCGCGCGCGATGGAATCCTATCTGCGCAGCAACTACGGCTACACGCTCGATTTGTCCGGGACGCCGCCGGTTGACCCGCTGGCCTATTTTCTGTTTCAGAAACGCGCGGGCCATTGCGAATACTTTGCGGCCGCCATGACGGTGATGATGCGGTCTATCGGGATTCCAACGCGGTATGTCAATGGCTTCCTTCCAGGCGAATACAACGAAGTTGGCGGCGACTACATTATCCGCGCGAGCGACGCGCATAGTTGGGTCGAGGTTTTCTTCCCAGGTTACGGGTGGACCACATTCGATCCGACGCCGCCTAGTAATGACCAACCGACGGGAATCGTTGCGCAGCTTGCTCTTTACTGGGACTGGTTCCAATTGCAATGGAACGACTGGATTGTGAACTATGATTTTGTCCATCAATTCACGTTATTTCAGGGAGTACAACGCGCATCACGGCGATGGAGCACGAGCATTCGCGACAGCTTTGAGCATGCGCGTTCTGGCGCTGCAAACCGGCTCCGGAACTGGGCGGCGGACGCGCCTCCGCTTTCGCTATGGTTGCTATTGCCGCTTACGTTGAGTATCTTCGGCCTTTTGCTTGGTTCGAATGGCAGGCTGCGACAACGCCTGCTCTTTTCGCTGCAGCTGAGGTTTGGACTCAAAGCTCCGCCGGCGCGAGCCGCTTCGCTTTTCTATCAGCGCATGCTGCGCCTCGTTGCACGCGCAGGTTGGCGCAAGGCGGCTTCGCAAACACCCGTTGAATTCGCCGCATCGTTATCAGGTTCAGAAATCGGCCTGCCCGTGGCTCGGTTCACCGACCTTTGCATGGCGGCAAGGTTTGGCGGTCAAAAGATCGATAATTCGCGGTTTACGACGTTGCTTGAAGAGATAAAAGCATCGCTACGCGCGCGCCGTTAGTACCCGCGCAGCAAGGCTTACATTGATCGCCGGCACATAGCCGCCCCACGCTGCAACATTGCTACCCTTCGTTGTAAATCGAGCGCGACGGCCGGCCGGGCTGAACGCATGTGCTAAAATTGAGTTTTTCCGCCATGACAAAAAAGTTGCTGAAGGTCGGCTTCACCAGCCTGGGGTGCCCTAAAAACCTCGTCGATAGCGAGGTAATGATGGGCATTCTCGCGCGTGCCGGTTACGAGCTCACTCCGTGCGCGGATGAGGCTGACGTTTTGGTCGTGAATACCTGCAGCTTCATCGAGACGGCGCAACAGGAATCGGTAGATACCATCCTGGAGATGGCGGAACACAAGAAATTCGGCCGCGCAAAAAAGCTGGTTGTCGCCGGATGCCTGGTCGAGCGGTACCGCGATCAAATACGCCGCCAGATTCCCGAAGTCGATGCGGTGATTGGAACCGGAGAGGTCGAAAAGATCCTGGCTGCGATCGAGGGTGAATGGCGCGCCGAGGCGGTTGTCGCGCCGTCGTTTCTGTATCACGACGCCTCGCCGCGCGTGCTTTCAACCCCGCGTCACACAGCTTACATCAAGATCGCGGAGGGCTGCGACCACCCGTGCTCCTTTTGCATCATCCCTCAGCTTAGAGGCGGCTTTCGCAGCCGACGCTTCGAATCCGTCATCCGCGAAGCGCAGAACCTCGCCGCCGCGGGAGTGCGCGAGATTACGCTCATCGGACAAGACACCACTTCCTATGGCGAAGATTTGGGATTGCCCCACGGGCTGGCCGAGTTGCTCACGCGGCTTGCGCAAGTCGAAGCACTAGCATGGGTCCGATTCTTGTATGCGTATCCCAATCGTGTTACACAGCGCCTGCTCGACACGCTCGCCGAGCACAACCGCCTCGTAAAATACATCGACATGCCTTTGCAGCACGCCTCCCGCGGCGTGCTGGCGCAAATGAAGCGTGGATCGAATGGCTCGGCATTCCTGCAATTATTGGAACGAATTCGCAACACCGTTCCGGATGTGATGCTGCGCACCTCTTTTGTTGTCGGCTTCCCCGGCGAAACAGAAGCGGATTTTCACGAACTCTGCGATTTTGTCTGGCAGGCGGAATTTGACTGGCTGGGCGTCTTTGGGTATTCGGATGTGGAAAACGCCATGAGCCACGGCCTCCCAGTGAAGGTGAACGCGGAAACGATCGCGGAGCGCCGCGACATTTTGATGAAGTTGCAGCGAAAAATCTCCGCGCGGCGCCTGCGCCGCTTCGTCGGCCAGAGGCTGTCCGCGTTAATCGAAGGACCCGCGCGCGATCAGGATTTTCTCTGGGAGGCCCGCCTTCAGGGCATGGCGCCCGAAATTGACGGCAAGGTATACTTGACCGATATTCAGATGGAGCCGAATGGTGTCACTGCCCGTGCGGGAGACATCGCCACCGTACAAATCACGAAATCACTCGATTACGATCTGGTCGGCCATGTAATTGAACTAGAGCAAAGGCAAGCCGACGGCTCCGCACTGATGCCTTCGCATCCATCACGCCAAATTTCGACTGCGACGCCGCTGCGCATTCTTCCGTAAGGAGTTCTGGCGCTCATTTGGTGATGCTTCTTTCGTTACTCACCTCAACTTGGTGCAACTAGGAAACTGGGCCTGGATGGGTCGGGTCTTCCGGCCGAGGGGCGCCGATGGATTTTCGCGTTGGCGTTGCTACCATCAATCTGACAATCTAATCATTAGAGTAGCGGACGTGAAACATAACTGCCCTATTTGCCGCAAGCCAGTCGACTCCGCAACGGATGCAGATTTTCCGTTTTGCAGCGAGCGCTGCCGCCTGCTCGATCTGGGTAACTGGGCTTCGGAAAAATACGTTGTTTCGGAACCACTCTTCGATGAGGAAGGAGAGGAGGCTCCCGACGAAAAGCGACAGCGCCATGGCGACGAAAACTGAGCACCGGCCGCTCTTTGCGCTGGCGCTTGCGACCAGTTTCGGTATCGGCTATTTGCCTGTGGCGCCGGGCACGTGGGGCTCGGCGGCAGCCGTTGCTCTTGTTTGGGGCACGGCTGCGGTCACGCGCTCGGAGACAGGCCCGATGATTGTGGTCGCCGAGTTCACCCTGCTTTTGGCGTTGGGCGCTATCGGTTTGTGGGCCAGCGAGCGGGTTGTAGAAAAGGCTCCTTCCAATCCCGATCCCGGATACGTGGTTATTGACGAACTTTCTGGGCAGACCATCTCATTAGTGGCGGGTTTGGCGTTTAGCGCCTGGACGACGCAGTTCCAGCAACCGATCGTGGTGAAGGTCACCACCGCTTTCAGCGCGGGCTTGCTCAACTGGAAATATTTGATCGCGGGCTTTATACTTTTTCGCGTTTTTGATATCTGGAAGCCGTTTCCAGTTCGCCGCGCCGAGCTTTTGCCTGGGGGTCTGGGCATTATGGCCGATGACTGGGTCGCGGGTGGATACGCCGCACTCGGGCTCTGGCTCCTTCGAGCTTTGAGATTCTAAACCGCTGGAATATCCTGAGAATTGCAGCAGGTCGTCACGGGAATTGATGAGCGATTCCACACCTCGCGTCGAGAGCATTACACCCGCCGCTGCAATTCCGGGCGGTGAAATCGCCATTCGCGGCAAGGGTTTTTCGGTCAGCAACAATGCTCAGCCTCGTGTCATATTCGGCGATGCGGAGGCGAGTTTGCTTATCGCTGCGGAAAGTTACCTCGTCGCCCGGGTTCCCGAAGGAGCGTCAGCCGGGATGGTACGGGTGGCCACTTCGCATGGAACCAGCCCGGCGGTCGAGATGCAGCTCGGAGTTCAAATCGCCGAAAATCTGCATCCCGTCGCAAATCCGGCGGTGGATGGCGAAGGAAACATTTATGTGACCTATAGCGGGCAGCGGGGGCAGAAGGTGCCTGTCTCGCTCTACAAGATCACCGCCAATTACCAGGTGAAGGCGTTCGCTACAGAACTGGTCAACCCTACCGGACTGGCACTCGACGATTCAGGAACGCTCTACGTTTCCTGTCGTAACGACGGCACGATTCATCGCGTAACCCCGGATGGAAGGTCGCAGCTTTGGGTCGAGGGTATGGGCATTGCTACGGGAATTGCGTTCGACGCGGAGAAAAATCTATTTGTAGGGGATCGCAGCGGCACCATCTTCAAAATCAGTCCGGACCGCCAGATCTTCGTATTTGCCACGCTAGAGCCTTCGATTTCCGCTTATCACCTCGCTTTTAGCCACACGGGCGATCTGTTCGTTTGCGGACCAACTACCTCGAGCTACGATCGAATCGTACGAATCAACCGCCAAGGTGAAGTGAGTCTTTTCTACCGCGGCCTCGGCCGGCCGCAAGGGCTCGCATTCGACAGGGACGGTAATCTTTACGTTGCCGCTTCACTCAACGGTCGTCGCGGCATCGCGCGAATCACCCCGGAGGGAAAGGCGCGGCTGGTGCTCAGTGGAATGGGTTTGGTGGGACTGGCGCTGCTGCCGACTCGCCGTGCCGTTCTGGCCACAAACAGCGCGCTTTTCAGCATCGATTGGAATATCGAGGGCATGCCTCTGCCGGTATAATCCGCCGGATATGACTGTGGAATATGCAAGCTGAAATCATCGCGGTCGGTTCGGAGCTGCTGACGCCGGACCGAGTCGACACCAATTCACTTTTTCTCACACAGCGTCTGAATCACTTGGGCATTGCTGTGGCTCGCAAGACCCTGGTCGGTGATCAGCACGACCATGTGCGCGACGCCTTCCGCTGTGCGTTGGACCGCTGCGATCTGGTCATCTCGTCCGGAGGATTGGGGCCTACGCTCGATGACCTGACGCGCGAAGCGGTGGCGGAATTGTTGACTCGAAAGCTGGTGTTGAATAGTCCGGTCCTGCAAAATATTGAGGCTCGGTTTCGTCGCCTGGGGCGCACTATGCCTGAGGTAAACAAACGCCAAGCCATGGTGCCAGAAGGCGCTGACTTGCTGGAAAACTCACGCGGAACCGCGCCGGGCCTGTGGCTCGAATCGGCGGGACGCATCATCGTACTCCTGCCGGGGCCACCGCATGAGCTCAAGGCGATGTTCACAGAAAAAGTGGAGCCCCGGCTCGAACGATTGGCCGGTGCGACGCGGCTTTTTTATCGCGAGATGCGCACGGCAGGGTTGACGGAATCAGAAGTGGAGCAGCGCACCGCGCCGATCTATACGCAATATTCAGACGTGCAAACTACTATCCTGACCGCCCCCGGCGAGATTCAATTACACCTGAGATGCTGGTCTGCCGACCACGCCGGGGCGGAACGAACCCTCAACGAAATGATCGAGCGCATCACCTTGGCGCTGGGCGAAAATGTATTCACCTCCAACGGTCAATCGCTTGAGGAGATCGTCGCGCACGATTTGACACTCAACCAAGCTACAGTGGCAACGGCCGAAAGTTGTACAGGCGGTTTGCTCGCGGAAAGGCTCACCCGGATTCCCGGGAGTTCCTCGTACTTCTTAGGGGGTGTCGTTTGTTACAGCAACGATTTGAAAACGGCCTGGGCCGACGTCCCCGCCGAGCTGATTGAAACGAAAGGTGCGGTTAGCCCCGAAGTGGCCCAGGCGCTTGCGCAAGGTATCCGGCGGCGAATTGGCGCGACGCTCGGGATTGGCATCACAGGAATTGCAGGCCCTTCCGGCGGCTCTCCGGAGAAACCTGTGGGATTGGTCTACATCGCGCTTGCCGATGCCAATGGGAGCCGTGACCGCACGCTACGTTTTCCTAGCGACCGCGAACGCATACGGTGGCATGCATCTCAGACGGCTCTGGATATGCTGCGTCGCTACTTCATCTATGCTCGTGCCGGCAGGCCCGGGTGGCCGGCCGCGGTCCAAACCTAGGTGCGGAGGCCGTGCGGCTATTTGTCGCGTTGGACGTGCCTCAGACAGTACGTACAACCCTTGCCGAATTGACCACAAAACTCAAGGAGACCTGTCCGTGCGCCCGCTGGGTGCGCCTTGAAGGCGTGCACATTACACTCAAATTTATCGGTGAGGTTCCCGATGATCAGGTTGAGCCCATTCGTCGATCACTGGGAACCCTGGCCACATTCTCGCCTATTGAGATCCCCTTTGCCGGCCTGGGTTTTTTTCCAAATTCGCGCAGACCGCGCGTATTTTGGGCGGGCGTGGAGGGGGGCTTGCGCCTTGCCGAATTGGCCGCGGCAATCGAAATGAAACTCGAACCGCTTGGCATCGCGCCGGAAAAGCGGGCTTTTCATCCTCATCTCACACTCGCTCGGTTCGAATCTCCACAAAGCACTCAGGCTCTTCGCGATGCTGTGGAAAGGCAGGGAGCGACTGAATTTGGCAGAGAACTCTTCCGGGAATTTCATTTGTACCGCAGTGTGCTGAAGCGCTCTGGTGCCGAATATACCAGGCTGTCCACTTACCCCTTCTCTCGAGAGTTCACGTCTTGAATACTTTTTGGGCATCGCTGCCCCATCGAGCCGCAATTGTCGCCTTCCAAACCGATCCCGCGGGAGGAAATGCCGGATTGTGGTGGCTGCCGATCTTGGCTTATTTGCTTGGGTCCATCCCTTTTGGGTTTCTGATTGTGAAAATGATCGGTGCGGGCGACATTCGCTTCCGCGGCAGCGGCAATATCGGTGCTACCAACGTGACACGCGAGGCAGGTGCGCTACCCGGCTTGGCAACGCTACTCTTGGATGGCGCTAAAGGATACTTTGCGGTATGGCTCGCTGCCCATCTGACTGACAATAATCCTCGCTGGATGATAGCAGCGGCGGTGCTGGCGCTTGTAGGCCATACGTTTCCAGTTTGGCTGAAGTTTCAAGGCGGACGCGGCGTCGCAACTGGCGCAGGCGTCTTTCTTCCCATCTCGTGGCAAGCGGTTGTAGGTGCCCTGATCGTGTGGGTTGTGGTTCTGGTCTTCTGGCGGTACGTTTCGCTGGCGTCGATATCGGCGGCGGCAGTTTTGCCGCTGTTAGTTTATCTGCTATATGCGCCGCGGCACGCACCGCCCGAAGCGATCTCAGCCGGTGCGTCGTTTGCCATGCTTCTGATCATCGCCCGTCATCGTGCCAATATCATCCGCCTGCTTCGCGGCACCGAGCCTCGGTTTAGTTTCCGGGTCCGCAGGCGCTCTCCCAAGCTGTGAAGAAAATCGCAATCATCGGCGCGGGTAGTTGCGGAACGGCGCTGGCGGTAGTGCTGGCCCGCAGCCGTGAACCCCATCGCATCTCGCTTTGGGTACACGGCGCCGATGTGCTCGCTGCTCTCCGCGCCTGCCGCATCAATTCGATCTACCTTGGCGGGATCCGCATTCCAGATGACGTGGAAGTTACCGGTGACCTGGCTGAGGCTGTCGCAAATGCGGAAATTGTGCTCGGCGCGGTCCCATCGGCGTACGTCCGAGCCGTTTACACAGCCATGTTGCCGCACCTGCACGCGAGAGAGCCGGCGGGAATCGCATTCGTGAGCGCAACCAAGGGCCTGGAACACGACTCTTTGGCGCGCATGAGTGAAGTAATCAGCCAAATCGTGGGACAAAAGCTGGCCGCACGCGTGGCGGTTTTTTCAGGTCCTAGTTTTGCTCTCGAAATGGCGCGAGGGGATCCTACGGCTGTGGTTATTGCCTCGAACGATTTAGAGCTCGCCGGCGAGATTCAGCACGAGTTTTCGGGTTCGAGCCTGCGACTTTACACCAACAATGACCTGATCGGAGTGGAACTTGGAGGCGCGGTAAAGAATGTCGTTGCGCTGGCGGCGGGCGTTTGTGTCGGATTGGGATTAGGCGCGAACACGATTGCCGCTCTGATAACACGCGGCCTGTCTGAGATGACGCGCCTCGCTATGGCGCTCGGCGGCAAGCGAGATACTCTTGCTGGTCTCGCAGGGCTCGGAGACCTGGTGCTCACGTCCACTGGCAGTTTAAGCCGGAATCGGTCGGTAGGCGTGGAACTGGGGAAAGGTCGTAAGCTGCCGGAAATTCTGTCTCATATGCGCATGGTGGCGGAAGGAGTGGGCACGACCGCTGCGACAATTGCTCTTGCGCGCAAACACAACGTCGACATGCCCATCACCGAACAGATGAACGCCATCCTGCATCAGGGTCGCGCTCCAAGCGCGGCTATCCGCGAACTGATGGAGCGCCGGCTCACAAAAGAGTAGATTCGAGCAAAGGAGTTCCGAATGGAACCGCAGGAAGTCGTGGAAAATACGGAAAAAGCGAAACAATCAGGCGAGCGCGCCATCGGACTCACCATGGCTGTCCTCGCCGTCCTCCTCGCGGCCGCCACGCTGCTGAGCCATCGTGCTCATACCGAAGAGGTCATGCTCGAGACGCGCGCCACCGATCAGTGGAATTATTTCCAGGCCAAGAACATCCGGTACCACGTGTACGACGCGGATGCTCAGATCGCCAGCTTATTCGCCGAAAAAGGGGCGCAAGCCGCCGCCGACTTCCGCCTGAAATCAGAGCAGCAAAAAAAAGATTCTGAGGAGATCCAGGCCGAGGCAGAAAAGCTCGGCCGCGAAGTGCAGGTTACCAGCCGCAAAGCCGGTTTTTACGATGCCGGCGAGCTATTTTTAGAGGTCGCGATTGTCCTTAGCTCCATCTCACTGTTAGCCAAGAGCCGCCTGTATTGGCGAAGCTCATTCCTGTTCAGCGTTGCTGGAGTTGCCGTCGGATTGTGGGGTCTTTTGGTCATACGCTGATCCGCTGTATAGTTCTGGCGACCTTGGGCGCCGCTTGCCCATCCGTCTAAACCCATTCAACAAATACGAGCATCGGCCCACAGCTTTAATTACATAATTGTGTAGCATCTACTTAAGGGGGCTCCTCGATGAAAGGATTCAAGCAGTTTTTACTCCGGGGTAATGTGGTGGATATGGCTGTGGGCGTCGTGGTTGGCGCTGCTTTCGGGACCGTGGTGAACTCCATGGTGAAGGACCTGCTCACGCCATTTTTGGCGGCTGTCGTTCGAAAACCGGACTTTTCGGCTTTTAGCTTCGAGATCCACGGTGGCAAATTTCTTTACGGCGACTTTATCAACAATATCATCTCGTTCTTGATTATCGCTGCGGCCGTGTATTTTATGATTGTTCTGCCGATGAACACACTCATGGCGAAGCTTCACGAAGAGAAACCGGCTCAGCCAAATACGAAAAAATGCCCCGAGTGCCTGAGCGAGATCCCCATCGAGGCGCGGCGTTGCGCCCACTGCACACAACCTGTGCGCTAGTGAATGCGCGCTTACTGCGGCACTTACTGCTGCGTTTTCCTGAACTTGCGGCCCTTGGCTAATCGGCAACCTCTTCTTTGCTCTTTTCTGCCTCTTCGGCGGCTGCAAAGTAAAATAGTGATACCTGCCCATGCCGCTCCCACGGACGAAACCCGGTCGCAAGCGTCGCCCTCGGCTGCTTTTTTTGGTTCTTGGCGCCATGCTCCTCGTCAGCGCCCTTCCGCTTGGGCTGTATCACTTTCAAGTTCTGCGGCTTAGCCAGGAAAAGCTTACCGACACGGAGAGTGTTCAGCAGACCGAGCTAACGCGGGCGGTAGGCCAGGAAATCCAGCTTTTTGACATCAACCTTTATCAGCAACTCATCAGCGAGCGACAAATTCTGGCCCTCACCGGCCTGCTCGACCATGTGAACGACCCGGTTCGAGGACCTCAGGTTACCCGCCTGCTCGAAAACTTTGTCGCGAGCAATCCGAATATCCTCTACCTCACAGCTGTAGGCACCGACGCCAAGGGGGCAGGAGCCGGAAACTTTCGCGCCGACCAGGATCCCTTCGTTGGCAAGGCTCTGCAGAGAGCATTTTCGGCCTGTCTGCAGTCAGTAGTCTTCCGCAGCGAACCGCTGGCTTTGGGACCTCAAAACCGTCCTGCTTTCGTGATGGCCATTCCATTAGAAGTTGGAGACCAGTTCAGCGGCATGCTTGCCGCTGTGGTCTCTCTCGATAGCATCCTGCGCCGCTTGGAAGAAACCAGCGTACGTGGTAGAACCGTTTTCGTCGTAGACCACAGCGGGCGGGTAATTGCTCATCCGGATACGCGGCGGTTCGTTCCCGGTACGGACCTGCGCAGTTCGTACATCGTCGCGCAGGCCTCGGGGTTACCGAAGGATTTGCGAACGACCGCGACCGTACAGCACTTCAGTGATATTGAGCAGGGGCACCAAACGGAACTGATAGGCACCTACAGCACCATCCCGGATTTGGCATGGACGGTTATCGCGCAGCGTAGCCTGGAAGAGGCTCGCGAAGATGCCGGCGTAACAGAGTTGAACACCGAAGCGTTAACGTTCGTGCTTGGTGTCATTGCGGTCGCGGTCATTTTGGGATATCTGTTTGCCGTTGGCATCAGTACGCCCATTCGTGCTCTGGCAGCCTCTACGCGTGCGATCAGTCGCGGAGAATTTCACGAGCGCGCTCCAGTACGCGGCGCCGCCGAAATCAGCGAGTTGGCGCAAACCTTCAACAATATGGCCGGCGATATCGAGAATTACATCGCCCGCCTGAAGCAAGCGGCACAGGAAAACCGTGAGCTATTCTTGGGGTCCATTCGTATGCTTGCTGCCGCCATTGACGAAAAAGATCCTTACACGCGTGGCCATTCCGATCGCGTCGCCAAATATTCAGTTTTGATCGGCCAGCAACTCGGGTTATCGGCGGAGGAATTGGACCGGCTGCGTATCTCGGCACTGCTCCACGACGTCGGAAAAATTGGCGTGGATGACCGCGTACTAAAGAAGCCGGGCGCTTTGACCCAAGAGGAATTTCAGTTGATGAAACAACACCCAAGCAAAGGCGCAAACATAATGCGCCCGGTCGCGCAACTGAAAGACGTGTTGCCGGGAATCGAATTGCACCACGAACACGTGGATGGCAAGGGTTACCCCTACGGTCTGAAAGGTGACGAGATACCGCTGATGGCTCGCATTATTGCCGTTTCCGATACGCTTGATGCCATGACAACGAACCGTCCCTATCAATCCGCCAGGGAAATCGACGATGCCCTGCAGGTGATCCATAAAGTCGCGGGAAGCAAGTTTGACGTTAAGGTTGTGGAGGCTCTGGAATCTGTCGTTCAGGCTGGTAAGCTGCGCACTGCGCCGGCATTAGTCGAAGTTTAAACACACCAAGTGGTCGAGCAGGACCTCTGACGTGAAATAAAAGAAAGCGCGTTAGCCAGGCGGAGCACCAACTTTCAGATTCGAAAGTCCCCGTAACATATCCCGTTCATCGGGAGACAGGCCATTCATAAAGCTCTCATCGTTCAGCTTGGCTGAGCGCTCGGAATCATTCAGCCCATGTAGCTCGCGAAGCTTATCCAAGACTACTTGCCGGCGTGCTGGCGGCAGGCTTTGCCATTCAGGCAGTAGAGTTTGGCGGACGTAGCGCCGCTGTTCAGGGGTCATTTGCTCCAGAACGCGCTCGCGTTGCATGAGAGTTTGCCGTTGCTCGGGGCTCAGATTATTCCAGGTTTGCAGCCGCTGCCGAATTTGTGCCTGACGTTCCGGCGGCAAGCTGCGAAACCGTGCATTGTTGCTAAGAAATCTCTCCTGTTCTGCCGGGGGCATATTCTGCAGCCGTTCAATCCAGCGAGGCGGCAGGTCTGCGCGCGGCGCGGGAGCCTCAGCTCGTGGCACCCGTTCAGGGGGGCGCTCCACGCGGGGACGCGCCCTTTGGGCAAAAACACTGGCGGAGAGCAGGCATAGGGCCTGGGTCAGCAAAACAATTTCGAATTTGGCGACTCTCCGCACGAGCTGGGTTCCTCGTTACACTGCAAACTGGAATCCGTTTACATCTGATTCAATGGGTGCGACTGTGCAGCCGGTTGAACAGGTATCTCCGACAGCGCGTCAAAGCTAGTCAGCACGTCATAATTTTCAAGAACAGGCAAATTTTGGATCATCCGGAAATCCGCTTCGTTACTCTGAATTGTGCTTCCCATCGGCGAACGTGGGACCGCAATTTTCCCCGGTTGAAGAGAAGAAAGCCAGATAGAGGTAATGAGAAGCGCCGTAATGGCAAAAGCCACCCGCGGTGACGGCACAAGCCAGCCCCACACTCGCTTTTTCGACTCTTGCTGCACACGAGCTCTTACTTGCACATCGAAGGCTGGGGAGGGCGTTACAACCGGGAGTTCATCAAGCACGCCCCACACCGATTGAAAGCCCGCAACTCTTTCCTGACAGCCATTGCAAGCGGCGAGATGCGTTTCAAAGTCGCGACGCTCGGCTCCGATCAATTTGCCGTCCAGGTAAGCCATCAGTTTTTTTTCAGCATCCCGGCAGTTCATTGCAACCTCATTTCCCAAACCGCGCGGCCTGAGATGATACCTGCTGCGTTTTTATCAGCGGCGCTAATTCTACCCTCAAGGTCTCGTACGCTCGGAACAGAAGCGATTTCAAAGCGCTCTCGGAACATCCTAAAACATTGGCGATTTGATCGTAGTCCAGTTCCTCATATTTATGCAGCAAAACGGCTGCTCGCTGCTTTTCCGGCAGCGATTCTACGGCGCGTCGTATCTGTTCGGCCCGATCGCGTTGGATCAACTCGCTTTCGATGCTGGCCTGCCGGTCAGCAATTTCCTTGGTGGGCTGATCGCTCTCGCCATCCGCCGAGTGATCCGCGCCTGTTTGGTCGATCGAGATTTCCATCTGCCGGTAACGGCCGTCGCGGAGCGCGTTCAGCGCCAGGTTCGTCGCGATCCGGAACATCCAGGTCGTGAACTTCGCAGTCGGCACATATTGGCCCCGTGCCCGATACACGCGAAGAAACACCTCCTGTGCGAGATCCTCCGCCGCGGCGCCATCACGCACCATGCGATATAGGAAATTCACCAGCGGCGTGCGATACCTGCGGAGCAGAAGCTCGAAAGACGAGTCGTCTCCGGACTTCACGCCCAGCATCAGTTGGACGTCGGACCTGGCCATCGCGTCCACATTGTATCGAACCCGTTTCAAGGCAAAAAGTTGCGGTTGCGCCTTGTGCCCCGTTCAACAGTGGCAGTTTGTGCGCTGCTTGTATCTTGTTGAATTGATTGTCAAATACAGGCTCGGAATGTCTCTGGCACGAATCCAATAGGAAAGTAGATGAGGATTTGAGAGGCGGATCTTCAGACCTCGGAACTGGAAAGGATTGTCAAATGCCCGATAAATCGACAGTAGAAAAAGCCAGAGAAGACCTGCGCGAAGGCAAATCACCTTCAACGGCGGCAGGTGAATTCGTGCGTGAGGAGATTGATCACGTTCGCCAAGGCAAACACGGCGCCCGCTCACCACAGCAGGCTATCGCCATCGGTTTGAGCAAGGCGCGCCGTGCGGGAATTCCACTCAAGCCTCCGCGCCGCGGGCAGGCTTCCGCCGGCACTCGAAACCATGCCGCGCGGGACTACCAGCGCGGACGGACCTCGGCCGGACGGCAGCCCTCACGACGGCGCTCGCGTGCGCGTGAGCGTGCGCTAAAACGCGAATCGCACAGCAGCGCATCGTATTCAGCACTGTCTCGCCAGGCTCGTAGCGCCGCCCGGCGCCGTGGCCGAACGAGCCGGGCTCGCGCGGGACGACGAGCCGCGGCGACACGTAGCAACCGCCGAACCCGCCGCCAGCACGCACGCTGAGATCCTTTCGAGTTGCCAGGTCGGCTCGCGCGCAGCCGCAACGTACGTGCAAAACGTTCAGCCCGAATGGCGGAACAAAATTACGTCACCTTCCTGCACGACGTAATCTTTGCCTTCGAGCCGAACCTGTCCTTTTTCCCTCGCCGCCGGCCAACTGCCGGCGGCGAGCAAGTCCTCACAGCGAACCACTTCAGCACGGATGAAATTGCGCTCGATGTCCGTGTGGATCACGCCGGCGGCGTTCACCGCGTGTGTGCCGCGCCGAATCGTCCAGGCACGAACTTCCGGCTCACCAGCGGTGAAGAAAGAGACCAGCCCCAGCAAATCATAGGTCGCATGGATTAGGCGGTGCAGTCCCGGCTCTTTCAAGCCGTAAGCGGTCAGCAGCTCCGCCCCTGCGGCGTCGTCGAGCTCCGCGAGTTCCGCCTCGATCCGGCCGCAAATCGCGACTGCCGAGCTTTGTGGCCGGCCGCGCAATTTCTCGAGCCCGTGACGCTCGATCGCCGTCTCGAGTTTATCGACTTCATCGTCTCCAAGGTTGAGCACGTAGAGCATCGGGCGCAGCGAAAGAAACATGAAGCTCGTCAGAATTTTGCGTTCTTCCGGTGTGAATTCGAGTTCACGCAGCGGATGCTCGCTTTCAATCGAATCACGGCAACGCGTGAGCAGCGCATGCTCATGCTCGGTCGCAGGATCTTTTTTCTTCTTAAGGTCTTTTTCGATCCGTTCCAGTCGACGTTCGATCTGCTCCAGGTCAGAGAGCATCAGCTCCAGCTCGAGTGATTGTGCATCGCGCAAAGGATCGACTCTGCCCGCCGGATGCGGCACCGCAGGATCTTCAAACACGCGCAGGACGTGCGCGAGCGCATCCACTTCGCGCAATGGCGCCAATACGGCGGAATCGCGCGCGCGATCGCGCACGATTCCGCCAACATCAACGTATTCCACGGTCGCATAGGTGACTTTACGAGGCTTATATAAGGCGGCGAGCTGATCGATACGCGGCTCGGGTACGCGCGCTACCCCGATGTGTGTAGCCCCGCGGCCTGTTTTCTCTTCCAGGTGCGCTCGCGTCAGAATGCGAAATAGGGTGGTCTTGCCGACCTGGGGTAAACCGACGATTCCTGTTTGCATGAATCGCGCATCGTAGCATAGCTGTGCCCGCACCACATCGGTCCCCACTTCGGCTCGCAGCCAAAGCAGCCGAACTGCTGACCACGTGCTGATCAGCCTGCGATTCACAATCTTCTGAGGCCCCGAACGTCGCGTCGTGTACCTGCCGCATTTATAGCGTCGGCAGGAGGCGGTTTGCCTTCGCAGTTTGATTATGACCGTTGGCGCGCTCCTTACTGGAACAGGGTCATGAATTGCGTGCCTCTGGCCAAACATGCTTGGCGTTTCGCGTGGCACCTCGGCCGCACAGCCCGTCCCTCGCAGGCCTCGCTCCTTCGCCTGAGTAGGTTTTCGGCTGTAAACGAGTCAGATCTGCTCCAAGGTTACTGATTGAGCACACAGCCGGCGAAGACTTCCTGCAACACGCAACCCACATATCGGCGTTCTGCAGATTTAGGTACAATCCGTGGTGCTTTTGCCCTGCAACCGTCCAATTCGAGATAATTTCCGCACATTCTTACTTCTGCCTTTCTTTTCCTGTTGACAACGGCTGGAGAGTGTCTAAGATGTGGGTCCACGTGGTAAAAAGTGGCGTTTAGTGATGTGAAGTGGTGAGAAACGGACTGAATTCTCGGTTGCGCGGCGGTTTCCCCAGTGCTTCGTGGCAACTATCCGGCGAAAGTCGACGAGAAGGGCAGAGTGAAGATTCCGGCTGCCTTCCTGGAAGAGCTGCGAGAGTACGGGAACAAGTTCTATGTGACGAGCGAAAACGGCGATTACGTGCGCGTTTATCCGATGAAGATCTGGAACGAGATTGAGGAAAAGCTCGCGCGACTTTCGTCGCACAACAAGACCAAGCAGAAGTTTTTGACACGCACGAACTATTACGGGCAGGTTGTGGAACTCGACGGCCAAGGCCGCATCCTCGTGCCATCGATCTTGCGTGAATCGGCACAAATGCGCGGCGATGTTGATGTGCTCGGGAACTTAACTTACTTACAGGTCTGGAACCACACCCGGTTCCTCGACAGTATGAAAGGAAACCCGATCACCGATGAAGATGAAAAGATTCTCGACGAATTGGGTATTTAGGCGAGTGGCGCAAAGTGCGGTTTGGATTTGACGGGAAGTCATACGCCGGTACTGGCTGAAGAAGCCTTGTACTGGCTGCGAATTGAGCCTGGTGGCACCTACGTGGATGCGACGGTGGGGCTGGGCGGCCACGGTTTGGAGATTGCCCGGCGGCTCACGACAGGCCGGTTGGTTGGTCTGGATCGCGACGCCCGGGCGCTGGAAATCGCGCGCGAGCGGTTGAAGGAATTCGAGGGAAAGGTTGTGCTGGTGCAAGCCGATTTTTCGAGAGTCGATGAGGTCGTGCGGGAGCTGAATCTACCCCCGGTGAACGGTCTTCTGGCGGATTTGGGCGTATCGAGCCTGCAACTGGATACCGCCGAGCGTGGGTTCTCTTTTCGCCTTCCGGGGCCTCTCGACATGAGAATGGATTCAAGAGCGGCGCTAACTGCGGCAGACATCGTCAACGAAACTGCCGAAGGAGAACTCGCCGACCTGCTCTATCGCCTGGGCGAAGAGCGGGATTCCAGAAGAATCGCCAGGGCTATTATGCGTGCGCGGCCGATCCGCAGCACCGAACACCTGGCAACGGTTGTGGCAGGGGCTCGTACTTCAAGGGGAAGGCAGAAGCTGCATCCCGCGACAAAAACGTTTCTGGCGCTGCGGATAGCGGTGAATCGAGAATTGGAGGAACTCGGGCAGTTTCTTGACCGCGCCCCTGCCACATTAGCTCCCGGGGCACGTTGGGTGGTGTTGAGTTATCACTCGCTGGAAGACCGCATGGTCAAGCGGGAATTTCGCCGCTTAGCCCATGAGGGTGTGGTGAAGGTACTGACGCGCAAGGTGCTGTGCCCGACCGATGCGGAGATTGCGGCCAACCCTCGCGCGCGAAGCGCAAAGATGCGTGTGGCAGAAAAGACGGTGCCGGCATCGCCGGCAGAAAAGTGGGCATCGTGACGCGATCCCGCACATCCCGAGGTACTGAATTTCACACTGTAAAAAAGATCGATAATTCGCGCCTGTCTCGGCCGGTAGCCCCGGCTCGATTGATCGAGATGGCGCGGCTGATCGCGTTGGGTGGCATGCTCGCTGCCGGTGCCTTGTTTTATGCCTGGCAGCATTTCGAATATCTGCAGCTTCGGTATCGCGTTGAATCGCTGAAATCGGAACGCGCGCAGGCTGCCGAACTGAACCAGCAGTTGAAGCTGGAAATGGCCGGTTTGCGCGCGCCCTCGCGTATCGATGCGATTGCGCGGCAGCAACTCAGGCTTACCGCCCCGCTGGCGGGTCAAGTGGCGCCCCTCGAGGGACCATTCGAGCCGGTCGTGGCGCAGGTGCGCGCTTCAGGGGTTTTCCGAGGCCCGGTTTCCGGCGGGCGATGGACCGCGCCGAATCCGTAGAGCGGTCGGCCGCCATGGGTTCGCGGCCGGACCTGAATTTGAGCCAATCCGCCGGCGAGTTCAGTTTTAGAGTCGATTTGAAGGGATGCAAGTCCCTGGAATGGATCTCCGCAGCCCTCAAATCCGTTTGGTCTTCGTAGCCGGGGCACTGGGCCTCTGGACAGTGGCCGCAGCAGCGCGGCTTGCGGATTTGCAGCTCCTCCATTACAGCGATTATTTGGCTCGCGCCGAACGCCAGCAGCAACATTTTGTCGAAATTAGCCCAAAGCGAGCCGACGTTCTCGATCGAAATCAACAAGAGCTTGCGATGAGCACCTCGCTCGATTCGTGTTTCGCGGTGCCTGCTGAAATCGCTGATAACGATCGGGCGGCACGCTTACTCGCTCCGGTTGTCGGCGTGCCAGCCGAAGAGATTGCCACGAAGTTCAGCTCCTCACGATCATTCGTGTGGATTGCGCGCAAATTATCACCGGCGGCGGCAACGCGCATCCGGCAACTGAATATCCGCGGGATTTACTTCCAAAAAGAAAACCAGCGATTTTACCCCAAGCGCGATTTGGCTGCGGCTGTCCTCGGCTACGTCGATATCGATGGGAAGGGGCTCGGCGGTATCGAATATCAACTCGACGACCGCATTCGCAGCAAAGCGGCACGTATGCTCATCCTGACCGACGCCCGCAATCGTTGGTACGAGAGCGCCGACAAAGCTCCGGATACCGGCTGGAGCGTCATCCTGACCATTGACGAAAACATTCAGTTCATCGCGGAAAAAGAACTCGCCGCAGCCATCGAGCAAACGCATGCCAAAGCAGGCACCGTCATTGTCCAGGATCCTGCGACGGGCGAAGTACTGGCCATGGCAAGCTGGCCCAAATTCAATCCCAATGCTGCCGCCGAAAGCCCCGTGGAGGCGCGCATGAATCGCGCAGTCGGCGCGCTGTATGAACCCGGGTCGGTTTTCAAAATCGTCACTCTGTCAGCGGCAATCGATCAGGGCATCACCACGCCGGACGAAGTTGTGGATTGCCAGATGGGCGCCATTTATATCTCCGGGCATCGCATTCGCGACCACAAGGCTTACGGCTTGCTCACGGTTTCGCAAATTCTCGCACACTCAAGCGACGTGGGCGCAATCAAGATCGGCCTGCGGCTGGGCGCGCCGAAATTCTACGAATACATTCGCGCTTACGGCTTCGGTCAGCTCACGGGCATCGATCTCCCAGGCGAAAATCGCGGCTTGCTGCGGCGCCTCGAAAACTGGACTCCTGTATCCGTGGGATCAATCTCCATGGGCCAGGAGGTCGGCGTCACTCCTTTGCAAATGGTTAATGCAGTCTCGGCCATCGCCAATGGCGGGCTGCTCTACCACCCCCACGTCGTCCTCGCTTTGCGCAAGGGTGATCAGGTCCAGCAGGAGCCCCAGCCCGCCCCACGGCGGGTTGTGCGGGAAACAACTGCCGCCACGATGCGCGCCATGCTCGAAGGAGTCGTTCTGAACGGCACCGGAACCAAAGCGCAGCTCGACGGGTACACTTCCGCGGGTAAAACGGGCACTGCTCAAAAGATCGATCCTGCCACAGGACGCTATTCCGCCACGCAGCTGATTGCTTCGTTTGTAGGATTTGCGCCGGTCAACAATCCAGCTTTAACAATTCTTGTGCAGCTCGATTCACCGGTTGGACTTCACGAAGGCGGATCGGTGGCCGCCCCGGTCTTTAAACGCATCGCCGAGCAAGTGTTGCCTTATCTCGGCGTGCCCCATGATATCCCGGTTTCTCAGCAGACGCTCCGAGCGGCCAGGCATTCGCAAGCGACTGAAGCCGCCGATGTATCCGATTTCGATTCGTCGCAAGTCGCTGCTGATTTCAATGCCTCCGCAGAAACGGAATCGACGCCCGCCGCAGAACCTGTTTCCGCGTCCGCGCCAACTGTGGAGCTTGCTGCAGATGGTGGCATCTCCGTTCCTGACCTGGCGGGGAGAACAGTGCGTCAGGTGACGGAGATTTGCATCCAGCTTGGAATTAATCCTGTGCTGGTGGGAGCAGGAACTGTACAGGCGCAGTCTCCTCAGCCGGGCGCGATGGTGCGCCGAGGCGCTTCCGTGATTTTTCAGTTCGGCCGGCCCGTGGTCACGCAGGCTCAACTTCAACGATCAACACAGGCTCACCGGGCGGCGGCACGATAATGCGGCAAACTTCGGAGATGGCCCCCCGAAGAGGGCCGTTGGATTCTTCGGAACACAAACCGTCCGCAAAATTGAGTGGACTCCGGGCGCGTCCTATACTTACAGGCGCCGGAATGAAACTGCAGGAATTGGTTGCGGGCGCTGGGGTACGGGGGCCGCTGGCTGATCCCGAGGTGCCGATCTCCTCGGTGGTTTACGACAGCCGCCAAGCCACTTCGGGTTCGCTCTTTGTCGCCATCCGCGGGGAAAAAGACGATGGCAATCACTTTGCCGCTGCCGCCGTCGAGCGGGGCGCAACAGCGATTGTCAGCGAGTTGCCGCGACCTGAGCCGCACGGCCAGGCGCTTGGCGTCCAAGTCAATGCTCCGCAGCCTTCGTTTGCGACTGCGCTCACCTCGGTGCCCTGGTTGCAGGTCCCCGATGCTCGCAAAGCGTTAGCCATTATTGCGGCGAACTTCTATGGCCGCCCCGCCGAAAAGCTGCAGCTGATCGGCATCACCGGAACGAACGGCAAGACAACGACCGGCTTTCTGCTCGATTCCATTATCCATGCGGCGGGTTTCGCCAGCGGCCTTTTCGGCACGATCGAATATCGCACGCCGCTCGAAATGTATCCGGCGAAGACGACTACGCCGGAGTCTCTCGATTTGCAAGGATTCTTAGCTGAAATCGTTCGTGCGGGCGGCACGCACGCGGTCATGGAAGCCAGTTCCCACGCGCTTGCTCTCGATCGTGTCTGGGGCTGCCGTTTCGCCGCGGCGATTTTCACAAATTTGACGCGTGATCATCTGGATTTTCACAACACCATGGAGAATTACTTCGCTGCCAAGCGCCGCCTGTTTGAGGGCACGGGCGCAGGACACGCGCGGTGCGGAATCGTAAACATTGACGATCCTTACGGTTCTCAGCTCCGTAACGTTGCCGAGGAAACCATAACGTATGGGCTGGGCTCGGGAGCGCAGGTGACCACAAAGAAATTCCCTTTGGCCTTGCGAGGATTAGACTTCGTTGCTGAAACCCCCTCGGGCAAAATTGAGGTTCGGTCCCCCCTGGTTGGACGCAATAACGTCTATAACTTGCTGGCGGCAATTGCGGCTGGCGTCGCACTGAATTTCCCCCGCGAGGCAATAGAGGCTGGCATAACGAAATTGCCCGCCGTGCCCGGCCGTTTTGAACGCATCGATCTCGGCCAGCCGTTTATGCTGATCGTGGACTACGCGCACACGGATGATGCCTTGCAGAAGCTGCTGGAGACTGCGCGCGAACTCCATCCCGGCGGCCGCATGATTACTCTTTTTGGCTGCGGAGGAGAACGCGATCGCAGCAAGCGTCCACTGATGGGCGCGGCGGCCGGCCGTTTAAGCGATGTGGTCGTTCTCTCGAGCGACAATCCCCGCAGCGAAGATCCGCTCAAAATTATCAATGATGCTCTCGTGGGCTTGCAACGCACTTCCGCTAAAGTGCTGGTTGAGCCGGACCGGGAACGTGCTGTGGAATTGGCCATGGAACAGGCGAGACCCGGCGACATGGTATTGCTCGCCGGTAAGGGGCACGAGACCACTCAAGTTTTGAAAGATCGCACCATAAAGTTTGATGACCGCGAGATCGCGCGCCGCATTTTGCGCGACCGCGGTTACGGTGGTTAAGGAATGAAACAGACGCGGTGAGCGCCAGCCCGCTGAGGACGATATGCGGTGGACGGTTCAAGAGATTGCTCGCGCTTTGGGTGTCGCGACTCCCCCGGGGCTCTCCCCCATGGCGCGGTTGGCCGGCGTCTCGATTGACTCTCGCGCTGTGGGGCGAGGGCAGTTGTTTATCGCCATCCGCGGTCCGCGACATGACGGGCACGATTTTGTCGACGCCGCCTTGCAGGTCGGGGCGGAAGCCGCGATCGTTGCGGTCGATCGGCTTGCCAGCTACCCGGTTGACATTCGGAGCCGCTTGTTCGCCGTCGCCGACACATTCGAGGCATTACAGCGCTTGGCGCAAGCGGTTCGACGGGCATGGGGCCGGCGCATTGCGGCAATTACCGGGTCGGTGGGGAAAACAACCACAAAAGAGATTCTGGCGGCGTTGTTGGGCGCGAAATTTCGCGTGTTGAAATCCGAGGGCAATCTGAATAACGAGTACGGTCTCCCTTTGACACTGCTGCGCCTTGAGCCCGAGGACAAAGCCGCTGTTGTGGAATTGGGAATGTCGCATCGCGGCGAGTTGCGCCGGTTGGCGGAGATTGCCGAGCCGGAAGTAGGTGTGGTCACGCGGGTCGCACCAGTACATCTGGAATTTTTTGCGTCCGTTGACGAGATCGCTCTCGCAAAACGTGAGTTGATCGAGGGGCTCGCCGGGTCGGAGCCGGTGGCGGTCTTGAATTCAGACGATCCGCGCGTGGCGCGTTTTGCGGAAGTCGCCCGCGGCTCGGTGCTGACATTCGGATGTCGTGCGGCGGCGCAGTTTCGCGCCGAGCAAATTCAGGACTTTGGCGCCGCCGGTTCCGAGTTCGACTTTATCGGTCCGAACGAACGAGCGCATTTGGCCCTTGCTCTTCCGGGCCGTCACAGCATCGAAAACGCGCTTGCGGCTCTTGCCGCGGCCAGCGTTTGGGGAATTGGCGCTGCCGATGCCGCGGCCGTCTTGCCCAATATCAAAGTCGGCGAAATGCGGGGCCGCCTGCTGGAGTTCGCCGCGGGTTTCGCGCTGATCAACGATTGCTACAATTCGAATCCCGTCGCACTTGCGGCCATGGTCGATCTTTTGGCGCAGACGAAGGCCAAGAGAGGGAACTACCGCCGCCGGATCCTTGCGGCTGGTGAGATGCTCGAACTGGGGCCCGATTCACCAAACCTGCACCGTGAGGCAGGCCGTTACGCCGCATCTAAGCGGATGGACTGCATTGTTGCAGTTCAGGGCGATGCGGCGGAACTCGCGAGTGGCGCAATGGAAGCGGGATTGCCGCCGTCGCAGGTGCATTTTTTCGCCGATTCATCGGCCGCTGCTTCTTTTCTCAGCGACTTCGTCAAATCCGGCGACTTGTTGCTCGTCAAAGGATCACGTGGCGTGAAAATGGAGCGCATTACCGAAGCGTTGCGCGCCAGGTATTCGCTTATCGATGATGTTCGCGCTCCGGCTGTGCCGCAGGGAAGCCACTGAGATGGTCTACTACCTCGTGTTTCACGTCCCTCCCCGCGCTGCGCACGTCCTCAATGTTCTTCGTTACATCACGGTACGCACGGCCCTCGCCAGCCTTTCCTCCTTATTTCTTGGTTTGATTCTGGGGCCCTGGATGATTCGCCGCCTTCGCGAATTGCAGATCGGCCAATTCATCCGGGAAGAAGGACCGCGTTCGCATCAAGCAAAAGCCGGCACGCCAACGATGGGCGGCCTGCTGATTATGACCGTCACTCTTGTGCCGGTTTTATTCTGGGCCGATCTTTCGAACCCCTACGTGCTGCTTTCGATTTTTGCCATGCTGGCCTTCGGCGCCATTGGATTTGCCGACGACTACAACAAAGTAGTGCGACACAGAAATTTGGGACTCACCGGGCGCGCCAAATTCCTTTTGCAGGTTCTGGTGAGCTTCGCTGCCGCTCTGTCGTTGCTGCTGATGACGATCAGTCGCGTCTATTCCACGCAACTGAGCGTACCCTTCTTGAAGAATTTCCGGCCCGATCTGGTCGTGCACTCGCTCCTGCGGAGTACGTATTTCTGGCCGGCGGCATTTCTGCCGTTTCTGATTTTCGTGATTTTCGTGATGGTCGGTTCTTCCAACGCAGTGAATCTGACCGACGGCCTTGATGGTTTGGCCATCGGCTGCGTGGTGGTCGCCGCCGGCGCGCTGACGATATTGACTTATGTCACCAGCCACGCCGGATTCAGCGCATATCTCGATATCCAGCACCTGCCGCAGGTCGGTGAATTAACCATCTTTTGCGGCGCGCTGATGGGCGCGGCGCTGGCGTTTCTTTGGTACAACGCGCATCCGGCCGACGTATTTATGGGTGATGTCGGTTCGCTCGCCATCGGCGGCTCCATCGGCGTGGTCGCGGTAGCTATCAAGCAGGAAATTCTGCTTTTTTCGGTGGGCGGAGTATTCGTGCTGGAGGCGATTTCGGTGATTTTGCAAGTGGCTTCGTTCCGGCTCACGGGAAAGCGAATTTTTCGCATGGCCCCTTTACATCATCACTTCGAATTGTCCGGCTGGAGCGAATCGAAAATCATCGTGCGTTTCTGGATCGTGGCGCTGGTTTTTGCGCTGTTTTCGCTGACGACTTTGAAACTGAGGTAGCGTGCGCACAGGAATCGAACTCGAAGGCAAACGCGTGCTCGTCTTAGGGCTCGCGCGAACCGGCATCGCCACGGCGCGTTTTTGCTCGGCGCGCGGCGCGCGCGTCACCGCAATCGACGATCGCGCCGCTGCGGATTTGCCCGATGCGCTGCGCCAATTGCGGCAAACAAGCTGTACGCTCGCGTTCGCCGGTGACCCTGCCGCTGATTTCTCCGCCCAGGACTTGATCGTTCCCAGTCCCGGCGTGCCGGCGGATCATCCGGGCCTGCTCGCGGCGCATAAAGCAGGAGTGCCGGTCTGGAGCGAAATCGAACTGGCGTGGCGGTTTCTTCGCGGACGCCTCATCGGCGTTACCGGTTCCAACGGCAAAACCACGACGACATCGCTGATCGGGCACGTTCTTGCTGCTGCGGGCAAGCAGGTCATCGTCGCGGGAAATATCGGGAGGCCTTTGATCGCTGTCGTCGATCAGTCGAGTGAAAATACAATTACTGTCGCGGAACTCAGCAGCTTTCAGCTTGAAATGACCGAATCGTTTCGTCCCGATATTTCGCTTCTCCTGAATCTCACTCCCGATCATCTCGACCGGCACAACTCATTTGAAGAGTACGCGCGGGCCAAGCGGCGGATATTCGAAAACCAAACTGAACGCGACAGTGCGGTGATCAATGCCGATGATTCCGTTGCCAGCCAGCAGGCCCCTTCTCAGCCCCAAATTTTCTGGTTTAGCAGATTAAAACGTGTGGCGAATGGAGCCTATCTTCGCCCCGACCAGATCGTCTTTCGGCGGGACGGCGAAGAAACTGTACTGCTGGACCGTTCTATTATCAGGTTGCGCGGTGAGCACAATCTCGAAAATGTCCTCGCGGCCGCCTCTGCGGCGTTTCTCGCGGGCGCAATGCCGGACGAAATCGCCGCTGGCGTGCGCAGTTTTCCCGGCGTCGAACATCGGCTCGAATTTGTGGCTGAGATCGCCGGCGTCAGCTTCTTCAACGATTCCAAAGCGACAAACGTCGATGCAACGATTAAGGCTCTAGAGGCTTTTCCGGGCGGGCTGTTCGTGATTCTGGGCGGAAAGGATAAGGGCAGCGACTATGTCCCTATCATTCCGTTGCTGCGTGAGCGCGCCAAACTTGTCCTGCTCATCGGCGCGGCTGCCAAAAAAATCGCCGATCAGATCGGCGGCTCGGTTAACTTCGAGCAGGCTAAAACTCTCGATCGCGCGGTGCGTTTGGCATACGAGCGCGCTACCGAAGGGGATATCGTGCTTCTCGCGCCGGCTTGCGCCAGCTTCGACCAGTTCGAAAATTACGAGCACCGCGGGCGCGTTTTCAAGGAACTGGTTCGCACCCTCGCAGAAGAGTCCCGCGCCATGCGCGCCGGCGGAAATGAGGCCTGATCGAATGCTGCGGCGAGGCGAAGTTGATCGATGGCTTTTCGTGGCTACCATCACGCTCTGCCTGATCGGTGCGGTAATGGTTTTCAGCGCTTCGGCATTGACCGCTCGCGAACAATTCGGAAATAGCTACCATTTCCTGTTGCGGCAGCTTCTGTGGCTCGCGTTTGGCCTGGTGGCGATGTTCGCTTTGATCAATGTGGATTACCGCCGGCTGCGCGAGCCGAAACTTGTGTTGCCTTACTTTTTTGTTGTCTTGCTCATGTTAATTGGAGTTTTCTTTCTCGATAAATCGCATGCGACGCATCGTTGGTTTCGTGCGGGGCCAATCAGCTTGCAGCCGTCAGAATTGGCGAAACTCGCCGTCATTCTGTACCTGGCGTGGTTCCTGGAGCTGCGGTCTCGGCCGCACAGTGTCGGTGTGAATGACATCTTAAACACACTCATGCCGGCATTGGGCCTCGCCGTGATGATGGCCGGGCTGGTCGTATTGGAACCGGACCTCGGCACCTCCCTCGAAATCATGATTATCGCCATGGCAATGCTGTTCGTTGCCGGGCTTTCGGGAAAATATATTGCCGCTGCCATTGCCGCTGCGTTTCCGGTCGTCTATTTCGCCATCGTACACGTTTCGTATCGCTATGAGCGGGTGATGGCATTTCTGCATCCCGATGCCGACCCTCTGGGCCACGGCTTTCAGTTAATGCAATCGCTGATCGCTGTTGGTTCGGGCGGTCTTACTGGCGTCGGCCTGATGGAGAGTCGCCAGAAGCTTTTTTATCTTCCCGAGGCACATACAGATTTCATTTATGCCGTTTTATGCGAAGAGCTCGGATTCATCGGCGGAGCCCTCGTCTTGAGTTTGTTCGCGGTTTACGCATGGCGCGGGCTCGAAGCATGTTTCCGTGCTCGCGATAGTTTCGGCCGCTTCCTTGCTCTGGGAATCACGGTGATGGTGGCCAGCCAAGCCTTAATCAATTTGGGCGTGGTGTTGGGAATGATGCCGACAAAAGGAATTCCTCTGCCGTTTATGAGCTACGGCGGCTCAAGTCTTTTCGTCATGCTTGCAGGGACGGGTGTGCTTTTGAATATCAGCCAGCACACGGGTGAAGCAGTGCGTGGGTAGCGCGCGGAAGCATGGGCTGAAATTGCTGATTGCCGGCGGCGGTACCGGCGGCCACGTGATTCCGGCTATTGCTGTGGCCCGGGAATGGCTTGGGCGTGATGTGACGCGAGACGTCGTTTTTGTGGGCACGACGCGCGGACTCGAGTCGCGGCTCGTCCCCGAGGCGGGCCTTAAGCTGGAATTGATTCGTTCGGCGGGTCTGAAAGGTATGGGCGCATCGCAGTTCATTCGAAACATTTTGCTGCTTCGGCTGGCCTTCTGGGATTCTCTGGCCATCCTGCGGCGTCACCATTTTGCCGCGGCGTTTGGCGTTGGCGGTTATGCCGCCGGGCCGGTGATGCTCTCGGCGATTCTCTCTGGATTGCCAACTGTTATTTTTGAGCCCAATGCCGAGGCCGGATTTACCAATCGCGTTCTTGCGGATATGGCGGACCGAATTGCCGCAGGCTTCCCCTCCGTCGCCGAAAAACTTGGACGGCGTGCGGTGATGACCGGCTGCCCGGTCCGCGCCGACTTTTTTCAAGCGCCACAGGCGCGCCCGCTTCCGCCTTATCGGATTTTCATTACTGGCGGAAGTCAAGGCTCACGTGCCGTCAATCGTGCAGTCATCGAGGCGCTGAAAATACTCGCGTCTGAAGCCCGACGCTTGCGAATCGTTCACCAAACCGGCGAGCGCGAATACAACGTAATGCGGGAGGCATACGCAGGCATCAACATCGCAGCCGCCGAAATAGCTCCGTTTTTCTCGAACATGGCGCAGCGTTTTGCCGAAGCCGACCTGATCATCTGCCGTTCCGGTGCCATCACGGTCTCGGAAGTGGCGGCTGCAGGACGTGCCGCTATCTTCATTCCGTTTGGCGCCGCCACTGACAGCCACCAGATGCGTAACGCCGAGGAACTGGTGCGCAATGGCGCGGCCCATCTGATTCCTGAACCTGAGTTAACCGGAGCGCGTCTTGCTCGCGAAATTCTTGCGCTCATCGATCATCCGGAACGACTCGTCGAACTCGGGACCCGCGCGCGGCTGCTTGCCCGTCCACATGCGGTCGAGCGCATCGTCGACTTGATCGAAGAGGTGGCGCGTTCATGACCGGTCCTTTCCACAATTTCAAGCGCATTCATCTGGTGGGCATCGGCGGTATCGGCATGAGCGGCATTGCCGAAGTGCTGCTTACCTTGGGTTATGCGGTGTCCGGTTCGGACGCGCGGTTGTCTCCTGTCACCGATCGTCTCACCAATCTTGGCGCCCAGGTCTATCAGGGCCATCGTGGGGAACAGGTCCAGGGAGCTCACGTGGTAGTCGCCAGCTCTGCCATTCGCCGCGATAATCCGGAACTCATTGAGGCGACACGTCTGAAAATCCCCGTCATTCCTCGCGCCGAAATGCTCGCTGAACTGATGCGGCTGAAATATGGGATTGCCGTTGCCGGAGCGCATGGAAAGACCACAACCACTTCAATGGTTGCCGCAATCCTGGGCGCTGCAGGCTTGGACCCTACCTTCGTTGTGGGGGGGCGCGTCAATCATGCCGGCACCACTGCGCGCCTGGGGCGCGGCGAATATATGGTTGTTGAAGCCGATGAGAGTGACCGTTCGTTCTTGCTTCTCGCTCCCGTGGTCGCTGTAGTCACCACCATTGATCGTGAGCATCTCGATCACTACTCATCGCTCGAAGAGATCCAGTCCGTTTTTGCACAATTTGTGAATCGAATCCCTTTCTACGGCGCTGCGGTCCTTTGTCTCGACGAGCCCAATGTACAGGCCATCATCCCGCACGTTACCCGGCCGGTAATCACCTACGGCACGTCCAGTCAGGCGGATTTGGTGATCAGCGACGTGGATCTGCGTGGCCTGGCCAGCGAGTTTCGACTTACTTATCGCGGCGAAGATCTGGGAATATTTCGGTTGCCAAGTCCTCCCGGCATTCACAACGTGCGCAACGCCGCCGCCGCGGCTGCAGTCGCGCTGTATCTCGATATCCCAGCCGATCTGATTCGTGCTGGACTTGAAACGTTTACGGGCGTGGGACGGCGCTTCGAAATCAAAGGCACGATGCGCGGCATTACGCTGATCGACGATTACGGGCACCATCCGGTGGAGATTCGCGCCACGCTCGAAGCAGCCCGCCACTGCGGATATGACCGTCTGCTCGTGCTCTTTCAGCCACATCGTTTTTCGCGCACCCAGCATCTTTGGGACGATTTCTGCCGGGCTTTCAATCAGGCTGATCTGCTGATAGTCACCGATATCTATAGTGCGAGCGAAGCGCCCATTCGGGGCATCACTGCCGAAGCGCTCGCAGAGGCCATTCGTGCTGCGGGTCACAAGAACGTGGTCTATTGCGCGACTTTGCAGGAAAGCATCGAGCGGCTGCTGCGCGAAGTTCGTTCGGGCGATGCCGTGCTCGCCATTGGAGCCGGAAACGTGAATCGCGCGCTTGCGGAATTTGCGCTGCTTCTGGGGTCACAGCATTTCATGCCCAGCCGTAACGCAGGCTAACAATGAAATTTGTCTATGAAGATTAGGGACCCGCACATCCTGGCCGCTCTACCTGACTTTGGCGTCGACCGAATTCCCGGAGCTTCGCTCGCGGAGCACACGTCACTCGGAATCGGCGGCACAACGGACTTGCTGCTGATTCAGCGGCATAGCACCTTGCCCGAGCTCATTGCTCTGCTTCGGGGCGCGGGCATCGCCTACAAATTGCTGGGCGGAGGCACGAATCTGCTGGTGCGCGATGGCGAGCTGCCCTGGGTCATTTTGCAACTCGCGCATCAGGATCCCGAGGTGCGACTGGAGGGGAATTCCGTAAATGTTGATGCTGCCGCCGACCTGGGCCGAACTGTCACGTCATGCGCTAAGCACGACCTCGGCGGCATGGAAGGCCTGATCGGCGTCCCCGGAACGGTCGGTGGCGCCCTGCGCATGAACGCGGGCGCCTACGGGACGCAGATCGGCACTTACGTTCGACAGGTCAAAATCTATCGCGCCGCGGATTCCCGAATCGAAACGCTGTGGGAAAATCAAATTTCGTTTGAATATCGTCACACTTCATTTGCGCCCGATGATATTATGCTCGCGGTGAAACTGGAGCTACCCTCCAAGCCATACCGCGAAATTATCGAAGGCATTCGCATCTGTAACGAAAAACGCCGCTCCAGCCAGCCACTCAACCAAAAAAGCGCCGGATGCATTTTCAAGAATCCGCCAGGCGGGTCTGCCGGCAGGATGATTGATGAGCTGGGGCTCAAAGGTTTTTCCGTCGGCGATGCCCGCGTGAGTGACCGTCACGCCAATTTTTTCGTGAATTCAGCGCATGCCACTTGCGCCGACATGCTCGGCCTCATCACCCAAGTTCGCGAACGCGTGCATGCGGCATACGGTGTCGAACTCGAGAACGAGGTCATTCTATGGACGCAGTAATGACTACGAAATGAGCACGGGCCCTGACATTTATCCGCCCGAGGCTTTGGCCGACGACGAACCGCGATATCTCCGGCGGCAGAAGCCGCTCGAGGTTCGCCGCCGCAAATTCGGCAGAAAAAGCTGGCCTGCATATCGAAAGTGGACGCTTGTTGCCGTCACCTTCTTGGCTACCGGAGTTGTTGCCTATCGCGGAATTCGTTTCCTTCTGGTTTCGCCAACGGTTCAGTTCGCCGGTTCTTATCAGGTTGAGATCACCGGCAATCAGTTCGTCGGACGCTCCGCGATCACAGACATATTCTCTCCGGATTTGGGCAAAAGCATTTTGCTGGTGCCGCTCGATGCTCGCCGTAAGGCAATCGAGGCAATCCCGTGGGTGGAATCAGCGACTGTTGAACGCACACTACCCGATCGCGTTCGCGTGGAGATTGTGGAGCGCACGCCGGTAGCCTTCTTGCGTGCCGGAAACGAACTTCAACTGGTGGACCCCTCAGGAGTTCTTCTGGAGCGGCCCATCGAGGCAAAATTTCACTTTCCAGTAGTCAGCGGCTTTGACGAGACCACTTCCATCGCTGACCGTCAGGCCCGCATGGCTCTATTTGTGGAGTTCATGAAGGAAATCGAACTCGCCCATGCCGGCGCGGGCGAGCAGGTCAGCGAGGTCGATCTTTCCGACCCGCAGGATGTGCGGACCATGCTGGCGGGCTTATCGGGACTGGAGGGGCAATACCCGATCTGGGTGCATTTCGGAGACAACGACTTCGTGAACAAGTATCGTTTGCTCGCCGAAAACATTGCGCAATGGCGGGCGAGCGCAGGCCGCGTGGAATCTGTGGACCTGCGATTTTCGCGCCAGGTAGTAGTGAATCCGGAACGTGACCCCGCGCCGGCGAAGCCGGTCGAAGCCGCGGTTCGCGCTTCGGTCGCCGCTGCACATCGTTCCTCGAACCGTAGGAGCAATTAGTGGGCAAGAAAGAGCGTTATCTCGCCGCGTTGGATATCGGCAGTGCCAAGACCTGCGCATTGATTGCGGATATCGAGGACGGAACCCCACGATTTCTGGGCATGGGCGCCGCCGAATCGAAAGGGTCACGTAAAGGCCTGATCGTCAATTTGGACGCTGCGGTCAGCTCAATTCGCAGCGCCCTCGAAGAGGCCGAAAGTGTTGCAAACGTGCCGGTGGAATTTGCGGTAGTGGGAATTGCCGGCAGCCACGTCCGCGGCGTAAATAGCCGCGGCGGAATTTCACTGGGGCCTCGGCCGCGGGACATCGACAAAGAACACGTGCGCCGCGCGGTTGATGCTGCCCGAGCCATAACGCTGCCCGAGGATCGTGAAATCCTGCATGTGCTCCCGCAGGAGTTCCTCGTCGATCAGCAAGACAGTATTCGCGATCCCCTCGGCATGATCGGGCAGAGCCTTGAAGTCAACGTTCACATCGTAACCACGTCGATCACGGCTACGCAAAACGTGGTCACGGCCGTCAATCGTGCCGGCGTGGTTGTCACGGACACTGCGCTCGAGCCCCTGGCCTCCGCCGAAGCGGTCCTCACCCTAGATGAACGCGAACTGGGCTGCTGTTTGCTCGATATCGGCGGCGGCACAACGGAAATGATCGTCTATACAGGTGGAGTTGTTCGCCACACCGGCGCCGTAGCGATCGGCGGCGATCACTTCAGCAACGATCTCGCCGTGGGCTTGCGGACTCCCATTCCTGAAGCCGAGCGTATCAAGCGCGAATGCGGCTGCGCCTCCAAGGAGCTGATAGCCGAGGATCAGGCGATCCAGATCGCCAGTGTCGGCGATCGTCCGCCGCGAACGGTTTTCGTCCGCATGCTCAACGAGATCATCGAACCGCGCGCGCAGGAACTGCTTGCCCTGATTCGTGACGACCTGAAGCGCGCCGGCTTGGACTCACAAATTCCGGCTGGCCTGGTGCTTGCCGGAGGCGGCGCCCGCCTTAAGGGTCTCGCCGAACTCGCCGAGCGCATGTTCTCGCTGCCGGTGCGCTGCGCCGCGCCCCGGGGTCTTGAAGACATGCCCGAAGAGCTTTCTCAGCCCGAGTACGCAACGGTTGTAGGGCTGCTCTTGTATGGGGCGCATGCCCGCCGCATGGCGGCGCAGCGCCCCGGTACATTGGTGGCCAAATTGAAAAGCATGTTCGCCGGCCAGTAAGCCTTCGCTGCATTCGAAGGCGCGCGGCTGGCAATTTGGGGGGAGCACGATGGCACCAAAAGAGTCCGCGATCAGAATCTCGTTCACTGAGGAGCGCCTGGAGGGCGCGAAGATCAAGGTTATCGGCGTCGGCGGGGGTGGCTGCAACGCTGTGAACCGCATGATCCGCGCCAAGGTCGAGGGCGTCGAGTTCATCGCCGCCAACACCGATCAGCAGGCGCTGAAATTATCGCAGGCGCCGGTGAAGCTGCAGATCGGCGCCAAACTTACCAAAGGACTCGGCGCCGGCGCCAATCCCGAGGTCGGTCGCAAGGCCGCTCTCGAAGACACCGAGAAGATCATTGAGGCGCTCGAAGGCTCCGACATGGTCTTTATCACCGCTGGTCTTGGCGGCGGCACAGGCAGCGGTTCCGCCCCCGTGGTCGCTTCCCTCGCCAGCGAACTCGGCGCTCTTACCGTTGCGGTCGTCACGAAGCCATTTGCATTTGAAGGCAAACGCCGGCTGGCGCAAGCCGAGCACGCTCTCTCAGAGCTTGTCAGCTGTGTTGACACTGTCATCGTTATTCCCAATGAACGCCTGATGGAAACGGTCGAGCGGGGCACAAGCTTTTTCGAGGCTTTCCGCATCGCCGACGATATTCTGCGCCAGGCCGTGCAGGGCATCAGCGATATCATCACCATCCCCGGCATCATCAACCGCGATTTCGCCGACGTGAAAACGATCATGGCCGGGCAAGGCTACGCTGTCATGGGCACTGCCGTGGCTTCCGGTTCCAATCGCGCTGTCGATGCCGCCAATCGCGCCATCTCCAGCCCTCTGTTGGAAGACAACTCGATCAACGGCGCACAAGGCATCCTGATCAATGTGACAGGCTCCTCAAGTCTCTCGCTGCATGAAGTTCATGAAGCTTCCAGCATCATTCAAAAAGCTGCGCATGAAAACGCCAACATCATTTTCGGCGCCGTCATGGACGATGCGATGAAGGAGTCGGTGAAGATCACCGTGATTGCGGCCGGGTTCCGCGAAGCGGGCAAGAAACAGCAGCAACGTCCGTCTTTTATGCCAAAGACGTGGAAAGCGCCGGCCATGCCAGAACCTGAGCCTGTGCAGCCCAAGGTCGTGCAGGAACAAGAGGTCCTCGTTCCCCCGACTCGGCCGGTGCCGCCGGTGATTCAGGAAACTGTGGCTGACCCATTGGATCTGGATGTTCCAACGTTTTTGCGGCGCCAGGCGCAAAAGGCCTAGCGCCAACGACACCGCGCTTTCCGCCAGTTGCGCGCGGATGAGACAATCCGCGCATGTATGGTTGGGTCCGATTGAAGCGCGACGTTTTCGAGCAACTGCTCGCGGAAGCTCGAGCTAATTCAAATATAGAATGCTGTGGTCTCTTGGCCGGCAGCGATGACGTTATCTCGGTCATTTTGCCGGCGAGGAATGCGCTTCAGAGTGCCAGCGCCTACGAGATCGCTCCGGAAGAGTTGTTTGCCTTGATGCGTCGTCTGCGTTTGGAAGGTCTGCAGCACCTCGGGATCTACCACTCTCATCTGACCAATGAAAACACCCCGTCTGCAACCGATGTTGAACGCGCTTTCTATCCTGCGGTGTCGTACGTCATTGTTTCGCCAAATACGACGACGGCGCGGCCCGTTCGCGCTTTTCGCATCGTCGAAGGCCGTGTTTACGAGCTTTCGCTCGCAATCGTTTAGTGCCAGCGCGACTTGCGTTACGCCGCTGCCGTTCGGACTAAAACCGAATGATATGCGGCGTGCACCAGGCGCGCCGCATGCTCCCACGAAAACATTCTGGCGCGCTCGTAACCCTTCCGGCGCAATGTTTGCCGCAGTGCGTTTTCCGTGAGAATTTGTCGGATCCCGCGCGCGATATCGAAAACGTTCTCCGGGTTCACCAGCAAAGCCGCATCCTGAAACACTTCAGGAAGGGACGAGACGTTCGAAGTTAGAACAGGGGTCCCGTGAGCCATGGCTTCCAGCGGCGGCAATCCAAATCCTTCATAGAGCGACGGAAATAAAAACGCCAAAGCCCTGGAATAAAAAACGCGTAGCACGGGCCGTGGAACAAAACCCAGAAACCGCACGTCTTCACGCACCCGGGCGCGCACCACTGCCCGGCGCAGGTCCGCATGGCGATTGAGCGCTTCACCGATAACCAGCAGTTTGAGCTGATCCAACTCTGGATGTCCCCGCAGCTCGGCCTTGGCCACCGCAAAAGCTTCGATCAGCCGGGGCAAATTTTTTTGCGGCCGGATGTTCCCGGCATAGAGCACGTAAGGCGAATTCACCGCATGCCGTTCGAGAATGCGCTCGGCGTCTGCCGGCGGTGGTTCACTAAGGAAACGTTCGTCGACGGCATCATAAACGACCGTAATTTTTGATTCGGGGATGTGGAAAAATCGCGCTAGATCGCGCTTGGAAGCGTGCGACACGGCAAAAATATGATCCGCGCGATTCAAGGCGCGGCGTGCAAAAAAAAGTCGTCCAGTTTGCACGGGAGGACTGGCGCCCACTTGCGGAGCAACAACGTCGCTCAAATCGTGAACGGTAATCAACAAGCGGGAAGGCACGATCGCCGGCGCATAGAACCATGGCATATGCAAAATATCGACCCGGCTCTGCCGCAGCAGCCACGGCAGATGCAAATGCGTGCGGAACGTGCCGGGTTGATGCGCATACTCGAGCAGTTCGAAATTGCCGGGAAGCGGATCGAACTCGGCCAGATGGCGCCGTTCGCCGATCAGCAGATAACGCGAATCATTATCGATTCGCGCAAGTTGGTTGACGACGTTACGGATGTAGGTGCCCAACCCGTAATCGCCTGCGCGACGTATGTCAATCGCCACGCGCATCGCGTTTCCGCATAGGGAGCTATCGCACCAATTGCAGCTAAGCGCTGCCTGCCGCGGCGTTCCACCGCTGCATATACAGCGGAAACTGCGCGGTGAGTTGGCCGACTTCAGCGCGCACGCGCTGCTCGGTTTCGGCATCACCGATATGCTCGAGCACGTCGCAAATCCAGTTCGCGATCCGCTGCATCTCCGGTTCCCGCATACCCCGCGTCGTAACGGCGGGACTACCCAGTCGAATTCCGCCGGCCGTCATCGGTGGTGTGGGATCAAACGGAATTGCATTCTTATTGACCGTGATCGTCGCCCGGTCCAGCGAAGCCTGCCCGTCCTTTCCCGTCAAGCCCCGTGAATAGAGATCTACCAGGAAAAGATGATTGTCTGTGCCGCCGCTGACAATGCGGAATCCGCGTTTCGCCATTCCCTCCGCAAGGGCCTGGGCATTCGCCACCACTTGCCGTTGGTATTCGCGAAACTCCGGCTGCATCGCTTCTTTCAGGCAAACCGCCTTGGCTGCGATCGTATGCATCAGCGGCCCGCCCTGAGTTCCGGGAAACGTGATGCGATCGAGTTCTTTGGCCCATTTTTGCTTGCAGAGCACCATGCCTGCTCGCGGTCCCCGCAGAGTCTTGTGCGTAGTGGTGGAAACAAAATCAGCATGCGGAATCGGACTGGGATGCACGCCGGCCGCGACTAGGCCCGCGATATGCGCCATATCCACGAAAAATACCGCGCCCGCGGCAGCGGCGATCTGCGCCATGCGCTCGAAGTCGATGATTCGGGAGTATGCGCTCGCACCCGCGACGATCATCTTCGGTTTGTGCTCCCCCGCGAGCCGCTCGATTTCGTCGTAGTCGATTGTCTCCGTGTCCTTGCGAACGCCATATGCCACGAATTTGTATGTTTTACCCGAAAAATTGAGGGGATGCCCGTGGGTCAGGTGCCCGCCGTGCGCGAGGTTCATTCCGAGTACCGTGTCGCCCGGCTGCAATGCCGCCATGTACACCGAAATATTTGCCTGCGTTCCCGAATGCGCCTGCACATTCGCGTGCTCGGCGCCAAAGAGTTGCTTCGCACGATCGATGGCCAACTGCTCCGCCCGATCTACAAATTCGCATCCGCCGTAATAACGCTTCCCTGGATAGCCTTCCGCATACTTGTTTGTAAGCACCGATCCCACGGCTTCCAGCACCGCTTCCGAAACGAGATTTTCGGAAGGAATCAATTCCAGGCCCGTGGCTTGGCGCCCGGCTTCCAGCGCGAGAATCTCCGCGATCTCCGGGTCCACTTCGCGCAATGGCCGGTTCATGCGTTCAAGCTCCACAGCGGTAAAACGAGGTGCCGCAGTCTGCTTTGCGCTAGTCATGCTTGTGTTTAGGCTCCTGGTCGAGTTCCGAAATTTTGTCAACGCGCCGCTGATGACGGCCGCCCGCAAACGGTGTGTCCAAGAACGCTTTTGCAACCGCCATAATTTGATGCTCCGTCAGCACCCGCGCCCCGAGCGCCAGCACGTTGGCGTCATTGTGTTCGCGGCTCATTCGCGCGGTCATTTCGTCGTGCGCGACTGCGGCACGAATGCCGCCGATCTTGTTTGCCGCGATCGCCATACCGATGCCCGTGCCGCAGACCAGAATCCCCAGATCGTCCTGGCCCTCTTGCACTCGCCGCGCAACCTTCACCGCGAAATCAGGATAATCCACGGAATCTCCCGACCACGTTCCCGTGTCGCTGACGTTGTATCCTGCTTCGGTCAGGTAGTTCTTTATGCTTTCCTTCGCTTGATAGCCCGCATGATCGGCGCCAAGCGCGATGCGCGGCTTTCTTGACTGCGGTTTTATAGAAGATTTCATGAATGTGAGGGGGAACGCGATTTTATCGGTTCACGTCAGCCATTGCAAACGCGAGGGATGTCATGATCGTCGCCTGCCGGCGATCTTGCATTTCGCCCCTCTTCGGTCGGACAATTCGAACATGGCACTCGAATTCACTACCTCTTACCTTAAAGATTCCATCGAAGTATTGCAGTACTACAAAAAGTTGGGCGAACGCGCGATGGCGCAGGTCTCCGACGAGGCGCTGCTTGCCACTCCCGACCCCGAATCAAACTCCATTGCCATTATCGTCAAACACCTGGCCGGTAATATGCGGTCCCGCTTTACCGATTTTCTGACAAGCGACGGCGAAAAGCCTGACCGCAAGCGCGATACCGAATTTGAAGCTCCGCCGAAAACACGCGCTGAGCTGATAGCTATGTGGGACGCTGGCTGGGGGCATGTCTTCGATGCGCTGACGCCTTTGACCGAAAATCAGCTCAGCGACAAGGTTTATATCCGCTCCGAAGCTCACTCCGTCATGCAGGCGATTAACCGACAACTGGCTCACTACGCCTATCACGTCGGTCAGATCGTATATGTAGCGAAGCAAAACGCTGGCGCGAATTGGAAATCATTGACCGTTCCTCGCGGCAAGTCCCAGGAATTTACCAGCCGCGTGGCGTCCGGCCAGGCTTCACAGCGCTAATCGCATCGGCACTGCGCCGGCAATCGAGATTTCGGCTGGCGCCCGCACACCTCATCTGTCGCAGTTCGCTTCTGTATGTGTCAGCATTTTCTGCCTCTGGTAGGATTAACCGAGGAGCAAGCAATCATGTTTTTATCACCGCGAGTCTTCTTATCTGTCGTCGCAGCAACGGCCGCGTGTCTGATCGGCGCTACAGCCGGCCATCCTCAGACCGAACCCGCTCAGAAACCGCTGATGGCCGAGCAATATTTCAAAAATGTCCAGGTGCTTCGCGGCATTTCCGTAAAGGAATTCATGGATACCATGGGCTTTTTCGCCGCCTCCCTGGGTGAAAACTGCACATTCTGTCACGTTGAAGAGAGCAGCGGCGATTGGTCCAAGTACGCCGAGGACAACGCAAACAAGCAGATGGCGCGCAAAATGATCCTGATGATGAATGCGATCAACAAAGGCTACTTCGGCGGCCAGCGAAAGTTAACGTGCTACTCGTGTCATCGGGGCGGGGAAGTGCCGCGCGTCACTCCCAACCTCGCCGAGCAGTATAGCGCCCCAGTTCTGGAAGTGCCGGATGAAATTACCGAACAAGCGCCCGGCGCTCCGTCGGCCGATCAGGTTCTCGACAAATACATCCGGGCAGTGGGAGGCGCCCAAGCGTTGGCGAATTTGAAGGATTTTGTCGGCAAGGGGACGTACCAGGGGTATGACGACCCCGAAAAACGTCCGGCGGAGATTTATGCGAAATCCCCCGACGAGCGCACCGTCATCGTGCATGGCGGCAATGGAGTCAGCACGACGACTTATGACGGCCATTCCGGATGGATGGCAGCGCCCGAAACCGATCAACCGTTGGCGGTAATGACGTTGACCGGAGGGGATCTGCAAGGCGCAAAAATAGATTCGAGTATTTCGTTCCCTGCCGGTATCAAGCAGCTTTTCAGTAAATGGGTTGTCGGATTCCCTACAATCATCAATGACCATAATGTTCAGGTCGTTCAGGGGAGCAGCCCGGGTGAGACCCCAGTGAAGTTCTATTTTGATCAGCAGTCGGGTTTGCTCCTTCGGGTGCTCCGCTATACGAATCTGCCGGTCGGCCTCAATCCGACGCAGATCGATTACGGCGATTATCGCGAGGTCGCCGGTGTAAAAATGCCATTTCGCTGGACTGTCACCTGGACTGACGGTCGGTCGGTAACAGAATTGACCGGCGTTCAACCAAACGTCTCGATTAATCCGGCGAGGTTTGCGAAACCGGCTCCGCCCGCGCCGGTAAAACCAAAAGCCTAGCCAATAGTGTGCGCCAAGTTGGCGGCAGTTTACGGTCGATATTGAGTTCAGCTCAGGTGGCGCCACGGTACGCAGAATTTTAACGGCTGGCGACGCCCCTTGTTCCATAGTCGCCAAACTGCCAATATGTAGGTTCCTCCGGAGAGGTGTCCGAGTGGTTTAAGGAGCACGCTTGGAAAGCGTGTGTTGGGGAAACTCAACCGTGGGTTCGAATCCCACCCTCTCCGCCATATTCCTGAAAATGTTCAATCCTCAGGAGTCTACACAGTTACAGTTTCAGACGTGTCCGGTTCGGTCGCGTCAGCGCCAATAAATATTAGTGCTCTAGTTCCGGTATTCACACCGAGCCTATCTCCGTCGAATCAACAGATCGTAGCAGGGCAAACGGCGACATTGACGCTGAATATTAGTTCAAACGTCGGTCAAGGAACCCTCGTTTTATCCTGTCAGAGTACAGCGCTGTCAACGTGTGGCGTTTATCTTGGCAGCACACAAATTTCAACAGTTGCCATCGGTATTTGGCACAGAAACATTTACGGTAAAGGTTCTGACGGCACCACCCGTAGCATCAGCCGGATTATCATTCCTGCTTTTGCCATTGCTGCTACTGCCGCTGATAAACGTCGCCGGTTTCAAATAATCGTGCTGGCGTTTGCTTTGACAGGATGTTCTAGCGGTTCGTCGCCGTCGAATAGCCCGGTAAATGTCACAGTAAATACGTCGTCGAATCCGGCATCAGGGACAACGTACACGGTGACAGTTGTAGGAACAATGAACAATCAACAGCAACAATCATCGGCTACGTTAACCGTCCAATCAAACAGTTGACTCGGGGCACAGATTTCCTAGGCTATATTTATTCCCGGTCGGCTTGAGCCTCAGCGAATTGGCTGTCCGCCCGATTCTGCATTGGCCTCCATGGCTGAGCATCCTAGGCGCAACCTTCGGGGGCTTTCTATGAACCGTGAACTCAGGTTAAGAACACCGTCTTGTTGTGAGGAGTTTGCCGATGTGCCTCAAACGTAGCGATGGTCGAAAAGCTCCATTTGCTCGGGTACAGCGGCACCTCAATTTATTCGATTTCCGGTGGACGGTCGTACTAGGAAATGATCTGCTAGACCAACCGTGAAGCCATTCAAATCTAAGGCGTTGTGCCGGTGCGCGTATGTGACAGCTTCCTTTGTTCATTCAACGAGATATCGGGCCGTTGCGGAAGCGCTGGTAAAAAATCGCTACTGCTGCCCGAAGACCTCAAGCCTCTCGTCGAAGAAGCTGGCAAGCATTGGGACTGGACGCTATCCACACTGTCCAGCCGCAGTCGTAAGTTAGTTAGCATTTTTTCAGCTCGCTCGTTTTGGCTGGCTCTCGCGCGACCAGTTCGTGCCCGCACCTTCACCGCGCTTGCCAGATGAGCCAGCGGGGCCTAACATTGCGGCCACAACGAACGCTCCCGGAGGTTCTAATGAGGAAAACTTTATTGATGTCAGCAGTATGTGCTGCGGCGATTCTGCTTTGTCTTGCTGCGCGAGTAAATGCCCAGGGGGAGGGAGAAAGCGCGGAAGCCGGACGCCCGGCGCGGCCATCAATACCGCAATTGCCATTTCATCTCGTCGAGAACTTTTTCCATTACCCGGCAAACTCCGTCGTCGGCCGCGTCAGTGGTATCGCGGTTGGCCCAACCGGAATGATTCTCGCGCTCAATCGCGGTTATCACCCGGTGCTGGAGTTCAAATCCGACGGCACGTTCGTGCGCTCCTGGGGCGAGGGTTCAACAATGTTCGTAGGCGCGCACTCGTTGCGGTTCGATCCGCAAGGCAATCTTTGGTACGTGGATGCGGCCGACGATATCATCTATCGGTTCGACTCTGAAGGCAGAACAGTCGGCACCTTGGGAACAAATCCCGAGCCCTGGACGTGGCTCACACATGTGATCGAAAGGGCCGTACCCGGTAAGGCCAACTTCTACCAGGAGACGGATATCGGTTGGAGCAAGGACGGCAGCATGTTCGTTTCCGATGGTTATGGCAACTCGCGAGTCGCCAAGTTCGATAAAGATGGAAACTTTGTCAAGTCGTGGGGCGAACGCGGGCCCCAGCCCGGAAATTTCAATACTCCTCACAGTTTGGTGATCGATAAGAACGACATCATCTATGTCGCCGACCGCGGCAACAGCCGTATCCAGGTTTTCGATACTGAAGGCACGTTGAAGGCCGTCTGGAACTTACCGACCGCGCCCTGGGCGCTCTGTCTCACAAACGGGCCCACTCAGGTGATGTTTGTGGGCAGTGTAGGCCGAGTTTACAAAATGGATCTCACCGGCAAGATTCTTGGCGCGTTCGGGCGCCCGGGCCGGATGCCCGGAACGATCGATTCCGTTCATGGTATCGCTTGTCCGGACGAGAAAGCCGTCTATCTCGCAAACTTGTATGCTTCGCGAATCGATAAATGGGTAGCGCAATAAAGATAGCATCTACGCGGAGCGCGCAATCTTGATGTATCAAGAAAGTCAGTCGCCGTTTCTGCGCGGAAATTTGGAGCATATGCGCCGCAACAACGAGAATAGAAAACTGTCCTGAACTACAATCACTGCCCGCTTTTCGCGCTCTCGCGAATCACTTCCACCGAGCAGTGCGCGTGCATCGCAACAGCTTCAGACACGCTGCCCAGCATGAATCTGTCGATTCCGCGATAGCCGCGCGAACCAAGCACAATCAGATCGGCGCCCCAGCTCTTCGCTTCATCGAGGACGATTTCTCGCGCATCGCCGAATGGCAGTGATTCTCCGCGAATCGGCCGAATACCTGTCGTCCCCAGGATCGCATCAGCCTTCGCGACTGCCTGTTCTGCTCTGCCGCGGGTAATCTTCAGAAGTTCGTCATGCATGACTGACGATGGGTAGTAAGTTGGAGCTATAGGCACCGTCTGCCCTAAAGGGACAATTAGCGGAACGACGCTGATCACTCGCACCTGCGTAGCCGCCGGCCAGGGGCGCTGTGCAACTGATCTCACCGCCGCCATCGACCACTCCGATCCGTCGGTGCCGACCAGAATCTTCATCGCCGCCGAAACGTTGGCACTTTCTTTACCCGGTTGACGTACGATTTCAACCGAACAAAGCGATCTGCGCAGGGTAGCTTCGGCCACGCTGCCAAGCAAAAGGCGGGCGATCTGTCCGCCACGAGAACCCACAAATACGAAATCGGCCGCCCATTCTTTTGCATACTCCGCGATCGCTGTGCGCGGGTGGCCTTCAAAAATCGCCGTGTTCGTCTCGAGTCCGGCATTCACCAGCCTCGTACACGCTGACATGACCAGCCGTCTCGCGGACTCCTTCATTTCCTGTATCAGAGCTGCATTCATCGGCAGTTCCTGCCAATCGAGGACGTTCAGCACGCAGACTGCCGTCTTTGGTGGCCACGGGCGGCTGGCGATGGCGTCGATGACCCTATTGGAAGATTGCGAAGAATCAATGGCCGCTAACAGTTTCATTCGCCTTCTTACAAACTCAAATCCCGGTCACTGCGTTCGACACAGGCTGCCAGTCCCCAGCGGGCTGTTGTCGCTCTCCGCTTTGCGCCACGCACTCTTGTTCTTCCTCGCTTTCGAGCCTGTTCCGAAGCCCAACGCAACATGAACACGTACGAGATTTCAGCCAAAATATCACCACTTGCCTTAGCAGCGCCTTTCCTTGACGCATGAATTCGGCAGACGCATTAACGTCTCCACTTGTTTTGGCATCTGCCGCTTTTGTAAAGCAGAACGAAGCATCTGCGAGCAGGCGAAACGAGTGCCGTTCGACCGGATTCATACAACGACACACGTGCTCTGCTGCAGCCCTTGGATCGTACTCCTCCGAGATGAGTGCCAAACATACCTCGATCAGACAGCCGTCAAGAGACGGTCGAAATTCGTGCAATGCCATGGCTCCCCCTTCACATTCTGATTGGCCCGCCACCGCTTGTATCGACCACAACTGAGGGCATTCAGATCACATCCCGCGGTGTTTGAAAAACTCGACTTGCCGGAGTCGTTTCTTTGCCTTTGCGAGTGTCTTGTACGGTCCACCCAAGTTCTTTCCTTTGCGCGATACGACTCGGTAGCCTTCCTTCAGCTTTACGATCATGACCGCCCTCCTCTTTACTGTAGAAGTGGTCAATGTGACCGTCTGTGAGCCGAGTCACATCGATGTACCGCGAGTTGCCGTGCTGGTGACGGCACCCAGAGCGCGGCATGCGGAGTCTTGCTGCAATCTGTGACTCGAATCACAGACGCTCCCGAAGCACTCCTGTACAAGGATCGTGGACGTTGGCATCACCCGGGAGGGAAAGACCAATGGCCAAAACCGGGCCCGACGCCCGTTCGGCTGAACTTCACATTCCCACCCAAGTCGTGGAAAGGCTGCCTTTATGGGATCTGGATGTCGTCGAACTCACCGGACATAACTGGAAACACGCGGCCGTGAGCAAGTCAATCAGTTACTCCGCTCTGGCTGGCGTTTACTCCACATTGATACGTTGAAGTACGAAGAGAACGGTGTTTGGCGTGAACGCCCGATGGCTATTCTCGGCAGATTGAGAAACGAAAGACCCGCCGAATGTGAACAGAAGCGAACACGTTTTGAACAATCATCTCTGATGTGAGAGGCCTCTATGACATCCCAACTGCAGATCACATTTTCGAAATATGGAGCCGTCAAAAGAAGTCGAAGAATGGGTTCGCGCCGCAACTGGCAAGCTCGATTATTTTTATGCTGGGATTGTTGGCTGCCATGTTGACCTGCGAATTCCTCACCGCCACCACAAGAAAGGGGCGGCATATCAGATTCGCATCGATCTTACGGTTCCACACGGACATATTGTCGTGAAGAGAGAGCCAAGTCTCGGCCCGCGGTATCGCCAATTGCGGTTTGCGCAGTTGAGAAAGCACGCTGAGGTGAATAGCGAACATAAAGATCTTCGTCGCACGATTGACGACGCTTTCAAGGCTGTTGCTCGCCGCTTACAAGAGTATGCTCGACGCCAAACGCGGCGAGGTCAAGAGGCGTACACCCCTTCCTCAGGCGCGTGTCAGCAAGCTCTTCCCAGCCGAAGGTTACGGATTCCTTAGTGCGGATGACGCGCGAGAGATATACTTTCACAAAAACAGCGTTATGCCACGTAGTATCGCGCGTAGCCTCAAGGCTCATCAAACAAATGCGGCCTCAGCCTTCTCATACAAACAGCACGACACATGAGTGACAAATCGATCCAGCAATTTGCAGTTGGCAAGCATGCAGTCACCCTCTCCGCCAACGGAGCAACTTTGGAGGGTGTTTTGGCTGTTCCCGAGCAGCCCCGGGGCATAATCCTTTTCGCCCATGGCAGCGGAAGCAGTCGGCATAGCCCACGAAACCAGTATGTTGCTGAGGTGTTGTACTCTCACCGCGTCGCTACCCTTCTGTTCGATCTCTTGACCCGCGACGAAGAGCCATCCGACCGTTACAATCAGGCGCTTCGGTTCAATATTCCTTTCCTCGCAAATCGCCTCATCGGTGCGACAAAATGGATCATGGATGTTCGCAGCCTAAAGGACCTCAAGATAGGTTATTTCGGTGCGAGCACAGGTGCTGGAGCCGCGCTCATGGCCGCGGCTAAACTGCCGGAAGCCGTGTGCGCCATTGTTTCTCGCGGCGGCCGGCCTGACCTCGCTGCTGATTTTCTGCACGAGGTCCACGTTCCGACGCTTCTGATTGTCGGCGGTGACGATGAGCCTGTAATCGCCATGAATCATCTGGCATTACAGAAAATTGGATGCGCCGACAAGAAGCTGATCGTCATTCCCGGTGCGAGCCACTTGTTCCAGGAACCCGGAACCTTGGAAGAAGTGGCAAAGATCGCCACGCACTGGTTCTGTCAGCACTTTGCCGCCTCAGAAACACCGGATTCGGCGGCCCGTCGTGCCACCGGTGACTAAAGCCGGCGTTTGTCTTTGCCGGGTCTTCATGCCGGCGGTGGCCTGCAAAATCCATCAGCGACTTAATCACCACAATAGATTGTCGCAAGCCCTGGTAAACACTTCCCCGCAGCTGTGATCTGGTTCACATATCCTGGGTGACTTTTGCCACTGAGCCGCAATCCATTATAGTCAACACTGGTTTGGGTAAGGTTCACATGGCTTTTGAAAACCGGGCACAAGCCGGACGCGAGCTGGCTCGGCAACTGACATCCTATGCCAATCGCGATGACGTAATCGTGATCGGTATCCCGCGCGGCGGTGTTCCCGTTGCTTTCGAAATCGCCACTGCTTTAGCGCTGCCCCTCGATGTATTCGTATTACGAAAGCTCGGTGTTCCCGGTCGCGAGGAGTTGGCATTCGGAGCGATCGCTAACGGGAATGTGCGCATCCTGAATCGCGACATTATCGAAGGATTGAGTCTGACGGGCCACGATATCGAGCGCGTCACTCAAGCCGAAAAACGTGAACTGGTGCGCAGAGAACGTCTATATCGAGGCGCCAGAGCTCCGCTAGATGTCCGCGGACGCACCGTCATTCTGGTCGATGACGGTATTGCCACTGGCGCCAGCGTGAAAGCGGCAATTCGCGCATTGCGGCAAATGAATCCTGCTGCTCTGGTGCTCGCCATGCCTGTGGCACCCCCGTCGGTTTGCAACCGCCTGCGACCTGAGGTGGATGAACTGGTTTGTCTCGAAACGCCCGAACCTTTCTACGGTGTCGGCCAATTTTATGAAGATTTTTCCCAGGTCTCCGATGACGAAGTACAAAGGTATTTGAGCGCTGCTTCACAGGAACCCAAGTCTCGCAACGCGGCCGGCAACCCTCGATCGCTATGTCCAGCTAGCGGTGCTTCTTTTTTTCATCACTCTTGGAGTTCCAGCACAGTCGATGCCCCGTAAATTGCACGACGAAACCTTGGCTGCGTGGAACGAATACGTGCAACTCGTCTGTTCGCGCACCGAGAATCATGCGCACCAGGTGCCGTTTCTTTGGATAACCGAACTGCCTCCGCGAAGCGCTGAAGTGCACGCGGGAGAGATCGCTGTGTGGAACCAAAGGAACGACGGTTCATTCAGCGTACCGCACGGGCTTATCCACGACTGGCTCGGGGCCGTATTCATCCCGCATTCTTCGATCTCCAATGTCTTGTCGGTCATACGGAACTACGGCCGTTATGCGGAGATCTACAACCCCGCCGTCATTCAGGCGCAAGCACTGCCGTCTTACAAACTCGATGACAGGTTCTCCATGATAGTGCTCCATAAGGAGCTCTTTGTGACGGCCGCTGTCAGAGGCGAATACGAAACGCGGTACGTCCAAATCGACGAAAATCACTGGTACAGCATCTCGCGAAGCACACGGCTTCAGGCAATTCAAAATGTTAATACACCGGAGATGCATGTGCTTCCTCCGGACGAAGGTCCTGGCTACATTTGGCGGTTGCTCAGCGTTACAAAATTTGAGCAGAGTGATGATGGTGTGTACGTCGAGATGGAAGCCCTCGCATTGAGTCGCGACGTTCCGCTGATGTGGCGCTGGCTCGTCGACCCCATTATCGCGAAGCTGGGAAAAAACTCAGTTCATACGACGCTCGAACAAACTAGGAAAGCTGTGTTGCTGGGCCACAACCAGCCCCATACAATTTCTCCAAAATCCTCAATTACTGATTGATAACATCTATAATTCGGTACACCGGCAGCGCTCCGATTTTCCGAAACATTCTTGCTACCGCTCGGCGTCGTACTCGGAAGGCACATCATCCGCGAGCACCTCGTGCGTGGGCACTTCTGCTTCGTCCGAGTCCTCTGCCTGCTCTACCCCCGCCAGCAATGCCGCTTCGAACGGCTGCCCTTCTTCAGCCAATTCTTCCACCCTTTCCGAATCGGTGCGCTCTCGATTTGCCATTGCTCTCATGCCGAGTGGCATATCTTCCGTTTCCAGTTCAATCCCGCTCCTCTGCGCCCGCTTGATCGGTCCTCGACCTGCATCCTTCCGGAACGCTTTGAGGTTTTGCCGGCGTGCGTGCAGTCGACTTCGTTTGGTCGTCTTTGCCGGCATTCGTTTCCGCTTCTTGCTGCTATTCTTTCGAACTGACCGATTGTTAGCCATATTTACTCGCTCCGCGTTGATCGCTTACTTCTTTCCCCGATATCCTGGCGTAGGACGCTTCCGACTTTCGTGAATCTTATGAAGGAATTCGGTACCTTGTTGTGCCAGTTTCTTACCACCGCGATGCTCCAAGCTTCCGATAAAAGCATTCTGCGGTTTGCCAAACCTGTTGCTGCTCATCGCTTCCCTCCGTTGCGTCCATCCCTGAATGTGCCGCCTCCATTTCTAACCTCTTCTATGACAGGACAGGCAAGATTGCAGTGATGCGAGTCACAACTGGCACGATACCGAAAGGCTGTTTATCTGCCTTTGTCGGGGGATTTTCGGTTTCTCTGCCAAGTGTTCAGCGCAGCAAAGCGATATCCGCGAGCCCCTCAATGGGGGTCGGTGCAAAGCATGGACGATTTCCCGTTACCACGCGGTGATCGCTCACCAGATCGGCATGGGAAACGACAAGCCTGCTCGCTTCCATTGCGTCAGCCGGAGCGCGAGATTGATGCGATGAACTTGTGGACCGCGACCTCTCTTAGCGCACCTTACGCAGTAGCGGTCGTCTCTTTTCGAAAGATCAGATTCGAAGGGATCGACACTTCGACCAAAGTACCAGGGTGGGCATTGGTGATCTTGAGTTCTCCGCCAAACTCTTTCACTCGCTGTCTCATTCCTCCAATTCCAATGCCGACACCATCAGGCCTGAATTCCATCACTTTATCCGATATCCCTTTACCGTTGTCGCGCACCGCTACAGTCAACCGGTTGGGTCCGTCGATGAGACTAACCGTAACCTTATTGGCTCCCGAATGCCGCAAAACATTCGTCAGCGCCTCTTGAATAATTCGGAATATCGTTGTCTCCATCTCTGCGGCCAGGCGCGGGAAATCGCCCGGCTGGATATCGGTTGAGACTTCCATACCGCTTCGCTTTGTCAGCCCGTCCACGTACCACTCCAGCGCCGATTTCAGGCCTACTTCGTCGAGCAGAGGCGGATGCAACAGATGTGACATGCTGCGAACCTGCTGAATTACGCCCCCGATGAGCTCGCTTGCATTCGTGGCGGTCTCCTTGGACCAGGTTGGACAATCGTTTGCCATCGCGATCCTGTCGAGCGCCATCTTGGTTGCAATGAGGTCTTGTCCGAAGCCATCGTGCATCTCGCGGGCTAGGCGGCGCCTCTCGTCATCCTGTGCGGCGATCAGCCGGCCGGAAAGGCATCGCAATTCGAAATTTAATATTTCCAGCGCGCGGTTCTTGCGGTGCAACTCGGCAAAGACGCTCACTTTGGCCCGCAACAGTTCCGGAACCACCGGCACGGAAATGTAATCGACTGCTCCCCGCTGGTACCCTTTCAGCCGGTCGATATCGGTTAAATGCACCGCGGAAATAAAAATGATCGCGGTTTTTTCGAATCGTGGATGCTGCCGAATTATGTCAGCCAGCTCGAAACCGTCGAGTTCGGGCATGCTCACGTCCATGAGAACGACCGCCACGTCGTTCTTCAGCAGCACTTCCATTGCCTCTCGGCCGGAGTTCGCTTTGATGAGGTTCTCGCCTAGATCCGCGAGGATTGCCTCATAGCTGAGCAGCTTCGCCGGTTGATCATCCACCATCAGGATGTTGACTTTATCTTTGCGCTCGGGGTTCAAGCCTACCCTCCTGTTTTTCGGCGCCGCGTCTTTGATATTCATCATGGCGCTACCGATGCAGCCACATTCTTAATGCGGCAAGCAATTGATCCGTGTTTACCGGCTTGGCCAGATACTCCGAAGCGCCCGCTTCCAGGCATTTCTCCCGGTCGCCCTTCATGGCCTTGGCGGTCAAGGCGATGATGGGCAGCCGCCTGAAAGCTGGATTCTGCCGGATCACCTGCATCGTCGCGTAGCCGTCCATTTCCGGCATCATGATGTCCATCAGAACGATCGCCAGGTCCGGTGTTGATTCGAGTGTCGAGATCGCCTCGCGGCCTGTCCCTGCCGTCAGCACGGTCATGCCGCGGCGTTCCAGCACGCTGCTGAGCGCGAATATGTTGCGCACATCATCATCGACCACAAGCACCTTCTTGCCGACCAGCGCTTCGTCGGAACGATGCAGCCGATCGAGCATCCTCTGTTTTTCCGCCGGCAGGCTGCCGATGACCCGGTGCAGGAATAGCGAGGTTTCATCCAGCAGCCGCTCCGGTGACTCCACGCCTTTCACCACCACGCTGCGTGCCAGTGTGTGCAACCTGGCGTCTTCTTCCGGTGATAGTTCCTTGCCCGTAAATACCACGACGGGCAAATCACTGAGCTCTGGACTCTGACCCAGTTGCTCCAGAACATCGAAACCAGACATGTCGGGCAGCCGCAAATCGAGCACTACGCAATCGACGTGCTTTTGTCGGATGCTCGCCAGCGCTTCGGTCCCCGTCGCCGCCACTGATACGTCAATATCGTCATGACCCAACAGTTCCTGAATGCTCATCTGCTCGCCCGGATTGTCTTCAACGATCAACAGATGCTTTCTTCGAGGCGATGCGTAGTCTTTGATCTTCAGCAGAGCCTCTTCCAAAGCCTCGGTCGAAGTTGGTTTCGTCACGAACGAGAACGCGCCTCGCGCAAGTCCGTGGCTGCGGTCTTCGTCAAGCGTGAGCATCTGCACCGGGATGTGCCGCGTCGCTGGATCCTGTTTCAGATGGTTCAGTACGGTCCAGCCCAGCATGTCGGGTAAGAACACATCTAAAGACACTGCCGTCGGCTGGTATTCTCGCGCCAAAGCCAGCGCATCGGTTCCCCGTTGCGCTACCAGAACCTTGAAACCCTTGTCGCGCGAGAGGTCGCACAGCACGCGAGCGTAATGTGGGTCGTCCTCCACAATAAGCAGCACCGCCTCACCCGGTTGCAGGTTCTCTCGGTCATCCGGAATTTGCTCGATCACGTGCTCCACAACCGGCGCGCTCAATTGCATGCTCGGCCTGGATGTTAAAGTCTTGACCTCCACCGGCAAAGCTGCCGCCGATGGACCGACGTACGTCACCGGCAGGTACAGCGTAAATGTGCTTCCTGCACCGGGAGCGCTGCGCAGTTGAATCTCGCCGCCGAGCAGACTCGCCAGTTCACGGCTGATCGCCAGCCCCAGGCCCGTTCCGCCGTATTTGCGGCTCGTTCCGGCATCCGCCTGTTGAAATGCCTCGAAGATAATGCGCTGTTTTTCAAATGGAATTCCGATGCCGGTATCCGCAACTTCAAAGGCGACGACCGATGCCGCCGTGCCCAAAATCGGATGATCGGTGCTCCAGCCCGTCTCCGCCAGCGACACCGAGAGGCGCACTCCTCCATGCTCGGTGAACTTGAATGCATTCGACAACAAGTTCTTCAATACCTGCTGCAAACGCTTCGAATCGGTCACCAGGCTGCGGCCCAGGTGTCCATCCGCGTGCACCTCGAAGCTGAGCCGCCGGTTTTCCGCCTCGTGGCGGAACGGTCGAGCGACCATCTCCAGCAAGCTCGAGAAGAATACTTCCTCGGCTTCAACCGACACCGTTCCTGATTCGATCTTCGAAAGGTCGAGAATGTCGCTGATCAGGTTCAGCAGGTCGGTTCCCGCGCCGTGGATCGTGCGGGCAAATTCGACCTGCTTCGGCGTCAGATTGCCGTCCGGGTTGTCGGTGAGCTGCTGCCCGAGCACCAAAATACTGTTGAGCGGCGTTCGGAGTTCGTGAGACATGTTGGCCAGGAATTCGGATTTGTACTTGGAGGTGAGCGCCAACTCCTTGGCCTTCTCTTCCAAAGCGCGCCGCGCCTGCTCGATTTCCTGATTCTTCCGCTCGACTTCGACGTTTTGTTCGGCGAGCTGCTGCGCTTTCTGCGCCAGTTGCTCGTTCGTTTGCTGCAGCTCTTTCTGCTGTGTCTGCAACTCGGTAGCGAGTTGCTGCGATTGCTTGAGCAGAGCTTCGGTCTGCATTGTCGCTTCAATGCTGTTCAGCACGATGCCGATGCTTGATGTCAGCTGATCGAGGAACGCGAGATGTGACGCAGTGAACGCGCTCAGCGATGCCAGTTCAATCACGGCTTTCACGCGGCCTTCAAACAAAACCGGCAGCACGATTACGTTCCGCGGTACCACCCGGAAGAGACCCGAGCGAATCGGAACTGCGTTGTCCGGTATCTCCGTAATCAGCATGCGGCGTTTCTCGAGAGCGCACTGCCCGACCAGTCCTTCGCCAACTTCGAGATTTTGCGCATGCCCGTCTTGCCAGTCATCCGCAAACGCCGACAGCAAACGCATGCTGCCCGCCTCTTCCGTCTCCACTTGATAGATCACGCCCTGCTGCGCGGTCACCAGAGGAGCCAGTTCCGACAGCAGCATGCGGCCTACTGCCGCCAGATCCCGCTGTCCCTGCAACATGCCTGTAAACCGCGCCAGGTTTGTCTTCAGCCAGTCTTGTTCGGTGTTGCGCTCTGTGGTGAGCCGCAGGTTATCGATCATCGTGTTGATGTTGTCTTTTAGTTCCGCGACTTCGCCGCTCGCCTCGACCTGGATCGAACGCGTCAAGTCGCCCTTGGTCACCGCGGTCGCAACTTCGGCAATTGCACGAACCTGGTTTGTAAGGTTGTCCGCAAGCAGGTTTACGTTTCCCGTCAGGTCCTTCCATGTGCCCGCCGCGCCCGGCACGTTCGCCTGTCCGCCCAGCCGGCCCTCGACGCCCACTTCTCGGGCGACTGACGTCACCTGATCCGCAAAGGTCGCGAGCGTGTCCGTCATGTTGTTGATCGTTTCCGCCAGCGCAGCCACTTCACCCTTCGCGTTCACCGTGAGTTTCTTGGCGAGGTCTCCGTTCGCCACCGCGGTCACGACCTTAACGATGCCGCGGACTTGCTCGGTTAGGTTCGCCGCCATGACGTTGACGTTGTCGGTGAGGTCCTTCCACGTGCCCGCTACGCCCGGTACCTTGGCCTGGCCGCCGAGTTTGCCTTCGGTGCCCACTTCGCGAGCCACGCGGGTCACTTCCGCCGCGAATGCGTTGAGCTGGTCCACCATGGTGTTGATGGTGTTCTTCAGTTCGAGAATTTCGCCCTTCACGTCCACCGTAATCTTGCGGGCCAGGTCGCCGCGGGCGACAGCCGTCGTGACTTCCGCGATGTTTCTCACTTGGGCCGTAAGATTGCCGGCCATCGCATTGACGGAATCCGTGAGGTCCTTCCACGTTCCCGCCACGCCCGGCACGTTCGCCTGACCGCCGAGACGCCCTTCGCTGCCCACCTCGCGTGCCACGCGCGTCACTTCCGCGGCAAACGAGCGCAACTGTTCGACCATCGTGTTCAGCGTTTCTTTCAATTGCAGGATTTCCCCGCGCACGTCCACCGTAATCTTGCGCGACAGGTCGCCGCTGGCGATGGCCGTGGCCACTTCCGCGATATTTCTCACCTGGCCGGTCAGGTTGCTGGCCATG
>DASRHB010000003.1:0-73462 GCA_035650755.1 Candidatus Acidiferrales bacterium
ATCGTCGGATTGGTTGGCGTCTCGACATAAATCATCCTGGTATTCGGGCGCACTGATTTACGCACACAGTCGAGATCAGAAGTATCAACAAACGTGAATTCCAGCCCGAATTGACATAGAAATTGGGTTGTCAGCCGGTAGACGCCACCGTACACCGCGCGCGAGACGAGCGTGTGGTCGCCCGGCCGCAACAGCCGGAACATGGCATCGATGGCGGCCATGCCTGACGTAAACACGTACGCGGCCGTGCCACCCTCGAGCCGCGCCACGCAACGCTCGAGCGCGCGACGATTCGGGTGGGCCGTGCGCGCATAGTCGTAGCCTTTATCTTTCCCCAACGCCTCCTGCACGTATGTCGAAGTCTGAAAAATTGGGGCGACGATGGCTCCGGTAGCCGGCTCTGGTTCCTGGCCAACGTGGATGGCATCGGTGGCGAATCCCATCGGATCTTCCTCCTGGCTCTGAAAATGGCGACGCCTAGTATACGTTGCCGGACATCACGGTTGCTTGTCCGTGGGGCGCGTTCGTATTGGACGAACAGACGCCGATCCTGCGGCCACGATGACAGAACTGAGCAAGCGAGATCGCTCGGCCACGTTGTTCGCTCGGGACACGCATCCTGGCGTGACGACTACGGAAAAGAAAGAGAGGTCCCTCGCTCCGGTTCGTCGCTCGGGATGATCATTCTTATTGGATGATTACTTGCTAAATTGCTGCCGCAGGAGTAAAGAGTGGGAATCGGAGACGTCCGTCATGAGGATACCGCTTCGGGCTTTGGTAACCTTTTTCGTGGTTATTTTTGTACCCGCAGTATTGGCACCCGGGCTTTGCGCACAAAATGACAAGCCTGCGGCTTCCGAAAAACGCCATGGCACCAGTCATCTTCGCATCGAAGTAACCGGAGGCGACAACAACAAGCCGGTGGCGGATGCCAGCGTCTACCTGCGATTCCCCAAAGAAAAAAAAGTGGAGCTCGACCTGAAGACCAATCAGGAAGGAGTGACCCGCTCGCCCGAGATCCCGCAGGGCAAGATCCTGATTCAGATCGTTGCGCCGGGATGGAAGACTTATGGCGAATACCACGACGTGACCGAGAGCGAGCAGAACATACAGATCCACCTGCTCAAGCCCACCACCCGGTGGTATGGGGACTCGTCCCAAAATCAGTAGCCAGTCGCGCCGGCCAATATTTTCCACCGCCGCTAGGAATCGGCGGATTTTCCACGACGAATTCGCACAAATCGTAACGAGGAGGAATTTATGGCAGGGTGCACCCACATGAATCAGATTCATGAAGTCAAACCGCACACCCGCGGCTGCGAAGAGTGTCTGAAGACGGGCGACACTTGGGTGCACCTGCGGCTCTGCCTCATCTGCGGCCATGTCGGCTGCTGCGATTCCTCGAAGAACAAGCACGCCACCAGGCATTTTCATTCCACCAAACACCCGATCATGAAGTCGATTGAGCCGGGCGAGGATTGGGGTTGGTGCTACATCGACGAGGTCGAGCTTGACTTCACCTGATTGGCCCTCATTGCCCTATTCGCAGTGGGAGAGCACTTGCGACACGCTGCATATGCTGACGCAGATCGTGGGCAAGACGCGCAAAGAGCTTACGGTACTGGTAAATCACTGGTGGAACGTGACGCTTTATGTCACGCCGCGCGGTCTGACGACCGGCACGATACCTTTCGGCCGGGAACGCTATGAAGCCTTTGAGGTGCAGTTCGATTTCATTCGTCATCGTCTGGTCATTGAGACCAGTACGGGCGAGGAGCGCAGAATTGAACTGCGCCCGCGTTCGGTCGCGGAGTTCTATGGCGAATACATGGCCATGCTGGGATCGCTCGGCATCGCCGTCAAGATTCATACCACACCCGATGAGTTTGACGACAAGACGGCATTCGAGCACGACCACAAGCACGCGTGTTACGACAAAAAATACGTGGAGAGTTTCCACCGCATTCTGGTCAACGTGGACCGCGTGTTAAAGCAGTTCCGCGCACCATTCTTGGGCAAGTGCAGCCCGGTGCAGTTTTTCTGGGGCTCGTTCGATCTGGCCGTGACGCGTTTCTCGGGCCGGCGCTGCACGCTGCCTAAAGGCGCCGATCACATGACGCGCGAGGCCTATTCGCATGAGGTCAGCAGTTGCGGTTTTTGGCCCGGCGACCGCCGCTACAAGCAAGCTGCATTCTATGCGTACAGCATGCCGCCACCAGCTGGCTTGGAGAAGGAAAAGGTGCAGCCGAACGCCGCGCATTGGGATACCCAACTCAGCGAATTCATTCTCAATTACGAAGACGCGCTCACTACGGGCTCGCCTGATGACACGATCCTGCAGTTTTGTCAGAGCGCGTACGAAGCCGGCGCGAAACTGGCGAAGTGGGATCGCAAGGAGTTGGAGCGCGGGAGTTGACCACATGCGCGGGGCGCCTGATTTACTTATGTCAGGTTTACTGAAGAGATGTCGCTTCGTTCGCCCGCGATGCTCGCTCGGCATGCGCATCCTGGTCGGATGCGCGTTTTCCACAGGCGCCTTGGCAACCGCGCAGTTCGCCGCGAATCTATGGCTAGAGGACGGGCGGGTTCCAGCCGCTTCCCGCAAAGCGAAAGAGCGGACATACTCCGCCAGGAGGATCGCATGTACGTTGTCATTGGCGCCACTGGACACACTGGCAGCATCGTTGCCGAAAAATTGCTTGCGAAACGAGAGAGAGTCCGCGTTGTTGGCCGCGAGGAACGGAAGCTCGACCGATTGAGGCAGCAAGGCGCCGAAACCTTCGTGGGTGATGTCGCCGATTCGAGCGCGATGGCTCGCGCGTTTTCAGGAGCAGAGGCCGCCTACGTCATGATACCGCCCAACCCTGCGTCGCCGAATGTGTTCGGCTTTCAGCGGCGGGTGATCGAATCAGTGGCGGCGGCGCTCGAGAATAACGGCGTGCGCCACGCGGTCGTGCTTAGCAGCATCGGCGCGGATAAATCCGACCGTACGGGACCGGTGCTCGGCTTGCGTGCCCTCGAGCAGAAACTTGACTCGATTCCCAACCTGAACGTGCTTTATCTGCGCGCCGGCTACTTCATGGAAAACATTCTGCCGCAGGTAGGTGTTATTCAGACGTTTGGAAAATTGGCCGGACCCGTGCGTTCGGATCTGGCATTGCCGATGATTGCCACGCGCGATATCGGATCAGTTGCCGCTGACTTTCTCAATCGGCGCGACTTCCAGGGCAAGCAGCGGCGCGAATTGCAGGGAGCGCGCGACGTGACCTATGCGCAGGTGGCCAAGGTTGTCGGCACTGCGACCGGCAAGCCCGATCTGGGTTATCAGCAACTTCCCGCTACACAATTGAAACCGGCGCTCACGCAGATGGGCATGTCTCCGAACATGGCCGATCTTTTGCTGGAGATGGCGGAAGCGCTCAACTCCGGGCACATGCGCGCGCTCGAACCACGTTCGGCGCAGAATACCACTCCAACCACCATCGAGACATTCGTCTCCGAAGTCTTTGTGCCCGCATACAGGGCAAAGGCCGCTCGCGGGTAGTCTGCACCCCAACGCGCGCGAAAACAGCGTGCGTTGGGGATCGCATCTCTCTGACTCCCTCCGGACCGATTTCTGTAAATCGGCGAAGCTTCCATGCGTCACTCGCTTCATCGCCTGTACGTCAGTACAGCTTGCATTTAGGCCATGTTCGGGCGCACCGCAAGGCCACTCAATTCGTGAAGCCACTAAAATCGTCAGTAACCAGTTCGCATGGCTATAAGGGGGCGAGTGTCGCTCCGAGGAGCTTTCGATGACGGCATTACTGAATAACGGAATCTTGATCTTGCTTCTCAAGGTCTACGCTGTCTTGTTTGTGCTGGGCCCGATTGTGTTGCGCGCGAGCTTCCGCTCCAAGGCGAAGGTTAATCCTCAAATAGTCCCGTCGAATGCCTTGCCTGAGAACGTTCGAAATTTCATCGAGCCGCGTTTGCCGGGGTTGACGGGCTTGGGTTTTCAGCTCGTGGCTTACGTGAACGTCGGAAGCCTTGCGCCGAATACGCAGGCGTACATGGCGCTTTTGAGCAATTCGAAAACGTCGGAGTGGGCGGATGTAAGCGTCGTCACGGCCCGGACAAAATTGCGAGGGTATATCGAATTCATTACTCGATGTTCGGATGATTCGCAGGTGGATACGAATACCAACTCTACGGCGCCTGTGCTGTTTCCGTCCCCCAATTACCACGTCTTTCGTTTTCCGCAGATCACGGATGCATTCACGCTGTATCGCGCACACCAGATGCTCGTCCAGGAAAAACTCGGCGGATCGCGCCCAGAATTGCCTGCGCCGGGTCGGGAAATCACAGAATTGAAGCGGCGATTGGAACGCTTTGGTCCACGCCAGCAGGAACGCGGTTACATGTACCTGGAAAAGGATGGCCAGCATTATCGGCTGACCTGGAAGGGGGCCATCTTGGGTGGGTGGCGCTCTGTTTGGCCGATCTCTTTATTGCGCGGCTGGTGGATGCAGAACCGCAGCGAGACGCGGCTTCGTTCGCTTGGCGTGGCAGCATCCCGCTCCGCATAGAGCCTGGCGGCCTCGGCTGAATGTTGTAAGTCTTACACCGCGCCATGGCAGACTTTCTAAATAACAACCTGTATTTCTGTTCCGCTGATATTGCGAACACAGGTACTTACGGCTGGTCCACAGCTTGCCGTAGAGAGCGCTGCGGCTGGTCTTTCGGGTGGGGCATGGCTAGCCGCTCGCTTCCTTTCAGGGAAGCCATTCTGGCAAATGGATTCGTCGCGCTCTGTGCATCAGCTCTTGGGAGGAGCCTACTGCAATGTCGAAAAATGAAGCACCATCGGGTGTGGACCAGGCATTTCTGCAAGCGGTCGCTCGGACTATGCAAGCCCTGGATGAGCATGTAAACGATTACATTGCCAGGCGTTTGGCGCAAAGTAATATTCGCACCGACGCAGCTTTGCATCTCTCGCCGCGCGAACGGGAGGTTTTTGGACTTCTCGTACAGGGACGTACCAACAAGGAGATCGCAGCACAACTGGGCATCAGCGAGAGCACTGCCAAATTTCATGTCAGTGCCATTCTTAAGAAATGTGGTGCGCGAAGCCGGGTGGATGTTGTGAGAGAGCATAATGTGTCGCCGGCGCTCGAAATGGTCGCCAGCTAGGGGAACGGCCCGGCCAAGCCGGCCAAAGCTTCACTTCAATATTCGAAAATAAGGCTGAAACCCGAGCTGGTACGTGCGCGTGAGTGCACTGCGTTGTACACTGCTGCCCAATATCCAACAGACTGGAGGAGAGCATGAGTCCACGTCGAATGGCAGCCATTGTCGCTGCGATTGCGTGCCTCGCCTTGGCAACGCCCACGCTTCGTGCACAGAAGGGGAGTGAGGCCGATGCGGAGGCGATCAAACATACCGTGGCCATGTACACGGAAAACTTTAATGCACACGACCCGCATGCCATTGCCGCGCTCTTTACTGAAGATGCGGACTTCACCAATCTGCGTGGCGCAACCCACAAGGGCCGCGCCGATATTCAGGGCTTATTTGAGATGCTGTTCAATGGCGCCTTAAAAGCCGCCAGCCGTACCGATGCCGTCCGCACCGTGCGCTTTTTTACTCCCAATCTGGCGCAGGTTGATACCGACGCAACCATCGCCGGATCACGAGCACCCAACGGAAGGGAAAATCCACTGCGCAAAGGACTGATGAGCCTGATCATGGCCAAGCAAGGCGGCCAGTGGAAGATTCTCGTGTTTCACGAACTCGACTACCCGGAACCACCCGCCACCCCCGCCAAGTAGCGCCGGATCAACTGCGCATCCGGCCAGCGAGCATGCCGTTCAGGGCGGCAGTATCGCTGGCCGGACGGTCAGTTTCCTTCCCGGAAAGCCTGCCACTCGCCACGATTGTTTTGCGCCTATTGCCGAAGCTAAAGTGATCGGGTGAGCCGGTACGGACCGGTCGCCCAGCACTCCCGTTCAAAGTAACAAAAAACTTAGGTCTGACGGCCCACGCTTGCCGCGATGGCGTCGTCCGCACCCGAAGGTTCGGGCCATGGATCTGGAACTTATAAAAGAGGAAAAGGTACTTTCGCGTCGATCACCGGTTCGCGCAGGAAAAGCGGAACTGGGAATTCTCATTGAAGAGCATGGGGCATGGGTTCAGTCGGGCGGAGCAGCGGGCCGGCAGGCAGACCTCTCCCGCGTCAATCTGGAAGGCGCGGACCTCACCGATACGAATTTGCAGGGCGCCATATTGAATGAGGCAGTGTTGAAGGGCGCTGATCTGCTGCTTACGGACCTTCAGGGCGCTAGCTTGATGCAGGCAAATCTTGAAGGAGCAAACCTGCTCGGCGCGCGGCTGCGCGATGCCAATCTGCAGGGGGCAAACCTGCAGAACGCTACTGGATTGCTTGCTGCGGAACTGGCAGGTACGAATCTGACGTTTGCCAAATTGCCTGCCGAAATGGGGACGGCCGAAGATTTGAAATATCTGTCGCGGCGCGGCAGGCACGCCAACTGGCTGGTTATCGCGTTTGTGCTGCTCAATGCGCTGGCTTTCTGGCGAATTATCACGGTTTCGGACACGCTGATCCTGCGGAACGCGGCCTTGCTGCCCTTCCCGATTTTGCGAAACGGTGTGCCGCTCGTGCAGTTTTTCCTGTTATCGCCGCTCGTGATCGGGGCGCTCTACTTGTGGTTGCACGTGTATTTGCAGCGCCTATGGGAGGTGGCTGCTTCGATGCCGGCAGTGCTCGAGAGCGGACGGCGGCTGGACCAGGCTATTCCGTGGATCGTGAGTTGGCCCGCGCGAAATTACTTCACATGGTTGCGAGCGAGACGCTCGGCTCTGGCCGGAGTGGAAAGGGCAGTCTGCATTCTTTTGCTCTATTGGATGGCGCCTGCGACGATGATTTTGTTCTGGGGCCGTTATCTCACGCTGCAGGACGTCCGTGGAACAATACTGCACGCCCTTCTGATTGCTGCGGTCACCGCCGCGGCCATCCATTTTCCGCAAACCGCGGCGCGGGCTTTCCGCGGCCAAGAAGCGCATCCCCTCGTTAAAATCTCCGAACCATCTCCAGAACTGTCTTCCAGCGAGCAAACTGCCGCGACAACCTCCGTGTTATCTTCGTACTCCGCCGAGGCAAAACCCAGGACCATCAAGTTGCGATCGAAAACGGGCATGCCCGTAGAACTTTTGATCGGCGTCACTTTCGGTCTCGCACTGTGCGTCCTTTCCGTCGGCGCGATTGCCGGCGCTCCGCATGGCGGTCGCCAAGGGCAGGGAATCGGCGCCGCAAACCCGGTTGCCTGGGCTGCGGACGCGCTCTGGCTCGTTGGCTACGATCCTTTTGCACGTGTCAACGAGGCGGAAATCTCGAGGAAACCGGCCGGCTGGAACGATGCAGATGGAGAGATCAGCCGCGTCCAAGGTGCCTCCCTCAATGGTTTTAGACTGCGATATCTGCAAGCCTACGGCGCATTTCTCGTGCGCGCCCGATTGCGGCAGGCGGACCTGAGTTACGCTTCCCTATCCGAAGCCGACTTGCGTCAGGCGAATTTGCGCCAAGTGAAGCTGCGTTTCGCGGCACTCGACCAGGCGAAACTCGATGGCGCATCTTTGCAATCGGCCGATCTTGAAAAAGCGAACCTGATCCGCGCACAACTGCCGAAAGCGGATCTTTCGTTCGCGTCACTCTCGGGAGCCACATTACTGGACTCAAAACTGGACGGCGCGGTGCTCTACGGAGCGGATCTACGCAATTGCTGGCTCGAACGCGCCAGCCTCGAACAGGCCGATTTGCGCCAAGCCAATCTTGAAGGCGCAAATCTCAAAGGCGCTGATTTGCGCGCTGCATATCTCTCGACGGCAAAAATGGGCGGAGCACGATTGGCGCAAGCGCAGTTGCCGAGCGCGATTCTGATGGGCGCCGACCTGAGGCATACGGATCTGAGCAACAGCAATTTGCAAAGCGCTGTTTTGAGCGAAGCCGACCTTAGCGGTGCCAATCTGCAAAATGCTGACCTCCGCGGTGTGGTGGGGCTGAAGGCAGGCCAAATTTGCGCCGCTGCTAATGCTGCCGCGGTGCAGTTGGATGATGCACTGGCAGCCGAAGTCAACTCGCGCTGCCCCGCAAACCGTTAGTTCCGTGAAAGCGTAAACCGACAGAAGCTAGTGCAGGTGGGAATATTCGGCGTGCGCCTTTTGCAAGATCGGAATGCCGGGGTCAGCATCCTTCCATAAGGCCAGGAAATCCTGATAAGCCATCCGGCTGCCACTGATATTGCCGGTGAGCGCCCGAGCCCGCGCCAGACCGAGCATCGCCAGAGCGCCCTGCGGGAAAACACCCACGAGGGAGCGGTGGTCGGCGAGTTTTTCGAATTCCGCTTCTGCCGCCTTACCGTTATTGGCGTGCAGGTAAGCTTCTCCGCGCAAGTAGGCGGAATAGAGAACGCTCGAATGTTCGGTTTTGGCCAGATCGTACGGCCGCGCTGTTTCCAGCAGACTCACGGCGGCTTGCGCGTTGCCGCGCGCCAATTCGGCCGCCGCACGAATTGTCGGTAGTTCCAGCGCGTTCAGCAGCGAGTCGGAAGGGAACCGGCCGGCTAGATTGTTGGCCATGGCCTCGGCGCCCGCGGCATCGCCGGATCGCGCGAGCGCCAAAGCTTCCGCGGCTTCCGCATCCGGGTCCTTGGCGCCATTCAAAGTCGAGCGAGCAAGTTGCCGACCCTCATCCACGCGACCGAAATCGGCTTCGATCAAAGCGGCAAGCATTTGCTCCTGCGCGGCAGCTTCCTTGCGGCCACGCCGGCGCGCAGCATCTTCCGCTTGTTCGAATAATCCCTCCGCGGCATGGAGCCGCCCGCTAGATGCGGCGGAGAGCGCCTCCAGCGTCATCATTTCGTGGTTGTACGGCTTATCGGCGGCTAGCGTCGCCTCCTGGGCCATCGTCTGTGTATCGCCTTCGAGAAAGGCGATCTCGTAGCGGCCCAGGTGAAAGTCGTTTGCGTCCAACCCGCGAGAAGCGGCCTCATCCAGCGCGGATTTGGCCTCATCGCTCCGATTTAATGCGACATAAGCGGACATCAGGTTTGAGTAAACGAAAGCGCTGTCTGGGTTGAGCCGGCGCGCGTCAATGAGTTCGGCGAGTGCTTTCTCCGGCTGCCCTAGGGCGTCGTAGAGCGCTCCGAGGTTGATGGCAGGGACGACATCGCGCGGATACGTGCGACGCCAGAGTTCGTAGATTTGAATACTGCGATCGAAATCATGAATGACGTTTTCGTAGTAATGCGACGAGATGTAGAGATTTTCCTGTTCGCTAGTGCGGTCGCGGCGGTCGAACGCCTTTTGTGTGTACTCGACCGAGAGAGCGTTCTCGCCCAGATTGGCGTATTCCTGTCCCAGAACGGCGTAGGCCATGGCGAAGTTTGGATCGAGTTCAATCGCATTCTGGAAATAAGGAATAGACCCGGGCTCATCACCGCGGTTGCGCTCCGCTTCACCGAGCGAATACGCCTTCAGCCCTTCGAGTGAAGTGGTGGTGGCCTGTTCGATGGGCACATCGTTTTTCTGAATCGAGCTGAGCGATTCGCCCAGCTTGCGCCGGATTTCGGCCGCCGTGGTGTCAAGCGCTTTCAGCACTCCGCCCTTGCCGATCGCTTCGGCGCCGGCCCGGGCCAGTGATTCACCTGTGGCGCAGTTGGTCGCTTCGAGCAGCAAGGAATAATGATCATCAAGCTGTGAGATGGAGCCGGTGAGCATGGCCTTGCTCGATAGCCGCTGGCAAACTTCGCGTGCGGTTGCTGACGTCAACCGCTCGTCGGGCGAGCGGCCCATGAACCGCAGGGTGTCGCGCATGCGTTCGTCGGGAACAATATTCAGGAAGGGAGAATCGATCAGCTTGACGGCCAGCGCTTGTCGCAGCGTGCTGTCGAAGACAGGATCGGCGGTCGAATTTGTGAATTCCGCCAGCACAATGGAGTCACTTTCGGTTAGCGCACGGGTGGGCCGCAAAAATGTGAAATACGCAGCGACTGCAAGCAGAACTGCGCCGATCGTTCCGAGCGCCAGCACCCGGCGCGAGGACATCCTGGCTCCTTCGACAGCAGGTGCGGGCATCTCGATTTTGTCCGAGACCGGTTTTGTGATCGGCTGGATCGACTTCGTGGTGGCTGACATGCTGCCATTCGCAGGTGCGGCAGATGTAGCCACTACTTGCGTGGGAGCTTCCACCGAAACGATTAGCCGATAGCCGCGCCGCGGGAGCGTCTCCACATAACGCGGGCTGTCTGCCGAGTCGCCGAGTGCATCCCGCAGGCGCGCCACGCCCGAGTTCACCCCGTGTTCGAAATCGACGAAGGTATCGCCGGGCCACAGCCGCGCACGCAGTTCCTCCCGCGTGACGACCTGCCCTGGGCGTTCCAGCAGCATCGCCAGAATCTGGAATGGCTGTTCCTGGAGCCGAACTCTCGATCCGCTTTTGCGTAATTCTCCGGCAGTCAGGTCGGCTTCGAAAATCCCGAACCGGACAAGCCGGGGTGACGGAGGGTTCCCCGCCTGTGTAGGTGTGGACTGCATCAGGTGACCTTATATCGGGAACGTCGATTCTAGCATCTTCGGTCAATTCAGCAGCCACAATCGCCGCGTGACCTCATATCGTATCTCACAGAATCATAGATGCTTAAGGCGTTACCAATATTTTACCTTTCGTCCATTGTGGTACCCGCTTGTGCTGGGCACTTTAGCGCGGCGCCGGAACGCAAATCCCGGCACGGCAATGCAAGGAGTCGGCGAATTGGCCGCCCTGACTGCCGGATAACAGCGAGCAGGAGGACAACATGAAAAATGGGCATCGCGCAAATGGGTGGGTCTTGATGGCGATTTTAATGACCGCCAGCCTTTGGGCGGCGGCCGCCAATTCGCGGACGCTTTCTTTCCGGACCGCCGTGACCCTCAACGGGGCCGAAATGAAGCCGGGCTTCTACGTTGTGGAGTGGGTCTCCCACAGTCCCGAGGCGACGGTAACGTTTCGGAGAAACGGCCACATGGTAGCCACCGCTCCCGGCAAATGGGTTCAGCGGGAGATGAAGTCTCCGGCGGACGCGGTTGTTTATACGAATAACGCAGATGGTACACACACATTAACGGAAGTGAGATTTGCCGGCACCAAGCAGGTGCTCGTTTTCACTCCGGTCGAACTCAGTTCCAAGCAAAAATAAAGAAGTGCTTTACCGAGCCTTCACGATTTTGGTGGGGGCTCGAGACGGCGGGCCGCAGCGGCATCAGCTCGCGCCTGTGGTTGTCCGCTCCGTTGCCGCCGACCAGGGTGCGAGCTTCCGCCAGAGGAGATTCCAGGCCAGCATCAGCGCGGTGACGGAGAGTGATGCGCCGCCGACGAGCAACAGAAGCACAGCGATATCCCAGGCAGGACGGTATTTGTACAGCCAGGGCAGATTCAGAGAATGCAAACCGTGATACAGCCAGCGATTCCACCGCGAATGCGAGTTATAGCTTTGCACGATGCGCGCAGTTTTCGGATCGATGTAATACATCGAGTTCGCCGGATCGTTGAGCTGCACAAAAATCACAGGTAGCGGAAGCTCATTATTGCGGTCCAGGTAATACGATTCGTATTGCGTAACGGTGCGGAGGTCCGTGACGACAAACGGCCGCGCGGCTCGTTCCACGGTGGTCAGGATGCGCTCACGATCGAAATCGTATGCAGCGTGACCGAGCACAGGAACTACGCGCGTGTCATTCGGCCCGAGTACGGCCAGATAGGCGGGCTCTCCCGCGCAGGCAGTTAGGTCGAGCTCCTTTACTGCGGCGGTGAAAATGCCGGCAACTGCCGCCAGGGCGGCCTGCGGAGGCTTGGCAGTGAATACCTCGAGCGGCGGCATCTGCCGCAACGCGGACGAGATGCGCGCGCCAAGCCGGTCGCCTGAGCCCTCCTGCAGATTGGGGAACGGATCCATCGATAGCATGCCGCTGAAGGCCCAGGTACAGGCGAATAAGCCAAAGAAAAGGCCCAAAATAGCGTGCCAGCGCTTCTGTCCGTGATAAGGGAAGCTCGCAGGTGTGCCCTGGTAGCGGTAATTCCGTGAGGGCGAATACATCCATAATCCCACCGCGATACCAATGACGGCGGCAATGGCTCCGAGTCCGGAACTCCAGATAACAACTTGGCTCCACTGCTGACCGCGCCTCCGCAGCGGGGTGAAGTAGAGCCAATGCGGAATCGCACCGAAATATGCCGCGAGGCGCGAGCCGTGCGTCGTATACTGCACGACTTCGCCGGTTACAGTGGAAACATAGACCTGCTGCCCGTCGGGCCAACTGTATTTGCGAAGCGGGCGCAGGTCCGCGAATTCTTCGGACACGGTCCATTGGTCTTCTTCCGTTTTGTCTTCTTCTCGTGCCGCGCTTGCGGGGTCGCCCGTCCATGCGGATGCAATGCGCAACGTCAGGTCCGGAGGAAACTCCTCCTGCATGTCGCCGGTATCGGCATAGACAAGGGCGATATCGCCAACCCCGAAATGGAAACGATATGCAGGCCGGCTGTCATAGGTAATGAGCTGCGCTGTGGAAGGTGTTCCATTTGCCCCCAGTTTGGCGTAAGCGTCGGCGGGCGAGAGTCGAATTCGCGAGCCGTCGAGCGCGGGCGCGCGGCTCAGCCTATCCGCCGCCGTCACCTCGGGGTATTGCCAGTACATCATGACAATTCCAGAGGCGAACCAGATGAGGAAAAGCAGGCAGAAGCACACACCCATCCAGCGATGGACGAAAACCAGAACTCGCCGAAATCGCGCCGCTTCGGCCATTGTCAGCTCGGGCCGCAGATGTTAGCGCTGCGCTTTCAGCCAGAACAGCGCGAATTGCGAAAAATGCGAGGAATGGAGCGGCCTTCTTATTAGTAGGACATCGACCAGCCGAGAAACGTCATGGACAGCAGCACCAGCAGCGCCGCCAGGCTGATCAGGCTTAATACTCGGCCATGGCCGAGCAGGGAATCGCGGGTTAACGGATTCCAGCAAAGAAGCACGAGCACGAGTGTGACGGTGAGCCAGGCCAGGCTTGAAGGCAACCCGGGATATTTCGAAATTCGCGCAAGAAAGCTATCGGGCGGCTGTCCGGCTGGTATCCACCAGGGAATAATCGGCGCCACGGAAGTGACCAGGACAAACGTCAGCAGTTTGCGCGTGATCCAGCCTTTGATCTTATGTTCGGTCTGCCGCGCCGGCCGCGAGTTACGCCAGATGAAATAGTCCCAGGCGAGGATCCCGATAATGATCGGCGCCCAACCGTAAAGCGAAGCCTTTTCGTCCAGCCACATCCAGCCTCGGAAGATCGCCCCATCATGGCGGTTCACAATTCGTGGCAGCAGAAACCAGCACACCAGCGAATTACAAAATGTGGCGAGCCCCAGGGTAAGCAGGGCTGTGAGTTGCAGCCAATGGCGCGCCGGCGCCGATCCGCAACTGGAGCAGATAGGCCGCTTGGGCGCGTAGACCTCTCCACAGCGTTCGCAGAAGAGATGATCTTCAACGGAAGCAGCTACAGAGCCCATGGCGCACACTCCTGGGAATAACGCGAGCGTCTCAGCATAGTTCGCCCGGGTCGCGGCCCTCTACTGGTCCGGGGAACCGTGCGGGGACAGGTTTTCGGTGGCTGCCCCAGTGGCCAAACAAACCTGTACCGCTCTTGCATACCCCCATCGGACCGGAGTGTCCCGCGTGGACGAATGCGCGTGATTTCTCCGAGCTTTAGGCTGGACACGCACCACGATGAGGGCCCAATTACACCGATCACCGTATGGTCCAGATGGCGGGCGATGGGGTATTTAGTGGACTTATGTAAGCGTGCACCAGACAATCATCGTGAGGCCAAGCGACCATCATACCTTCGAGACGCGTGGCCCGCGTATTTGAGGCCCATCGAGGCGAGGTCTTCTGACTTACCGGCAAAGGAAGTCGGACCCGATCCGAATCGAAGAAGGCAGCTGAATGCTTACCAGCCGGCACCAGCTCCCACTCATGATCTCGAGCCACAGCTCCCGAGCGAGCCGGCATAGCACCTTAAAGCGCAATTGCAGTTAGGAGTGCACATCATTTTATTGCCACCTACCAGCGGCCTAAGGCCTGAGGCAAGCCGGCACAATTCTGCTCGTCCGCCCGAGGAATTGAAATGAGATTCAGCTTACGGCTGATGCTTCCGGTGATCGTGTGTATCGCACTGGTCTCTGGCCTGTTTGCCTATTATCAGGAGCAGGATCAGGAACAGGCGTTGCACAAAGAACTGGATCAGCGCGCCAGCCTCGCGGCGTTCAGCCTTGCCGACGGCTTACAGCCGATGCTCGACCGAAATGCCTCCACGGCTGAGCTGCGCCGCGTGCTGAATCGGTTGAGCTCACGCGAGCGTATTGTCGGTGCGGCAATACTCGATGACGCCGGCAAGAGTGTGGCTGTGACCGAGCGTCTGCCTGCTGTTTTGGAGGAGGCGTTTCCGATACTCGCGCCCAAGGTGGATCCGCAGAACCCTGACGGCGTGGGTGTCTTTCTGAGGTTAGGTACGCGTTACTATCACGCGCAAACGCTTTCGCTTCACGAGGGCAATGGCAAAGCGCTGGGCCTGCTGGTCTTTCATGATGCCGATTTTATCCGTCAGCAAAGCGCGGTCATCTGGCACCAGACCTTGATTCACGTTTCGCTCGAAGTCCTGCTGATCGTGCTGATCACGTTCTTGATCATTCGCTGGAGTTTGATGGGGCCCATCACGAAAGCGGCGCAATGGCTGAAAGCGTTGCGCAGCGGAAAGCCCGGGGAACTGCTTGCCCCCAAGAGCGAACTGCTGGGGCCGCTTGCCAAAGAGATGGAAGGCGTCGTGAAATCTTTGCAGGAGGCGCGCGCCGCGGCCGAACGGGAAGCGCGTCTCCGCGAAAGCGCCGAATCGTTGTGGACCTCCGACCGGCTTTCTGTCCACGTTCGCAAACGGTTACAGAGCCGCCGTCTTGTCGTGGTGTCCAATCGCGAGCCTTACATCCACACCCGGCAGAACGGCAGCCTGGAAATCATGATTCCGGCCAGTGGTCTGGTCACGGCGCTGGAGCCGATTCTCCGTTCCTGCGATGGCACCTGGATCGCCGAAGCCAGCGGCGATGCCGACCGCGAGACCGTGGATGAGCACGACCGCCTGCGCGTGCCGCCTGCCGAACCGCAGTACACCTTGCGTCGCGTTTGGCTCAGCAAGGAACAGGAAAACGGATATTACTTCGGATTTGCCAACGAAGGTCTGTGGCCGCTATGTCACATCGCGCATACACGGCCGATCTTTCGCTCTGAAAACTGGGAGTGCTATCGCGAGGTTAACCGCAAATTCGCCGATGCCGTTCTCCAAGAGATCGCCGACACCGAGAAGCCCTTTATCCTCGCGCAGGATTATCATTTCGCGCTCTTGCCGCGCATGATCAAAGACGCGCGCCCAGACGCGCGCGTCGCGATTTTCTGGCACATCCCGTGGCCCAACGCGGAAGCTTTTGGCATCTGCCCCTGGGAACGCGAGCTTGTGGATGGTTTGCTCGGCGCCGATCTCGTCGGCTTCCACATTCAAAATCATTGCATTAATTTCCTGGAGACGGTGGATCATGCCGTCGAGTGCCGCATCGAGTGGGAAAGCTCGACTGTGAATCGCGGCGGCCATCTGACGCGCGTACGGCCGTTCCCGATCAGCATTGATTTCACCGATGGCCGCGATGCCGACGCGCGCGAATCGCCGTATGTGGATCGCGCCGCGCTGCTGGCGGGAGTGGGCGTTCAGGCCAAATTCATGGGTATCGGCGTGGACCGCGTGGATTACACCAAGGGAATTCTCGAACGCTTCCGCGGCATCGAACGCTTTCTTGAGAAATATCCGTACTACCAGGGCAAATTCACGTTCGTGCAGATCGGCGCCCCCAGCCGCATGCAGATCAAGCGTTATCTCGAACTGTACGCCGACGTCGAGGCCGAAGCGAATCGCATCAACCGGCACTTCATGACCAATCAGTGGAAGCCCATCGTGCTGCTCAAGCGTCACCACAGCCATCAGGAAATTGAACGCTTCTATCGGGCTTCCGATTTGTGCCTGGTTACCTCACTGCATGACGGAATGAACCTTGTCGCCAAGGAGTATGTCGCCGCGCGCGATGATGAACGCGGTGTGTTGATCCTGAGCCGATTTGCCGGTGCCAGCCGCGAACTTCATGATGCGCTGATTGTGAATCCATACGATACCGAGCGGATTGCCGACGCCATTCACAACGCGCTGGAAATGACGGCGCCGGAGATCGAACGCCGCATGCAGTCGCTGCGCCGCACCGTGCGCGAGCACAACATCTATCGATGGGCCGCGAACCTGATCAGCGAGCTCGCGGAAATTCGCCTGGGTGCGCCTGCGGAACCGAAAGCACGCGCGCTGGCGCCCGCGTCCAAGCCGCCAGCCGATGTGCCGCCGGTCGAAATCGACGCCGCGTCGCTGTAATCCTGACAACTGCCTGTGTTCACCCAGCGCGAATCTGGACTTGCACTACTTGCTGCTCGGGGCCATCTGATTTAGAGGAAGCGCCGCGTCGGTTATTACAGCCGGCGCAGAATACAGAAAGGGGAAAACCATGCCGGCAGTTGCGGGAGTTTTCAAATCGCGTTCGGACGCCGAGCGCGGTGTTGCCAAGCTCAGGACCATAGGAGTTCCCACCGATCGTATCAACGTGCTGACGCCGCACGCTACCGAACAGGAGCTAGCCGCCGTGCCGACTTCGCAGGGCGAACAGCCCGGCATGGTAAAGACCCTAACTGCCCTTACGGGAGGCGCGTTGGGCGCCGGTATTGGCGAAATGGTAGCGACAATGATTTTGCCCGGGGTGGGCTTCGTCCTTGCGCTCGGCATAGCCGGCGGGGCTCTGCTGGGCATCATCGGAGGCGGAGCGGTTGGTAGCGAGGCGGAAAAAACAATCTTCGCCTCATTGCCCGAGGAAGAGTTGTTCGTTTATGAAGACGCGCTCCGGCACGGTCGCAGCCTGGTGATTGCTCGCGTCGACGATCAAATGGCTGAAGCCGCGCGCGGCGCCTTTGACGATGCCGGTGCCGAAAGTGTGGACCGGGCGCGCGAGATGTGGTGGATTGGCTTGCGCGACGTCGAAAAAGAACATTACTCGGCCGACGGCAAGAACTTCGAGGAAGACGAGCCGCACTTCCGCTCCGGTTTCGAAGGGGCGCTGCTCCCCGGTTGCCGCGATAAATCTTACGATCAGGCCCGCGAAAGCCTGCGCGCGCGTTATCCCGACAGATACGACACGGCTCCCTTCCGCCATGGTTACGAACGCGGCATCGTGTATCGCCGCGCCCTGCAGAAGCGGCGCGGAGCCAGCAGCGCGGACATGTGAAGAGGCGCATCGCGTGCCTTCGTGGCGTGCGTAAACTCTATAACGATGTGAGAGTTTGGGTCGTATGGCTGTGCATGATTACGTGAGTTAAGCTTTCCGCGTATTCGCCATCGTTTCGCCGGTTTTCTGCAGCAAATTTGGAAATTGTGTGTCGCTGCACTTGACTCACCTTAGTTAGCTTCTAAGATTTCATTGCGCGCTCTTTCCCCGCCCGGGCGTTGCTTCCGTTTCCAATTCTCACTGGAGCTGATCGATGCTCTCTTTCGGGCGGTATCTCTCGCACAAACGAATCATCGCAAATCGCAATTTTCCTGTTTGGCTGGCGGGATTGGCTGGTTTTCTCGCGCTGGGCATAGCGGTTGTGAGTTGTGGCGGCGGCCCCACAACCAGTTCCACCACAGGCACCGGTTCGATCACCGTGAATCTCACGGATCCCCCAAGTTGCGCGTTTCCCAATGGCTTGATTGATCACGTTTGGGTGACCATCAACTCGGTCCAGGCGCACATGAGCGCGAGCGCCGGAGATAATTCGCCGGGCTGGGTGGAGCTCGCACCGCAGCTCAACTCCGTGCCCAAGCAGATCGATCTTTTTTCGCTCGCCTCGAACGCATGCTTGCTCACAACCCTGGGCAACACATCACTGCCAGCCGGAACGTATCAACAGATTCGGCTGATGCTCGTTTCTAATAGCGGACAAGCCGGAGCAACGTCGCCGCCAGCCTGCCAGGGCCAGGGATTCAATTGCGTGGTGCTCCACGACGGCAGCGTGCATCAGTTGCTACTCTCCAGTCAGGCCAACACCGGCCTCAAAATTCCGCCGGGACAGATCATCGGTGGACCTATCTCCGTGGGAGCAGGGCAGTCGGTTGATTTGAATATCAATTTCAATACCTGCGCCTCGCTCGTTCAGGAAGGGACCGGCCAGTTTCGCTTGAAACCGGCGCTTACCGCAGGGCAGGTGAGCACAAACACTACGGGCATCAGTGGGAGGATCGTTGACGCCACGACTCAAGCGCCGATATCGGTGGGCGCAAGTGGGGCCGTGCTGGTTGCGCTAGAGCAGCCGGATGCGACGGGGACAGACGTGATCCTTCGTGAGACGACCGCCGACGCCGCCGGGAACTTCAATTTTTGCCCGCTTCCCTCGGGTCCGACTTACGACGTGGTGGCCGTAGCTATCAACGCGAACGGAGCCGCGTATAACGCGACGATTGCCGTGAACGTGCCCAATGGAATGAGCCTCAATCCCATTCCTTTAAGCATCGAAACGTCGTCGCCCAATACGCCCGTGATTTTTCAGGGCGTAGTGAGCGCGACGGGCGGGAGCGCGTCGATCGATGCCAGCGTTTCTGCATTGCAGGCGCTCACGCTGCCGAATATAGGCACGCGGTCATTCACAATTCCAGCGGAAGCCGGGAATAGTTCGGTTTCGAACATTTCGGTCGTGTCGAACACGTTGTGTCCGTCCGGCGCGCCCTCAAACACGAATTGCGCGATGTATAGCTTGGTCGAGCCGGCCAGCAATCCGCGCTTTGCAGTATTCGCCAATGGAGCCATTTCGCCCTATTCATTACCTGTGACGGGTCTTGTGCCGTACTCGATCCGCGCAGATGCCGCTGTCCCTCTCGGAGGAGGAACGAGTTCCTGCTCACCTTCATCGATTACTGTAAATACTGATACGAATGGCAATGCGCTCAACGCTTTCGGCGGAGCCGTCGTGCCCGTTAAAACGATCGGCTTCTCCGGGTGCAGTTGAGGTGCTATCGCTGCGATTAGGGTTGCGCCGGCCCTTTGATCTTCGGATCCAAGTCTGCCGGATTGCCGACCGCCTTCACATACTCGATGGTGTCGGCGCGAATGCAGAGCTTCTCGTCGAAGAGTTGATTGGGAGTCAGCGGAAATAAGCCGTGCCAAGGGAGAACGGTTTAGAAGTTCACGTCTGATAGCGCTTGAGATATGAGCCGGTTGCTGACTCTGAAATCACGATGCTAATAATGATGGGAATACAGCCACTGGAACTTCGTGTTGCAAACGACGTTGACGCGGCAATCTGCCCCACAGCGCCAAGACAATGACGATTGCCAGGACAATTACGATCAGACAAACCCACGGCACTGCGTTCGGGTGGAGCTTAAGATCAGGTGGCGCTCCAATCGGCGGGCAAATACGTCTGGCATGTGGCATGTTCTCCCCACTTATCTATTAGAGGGGGGAAAACCTCGAGACGGCCCTATTGCAGTGTGTGCGGATCAGGATTGACTTACAACTGCGGCAGCAGCGCGCTTCTTCATTTCGTCCGGCGAGACGTCCTCTTTATGTGTAGCAATCGTCCATTGATGGCCAAAGGGATCGCTCAGCGTGCCGGTCCGGTCGCCATAAAACTGGTCTTTTATCGGGCGCAGCATTTTGGCGCCCGCTGCGACCGCGCGCGTGGTTATCGCGTCTACGTCCTCGACGTAGAGCAGGATGCTCACGGGCGTGCCGCCCAACGACATCGGGCTTCGTGCGCCGATCTCGGGGAATTCATCGGCAAGCATGATTCGCGAATCACCCATCTGCAGTTCAGCATGCCCGATCCGTCCGTCGGGATGGGGGATGCGCATCAATTCTCTCGCTCCGAAGGCATGTTTATAAAACTCGATCGCGCTCGCGGCGCCGGTGACAATGAGATAAGGCGTAATACTGTGGTATCCCTCAGGAATTGGTCTCGGAGGCATGTTTTTTCCTCATAAATCGCCGGCAACTGTTTTGATCGGCAGCCAACATCAGAGCGCGTCCGTAGGCGCGCCGCATTTCACTCTAATAATGATACCGGGCGGGGAACCGGATTGAAAAGGGGACTTCGAACTGAATGATTCTGCGTCAGCGTTGGCCAAACGTGTAGCCGACATTGATCATGAATTGCAGCACGGCATTGCGGCCGAATTCGTCGGTCAGATGCGTCGCATAATGTATGTCGAATTGCGGTTTGGCGAAGAGATTGCCATGTATGTAGACCTTCATGCCAATTGCGCCGTGTAATTGAAAATGGCTCGTGTCTGATCCCGCGGAAAAGCCGGATGTGGTCGTCACTCCGGTTAGAGAAGTGGGTTGCGAGAAATATAGCTTGATCTTCGCGCCGCCAAATCCGCCTTCGAGGAAAGGAATAAACCGTCCTTTGCTGGAGAAGGGCTCCCAAACCGCATTCAAATCGTAAAACGTGGGACGCATCACCAGGCTGTCATTCGGCAGATAAGGAGCGCGCCGGATTTTGAATGCGTATTCGCCATCGACGCCGAGATGCTTCTTGAACATCACTGTGACGCCGAAGCCGCCAAAGAGGCCGCCCATGGTCGGCCCTGCTTCACAGATCACGCCGTCAAAGATCTGACCGGTGGGACATCCGTCGTTTACGCTCGTTCCCACGGAATCGCGCGCCGAGCCCAGGCCGAAGTACGGGCTTACGCCCAGACCCTGCGCGCGAGCGAGGTTTGTCACCGCCAGCACGAGCGCGCACACCGCCAGCAACACTCTTATACCGAGTTTCGAAAGCACACTATTCCCTCGGGCTTCTCTTCCACGCTTCGACACTTACGTATTGATGTTGAATACAGTTGCGGCGAGATCCTCGCCTCTTCCGTGATTGGGCAGCCAGAGGTTTCGGCGTAAACAAATCGAGCCGCTTTTTAATGCTGGCCGAAACTGTAGCCGACAGCTACTGTGTATTCGGGCACCCAGTTGCGCCCGAATTGATCGGTCAGGTGAGTGACATAGTGGATATCGAACTGCGGCTTGATGAAAATGTTTCCTTTGACGTAAAGCTTCACGCCCAGCGCGCCGTGGACCTGAAAATGATTCGCGTTCAGTCCTGCCGGATAAGTAAAGGTGCTGGTGATGCCCGTGATTGAAACAGTCTGTGCCTGATAAAGGGCTATCCTCGCACCGCCGATGCCTCCCTCGACGACGGGAACGATGCGGCTGTCAGATCCCGAGATAGGCTCATACACCACATTGAAATCATAGAACCCGGGGCGGAACTTCAATCCGGCATTCGGGAGATAATTGGCTTGGGCGAAACGGAATGCATATTCGCCATTGAATCCCAGGTGCGGTTTCAACATGAAGTCGGCGCCGAACACGCCGAAAACACCGCCGATCGTTGGACCCGCTTCGCAAAGGCCCGTGAAGTCATCCCAAAGTTGGCCCTTCGGGCAAGTTACCGGCAATCCCGTGACGCTGTCGATCGCATTGATACTGGTTCCCGCGGAATCGCTGGCGGAACCAAGGCCAAAGTAAGCGCTCAGGCCCTGCGCGTGCAGATCAGTCAGACTTCCCAACAGCAGCGTAGATAGCAGCAGAAATGTTCCGATCTTGAGTTTGGACAAGAAACTCTCCTTTTGAACTCCGCTTTTTTCTGATTTGTATCTACCCCTGGGAATTAGAGCAACCTCGTCGTGCGCGGGTTGCACGTCATCGCATGCCTGCCCCGCCGCCGAACGAAAATATGCCGCGGCATGGCGCACCCGCCGAAGCTGAGCGTGCACTAGCATAACCAATCGGCGGCCTTGTGCCAATCCGGTTTTCGCGCGGCATCTGTGCAAACGCCGGAGCGGTACATCAGTCGCGGATATTAACTGTATAAGTGGCGCATGGGTTCTGGAGCACAATCGGGAGACCATTCTCGCGCACTCCAGCCGCGGATATTTTGCCCTTTGCGCAGCGCAGGTTCGCGTGTAACATGGCGCCCGCAATCCGAAGCCATACCTCGGCCTCTCCCCGCGGCTGACCGTAAGCACAGAGGATCAATCTAATCGTACGGATGTGATGTTTATTCGCTGCGGGGACGACTACATTGAAGCGACATCGATGTTTTTCGGCGTTCTACTTCTTCCTAACCATTACTGCTTTGTTCATCTTTTCCTTGGTGACGTCTGCTGATTCGGCAGCCGCCGCCGGTCCTCCGGATACCGCGGCGGCCAGCGTCTCATCGGGAGCCGACGAAAGCGCGCTCCTGCTGACGCGAACTGAAGGGATGGCTACGCGCTCTGATCGCGACACCGACCAGGAGTTGCGCCGGTCCGATCTCGTGTTGATGCAGGCCATCGCGGAGAATGATGCAGCGGCCGCTTCCACCCTGCTCGCACCGGAATTCGCCTGGATTGATCGCGACGGCCGCAGCAGAAGAAAAGCGGAGTTGATCGGCCGGCTCATACTTCTTGAGGCCGGACCGGACACGAATGTCACCATCGAGCACTATGGCCGAATAGCGCTCATTGCCGGGAGCCACCGTCTGACCCCCGATGATGCGACGGCGCTTTTTGTCCGTGTGTGGGTCCGCCAACCCGCAGGCTGGCGGCTCTTCCTTTATCAGGAAACGACGCCGGCAGATTCCTCCGTCACGGACGCGCGCTATTCGCTGCCGCGGGCAGACTGGCAAACTTGCGAAAATCCTTGCCGTGAACTGCCGTTCAAGGCGCTTTCCTCTGATGCGCAGGAGATCGTCGCGTCATTCATGGCCGGTGAAAAAGCCCTCTTCGATCGCGATGCACAAACGGCCGGCCGAATCCTTGCGGATGATTTTTTGCTGGTCACGCCGGAGCGCGCGCAGCCAATCGACAAAACGCAGCGAATCGCCGCCATGCGCACGACGAGCGCGGCTCAGGCCAATCAGCCGCCGACCGTTGTGTCCATGGCGCTGTGGGTTTTCGGCAATGCAGCCGTGATGGCTGCGGACGAGGTTTCGTCTTCAGGGGAAAAGTTGCGGGCCACGCGCATTTGGTCGCGGGCAGTGGGCCAGTGGCAATTAGCTTTCAGCCAGCAAACCCTCGTGCAGTAGGAAGAATCCCGGCTGCGAATTCCCGTTACGGCTTCGGCGAAAAGGGGCGCGGTTGGCCCGGCTTCCAGTCGGGTATCGCGTACCCATTCGCGTTTGGCATTTTGACCTTGGGAAGTGTGCTCTGATCGAGGACGTCGTCTTCGCCAATCACGCCATTCTTATACAGGATAAACGCGGTCAGAGCGTACACCTCATCCGGCTTCAGCGTGCCTTCCTGTTTGAAGGGCATTCCGCGGTTGATGTAGTCCCAGATGGTCGTTGCGTAGGGCGAATGCACCGCCATCAGATTGTTCTCTCGAATGCATGGGTTCAGGCAAGGGCCCGCGGGACCCTTCGAGCCGGGTTGCGGCTTGATCAACATCGGCGCCGGCCCTTCTGATCCGGTAGGCCCGTGACATGCCGCACATTTCTGCGCGAATATCGGCGCGCCCTGTTTGGCTGTGCCGCTGCCGGGCGGCAGTTCTTTCCCCTCGGGACCAATGGCAATATCCCACGCCTTGATCTCTTCGGGAGTAGGCGTTCTGCCCACGCCGTAGGTCGGCGACTGCGCCTTGACCGCGACGCAAAACGCGAAAGCCGCCAGCGGCAGCAGAGCGCTACGCAATCGCATTGTGGACGCTCCCGTCGCTCGCGACTCGCCAGGGCTGAATCATGTTGTCGGATCCCTGAACGCCGTGCGTTTTGTAGTAATCCGGCGGCTCGTGGAAATGCTGCGCCAGTTGCCCACGTGTCGGCTGAACCTGGCCGATCTCATCTATGCAGCGCGACATGAGCACGCACTCTTGTCCGTCCCATTTCCAGGTCATGCCGAATCGGGTGTGGGCCTTGGGATGAACGTCGCCGCGAATTTCGGCTTCCTTCCAGGTTTGCCCGTTATCGGTCGAGATTTCCACTTTCTTGACGCGTCCCCCGCCCGACCACGCCAGGCCGGTGATCTGGTAGACGCCGGGACCGGATAGCTGCTGCCCGCCGGACGGATACGTGATCACCGACTTCGGTCCCCACTGGAAGGTCAGGGCGGCGACCTCCTCGTCCTTCTGAATGTGGCCGTAATCGTTGTATGTCATGTAATAGCGATCGACCACCTTGATCCGCCGCAGCCATTTCACATTGTAAATTCCCTCGAACCCCGGAACGATCAGCCGCAACGGGAAACCCTGCTGGGGCCGCAGCGGCTCGCCATTTTGCCCATACGCAACGATCACGTCTTCCATGGCTTTCGCCAGACGAATACTGCCCGCGCCCTTTACCTCTTCCGATCCTTCCGAAACCACCCATGACGCGTTCTTTTGCAGGCCGCATTCCTTGAGTAAAGTCGAGAGCAGCACGCCTGTCCACTCGCTGCAACTGGTCAGCCCGTGCGTTTCCTGCACGGTCTTGTATTCAGGCCGCGCATGATTGCCAAGGCACTCGATGAAATGCACCTGAGAGACGGACGGGAAATGTCTCAGGTCGTCCATGCTGAACTCAAGCGGCCGGTCCACCATGCCATGAATCATCAGCTTGTGTTCTTTCGGATCAATATCCGGAACGATGGCGCCCCGATGTGTTCCGACAAAATGCAGCGACGACGGCGTGATGATCCCCATGTGATCCTGCAATGGAGTCAAAACGTGAAACAGCATCCCGAACTGATCGGGTGACGGCCGCTCGATTACCGGCACACGGACCGAAGTCACAAACTTCGACCGCTCGCCATAGGCGACGAGTTCCTTCAGGCTTTTTTGCGGCTGCACATCCGGCAGCGCCTCTGCTGCCGTCGTCTTTATCGCCCCGACTGCCGCGGCTGCCGCGCCAGCCTTTAGAAACTTTCTTCGACTGGATTTCTTCGAAGCCATGGGACTCTCCCTTCGCAACGTTTCGCGTCTAGTGCAGGAATTTTCGCCGTCCGGATTCTGGCCTGCTTGTAGCGCCTACAAGCAGGCCGCACGCATAGCATGCGGGTATACACCTCGGCGGAATGTATGCCACTCCTCGTTTCAAATCAAGCGCAACTTGTCTGGAGTCGCCGTTCACGGCCAAGAAACGAATCGTTCTCCAAACGCCGCCATCGAAAACCCGCCATCCGCGTTCAAATGCAAAAAACGAATTCCCTCGAGCCATCTCGCCGATCGAACGAGAATCGGTCTCGTACAGGAAAATACTCAGCATAGAAAATCCTTGACTCACTAGACCTGTTTGGAGTAGCTTCTGCGCCATCTGTAAGGGGGGTGGAGTCCTCCTTTAACCGCTGCGGTCGGAAGCAGCCAATGACTCCTGACAAGTCTAGGGTCCTTGTTGGGCTTCGCCGTCCTCGTTCGTCAAGACGCATCGCTCCTGCGCGAATCCCGGCACGTGGTGTGCGCAATTGAATTCCTTCGGGGGGTCTAGCATGAGTTCAAAATTTAGGTATGGATTGTGGTGTATCGCTGTGGCTGTTTTTACAGTTTGCTTTGCTGCGCTGCCGTTGTTTTCACAAGGTACGGCTGGTCGTATCCTCGGTTCAGTCAATGACCAAACCGGCGGCGCCATGTCTGGCGCCACGATCACGATCATTGACACGCAGAGAAACACGACGCGTACGCTGACGACCGACGAATCGGGCGAATACAACGCCCCGAATCTCCTGCCCAGCACGTACACGGTTCGCGCCGAAGCAAAGGGCTTCAGAACCGTCGAGCGATCCGCAATTGTACTGGAGGTTGCCGGTAATCTGCGCGTCGATCTCGTGATGCAGCCCGGCGAGCAGACCGAGAAGGTCACGGTTACAGAAGCTTTGCCCCTGGTAGAAACCACCAACGCTGAACTGGGTGGAACGCTGCAGAATCAGGTGATCAATGATCTTCCGCTCAACGGCCGGAATTTTGAGAACCTGCTGGACCTGCGGCCTGGTGTAACCAAGTACCCTGGCAATTCCGGTTGGACGCAAAGCACGAACGGCGGACGCCCGCACGATAACATGTTCCTGGTCGAGGGCGTGGATAGCAATGATCCTTGGATGGCGCAGAGCATCATGAATGCCGTTATGGCTGCCGGCGATGCCGGCACCATTCTGCCGATCGACGCCATCGACGAGTTTAAGACGGAAGTCAATCCTCGGGCGCAGTATGGCTGGAAGCCTGGCGCAGTGGTTAACGTTGGAGTCAAATCTGGGACTAATAGCTATCACGGGACCGCCTATGCCTACGGCCGCGACGGTGCGTGGGACGCACGCAACTTTTTCAACCCACCGCCGGGACCAGAAGCCGACCTCGCGGTAAAGCAGTTCGGCGCGAGCTTCGGCGCGCCGATTCTGAAAGACAAACTATTCTACTTTTTGAATTATGAAGGACAACGGTATAACGTCGGAAACCCGACATTTCACTCCAGCCCCATAACCGCGGCTGGTGTCGGGCCCGCCTCTCAAAACCTCGTCGGGGCTTGCAACACCGCCCGCACGGCCGGAACACTGACTGCCCTGAGCGCGCAATTGGCTGGTCTGAGCCTTACCTGCACGCCGCTTGCAAATTACCCTGGTCTCTTCCCGGCAAACCCCGGGCCGACCAAGTTCAACAACAGCAATCTAGATACAGTGAATTCGATCAACAGCGGCGTCGCCAAACTTGATTACCATCTGAACCAGAAGAACACATTCAGCGGGATGTATTTCATTAGCCCAGGCGACGGGACTTTCGTCGATAACGCCACCACCGAGTTCGACCCGAACCGCCTCACCTTACAACACGCCCGCGCCCAGGTCGGTTCAGGCAGTTGGACCTTTGTTCCAAATTCCAATTGGGTAAACGAACTACGGGTGGGCTATTCTCATTATTATCAGACCTTCTTCAGTGTGGATCACACGCAAGACCCCGCAAACTACGTCGCAAATGGCGCTACATATCACCTCTACACCGGCCAGACCGACCCTACGAGCTTTGGTTTCCCAGGAATTGTCATCCAGGGCTTCAATGGGGGATTAAATGGTGCGGGCTGGCCGAAGATCGTAGGACCTGATGGAGTGTTAAATATAACCGACCATGTCTCGTATCTGCGCGGCACGCATGCGTTTATGTTCGGATTCGAGTTCCTGAATAACCGCAGCACCAATTTCGTGACTTCTAACACCAAAGGCGCGCTGCAATTTGCCGATTTGCCCAGCTTCTTCAGCGGTGTTATGAATCGCGACCGCTTCACTGCCGGCGACTTCCACCGCAAGCTAAGTGATAACGGATATGCGATTTTCCTCCAGGACGACTGGCGCATCAGGCCGAGAGTTACTCTGAATCTCGGCATCCGCTATGAGATAAACACGGTCGTGAAAGAGGCCAATAACCTGATTGGCAACTTCGATCCATCCGTCGGTCTCGAGCAGGTGGGCTTGAACATCAGTTCTCCATACAATGGAGATCACAACAACTTTGCGCCGCGTCTTGGGTTGGCGTGGGACGTCTTCGGCAATGGCAAGACGGTCATTCGCGCCGGTGGCAGCCTCATTTACGAACAGGGCAGTTTCGATTCGCTTATGGCGCTTGGGAACCTGCTTGGCTTGCGCACGATACCAACAGGCGTAGCGCTTTACTCAAACGGCAACCCGACACCAACTACCGCCGGCGGTAACATCAATCTGGGCGCAATCACATTTACTGGCCCCGCCCTTACTCCGATCAACGCGGCATGGGCAGCAAACTCAGCGACGAACACCTTGTTCTCTGCGACCCCTGCCTGTGGCGATGGCACGGTAACACTTTCCAATGGCTTGAAACCACAACAGTGCACGGTGATGGGAATTGATCGCAACCTTGTGACGCCTTATGTGACAACTTGGACGCTCGACCTCCAGCGCGCGATTTCGACAAACCTCTCGCTCGATGTCGCGTATGTCGGCAATCATGGAACGAAACTCGTGGGCCTCACTGATATCAATACTCCGCCCCTTGATGCCGGATGGACATCGGGGATTTTAGCCGCCTGCGCCGCGGCCCCGACGCCGAAGAACTGCGCGCCCAGCGGCTCCGCGGAAACCGCTGCTCGGCCATACGCAACCAAGTTCCCATACCTGAGCTTCATTGACTGGCTCTCGAACGACAACATTTCCAATTACAACGGGCTACAGTTCGCGCTGACCCAGCGGACATGGCATGGTCTCTCTTATGTCGCCGGGTATACGTACTCGCACGCGTTGGCTGAATCGCCGGACAACTGGAGATTCATCAATCCTATCCTCAGCAATAATCAACGTTCGCTCTACGGCAACAGTCAGTTTGACATCACTCACCGATTCACTTATTCCCTTACCTACGCACTGCCCGGAAAGAAAACTCCAGGTCAGATTCTGGAAGGCTGGTCGATCAATTCGATCGTGAGCATTCAGAGCCCGATGCCTTGGGGTATCAATGATGTCACGACGGATTTCACCGGAACGAACGCACTGAGCGATCAAGCCACTATTGGTGAGCAGTGGAACTTCTTTGGTGACGTAAAGGATTTCCAGACCACCCGCGCCTTCCTTACGAGCAACGGTGGTGGCGGCGGAATTCCCTATTTCGCCGGAACTACCAATCCAACGTGTTTGTCGAAGGCTACCGCTCTCGGCCCGCTCGCTGTAGCTTCCCTGACCAATCTTGGCTGCTACGCGAATGGCAGCTCGATCCTCATTCCGCCGGCATACGGAACCTACGGCAACACGGCGCCCAACATGTTTCGCGGTACACCTTTCCGCAACTGGGACATGTCGATTACGAAAGCATGGAAATTCAAGGAACGTCTAACAGCGCAGTTCCGTGCGGAGTTCTTTAACGTCCTCAACCATCCGAATATTTCGAACCCGTTCGGCGGACCCGGTGGCGACAACAGCTACACCGATCCGACCGCGGATGCCAACGCCTCTTTCGGCTTCCGGCCGCAAACTCCCGACGTGACCAGTTCGAACCCTGTGCTCGGATCTGGTGGTTCTCGCGCGATTCAACTCGGTCTTAAGCTGATCTTCTAGACAGTAAACCCCAGAAATGGCGAAAGCGCCGGGGCGATTAGCCCCGGCGCTTTTTTTGCGACGGCGAATTTGACACCGTCACAGGATACTTGCGTGCACATGAAGACTCCAGATGCGCGCCGCAATCCGGATCGAGTCCTTCACCACAGGTTCAAGCTCAGCCCGCGAACTGCGCGGATGCTGGCACTTCTGCGGCGATTGGAATCGCAGATTCAACGCAATAATAATGAGGGCACCCATTCCGCAGGTGCTGATCACTGAGTTGCAGAAAAGAGCGCCCTCTGAATATTTGCCCCGCCGAAGCGGTTACGGTGTGATCGTTGCCGCGTAAATATTCTGATCGAGGCCACCGGTACCGTCGAAGCATGTGGTGAATGCGCTGGTGCAGGTCCCGCCGGTCTCTGGATCGCCGGCAACGTCTGCCCCGTCGTTATCCTTGGAAGCGTCCGATGCGCCTACAGTGTCGCGTTGGTCGGTCCATACTGCGCCGATTGTGTTCCCCTGGGCTGCAACGGTAATGTAGTCTCCGAAAAATGGAATGAGGCGGCCGCCGAATTGTTCGTAATTGGGATTCGTCGGCGTGCTTGTTACCTGAATACTTGCTCCCCAGGTTTTCCCTCCATCGCTCGATTCCGCGTAGCGCACGTTCAGGCACGCGGAGGTTTTTCCGCTGGCGTCATTGCACGGCGCGGTCGTTGGGGAATAATTGGGATCGCCCTTGGAGTCATACCAGGTGGCGCTGACACGGCCGGTCGACGCAGCCAGGAAGGGGAAGAACTGATGGCCCGTCAGGCTTGGCGCCAGCAAGGCCGTGCTGCTCCAGCTATTTCCCCCATTTGTGGAGTACATGTACTCAATCTGTCCCTGGCCGGAAGCCTGCGCAGCCTGAAAAGCCATGACCAAGGTTCCGTGAACGTTATCCGCGGCGAGATAAGGAGCCGCCAGATCAAAACGCGGGAACGTGAAACCGGTTGGACAAGTAAACGGCCCGTCGCCGCACTCGCGGGCGCCATTGCCGGAGAATTGCTGGGAGACAAACGGGGTGAAGAGCACCACGAGTCGCGCCTTAGTGAAGGTCTGCCCGTAATCGGAAGACGCCGCGAAAGCAGCGCCATCCACGGCGCCTGGAGTCTTGGCCAGAGCGCCGCCAGTGTTGCCTTCCCAGCCGATGTAAACGTTTCCACCCGTACCAATCGCGATTGAGGGTCCCTGGTTTCCGCAGATTCCTTCGGAAAGCTTGATGGGTGTGCTGAAAGTCGCGCCACCGTCGGTCGAGCGGCTGAAGAGGATTTCATTGCATCCGGTACCATGAAAATCAGACCAGGCGGCATAGACGTTGCCGCTCACCGGGTCCACAGCGAGATTCGTTTTGTCGTTGAAGTTTCCCTGACCGAAAACGTTCGCGGCAAGGATCACTGTGCGCACATATTTTGATCCGTCGGTCGAGGTATCGGCTGAATTTGCTGGCGAATACTTCGCCACCCAGATCGTGCCGGTGTTATCGCGAAAGCGCCCGGAGACGCCGTTCTCGGTACCGCGATTGAAGTTGTTGCCCATGTAATAGAGATTGCCGTGTCCATCCCAGGCCATGACGGGATCGCCGGCCGCGAGCGCGCCGCCGGCAACCAATGCTGCGAGAGGCGAACCGGTGCCCTCGACCGATGTGTCGCCGTTGTAGCCCGGCAGAAGGCTGTCAGTCCAATGTTTTCCTGAGTCGGTACTACGATAGAATCCCGCCCAGGCGTCCCCCACAGTCGGCACGGTGCAGTAGTCGTTCGAACCGCTTGCCCAAATGCTGGAGTCCCGGGGATCAATGGCCAGGGTGGGCTCGTTCTGCATCCTGCGATCTTTTCCGCAACGCGCCAGTACGGCGTCGGTATAGGAACTGCCGCCCAATTGATCCGCGCTGACATACGCCCCACTCGAATTGTTATCGACGGTCACCCGTACATTTACGCCGGCCGACTGAGCGAATGTTACCCGCGAGCCGATAAGCATGACAGCCGCTGTGAACAGAACGCCACGCCAACGAAAACTTGTCCAAGACCTCGAAAATGAACTCACCATCGAAGAACTGGAAGCTTGTCGCAGTTTCATGAAAGCTCCTTTCTGCTGTGATCCTGTTTACCTGTGAATACCTGCGGGGCGGGCGGATAGCATACCAAAATCATTTTCCGATATTAACCGGGAAGTGAAAACAGAAGAGGAGGCCTGGGGGCTGCCGGCGGCGCGATCTGAGGACCTAAGGCGTCGGAACTACTTTGAGGAGAGAAGGCGGAGTCGGAATTTGAGGCGAGTCTGCGTGGGAACCGAATCTACGCCATTCATTTGCTTGCCGTCGGCTTTGAAAGCACCGGCCTGTGCCGCCCATTTTTCGAAAAGGCTCGGATTGTTTTTCAGTTGCAGGAGCGCGGTCGCGATTTTCTCTGAAACCGGCATGTGCTCATTCGGAATGTAAAAGCAGGTTCCCCCGGCCGCCTTCGCCATCTCTCTGAAATCCTTGCCGATCGGCGTGCGGCTAACATAGCTGTCGTGGACTTCGAAGCGCGCATTGCCGAGGTCCAAAACGCAATAGTGGCGTCCGATTTGCGTCGCGCCAGTAAGGGCAATGACGCGGCGCAGATACTTTTCTGCGCGCTCTTCCGCTTCCGCCTGAGCGTCAGTGCTCGGCTCGTTGGTTGGCACGAGGTCAAACAAGGATCTATAGAGCATCGCTGCCGCGATCGCGAAGGTGGCCGCCAAGCAGACAATAACGAACAAATTCGACATGACAACCTCGGCGAGCCTCGAGTGCGGGGAAACGTTTCCAACAACACTCGCAAGCCCGCGCTCGAATGGGCAGTGCAGTGCCGGAAAGCGTCGCTAGCCGCCGGCAATGGGTCGAACCATGAGCACTTCTTTGTGTTCGCGTGTGACCTTCCCTATGCGCTCACCTGTCTCGAGATCAAAGGGCTGTGCGCCGGTTTTGACTTCGTACTCGGCGATAACCTTATTCACCTTTTCCATATCCGCTGTTTCCGGGTCGTATTCGATCAATGTTGTGTCGCCTTCTGAGGAAAACGTTAGAATTCTGGCGTTCATTCCGGCTCCTTCCTGGCGAGGGCCACAAGGCGCACTACCGTCTCCTACAGTCTTGGATTCCGCCGCAGGAACGGCAATACCGTGCCATTTCGAGGAAAGCGACGCTGATACCTGATATTTTCGCCTTTGCCCGAAAAGAGCAGACTCCGCGAACAGGCCAGATTATCGGTGGGCTGGTTTGTGCGGCGGATGGTTCGACGTAGCTCCCTACAAGTTTCACCCGGTAAACGTAGACCTGCATACGTGAATGAGCCGATTAATTTGTGAATTGTACTCAGTTTACGCTCGGCCCAGACAAATGCCGCAAATGAAAACGGACCCGGCTTGGTCCTGTGAGTCTGCCGGCTTGGTTTCAGGACGTTCCAAACGAATTGCTCGGGCGCAAGCTTGTCGATATCAAACAGGGGCAAACTATCTTCTCGCAAGGCGACGACTGCGATCAGGTGTATTACATCGGCAACGGCGTGGTCAGGCTTTCCACCGTATCTCCCCATGGCAAAACAGCCGTCCTTTGCACCTGGGCCCGGGCGATTTTCTGGGAATGGGCTGTCTGACAGGCGAAAAAACGCACGAGACTACGGCCGTCGCCCTGGTCCGGAGCGTGGCCGTGGCCATTCGCAGCGCCGTTCTCATTCGGCTGTTGCGTGAAAAGCCGCCGGCCGCCGCCGAATTCTGCGATTACGTAATAAAACGATACGTTGGAATCGAGCGCGAACTGATCAATTTTGTGCTGAATTCCAGCGAGAAGCGTCTCGCGCGAGCATTGTTGTTGCTCGACAGTTACAGTAAAAACGTCGACCCGTCGATTCTCCACACGATTACTCAAGACGCTCTGGCGGATATCGTGGGGACCACGCGTTCCCCCCATTAATCTTTTTCCGAAGCGCTTCAAGAGAAAGGGCTACATCGAATATGACAGAGAACTGAAAATTTATCCGTCACTTCAAGAAGTCCGTTCATAGACGAAACTGCTCCTCACTACGCTCGCTCACTTACGTATCGTTTACGGCTTAGATGCTTATGATCAGCCGCACAGGGTAATCACGGTATCAACTCACGACGGTTCGCCACATACTATCTCACGGTACCGGCGGTGGCTTACGGCGCGCGTGTTACTGGTAGACGATCATCAAGGAACGCGAAGCATTCTTCTGTCGGTGCTCACACACGAGCGCTTTGACGTCTGCGGTGAGGCGCAAAATGGCTACGAAGCCATCGATAAAGCCGCTGAACTGCGGCCTGACGTTGTAGTCATCGATCTCCTGATGCCTCGACTGAACGGCATCGAAACCGCTCCCCGGATCCGCTGCGTCGTCCCGCACGTGAAGATCATCCTCATCAGCGGCTATCTTCCGCCCAAACTTGGTTCCGCAGCGGCTCGGCTGGCTGGCGCCCAGGCCTACGTTGAAAAACACACCGCAATCAGAGATCTGGGACCGGCGATCAGAGCAGTGCTGTGAAGCTGAAGGTCTCGATTCCGGTCCCCGCTGCAGCCGTCAGCCAACTGTTCAAAAGTAGACAGACCGCTTCCGCCAGCTTGTGATATTTGACAGGCGGCTTGTACTAGAGGTGTCTCTATCAGAGTCCATGGATTCGAAAGAACCGTCTCCAGCACCAAATGAAATGACGTTGCGCGATCTCCTCGAACTGGCCTCGCTCGAGCAGGATCCGCAAAAATTGCAACAGTTGCTCGACGAGATCAGCGCCCGCTTCGCTCGTGGCGAGCGAGTGTTTGAATAGCGCCTGTTCGCAGTGGTCTTTTTTACACGAGTAAATTCGCGACAAAATAAACACCCCGCCGGGCACAGGAAACCGGGCGGGGTGACTTACCGGGGTGGAAATGCGGGCACTTTGCTCTCGCGCAGATTAAATTAAGCTTAAATAAATGTTGACGAGCGGCCCGCCGTCAATCCACGGAACCGATGTCCGCGCTGCTCTTGTTAGCCGCAGAAAAACGAGTTCTCGCCGGCGGCGAGCGCAGGTGTAGGATCAGTTCTGACATGTTTACTCTTTCAGGAGTGTGGAGATGAAGGCAATCAGGACTGCGCTCATTGTTATCATTCTGATTTTCGCGGGTACGCTAATTACGTTGCGCTTCACTGGTCTCGAGCCGGAATACCTCGATCTCGATCAACTGCGGGCGCACCACATGATCGCCCGGCCCGGCTTGTGGCTGAAAGGCGAAGTGGTCAGAGCGCCTGTGACGGATTGGTCGTTTGTCCTCGACCAGCCGCATCCAGGACGCAGCCTCAATACTGTCCTGGTGGAAACGCGTACGCCGTATTTCATTCCGCATTCGGTTCGCACTATGCCTACGGTGCGCAATGGCGTGTTCTATCTCCGCTCGCACCAAGATCAAATGAACCGGCAATTTCCGTATGACAAATCCTGGACTGCCGACGTGGCTCGCGATCCGCGCGTACGCATCAAGATCGGCGATAAATTGTATGAAGCCACGCTTGTCCTGGTGACCGACCGCAGTCAGGCGATTGCCGTGTTAGGCCGCGATCCTGAAGTGCGGGAAAAGGGAGCCGACGGGCAGGAGCACGTCGTGGGCTACGACCATGTATTTCGCGTTTTCCAGAGGAATATCCCCGAATATGGCGGCGAGCAGCCGTCGCCGAGCGTGGCGGGACTTGTGCCTGACGCCAAGCTTGTCTCCGAGAACAAGCCCTGACGCCGCCGCCTGTAGCTTTACCGGCGGCAACACCGGAGAGTTCTGGGCTAGGTCCAGCGTAGCCAGGCAATGCCGACGATGATCAGCACGATCGCCGCGATGCGTTGTGGCGGGAGATTTTCCTTCAGATACCAGAAGCTGAACAGCACCGTCAGCGCCGCTTCCAGTCCCAGGACGAATATATAGGCGACGCTGAGGTCGGTTCGCCGCATCCCGAGTGTCTGTACGGCTGCGCCGGCAACAAACAAAACCAGAAATCCCGCCGTTTGCGCCGGGCGAGTCATGGTTGCCGAAAGCTTCATCAGAAGCCCGCCCACGCTGAAGGCAAGTGCCGCAATGATGAGAAAAATAACGTCCATGCTCAGAGCACGCGCAGACAGTCTGCTTCAGCATTTCTTCGAGCGCAACGGTTCTTTCGGCCACCAGCGTTCAGAGCTGCAGGCAATCCGGGAAGGGTCCCATGAATCGTCTGGCGCGAAATCTCGTTGCGCTTAGGGCCAAGAACCACACCGGCTAAGAATACTTACGACGGATTTCGCAAACCGGGTTTCGAATTCGAGATGTGACGTTCGGACGGCGTTACCTCAAACGTAAAACGAAGCGCGGGAATTTTATTGCCGGGGTGGTCATCCGCATAAGTCAGTTGCGGTGTTCGGTAGAGTTGCTGCGGCTCGTTAGCCGGTCCTTCATAGATTCCGGGGTAGAGGTCGACGATGTGCGGGCCGGGCTCTCCTGCCGCAGTGAAGTTAATGACCACATCTCCTTGGCTGTTGAATCCGCACACATAGCCCATGTAAGCGTTATCGTAAGTCGCCACGTAAATGTTGTCGTATTCGGTCCAGCCGACCCCTTTGAGGTGAATGGTCACGGAAGTGCCCGCCGGCCCTGACTTGGGCGTGATGCTGACGATGCTGGTTTCGATCACGAAAAACGCTCGCGCCAGTTCTTTGTCGCCATTTTTCAAGGCGACTGCATGTAGCCCGCCGAGATCGTCGGGAATAGTGAGAGGAAACGCGAGCTTCCCATCGCTTCCGACCTTCACCTGCGCGATTACCTTCTCCTGCGGATCGAAGCCGTTGCCACTGACCCGGCTGCCGACGTAAGTCTGCCACACGAGTTGCAGTGATGAATTGCGGGGAAAGCCTTCGCCGTGAAGCGTGGCATGGCTCGCGACCGTGCCTTGCGTCGGTGATAGGGCCAATGTGGCGCCGCCCAGCTTCACTTCTGTTTGGGGGATTGGTTGAGGCTGATATGCCTCCGCGTATGTTTCTCGCGCCGGTGCACCGGGGGTCGTGTGGAAGGTGAATTGAGGCCGCGGCAGCCTGGCAACGGGCGACTGCTCGTAATTCAGATAACTCTGCCCCTGCCACCCCGTATAGACCTTGATGACGTGATCGCCGATGGGGCCAGCCGCGCGAAAGCGCGCCACCGCTGATCCGCGCGTGCTCGCAGCCGAAACCCACCCCAGTTCGTTATTGTCCCAATTGACCGCCCAGGTGCTCTCCATCGTGCGCCACCCGAGGCCTTTGACCTTCAGTTCGATGGGCGTGCCAATGGGCCCTGAAGTAGGTGAGAGTTCGAAACTCTGGGTGACGTTGATGCCGTTCTGCGCCACAGGTTTTCCGTCGATAGACGCGATTACTTCGTGCACACCGCCATAATCTTCCGGCACCTTGAAGCTGGCGTTCAGGTTCCCATTCGAATCTACTTGAAATGAGCCGAGCTTTCTCGTGCTCTCGGAATATTTTTTTCCGCGGAAATGGTAATAATCCTCGACCACCCAGCCGCCGGTCACCGTGCCCCAGTTGATCTCCACCATTCTCCCCGACGGCAGGTTTTTCGCTGTCGCACGCACCAGCGTGCCAACCGCAGCAGGTTTCTCATATGCGAGTTCGAGCGAAGTGCTCGACCCCTCACCGACTGCTGCGGTTGCGGCGCTGACTACGTTTTCAGGATTGCCAAACCTGGATCGCGAACAGGCGGAAAATGCCGTGACAATGCTCAGAAGGAAAACGACACGGTGCGAGAGACAACTTCTCATGTTTTGAAGATCGATCTGTGGCCGATGCCGATCCCGGCCGCGCGTCAGTCGCCGATAATCGTGATCTGCGAGGTGTCCACGTCAAACGGCTTGTATTCTCCCGTGCGGCCCTGCGGATCCTTTGCCGTCACCGTGTAACGCACAATTCCAGTGACCGCATCCTCGGGCACCACCCACTTGGCCACCCAGAACGTGCGCTCCGGTTGCTTCTCCGTCTGGCGGTCGCGCATTGGGATGTCGATCGTCTTGCCGTTGTACGTGAGGTGCACGACGAGTTGCGTCGCTCGATCGCGCTTGCCCGTTGCCGGATCGATCGCCGTCATGCGGAAACCGATTGGCTCACCGCGCTTGAACTGGCTGCTGGCCGTGCAGGTGCGCGGCTTGCCCAGGCCAAAGAAGTACACCACGTCTCCGTAGACGACCAGACGATCGTTGCCGGAGGTTTGTCCGGACACAAACGGCGTGGCCAACAAGGCGGCCAAAATGAAAAAAACAGCGAGCGCGGAATACCTGTATAGGTTTTTCATAGTGACGCACAAATTACTCCGAAAGGGCCAAAGATGTCCAGTGATATGATGCGCGGCTACAGGTGCAGCGGACCCTCGCCGTCACCCCGTGTCATATGCACAAACTGAGCCGCGGATTCAAACGGCGCCAGCATCTCCCCCTAATCAGGCGAAACACCAAAAGTGAAATTCGAAGGTCCCCGGAAAAAACCGGCTTTGCCGAAGGCCGAGCACCACTGCGCTTCCGACTGATTCGAAACGATCAGATCTACTCCGCTATCTTCCAGGATTCGCGTCGCCAGGTAAACGACCCGGGAAGCGTTTTGCGGCAGCGCCAGGCAATCGAGTATCGTTCCCACCCGCATATTCCCGAAATATTTGTTCCCTCGCATCTGCGTGTTGAGCACCACCGCCCACCCGAGTGTTTTTCCCTCCCTTGAAATCTTGTACTTGAAAAAGCGCTCCTTGCCCGCGGGATAGAGCAGATTGAGGGAGGCGCTGTCGCGGACGGCAATCATTGCATAGCGATCTTTACATTCATTCCACAGATCGTCAGCCCAGGAGCCAAATTCGTGGACGAGGTGCGCAACTGTGCGGGCACAACCTTGTGCCGTCCGCAAGCTTTGTATGGTATCTATTGCCAGCGGCGCGATTACCGTGCAAGCCGCGGCATCCAGCAACCAGCTGCGAATTACGCCGCTTCGGAGCGCCTGAATTTCTCGCAAGAAAGTTTTGGGGTGATTGACCTTAAAGAAGAAAGGCAGCGTCATCACTTTCCATCCCGCGGCTTTCAGAATGCGAGGGATGAGAGTATGTTCGCCGCCCGCCATCCCCAGCGAATACAGCAGAGGTTGCATTCTCTGAGCGTGTCGCAGCATGAGCATGAAAAGCCAGGAGTATGCCTTGTTAATCACTGCCTCGGACATGGGCCAGTGAAAGCAGTCGATCGGAAGGATATCGCCCTTAAACGAGAAATCCTGGCGCTTCAGCCGGAAGCCCCCACGCATGATTCCGTCTTCCAGGACGATAAAATTCTCCTGATAGAGTCGCCTCTGCTCGACTTTTGGAAGCCAATCAGAGACAGCTAATTCAGGGAATCGTAGGTCAAACGGCACGCCCGCAGCGGATAAGCGCGAGTTAAAATCCCTCACTGCCGGAACATAGGTATCAGTGAGCGTTTGAATCGCGACACTCATCAGTCCCGCCCTGATCCGAATTGAATTGCGGCGAACCGATTGACGTTATCTTTCTCGCGAACTGGGTCTCCGTGCAGACTGCGCGCCCTGTATCGTTGGGCGACAGTGGCGGCAGAAAGCTGTATGGCCCGTCCGCTAAGCGCCTGGAGCTGCACGACGATGTAGCATGCGACGAATCATCGAGTGTATCGGCACTATCGCGTAATCCGGATTAAGGGGGGTGCAGCTTTATGCGGACGTACAACTCAGGTATATCAGGCTTGCTACCGGATCGACTGCAGTGACTTCTGGTGGAAGAAAGAAAGACCGGCGCGCAGATTGCAGATGCGAAACCCGGCGCCGGCAGATCCGTTTAGACCAGAACGGCCTCTTTGGCGGTTCGAACGTTGCCGTGGTTATAGTTCTTGGCGCACGTGTCGCAAAATACGGCGCGATAAGTGCTGCCGTCTTTGGCGCTTGCATCTGGTACCGGGTTCCAACCCTTTGTCTTCGTGAGTTTTCCCGTCTGTTCAAAGCCCTGAAACAGGTGTTCGCAGATGTATTCCATGCCTTCGGCTTTCTTGGCATCACTGAGCTTATGGATCCAGATCGTTTGGGCCATGTGGCTCCTCCGGTTGAGCTTCCACTGTGGCATATAGCCCCACTCCCAAACACCTGACCCAAAGGACAGATGTGTTTCCCACGCAATTGGCACTTTAGTGTTCTCGAAAAACCTTGAGGATCAAATGATTCGAATGCCACCGCCCGCGCGCTGGAGAGGGCCTGGGTGACACCTCCGCCAGCATTCAGTTACATTCGATCATTCCGCAATCGCTCGGCGGCGTTGGCTCTTCGCCCTCGGGCATTTGCCTGCTGTTGGCAGTTGTCAAAGGAGAACGCATGTCGCAGCAAGATCCGCAAATTCAAACACCACGGAATAGGAGAACCGATCACGAACGGATGCAGGAACTCTTCTGCCGAGCCTTGCATCACGGTACCGTGGCGTACAAGGCTTTTCTTCGAAACGGCGATGCCGCGCTGCTCCGCGAGCGAAGTGGTGATCCGGCCACACCGCCCATCGTGCCCTCTAGTGTGTTTTTTCTTCCCGGTGACCCCGCGGGACCTTACCAATATGCGCGTTGGTCCAATCCCACCTGGACCGCGCTCGAAGAGTCGCTCTCAACTCTGGAAGATGCGGAATGCGTGATTTTTCCGTCTGGGATGGCTGCAGTGGCGGCAATTCTTTGCAGCCTGCCCAAATCCGGAGATCGCATCTTGCTGCCCTCGGATGCTTACTACACGACCCGCATCGCGGCCGACACCTATTTGAAGTCTGCTGGTGTATCCGTCCTGACCTGCCCCACGGCAGAAATCCAGGATCAGGAGTTTGCCGGTCTGCGAATGGTGTGGATCGAAACGCCTTCGAATCCCGGTTTGGATATTTGCGACATTCGCAAATCGGTGACCAAGGCGAGAGAAGCGGGTGCGACCGTTATCGTGGACAACACCACACCTACGCCATTGGGGCAACGGCCATTGGAACTTGGTGCCGACGCCCTGGTTTCGTCCGATACAAAGGCAATCAATGGCCATTCCGACGTGGTGTTCGGGCATGTCGCCTCGCGGAATGTGGAACTGATTTCCGCCGTCCGCAATTGGCGGAAGCTGTGTGGCGCCATACCCGGCCCGTTCGAATCCTGGCTCGTTCATCGAGGGCTCGAGACGCTCGAGCTGCGATTCGAGCGAATGTGCAGCAATGCAGAGGCGCTGGCGCCACGCTTCTTCGAACATCGCAAGGTCCAGCATGTCAGATTTCCGGGCCTGCCGGAGCATCGGGGTCACGCTGTGGCCCAAACCCAGATGCTTCGCTACGGTATGATCATCGGCCTGACCTTGAGCGGCAAGTTTTCCGCGGAGAAATTCATTGACGGCTGCCGATTCATTCGGCCCACCACCAGCTTTGGCGGTCTACACACGTCCGGTGAGCGGCGCGCTCGCTGGGGCGATCAGGTCGCCGAAGGCTTCGTGCGGCTGTCGGTGGGCTGCGAACCGCTGGAACAACTCTGGAAAGAGATAAAGAATTCGCTGGACGGGCTGTAACTGCCATTCACATCGCGCCCTGCGGGGCGTGATGCACAGGAGTACACCCGATTCCTGAAACCAAGAGTTCGTACATGATTTCCTGTATTTGCTTCGCGCTGAACCATTAGTTAACGTTACCCTCCGCGTTGAAAAAGCCTGCCTTCCCCCGGGCACGTTTTTCTGGCGCGCTCAGCTCATGTTTCCTGAAGAAGTTCACCTGCTTGGTCGCGGTGAGCAGGGGAGCTTTTTTGCATGTACGCGCGAAGGGACGGAAGAGTGAGAATTCTGGTAGCTGATGATCACGAGGTAATTCGCAGAGGCGTGTGCGCTCTGCTGGCGGCGGGCGAAGACTGCGAAATTTGCGGTGAAGCCGTGGATGGGCAAGACGCGGTCGAAAAAGCGCAGCAGCTTCGCCCCGATCTCATCATCATGGACGTCAGCATGCCAAACCTGAATGGTTTGGAGGCGACCCGCGTCATTCGCCGCAATTTGCCTGAGACGCAAATTCTTATTCTCACTCAGCACGACTCACAGGAAATGATGCGTCAGGCGCTCAACGCCGGCGCTCGCGGTTTTGTGGTGAAGTCATCCGTGGCTCACGACCTGCTCAACGCGGTGGAGGCCGCGCAGCGCGGTGAGCCGTTTTTCGATTCGGGTGTTGTTCCGAAGGTATCGACAGCCGGTCCCGCCGACGCCAAGAAGATTCTGCAGCGTGAGGCGGAATTGGAACAGGCGCTCCGCGAAAGCGAGGAACGCTACCGCGCGCTGGCAATGGCGACCGACCAGATCGTCTGGCGGTGTGATGCCGAGGGAAACAACGTCTGGACTTCAGAGAATTGGAAGCGTATCAGCGGAATCGACAGCACAGAAGCAAAAGGCTGGCGATGGCTTGAATCCCTCCATCCCGATGATCGCGAGCGTGTTTCGCAAAACTGGCGGGAATGCGTCAAATCCGGCCGCCGCGAATATCACGATGAATTCCGCATCCGGGTAAGCGACGGCGGCTACCGTTATTTTGAATCACGCGCGGTTCCCGTTCGCAATTCGAATGGCACTCTCCGCGAATGGATCGGTACCAACGTCGACATTACAGAGCGCAAGCGGGTTGAACACGAATTGAGGGCCAGCGAACACCGGCGACGGATGGCATTTGCCGCGGCTCGTGTGGGCGGATTTATCTGGGACCCGCGAACCGGTGAATCCCAGCTTACCCCCGAACTTCAGGAAATATTCGGCTTGCAACCGGGCACGCACGGGATTGCCAGTGCGGACCAATGGCTCGCGGGTGTCCACCCGGACGACCGCGGCCTCGTGTCAGAGAATATGATGCGAGCCGGATCGAATGCTCCGATGGAGTTTGAATACCGATTTCAGCATCCGCAGCATGGACTGCGCTGGCTCTATGTCAAAGGACAGTGGGCTGACGGTTGGGAAAACATCAACTCTCACCAAGAGAAACCAGGTCCGAAGAAAGCTTATGGTGTGGTCCTGGATATTACTGAACGCAAGAGAGCCGAGGAGGAGCTGTCGCTTAGTCAACAGCGGCTGATGATTGCTATGGCCGCTTCGCGCACCGGGACTTACCGCGTGGACCCCGACACGAATGCGGTTTTGCACCTCGGCGCAAACCTTGCGAGGCTGCTGGAAATACCGCCTGGTGAAGAGATCACCGATTGCCAGGATCTTCTCAAGCGCGTTCACCCGGACGACCTCCCAGCCGTTCGTGCGGAGATGGAGCGCTCTCGCGCCCAAGGCGAATTTCATGCGGAGTACCGAATTGTTCTGCCGGACGGAGGCGTCCGCTGGCTCTATGATCGCGGTCAGCTGATGCCCGATCCCATCACCGGCGGGACGTACTTAGTCGGAGCATGCACGGACATCACCGAGCGCAAGCAGGCCGAGGCGGCATTGAAGCTCGTTCACGATGAGCTCGAAGTGCGCGTCCAGCAGCGAACTGCCGAGCTTTGTGCCGCCGAAGCAGGCTTGCGGCTGCTCTCAGGGCGGCTTATGCAACTGCAGGACGAGGAGCGGCGCCGCATCTCGCGCGAGTTGCACGACAGTTCGGGCCAGGCACTGGCGGCCCTTAGCATGTCTCTCTCGATGGTTGAGCGCGAAAAAGACAAGCTCAGCGAACGCGCCGGAAGGAACCTTACCGACGCGCTACGGCTCGTTCGTGAACTCTCGCAGGAAATACGCACCATGTCTCATCTCCTGCATCCTCCGCTGCTCGATGAAGCAGGATTGGAATCGGCATTGCGCTGGTTTGTCGAAGGTTTCGCGCAACGCAGCGGAGTCACCGTGGATTTAGAACTTTCGCCGGAACTCGGCCGCCTTTCGAAAGAGATGGAGATCGCCATCTTTCGTGTCGTCCAGGAATCGCTCGCCAACGTGCATCGGCATTCGGGAAGCAAGACCGCTCAGGTGCGCGTGGGGCGGGATGCACAAAAAGTCACTCTGGCAATTTGCGATCACGGCCATGGATTCACGGCGGATTCCAAAGTTGCCACCAGCCCCGCTTTTCCCGGCGTAGGAATTCAGGGTATGCGAGAACGTATCCGGCAATTAGGCGGTCATTTCGACATCCGGTCCACTGAAAGTGGTACGACGGTTCGCGCGGAGATCCCGGTGACCGCGGCGGAGACGACTGCCGCGGGTAAAGTCGCTCAAGTCGCTACGCGCTAGCGTATCGGCTACCGAACAAAAGCAGCGCAGTCGGGCACACCTTAAGTTCACGCCCCCAAACTCACGTTACGATATTCGGCCTGATCTTCGGCTGAATTTGCGTGTTCGCGCGGAACTCGGTGAACTCACGCTTCGATGATGTGATTGCGGATGGCGTAGCGTACGAGTTCGGTGACGGAATGACAATCGAGCCGGCGCATGATATTCGCGCGGTGCGTTTCTGCGGTTTTGACGCTGATGTTCAGGGCGACGGCCACTTCCTTGCTGCTTTTGCCTTCCGCCAGCAGTTGCAGGATCTGTTTTTGTCGTGCGGTCAGCCGCAAACCATTTTTGCGCGTATTGTCTTCTTCATTTTCCTTCGTCGGGCGCCCAAGGTAGCCTTCCAGCACCATCTGAGCGACCTTGGGTGTGAAGAAAGTTTTGTTACGCCGCAGCGCATCGACGGCCGACACCAGATCTCTACCGGCATCTGACTTGAGCAGATATCCTCGCGCTCCCGCTTCCAACGTTTGCCGGATAAGCGGATCGGAATCGTACATAGTGAGGATCAGAACCTTGGTTTGTACGCTCTTCAAGATCTCCCGAGCGGCTTCCAGGCCATTCAATTCCGGCATGCTCAAATCGAGAATCGTGACGTCTGGCTGTACCTGCTTGGCTTTTTCCACGGCTTCGCGGCCGTCTGCGGCTTCGGCGGCAACTTCCCAGCCGGGCTGCTCTTCCAGCAGAGTGCGCACGCCTTTGCGTACGACATCATGGTCGTCCGCCACGAGTAAGCGAAGGTTAGCCATCATAGCCTCCAACTAATTGGTGCGTGGCCTAAGCTTTGTTCTAATAACGCGAGACCCTCACACTGACTTTCAAAAAGCAGGGGCGGTAGTGGGCCGGACCGGCGAACCTGAGGTGAGCGCTGCTGCGAATGTGATCTGGGCTATAAGCTTCCCCAGCTTGACTTACAGCATCTCGCCTTTGGAAAAACTTTTCCATACAGAAATCCCTGTACGGCTCCCTGATGATGGCGTGCCGGAAACCTGTGAGGCAAAACCGGACACACTCGAAAGCTCTAAATCAAATGATGCGCGGCGTTCGCCCTTAGGACACGAGATTGTGAAAATTTTGCGAAAAAGATGAATTTTTTTTCATGGTCTGCCTGACTGCCTGACCAATGATGTAGAACTAAAGTCTCAGCGAATTTCGCTGTGAGCAGAGAACAATTACTCCTGAGGAAAATTACTTCGGAGCAAACTGGCTCAGCCTCTTGCAAACACTTTCACCGAAGACGAGAATCTTTCGTCACTGCTGGCATGCCGCGCAGCGCTTCAATCAAATTAGAAAAAAGCAATCCCATGCGCAGTCTCGCTGCGCCAAATTCCACCCGGGCGGTTAACGAGGATTTTACGTGACCGAAACGCGCGCTGGCCCATAATGTCGGCATCAGTGGCCGGAGGTGGCGGTTGTCTCATCGCGTCGGGATACCGATACTGGCGGTGTTTCTCGTATTTGCCCTGTGGCCGGCTGCGGCCATGGCTCACAACGTTTCGAAACGCGACGCATCGTTTGTGCAGGCCAACCGCGGAATCGCTGTGGGGCCATATCTTTACCTGGGCGCAAAGCACATGGTCACCGGATACGACCACCTGTTGTTTCTGGTGGGAGTCATATTTTTTCTTTATCGCCTGAAAGACATCGTCCAGTACGTCAGCCTGTTCACGCTGGGCCATAGCACCACACTGCTGCTGGGCGTGCTTGGCGGAGTGCGGGCCAACTCCTACCTGATTGATGCAGTGATCGCGCTCTCCGTCGTTTACAAAGCGTTTGACAACATGGACGGTTTCAAGCGGTTCCTGGGCTTTCAGCCCAACACAAAAATGGCTGTGCTCATTTTTGGACTCTTCCACGGTTTTGGCCTGGCTACCAAGCTGCAAGATCTGGTCACCTCGCAAACCGGCTTGGTGACGAATATTCTGAGCTTTAACGTCGGTGTCGAGATAGGGCAGGTGCTTGCGCTCTCCGCGGTACTAATTGGTTTGAGCTATTGGCGGTCCAAGGGCGGCTTTCTGCGCCACGCGTTTGCCACCAACACGGCTCTCATGACTGGCGGATTCATCCTGCTCACTTATCAACTGGCGGGGTACATAACGCAATGAGCGAAGCAAATCACCCAGCGACCCTGGAAAGTCCCTCGCAGCGGCAGATCCTCAGGGCTACGGGGATCGCCATCCTGATAGCGGCAATTATCTGCGTAACGATTGTGTTGCCGGCGGAATATGGCATCGATCCGTTGCACACCGGAGCGGCACTGGGCCTGCTCAGCCTCTCGAAAGCCACGGCCAATGCGGCGCCGGCGGCCACGGCTGTATCCGCGGCAGAAGCTCCAGCGGAGATTCAGGCTCCGGTGATCAAAGGCGTTTTCGTTTCCCAGCCAGGCTCCTACAAAGTGGATTCGCGCGAATTGACTCTGGGGCCGGGCGAGGGCATCGAGATCAAGTACCACATGCAAAAGGGCTCCGGAATGGTCTATTCGTGGACCGCGAACCGGAACGTCGAGTACGAATTCCATGGCGAGCCGGACGTGAAACCGGCCGGCGCCGGCGAGGATTATTTCGAAAGCTACGAAAAAGACGACGCGCAGGGGAAAAAGGAATCGCACGGGACCTTTACCGCGCCGAGCACCGGAATTCAGGGCTGGTTCTGGGACAACGAATCCCCTTCGCCCGTCACTATCAAATTAGTGACCGCCGGATTTTACGATTACATCTTGCAAAACAAAGACGACGTAAAGACGCGCCTCCAGCCCACGGACCCAAAGTAGCCCATCGCTCCCGAAGTAGCCGCGTGGCGCGCGCTAATTCGCCGAAAAGACGAGGACTCTTCGCATCCTGGGCCGGTGACGGAATCGTCGCGAAGAGTCCGCCGAAATCGGCACGAATCCGCCTCCGCTGCCTCATGATTCTGCTCGACTAACTGGCGGTGGTGATGAAACGAGTGATTCAGGGGTTTGCAGCTCGCTGCGAGGGAATCGCTCGCTCCGCTCCGAGCGATTCCGTTTGCGGCCTGCCTTGACCTTCTCGGTCTTGCAGCGCGCGAAGCGTTTTCGCGCCACTCGCCCATGCTCGGAAACGATCCATATAAAGATATACGACCGGCGTGGTGTAAAGCGTGAGCATCTGGCTCACGAGCAAACCGCCCACTATCGCGATGCCCAAAGGCCGCCGAAGCTCTGACCCATTCCCGCCGCCCACTGCGATGGGCACGCCGGCAAACATCGCCGCCATCGTCGTCATGATAATTGGCCTGAAGCGCAGCAAACAGGCTTGGTAGATCGACTGCTCTGGGCTATTCCCTTCTTCGCGCTCCGCCTGAATGGCGAAGTCAATCATCAGAATCGCGTTCTTCTTGACGATTCCGATCAACAGGATGATCCCTATAAAGGCGATGATGCTCAGCTCTGTCCGGAAGATCAGCAAGGCCAGAAGAGCGCCCACTCCCGCCGATGGCAGCGTCGAAAGGATAGTCACGGGATGCACGTAATTCTCATAAAGGATTCCCAGAACGATGTAAATCGTGACCAGTGCCGCCAGGATGAGATAGGGTTCGCTGGCGAGTGAATCCTGGAAAACCTGGGCCGTACCTTGAAATCCCGGATGAATCGTCGCGGGCACAATCATCGTGCGCACCGCGTCTTGAACGGCGACGACGGCCTCCCCAAGGGTCACATTCGGTGCCAGGTTAAAAGAGAACGTTATCGCGGGAAACTGGCCCTGGTGCGCTACAGCAAGTGAGGTCGTGGAATAGTCGTAATGCGTAAAGGCGCTGAGCGGAATTTCCCGGCCCGTGTTGGAACGAACATAAATGTTCTTCAATGAATCGGGACTTTGCTGAAACTCCTGAGCGATTTCCATAACCACGTGGTATTGGTTGAGTCCTTTGTACATCGTGGAGACCTGTCGCTGGCCGAAGGCATCGTAAAGCGCGTTGTCAATCGTCTGCGCGCTCAGGCCAAGCCGCGCAGCCGTATCGCGATCGATTACTAATCCCGCTTTCAGCGCGCGGCTCTGTAGATCACTGTTTACGTCCTGAAGCTCGGGGATCGTTCGGAGCTTGCGGTCCACAATGGGCGCAAAAGCCAGCAGGTCCTGGAGGTTGTCGCCTTGCAGTGTGTATTGGAACTGCGCATTACCTCCACGGCCGCCGATCTGCACGTCCTGCTGCGGCTGCATGAAGAAGTTAGCCCCCGGCACCGTGGCCAGCTTGGGTCGGAGCCGATTGATGATTTGTGTCGCGCTATCTTTCCGTTGTCCGAGAGGCTTTAAGCTGATGCTAACACCCGCCACATTGGTTCGACTGATGAAGCCGGTAACGGCTTCCACAGCGGGATCGGCTTTCACAATGGCGAGGTAGTCCAGCAGCTTCTGCTGCATGGTTTGGAAGGAAGTGTCTTCGCGCGCCCGGGCGATGCCGTTGATGCGGCCGGTATCCTGCTGGGGAAAGAACCCTTTCGGAATCACCACGTACAGATAGGTCGCCAGACACACGGTCCCGACAGTAATGCCAAGCACAAAGGGCTGGTGTCCGAGAACCCAGCGGAGACTTTTTGCATATCCTTCATACATCCAGTTAAACCCGCGTTCGCCGGCTCGGCCCAATCTGCCATGTTTCTGATCCTTTCGGGACTTGAGGAACTTTGCACACATCGCCGGTGTTGTGGTTAACGAAACGATCATCGAGATGGCCACGGCAACGCTCAAGGTGACCGCGAATTCTCTAAAAATACGGCCAAGAATGCCCCCCATCAGCAAAATCGGGATAAATACCGCGATCAATGACGTGCTCATCGAGAGCACCGTAAAACTGATCTCACGCGATCCGCGCAACGCTGCTTCCAGGGGAGGAAGTCCCTGCTCAAGGTAACGGGAAATGTTTTCGATTACGACGATGGCGTCATCGACGACGAAACCGGTGGAGATGGTCAGCGCCATCAATGACAGATTGTCGATCGAGTAGTGCAGCAAGTACATCACGCCGAATGTGCCGACCAATGACAGCGGCACCACAACTGTGGGAATCGATGTAGCCCATACGCTGCGGAGAAAACAAAACACCACCAAGATGACAAGCACGACCGAAATGATGAGCGTCACCTGCACATCTCGAACCGAGGCCCGAATCATCCTCGTGCTGTCTTCGGTCACCTCCAGGTGCATCGACGGGGGAATCGACGCCCGCAGCATCGGCAAGAGCGCCATTACGCGGTCTGAGGTGTCGATGATATTGGCCTGTGGCTGTCGAAACAAGTCGAGGATGATCGCCGGTTTGCCATCCACGAATCCTGCATTACGTATGTTCTCCTGGCTGTCGACAATAGTGGCGACATCCGAAAGCCTCACCGGTGCGCCGTTGCGATACGCAATGATCAGCGGAGCGTACTGTTTCGCTCGAAAAAGCTGATCGTTGCTGTTCAGTATCATCATGCGGTTGTTGTCCGATAGCGCACCCTTGGGAACGTCGGCGTTCGCCGCTGCCAGAGCCGCCCGCACGTCGTTCAAACCGATGCCGAGCTTACTCAGAAGAAGCGGATTCAGTTCCACTCGCACTCCGGGCCTGGAACCCCCGCCGATATTTACTTGACCCATCCCTGGTATTTGCAAAAGCTTCTGCGCAACGATTGACTCCGCTACGTCGTAGAGTTCCGGCCTGGTGGCTGTATCCGAGGTCACCGCCAGATTCATGAAGTCCGATTCCGCAGGATTTACCTTTCGCCAGTTCGGATTTGTCGGCAGGTTCGCGGGAAGCTGACCACGGGCCGCATTGATAGCGGCCTGCACGTCACGCGCGGCGCCGTTGACATCACGGCTGAGATCGAACAGCATGGTGATGTACGTGCCTCCAAGCTGGCTCACCGATGTCATTTGCGTAATGCCGGCGATACGCCCAAACATGCGTTCGAGCGGCGTGGCAATCGCTGTTGCCACCGTTTCGGGACTTGCACCCGGAAGGCTGGAAAAAACTGTGATCGTCGGATATTCGACTTCGGGTAGCCGAGCCATCGGCAGCGAGCGGTAAGCTACTCCGCCGAACAGGAGCAGACCCATACTCAGAAGGGATGTTGCGACAGGTCGCTTGACGAACGGAGCCGAGATGTTCATTGGGTGCTGCCGCTTATGTTCCACCCCGGTGAACTAATAGTATCACTATAAGAATCCCGACGCGTCGGAGCAGGCCGGGTATAGACGTTCTAGGAACTTCGTTACTGGAACGACCGGCCTGATATAATCCCCCCCAAAACACCCCGGAGGAGAAACATGAGTACTCGACTTGCATTTGCGGCTGCATTGCAGCTGCTGGCTTTCTCCGCTCTAGCCGTGGGCCAAACAACGCCGCCACAAAAGGCGCCTGTATTGACATTCGTCAGCAGCATCCCGCTCGCCAATGTTGATGGACGCATGGATCACATGAGCGTGGATTTGAAGGGCCAGCGCCTATTCGCGGCCGCCTTTGACAATCACACTCTCGAAGTTATCGATCTCAAGACTGGCAAGCAAGTGAAGTCGCTTCCGTTCGACAATCCACAGAACTCGTACTATGTCAATTCTGTCAACCGTCTGTTTGTTTCCTCCGAAGGCGACGGGACCGTGAAGATTTTTGATGGCACGAGCTTCGCGCTTCAGCGAACAGTGAAACTGACTGAGGATGCGGATAACATGCGCTATGACGCGCGCCGCCAGCACGTACTTGTCGACTATGGAGGAGAGAAATTTCTGTACGGGAAGGTCCAGGGTAGAGAAGGGGAGAAGGACGGTGCAGTGGCAGTTCTGGGCCTGGACGGTAACAAGCTCGCCCAGATCCCCACTAGCGGGCACCCCGAGGCGCTCCAACTCGAGGAGAAGGGAAACCGCATCTTCATCAATTCTCCGGATAACCATTATGTTGTGGTAGCCGATCTTGACACCAACAAGGTGCTGGCCCACTGGAGTAACCCGCAGTGCGAGAATTATCCGATGGCGCTCGACGAAGCTCGCCATCGGATTTTCGTGTTTTGCCGCGGTGCCAGCTACGTGTCTGTGATCGATACCGAGAGCGGCAAGCAAGTGGCAACCATCCAGGCCACGCCGCTATCCACCTCGGACGATATGTTCTACGATCCCGCCAAGAGCCGGCTCTATATCGTGTCGAGAATACTAATCGAAAAAGACAATCCAAGAGCTGAAGGTCCGGGTGTCGTTGACGTGATCCAGCAGCAGAATGGTGATCATTACGAGAAGGTCGCGACCTACACGACGGGATACGGCGCGCAGACCGGGCTCTTCGTACCCGAATGGGGAAAGCTATTCGTGGCCACGCGTCACCAGCCAACCGGCCAAAACGGCGAAATCCTCATCTATCAGACGAAATAGCCTTTATAGTCCTTTCTCGGGCGTCGCTGCGAACGTCTGGGCAGAGAGGCGCGTTAAAATATCAGCTCTTCTGTTAGCCATGTCATTAGCCATTGCCACACTCAGGTTCGAGCGCTATCGTGTTCGAATTGGCAACCGCAGTGTTCGTGACTTCGGCACCTGACTTTCTTAAGCGGTAATTGCCTTGAAGAAGATTCATGCCATTGTCTTGCCGCTGGCCTTGCTGCCCTTCGCAGGCTGCCAAGCTCCTCGCCAAAGTGCGGAGACGCGCACCGCCGAAAGCAATGCATCTGAAAACCAGCCGTTGGTGCTCACCGAGACAATCCCGCTCCGGGGCATCGTCGGCCGTTTCGATCACTTCGGCGAGGGCGCGGGCAAGCTCTTCGTTTCGGCGCTGGGCGATAATCACGCGCTAGTGATCAACATTGGCGGGCGTGTGCTTGAGCAGAGCCTGTCGGTGAAGGACCCGCAAGGCGAGGTTTACTCTCCGGATTCCAAGGAACTGTTCGTGGCCTCCGGTGAAGACGGCGTCCACGTCTTTAAGGGTACCCCGTTCAAGCAGATCGCCGTTGTGCCCTTCGAAGACGGCGCTGACGACCTCCGCTACGATGATGCCAATAAGCGCGTCTATGTCGGCCATGGCAACGAGAAAACCGGCGGCCTCGCCGGTATCGATGCCATGACCAATAAGGTCGTCGAGGACTACAAGTTGGCTGCTGAGCCTGAAAACTTCCAGGTGGAAGCCTCCGGTCCGAACATCTACGTTAATGTGCCGGCGGTGGACGAAATCTCGGTAATCAGCCGCAACACCAAAACCATCAGCCATTGGAAGCTCGACGGCATCGCCAACAACTTCCCCATGGCAATGGACGAGCCCGACCACCGCATTTTCATCGGCACGCACGATCCAGCGCGGATGGCGGTGTTCGACACGACTTCGGGCAAGATGGTCGCCGCGCTGCCCGGCGTCATCGACACCGACGACATCTTCTTCGATGCGGCGCTGAAGCGCATCTATATGCCAGGCGGCGCGGGCTACATCTGCGTCTACCAGATGAACGACCCCGATCATTACGAGCTGTTGGCCAGAATACCGACAGCAATCGGCGCTAAAACAGCCGGATATTGGGGACGGCAGGGCAAAGGCTTTGATCGCTTCTACCTTGCGGTGCCGGCGCGCGGAGACGCGAGCGCTGAAATCCGCATTTACACCGTGCAAAAGTAACATCCTCCAGAATGCAAACGCGATTCCTTTCTTGAAAATAGCGCGTCCGTCGTGGATTTTGCTATCAGCGCGGAACTCGACCGGCAAAGCGCCATACTAAAATCCTGCCGGTTCGAGCGCGTGGCAACGATTGAGTCGAGATTCGCATCTACACCGCGCAACAGTGAGGGCTGTTCGCGGCCCTTTTGTCGTGGGGTTGCCATCGAAAGTGTAATAGCCGATTCGGAGCGGTTTCGTGACTGAATCAGACCTTCGGATCGGAGAAAGCACATGCGAAATCGGTTTATATTTTTTTGTTCGATTCTTTTCGTGTATCCGGGACTTGCGCTGGCACAGGGGCTGAATATCAGTGCCATCGATCAAGTGCTCGGCCACTCGGGCCAGAAGACGGGGGACGTGTATCGCGTGGGTTTGCCACGCACGGATCTGCACGTGGAGTTGGCAGGGATTGCCCTCACCCGAGAGCCTGAGTGCCGGAATTAAGGCGGCGCTCAGCAAAATTGCGGTAAAGTAGGGACCCGTTTTCAGGGAGGAGAATACGATTCGCCGATTCGCGCTACCTGTCCTGTTATTTTCGTTTTTGCTGATCGCGAATGTAATGTTGCTGTATGGCCAGCAAGCGCCGGCGCCGGGACCTGGGGGACCGGCTCCGGCTCAACTCACGGCGCAATACGTGGGCTCGCGCGCCTGCCAAAGCTGTCATGCTGATATTTACGCCCGCTGGCAGAAAACGCCGATGGCCAACGTCGTTCGTGATCCCCGTGAACATCCCGACGCCATAATTCCCGACCTCGCCACAAATAACGTCAAAAAGTTCGCTGTAGGCGACGTTGGCCTGGTTTACGGAAGCATTTGGAAGCAGCGCTACTTCACCAAAGTGGGCGGCGACTACTATCCGCAGCCCTCGCAGTGGGACATTATGAATCACGTCTGGCGGCCCTATTTCGTCGCCAACGGCACGGACTGGTGGGCGCCGCTCTATCCGCCTGATAATTTCAAGCGCCCAACCAGCGCAACCTGCGACGGCTGCCATTCGGTAAACTTCAATTTTCGCGATCACAGCCTTACAGAGTGGAACGTGGGCTGCGAGCGCTGCCACGGCCCGGGCAGCGAGCATGTGGCGAATCCTTCGCGCACAAATATCCAAAATCCCGCACGCATGGATTATGTCCACGCGAGCGACACATGCATCCAGTGCCATTCGCAGGGGCGCCCGCTCACGAACCCGATTGAGGGGAAGTATTACGACTGGCCCGTGGGCTTCCACGTAGGACTCAGCTTGCAGGACTACTGGCAGCTAGAAGAGCACAAGCTCGGCGAAACGAGCTTCACGCATTTTCCGGATGCCACGGCGCACAAAAATCGCATGCAGGGAAATGATTTCGTGCAGAGCGTGATGTATCGCCGCGGCGTGACATGTTTCAGTTGCCATGATGTGCATGGCACCGCCAATTATGCCGAACTCCGGCTGCCGCCTGCGCAAATCTGCATGACCTGCCACGGCCCGGGCATGCCCAACGGGCCGCGTACGGCCACGCTCGAGCAACACACGCACCATCGCGCCGGCACGCCGGGTGGTGAGTGCGTGGATTGCCACATGCCGGCGATTCAGACCACCATCGCAAATATCAATGTGCACGCCCACACGTTCCGGTTCATCACGCCGGCTGAAACGGATAAATACAAAATCCCGAATCCTTGCACTTCCTGTCACACCGATAAAACGACGGCTTGGGCCACGGAGGCATTGCGGCATTGGCCGGAACGATCTCCCTGGCGTGTCGAGTAGGCTGCTCGCAATACGACACACAATATGGAATGCCGCTGTAAAAAAGAGCGCCGGGAGAATTTAGAGTCGGCGCTTGAAATTCTCCCGGTGCTGCAAGTTCACTGCCGACCCGGCCTCAAAACCGGTGGCGGTGAACAGGGGGGAATGCAATCGGCTTACCGCTTTTCAGACTCCGCCTTGACCCGCGCGACTTCGTCTATGAAGCCTCGGGCTTCCATCGGGACTGGCACTTTGCCGGCCAGCAGTTCGTTCGTGCTGTAGTCTTTTCCATACAGCGCCTTGGTCGAATCCACATCGTGCTCGATCCACGATCCGTTTAGATTAATTCCTGCGAAAAGACCCTTGGTGCGCGAGTAGGTGAGAATCTGAGTGTCAAGTTTCCAATCGACGCCAGCGGATGCGTGCCGGCCGACCGGTCCGGCGGCGCCGGAAGCCTCTGCGCCGATCTGAAATTTATTTTGAAGCAGATGCTGAACGCCCTGATCCGTCATAACCATCATGACAAGGTCGATGTCCTGCGCTCCTGCTTGTAATCCCCAACTGCCCCCGCTGAGCGTGAAGAAGGCCGGCGCGCTCCACATTCCATTGGGCAGCTTGCAAGTGGCGACGCCGCGCCCATGTTCGCCGCCAAAAATAAACGCTCCTTTGAGCATGCGCGGCACCACGGCAATGCACTTGGCGCTGTTGTAAACCTCGTCGGGTATGCCTTTGTCGGGAGCAGCGGCTAGATCGCGCAACGTGGAAGCGGCGGAGTCCAGGCGCATATTGACTTCGGACTTGCTCTGATCTGCGCGCATGGGAACTGCTGCGCTGAGCGCGAGCAGCGCTACGGCTGCAAAGATTTTCTTCATTTCAACCTCCAAAAGCGGGACTACGCATCTCCCGCTTACCCATTGGGTTTGTTTCTTGCTTCCCGCTGCCAAGAGTGCGGGCTTCTACCAAATCTCACCTTGGCGCCTAAACCGGTTCGTATCCAGTCTGTGAGCCTGGAGACGCTTGGGCTATACCCTGCTCGCCTTAAGGGCAAGCTCGCCAAACCCCCTTCCGCATCAGGGACTCAATGGAAGTAAAACTGGAGGCGTGTTGTGCAGACTGCCGCGGAGAATTTTCGTCTGCCCTAAACAACCGGCGACGAGAGATGCCTCAGCTATTTCAGTTGAAACGAGACAGTAATCACCATCTGCGTATCGATCGGCGACCCGCTTAGTGTAGCCGGACGGTAACGCCATTGCCGGATAGCGGTGAGTGCCGCCGGCACCAGGCGCAGATCCCCACTGATGACCTTCAGATCCTTGGGAACGCCATCCTTGCTGATTGTGGCGTTTACCTGTACATCGCCTTGAACCCGCGATTCCATTGCGGCAGGAGGGTAGACAGGCGAAACGCGTTGCACGAGCACCGCGGATTGCAACGCCACGGTGCGGGGCTGTGGGGTTTCGGTTTGAACGATCCCTGGCGCTTCAGGGCCGCCTGTTGCCAAACGATCGCTAAGGGAGCCGATAGGTGGCGTAATGCCGTCGAAAATTGACGGTGCCAGCGTTTGTGCCGAAGCAGTTGGCCGTTGAGCAACGCGAGGCCGCGACAGGACTAGCTCGCCCGGCTTTGCTGATTTGGGTTTCGCGGCCGTGGTGGTGGAATCGGCAGCTTCTTCCGCCCGGCTGGCTTTTCCGGATTCGCTTCGGTCCGACTTTGCTGAGCTGGAGCTCTCTGCCTCGCGTTTGGAGGACGTACCGAAAGGTGAACCCGCTTCGCCGCCACTGCGTAAAACCCATCGGCGGTTGTCGATATCCGCAACTTCGACTTCAAACGCCGGTGCGCCGATTGTATTGAAAGCCGCCGGTCGTGCGGCCGTCGCTTCCACGCGCGTACGCAAGGATGGGATGATCAGGAAAAGCAGCAGCGCAACAGCTGCCCCGGCTGCGACTCCGATTCCAATTCTCAAAGCCTGAGCCGCGAGAGTCGCAGAACCCTGCAACTCCTCCGCAGCCGTCCCTGACATGCCTTGCCACGCATTCGTATTGCGTCCCGGCCGCACTGTCGGAATGAATGGTGCCTCGCGATCCCCGGTAGTGGGAGCTGAATCGATGAGCTTTGTGTCCGGGTTTGCCGCTGCAGGCCCCGGAATATGGCGCGTCTGATTCCGTGTCGAAATTCGTGCGTCAGCCGCGGCGACCTCCGCACCCGCGCCTGACGCCTGTACAGAAAAGGGGGCGTCGGCTGTATGGTTTTTTACACGGGGCCGAGTTGCAGGTTGCGCAACTTCGGGATTCTGCTCGAGCGTCTTCGCGGCAGCTGTCGCTGCGGATGCTATAGAATCCGCGCGCACTGTGGGTGTCTCCGCCGGCATCGCTTCGATAGTGAATTCCGGAATTGACGGCGGCTCCGAATTCTTGATGTCAGCGGCCACAGCTGGATCTGCCGCGACGGCTTCCACCACCTCGACCGCGTCGGTCACTGCATTCATCGAAGGGCTGGGGGGCTGGGCGTTTTCCCCTGTAGAGAACTCTTCTGAAGCTTTTGCCGCCAGTTCGAACTGATCCGTTGCTTTTGTCGCGGTGCTCTCCGGATTCACTGATTCGCCGGCGGTGTTTTTTATTTTTGCTGTGGGAGCTCCGGCGTTGTTGCCGGTTTGGGAGTTGCCGGTTGCCGGGGCGCCGGGCTCGCCAGCCCATTCGCGGATCTTCGCGCGATCCGCGTCGGCCACTTCCGTAAAGCGGAGCCCGCCACCTTTCCCGGAGTCATTCATCCAGACAACTTCCCCAAAGCCCTCGACGAAGTTACTCTCGCCCGGAAATTTGAATTTGAACAGGAGCGTGTCGCTCAGGGTCACCGGCAGAACGCTTTGGAAACCAATGCCGCCTTCGCCAATGTCGATCAGAATGGCGCCATTGTCCGGCCCGAACTCCACGTACGAAAGACCCTCGAGCTTGCGCCGCACGTAAAACCTGCGGGCGGCTTGCGACGGGGTGGAAGCGGATCCTGCTAAGGGCATGATTTGTCTCTCCTGCCTTATCTCGGCAACGCCGAAGCCAGCTTTAGTTCCTGCCAGCCGTTGGGAAATTCAATGTCAAAGCGATCGCCTTGGTCGAAAAGAACGAACGCCTGCACGTCGTCGAGCTTCTGATTTACGAAATCCCTCAGCCTGTCCTGGTACGCGGAGTCGTTGTCGCCTGGCCAATTGAATGTTGCGGGAATCTCAAGAGCGACGCGCGCGCGCTGCCGTGCCGGCAAAAATGTCGGATAACTCAGGCGAACCGGCTGCTGCGAACTCAAACTGCCATCGGCCCGCAGACGGCTCATTACCAATGCCGTCGGCCCGTCCGCGAGTTGGTAATCGGAATCGGTGTGGTTTTGAACTTCATATGCCAGGAATAGCGCCGCATTACCCGAATCCAACTGCCGAAGCTGCGCCCCGACATAGGTGGCCGTAATCGCGGTTGAGTTCCAGGGCTTTTGAGTCTTGGCGGACGGCCGGAAATAGAAGACGATAACGGCAACGGCCAACGCCAAGGAAAAGCCCAAAAGTGGTAGTTTATTTCCCTTCATATCGCCTCGCGCCTGCCTGCTAATAACGCTTTATCAGACGTTTACAACCATTCTTGCCAGGAATCGGCCTAAAGCTGCTGGGTAGCTTGTATCTCCCATGAAGCAATCGTCGTGCCTAAAATTTGCATATTCCGGCACAAGACAGCGCCCTAATCTGTACACGAGTCTCTCCCGATACCGCCCCTGAATCGAAAGCTCCACATCCAATCGTGTGTTCCCGCAGTGAGATTGGCGCAAAAGACGGCAATTACTAATGCATCGGTGCCGCGCGATGCTCTGCCAGACGCCGTGATCGCCGGCCGTGACCGACGTCACTTCTGTGGCTGCGCGGAGGCACCGCGATTGCTGGAGTCTGTCCATAGCATCGCCAGTCCCCAGCGGAAAAGCCTAGTGTCGCGGCTGATTTCGGGTTCGTGCGCTTGAGCTGTGAGGAGGCTGGCGTGTCGCCACGCTCGTACACTTTATCTCCCCTGCAGGTTGGCTGCTGCGCCGCATTCCTGCTCCTCGTTGCGCTTCTTGCGCATTCCCAGGCGGAACAACAGCAGGATCGCATCCTCCGGGCCATCAACAATTCCGAGGTGAGGCTATTGCACGGCAATCTCCACCCTTTGGCGCGCCTCGAATTCGATCGCGGCAGGATGCCGGATTCGATGTCTTTGCCGCGGATCACGATGTTTTTTGCCCCTTCGCCTGCGCAACAAGCCGCGTTGGGCCAACTCCTATCCCAGCAACAGGATCCTTCCTCTCCGAATTACCACCGCTGGCTGACGCCTCGGGATTTCGGCGCGCGTTTCGGCCTCAGTACAAATGACCTCATTAAAATCACTACGTGGCTTCAGAGCCGCGGATTCGTCATTGAAGATGTGCCGGAAAGCCATAATGCGGTGAGTTTCTCCGGCTCAGGGGCCCAGGTGTCGGTCGCATTTGGCACGCAAATTCATCGCTATGTCGTAGACGGCCAGCAGCATTACGCGAACACCGCCGAGCCTTCATTGCCGGCCGCGGTGGCAGGGATTGTCTCCGCTATTACCGGACTGAATGATTTCCGGCCTCGTCCGGCGCTGGTGCGCCGCGATGCTGCGCAGCCGCAGCCTGATTTTACGGACGGCTCGACAAACCACTTTCTCGCGCCGTCGGATTTCGGCGCGATCTATGATGTCAACCCGCTCTATAGCCGCGGAATTGATGGTACCGGCCAAAAAATCGCCGTGGCTGGCCAAAGCGACATTCAACTCGGCGATATTCAGCAATTTCGCGCCTTGATGAACTTACCGGCCGTGAATCCGCAAATTCTGCTCGTGCCGGGATCGGCTGATCCGGGATTCGCGAACGGCGACTTCCAGGAAGCGGACCTCGACCTCGAATGGACAGGCGCCGTGGCCAGGAATGCCACGATTATCTACGTCAACTCGAGCAACGCCTGGTGGTCGCTGCAATACGCCGTCACCAACGACATTGCGCCCGTCATCAGCGTCAGCTATGGCGCATGCGAGCCGGACCTGGCGCCCTCGGAAGTGCAGATTTTTACGCAAATCGGGCAACAGGCAAACGCGCAGGGCCAGACGATCGTCGCCGCATCGGGCGATGCGGGCGCGGCCGCTTGCGATGCGCCCCTGGCCCAGCAAGCGACGCGGGGGTTAGCCGTGAGCATTCCGGCAAGCCTGCCCTACGCCACGGCTGTCGGAGGCAGTGAATTCAGTGAAGGCTCCGGGACCTATTGGAGCACAACAAATACCGCGAACAACAGCTCTGTGCTGTCCTACATTCCCGAGATCGGCTGGAATGACACTTCCTCCATCTACGGAATCGAGGCCACAGGCGGTGGTCCGAGCAAGCAATTCAGCAAGCCGATCTGGCAATCTGGTGCGGGGGTGCCTAATGATGGCGTGCGCGATGTCCCCGACGTGTCGCTGAATGCTTCCGCGAACCACGACGGCTACCTCGTGTGTGATGAGAGCTTTGATTCGAACTCGAAGACATTCACCCCGGTTTGCCCGAACGGCGCTTTTGGTGGTTTCACTGCAGTTGGAGGTACATCGGCCGGAACCCCTGCGTTCGCTGCAATCGTGGCGCTGCTCAATCAAACCATGAATTCGCCGCAGGGAAACATCAACTACGCGCTCTATCAGCTCGCCGCGCGTTCGCCGAGCCCGCTTCACAACATCGCCATCGGCAATAACATCGTTCCGTGCCAGATGAATCCCCCGACGCCCAATTGCCCAACCAGCGGAGCGAGTGCCGGTGCGATGGGCTACAGCGCTGCTCCAGGCTACAACGTAGTGACGGGCCTGGGTTCAATCGACGCGAGTTTGCTCCTGAGCGATTGGACGACGGTGAATTTTCCGCCCGATTTCGATATGACAGTTTCACCGCCGAATCTCTCACTCACGCGTGGCACTCCGGCAACCGCGCAGATCACCGTTACCGACGTCGGCGGCTTGAGCGGCACGCCCTCTTTTTCTTGCAGCGTTCCGGGGATTTTCGTTGCCGTAACGTGTTCGGTTGCACCGGCCTCAGCGGCTGCGAACGTCTTCACGCTCACCCTGACGAGCACCGGCAGCGCGGCCGATTTTCCTGCGGGGCCTCGCGGCGTGGGCTCTTGGCGAGCAGCGCCTGTTGCAGAGGCCATGACCCTCCTGTCGCACGAGCACTCGTTGACAGTCTGGGCTTTAATCACAATCGCGCTTTGCGCACTCGGCTGTTTGTCTACAACGGGGAAGCTGAAGCTGCTGCCGCTATTCGGCGCTGCTTTGTCCATTGCAGCGCTGATTGGCTGCGCAGGAGCGACCTCGGGCAGTTCTTCTAGCGCTGCGCGGATTGGCAATGCGCCGCTGTCGATCCAGCTTACGCCGCAGGCGGCGGTGCTCGGGCCCAATGGACACCAGCAGTTCACGGCCAACGTTGGGAATACATCGAATGCCGCCGTCAATTGGTCGATCACCCCAGCCGTCGGCAACGTCACTGTCGTGAACGCGTCAGAAATTGCGCCGGCCGGCGCATCCGCAGGCTCAGCGATTGGGCTTTACACCGCGCCTTCCACATTCACCGCGAATCAATCCGTAATCGTAACCGCGACCAGTGTCGCCGATCCCACCCGGCAGGCTTCCGCAAACGTTTTGCTGGTGGCCACGCAAGTGGGGAATATCCAGTTGACCGGCACCGTCAGCGGCAAGACCCACACGCTCTCGATACCGATCACCGTGAACTAGCTAAACCCAACGGCCTAAGCCAGCCCGTGCGGGCCGTGCGCCTATCCGAAAGCATTCCAAATGTTCTTGGCCATATCTCCTGGCCCTAGCCGTCCGCGGTATTGGCGAACGCCACAAAATCGAGTCTCGAAATTCCCGACAGTCGAGTCGTACAGAGTCTCGGTCCCACCGGTGCTAATCTGTCCCCGTGGAGGGTGCCTTGGTTCATCGGAGGGCGCTTCGTCAGTGGGCGTTGGCGGCGGCCGGATGTTTTTTCGCACTCGCTCTCGTCAATCTGAGCCGTGCGCAAACAGCCCCGGCCCAGCCGGCGGAGAAACAGCAGGTGACCTCGGCTGAGCTCCGCCGGGCGATTGAAGAAATTCGCGCAGCGCCGCACCTAAATGCGGAATACGACTACATCATGACCGCGCGCGTGCGCCTGCTGCTCTTCTGGGCGGGGCAAGACGATGTGGGCGGCGGTTACATACGGCGTGGGTCGTTTACCGACCCTCCCGCTGCGTTCTTCCAAATTGTCATGGGTTCGGACCCCGCTAAGGCGCCGCGAGCAATCAACCGCTGGGGCGCCGCGGTCGAACGCGTTCGGGAGAACGGAGCCGGCGACAATCCGGAGTCGAGCACGTTTTTCGGGTTCATGAAAGTTTATAACGGGAAATCAGTTTCCGAGATGCAGAAGGAGCTCGATCGAGAAAAGAGCGGCCACGCCTTTCTTTTTTCTGCGATTCTGAATCGGGCGGACAGGAACGAGAGTGTCGCAAAGTCCGTTCCTTTCGCGACCGATACGGATTTCAACATCCATCAACTGGATCAGGCTGAAGCCGTCGTATTCGACCAACTCGAGCATACCGAGGGGAAGGTCCGCAGCATGGCGCCCGGAGAATTCCGTTCCTGCGGGCGCCCCGAGGGCTTCCTTAGTTCGGTCGCGGAGCTGGTGGACGACGCTCTTGCGGGCCATAACACCCCCGAATCGCTCTGCTATGTGTACAACGGTCAGCTTTTTCGGTTAACGCTGAACCGCGTCACTCCCGTGGAACGCGAAACGGTGAAGCTCTCTCTCAATGGGAAGCCGCAGCCGTACGTGCGCGAGTATCACAATTTGCTTCGCGCCCGGATAGAAAACTTCAACGAAACGATGCACCAGGGCTCCAGCTTCGAGTTGCTCTTGGGAACAACCGGAGCTCTGCGAGGCGTGCCGGTGAAGATCGATTACCAGCCGAATTGGTGGTTCCAGGTCGAACTAAACCTGAAGACTCCCGAGCAATCCGACATCGCAGGGCTGCGCTAACCAGCCCAGGCGCTCCCATCCGGCAATCGGAATTCCAGTATTTGTGCGACTCAGCAAAGTGGATTCACGTGTGTGCCAAGTCACTGACGCCCGGGATGCGGTGCCTTACAAGTGTGAACGGAGAAGGGCAAATGGCTCGCGGGCTCGCATTTCAGAAACATGTCAGGGGGACGGTGGGCTTACCTGATCCTAATCTGATCTGGCTCGCCATCATCGCAGCCGCTGTCATGCTTACGCATTATGTAGTGTTGAATTTCTTGGCGCGGCTGGTGCATCGGTGACCGGCAGCTCGCCGACCTCGGCGAATCCGTCTTGACTCGCGGCGCGCCTGAGTGTAAATCTTCTGAAACCATCCCATCTGCCGCTAGAAAGGATCAATTTCATGCTCATGCGCCATCCTCGGAAGCATCCTGCGCGGGCACTCCGCGGACCGGTGACGATCCTTGTCGCTGCGTCACTATTCTCGCTGCTGCCCGTTTCGGCCAGCTTCGCCCAGTATCCCCCCCTCCCGCAATTTCAGGAAACCTCGAAGAGCCCGAACTTCAAAGACGGAAAGGTGGTACTCGAGGAACGCCGCATTCGGGCGTATGCGTACCTTGGAGCCGATGAAAATATTATCCGGCAAACGGTCCAACGGATCGTGAGGCAGGAAGGCGACGCGCCCGGCGGCTGGGTCTACGAGTGGAGCGTCCTCGGCAAGTACTACGATGACCAGGGCGACGCGCTCCTCAAGACTGGGGCGCGGCGTGAAGCTCTCGACGCCTACATGACCTCGAGCGTCTACTACGCCCTCGCCTGGTTCCCAAAGGTCAACTCGGAACAGGAGGCCAAGGCCTACGACGCACAACTGCGCGTCTACCAGAAGGGCGGCAAGCTATTCGACGTGCCGCTGGAATTGGTGAAGGTGCCGTACAAGGACGGTTATATCACCAGCTACCTGCATAAGCCGTTCGGCGTCAAGAAACCGCCGCTGGTCATCTGGTACGGCGGCGTCGACCAGTACAAAGCCAACCACTGGCGCCCGATTCAAGACATGCTGGCCAAGGGATTTGCCGTCGCCACGCTCGACCTGCCCGGCTTCGGCGAGAGCAGGCAGTGGGGCGCGGATCTCAAGGCGGAAGCCAATTTCGCCGCCCTCGAGACCTACCTGAAGCGGGAGGATATCGATACCCAGCGCATCAGTTTCTTCGGGCAAAGCTATGGCGGAGCCGCGTCGTTGCGCGCGGCGCTGCGAAACGACCCGCGCGTGAAAGCGATCGTGGCGATGTGTGCAGGGCTGCACTTGGGCGAGAAGAATTCGTTGGCGCCTGACGCAAAACCCGGAGACAAGCTGATCAACGGACCCCTACTCGTGGTCAACGGCACGCGCGATCCCGGCAATCCCGTCCCGGACCTGATGTCGACCTACCAGGCGGCGAAGCAGGGCGATCTATGGCTGCTCGGCCGCGGCGAGCATTGCGCGGTGGAGTACTATCCAATCGTGATACCACAAATGGCCGACTGGCTGATGGAGAAAATCGAGCCGCGTTCGCCGCATTCCTGACTCCCTTAGCCCGTGGCGATGGAATACCCGTGCGGACGGAATAAAAGGAGAGCCCCGTCGGATGCATAGGTCCGAGAGTTTTTCGCGGCGCATTAGTATCAGAATGGATTCAGCGCGCGTGAAGAAAAGACAAACGCGATGGCTACTTTAGTGGGCACCGGCTTCCCATCGCGCGTGGCCGCCTGAAATTTCCAGTGCTTTGCGGCGTTCACCGCCAGCTTCCCAAAATCTCCCGGAAGATCTCGAAGAATGCTGACGCCGCCAGCCGAGCCATCCGTCTTTACCGTGGCCTGTACGATGACCGCGCCCATGGCAATGGTGCTTGCCGGATATGCGGCATACGTGGCGGAGAGAATCCCCGCAGGCGTAAACCCCTGCCGCTCGCCAGCCGGCTCTTTCGCCGGCAATACAGGCCTGAATGGCGGCTCATTCGCCACGTATACCGAATGGCGGAAGACGAACGCGACCAACATCTCCGCATTTTCGCCGGTGCCATTCACGGCCGCGGGCGCGAATTTCCACCCCCGAAGCGATTGCTCCGCTGCGGCTGTAAATGGCGGCACATCTTGCAGCACGGCGATGTGGCGGATCTGCCCTTCGGGGCCTATCGACACGTTGAAAACTACGATTCCATCGTTTGGTGTTTCGAACGGAAACTGCACGTCTGCAGCCGAGACTGCGCTGGCGGGTTTGTAGGGGTTTGCCGCCCTATTCTGAGCCGGCGATTGCTCGCCACGCGACTCCCGGGGCGCATTCGTCTGGCCAGGCGTGGTCTTCGCCCGCGAATCTTCGCTCGCGTTTTGTCGCCCTGATGCCAGAATACCCGGAACTTTGACGACGCACAGCCACAGTCCGGCAGCGAGCATAAGATTCGCCGCCGCAATCAGGCGCATTGGTTTCCCATTCATAGCGGAGCCGCCTCCCAGACGGTCCTGCCAATATCATCGGCCCACTCAGGCCACCTATACTTCATTCTGGTAATTTAGATGCGGGGGCTGAACCCAATAATAACGCGGTTTTGCCTAATCGCGTAACAGGCGGATAGGCGCCGTGTTTTCAGCGGAAACGCATAACTTCCGACGCATAACGATGATATCGAGGAAAAGCAGTGCAGTCGCAGCCCTGGTTGTTGCAGCGGCCCTGTGGGGTTGCAGCCGCCCTCGAGACGCCGCATGGTCGTTTGCGACTCGCCGTCCATGGATACTGGCAGGCGATTCGCAGGCGCTCACACCAGCCGTCAACCGCAACGTGGTCTTCTTCTGCGGCGGCTACGCGGAAAGGCAGCAGTCCCGAGTCTATGCCCTCGACCTCTCTACCGGAAAACCAAAATGGCAATTCAACATCGGCAATTGCGCTTCGCCTCCGCTGCTCGCCAGTGATGTAGTGGTCGCTTTTGGTTTTGCTGGGCAACGCGATCGGATTCTGGTGTACGGACTGCTCACCGATTCGGGCCGGCAAAAATGGAAGATTGAACTGCCAGGTAATCCGCACCCGCCGGCGCCCGCCGTCGTCGGCGACATTATATTTTTTGCGCCGGTATCGCGCAGCATGTTGCGCATCGATGCGCGCGACGCATCTGTGCAGACCTTTGACATCGATCCTGACCTGACCGTCGCAGCGGAAAATTTTTGGGTTGTCGCTGCTCCGGGCGAGGCGATTTTCGGTTACGGCAAATCTTTCTGGCGGGCGAAACTCGATCGTGAAATCCCGCAAGAGGGACCCAGCCTTAGCGAGCCCGCGGCCAATCCATCTGCCGTCGCGTCCGACGGCCACAGCTTGCTCTTCGCCGATGAGGATGGAAACTTACGCGCCTTTGATCTGGGGAAGGGAACCGTCGTCTGGCGCCGTCACTGGAATAAAATCGCCAGCGCGCCCGTGCTCGCCGACGGCAAAGTTTTCCTCAGTATTTATGATCAGAAATATGCGCTTGTGGCGCTTGCGCTCAGCTCGGGCCAGGAACTTTGGCGCGTCCCCCAGGGAGGCGCCTGCCCGCCGTATTGGGATTCCACGCGTCTCTATGCTGCCGCCGGAAATGCTGTTCTGCGGCTGAATGGCGAGAGCGGGAAGCTTGACTGGCGATTTAATGCTCCGTCACAGGTCACAACGGCGCCGATACCGGTCGGCAATTTCGTTCTCTTTGGCACCGTTCAGGGCGCGCTTTACGCCGCCAAAGCACAATAGTCAGTCCCACGCCGCTGCAGTCGCAGCCGGTCGTCGCATTTCTCTATCCGTGGCCCCTTAATTTGTTTGCTTTGTGCAACAACTAAACCGCTCTCATGACGAACCCGACGTCGGCGAAAACGTTCGTTTTCGCTGCGAAAAGAGAGTTCCGAAGGGATTTGATTTTTCTGTGCCGTCGCCATGCTGATTGGATGTCAATGGGCGCTGGCCCGCTTGAACACGTCGGAGATCGAGGAGCGGACGTCATTTACGGCATTGTCTGAGCCGCCGTCGGAACCGGCGGTTTCCACCGGAATTGTCGCTCGGACTCTCGTTCCTTTTTCTGATGAATTGATCTGCAGTTCGCCGCCGAAATCGTTGATCCGCTCCCTCATTCCGCGCAGCCCCACACCCGGAGTTGCGCCAGCATTGATATCCGCAAGCTCGTCAGCTTCGATGCCGCGGCCCTGATCTTCGATTTCCACGACCAGTTCCTCTTCGCTTTGCGAGATTCGGATCGTGGCTGTCGAGCTTCCCGAATGCCGGTGAATGTTGACCAGGCACTCCTGAATCATACGGAAGATCATCGTTTCCAGTTCTGCCGCAAGGCGGGCCGAAGTGTTCAGGTCCAGAGTTACTTTGATGCCGCTGCGTTTTTGGAAACCGTCGATGTACCAGCGCACCGCAGAGCCCAGGCCGAGTTCATCCAGCAAAGGTGGATGCAACAAATAAGAGATGGTTCGCAACTCATCTGAGATTTGCCGGGCCGTTTCGATCGCCAACGCGAGCCGGCGAGCGGTAGGAGCATCGCGGGTTGCCAATTCGCGCTCGATTCCCGCGAGCTCTAGCTTCAGCGCTGTGAGCGCCTGGCCGGTGCTGTCGTGCAGGTCGCGCGCTATGCGCCGCCGTTCATCGTCCTGTACGCGGAGCAGCCGCGCCGAAAGATCACGAAGATCCTGATTGATTTGCTGCAGCTGAGCAGTGCGCTGGCGAACGCGGAACTTCAGTTGCATCCGCGACCGGAGCAGCACCTCATGCACGTGGCCCAGCCGAAGCCACGATCTGCGCCCGGCTTCGCCCATTGCGATAATCGCACCAGCGAAAACAAGAAACAGGACTTCGCCCACGATCTCGCGTTCAGAGTATTGTCCTAACGGCAGATACGGAGAGACGAAGAGCACGTTCGCGGCAGTCACGCCTGCGATTGTCGAGACGATCGCCGGGCCCAATCCGCAATACCATGCGGCGAAAACCGTTGCGGCAGAAATGCTCACGTAATGCATTGATCCGCCGAGGATGGGCTGGAAGACCGACCGTAATCCCAAGGCTGCAGCCATCGCGAGCAGTGCGACTGTGTAACGCTTCGCCTTGCTTCCTTGCAGAGGGTGCAGCGACACTGTCCGCGTTACTGCTTGGCGATCGAACATCGGTTGTGAGGATTGGAGGACTGGCTCGCGCATCGTAACACGACAGTGCGCGTGCACCAAGTCCGGTGTGCACGACGACCCGTAAGGCCAGCATAAAAAAAGAGCCGGATCACTCCGGCTCTTCATTTCGAGCTGTTAAGCTGCTGGTGGCTAATGCTTATCGCTCTTGCCCCAGTCATCCATCAGGGGCTGCCCCGGCGCCTGTGGACCGCGACGCTTCCCCGGCGGCCCGTACGGTCCCTGCTGCTGATGGATTTCCTCGCCTCTTCCGCCCTTCATGTTCTGCCCGGTCTGGCCCATGTCCCGTTGAGTGCTGTCTATCTTTCCACCCGCGCCACGGTTCCGCTCGCCGAACGGGCGATCGTGGCTCTCGCCGAAATCTTTTTCGCCTCGGTTGTTCTCTGTCCTATTAAAGCGGCTCCGCCTGTCGCCCGGTTCTGAGGTCGCGCGGGAACCGCGACGGCTCTCACCCTGCGTTGGCCCATTGGGGCTGGCGTTCCTATCCTTGAACGAACGAAATACTGTGTTCGACCCGCCTGATGCACGCATAGACTTTCTGCGGCTGCGTGGCAAAGAATCGGGTGTGGTTTCGGGCCGGTTGTTTCCGGAATCGAAGTGCCGCATCTGCCTTTCCGGCGCTGGAATTCTATCGCCCTTGCCGCCTGGGCGACCTTCGTCGTTCGCGGTCCGGCGTTGCTCCTTCTGTCGGCGATTCTCGTTGCGCCGCTCGGGTTGCGGATTCCTCGTATTAGCCTCTGTATTCATCATTTCGTGAAGCATGGTTGCCCTCCTCAGTCGATTCGCGATGAAGGTTCGAATTCTGGCGACCTTTTGGCGCTCTATGGCGCCGCGCTAGCGGGGCGGCATCTGGCTCATCTCCTTTTTTGTCCTGGATCATTTCAGGACTCGAATTCGTTCCTGAATCGTGGATCCCAGCACTCTCATATCCTCTTCCCTGCCTCCAGATTGCTACTGGAGAGGGCCGGGTGCCATCGGCGGGAAAGGGTAACTGAGGCAACGTTCTGTGTGTCGGTTGTCACGGCATACATCAGGCCCGTCGCGCGTTTACAGCATAACCACTGCGCCAAGCCACTTCGGTACAGCAAACCGGGTGTAACTTCGCCATCTTGGGGACTTTCCCGGCTTGATGTCTCGCTCGCACCCATTACAATCAAAGGGACAGGTCAAAGTGCCTACCGATGCGTCAGGAGCATTTCCATCAGCTGTTTGAGTTCAGCGTCGTCCTTAAAGGACTGCACGCGCTCATCGAGCTTGCAACGGGCGCAGCCGTTCTGAGCCTGAGCCCCTTCCTGGTGGCGAATTTCCTGGTGACCTTTGCCGTGCGCGAGCAGCAAAAGGGTTGGCCTGCTTTTGCAGTTGATTTCCTCCTGCATGTGGCGCGAGCCGCTGTTTCGGGAGGCCAGCATTTCGCCGGGATTTATTTGCTTGCCGTGGGCGTGATCAACCTGGGGCTTGTTATTGGATTGCTCACGAGCCGGCTTTGGGCTTTTCCCGCCGCGCTTGCCGCCATCGCCGTGTTGATGGCGTATCAGCTATATCGGTATACCCACACCCACGCCGTCGTTCTGATTTTCCTCACGCTTTTCGATGCGGTGGTCTGGTGGCTGGTGCGGCACGAATACCTGGAATTGCGCTCCCGGATACCCGCCGCGCAGCAGTCTTCCTACAGCCCCATCTAGTTTCTCGACCACCTTAAAACTCAAGAGCTTCGCGCATCCTCGCCAAGGCCTATAAGCTTCCGCGCGGATGCGAGAAGTTCGTCCATAAGCAGCCTCGGGACCGACCTCTTCGACTGCGGGGTTGGAGGGGGCGGTGGCGTAAACGCCGCTGGATGCATCGGCCGCTGCAGGCGGTTCTTCAGCCGAATTACCCGGTCTTCCGGAACGGCTGCCGGCTCGTTTATTCCCCTGTTTGCCACCACGTTCAACCATTCCTGAATAATGGCGCGATCTTTCGGTTTGACCTCGGCAAATTCAATTGCCATGCCGTCGCGCGTTTTGTAGGCGACCACGCCAGTGGCGGCGAAATCCAGCCCGCCGTATGTAATTCTGACTCGGACTTGCGTAGCCGGAGCGAAGGGCAGGCCCGTTTTCACAAAACAGCCGGAGAAGCTCAGATCGCGAGTGACGACGATAACGTCTTCGCGGGAATCCAAGTCGACAACCTCGGCGATGGCGCCGAAGTCGTAGCGTACGATTTGGCGGCGTTCAATCACGACACATTCGCAACACCTGCTTGAGGGCCAGTCCCAGTTTTGTGGATATGATTGTTGCGGCCAATGGTACTTCGTGCCTAGATCATGGCTCGGAAGTACCGGCATAGAAACTGCCGCGCCACACGCAGATTTGTCCCTCGCTGCTCAGCTTTTCCGTGCCGCAAAAATAAATAAATTCGTCATCCCAGGAAGTTTGCCCGCATCTCTTCATGCGGGCAAACAAGGATAGATCTGCTTTTGCCTTTGACGCGCGCGGGCGGTAATTACGAGCCGCTTTGCACTCCCGTCTGGTAACTAAGCGTCTCCACCCATCGGCCGTCGCGCTTGGCCCAGACGCGTGTCACTTCGAGTTTGACTTGGCCGGCCTGATGCCGGGAGCGCAGCACGGCTGCGTCGCCAAAGACAAACAGTTTGCCCGAAACCAGCGGCGTCGGCGCCAGCCCGGCCATATTCGAGCGCTTCAGTTCTCCCAGGCGCGTGGGTTTATCCAGAAGCTTGTCGCTGAAGGAACTCGCCGCCGCAAACTCCTCGCCCGTGTGCGCGTCCCAATCGGCGGCATTATGCGTCATGGCCGAAGTTTCGAGCCTTTCGTAAGCCTTGATGATTGCGGCTTCGGTTTCGTTCTGGGGCCTGTAGCCCACGCTCTTGCAGGGATTATCGCATTGCTGGCCGGCGCTGGGCGTTGACTTTGGCGCCGCGCCGAGCGATTCCACTTCCTGGTATACCAGCGCCCGCCAGCCCGCCGGCCGCTTCACCCAGATGCGCACCAGATGCTTTCTGTCTTCGTCGGTTTGCGCTACCGCGACTTCACCGTAGTTATGCCAGCGAACGGGCGCAAATTGAGGTTTGCCATTGATGATCAGCACCGGAATCAGGCGTTTCGGCACGCCGGCCAGCACCTGCGCGTGATCCTGCAATTTTCCATTGGCCTCGATCCACACAAAATCCGTGTCCAGCAACTTGTCGAGCGCCGCCTTGTCGGATTTCGATACCGCCGCGGCGAAATCATGATCCGCTGCCTGAAGCGCGGGGTCATCTTGCGCCATGGTGCGGGTGGGTATCGCAATAGCCAACGCCGCGCAGAGCGCCCCGGCGCCGAGCAAAGTCGCATATAAAGCCTTCATGCGTTCCTCCTGTCGCCATACTTTGTACCATGTTTCGGAGCTGCCAACAGCGCGGGCTGCGCGCGCCGCAAAAACGCGGCTTCGGTTTGTCCGCGAGCGCTGCCCGAGGTAATCGCGCGCTCGTTGGACGGACCCACGCAAATTGCGGCCGCTGGTGTAAAATGCCGTTCCTCGTTCGGCCATCGCCCAGCGAGGAAGCCATGCCATCCGAATATCTGCTCAAGACCGAGCCTTCCGAATACTCATTTGAGAATTTACAGCGCGATAAAGTCACCGTGTGGGATGGCGTTTCCAATCCCGTGGCCTTGCGCAATTTGGCGCAAATGAAGCCCGGTGTACGCCTGGTGATCTACGAAACCGGCGACCGCAAGAGCGCCGTCGGTACCGCGACAGTTGTCTCGGTCGATCTTTCGAATCCCAAGAATCCCTCCGTCGAAATCGAAGCAGGGAAGCCGCTCTCGAAACCGGTTTCGCTGGCGGAAATCAAAGCCAATAAGCTCTTCGGTGACTTGCCGCTCGTTCGCCAGGGACGCCTCTCCGTCGTTCCCCTCACTCCGCGGCAATACAAATTTCTCACTGGCGCTTGACTCACATCCTCAGAATCCTGGTGCCGGGGGACGTGTGATGGGTTATGTATCGCGGAAATTTGTCGCGGCGATTACGTTAGCTGTTTCCCTTTGGTTGTTTGCCTATGGATGGGTTTTGTATGCGCCGTCGGCCAGTTCCCGAAGACATTCGTTCAAGTTATCAATCTGTGGTTGCATTCTCTCGCAGCCTTGCTGCAAGCGGCTTCCGCACCATCCATGCCCCGGCGGCTCTGTGCTCTCCGTGCCTCTGTGATCTCTGTGTTAAGCCTTGCCTCAGCCTGCGTGTTCGGACTCGCGCCGCAGCGTTACGAGTTGTACAGGTCACGTTTTCGCACCGCATCGGTATCTATTGCTTGCTGGACATGGGCGCTGTTGACCAGAATATCTTAAGCGGCCGTGACCTCTGCATACACCGCCAGCCTCGAGCCCATGTTAAAAAAGACCTCGCAGCAGAGCCTTGAAAGATCCACGGCATCGACAAACGGGCAGATCGCAGCCGGCGAGCGCCGCGAAGCTCACCGGTACGCCTTCATTTGTCCTGCGGAATTGATGAATCTCGACGGCAGCATGCGCATTTCCGCGCGCACGTCGGATCTGAGTCTGACCGGGTGCTACATAGACACGTTAAACCCGCTGCCGGTCGGCACCCGCGTCCTGCTCGAACTCACCAAGAATAATCAGAGGCTGCAATGTCAGGCGGAGGTAACCTCCTGCCACATGGGCTCGGGCATGGGCTTGAATTTCGATCCGCTGACCCCAGCGCAGGTCGATACCGTGGTTTCCTGGCTGGAGGAAACCTCTTCTCCCGAAGCTTCGTTTCCGTCCGCAGCCGGTGCACCGCCGGAAATGTCTTTGAAAACGAACCCGCAGTTCGCCACGAAGCTCCTCAAGATTCTGGAACGCAAAGGGATCCTCACGCGCTCGGAAGCAAACGAACTCCTGCGCGACGTTGACTCTTGATCGTGCGCTCCCCAATACCAAAGTTCCCTCCGGCGGTCTTTGTGGTATGCATAGAGCAGCAGGAGGATTGGCATGCGGCCTCTGACACTATCCATCGCAGCCCTTTTCGTTTCCGTCTTTTCAGTGTGTGCTCTGGCGCAAACTGCCGGCCCGCAAATTTCAACTGCCGGTGCCAGCACAACTCTCGCCGCATTACCCGCGCAGAGCCAACAGACCGCCGAAGTGCTCTTCAATGCCGATAATCAGGATGAGCGCGACGCGGGCGTTTGGATCGACGGCAAATACTACGGCTTTGTGAAAGAATTGAAGGGCGACAAGAAAGTGCTGCTTCCGCCGGGCGAACACGAAATCTCCATTCGCGAAGACGGCTACAAAGATCTGGTAAAGAAGCTCACACTCGCTCCGGGCGACGTTCAGACCCTTGACGTCGTATTAGAGGAAAACCCGAAATCCATCTACCCCGGCGACGATGCCGCGGAGCTCCGTCTGGATATCCAGCCGAAGCGCTCGGCCGTCTTTATCGACGGTGCCTACGTGGGACATGGCGGCGATTTCGGCGGTCACTTCCATTCCATGCTCGTCGCACCGGGAAAGCATCAGCTGAAAGTGACGCTGAACGGCTATCGCACCTACGAGACGCAGATCAATCCTGTCGCCAACGAAAAATCCCGTATGAAAATCGTCCTCGAAAAGGGTGACGACTCCACCGCGAAACCATGAAGTGCTGTGCTATACCGAAATTGTAATCGTAGCGCTCCTCGCTTCGCTTAACCGGCAGCGTGGGAGCGAAAGTTAACGCTATCGGCACAGTAGTACCGTCGTACGCTCCCCGCGCGCAGCGCCATAGTCGAACCTGCTCCGCGGGAGGGCGGAATGAAAAAATTCAGCGCAATTGCCGTGCTGGTTTTGTGCTTTGTGGGCGCGAGTTACGCGCAGAAACCGACGACGTTACCGCCGGGTTCCACGGTGTACATTGAGCCGATGGATGGATTTGAAAACTACCTGTCCGCCGCGTTGATGAAAAAGAAGGTGCAGCTTACTGTCGTGGCTGACCGCGATGCCGCCGATTTCGTGATTACGGGCACCGCACAACACGAAAAAGCCGGCTGGGCCAAGATTGCCTTTCAACGCAACATCCATTCCGACGATCAGGCCAGCATTTCCGTGATAAACACGAAAACCAGCGCTGTCGTCTTTGCCTATGCCGTGAACAAGAAGAATACGTGGCATGGCGACCAGACCACGGCCGAAGCGTGCGCTAAACACCTGCAGGCCCACATCGAAGGCAAAGAGTAAATCGCGCATCAAGGCTAACGCACGGGAAGACTTTTGCAGCATTAAGGCGCTTTACACTTTCCCCTGTGCGACGGCGGCCCGGCTTGGTTCCGGCCCGCCGTCGCTTCTTTGTCAAAGCACGGACGCTAATGCGCTGCCGGGTGCAGCACCCGGTTCATCTGCAATGCCACCGCGCCCATGCCCATGATCAGCGCGAAGAAAACAATCAGGCCGCCAAGAGCCGGAATTGCGCCTAGCACTGAGATGATGAGGA
>DASRHB010000004.1:0-692033 GCA_035650755.1 Candidatus Acidiferrales bacterium
CAATCAGACCGTTTGCATTTTTCATGCGGTCCCCACTGCCGGATCGCATCTCTTCAAGGCCAGCTTCAGCGGAGCGAACGCCAGCTTCATCGACATGGTTTCCGCTGAATTCGACAACCTGAACGGCGTCGATACCTGCCAGGGCGGCACGGCGGCCAGCGGAACGACTCTCGCGCCCACAACCAATCTGACTTTTCTCAATGCGGGCGAGCTGATCTTTCAGATCGGAGAAAACGACAGCGGCACAAGCGCCGACGTGTGGACGGCAGGCTCGGGCCAGCTTGGCGTCACTTGGGCGCTGCTGCAAAACGATCAGGGGTATTCGAGCCAGGTAACCCAGGGCGCGCAGTGGGGCATTTACGGATTGAATGCGTCGTTCAAACCAAAGATGACGATGAGCGTAAGCGCCAGTTGGAATACGGCGGCTTGCGGGTTCAAGACCGCAACGGCTGGCTCCGGCGCTCCCGCGGGCATCTATATCACCTCGCTTGAGCACTACAACATCGTCACGGCGACGAGCGGCTTCAAATTGGGCGCTCCGCTGACGGGAAATGCCGCAGCTCTTGGATGCGTGGATGCACCCGGCGACGGAGACATTTCCTCGATTTCGGCCTCGGGCGGGGAGACGTGGACCAAAGTCGAGGAAGATACCGGGGTAGCGGCGGGCACGGCGCAGGGCGGCATCACGATGTGGTGGTATACGCACAACGTCACGCTCTCGCCATCCGACGTGCTGACCATCACCACGGGCACGCCGTCGGGGTCGTCATCTTCCAGCTTTGTGAATGCCGATTGTCTGATCTACGCGGTATCCGGGGCGGACACGAATCCGCTGGATACGTCGATCACGGCTGGAGCGAACACCACCTGCACCAGCGGCGGCTGCACCAGCAACGGCAATCAGACAACCGGCAACGTCACCAGCCTGACCACAGGCACGGTAACTCCATCGACCGCAAACGGCGTCGTGCTCGGGCTGGCCGGGATTTCCAATCCGCAATGCACCGGCCTCAACTCGCCGGGCACAACGGACACGGCTTACAGCCCGCAAGAGGCTACACAGTCGGAGATGGACGAGAACAACTGCAAGGGCCATTACTACAACCCGAACACATCGAGTTTCACGTTCACCTGGGTAATCACGAACGTGCCGCTCGCCACGGGGCAATGGAATTGGGCAGGAATGGCGCTGAAGGCACCGGCAGCCGCGCCATCGTGCACGCCGACGCTGATGCTGATGGGCGTGGGCCGCTGTGGATAAGGGGGTACCAGCAGATGACCCACTCGCGAAAGCGGCGGAACTGGCGCAGTACGTTATTCACACTGAGTCTTTGCTTGCTTGGGCTATTCGCTTGCATCTCCATCTCACGAATGCCCACAGAGACGCCGGACGTCTCAGCAAAACGCGTAAGCCTACAAATCGCTCCAGGCGTCTATTGCACGCCTACCAGTCTTGATTTCGGGAACGTGACCATCGGCCAGCAGGCGACCTTGCAACTTCAATGCACCAACACCACCTCGGATTACGTCTACGTGACCACAAGCACCACGGGGCCCTTCACTGCGACTTGGGCGGGACCGAACTCGCCCGACAATCTCAACACGATCGTTGCTCAAAAGGAGAAATGATGCACCGTATATACACGTCAGTACTTGTATGCACACTACTGTTTTTCACGGCAGGGATGCGTGCGCAGAGCACCCCGCCGGCGGGAACCGTTCACAGCGTCGTGCTGACCTGGCAGGCGCCGTCTCCGGTGGGTGGATCTGGAACCGTGGCTGGATACAACGTCTATCGGGCGACGTCGGGAGTGAACTACACGAAGGTCAATGCAAGCCTGATCACGGTCCTGACCACGACGGACGCGAGTGTGGTTTCTGGAACGACCTACGGCTACTGCGCTACGACCGTGGATTCCGCAGGGAACGAATCGCCCTGCACGATCCCGGTGAATGCGGTCATCCCATCAAACCCCAACCTCCCCACGGGCCTTACTGCCGTTGCCCATTGATCTGGCTTGTGGGGAGATTGATAGGAAAGTGTTGATCTAAACACTTCCGCCAACTCAATGCCGCGATTAACATCCAAGCGAGGAGGATCGGAACTTTGGACTTCGGATTGAAAAAACTTCTGATCGGGCTCTCCGTGGTCGCAGCCCTAGCCGGAGCCGTCGTGGCCGGCGTCGTGGTCTATCCGCTCGCTCACCGCTCCCAGGCCGTGGCCGCAGCGCCGGCAACTATCCAGCCGCAGCCTGGCTGGGTCGCGCCATCGCCGCAATTCTTAGCCGATTGGGATGCGTATCGTGATCTCATGCAGCAGCTGCGAAAAGAGCAGGACAACCTGCAGCGGTCGAACGCGGTGAAGCAATACCAGGCCGATCTCGATCGCTCGAATGGCCTGGTGAACCGGCTGCAGCAATCCGTGCCACAGGGGTTCAGCTTCGATCCCGAGAAGCGGTTTTTTATTCCAGCGCCAAAGCCAGCCCCGGCCGATCCATCTCTGGGCGAGTCCGCCAAGCCCGTTCCGACAAAATGAACGAAGCACTCAAGAGGCGCGTCGTACCGTCGCATTTCCTGCGGCTCGATGGGTCGAGCGAGTTGGGAGTGCCGTCGCTGCAATTGCGGCTGTCTTTCGATTTCAACGCCATCGCGCTGATCGAGGAGAGAACGGGGCTGTTCGTAATCGGCGGCGGCGACAGGAGCGTCTGGAATCACCTGAATAGCGCCCGCGTGCTCTCCGTGATGCTCTGGGCCACCTGCCTCGCCCACAATCCGGACCTCGAATCCGACGCGGGACTGGAGGCGATTCGCAGCTACATGAGCCCGGGAAATGTGCAGCAGATCTCCGAAGCCCTGGACGAGGCCTTTCTTATCTCGCTGCCGGCGGCGCGCCAGGCGGAGATCCGCGCCACTCGCAAAAACAAACAAGTCCCAAAAGAGATCGCGGCGGATCCGGGGCTGGCTTAGATTACCTGGCCTGCTGGGCCATCGCCCGATACGACCTCGGCCTTTCCAATTCTGAATTTGGCCGCATGACGATGGGTGAATTCGATGCCCTGGTCGAGCGCCACAACGAAGCGCACCGCCGCGCCATGATCGCCGCCGGGACGATCGCAGCGGCTATATACAACGCAAACCCATTCCGCGGTGAAAATGCGCGGATACTCGGCCCTCTCGATTTCGTTCCCGGCTTTTCTCCGCCGGCGGAGGATTCACAGTCGCTCGATGATCAGGTCGAGCTGCTGACGAAATTCTTCGGGCCGCCTCGCCTTCCAAACTGACCAATGGCAAACATCCTGGGATCGCTCTTCGTTGAGCTGAAAGCAAACACAGCTGCCTTCGTTGAGGGCATGTCCTCGGCCGGATCCGCCGCGAAAAAGGCCGGCGACGATATCAGCACGTCACTCGGCGGACTTCGCGACGCCGCCAATGACGCGATCGCGGCGATGGGTCCGCTCGGCTCGAGCGTCACCCAATTCGCTGCCCTTGCGCAAACCGCCTCGCTGGGTGTCGCCGGCGTGGCCACAGGTCTGCTGGCCTTCACCGCCGCGACGGCAGAGTCAACGGCAAAGCTTTACGAGCAGGCGCAATCGGCCGGCGTCTCGGTCGAAACGCTGTCGCAATTATCGTTCGTCGCTCAGTCTGCGGGTGTCAGCCAGGACACGCTCTCGATGGGACTCGAGCGCCTGAGCAAATCTGCCTACGCCACCGCCGAAGGCGGCAAGGGCGCGACCGAGGCGTATTCCGAGCTCGGAATCCAGCTTAAGAACAGCGACGGCACGCTCCGCGACGCGCGGGATATTTTCGCCGACGTTGCTGCGCGTTTTTCCGCGATGCCTGACGGTGTGGAGAAGACCGCGCTTGCCATGCAGATCTTCGGGCGCAGCGGCGCCGAACTGATCCCCGTCCTCGATCTCGGCAAGACAAAGATCGAGGAACTGATGCAGCGCCAGCGCGAGCTCGGCGCAGTCACATCCACCGAAACAGCAAAATCCGCCCACGAATTCAAAGAGGCGATGACCGAGGTCTGGGCCGCGGTGAAGGGCGTAGGCCTGGACGTCGAAGATCTCGGCCTGAAGCTGCTCAATCCTCTCGGCCGAGGAGTCCTCGCCGATATCGATTACCTGCATCAGTGGTACGACTCGCTCGTCGAAGTCGATCGTTATCTGGGACTCGTCAAAGACGACTCGATGAAGGTCTACCACGGCGCGCCCCCGGCGCCTCCGGCAGGAATGCTCGGCGGCGTGGCCGAAACCGCCGATCCGCGCTATCTGCTCGACGCAAATCAGAAACTGGAAAAGCAGCTCGAGGCGAACCAGAAGGCCTTCGAAATGTACAGCGCGGGCGCTGTCATGGCCAAGGAGAAGGGCGAAGAGTTGCTCGCCCAAATGAAGGCGCTCGCCGACGGCACCACGATCTGCACCAATGACAACATCGCCAACGCCGGTTCGCTGCAGCAGCAGGATTCCGACCTCTCGAACCTGCAGCTCAACATGGGCTTCTATAACGAAAAGCTGAAGCAGGCCCAGGCGATCAACGATCAGTACATGCCGGCGCTCGAGAAATATGCGAAGCAGCAGAAAATCCTGAACGACCTGGTGGCTAATTACGGCCTTACCCAGGAGGCCGCGAACAAAGACCTGCACGACTACGGCGTGCAGATCGGGGTGATCGCCGACGATTCCACGCAAGCCACGAAGAAAATGACCGGCGACTGGCGGACATTCGGGGATCAGCTCTCGACCGACCTGGTCGATCTCACGAGCGGCACGCGCACCTGGAAAACGGCGATCGACGATCTGCTGAAATCGATCGAGGAGCTCCTGGTCAAGAATTCTCTTTTCGGATCGAGCGGCGGCGGACTGTTCGGGTTCCTCGGCGGACTTTTTAAGGGCATTGGCGGCGGTGGCGGCGCTGCGGCGGCCGGCGGGGGATTGTCGGGCATGGAATCCGCGATCGGCTTCTCCTGGCTGCCGGGAATGGCCGCCGGCGGCTATGCCACGGGCCCCACGATCGTCGGCGAGTCCGGACCAGAGCTTTTCGTACCAGGTACGCCAGGTGCGATCGTGCCGTCAGGAAAATTCGGCGTGACCCATGTGTACAACATCGATGCCCGCGGATCGGATCCCAGCGTCACCCGCCTGATCAAAGACGCCATGCAGCAGGCCTATGCGCAAGCCGTCCGCGACGCTGTGGCACTGACGCGCGAAAGCTACCTCCGCTCATAAGCTCGTGTCGATCAACTATCCCCTCACAATGCCGGCGGCGCCGGGCCCGTCGGGCGTCACGCTGACCGCCAGCGTCACCGTCGCAAAATCCGTCTCGCCCTACACCCGTCAGCGCCAGGGTTACATCCATCCCGGAGCATGCTGGATAGCGAAGATCTCGCTGCCGGTGATGACGCGCGCGCAGGCCGAGCCCTGGCTCGCGTTCTTGATATCGCTGTGGGGTATGAGCGGCAGTTTTCTGCTGCAGGCGCCGCTCGTCACCGGGCCGTTGGGTACTGCGGGCGGATCTCCAGTCGTGAACGGCAGCAATCAGCCGGTCAATACTCCGCAGTCGCTCTCGATCCGCGGTCTTACTGGAATTCTGCAGCCGGGTGACTACTTCCAGATCGGAAATAGGCTCTACAAAAACCTCACCCAGAAAGGCCCGGGCACGGTCACGCTGGATATTTTCCCCACGCTTCGCGATAACCCGGCAGATGGCACGGCCCTGGTCCTGGCAAATCCAGCCGGACTTTTCGAGCTGGACGATAACGACGTGCAATTCGATGTCGACAGCGCGGGGAATTACCGCGTTCAGTTCGGCGCGTACGAATCAATATGAGCCGGAATCTCACCGCCGCCGCGATCGCCGAAATCACCGCGCAGAACATGCGCCCGGTGCTTTTCGTGGCGCTGCAGTTTTCCTCCGGTTATCTGTATCTGTGGTCTGGCTACGGCTCGATCGTGTGGAACGGGATCACCTGGCAGGGAGTGGGAGACCTCGGCGCGATCAGCGCGATCACGGAAGTTTCCGACGTCTCGGCCGCGAGCCTCAATCTCACGCTTTCCGGCGTGCCGGTTTCACTGCTCGGCGATGCACTCACGCAGGTGCGCCAGGGCAACACCGTGATCATCTACCAGGGATTTCTCACCGCCGCCGGCGCGATCGTCGCGAATCCTTACCAGGCCTGGGCCGGCCGCATGGATACATGCACGATTCGCGAGGGCGCATCGCAGACGGGCGGTCCGGTCGACACGGCCGTCATCACTCTCAGTTGCGAGAATCGCCTCATCGATCTGAAGCGCGCGCGCGAGCGCGATTACGACCAGCAGGATCAGCAGATTAATTTTCCCGGGGATAACGGATTTCAGTTCGTTCCCCAACTTCAGCAGCTCAACGTCGTCTGGGGCGTAGCAACGGCGTCAGTGCCGATCCGCACCAGCGGCGCTCCTGTTAACGGCATTGGCATCGGCGGTCACGGCAAAAACACAAGCCAATGAAGCGATTTGAAGACTGGCCTACGCGGCTCGATGAATTCATCGATTCACGCCGCAACGCGCCTTTCGCCTGGGGATCGAATGATTGCTGTCTTTTCGCGTGCGATGCCGTCCTGGCGATGACAGGTGAGGATCTCGCTGCCGATTTTCGCGGCAAGTACTCGGACGCGCGCGGCGCGATCCACGTGCTGCGGGATTTTCTTAAGGGCATCGGTGACGATGCGCCACTGATCGAAGCTCTCGCGGTGCACATCGCGCGGATCCGCGAGATTAAGGAAATCGCGCCGCGGTTCGCTCAGCGCGGCGACGTCGTGCTTTTCGAGGACGCGCACGGCGAAACGCTGGGCCTCGTCAGCTTGGCAGGCGATGACATCCTGGCGCCCGGCGAATCTGAACTCGTGCGCATCCCGATCAGCTCCGTCCTGCGAGCCTGGCGCATTTAACCTGACATGCCTGTAGCGATCGGAGCTTTCCTCGCCGGTATTTTCGGCTCGACAGTAAGCGCCGCTACGGCCGCGATGATCGGCTGGACCGTGATCTCCACGGCCGCGTCGATCGTCATCGGACAGGTCAGCAAGCTCTTCCACAAACAACCCTCGAGCTCAAGCCTCTCGAGCTACAACGGCCGGGTCAGCGTCACCGCGCGCCAGGCCGTTGCCCCTCGTCTGGTCGCCTACGGCCACGTCCGCATCGGCGGCATCATCACCTTCCTCGCCGCAAGCGGTCTCAATAACCAGCTTCTGCATATCGTAATCACGCTCACCGGTCACGAAGTGAACGCGATCGGCGGATCCGCATCCGCGCCGGCGAATATGAACATGTACTTCGACGGCGTTGCCGTGCCGCTCGATGCCAGCGGCAATTGCACCTCGGGACCATTTGCAGGCCTGGTTCATGCGGAATTCAATCCGGGATCCCGCGATCAGCAGGCTTTCCCCGGCCTGGTCGCCGCGAATGTCGGATGGGATAACACCTGCCGGCAGAGAGGCTGCGCCGGCGCGTACGTGCAGCTCACCTGGAATCAGACCGCCTTTCCTAATGGACTGCCGAACATCACCTTCGACATCAACGGCCGCGACCAGGTCTACGATCCGCGCAGCGGCACGATGGGCTATTCCAACAATGCCGCATTGTGCATCGCCGATTATTTGAACAATCCTGTCTGGGGCCTGCACGCGCAGACCCAGTGGCTCTTCGTCGGCGGGCAGCTCGCGAATTCCGGCATGGGCAATTTCAACGCCGCCAATGCCTGCGACGGAAACGTCGCCGTCGGCTCGAAGGCCTGGGACACCAACACCGCCGCGTCCGGATCGACCGTCACGCTCGATCTCGGATCGGGCAGCTCGGCCGAATTCCGCCGCGCGCGGCTCTATATGGACGGTGCCGGCTGCAAAGCGATTTACAACGTGCAGTATTCCGACGATGGCTCGACCTGGACAAACGCGGCGATCACGCTCAGTTGCGACTGCGTCGGCTGGAACGATTGGGAGCTCGCGCCGAACGGCGCGCATCGCTACTGGCGCCTGCAGCTTCAGAACGCGCCAGGCGCCGGGCCCAACGTCACGGAATGGGAGATGTGGTTTTCCGACGTCGATTCCACGACGCTCGCGACGGCGGCAAACACCTGCGACGAGCTCGTGGCCGTGGCTGCCGGCGACACCGACAGTTATGGAAATGTAATCACGCAGGAAACGCGCTATCAGTGCAACGGCAGCTTCACCACCGACCAGGCGCCTTCGGACATTCTCACACGTCTGAATTCGGCGATCGCGGGATCCTGCGTCTATCTCGGCGGCAAGTGGGGGATCTATCCGGGCACTTGGCGCGGCGTTTCGCTGAACCTGACCGACGCGGATCTCCGCGCGCCGCTCGTCGTGCAGACACGCCGCTCACATCGCGACATTTTCAATTCCGTGAAAGGCCAATTCTTCAGTCCCGCCCAGGCCTGGGCGCTTGCCGATTTCCCGCCTTATTCGGATCCCACCTGGGTGAATGAAGACGGGAACGAGATCATCTGGCAGAACGTCGAGTACCCCTTCACCACGTCGCCGGCGGCCTGCCAGCGCATCAGCAAGATCTCGCTCGAGCGGATCCGCCGCCAGATCACCATCACGGCGCAATTCAAGCTCACCGCATACCAGGTGCAGCCCATGGATATCGTGCAGTTCAGCCATCCCTTCTACGGCTGGGTGAACAAGACCTTCGAGGTGGCGAGCTGCAGTCTGATCTACGACGATTCGGCGCAAACGACAAAGCGGCAATCGAAACGTAACGATCCGATGGGCTCGGGGCCGATGGCCGTGGGCGTGAATCTCGTACTGAACGAGATCGACTCCACGATCTACAACTGGTCGGTCACCGAGGAGAATTCCTTCAACGTACCGCCGCAGGCCCTCCTGCCCACCAATGCGAACACGGGCGCTCCCACCAACCTAGCCCTAACTTCGGCCGAGATTGCCCGCGCCGCCGATGGTGTAAAAGTGGCAGCGATCCAGGTCACCTGGACCGCGCCGGCGGATCAATTCGTGCAATCCGGCGGGCAGATCGTCGTGCAATACAAGCAGCATAGTTCCGGGACGTGGATCACGAATTCGGTGCTCAATGGAAATGCGACGACCGACGTCATCGCTCCCGTGATCGACGGCACGCAATACGACGTGCAGATCTATTCAGTGAATCCGAGTGGCGTGGCGAGCGCAGTCGTGGCGAGCACGATCATCCCCACCGCCACGCAGCTGCTGATCGACACGATCGGCGACGGCTCGAATTTCTACCGCCCTCCGCAGCACATCACTCTGCCGAGCGATGATCCGTACAACAGCGGCTTTGAGATATTCCCGGACACCGCCGTTGTCGCAGACGGCTGGACGAAGGACTACGAGCCCATCTTTGGCGCCGGCGTCACCTACTCTCGCAGCAACACGCCGTATCAAGGAAACTACGCGCAGAAAATCACGTCGACCTCATCTTCAAACGGCGGCGGAATAGGCTCGCGTCCGATCGCGGTGAAGCCTGGACTGCAATACGTCTTCCAGTTTCGCGTCAAGGCCGACGTCAACAACACCGGCCGCGCGTATGTCGTTATCGATTTTTTCAGCGACAACCCTCCCGCGGGCACGCTGGTCACTTCCTCCCCCTGGATTGGTGCGAGTGATGGTGGAGGCTCTTATGGCGCCGCTACCAACGGCGTCACATTTTTTGATCTCGACAGCGTGGTATCCAGCTCCTGGACGCTATATAGCGGCGTCGTCACGGCGCCGGCCGGGGCGAAGTTCGCGCGCTTCAGAGTGCTGAACTATTTGGCCACGAATCCCGGAGCGCTCACATACGACACGATAGGCTGGGCGATTTTTCAGATCGCAAATCCGAAGGGTGCCACGGGCGCAACCGCTGGTCCTTTTACGTCTTCCTTGTCGTATGTGCTGATCCCGGAGATGACGATCACGCAGACGACCTATGGCGGGAAGGTGCTGCTCAATTTCCAGGGCGAGCAGCTGAATTCGTTTGGTGTGTTCGAGGTGCTCTATTTCGCCATCTTCCGGGATGGCGTGCAGTTGAATCCCGGCAATGACCTCGTGATTCAGGCTTTTAACTACTCGTATTCCGGTAGCAATTATGCAGAGCCGTTCCCCATCCCATCGCTCGTCTTCGTCGACACTGGTGTTCCCGCCGGCTCGCATACTTGGGAAGTACGCTGGCACACAGGGAGCGGCAACAACGTTCAGATGGGCGGCAGCGCCCGCTTTTTTCAAGCAACGGAGCTAAGCTGATGGCGATCCCAAAATTCACGCTAACGACCCCGCAGAACGTCGGCGACCTGAATAATCCCATCCTCATCGACGTGCTCGCGGTCACCGCGATCTCGTTCAATTTCGATCCGGCGCTCACTGGCTCGTCCACGCCGCAGATGATCGTCTCGATCGTACTGAAGCATCTGCCGAGCGGCTGGTCTCACAACATTGTCTACAAGGGCAACGCAGACGGGGCCGCGGCGCTCGCCTGGTTCAATTCGAATTTCGCGCAGAACCTGGTGACGGCGGTCCTCAACCGCCTCGTGGCAGACGGAAAATTGCCTCCAGGAACAATTGGGTGAGCCCGCAGGCAATCCAGGCGATCTGTAGGTACCCCGGCTGCGGCGCGCGCGCCAGCGGCCGTTTCTGCCCCGCGCACGCCCATTCTGCGAGCCAGCTCGACCGCGATCGCCGCGGGTCGGCCGCCAGCCGCGGCTACGGCCGCACTCACGAGAAGTGGCGGATGCTGGTCCTACATCGGGATTCGTTCTGTCAGATGGAAGCTTGGCTCGAACGTTGGGCCCACCGGCTAGGAAAGCTCACATCGCCCTGCAGGGGATTCGCCCTGGCCACCGTGGCCCACCACATCGTGCCCATCCGCGCCGGCGGGGACCACTTCGACCTCGAGAACGGCCTTGGGGTGTGCAAGGCCTGTCACGACTGGTGGACGGCGACCTGGGAGCCGAAGATCTACCCGCTCAGGTAACAAAACACGGAACTGTTACCTGTCTTCCTATTTTTCGTCCTCATCTGAGGTCGGAAAACAGGCAAAGCTGCAGGGCCCCGTCCAGGCCGTGGTCGAAGACGCTGTCGCAGAACTCCAAAATCCGCTGCTCGCTTGCATGCTGCCCATCCCACTCGCCGGCGTAATCGTGGACCGAAAGCCGCTCCGGAGCGTGGAAGCTTACCTGGCCTTGCGGCAGGTCGACGTAGAGTACCCAGCTCGGGCGGCCTCCGAAGAGCACATCGGGATCGCCTTTCCAGCCGAACGAGATCTTCAGCTTGGCGGCGTGCCGATCGAGGACCTTGCACAGGCTCAGCATCGCGTTGTTTTTCGCCGTGTAGGCCAGATCGCGAAACGACCCGACGCCGCGGATCCCGCCCCGATATCGTTTCGCTCGAGTGGAGTACTTCTGGGCCCGCATCAGGTTCACGGCGATATCACCGGCGATGCCACGCTTCGCCAGAGCGGCGTAATAGGCCTTGGTCTTCTGCGCGTCCGAGGTCCAGAAGATCTCACTGGCCCGCGTGGCGCCTAGCTTGTGCGGGCGCTCACCAAGCCGGAGCTCCTGGCGCTCCTGACGGCCGCGCGGGCGCGATCGGAACGGGATTACCTGATGTGCCTGGTCGGATTCTGGCATGGGCTACGCGCTTCCGAGATTACACGAATGACGGCCGACCAGATCCGCGGCGGCTACCTCACCGTGCCGCGGCTCAAGGGATCGCTGAAAACGACGCAACCGCTGATCGAGCACGCCGATCCGCTCCTCAACGAAAAAGCCGCGCTGCAGTCGTTCACTGCAGCAATGGCAGCCGGCCAGCGCATTTTCCCGATCTCTCGAGTGCAATTCTTCCGGATCTTCCGGAAGCTCGCCGCGGCCGCGGGCCTGCCCGAGCATAAGCGCCATCCGCATCTACTGAAACATTCGATCGCGATGCAAATGATCAAGAGCGGCGCCGGCATCGAGAACACGCGCCAGTGGCTCGGCCATCGATCGATGTCCAGCACTGGCGAGTACCTGAAGGTCAGCGACGACGAAGCCGCGGATTCAGTGATGGGGCTGATGAAATGAGGCTGCGCACTTGTGCGCATATATGCGCACTTCTCCTCGTCGCGGCGCCAACACTCGCGGGGCCCCCGCTGCCGAAGCTCGAGGGATTACAGGCGCGCGGCTGCGAGCTCGTGCAGCACGGCGGCATGTGGGAAGCGACGTTCTGGGCCGATCACCAGCTCCCGGACGATGGACCGGACGATTTCGTTGTGAAGAGGGATTTCCGGCTCGTCCTCGGCCGCCGCGCGGGAAAAAACGCGCGACGCAAGGCCATGCTGGACTGCGATGATTACATGAACGCTGTGGATAAGGCAGTGCAAAAGTCGAAAAGATGATCTAGCATCGGCCCGGGGAAAAGGCCGTTCCGGTCTGCGGGAGGATCGAGGCGAGGCGCTTAGCGTCTCGCCTTTTTTTTTTCAGTGAGTCGGCCGGCCCCATTCGTCGTACGGCGGCTTCTCCGGAGGCCGCGGAATTCCCAGCGCGTCGTCGAGCCTGGTGAACAGGTCTCCTTTGTCATCGTGGATGATTCCGGAGAACACTCCCTCGAGCGCGGCCTGGCAGCCTTCGTTCGCAGGTGAGAGCTCGAGATAGAGCGTACGTTTGCCCGTCCAGTTCCCATGCCCGGTGACGAACTCGGCCTTCATGCGTTTGTCGTCGAGCATCGATGACGTGTAGAACTGTTTCGAGTCCGCGATCTTCTCGACGGCCCGCCAGACCTTGTCGCACGCCATCGGATAAACCTTAGTGCGGGGCTTGGCATGCGCGGCAGGGACACATCCGATCGCGATGAGGATCCCGACGATCGCGGCGCCGCGCTGGTCTTTCGTAAGCGCCCAGACCAGAGCGACGACCCAGCCGACAAGGGTCCAGCCGAGCAGTAGATTCAGCGCGAAGATTGCGCGCAGGTTCTGCTTGTGCCGGCCGACGATCGTCGGCAGAAAATACAGGGCCCCGATGCCAATGACCACGACGAATCCGGCGAGGCCCTTGCCCGCACCGGCTCCCACGGCGAGACCAAAAATGATAAATCCAGCGACAATCAGGACGGCGATTGTTCCTTTTTTTGCGTTAGCGCGATCCTGAAGGGAAGTGAGCGAGGCCATAGGTCTCCTCCTTTTCCACAGCTATTTCAACACGCGGGGGACGCTAAATGTCGCGCCGAATGTCTGTGTCGTCAAGGGTCTTTTTGTCCATTCCGTAGCCACGCGTGTGATTTAACGCGCGAACCTGCACCAGGCATGGTGCACTTTTGCGGCCGCAGCGAGGAGGAGGCACAGCCCATCGTGGAGATCTGTGGGGATATCGCCATATATGGACGTAAGGATTCTGCAAACATGAACACTTCGGTAAACCAGTCGTAAGTAGTTGAAAACGCTCACTGGCGATGGTAACAGTATGAACATTATCACGCGCCCAGATCCTCGTCTGTGGGTGCCTGCTCGCGCCGGGTTTAGCCGTACCACGCAGCCCAGCCCGCAGAAGTTTTCCACTTTGTGCACAGCGATTACCAAAACGTGTCCAACGTGTCTATTGACAGGAATGTTCGTGTGGGTATATTTTGCGCGTGTCGGCCCGATAACATATATTATGTTGCGGTTGGGGTAGTCAGTGTGGTTGGGAGGAGTGGGCGGAGTCGTATTGGATGAACTGCTCGAGCGCCTGTTGATTGGGGCCGACCAGACGGCGTCCGTCAACGAAAGTTGTCGGCGTGCTGGTGACGTCGAGTTCGTGGCCTTCAGCAATGCTTTGCCGCACCAGATCCTGCGTTTTGGGATCCGCGACACAGGGTTTCAGCTTGTCTTCAGTAGCTCCTGCCTGAACGGCTAATTCGGTCAATTTGCCATAAGCGTTTTCGGGAGAAATCACGTCCTGGTTGTCATAAACGGAGTCGTGATACTTCCAAAACGCGTCCGAACTCTGCTGCAAAACACAGCGGCCGGTGATGGCTGCGGTCATAGCCCAGGGGTGGATCGATTCCAGGGGGAAATCTTTAAAGACAAGCCGCACCTGCGGATATTTCGGGAGAACGGATCGCAGGACGTAATCGAGCTGGCGGCAGCTGGGGCATTCGAGGTCGCCGAATTCGACGAGCACCACTTTGGCGTCAGCGGGCCCCTTAGAGGCGGCGCCCTGGAGGTTGATTTTGTGCATCGTATCGCTGAGCGGGTCGCCGTTCAGGTCTTCCAGATCGCCGCGGAGCACGTAGCGGCCGTCCTTGGTGACATAAACGATGGCGGTATCCGAACCGCCCTGGGCGGTGACCTCAACAGGGACTTCGTAGAGGTCGCCGGCGGGCGAGGGCTTTGGAGCACCGACCTTGACCTGAAAATCAGAACCCCAGGCGTACCACTTGCGCAGGAAATCTTCGACGTGCTTTTGGATGGAGCCGGAATCGGCGGCGGCCTGCGCGGCAGAGGACTTCCCTGCGGCTTTCGCATCGGCGTCCGATTGGGCTGATTGCTTCGCCGCGGAATTTTGCGGCGCGGCAAGCGCGCTGCGAATTGGTCGGAGGACAATGGCGCCGGCGAGAATTGTAGCTGCGGACGCGAGACAGCAGAGCGTCAAGATCGAAATTCGGGATCGCATAAGGCTCCTGCGTTTTGTTGTTTTCTGGTGCTGAGTCTATCAGGTTCTTGGCTAAAGTCATTCGGCACTTAACCGGGTGGAGGGAGTCGGATCGCACGCACCGGCAGTCACCACGAGGTCACCTCCGGCGAAAACATTCGCCTTCAACCTAAAAGACGACGGCGGTCTGCAGTTTTTTTAGGCGGCGGCACTCTGGCTATAAGGGAGTTTGCGACCTGGGCGTCGGGCGGGGCGGCGAACGCGGGTCATTTATTTTTGGGCTTCTTTGGGGCGGATGAAGGATTCGGGGGTGCCGTCGGCGGGATTAACGAAGATCACATCTTTGGGGTCGCGGCGGGGCGTGTCGAACGCGAGAAAAACGACTGGCTCTTCGAGAATTGCCGGGATGGCATGAACGGTTCTGCGCTTGAAGAAGAGGAGATCGCCGGGCGCGAATTCCCCACCATTTGAAGCATCGCCCATCCAAAAAGTGCCTCTGCCCGAGAGGACATAGAGATATTCGTCACAGCCGGCATGATAATGCGGCGGCGTCTGGCGATAGACGCGGAAAAGGCGGGCGCTCGCGGCGGCTTCGTCGGTGAGATAGGTATCGAGCAACATCGTTTCGGCTGTATCGGGAAACGAACGCGCGATTTCGTGCGGCTTGAAGCGCTGGTATTCGAGTTTTTCGGCCATGAGGCAATTCCCTACCGATTATCTCATCCTGCGTTTGGGTTTGATTGCGAAATGTAACAGAGCACAGGCAAGAGTGGTTGTGCCGCCAATGCCACTGCGGTCATCGCCATTGGAGATGTTAAACAGTTGTGAGGAATATGCCTCAGGCCTCGCGACGGAAACTGTCGCGCGACCTGAGCTACAAAGGACGCTCTCCGCATGGCCCAGAAAAGTACGGCAACTGCACATCCCTCGGCCCGGACGTTGTCATCACGAGGCCCGTCGAAACGCCGGGTCGGCTACGCTGAAAAGCGAGCCAACGATGGCGGTATGCGAATATGGCTTGACAGCTTCTGTCCGCCGTTCTATAAGCTGCTGCATCAGTCGGTTGTCGGTTGTCGGTTATCGGATTTGTGTTGTCGGAAATCACGGGCCCTTGTTGCATTTGGAAGAAACTGAAGTCTGGGGTGATGTGCCTATCCTCTCGCTCGATTGAGCAAACGGCTCCTATCAGCTCGCCGTTGCAGTCGTGCCGCGGAATTTTCAAATCACTCCCAGAATGGAGGGGTTCCTCATGAAGTTCCGCAATGTTTGTCTTCTGCTCCTGTTTGCTTTTTTTGCTAGCCCACACTTTCTCGCCGCCCAGACGCCGGGCACGGGCGCTTTAACCGGCACGGTGAAAGACCCGTCCGGTGCCGTTATCCCCAATGCCACGGTGACACTAACCAGTGTGAATACCGGGCAAGCGCGCACAACGATGACGGGTGCGGATGGCGTTTACCATTTCAACTTGCTGCCGCCCGGGAATTATCGCGTACACATCGAGTCCAGCGGCTTCAAGCCAGTGGACGTTCCTTCCGTGGCCGTCGCGGTAACGGAGACTGCCGTATTGGACCGGAATCTGGAGGTCGGCGCGCAAGCTCAAACCGTCACGGTAGAAGGCGAGGTCGAGAATATTCAGACCGCCAGCTCGGCGCTGGGCACGGTGGTTAATACGCGCAGCATGGAAACACTGCCCTTGAGCACTCGGAATTACACGAATCTTTTGGCGATGACTGCTGGAGCCAGCGCCGGTGTGTCAAACTCCACGACTTTGGGTAAGTCCGCAACGGGCATTGCGGTGAACGGCGCCGATATCGGCCAGAATACATATCTGCAAGACGGCGTGGCGGTGAATACGTGGTCCAGCACGAATACCACACAGGAAGGAACAAACTCGGGCGCTTTCCCGACACCGAATCCGGATACGATCCAAGAGTTTAAGATTCAGGTTTCGAACTACGATGCCGGTTACGGGCGCAATCCTGGCGCCAACGTCAACGTGATCACGAAATCTGGAACGAATGATTTCCACGGCAGCGCCTTTGAGTTTTTCCGCAACACCGCGCTGAATGCCAACGACTATTTCTGGAATGCATCCACGAATACAACCCCTGGTTCCAAGCAGACTTTGAACCAAAACCAATTTGGCGGAACGTTTGGCGGCCCGGTGAAGAAAGACAAACTCTTTTTCTTTGTGGCGTATCAGGAGACGTCGGAAAAGAACGGCATCGCCGGGTTCGGCTACTCGATCTTAAACCTGCCTCCTATTCCCAATATGCCGCGTGGGAGCTGCCCTCTATCGGCCACGACCGAGGCTTCGTGCGATCCGACGGCTCAAGCTTTCGCGTCCACGTTAGGTGGAATCGTTTGTCCGGGCAACAATCCCGGCAACGGCCAGGATAAAGTGAAGACGACCGGTTCGGTCCAGGTTGCATGTAATGGGTCAAATATTAATCCTGTGGCGTTGCGGGTGATGCAGCTGCAATTACCTAATGGCCAATACGCGATTCCGGGTGCATATACAGTCTCAGGGGGCAGTTCCTCACCAAATGCGGGCTCAGCCCAATACCCGCTTGCCAGTTTCACAGATCCCGCCAAGTTCAATGATCACCAAGGCATGGGCAATTTCGATTACGTGCTGAGCAGCAAACACACTTTGTCGGGTCGCTATTTCTTTGAAGAAGACCCCATCAACGGGAATTTCGCCTCGAATGGAACGCGGATCACGGCCAGCAACGTGCTGCCGGGGTTTCCGGTGTTCGAACAAAAGACATACCATGACGCGCTGCTGAGGCTCACCTCGATCCTCTCGAATAACATGGTCAACGAAGCTCGAGTCTCGTATCAACGGGTCATAGCCGTAGCGAAGACCACGACAAATCTAACTAATTCCCAGTTCGGAATTGGTGACTTGACGCCTGGCGTGGACAATTTCTCCGAGATCACCATTAAAGGACTTGGCGGTCTCAGTTTTGGCTCGAACACAGCCTTTGGACTCAACAATACCAGTAACCAATTCGAGGCAGCCGACCAGGTTTCGTGGACACACGGAATACATAGCTTCCGGGTCGGCGCCGAAGGACAACACGTAATCAATGACGCCAGCAGCGCCGGCAGCGGGTACATGAACATAACGTTCAAGACTTTCCCGGATTTCCTGCTGGGTTGGCCGGCGTGTACAGGCGCCCCGGGTCCTGTGATTATTCCAAATACCGTGACCTGCGGGGGGGTTCCAACTAATGGGGCCTCAGCGAGCAACATTCAAAGCGTCGGCGGGACTACCCAAGCCTTCGCAGGTTACCGATACATGTTTCGCCTCAACTATATCAATGCGTTCGTCCAGGATGATATTAAGCTGACACCACGATTTACATTGAATGCCGGCGTCCGGTGGGAATGGGATGGATTTCCGACCGTGGCGAACGGCGTGACGAGTACCTTCTGGCCTACGCTGTACAATGCCGCGCCGCGGCCTGGCACAGGATGCGTAGTCAACGGCGTGCCGGTGGGAGCGGGAGCTGCTGGAACAGGCTGCAGCCTGGCCGGATTCGTCGTTCCCAACAATTACCAGGGTAATCTTCCGGCCGGCGTGACCAGGAACTCGACCGATTACGTTACCCAAACTACACCGCCGTGGCACAACTTCGCTCCCCGGCTCGGGTTTGCGTGGCAGCCCACATCCAGCAACCGCTTTGTCGTGCGCGGCGGGATCGGCATGTTCTACGAATTGATCAACGGAATTCAGGCCGCCTACATGCCGCTGCGGGTCATGCCTGGAGCGGTGAACGTGCAACAGTCGCCCAATGCAAGCTGGAGCGTACCGGGAGTTCCTCCGGCCGCGTACCCCGGGCCCTTTGGCGGCGTAGGCTTCACGCCTCTGTGGGGCGACCCAGCGACGGGTGCAACTTCGAATATTCAGCAGAACCTCGTTCCGCAGAATCTGACTACACCAATCACCTACGAGTGGAACCTGAATACGCAATATGAATTCGTGCGGAATTGGGTTCTCGAACTCGGCTATGTAGGGTCGCATGGTATCCGCCAGGAGCAGGGAGGATCGGTAATTAACGCGGATAATTGGAACATGGCGCAGTTAATCACCCCCACCAATACTATCAATGGGATCAAATGTGACAACTCCGCAACATTCTGCAATACTTCCAGCAACGCCAACTTACGTGCGCCGTATCTCGGGTTTTCTACAAATTCCAACCTCTTTAACACGAACGGTGCTTACAGATTCGACGCGTTGCTGGCGACTGTGAGAAAGCAGTTTTCCAAGGGGTTGCAGCTTCAAGTATCGTACACATGGTCCAAAGGCTTGATCACGCAAGGCTACGGCATTAACGAGGCGCCGTACGCAATTTTGCAGATGGGTCCCAATCCCGATTACCATCCGCAGCGCGTGGTGATCAACTATGTCTGGAATCTACCCGCGCACCTCAATGGATGGAAAGGCCGCGTTTTGAATGATTGGACTTGGGCCGGCGTAACGACCATCCAGGACGGAGTTCCGTTCACCGTTTATGACGGCAACTCCGGAGCCGCTTTCTTCCAGGGAGGCGTAGCTGGCGATACATATGGTCCCGCCTTGATCTGCCCCGGGGTGAACCCGTTGACGTCGGGCCCGATTGAAACGAGGATGGGCGGCGCGCTCAGCGCTAATGGCTACCTGAATCCGAATGCATTCGCCTACCCGGGAAACCCGAACCTTGCTTGCCAATCGGTTCCGACTGCCCCGGGCGATAACCCTGCGGCAAAAACCCCAGCTACGATGTTCGGAAACACTGGACTCGGCACATTCATCTCGCCAGGGCAATACAACTGGGATATGTCCATTTCGAAGCTTTTCCATATTCGCGAAAGCAAAACCCTGGAGTTCCGAAGCGAATTCTTCAACACTTTCAACCACCCGCAATTTTCATTTAACCCGGTGGACGATCCTGCGTTTGCGGCGCAGGACATTTCGGCCAGCAACTTCGGCCAGATTACGGTCAGCTCCGTAAATCCACGGCTGATTCAATTTGTGCTCAAGTTCCTCTTCTAGAAGCGACCGCGAGCGGTCTGCGCGAAAGCGCAGACTAGACTTCTGGTTAAGAATGATAGAGCCGCTGCGAACGTGGAAGACACGCGCTCGCAGCGGCTTCGTCTTATATATGCTTAGAGCTACGTTGTCTCCGCAGCCTTCAGAAACAAACACGCGATTGTGGGGCTTGAAGCGCAGATAGCCAGGTTTCGCCCATCAGGTTTTGTCCATCGGGCAATTCCCTGCCGATGTTTCAGTCCACCGGTCGAGTTTGATTACAAAAAGGAAAAGGCGCCGCGGCAGTTTTCGGTGCGGCAACTGCGGATCCTTCAATGGCTCAGGGGCGAAACCTAAATGTTTCGCGCTGAGGGGGCCTCGTCGTAACAGCTCGAAAGCGAACGCCGGGACCTCGGCGCGGTAAGATGCACACGAACCCACCCCTAGAGGCGAGGGGTGGGGGCACCCGAAAACCAACTACAGATCCGTCGGCCCGGCAGTTTCGTGGCGACAAAGTCCCTGCGGGCCTTGTCTGAGGCGGGCCTGGTGATGACAGCGATACATAGTGTGCGCCTCCCGTGCGTAGGGCCGTTCTACGACGCAAGGCGTGGCGTAATTATCCGCGATGCGCTGAAGCCTGGGCGCGCATGGCGGCGGTTTCTTCGCGGTTGGGACCGTAGAGACCGGGCGCCTGCCCACCAGCGAGACGACACATCAGTGTCAATTGGCCGCGATGATGGACGCTATGGGAGATGATCATAGTCCAGAGAATGTCGCGAATGGTAAGGGTCTGGCCAAAGAACTGAATGGTGCGATCAAGGTCAACGGGCGTGAGTTTCTTTATTCGGTCTACCGCTTCCTTGTGAACGCGCTCATAGCCGGGGGCAAGCGGTTCCACCTGGCGAGGCCTTTCGATATTGGGCGGACGCATGTCCATGCCGAATTGGCCGCGCTCGACGCCAAAGGTCATGTAGGCCTCGCCTTCGGCGAGGTGCCAAGCGAGCTCGCCGAGCGAGCGGCCACCCTGATCGGGGCGGAAATCGTATTGCGACTGCGGCAGAGCGCGCAGAAGCTTCAGCGTATTTTCGGCTTCGCGATCCCAGGTATTGAGGAATCTCTCGAGTTCATTGACGGCCATGAAGTCCTCCTGTGATGTGCCGTAAAACGACGGCGCTTTTGACAGAGGCCATATTGTACCCTTGACGCTGTTCTGGCGTATTTTTTTGTGTGCATTGAATTTTGTCGGCGGTGGATTCCTTAAAAAACAACCGCGGGTCCTTAGGCAGAACGGCTCGCGCAGCGTGATGACAGATCCTGACAAACGGGTCGCACAGTTCGCTTAAAAATGACAGTCCATGACAGGAGAAGCGGAATGAAGACAGGGCTGAAGGTTGCGGGGCTAGTGGTGATTTGCGTGGTGTTGCTGCTCGTGGTGCTGAGCATAACCGGGCTAGAGCCGCGGCAACGCACGCCCGGGCTGTGGCTGAAAGGAAACGTGGTGACGACGCCGGTGAGGGACTGGTCGTTCACCGACCACGTCGATACGGTGGAAGTACAGACGCGGAGCTGGTATGGGCTGCCGCATTCGGTGACCACGTATTGCGTGGCAATGGACGGCAAACTCTACCTCGATTCGTTTTATCCGGCGGGAGCGGAATATCCCCACGGCAGAAGCTGGAACGAAAATGTGGCACGCGATCCGCACGTGCGGCTGAAGATCGCGGGAAATTTGTACGACGTCACGCTGGTGCACGACACCGATCCGGCACTGAAGGCCGCCATACTCGAACTGGTACGGAAGAAGTATCCGCAGTTAAAGGTGCCGCCGGACGAACGCGTGCAGTTGTTTCACGTGGCAAGCTAAAACAGCAAACTAAAGGCAACAGCAGATTCCTCGCGGGTGGCCGACGCATGCAAGAAGTGGGAACAGCGCGAAGGCCAACTGCAGATCCCTCGGTTCGCCGTTCTATTGAGAGGCGCGCGGGATCCCGTTCTGAATGACATCGCTGGGGGATCGGCAAAAAGAAACTCTTCGCCGTTTGTGCGCAGCAGGCGCGACCTGCCGAAGGCTTCAAAGAGCTTAGCGGCTGCGAGGGCACATGGAAGGACGGGGCATGCGCGGAATGAGGCGATTGCGGTTATGCTCTGCTGATGCGATGGGTCGTACGCGGCGATATCGACGGATTTTTTGGACTGGCGCTGGATAACCTCGTTCAACTGCTGCTGATCGAAACGCTGTGTCAGTTCGTTCTGGGATTCCCACCTGAACTGATTTACGACCGGATTTTGCCGGGCGCGGCGGTTTCGATTGTGGTCGGCAATCTTTTCTACGCATTTCAGGCGAAAAAGCTCGCGGAACGCACCGGGCGCACAGATGTGTGCGCGCTGCCATATGGAATCAATACCGTCTCGCTGATCGCGCACGTTTTTCTGGTGATGCTGCCGGCCAAAATGCTGGCGGAGCGCGCGGGAGCGGCGGATCCCGTGCGCGTGGCGTGGCAGGCGGGGCTTTTTGCTACGCTGTGCTCCGGCGTCATCGAACTGGCGCTGGCGTTTGTAGCGGAGCGGGTGCGCAAGGTGACGCCACGCGCGGCACTGCTTTCGACGCTGGCGGGGATCGCGCTGGGATTTATCTCGCTGGGATTTTTGTTTCGCACTTTCGCGCGGCCCATCGTCGGCTTAACGACGTTCGGCATCGTGATGCTGACTTATTTTGGGCGCGTGCGGTTCAAGGGGAGGATTCCCGGGGGCGTCGCGGCAGTGGGCGTGGGCACACTGCTCTCGTGGATGATTGGAATCGCGCCGGTCGGCGCGCACCCTTCGGGCGCTGCTTTGCGGTTGCCCGTGCCGGTAATCGGCGATGTGGCCGCTGGAATTAACGGAGGGCACCTTCTGCCCTATTTGTCCGTGATCATCGCTATGGGACTTTTTAATGTGCTCGGCTCGTTGCAAAACATCGAGTCCGCCGAGGCTGCGGGAGATTCGTACGACACGAGGCGTTCGCTGACGGTGAACGGGCTCGGCAGCATTGCGGCGGCGATGTTTGGATCGGCGTTTCCAACCACGATCTACATCGGGCATCCGGGATGGAAAGCGCTCGGCGCGAGGGCGGGATATTCCGTGCTGAACGGAATCTTCATGACGTTCATATGCGTGACGGGAACGCTGGCATGGATCGCCTGGGCCATTCCCATCGATGCAGGAATGGCGATCGTGCTGTGGATCGGGATTGTGATCAGCGCACAAGCTTTCCAGACCACGCCGCGCGCGCACGCGCCGGCAGTGGTCATGGGCCTGCTTCCGGGGATCGGCGCGTGGGGGGCGTTCATGGCGAAGAGCGGGCTGCACGCCGCCGGACTCGGGGGCACGGCGGGCGCGTTCAACGATGGTCTGATCGGCGAGTTCGCGAAGAGTGACGTTTGGATCCACGGCGCTTTCAGCCTGGAGCAAGGATTTTTGTTTACGGCAATGCTGCTTTCGGCGGCGACGGTGGGGGTGATCGAGCGAAAATTTGCCACGGCAGCGAAATGGTGCGGCGTGGCCGCGCTGCTGTCGATGGCGGGATTGATGCATTCGTATCAATGGACCGCCAACGACACGGTGTTGAAGCTGACACCGGCGTGGCCTTTTGCGGCGGGGTACGCGTTCATGGCGGTGCTGTTTTTCAGCGCGCAATGGATCACGGAGGAAGGCGGCGAGCGCCAACCGGAGAGCGAGCGCGAAAACGAGGCTGCGGCCGCTGCCGCAACTCGGGCGCGGTTTTCAGGCGAGCAGGCAGCTGAAAAAGGCGCGACGAAAGGCGCGTAATTTAATCCAGATGATCGCGAATTCCTACAGGCCAAAAAAGAGATTCATGGAACTGGCGCTCGTCGAGGCCAAGCGCGCCGGCGATCGCGGCGATTATCCAATCGGCGCAGTGATTACGCGCGTCGTCGGCAAACGCGAGTTAGTGATTGCAAGCGCCGGCAATCGCGTGAAAACTTCGGGATCGAGCATCAAGCACGTCGAACTGGAAACGTTGAAATACGTCTCCAGCGGTTACGGGCGGTATTTGCCGGATTTCGTGCTGTATTCCACTCACGAACCGTGCGCGATGTGCGCCGGCGCGTGCGTTTGGGCCAGGATCGGTGCCGTGGTGTACGGAGTTTCTCAAGACGACATCGCCGAATACGGAAGCAGGCACGGGAACGAATACTACAAATGGCGCGCGTGCCTGATTGCCTGTCAATACGTGTTTGAAAAAGGCAATCACGTCATCCCAGTGAGCGGCGGGTTCATGCGCAAAGAGTGCAAACGGCTTTTCGGGTATCGGCCGCGGAATGGTCCGCGAGGCATTCAGACGAGGAGCGACAACACCATGCCGCAGTAAAATGCGCGAGGACAAAGCAGCAGACAGCCGGGAAAGCGAACTGCAGATCGAGGATCCCTCGTGGTTCGCCCGCATAGGACAAGATTGCCGCCCTGCTGGTAGGGGTTGCGCCCCACCAGCCTCCCGTGCCGGATCCGAACCATCCCCAACCGAAAACCCAGAAGATCGCGATGACCACAACGAGCCAAACCCACCAAAACCTGGTCCATCGGCTGCCGATGCGTGCCGTGGTGACGGGGCGGTCTTCGGGATTCTGAATTTGTCTGTCTTCTGGCATATGTTTGCTCCTTACAGCAGCTTTCACCCAAGCGACTTATTCGGGATTTCACTTTTCGACGTCAACCGAAGCTGGGCTCTCCTCCAAGCAAATCGCGCGCGGCCTAGCGCCTAGGCAGCGGCACCCTAAGCGTTCCGGCACACCCGCTTCTAATAGGGTTTCAAGCGTGCGGTGCATGGGCAATCGGATAATGCGTGCAAGTGCGGGGCGAAGCGCGCTAGGCAGGACGCTATCCTACCGGGCATCACGGAGGCCCGGGATCGTGGCCGCTTAGTTCGAAGCGTTGAAAGCACTTCGCTGCGCTCGTCAGAACGACGCCGGGGTCGGGATGGTAACCTGCGGCAGCGGTTTGGAGAGAATCGGTTTCGAAGCAGGTCGAAAGTACAGGTTCACGTTCCGTGACAAACAGCGACGAAGAACGAATTCGAAAGAGAATACGTTGGCTACAATTGACGCGTGCCCAAGCGTCCTTGTACATGCCGTGCGGAATGGCGTCTGGTTCCAGGGAAAACAGCGCAACGCCTGTCAACACACTATCAACTGGACTGCGACTACGGAACTCCGCTAATCACCATTTTCAAACAGAGCGATGGCAACGAGCCGATTTACCTGTGCGGAGCTCACGTTACAGAAGTACAACGCTTGGCGCCCGTAATAGCCGCGAATGATAGCGCGACGAACGAAGAAAAAGCTGTGAGCTCCGGCGCAAGCAAAGATGAGCGAAGCAGAGAGCTTCACAAATCCGACGTGCGGGCAATAGAGAATTCGGCAAAAAAGGTTCCATCGAAAAACGGGGAGGAAATCAAGCGCGAGGAAATGGCAGCGGTAAGACCAAACATCGCTGCCGCCGGGAAAAGCGCAATCTCTTCGAATGTACCAGTTGCGCCCGATCTGGCAGCCACGCAGGCGCCCGCCAGAATCAGCCGACCAGGGAAAGAGTCCGTCGTGCGTGCTCGCGTGCGTGACCTGACCTTTGGAGATTCCGCGAAGGCATTGGTCGAGGAAGCCATCTGGAACCTCGAGCCAGGGGACATCGAACTGTACAGGGCGGCATTGCAGAACGGCACTCCGGCGATCGATGCGGCGCAGTCAGCCGGAGGGCAGCTGGCCATTATTGTTCGCAAGATCGCGGAGTACACACAGGCGCTCGAAGCTCTGCTTTCGCGAGCGGATTCGACGATCAATGTGCTGGAGGCGATCAACAAGCCACTGGAACAGGTAATGCTCGAGCTGATCGGTAAGACGGAAATCGGTGATGCCGAGAAAGACGCTGCATTAGAGCGGCTCGGCGCTTTTCAGGAATCAGTAAATCTCGGGATCGGTCCAGAGATTACACCGGCGCAGGCGCTGAAAATTGCGTGTGCCATTGGCGAACAGGCAAATTGGGGAACAGGTTCGGACGGCGAGGAAGAGTTGAAGCCGGCATACGCGGCGGTCTATACCGGCATAAAAATGGCCATCGTGACTGCGGTTCCCGATATTACCGTTCCCTTCGAACGATTGGTGAATTTGTATGTGGCCAAAGCTGAACTCGCAGACGCGCACCTGGCGAATCTATCGCATGACCGCGAAGTCGTGGACGCGAGCACTCGGGTCTGACCCGCCGTCGCTTGGAAAACAGTTAACCTCAGAAAGCCGATACTTGACTTCACTCTGAAAGTCGTAAATCGAGCGCCGTCGCCCGGTATCTAGAAAACGAGTCGGTCGGATGCTGTGTACGCCGAATCCCGGGTCGTTCACTCTTCTTTCACCCGAGATTTGAATTAACTGGTGGCTGAAAAGCACCACCTGCGTTGCTTATCAGCCATTGAACTGAATCGGCCTTCTCACACAGTGGCTTAATCTATTCAATCTGTGGGGGATAGCTTAAAAGGCTAAGCTCAGGCTTTGGCACGATGCTTGCCCGTGTGACAGGTGCGGTGTGAGGAGGGCGAGATGAAGAATCTCAAGTACCTGCTCATCGTTGGCGTCGGTGCAATAGGGCTTTTGGCGTTCGGCGTATCCAGTGCGAGGGCGCAGGTTAGATTCGGATTCGGGATCGGAGTGGGGCCTTACGGCGGCTACTACGCACACGGAGCGAACCCATACTATGACCCATACTATGAGGCTTATGGACCACCTCCTGACTGTGTTTATGGCTACTACCCTTACTACCCATATGCATGTGCACCCTATGGTTATTGGGGCCCAGATTATTTCTATGAAGGCGTTTTTGTTGGTGTTGGTCCGTGGTTCGGCTGGGGCTTTGGACCGGGATTCCGGGGCCGTTTTCACGATTTCGATGATTTCCGGCGCTGGGGCGGCTTTCGAGGCGAGCGCTTTCGAGATTTCCGGGGCGAGGGCGGCCTGCGTGGGTGGCGTGGTGGCGACGCCTACCGTGGCGGCGGCTTCCGAGGCGGAGCACCAGGTCGCGGCGGCTTCCGCGGAGCAGAGCCTGGTGGCGGCTACCGAAGATTCGATGGCGGTGGATTCCGTGGCGTAGCGCCCGGTGGTGGCAACCGCGGCTTCGGCGGCGGTGGATTCCATGGCGGAGCGCCTAATGCTGGCTCCAGGGGCTTCGGTGGCGGTGGATTCCGTGGCGGAGCGAGCGGCGGCGGCAGCTCTCGAGGATTCGGTGGTCGTGAATTCCGTGGTGGAGCGCCCGGCGCTGGCTCTCGAGGATTCGGTGGTGGTGGATTCCACGGTAGTGGCGGCTTTCACGGTGGTGGCGGCCACGGAGGTGGGCACCGCTAGGGCTTCCTTCCGCGCGAGCAAAAAGCGGCCGGCAAACTCAAAGGGCCGGCTGCTTTTCTCCTCTGATATTTGGTCCAGCCAAAGGCTCTAACAAATTGCCTTGCAAGACGGTTACTTACGACTGTTTTTCAGCTTGCGGTGAGCATGTGATCAGCCAGCAAAAAGATCCAAAGCACCCTCGATCGTTGCAAGAACGCCAGCGGCCGGCGGTGTCTTGCTCGCCGACGCCGGAACTTGCCACATCGCTCCGTGGACTCCATTTAGGCAAGCCGCAGTGCATGCAGCGGCGAGCGAATGGATAACGGGCGCGGTGACCGTGCGCCCCATTTGCACGTCAGCGAACATGAGTTTACTCGCGATATACAGGCGAGCTGGCAATTCCAAACTTCTCTCGGGGGCCGGACTTTGGTCAAGTGGGATGTTTATTCAGGGCAGACCGAAATTGTCAGTCGGCAGGGGCTTGCGGAGGTTGTCCCTGCGAATCGGTGGCCTTTTCGATGGACTTGCTGGCTATTTCCAGGCCGTTCTTATTCATGTCAAATCTTTGTTTCCGATCGAGTCCTTTGACAAATTCACGGGCAGCCTTTGCCACGGCTCCGGGAAGGCTGGACGCATCCACGGTCACCGTTGATTCCACGGTTCCCTGACTCCGATCTTGAAAACGAAGTCTCACCTCAAAAGTTTTCATCCGCTACCCCCCCTTTTTCTGACTTCTGAACGGTTTATGTGCTGACCACGATTGTAGTCCACAACAGAGATGCACCGCATTCCTTATTAGGGCTGGACCGTGCCGAGACACAGTGCCCTCTACTCGGGACAACTGGCCAAAAATCGAAACCGTAGCCAGCCGGTGCAAAACTCCAGCGGTGCGGCCGGATTTCGGATCAACATCCCAAGCAGCCAGGCAGCGTTGCAGGTCAATCAGCGAAGTTGATCCGCAATTTTGGCAATGCCGGCCTTGGCACAGGCCTCCTCCTGGGTCCCTCCCATAGGAGCTCCGCTCAGGCCGACGCCGCCAATTGTTTCTTCGCCGACTTTGATCGGAACGCCGCCCTGGAGCGGAATAACGTCGGTAAGCATGCGCTGGCCGGTGAGGTTTGTTTCAGTGCGCGTGGCCCATTCCGCCGAGGTCCGCTGGAAGGTCAGCGCCGTATAAGCCTTGCGGCGGGCGAGTTCGATGTTATGCGGTGACGCGCCATCGCCCTGGAGGAAAACACGGAGTCGCCCCGCGCGATCTACGACAGCAACTGACGTTCGGGCTCCGCACTGTGCCAGTGCGGTTTCAGCGATGGTCAAAGCCATGCGAACCGAAACGTCGTGTTCGGTCAGTACCTGGGCATTGCCAGGGGAAGGAAACATGAAAAGCACGGTAAACGCGACGGCGGCAGCCAATCGGAAGAGCATGAGAACCTCCTTGTTTGGTGGGTATGCAGCAGTGCGTCCGGCTTAGTACGTGGAGCGCCTGCGATTGCGCCGAAGCATATCACGCGCCAACTGAAACCATAATTGTGTCCCTGGCGCAGTCGTCACTAGAGTTTGGAAATCCCTGGAAAGGTGCTGGCCGTAGGGCAGCGCACCAAACCCATTTTCGGGTCGAGTTGGTACGTCTGGGCACCGGCCGGCGTTCGATCATGCCGGCCGGGTTACATCACTTTTCGGGAGGGCTCGCGGGATCGCCGATGATATTCAAATATTGTTGCGCGAGTGACGGCACGCAGAAGTCTTCGATCAGATCCTGTTTGGGGAGCCACCGCAAACGCTCACTGGTGAGCAAAAAAGGTTTGGTGTAGGTCTTCGGATCATCAACGGTCATGGTCATTTCCAGCGTATTGTGATCGACGCGAGTGTAACGCTCTTCGAGTCGCATCTCGACGCTGTGTGCATGGCCGGGGGCATCGAGCCAGGTCCTTTCATCGACGCCGACTGTCTCCACGACAAATGTGTAATCGCCTTCCCAATGGCCGACCGCGTATCCGTAAAAGCGCGGGTCCGGCGAATCGGCCGCTCGGCCACCCACGCCTTTGGGCAGAGCCCGTCCATCCGTCCAAATTTCACGCCATACATGGTTGAGCTGAAAAACCTGCAGCATCTTGCCTGGCATGGGCGCGAACGCAAAACCGCGGCTGTCGTAAAGCATCTGACGCGGGTAGCCCATGGGATCACAATACTTCAGCGGATCATTCGATTCCGCCTCAGGGTACTGAGAATGGCTCTTATGCGAACGAAACTGCTGCTCTCCCCAAGGAGTCATGGGAGGGATAGGATTGATTTTCGCCGCCACGAGCCCCACCCAAAAGCCAGTGAGTTCCTGCTGTGGAGCGGGACCCCCGGTACCGGTGGCGGACGCCTGATCGTACAAAGTTTTTCCGTTATCGGCGCGGACCGGTTGATTCGCTTGTCGCTGCTGGGACCATGCGTAGAGGGAAAAAATCAGGATGCACACCAGACAGCTAGCCGCGTTTCGCATTTGGGACCTCTGAGCCTTTTCTTTGTTGGCCCACTTATTGGCGCGATTATTCACAATCACAATTTGCTTTGAGACGAATTGTCGGCGGAGCGCTCACTCGCACGCTGGAGCGCGGCGCTTCTCGCTATTTCTCGCCGCCACCCAACTGTGTATCTTTCAGCTCTTTGCCATCCGGGAAAACGACTTTGTTCAGCCGCCCGACCGGCCTACCGGATTTCGACGGCCAGAGGTAAACCGTAATCATGTCGCCGGGCTGCAGGGAGTTCCTGGTCCAGCCAAGCAGGCTCACCGCAGGCGGACTGCCGATTTCCGCGGCCCAATGCGCGACGCTGCCCTTATCGTCTTTCACGTCGAACATGATGATGCAATGCGGATTATTCCAAAGGAATTGCGTTACCTTGGCATCTTTCATGACCACGATGGAAGTGGCGTACGCCGCGCTTCCGTGATGGGCTGACACGGGACCGCAAATCGTCAGGATTCCCGCGGCAAATGCTACTGAGATGAGGAGCTTCTTTTTCATGCAGGCCTCCGCGATTCGCACCTGGTTACATCCAGCCGCCGGGCTTTAGTCCGGCAATGTTGGTATTCGCGCCCGCTGAGGGCCGAGCCAGATGGGCGCAAAGGTACGCGAGTCCGGGCCGTCGCGTCAAGCATGCCTCGGGCTCCGCACGAATAACTGACGATGTAGGGTGGGAACAGCGCCAGGGCTCAGGGTTCGATCAAGTGGTTGCGGACGGCGTAGCGCACCAAGTCTGTTACGGAATGACAACGCAGCCGCCTCATGATATTGGCGCGATGCGTTTCCGCCGTTTTGGCGCTGATGTTCAGAGCAGTGCCGATGTCCCTGGATGACTTCCCTTCCACCAACATGCGCAAAATGGCGGTCTGGCGCGAGGTCAATCGCAAGTGGCTCCTGTCGAGGCAATCCGGCTTTTTTTTCTTTGGTGTGGATTCAAGGAATCCTTCTAGAAGCAGGTCTTCAACGATGGGCGTAAAAAACGTCTTGTTACGGCGCAATGCATCCACCGCCAATATCAGGTCGCGGCCGGCATCGGACTTCAAGACGTATCCCTGGGCTCCTATTTGAAGGGTTTGCTGAATCAGAGAATCTGAACCATAGACCGTCAAGATCAGAATCTTGGTGGGTACACTCTTCAGAATCTCGCGTGCCGCTTCGAGACCATTCACATGCGGCATCATCAGATCGAGGATGGTTATGTCGGGCCGGAGGAGTGTTGCCTGTTCGATGGCTTCGCGGCCATCGGCTGCCTCACCGACAACCTCCCAACCGGGCCGGTCGGTAAGCAGTCTGCGCACGCCCTTGCGGACGATTTCATGGTCGTCGGCGACGAGTAAACGGAGATTCTCCATGGCTGCCTCTGAGTTGCCGGGCTGGTGGCATCCTGATTACGAGAACCTCACGAACAAGGCTGCTCAAAACAGCAACCTCGAAATCGTCTAAGTTTCTCAGCGTCCGAGTTTTGCGACTACTGACCTGGCGGGCAAACGAAGTACACCGATCCGGAACCGATGTTCGTGTCCGCGGATCTTTGAGGCTCAGAGCAATCGTTGCTGTACGCTGCACCAAGCGCATGGTCGAAAGGACAGGTTTACGTTGCGCGACACAAGGCGATGAACAGCACATCCGGAAGTTGGGTATTGCTAAAATCGTGTCGTGCCGAAGCGTCCTTGCTTAGAACGGGCAGAATGGCGACTCCTGCACGGTAAGCCCCCGGTGCGGCTATCTTCGTATTATCACCTTGCTTGCGATTACGGAACCGGGGTCCTCATATCGTGGGAAAAAGGCGGAGTCGCGCCGATCTATTTGTGTGAAAACCACGCGTCGCAGCCCGAGTTCTCCGGGGAAGCGTCCACGAGCGACTCTCTGAGCGAGTCTTTAAGCGCGCCTTCGGTAATTTTCAGTAATCCGGCAGAGGAGGCGACACACTCCGCTCCGCCAAGCCCTGACATCGAGTTAAGAGATACAGCCGAAAACGAATCCGTGGCACCGATCACCACTCTGAGACCCAACTCTACACCGAATAATTCCGCCAGCGATTTGGCGGATGAGACGAATGGGAATATGGCACGCGAGGATTTCGAAGCGTATGGGACTGTTCTGCGTTCGAAACCCCCGGTCCTAACCGAAGAACACGCGCAGGGTTCAGATGCGGAACGGGTGTGCCTTTCCGATTATGGCGAGCGGTGTACTTACGAATCAACCGTGCATTGCCCCAAATGCAGGAAATGGTTCTGTGATGTGCACGGCGAGGATGGCAATTGGCATTGTTGTGTTCGCAAGATGTAGCGAAGCCGGATTCTGATCAGCCCACAATCATCGTTTTGTCCCTGGTTTGGCGGCTACTGGTTTTATGGCTGCTGCTTTCGTGACTTTAGCTGATTGCGAGGGTGTTGAGGTCGCAATCCCGATCTCCACCCGGCGATTGGCCGCTCGCGCTTTTGGAGTATTACCAGGCAGGCGCGGTTCGGATCTGCCAAAACCTTTGGTGGTGATCAGGCTCGGATCGACGCCGGCCTTGACCAAGGCGTCGCGGACAGCTCGGGCGCGCCGGGCTGAGAGTGTCAGGTTGAAATCCTTAGTGCCATTATCGTCGGTATATCCATATACGTAGAATGAATATCCCTTGGCCGTTTTCAGCACGCCCGCAATGCGGCTCAACATTGCGCGGTATGGAGGCGCAATGTCTGATTTGCCGGAGTCGAAGCGAATCGACTTCTCCCCCAACGTCATCACCAGTCCAGCCGGGGTGCGGCGTGTTTCGGCGATTTGCGCCAATGACTGATGCAATTTCTGAAGCTGCTCGCTACTTTGGTTCTGATGTGTTACGGATTTCGGCGAGCCTTGACTGACGTCATTTTGCGCGACGGCCGGGGCGGTTTCAAGTTTCGTGGCGCTTGGTTCTGCGGAGACGGTCGCCTGAGGACCTGACAAAGGCTGCGCGACCGGCGTTCCCTGCGGAGCTTTGCCTTGATCGCGTTGCAGCGCGGCTGCCTGGGCGTCCGCCGCGGCCTGAGAAGCCTGTTGGGCAGAAGCCGTGGCTTGTCGCTCGGCGGCCTCAACGCGCCGATTGAGTTGCTCGCTCTGACGATTGAGGTGCGCTACCTGGCGGTTCAATCGCCTGACCGATCTCAGCAGCCAAACACCAAAAACTGAAGCGAGAACCAGGACAAGAGCTATTGCCGCGGCTCCGAGGAACAATCCGGAGCCCGAGGCTGAACCGCGTTTCTTATCGGTGAAGCCATCGTAAGCATGTTGTGCCATCGGGTTGGAGGGCCCGTCAGCAACATTTTTTTCTTGAACTGTGCGCTCCTCGACTTCGGACATGGTCGGCATGGATTCAGTCCTCCCCCTGGTAAATACCAGGCGCGCCTTCCCCCATTTTAGAGAGAGGCCTCGCTCGAGGGTCAGATAACGTGACGAATCGATTGCTCAACGATTATCTGTCCGCTGGTACAGGGTTCGCGCGTGCCCCTGTGATGTTGACCCGGCTGAGGTAAACTTCCGAGGGACAATTTTGCCACTCAAGTGATGGACCAATGAGCATCATCGACGAGGTTCTTCGAGCAAACCAGATCTACTCGCAGACTCACGAACTGCGTGAATTGACGCCGCGCCCCCGGCGGAAACTTGCCATTCTCACTTGCATGGATACGCGACTCTCGATTCGCACGTTAGGGCTGAAAACGGGAGACGCGCACATTATTCGCAATGCGGGAGGCATTGTTACCGACGATGCGGTGCGTTCTTTGGTCGTCTCCCATTATCTGCTGGGAACTGAGGAGATGATGGTCATCAATCACACCGATTGTGGATTGATGCACGCAACTGAAGAGAGTTTGCGAAGTAGCATTCAAGGCCGTGCCGGTACCGACGCGATAGCTCCGGCATTCTTCTACACCTTCCGAGATATTGAAGAAAATGTCCGACGTCAACTGCAAAAGCTGCAGACGCATCCGTGGATACCCAGCAACGTCCCGGTGCGCGGGTTTGTGTACGACGTCACCACCGGTCTTCTCCGGGAGATAAAGAACTCTTGAAAAGCGCCCCCGCGCAAAGGTTGCCGGGTGTATAACAGTCATCGGGCCGCGGGGCCGCAGTGGCTGAGATTGAGTCGGCGGCCGTCGGAGCCATCCCGAAACCGGATGAGAATGTGATCAGCAATCAGATGCGCGGGAGGTCAGTATGAACGAGCATACCCTCGGACGCCGGAGTTTTCTCAAGACGCTGAGCGCGGTCGGCGCAGCGCCAATCGCATCCGCGCTTGGGTCGCGCCTGTTGCGAGCGGCTGAGCCGACCAATGGCGCCGCGAAAACGTCCTACGATCCGGCAGCAAAATTCGAGCTGAACGTGACCGAGGTGGAGATGCGCCGCAACTCGGCCGGCCGCATGCTGATGGCCCGTATATATCAGCCGAAAGGGGCGGGACCATTCCCGACGGTGCTCGATCTCCACGGAGGCGCCTGGAACGCGAAAGACCGGCACGCCGAGGAGCCGATGGACCGCTCACTGGCATCGAGTGGCTTGCTCGTCGTCGCTATCGATATGACTTTGGCGGCGGAAGCGCCCTACCCCGCATGCGTGCAGGATGCCAATTACGGCGTGCGCTGGCTGAAAGCGAACGCCGAGAAGTGGAATGGCGATCCGTCGAAGCTCGGTCTATACGGCAGTTCGAGCGGAGGCCATGTCGCCGAACTTCTGGTCATGCGGCCGCACGATCCGCGTTATGACGCAATTCCCCTCCCCGAAGCGCCGCATACTAACGCCACGGTCGCTTACGCGGCGATGCGCTCGCCAGTAAGCGATCCGCTCGCGCGGTATGAGAATGCCAAGAGACACAACCGCGAAGGGATGATGAAAAACCACGTGCTCTTCTTCAAGCCGTGGGAGACCATCCACGAGTCCAATCCGCAGGAGATCCTCGACCGGAACGAGAAGATCAGCTTCGCGCCGCTCCTGATCATGGCGGGGGCGCTCGACGATAACGTGCTGCCGGAGATTCAGGAAAAGTTCGTCGCTTCGTACAAGGCGGCGGGCGGCGAAGTGCAATTCCAGATATTTGAAGGCGCCGAGCACGAGTGGGTGGCCAAAGAAGGGCCACAAACGGACCGCGCCCGGGCTATGGTCAAGGATTTCATCGCGCGGCAACTGAAGACCAAGAGTTAAGCGAGTCGCATCCGGCTACCCCGGCACTTATCCCCGCTCGCAAGCATCCAAAATAACGCGAAGCCAGAAGTGTCGTTCATCGTCCGTTTCAAACTAAGGAGATCCAATGCCTGACCCAAAATCTTCCGCAAGCGGAACAGGAATTTCCCGCGAGAGCCTGGCTGGTCTTTTAAATGAGGACCTGGCACGCGAATATCAGGCCATCATCGCCTACGTTGTCTACTCGCAAGTATTGAAAGGCCCTGAATTCATGAATATCGCCGACCAGCTCGAGCAGCACGCGAAGCAAGAGCTGCAACACGCGCTCACCATCTCCCGTCAGATCGACTACCTGGGCGCAGTGCCCACGGTGAACCCGAAGCCGGTGCGCGTATCAGAAAGTGCCCGCGAAATGCTGCAGTTCGATCTGCAAAATGAAAATGAAACGATCCGCAACTATCGCGACCGCGTCCGCCAGTGCGAAGAGTTGGGTGAGTACGCCATGGCCGAACAGATTCGGCAGATTCTCGTGAACGAGCAGGATCACCAGATCGATTTGGCCACCGCGCTTGGCGAAGACGTCCCGGATGCCTTGAGCGGCGGCCACAAAGCCGGAGCCGCCGCGCGCTAGAGCAGATTGACCTATAAATCTCCGCCACTCTGGCCATCGAACGCCCTTCACAGGGCGGGGTGTGCACCATCTGCCATTCCCAGGACCGTCTACATGATCGTCGAAAGTAAATTTCCCCCGCGACTCGGCCACTGTCGCTCCCCCGGTCAATTCCATTTGGTTTCCGATGCGACGAGCACCGCAATTTTTGAAGCTCCAGCCGCCCGCAATCGAATTCCGCGATGTCGGCTGGCTCGGTGATTTGCGTTAGGGGTCTGGAGGAAAACCGGTAGGAAATTAGTCTCTGTTTCGGTTGTACTGCCACGCATGTTCAGGCTTGCCCCTGATCGTTCCTGATTTGCTGAGGTCCTACCCTACAGTTGATAACACTCGACGCCAGCCCCGAGCGACCCTGTTTCCAAGGGGAAGAGATGGCAGCTCAAGCCAAGATTCTCATTGTCGATGACCACAAACTGATCAGACGCACGGTGTGCTCGATGCTGTCTGCAGAGCCCGATTGGCAAATTTATGAGGCGGAAAACGGCAAGGATGCGGTTGAGCAGATACCGCAAATTCAACCTGACGTAGCCGTGCTCGATATCGTGATGCCGGAAATGAGCGGTATAGAGGCGGCGTGCGAGATACGCCAGCATAACCCGCGAACCAAGGTGATCCTGATGAGCAGCCATTACACACCAGAACAAGCCGCCACCGTTGGGCATTTATTCGCGGACGGGCCGTTTATCCAAAAATCGGACTTGGCGAAAGAATTGATCCCGGCAATTAATCGCCTGATTCCGAGGAAAGTAAAGCCGCACTGAGACGCAACGCTCAGCCGGTCGAAAATCAGCCCGTCGTGGGTGCGAGGATTCCAGCTTTGTCCTGGGCGCCGGGCTGCCCGGCTGCCCGGGCCGGTTGACTACCGAAGCAGGTGGTTCAGAATGCCAGCCGATTCGAGTCATTCCGCCCTAATTAGCGGAATGCGAAATCTGAAACATGCGGCCGACTCGGAAATCTCAGGCCGAGAGGCGTTCGAGGCTAACTCGCCATAACACAGAGTTCCCGTGGCAAGCTCTGGTCTACGATGCCTTTGTCGAGGCGAACCCCCTCACTGCATTGGGCAAAATCAACCTCGCAGAGCGCGCCATTTCCTCGAGATTATGCAGCCCCGTCCCGCTGGTTCTGCGCGAACACGTCGCGCTGACTGATGCTTTATGGGCCCTGCGACGCTGGCTGGAAGTCCAACGGCGTGTCAAGGAAACCAAGCTGGAGCTCGTATACTCCGCGCCGCGTCGCACACTTTGCGGGTAACGGTATGGATTCGGATTCAAGCATTAAGTATCCATGGCAGCAGACCTTGCTCGATGCCTTCATGGAGCGAGACCCCGATCAGCTTCGCGAGAAGATTGCTTCTGCGGAAAAAATCATTTCCGAACGGATCATTGCCCCCCCCGCGATCCGGATGAACAAATTGCTCTTGAAGATGGTTTGCGCGCATTGCGGACGCTGGCCCGAATGGCGGAAGAGGACGGAAAATCGTCAAAGAAAGAGATCGCCTGACGGCTGCGACATTTGTCCGGTTTAACGAGGACTTCTGTTCGAACGCCAGCGTGGCGACGCGGTACGTCAGATGCCGGCGTACCAGGCGTAGCCGCCTTCAGGCGCAGCCGAGCCCAAGCCTTTGCCGAATTGTTTTAGGCTGTCGGTGAGCGTCAGGCTGGTGACGTATTTCACGTTTTTGTAGCCCAGTTGCCGCGGAACGCGCAGGCGAAGCGGCCCGCCGAACGGAATAGGCAACTCGGCTCCATTCATCCCGAGCGTCAACAAAGTTTGCGGATGCATGGCGTCGGCCATGTCGATGCTCTCCCACCAGTCCGGCTGGATCGAACGATAAATCACGTACCGAGCCTGCGGCAGAGCGCCAACTAGATTCAAGACATGAGCGAGCGGGACGCCGCTCCATTCGGCGATATACGACCAGCCCTCTTCGCAGGCGATGAACGTGATTTGCGAGCTGTGAGGGAAGCTCCCGAGGTCCGACAGCGAAAAGGACGCCGGACGCGCCACCATACCGTCAACGGCAACACGCCACTCCGAAAAAGCGCCGGCCCGAAGCCGGTCGAACTCGGGGCCTAGAGGATCGACTTCGTTTGCGAAAGGATCTTCCGAAATTTCGTTAGGGCTGAACTCCCGCGCCATGGCATGGCGAGTCAATAATCGCTGCGCCGCGTAGGTCAGAGTTTCGCCGGGGCCGTAGAGCATTCCGGCGTCGGGCGGCACCAGTCCATAGCCTTCGGCAATTTTTGCCGCAGCCGCAAGTCCCGCGACCCCCGCGGCGCCCACTACGCCCATTCGAATGAGCTTCCGCCGTGAAATCCCGCTCATAGTCGCTCCACAGGTTTGGGCACGCGACCGAAGATCATTGGGCCCACGCGGCTCCAGAATCCAACGACGCAAATCATGATGACGTGAACCACGAGAAACAGCACGAGCAATATGGAAACGAAGAAATGTATGGTGCGCGCCGATTGCCGCCCGCCGAGCGCGGTGACCATGCCCGGGAACATGCCTTCCATCGCCGGAGACATGGCCAGGCCCGTCCAGGTCACCAATGGAAACAGAACGAAAATGACCAGCAGATAAGTCAGCCGCTGCAGCACGTTATACGACCCAGCGTCTCCAGCGCGGGGCGGGGCGAAACGGAGGTGGCGTGCGATGTCGCTCGCGAGCGACCTCCCACTAAGATCAGATGGCGCGGGAAGTAGATTGCGGCGGAAATGCCCGTTTGCGATTCCGAAGCCTGCGTAAAGCAACCCGGTCAAGACCGCCAGCCATGCAGCTTCGAAATGAAGATAGCGGCTCCAGCCGTTCTGGTCTGGAAGCACGTAGCTGTAGCCCGTAGGCACTGTATCTCTGGAAGCTGGGATCGGCAGCGTGAATAACGGACGAGTGTTTATGTTGCCGATTTCGCCCCAATAGAAGCGCGGGTGCGAAGTGAGAATCTCCGCTCCCGTAACCAGCAGCGCGAGAAATGCGACTGTGATCAGCCAATGCGTGACGCGAACAACGGCAGCGTGCCGCGGGCGAACGACCTCGCGACTCTGCGAAATTGCTGCTATTGAGCTGGCGTGCTGCACGGGGAATAGGACGCAGTCGTCGCCGCTCCCACTCCATGCAACCGATGCGCAGTGGCGACGTCCGCCGGCAAGCGGCGGTCCAACCGACACCATACATCCAGCTAATTGTGAATGCAATTGCCTGAAGGCGAGAATTCCTGTCGTAATCCCAAGCGTTACGTCTCTACCCGGGACGTATGGCGAAAACCACGCGTCGGCGCCGCTTTAACCTCGAGAAAAGGTCGAATAGCCGTTTCCAGGCATATTTCGCATTGAGCAGGCGCATGCCGCGTTGGGCAACGTCGCCAGTCACGATTTCCGCGCGGGCCTCGATCCACTCACCGAGCAGATTGCCGCGCATGTTGCAGGGAGCAATTCTCACCCGCGAATCGCGACGGATGCGTTTCGCTTTTCCGGAATCGGCCTCGCTGTAAACGTAGAGAGCTTGTGGAGTTCCGGTGGCGGGATCGGCCGCGAACCATACCGGAGTGCACACGCCCTGGCCGTTATTGCGAAAGGATTCGAGGTTCAGATATCTGTGCTGCTGGAATAGATCGAAAGACGAGGCGGCAGACATGTCGGTTCGATGCCGTCAGGCCAGGGCGATCAATTCGATTTCGACGCGGCCTCCGTGCAGCCGAGAGACTTCGACGGCAGCGCGAGCCGGCGGATGTGAGGGAAAGTAGCGGCTGTAAACTTTGCCCATAGCATCAAAATCATCCATATCCTTCAGGTACACTGTCGTTTTGAGCGTGCGATCGAGCGACGACCCCGCAGCCTCCAGAATGACCTTCAGGTTTTGCATCACACGTTCGGTTTGAGCGGTGATGTCTCCCTGGATTATTTCGCCGCTCTGCGGGTCGCGTGCGGTCTGACCGGCCACGAAGATGAGGCCATTCGCCTTGATGGCCTGTGAGAAAGGCCCTACCGGTTTGGGCGCGCGGTTTGTGGAAATCTCCTGGAGCTTACCGCCGCCTGATGCTGCGGCGGCCGCTTCAGATGCGATAGCGGCGGCAGGTACAACGGTTGCAATTAATCCGCTCGCTGCAGTTTTCCTCAAAAATGTTCGGCGTTTCAAGAGGTGCCCTCCTGGGTCTTCAGTTCCATGTTCGAATCGAGCGAATCAAAAGCCTCCCGCACACGCAAACGTCGCTGATTTACCGCCGGCGGTACATCGGATTGCGTTTATTTGGAAGCAGACGTTGCTGCTTTTTCGCCACGAACCCACGCTGCCATGTTCTTCCAGTCGGGATCGTCCTGAGATCGAAACTGCCTACCCCCCTGGTGCGTGTCGGCAAGGCCGCCCGCTTCAGGCGCCAGGGGCATGAGCAGAAAGAGGCTGGACATCGGATCCCCTGGAATCACTAACTTTGAAACAACTTCAAAATTATGGCGGGACTGTTCCTCGGTCCAGAAACTCGCTCCCGCTGGAAGCGCTTCGAGACTCAAAGGCCCGCCGCCGTGCCGGCTGATCTCATGGCAAACATAACAGCGGGAGTGGTCCGGCCAGCGCTTCTTTATAAAGATGGGCTCGACGCGCTGCTTGAAAAATTCGTAATCGAGAGACGGCCGCGGCGCCGCCTGCGGCTTGGGTGCGTCAGCGGACTGCCCGCGCGCGAATTGAACGGGCGCAACGAGCGCGAAAGCCGCGGCTAATGCGAATCCGGCAAAGATTGCCTTCGGACGAAAGTTCGAAACCATAGTCTCCCTCCCGCGCTTGAGTGTGGTTTGCGAATTTGCAGCTTGTCGCAGTTAGGGCAGAGCCAACGTGCTGATCCGGTCCGGCATTTCGCCGACGCCAATGCGAGCCACTTCTTTCAGGCCCCGCACGTCGATGGCGGTCACTGTCTTGATTCCGCAGCTGGAGACGTAGACGGTTTTGCTGTCGGGACTAAACGTAATCCAGGCGGGTGAGCTTCCCCGGTTTGGCTTGCCGGGCACAGGTTGTTCGGGCAAAGAAACGTGGCCCAGGAGTTTGAGATCAGGCAGCGAGTAGGCAAAAACAGAATTCGCAGTCCTGCTGTTTACCCAGAGCGTCTTCTGGTCAGGAGAGATGCCGATACCGTGGGAGATGGCTTCGCATCCATTACCGAAGCCTTTAGGTTCGTCAGGCACTTTTATCCTGTCCACTTCTTTCCGCTGGGCAAAGTCCACCACCGAGAAGCTGTTCGTCGGCCCAAGTTGCACGAAGATCCGCCGGCCCGAGGCATCAGGATTATTCTCAATGACGATCGGATTCACCGGGTCGTTGTACTGAACCTGCCATGCGATTTCTTTGGTCTGAAGATCAAACACAACCAAGAGATGCCCCCCTGGGGCCCCGGCGGCCGCATACTTCCCGTCCGCTGTCACGGCGATGTCGTGAAGCCCGCGTGAGGTGGGTATACTCTTGACCTTTTCCAGCGACTTCGCGTCGATAATGTCCAGCGCCCCACGGTCCTCGGCCGTCGTGGCGGTATTGCGTATACAGACCAAAATCAGCTTTCCATCCTGGGTCGTTTGGGCTTCGTTGGGCCAGCCGCTAAGCGGTACCTTCTTGATGATCTTTTCACTCTTTCGATCCATGACGAGGAGTTCGTTCGCGCCCCTGTAGGGGATGTAGAGGCGGCTGCCATCGGGCGAGAAGCGAACGACTTCAGGGGACTCAATGCCGCCGATGGTGTGCACGACCTTGTTCGTCGCGGAGTCAATCACATCAATGGTTGTACCGCCTCGATTGGTCACATAGATCAATCCCGTGCCAGCCGCGACCGGTATCGCCAATATCGTGCACAATGCGCCCAGAAACCAAGATGTTTTAGGAATTGGCAGGAACATAGGTGGGATTCCCTCCTTCCGCTTGCGGCGCATTATATGGGAATGCAGGTCAAAGTTGAAGCAAACGCTCAATGAAGAACATCTCCAGCGCGGTGAACATCGAAGGAGAAGTCAAACCGGCTGTCTGAACGGGAGATGCAGTCAGTTCGTCCGTAAAAGCCGCTTGATCGTAGGTATCAAGACCGTTCCGGCATCGGCTTTTTGCACGAACGCTCCAACGCCGAGCAACCGTGAGAGGACGGAGGCATCGCTGCTGGTGTAATGGCTGCTGATAAGGACGAGCTTAGCAGCCGGAGCTGTCTGGCGGATTTCGCAGGCGGCGGCGACACCGTTCATCCCATCCATAACAATATCCATCACTACCACGTCGGGCTTGATGCTTCGAGTAAACTCGACCGCTTGCCTGCCGTCTTCAGCTTCGGAGAGCTCCCACTGCGGCTCATGGCTTTCAAACATCGCACGGAGCGCTTTGCGGACGTGCTCTTGATCATCAACGATGAGGACCCGGGCCATGGCGTCATTTTGAAGTTTTGGCTTTAGACGCGCCTATACGGGAGTGACTGTAGTCTGTTCAATGTTGAACATCCTCGCAATGCCTTTGAGTGAAGCTTTTCGACGGCCCTCAACGATGGAGCGGCGGCTCAGCTTGTTGGCAATTTGCTTTGGTGCCGGATTTTACGGTGATCCCTGGGGCATAGTGATTGCGGGTTGCGGGTGGAAGAAAAGCGTGAGCAGCCAAGTTCATAGGTCAGACAGAATCATTGCGCTTCAGCGGAATGTGGAATGAAACCGGAATCGTACCCGCGAAACGTCTATTGCGTTTCCGCGGTTTCAGGTAATGGGGGGCGTTTCGGCAGACGCAGACGGGTCTTAAGCTTCATCCAAAGTTTCCGCGAAGCGGCGGAGCCGGCGAGAACTCCATACGGAAAGCTTAAAACGTAAACCGCGGGACGAGGATTAAAGAGGATTCTGATTGCGAGGAAGAAGAACAGCGCTGCGGCAACAACAATTAAGATCTTGCCCCGGCTCATCGGCTTACGTGACGATCTTCACGCGGCAGCGGGTTATCAGCAATACGTGAGGTACCGGAGAGTTTAGTTCAGTGATACCCAAGAAATGGCGCCCTACAGGGGCACGGTTGGCCGCGCCTTCAATCCTAATTGGCTAAAGCCTCGGCTCCAATTTTTTGCAAAGTCGGCAGCATCGCCGCGGCGAGACATGCCTTTGAGACGAACGCATGCGCTCCGACCATGTTTGCTGCTGAAAGCGCCTCAGGTCCGTCATTGATGCTGAACAAGACGATCTTGGTAGCCGGCGCGATGCGCCGGATTTCAACCGTCGCTCGCAGGCCATCCATTACAGGCATGCTGATGTCAATGAGGACTATATCGGGACGCAATGACCGGACCAGATCGACTGCCTGCCTGCCGTTTTCGGCCTCGCCGCAAATTTCCACGTGGTTCGCGAGCAGCGCCTTTAAACCTGCCCGCACAACCTTGACGTCGTCGGCGATCAGAATCCTCATCACAGTCTAAAGATAAACAGGCTGGAGACGAGACCCATACCGAGATCGCGTCATTCGTCCGGCGAGATCACGGTAAGTAGGTGATTCAATTGTGGAAAACCGCCGCTGCGCATGAGGGCGTCTCGCAATCCAGCTCGTCATTGGCGCCGCGACCGCGCGTTGGTCGGGGTCTGCTCGCCCCGTTTGTTGCAGTGGTAACTGTCGCGGGCGGCCGGGCAAATTCACTTTCGCAGGCCGGCATCTGGCTAGGCCTCTCGTCGCCGCCGCGCACGTGCCACAACAATGCAGGTGACCGCGGCCCATGCGTTGGAAAAAGGCATGATCGCAGGCGCGGTTCGGGCACCTACAACAGACAGCGGGCCGCATGCTGACGCGGGGCTAGATCAGTGGAGTTGGTCGGCAATTTTGTCGACGCCCGCTCTAGCGCAGGCGTCGTCCTGTTGCAAAGTCGATCCCGCGCTGGCCACAGCGCCGATTACATCGTCGCCGATCTTCACCGGGACGCCGCCGGGGAGCGCGAGAATATCGGGGAGATTGCGTTGGCCAGCGTAGGCGGAATCGCCCGCGGTGCGTTTCTGAAAATCAACTGTCGGGATGCGGAACATGCGCGCGGTGTACGCCTTTCTGCGGGCCATCTCCGCCACTTGCGCGGCGGCGCGCTCATCGCGCAGCAAAACGAGAATCTGTCCCGAGCGGTCCACTACGGCGGCGGCGGTGTGGTAGCCCTTCTCTTCGCAAGCGTCGAGTGCGGCCTCGGCGATGGTCCTGGCGAGGCCGAGCGACAAATTCCGTTGCGTAACGACTCCGTGGGAGATCGAAGAAGTTTGTGGGTTCGCGGAAGCAGGCGATGCGGCGGACTCCTGTGCGCGTGCGGCGCCGCACAACACGAGCACGATTGCCAGGGTCGCAAGAAGCATTTGCGAAACCACGCCGGGTGCTTGCGGTACAGGCCCAGGCGCGTCTGAAACGATCCGGGACAAACGGTTCATTCGCATTGGCTCCTTTCGGGATGGCGGTCAGGATTGGTGTGGGCATCGTACGCTTCTGCTGTCGCAGACACAAATGGATTTGGATCTACGTCCAAAGCTTCAACAGGTTTTCGGCTGCGGCTTATTCGGAATGCGTGCGCCTCGCGCCGGGTGCAGCCGCAACTGAACAACGAAGCTGTCTGTCAGGGCGGCGCGCGAGCAGCAGCGCACTCACTGCAGGGCGATTTCGATCATGTGCTGCGCGATGATTGGCGCGTCGTCGTTTTGCGAATTCATGAGCACGATCGCTGACATGCGCCGGGCGGGCAGCCGCAGGATGTGGGTCCCATAGCCGGACCAGCCGCCGCTATGCTCGACGGTTTTTTCGCCACGAATCGAACTGATGGACCACCCGAATCCGTAGGAACTCGGACGCGACAAAATGTCTGCGCTGATCTCGTTGCCGTCGCGGGTGCGGCCCGGAGTGAAGGCCATCTCGAGCATGGCACGGCTCACCAGGCGGTCGCCGTAAAGCGCCTGGTCCCATTTGTAGAGATCGTTAACGGTGCTATAGATTCCGTCTTCGCCGTAGACCGAATTTTCGGGGCTGTAGGTGACGTCTTGCCAGCGGCCATCGCGTTTCGCGTAGCCGAGAGCAAGCCGCGGGACTTTCTGTTTGCGCTCGTCTACCACGAGGGTGTCACGCATGTCGAGAGGGTCGAAGATGTTTTCCTTCAGGAATTCGGCGTAGCGCTGGCCGGTAACGCGCTCAATGATCTGGGCAAGGATGACGTAACCCGAGCTGCTGTACTCGAATTTTTCCCCGGGCGGAAAGCGCAGCTTCTGCTGACGGCTGAGGAATTGCAGGATTTCGAGCGAGGTCCATTCGTGCGCGGCGGGCGGCCCCTTTGAGGAGCGGAAGTAGGTGTCGTAATTGGTGACGCCGAGCAGATCGTCGTATTCGGCGATGCCCGAGGTGTGCGTCAGCAGGTTGCGCAAAGTAATCTCGCGGGCATAGGCGGGAAATTCGGGGCAGAACTTAGAGAGCGGATCGTCGATCTGCAGCTTATGGCGTTCGGCCAGAATCATGATGGCCATGGCGGTGAACTGCTTGGTAATAGAGGCAGTAAGGAATTGCGTGTCGGACGTTATCCGCGTTCGTGCGTCGAGATCGGCAAAGCCGAAAGTGCGGCGGTAGCCGATGCGGCCATCGCGGATGAGGATGGCGGCCAATCCCGGGCCATTTTTGTCGTTCCAGTCGTCCAGCAGCGAGTTGAGGCGCGAGGCGAGCGATTGCGCGCGAAGGCCAGCGGCCGTGAACAGGACGAACAACGCGAGCGGGGGAGCGAAAGCGAGGGCGCGGGCGAGCTTTGTTCGCATGCCGCGATTCTAGTGCAGAATAGCCGCGGCGCGCTTAAGCAGCCTGACACAAACCAACTGCAGATCCCTCGGTCGGACTTTATTCGCGCGCGAAAGCTCCTGATCTCCATGACTTTCGCGCGAAGAGCTGACCCGTGATGACACCTCTTTTGCAGCGAGGGCCGGGAAACACAGCGGAAAGCATGGAGAACACCGCTTGGCGACGACACTAGCGCGCGGCGCCAGCGTGGGGCGGCGCGAGTTTCACTCGCGCGGTGCGAAGCTGAGAGCCTTTGTCGGTGTCGGTCCAGGCAAAAAGCAGTTCATTGCCGCGGCGCATCATGCGTGGATAACGGCTGCCTTCCGTATCTGCAACGGTCACCGGCGCCGATCGCATGCCCGCGGCCGAAACGACGCGCAGGCGCATTTGCGTGCGCGGACTCGATTTCTCGATCCATATGACGGCGGCGGAGCCGTCGTCGAGCATCTGCACTCCGAGCCGGCCGAGCGATCCGGCGTCGTCGACACGCACCGGCGCGCCAAAGGTGCGGCCGGCGTCATGCGAAAACGCCACAAACGCCTGCCCCTGATCGTTCTTGGCCATAAACCACGCCACGGCCACGTCGCGGCCGCGCGCCGCCACGGAAGGGCCGTTAATCGGACAAGCATTGATCTTCCAGCCGTCGGCGTGAACGTTGACCGGCGGGCTCCAGGCGCCGTTCGCCAAACGTGTGACGTAGATGTCGCGCACTTCCGCGGCGCTGCGGTTGCGAAACGCCACGATAGGCCCCTCGGCCGTTTCCGTTACCGAGGTCGAGCAGCATTCGCAGACGCGCGGCGCCACTACGGTTTCGCGAAGCTGCTTGCCTGCGGCATCGTAAATCGCGGCGCGCAGAGCCATGTCTCCGGATTCGGTATCAGGATTGGTGGCGCGGCCATCAATCCACACCAGCCCTAATCCGGCGCCCGGCGCCTGAAAGAGCGAAACGAACCCATGCTCTGTCATGGTGTTGTCGTGATGCGGGGTGACGGGCTTTGACCATGTATGCCCCTGATCTTTGGACCACGACAGCATCACCTTCGAGGCGTCGGAATCTTCGTCTTCGCCGAGGCGCTCTTCCCAATGCGCGGCGAGAGAACCGTCGGCCAATGCGTGCACCGAGGGCACATCGAACGAGTTGACAAAGAAGTTTGTACCCGAAGCGGCGGTCTGTGCGTTGGTCCAGCCGGCAGCGGTGCGCTCGGCGAATTTCAGCGCAGCGCGGTCGCCATTCACTTCCACCCAGCTCAAAATCACACGATCGCCCTGGAGGGTAAAGTGCGGCTCCGAACTATTCGCACTGGCCGGCGATGCAACGCTCTCGACGTGCAGCGATGCGGCAGTCGATGCCGAGGATTGTACGGACGATTGCCCATACGCCAAAACAAGGAGGCAGGAGCCGACGACCAGGAGCAACATCGACCAAAAGACCATGAGGCGAGTACGCATTTGCATAATGTATCGAAAAAAAGCCGCAGAAGGAAAATTTTCGAATCTGTTTGGCGGGCCTCTTTGAAGCGAAGAAGGCAACGCCGTGTCTTGGCGCCGGCTCCTATCGAAGCAATCGGGCCGAAATGTTATGAAAAGCTACCAATAACAGAATCCAGCCGCCGGCAGCCGCTATCATCAATAGCACACCCAATCCCAGCGGAATTCCGGCGGGCACCTTTGTTTCCGGTTCTTGTCCCGTCCTATCGCGTACGGCCGGCGTGCTCCCCATGATTATTCTCCCAATAATAGGCCTGATTGCTAGATTCTTGCGGCCCGCCCGGAGATGCTCAGCAACTTCGCGGCGCGCGTGCTGTGTGCCAGGCCACAACCCTGCTCGCTTCGGCGCGGCGCCTATACGGCTCGTGCTCCGATGCCCTGTCCTGATATAAATGATTGGGTCGCCGGATTCAACTGGGAATAAGCTTTTGCGTTTTTGGGTCCAGCGCTAACGCCGTTGGATAGGCGACCAGGTGCAGAGCCAATGATAGTGGTAAACAACTGGATCGATATTCACGCGCACTTTTATCCTCCGGAAACAGCGGAGCAGCGCCAAGGGCGCATGCTGGGCATGCAGCAGGCCGGTTGGGTGGTTTCAGAGCCCTTCTGCTGGGATCCTGAACGCATTCTTAACTACATGGATCGCAGCGGCATCGCGATGCAGATGCTCAGCAATATTCCGAAAAGTGTGCCTGCGCTGCGCGCCTCGAACGATTACGCGGCGTCGCTGGTGCGCGAACATCCCACGCGCTTCGGATTGCTCACCGCGCTCCCCACCGACAGGCCCGTGGACGCGCTCGCCGAGATTGATCGCGCCTACCGGGAACTGCACACCGATGGCTTTGCCGTGACCTGCTGCTACAACGGCGTGTATCTCAGCGATGCGCGGCTCGACCGGGTTTGGGCCGAACTCGACCGGCGCGGCGCGGTTGTTTTCGCGCACCCCGATGCATATGGCCCGGCGGTGATGGGACGCCCGGTGGCGGTTTCGGAAGTGGCGTTCGAAACCGCGCGCACTGTTATTGACATGCTGTATGCGAATACGTTTGGCAAATTCCCCAACGTGACCTTCGTGCTCGCGCATTGCGGAGGAGCGCTTCCGGCCCTCTCCGGCCGGCTTCTGCTGCTCGGGCACGAACGCTGGGTGCCCAACCCGAATCGGACCACGCCAACGGAATTTCGCGCCCACCTGCACCGGCTGTATCTCGATACCGCGGCCACCTGCCCAACCACGCTCGGAGCCGCGCTCGGCATGACGACGCCGGATCACATTGTGTACGGCTCCGATTGCGGCGTGCTGTGCACGACCGATGCCACCATGCAGATGAACCTCGAAGCTCTGCTCGGGTACGCCGGGTTAACACAGGAGCAGATCGAAGCCATCGGCCACAACGCGCTGCGCCTCTTCCCTGCTGCCGCCGAACGCATGAAAAGCGGCAGACATCCGGCGCGCTTCACTTCCGCCGGCACCCGCTGAAACCGGGGCTGCGTTCGACGATCGCCGCGCTACTCGCGATGCACATCATAGTCGGTGTAAACTTCGGCTGAATCGGGTCTGCCCCTCGGAACATTTGGAGAGAGGAAACGAGGCACTGCATGCAAACTGGAAAGAGATTTGCAAAAACGTCTGCCGGAGCGATCGGCGTCTTCTGTCTTTGGGGTTTGCTTGCCGGCGCCGCGGCGCGAGCGCAAGACGTGCCTGCCTATCGGGTAGATCCGTACTGGCCTAAGCCGTTACCCAACAAATGGATCATGCAACAGATCCCGACGTTGACTGTGGATAAGGACGATCACATTTGGGTGTTGAATCGTTCGCGGCAGATCATGCCGGATGAGACCGGCGCATCCACTACGCCGCCGCGCGCCGATTGTTGCGTGGCGGGCCCGGCGGTGCTGGAGTTCGATACCGAGGGAAATGTGCTGCGCGGCTGGGGAGGGCCGGGGTACGTGCCGGGGTGGCCTCGCGAGCAGACCATCGAGACCGACAAGCAAGGGAACGTATGGATTTCGGGGATGGGGCGCGGAGACGGCATCCAGAAATTCTCGCCCGAGGGAAAGCTGCTGTGGGATTTCGGCCATCGCGGGCCGTACGTTGAACAAACGCCGGGCACGCCGCCTTTAAAAGACAATAATCAGCAGACCGACATTCTCTACAGCGGAGTGGCGGGTTTTGAAATAGACGACGACGCGCACGAAATCTACATAGCCGAGGGCGAGAATCTGAACCACCGCGTGCTGGTTTACGACTCGGATACCGGCAAATTCAAGCGCGGTTGGGGCGGGCACGGAATGCCGCTGAGCGAAATCTCGAACGACCCGATTCCGCCCTACGACTGGCGCAAAGGCCCTCCGCCGGATATGAAGGGATTCGCAGGCCTCCATTGCATCCACATTTCACAGGACGGGTTGGTTTACGTGTGTGAACGCGGCAGCGACAGAGTTCAGGTATTCACGAAACAGGGTAAGTTCGTTTCGCAATTTTTCGTTCATCCTTCGACGCCAGCCCGCGGTCCGGAATGTGGAATTGGCAGCCCGAAGTTTGCCAGTTGCGGAACTGTCCTGAATATCGCGTTTTCGCCTGCTCCGGAGCAGAGCTTCCTCTACATCGCCGATATGGCGAACAACAAGGTTTGGATCGTCAATCGTGAGGATGGCGCAACGGTCGGTTCGTTCGGAGAAGAAGGGCGTATGGCCGGAATGCTCTATTACATCGACGCCATCGGGGCGGACTCCCACGGGAACATTTATACCGGCGAAGTTCTAACGGGCAAACGGATTCAAAAGTTTGTTCCGATTAACATGCCGCAGTGGAGCCGCTAATCGAGAGTCAAGCCGCCGCACCGGGTAACGACCAGGCATATCGTTGGCATCGGCCCCACAACTCACACAAAACGACCTCCGAAGAGTTGGGATTTCTGCCGATTTATGACGCCTTCGCCGCGCGCGATCTCTCTTGTCCGGGAAAGACACGGACCTGCCGCCGCTTCGTCAAAAACGTGATTCCCCATTGCAGCATCACAAAAAGCCTGTTTGCGAAGCCAATCAGAAAATAGATGTGCACGGCGGCCCAAAGTATCCATCCCAAGAATCCAGCGAACTGAATGAATCGAAGGTCGGCCAGGGCGTAAGTTCGACCTACGATTGCGAGGTCGCCTTTATCCCAATACCAGAAAGGCGCCGGCTCTCGTTTGCCAGCGATGCGCCGGCGGATCAACCGCGCCACATACTGGCCCTCCTGGATTGCTGGTTGCGCGACACCGGGCATGGTCATTGGCTGTTTCGACTTCATCCCGAAAAGATTGCGGGATTCCGCCACGACATGTGCCGTGTCGCCGATGGCGAAAATCTCAGGGTAGCCAGGCACTGACAGGTCGGCGTTGACAATAATCTTGCCGGAGCGGTCCATTGCAGCGCCCAACCAGCGCCCTGCGGGCGAGGCCAACACTCCAGCGCCCCACAAAACCGTGCTCGCCCGAACACGCTCTCCGTTGGCGATGATTCCCGCCTCATCCACGCTGGTAACTCGGGTGTTTGTGTGCACCTCCACGCCCAGGCTCTCGAGATGGCGTTGCGCTTTGGCCGACAAGGCTTCCGGAAATGTAGGGAGGATGCGCGGCGCCGCCTCGTACAAGAGAATGCGCGCCGAACGTGGATCGATATTGCGGAAGTCATGCGCCAAAGCCATGCGCGACATCTCGGCCAGGGTGCCGGCCATTTCCACGCCCACGGTTCCCGCACCGACGAGTACGAAAGTAAGCAGCTGCTGAATTTCTCGACGATCGCGCTTGTCAAGGGCGGCTGTCTCCTCGGCTCGTTCGAACGCCGTTAGCACTTTCCCGCGAATCAGGTCGGCATCGTCCAGTGATTCGAGGCCTGGCGCGATGTGCCGCCAATCATCATGTCCGAAGTAGTTGTATTGAATCCCGGTAGCAAGGATGAGGAAATCGTAAGGAAGCTGATGTTCTTTCAGTTGAAGCAACTTGCGCGACGCATCAATCGCCGTGACTTCATCCTGCAAAACCTCTACATTGCGCTGGCGGCTCACAATCGAACGCAAAGGCGCGGCAATTTGGTCCGCAGACAAGAGGCCGGTAGCGACCTGATACAGCATGGGGCGAAACAGGTGGTAGTTCCGCTTATCGATGAGAACAACGTTCACCGCGGCGCCAGCGAGCGCACGGGTTGCAAAGAGCCCGCCGAATCCACCGCCGACGATCACGACTCGAGATGCAGACACAGAGGCCCCCCGATTGCGATTCTAGCGCCTCTGTGGAGAATGACCACAGCGCGTAAATCCTGACATGGTGGTTTCGCGGAGCGCTGCGCGTTCGCGTCGGGCACTCCAGGCGACTGCGTTACTCTTGTTTCTTACGAAGAGTTACCCGGCGTCCGTTTAGGCGATAGTGGAAGTCCGTGCCAAGCAATACAACCTGTTTAGCGTCCATGCCGCTCGGCTCATGCACGGTGATCTCGATCCAGGACACTGCATATTCTTCGACCTCGAGACCCATTCCTTCCTCGCGATCAGTCAACAAACGGCGCACTGTTGCAATAATCGTCGCCGCGGGGGCATCTTCATAGAACAGTTCAATTCGATCACCGGATTGGAGATTTAGCATTCCATCTCCACAATTCTTCCAAGAGATCGGGATACACAAGGCTCTTGCGATGATCCTCCCTTATCTGCCATGGCCGCCTGCTGCTTTCGCTGCACCCGCCGCTGCGCCGGACTGCTTGAGCCAAGTTTCGAAACGGGTTTCGCCAAGCCGGGCGTCTTTGCCGGGGAGCAGCGTTCGTTCACCGACCTCCGCACCATCGTATCGCGCGTGTGGGTCAGCGATAACCATGCGGGGATCTTTGAGGGCGGCGAGGCGCCGCCGGACGAGTTCATCGACGCGAAACTCTTCCGGTCCCGCTATCTCGACGATGCCATTTGCCGGCGAGCCGACGGCAATGCTGGCTACTCCGCTGGCGACATCGTCGGCAGCCATGGGCCGAAAAAGCACCGGCGGTAAATGCACTTTGTCGCCCTTCATGGAAATGTCGGCGAGTCCCTTGAGGAACTCGAAGAACTGCGTAGCGTGCACGATGGAGTATGGGATTGAAGATTCCCGGATCAGCTTCTCCTGAGCGATTTTGGCGCGGAAGTAACCGCTTCCCGATAAGCGGTCGCTTGCCACCACCGATAGCGCAACGTGATGCCCTGTTCTTGCGGCCGCTTCAAAGGCGAGTAGATTCCGAGTGGACGTTTCGAAAAAATTCAGCACTGCTGCGTCCTCCCATGATGGAGAGTTCGATACGTCAACGACCACGGAAGCGCCTTTCAGCACTTCAGCCAATCCCTCACCCGTGAGGCTATTGACGCCCAAATCGGGTGATGCCGCCACCGCTTGATGGCCTTGCCTGCCAAGATTTTGTACAACTCTTGAGCCGATGAGGCCGGTTCCGCCAATCACAACGATCTTCATATATTTCCTTTCTTTCGTACGATCGAGGCTATCGAGCCGCCGGTCGTATTTTGAATTCCTGTTCGATGCGGCGCCATTCCAGTTGCGAACTTATCGCGCGGCTGCTGCTGCCGCGCCCTTGAAGAAAGCGAGCAGTTCACTATTGATTTGATCCTTGAGAGTCGAACACATGCCGTGAGGCGCCCCTGGAATGATTTTCAGTGTCGCTCCTTTAATAATCTTGGCCGAGATCAGGCTCGTTATGCCGATGGGTACGATCTGATCGTCATCGCCGTGGAGGATAAGCGTTGGTACGTCGAACCGCTTTAGATCCTCGGTGAAATCAGTCTCGGAAAAGGCTTTGACACACTCGTAGATGCCTTTGTGCCCCCCGAGCATCGCTTGCAGCCAAAATGAGTCGCGGAGACCTTGGGAAACCTTTGCACCAGATCGATTGGCGCCATAGAACGGTGCACTAAAATCTCTCCACAGCTGAGCTCGGTCGGCAAGGATCGCAGCCCGGAGTTGGTCAAGCTCTTGAATGGGCAGACCACCGGGCTTGCCGGTGACTAATAGCGGGGGAACCGCATTGATTAGCACAGCTTTGGCGACGCGCTTTGTCCCGTGGCGGCCGATGTATCGAGCGACTTCGCCGCCACCGGTAGAATGGCCGACGTGAATGGCTTCGCTAAGGTCCAGCGCTTCGACGAGGGATGCCAGATCGTCTGCGTAGGTATCCATATCGTTGCCGTTCGAAGGTTGACTGGAGCGGCCATGCCCACGCCGGTCGTGGGCGATGCAGCGGTATCCGCGGTTCGCCAGAAAAATCATCTGGTCTTCCCAGGCGTCCGCGCTGAGCGGCCACCCATGGCTGAAAACTACGGGTTGTCCCTTTCCCCAATCCTTGTAATAGATTGTCGTGCCATCTTTCACTGTGATCGTGCTCATGATGTCTCCTTTGTTTTTCGAGCAAGCATTGAGCTGTGATTCAAAACTCGGCGAAGCGAAACACGCCGGGCTGGAAGAAGATGTCAGTTGGAAACAAAACAGTCGCGGGTGCAACCGGGTAAAAGCTGTAGGATCATTGAAAGCCGGCGTTTTTCCACAGCACTGGAAGATTCTGAACACGTAAGAAACGGAACTCTCGAAAGGCATATCGAAGAGCGTTCTCGCTTACGCATAAAGTTGGCCGGTACACCGGGATGGCGTCGAGCGTATAAGGGAACCGATTCAGGAAAACCTTAATCGTCGCCATAGCCTAGACTGGAGACGCTTTCATGCTCATCAGCAAAATGAAAAGTGAAGAGTGTCGCGACTTTCTAGCGCACCACGAAGTTGGGAGGCTGGCGTGCGCACGCGGCAGTCAGCCCTACATCGTGCCTATCTACTTTGTGTACGAGTCTGATCATCTTTACGGCTTCACGACTGCCGGCCGGAAGGTGGACTGGATGCGCGAGAACCCCTTGATATGTGTGCAGGTGGACGAACTGGTTACTGAGGACAATTGGACGAGCATTATCGTTCTTGGGCAATATGAAGAACTCTCTGTATCTTCCGAGGAACGGAACAAGGCACAATCGTTGCTAGTGAAGCGCACTTCGTGGTGGATGACTGCGTATGCGGCGTCTGTGTCGCGCGGTCGTGCCGAATCACCGTTACCGGTCTTTTATCGCATTCATATTGGCGAAATCACCGGCCTGCGTGCCTCTCCAGAAGGCGCGCCTGTCCGGGTCCGATGAACTTCTCCAGGATACGATAGGCTCTCGGGAACAATGCGTTCTATTAGCGCCTGAGCGATGCGTGTGTCCTGCTCTCACAAGGATGCTGTACGATACTCAAATAGCCTTTGCGTGCCGCCGCGGAGATTTATTTGAGTCCGGGGTCGCTCGCCGGATTCACAATTCCCTGATCGAAATTCTTTTCGCTCGAGAGCGTGCAAATTTCTTCACCTATATCCCACGGCTTCAACTTATAGGTATAGCTCACGCTCCAGGACTTCGTATATGTCTTGGGATCGTCGATTACGATTTCGACTTGCAGGGTCTCGTGGTCAGCCCGTCGATAGCGCTCGATGACATGTAGTTGATCGCTGTGCGGCAGCCCCTGGTAATCGAGCCACGTCCGGTCATCGAGCCCCACAGTGTCGACGACCAGCGTGTCGCTCTCCCATTTCCCAATGGAATGTCCCCACCAGGAAGGCTCGATGTCTTTCGGATGTTCCCGCCCATCCATGTAGATCTCGCGGAAATCGTGACTGCGCTCGTAGAGCATGATCATTTCGCCGTTTGCAGGGATGATCTTAAATGGATGATTCGCGAGCAGCACGCGCGGCACTCCGAGCGGCTCACAGGCTTTTAAGAATGGGTCGGTGTTCGAAGCCATGTCGAGTACTGGATTCGGACCGTGCGTGTTTCTCGCAGTTCTGAATTTTGTCGCGCCCCACGCAGTCATGGGAGCAGGATTGCGAGGGAACTCAAACGCGCTGACTTTGCCGGGATCTCTCAGCCACACTCCGGAAAGGTCTGGCACAGCGGCGGCGCTGGTCGCAACGCTGGCTCCCTTTCCGCTCTGCGCGAGAAGGGCGCCGGAGAACGCGCACTGTGCGCTCAAGATGATTGCCCAAGTTCTCAGCCGGATTTTCAAGCGAAGCTCCGTTTCGATCGCAACAGCAAACTCTTGGAGGCTCCAATAAGTTAGACCACGCTCACTTCTCAGTCGGCGTCAACTCCTGGCCATTCGCCAGAATAACCTTTGAAACAATCCCAATAGGCGCGCCGTTGCGAGTAGGACGGGCCATAATTGTCACCTGGTCGCCCGGCTTGAGCGAGTTCTTCGTCCAGCCGGCATGAACGAGAATGCTTGGAGGCTGGCATTCAAAGTTCCAGTGGACGGCGTTACCCTTGTCGTCGGTCACATCCAGGTGGATCTGCGAGTGCAGGCTCGTCCATTCGAAATTGGTGATCGTGCCCTTGAGGGTGACTATCTTTTGGTTGTCGTACGCCGCGCCGCCGTGATGCGCGAACAAGGGAGCGGAACCCAGCAAGTTCAGCGCGATAAACAGTGATAATCTGAGGTTCACGTCACGCCTCCACATGTATCGTACGCGTTCCTAGCTGGCGTCACGACTCGCCTAGTGCTCCGAATGTACGTCGTGCTAATTGCCATCTTTTGACAAGATAAATTTTTTCCAGATGCCTAGCGAGAGGAAGCAGCCTCCGGTTCAGAGCCAGGGTTCGCGCTGACGGGTCGCTTCATTTCGAATTCCACGTCAAACGGCTGCCTCGCCGGCTCGGGCAAGAGCAGTGTAATGTGGCGCTCCGGGCCCGAAGTCATGTTCGTATTCGTGTGTACCACTCCTTCGGGAAGAATGACCATGTCGTTTTTCCCGGCCTTGAAATTATCCACACCATATATCACCGTCGTTTCGCCTTCCAGAACGAAATAAACCTGTTCGAACGGATGGACGTGTGGCTTCGGGCCGCCGGAACCAGGAACCGTGCTGTCCACCGCCACGGTAGCGGCACTTCCTCGTGCGCGGTTTGTGAATACCTGTCGGTTCAAGCCCGGCTTCAGATCCGCCGCTGGCGGCAACGTGACCTGTCGAATGTAGGAAGCGGCGTTTTCGACTTTGATCGGTTTAGCCGGCTTGACCATGGTCAGCAGATCCCTGGAAATCTCTTTGCCAGGATTTGCGGACGTAATTACCTCGAGATGGCTTTCCGGTTCAGCATCCGCATTCCACACGTGGTGTGGCGTATTTGGCGGGAGGATGACTCCGCCCATGGGGCCAACGACGAACTTATCAGTTCCGATTTGAACGTTCATCTTGCCCGACAGCACCAGATAATAATCTTCGACTGGAAAGGTGAAGAGCGCCGGCCCGTGTGCACCCGGCGGCATGCGAGTATAAATTACGTATGCGTTGTCCGAGCCATTCGCTGGGCCGCCAAGAATTTCGCTGACCGCTTCTTTGCCGGCGACCGGGGACACGTCAGCGGACCGAATGGGACCTCGCGTCTCATTCAATTTCAACGAAGCATTGAGTTTGGATTGGGCGCTCGACGGGACTGAGACGGCCACGAGCAAAAGCGCTAACAAGCTCAGGGACCGGTTCATCCGAGCCATAGTCTTTTCCTCCAATGTACGATGTGAGGCGGCTGGGCGCAGTATAACCCTTTCGTGCCGGCACGCTATGGACAAGAAACGAGCCTGAGTGCGCTGAAAGCTTCGTCAAGTGGTAATCTGGCGAGCCACGGCGGGAAACATATTCGACAGTTGTGCTCCGTAGCCCACGCAGCGCATCGAGGCTCGGATGTCGAAAGGAGGACACCGTGCAAAGACATATACGTTCCGCAGTCGTAGCTGCGGCGCTCGCCGCTACGGCCGCCGTTGTTATTACTCTCACGTGGGCGCCCGCGCCGGCCACAGCCCAGCAGCAGCCTCATGGCGTTGAGCGCAAGATCCTGAGGCGGCAGGATCTCTCTATGCCCGGATGGGAAGCGGTGATGATCGAAACCACCATGCAACCCGGCGGAACTGAAGGATGGCACACACATCCCGGCACGCTGGTCGAATACGTGCTGCAGGGTCCGTGGACGATGGAGCAACGCGGCAAACCGACCGCAACTTATCAAACCGGCGAGACCTTCTCCATCCCCGAAGGCGAAGTCCACCAGGCCATCAATCCCGGCAAGGCAACCGTCCGAGGCTTAGCCATCCTTATCGTGGACAAAAGCAAGCCGATGACGACCCAAGTGCAGTAGCGATTGGCGGTGTATTGCCCAGGATCGGCTCGATCGCAGTTCCCTGCAGCGTAACTACTTCCGCGGAGTCGCCTGGAACATCGCGAAGTGGGCGCCCTGTGGGTCGGTGAAGACGCTGAAACGGCCGTAGCCAGCGGCTTCGGTGACGTCCAGCAGCATACGGGCGCCGAGCGATTTGGCTTTGGCCGTTGATGCCACAATGTCATCCACACAGACGTAGGCCAGCCAAGCCGAAGGCGTACCGGGCATCGGAGCTTTCATCATTCCCCCACCGGTGCCTTCGCCCACACGAATGATCGTGTAGCTGTGATTACCGTCGGGCATGTCCTCCAGCTTCCAATCGAACAGTTTGGTATAAAACTCTTTGGATTTTTCGAGGTCGTTGGAATGCAGTTCCACGTGGCAAAAAGGATTGGGCATGATCTCTCCTTCAGGCCGGTTGGCGATGTCGAAGGCTGCAGATGCTTTCGCTCCTCGCGTCTCCGCCTGAGCGAAAATCATACGCCCATAACAACGGAGCATCCGGTGTTCCAGCTTCGGAGGCGAATCTGATCCTGCGTCGCCCAGCAACGCGGCTTCGGCAAAGGCTATGTGCGCTCCGATCTCGCCGGTCATCACGGCAGAAATGACTGGAAGGTCGGAGCCGATGCCCTCTGGAGCCCGGTTCACGAAGGTCTGCAATACGCCATCGAACTGTTGCAGCAGCTTGCCGGTCAGCGGCAGAGCCGCGCGAATGTTCGGCACGAGGAAGTCCGCTGTGTCATGAGCAAGAGTGATGCGTATGCGGCTGCGATCAGAGACCTCGCGCTCATACGAAGCAGATATATTGGCGGAAGAGCCGCTGTTGGTGTAATTGCCCAAGACGGGAGGATCGAGATAACGGTCCGCCTCGAAGCCGTCCACGTTTGCGGAGACGGAGTTTCGGCCACTGTTATAAGTGAGATCGATATCTCCGTCCCCGCTCGCGAAGCTGCCTCCGCCGGCTACGAGTTGCCCGTGCAAACCGCGTGGCGCATGTTTCGGAGTGGCGAATTTCCACCACTCCCCCGAGCTTGCGTCCATATTTTGCGGGATAACCTGCTGTGCGCATCTGCACCAGATCCGACTCTTCGGCCTGGAACGGCGCCGCGAACGCGGGGGAACGGTTTTCGGTAAGCAGGAGTCCATCCACAACGACTTGCACTTGATATTCCGATTCGCGTGGGTGAAGGACGCCATTGACTTCAAACAACCAGCCTGGAAGCGAATCGACCAGGTTGAGTAAGCCGCGTCCGGGTTGCGACGGCAGTTCTTCCCGAATCATCTGCGAGCCGATCGCGGCAACCGTGGCCGTCCGATTGGGATCGATCAGCGTTTCTCCCGCGTTGACTTGGACCTGTGTTTGCACCGAGGCGAGGCCCAGAGTGACCTTTATGAGCGATGGGACCTCGGAACGAATCTCGACCGTTTGCACATTCGGCGCGAAAGCAGCGTGGGTAGTTGTCAATCGATACAGCCCGAACGGCAGATCTTGCGCTGTGGCATGGCCGCCAGAATCGGCGGTAAAACTCCGCCGGATCTGGTTGGCGTCGCTGACCAATTCCATGGCGGCGGCCGCCGCCCCTGCTGATCCTGTCGATAATGTTCGCGTCGATCCGTTTGCGGGCGAGTGTGTCGCCTGGTGTGCCGAGGGGACAATCTTTCCCGTCGAGAAAAGTAATCGCGAGTGTCTCCCCTCATCTCGCGCCCCTGCGAGACCAAACAGGAAAGCCTTTGTCGTTCCGCAGCTTCAGTTTCTGATCTCCTCTTGTGATGTCGCGCGCCACAAGCGCATCTCCGTTTGCGAACTTCACCTTTGAACCGGTGACCTCGACCTGGTCGCCCTTAGCAAAAGACATTTTGTTCTGTGAAAGGAACCAGGACGGTCCTACATGCACGTCCAGAGTTTCCGATTCGGTCTTGAGCTGGAGATGCGTTCCACCCCAACCGTTTTTGGCAGTGACCTGGTTTACAGCTTCGACAGTACCCTTAACCGTAATCTCGGTGGCGGAGTTGTAAATTGGTCCTCTTCCCCGTCCACTCGGAATTTGCGCATACGATGCCAAGGCGAATCCCGAAGCAATCGTCAGGGACAACGCGATGCGCAGGCTTTTATTTCCTGCAAAATGCTGTTTCATCTCATTTTCCTTTCCCGGCTTCAGTTCTTAATTGCAAGGCCGCCGCAAACTTCGCTTTTTATGAAACAACCTGGCGCGATCTTTCACAGTGATGCCGGACACATAGCGATCAGCTTCTTGCGCCAAGGCTTATCTTCTGCACGTGCCTAACGACAAGTGTGCTCAAGCCCAGCGCCCGCAGGACACTTACATTAAAAATAGGTCACCGTGCTGCAGCCACTTTGGGCAGCATTGGAGGCACTGGTTTCGCAAATTTCGCGCCGTCAATAGGCGCATTCAACTGTATGGAACTGAGTGCAGTCGTAGAACGGCCATCCACCCAGGTCTTGGTCACACGAAATGGAACCTTAATTCCCGAAACGTCTCGATAATCGGAATAGTCGATCTCCGTAGGAATCAAGCCAACAGGAAGTTTTGTAAACCGCACCATCCGCACCAGAAGTGCCAATTTCGGGTCGAAGTATAATTTTACGCTGGTACCAGCGGGTGTTGTTCCCTGCAGCACTGTCAGTTCGCGATCATCAACGCCTACCCCAACGCTGTCTGCGAGGATGCTGGTCTCGCCCACGACTGGGAAGCCGACACGCAGATTGGTAAGCAAGCGCTTGATCTGGGATGGGAAATAGAGTTCAGATTCCAAATGGGCGCCATCCAAATCGCCTCCGGTCAATGCGAGCAGCGGGACAGGAGTTTCTATTTCCGATTGGGCGATCCAGACCGAACGGCCATCGTCAACCCAGCTGTCGACGCCCGTAGCGCCGTGTACGAATTGAGAAAATTGACCGGGAGCCTTGGAGTAGATTTCGACGGGGCTTTCCGGCTCGTCATATCCTTGGTACGTTCCCGTTGCAACAAAGCTGGTAAACGTTGCCAATTTCTCGGCTCCGCCGAGCGCTTGTATGTAGCGATCGAAAACCTCATCCGGAGTAGGAGCTCCAGGTGCTTGTTGGGGAATTTCGTCGGGTTCCTCGGCTGGTGGGGTGCCATACTGTTCGGCCAAGATTGGCGTAACCCTCGGACGCTCGGCGTTGCGATGACAGGAGTAGCAGGTGATCTCGCGCTTGCCTCCGAAATAGCTCTTGTTGATGGCGTCGACCATCAGCATCATCTTTCGAGCTGTCTGCTTTTGCGGCGGATCATCCGCATATCTTTCCCAACTGCCGCCGCTGGCATCACCATGGCACGTCGTGCAGGTTTTGTTCGTGGCTGCAGCAAAGAAACCCATGGTTTCCATGAATTCCTTGACGGAAATCCCTTTGAGCAGTTGCACGTTCTTGAAAACCTGTTCGGACATTAGAGGTTTCTCGCCCGCACTCAGCTCAGAAACTCGCTTCAGGCCGGATTGGCCACTGGCATACACACTGCCAGCCACGGTAGCAAGCAGCGCTCCGGTGACAAGGAACAGCATTTGCTTGGATTCCAGTCTCATATGCATTTCCCTCCGCCGAACGAAAGCCTGAAAATTCGAGGCACTCAGTCACGGACTATAAAACGCAGAAAACCTTGTCCTGATCCCGACGGAAAGTCTGTGAGCAGAATCACCTCGACATGTGATCGTGAACACAACGAAGCTGTGCGTGAATCACTGAATCGTCGGTCGGTTGCAAAGAGACTGCTCTTCGAGCAGAGGGCCGATGGCGACCGACACCTCGATACTGCAAGACCGACCCAAGGTTGAGGGACAGAGGAAGGACGCGCAGGGCGTCAGCAAAGGCGGATTAAATGTGGGTGTGGCGGTGCTGTGGATCGTTGCAGCCACTGCTCTGTGGAACGTAGTCTTGGTGCTCTTGCATTATTTGACGGATCGGCTGCTCGGACGGTAGTGGGACATGTGGTCGCCGGACCCGGTGTTGGCGCCATCGTGCCCCGTGGTTAACGCCATTTACTGAATTGGCGTTTACAATAAGCTTCGATTGTCGGGACCGACTCTCTCTTAAAGAAAGCTCTTCGTGTAGAATCCCTGCCGAATGAATAGTCTTGAGAAGCTCGCGCTCAAATTTCCCCTAGAGTTGAAATGCGAAAACTGCTCTGAAGCATCCTCGATCAAGATTCGCCTTGACGAAAGCTCGTTTGACTGGAAATGCCCGAAGTGTGGTTTTGTCCATACAAGTTTGTTCGGACTTGACGTGACGATCGGTGTTCGACTCCTGGAACGAAGTCGATATGAACTTACGGTCGAGCAGGATTTTTCGATGGCCATTGTTATGGCGGCCATGGGGCTCGAATCTGAAGTTTCCAGGTTATTCGACAAGTGGAAGAGCCTCGATGCCGACCGTGCCAACCTGCCGCTGACCCGCGAGCAATGTGAAGAGGAATTGCGCAGGATGGGGACGATAGATAGAAAAATCGATGCCGTGTCACAGCTTCTCGTGAATCAAACGATGGATGACTTTGTCTCTGCCCACATGGGACTACGCGAGATGCTGCCGAAGTTCCCCAGTCTGCAGGTTGGCTCGTTGGCTGAAGGCTTCCAACAAAACCTGTTCTGGCCCCGCAATAAGATCCTGCATTGGGGGGAGGCGAAAGATTCGTACGACGAAGCCGCCCGGTGCTGGAGCATCGCAGCTCTTGGGGTTCGCATCCTGCGAGAAATGGACCTCGAAAGACGAAAATGCCTCAACTGATCTGTTTTCTCTCTGCTTAAAGCCAAGGCCCCTTCGCATCCCTAAAAAGCGGCTGTTGGAGTCCTGTCCTGTCGCTCACCGCGCAGGAACTACCAAGATCGGGATCTCTTTTTCTGCTTTTCTGCCATGTGCAACCATTGTGCAACCGGTATGCAACCGGCTTGTGCAACAGCGGCTCCGACTGTTGAGTGGTTTGGGGTGAGCGACGGGATTTGAACCCGCGACCCTCGGTTCCACAGACCGATGCTCTACCGGCTGAGCTACGCTCACCACACGCTGATTGCAAGCAGTTTAGCATCGTTTACAGTGAGGCGCCGAGGTTTGTGCCTAGGGCGGATGTGGCGCGCGGCTGCTCGTCAGAGTCTACGCCCGCACGATTTCCTTTTGTGCTTTACCTGCTTCGGGTGTGTTCCCACGGGATTCGGTCTCGGGCCGGGCAGCGTGGACTTCGATGGCATAGTCCTTGCCTTCCCAGCGATTTTCCTCGAGCCAAAGAAAGGTAAACCGTATGGGTTGGGTTGCCTCGTCGCCGATCGGAATATCCACGAATTCAACTCCGAGGCTAGTCGCGCGGGATCTGCTATCGATCGGATGCTGCCATTCGTCATTCGTCCAGTGCAGCAGAAATGGCAAAGTCGCTTGTATGCGCAGCAGCGTGCCGGCGGCCACGGTTCGCACCTGCCGATTAAATTTCCAAATCTCGATCTCTTTGCGTGTTCCCTTCCCTTGCACATAGCGGTCATATGCGGGATCGATACGGTCGCAGACCTTACCATCCTGAGCGGATCGACACAGCTTTATGTATTCAGAATGCGCCCATAGCAGCGGCACCGCCGAATCGGTCGGTCCGCCGAAATGGAGATGATGCGAGGGCATGTCCGGCGCGTCCCAGATCTGCTCCGGAATCAGACCTATGCCTTCGGCGAAATTTTCGAGTGCGCGCAGATACGGATTAGGATCACGGCCGGCGGCAATCTCATAATGCCCACGTTCGCCGGTCAACAATGGCCAGGGGCGCCCAGTGCCCCAGCCGGTAAAAGAGCCGCCGTCATCCCGCTGGCCATAACCATCGTGGTTATAACGCCGCCAACAGGGCCCGAAGGGAGTCTCAACCTTCAGCACGGCGTCGATGACGCGGAGCGAGTCAAGGATAATCGGGTCATCGGCGCTGCGAATTCCAACACGAACGAGTTCGAGAAATCCACCGTCGACGATCTCCTTGGCGGCGAATTCATATTGCGCGCCAGGGGGCTGATTCGACAGCACGACTTTTCCGCAATTCGGATCTTCATCCGAACAGTCCGCTGACGACGGCGGATTGATGCGAATGTAGTGCCGGGTGATCCCGGGCACCAGAGTTCCGTTTGTGGTAACTGTCCAGCGCTCAATATGCGATTCTAGAAAATCGGCATAGTCGCGGATGAAGTCGGCCGTAGACTCATCACCGCGGTCGGCAAAAAAATCGGATGCGCAGATCAGTGCCGCGATGTGTACGGCGAGCGTTGAGGGCGAATAGCCGCTGGCTTCTTCCCAGCGTTCCTGGGCGGTGACCGGACCCTCGCGGATGAGAAACGCGCAGGCGCGGCGAATCATGTCATGGGGGTCAAAAGTTCCTAATCCTCCGCGCTTCCAGAGCCGCCATGCGAGCAGGATGGGAAAGGCCACTTCGTCCAACTGAACGCCGTGCCAATACGGCCGGCCGTCGATCCAGAAATTCTGGTAGAACCCGCCGTCTTTGCGCTGCGACACGGCGAGATAGATCAGGGACCGCAGCGGCGTCGCGAGGTCACCTACCGCCAGCAACGCGGTCACGGATTTCACCAGATCACGCGTCCACACCAGATGATATCCGCCGAGTTCCCAATCACTCTTTTCGTCGCCCCAGGGAATGCTCGGTGAGGCGATGATGGCTCCGGGATAGGACTTGTCTTCATTCGCCAAAAGAAGATTGATGCTGCGCTCGAAGAGCTTCGAATGATTGGAACGTCCGGCGAGGGCAAATCGCTTGGAAGTGCGCTCCCACTGACGGATGAAGTCTTCGCGGACTTCGTCAAAAGGGATACTCAGCGATTGCGCGAGCGTGCTCAGCGCATGGTGGCGAGAGGTGCCAAATGCGAGGCCGACCGTGAAATCAGTCCCGCGGGAGAGGTCCAGGCCGCCGGTGAGGGCGATATTGCCGTCGAGCGCTGCGTCGTATTGCCAGCCAAGTTTGTAATCGTGCGCCAGATCGGTCCAACCGTCGTTGACGCCCACGTAGCCGCAGGAACATTCGGTAAACGGAACCGTCGCGCCAATGACGAGCCAAGTCTTCCCTTTATACGCGACCAGAAGATCGCGGTCGCTCAGATGCAAGACCTGGCCGTTATTGTGCCAACCGCCAATTTCGAGATGGGGAGCGCATAAAACGTACACGCGCAGCTTGGATAACAACTCCGCCGGCGCGTCAATCCGGGCCCGAATGAGCAGACAATTCTGGTGCGGGTCTGCGAGAACGGTTTTGTAAATTTTGTAGCGGCCGTGCTTCTCGCGTTTCATGACCTCAAATCCGAGCGCCGCTTCTGAAAGGCAGTCGATCTCTGTATCAAAATGTCTGCGTTCATCGTGGAAGAAGTTTTCTCCATCGGTAACGAGAAATTGCAAATCGCGGATTTGAGGCGAGTCAATCCTGGGGTAGTAGACTTCCGTGACGCAGCCGGCATCGAGGGTGTACCAAACACGGCTGGACGTCGAATAAGCCGTCCCGGCTGCGACTTTCGCGCCACGCGTCCAGCGCGGTTCAATGCCCGGGCCGCCAGGCGCGAAAGCACGGGAACTTAGGCGATTCATAAATCCTCTTTCTTGCCGAGCCTCATGATAGTGGCGATTGCGGCTCCGCAGCCTCGCCCAATTGATTCTATCGCGAGCGCCAGGGCTTAGTGGGTCGCAACAGTTTTGAGCTTTCGATACCGATGAATAAGATTATTGGTAGAGGTATCGTGCGCGAGAGAAGGTTCCGTCTTGCTCTCCAACTCCGGAATGATCTTTTGCGCCAAAACTTTGCCCAGTTCAACTCCCCACTGATCGAATGAATTAATTTGCCAGATCGCGCCTTGCGTAAACACCGCGTGCTCATAAAGGGCCACGAGTTTGCCGAGCGACTCCGGCGTGAGCCGCTTCGCAAGAATCGTGTTCGAAGGACGATTACCTTCGAAGACGCGATGAGGAACGAGCCAGTCGGGTGTGCCTTCCGCTTTGACCTGCACCGCTGTCTTGCCAAACGCCAAGGCTTCCGTCTGTGCGAAGACGTTTGCCAGCAGCAGGTCATGATGCCGGCCGACAGGATTCAGCGGCTCCACAAAAGCAATAAAGTCGCAGGGAATCGGGCGAGTTCCCTGATGGATCAACTGATAGAAGGAGTGCTGCCCGTTGGTTCCCGGCTCTCCCCAATAAATTGGGCCGGTGGCATAAGCCACCGTCGTTCCGGCGCGGGTAACGTGTTTTCCGTTGCTTTCCATCGTCAACTGCTGAAGATATGCGGGAAAACGCTTCAAGTATTGTTCGTAGGGGAGCACCGCCACTGTTTCCGCGCCGAAAAAATCGTTGTACCAGATGCTCAGCAATCCCATAAGAACGGGCAGATTTTGCGCGAATGGCGCCGTCCGGAAATGTTCGTCCATGTCGTGAAAGCCGGCCAGCATCGCGCGGAAATTCTCCGGACCCACAGCAATCATGGTCGAAATGCCGATAGCCGAATCCATGGAATAGCGGCCGCCTACCCAATCCCAGAACCCAAACATATTGGCAGTATCGATGCCGAACTTCGCCACTTCCGCAGCATTGGTGGAAACGGCAACGAAATGCCGGGCGACCGATTTTTCGTCACCGCCCAAGCCGGCAAGCGACCAGGCGCGAGCCGTATGGGCGTTGGTCATGGTTTCAAGTGTGGTGAATGTCTTTGATGAAACGATGAAGAGTGTTTCGCTCGGGTCGAGGTCATGCACAGCTTCGGCAAAATCGGTGCCATCGACGTTGGAGACAAAACGGAAGGTCATTGCGCGATCGCTATAATGTTTCAACGCCTCATAAGCCATGACCGGCCCAAGATCGGAACCTCCAATCCCGATGTTGATCACGTTCCGTATTCGTTTGCCGGTACACCCTTTCCAGTCGCCGCTGCGCACGCGATTTGAAAAATCCGCCATTTTGTCGAGCACGGCGTGGACTTGAGGAACAACGTCTTCTCCGTCCACGGTGATCGTGGTCCCTTTGGGCGTCCGCAGAGCAACGTGCAGGACCGCGCGATTTTCCGTAAAATTTATTTTGTCCCCGCGAAACATCGCGTCGATTTGCGATCGCAGGGCTGATTCATCGGCCAACTGGACGAGAAGCTCGATCGTTTCATCAGTGACGCGGTTCTTCGAATAGTCGAGGAAGATGCCGGCGGCGTCGTGGGTCATGCGGTCGCCCCGTTTTGAGTCCCGTGCGAAGAGTTCGCGCAGATGGATTTTGCGGATCTTTCGATAATGAGTCTGCAGGAGTTTCCACGCCCTGCGCCTGGTCAGGGGCGGGACTTCAGTTGCAGTTGATCTTGCACGAGTCACCATTTCCCTGCTCCGTTCTGTGTCATGGAATGCTCAAAAAGAGTTGTCGCAAGGAGACAAGCGTTGAGATGCACTACGGGTTCGGCGGGATACACAACGTGATGTGCTCGATCCCCTGGGCCCTGAAATGCAGTTCCAGCAGCGCTCGCAGATAAATTCGTGCGTCATCATTGCAATTCGTGCGCGGTTTTCGCATGATATTGAACTTTGCTCGTGCGGGCTCCGCAGAGGGGGCGACGCGGCCGTGTTTGCCCCGTGAAGCTCCGCGGTCATTTCAGCGCTGCATTGAGCGCGAATACAGGAGGAAAACGAGTTCATGCGCCGGCCCACGACCATCGGACCACCAGAAGGAAAGCTTGCCGTGCTCACTTGCGGCATGGGCGCGGTGGCGACCACATTCATGGCTGGCGTCGATCTGGTCCGAAATAAAGGCGCGCAACCGGTTGGGTCGTTGACGCAATTGGGGGCGATCCGTCTGGGCAAGCGCACCGAGCATCGGTCGCCGTTGATAAAGGATTTCATCCCGCTTGCATCGCTGGAGGATCTGGTGTTCGGCGGCTGGGATCTCTTCCCGGATTCGGCCTACGACGCGGCCGCGAATGCGGCCGTGCTATCGCCGGAGGATCTGGTACAGGCGAAAAAATTCCTGAACGGCATCAAGCCAATGAAGGCTGCCTTTGATCGCGATTACGTCAAGCGACTGGACGGACCGCACGTAAAAAAAGCAAAAAATAAATACGATTTGGCGCTGGAGATCAAAGACGATATCGCCCGCTTCGGCAAGCAAACGAAGGCGGCGCGAGTGGTGGTGATCTGGTGCGGCTCGACGGAGATTTTTCTCACACCACACGAAGTCCATTCCACGGCGGCCAAATTCGAAGCGGCGATGAAGAAAAATCATCCCGCCATTGCGCCATCGATGCTCTATGCCTGGGCGGCAATCACCTCCGGTGTGCCATTTGCAAATGGCGCGCCCAATCTCACCGTGGATATTCCGGCCATGCAGCAACTAGCGCGGGAGCATGGCGTCCCGATCTGTGGAAAGGACTTCAAGACCGGCCAGACGCTGCTGAAGACGATCCTCGCGCCTGGCTTCAAAGCGCGCATGATCGGGCTGAACGGCTGGTTTTCCACCAATATTTTGGGAAATCGCGACGGCGAGGTGCTCGACGACCCCGAGTCGTTTAAAACAAAGGAGGAATCCAAGCTTGGCGTGCTTGAATATATTCTCCAGCCCAAGCTCTACCCCAACCTTTACGGGAACATGTGCCACAAGGTGCGGATCAATTATTATCCGCCGCGCGGCGACAACAAAGAAGGCTGGGACAATATCGATATTTTCGGCTGGCTGAATTACCCCATGCAAATCAAAGTGGACTTCCTTTGCCGCGATTCCATTTTGGCCGCCCCGATCGTGCTCGACCTGGTCTTATTCCTCGATCTTGCGAAACGCGCGGGGATGCAGGGGATTCAGGAATGGCTGAGCTTTTATTTCAAGTCGCCGATGTGCGCGCCGCAGCTTTATCCGGAGCACGACCTTTTCATTCAGCTGATGAAGTTGAAAAATACTCTGCGCTGGATGATGGGCGAGGAGTTGATCACTCACCTCGGGTCGGAATACTACGACTGACATCCCCGCGCGCACCGGGCGGAAGCCGCCTCAAGCGGCCGAATCGTTATTGCCCGTGGCGGATTTCGGAGATGAAATCGGCGAAGCGCTGCTCGACCTCTTCGCGAGAGAGCGCCTCCGTACTCTGACGCGACATGGAGTAACTGCTGGTGCCGCGCTCGAATTTGGCTTCATAAACGTAGGCCGCGGGCGGGTTGCCGAGCGCCTGGCCGGTGAATGTCAACGTGCCGCCCGCAAGAGTTTTCGTCCACGAGTCTGTTGGCTTAGCTGATTCCATCTGTTCGTTCTCCGATTTCCCGGAGACATTGTAAGCGATGGCGTGCAGCGGCGGCGGGAGTATTTCGGCCGGCAAAGTGAAGCCCTGCACAATCATTAAAGTCATTAAGGCTGGGGCTGGTGCGCGCCGTGATCCAGTTTCACGATCTGATCGATGACGGAGAAGAGTTGATCGATTTTGAGGGGCTTAGCGACGTAGCCATCCATACCACAAGCCAGGCAGCGCTCTTCGTCGCCGCGCATGGCGTAGGCGGTGAGCGCAATGATCGGCAGGTGCGCGCCGGCTGCTTCCGTTTTGCGTATTTGGCGGGTCGTTTCATACCCATCCATCTCCGGCATTTCGATATCCATGAGGACAATATCGAAGCTGTGCGTTTTCACGAGTTCCAGCGCTTCCCTGCCGTTCCGTGCGACAACTACGGAGTGTCCACGTTTTTCCAGAAGACGGGAGATGAGTTTCCGGTTCACTTCGTTATCCTCGGCGACAAGGAAGGAAAGCGATTGCCCCTGTTCGCGAACACTATGGCGGGTGACGAGGGTTCTGGTTTCGGGAGGGCCCAAAGCGTCAGCAAGCACACGGAGCAACACCTCGCGCAATTCGGAGCGATCAAACGGCTTGGTCAGATATGCGGAGACGCCGAGCGCATGGAAGCGAGAGGCGTCTCCGCGAATGCCGGCCGAGGTGAGGAGCACGATCTTCAAGCCCGAAAACGCCGAGTTACGGCGAATCGTCTCGACCAGGCCGAACCCGCCGCTTTCGGGCATATGAGCATCCACGAGAAGCAAAGCGACCGGGGCACCGGAGGCGCGCGCTTGGTCAAGCACGCGCATGGCGGCAGCGGCTCCCTCGACCACAATCGGCACCATACCCCAGCGCAACAGGGAATCTCGCAAGATTCGCCGATAAGCGGGATTGTCATCTACGACCACGGCGCGGATACCGGTTAACTGGGCCGCAATGCGCCGTTCGCCGGCCGAATCGGCGGCGGGACGGGCCAATTCCAGAGTGAAATAAAACGTCGAGCCCTTTCCGTATTCGCTTTCCACCCAAATTTCTCCGCCCATAAGGCGCACGAGTTTGGCCGAGATCGTGAGGCCCAGTCCAGTTCCGCCGTACTTGCGCGTCGTGGAAGAATCGGCCTGGGAGAAGGCATCGAAGATTGTTTTCTGCTTATCGGCAGGGATTCCGATACCTGTATCCTTCACTGCGAAAACCAGGCTTGAACCAACAGCGCTGCGGACTTCGGCGCGCACGGTCAGCTCGATCTCACCTTTTTCGGTGAATTTGATGGCGTTGCCGATCAAGTTCAACAGGACTTGACGGAGGCGGGAGGGATCGCCGGAGATGATTCGCGGAACAGCGGGATCGATATCCAAAATAAACTCCAACCCTTTCTGCTGGGCGTGGATCGCGAGCATGCGCACAACGTCGCCGGTGCTTTTTCGTAGGTCGAAGTCAATGGAGTCAAGCTCGAGCTTGCCTGCTTCCATTTTCGAAAAATCCAGAATGTCATTGATGACAGTAAGCAGTGAATCGGCGGAGGTCTTGACCATGTGGAGATATTCGGCTTGCTCGGAGGTCAACTTGGTGTCGAGAAGGAGGTCGGTCATGCCGATGATGCCGTTCATCGGCGTGCGAATTTCATGGCTCATGTTGGCGAGGAACTCGCTTTTGGCCCGATTGGCAGATTCGGCGAGATCCTTGGCGCGCTCAATGGCGGCTTGCGCATTTTTCCAACGCGTCGTGTCCTCGGCAATTCCGACCATACGGCAGAGCTTGCCGCCGGAATCCGTCACAGGAAAGGTACGAATGCGAACCCATCTGAGGGAGCCGTTGCCGCGGACAAAGCGATACTCGTAATCGGTCGGGACGCCGCTAATGGCCTCAGCGAAATTTGAACGGGCTCGTTCACGCTCTTCGGGATGAAGTTCATCCATCCAGGACGAAGGGCGGTCGTAAGCTTCCAGCCGCGACCTGCGCCAGATGCGTTCATAAGCCGGACTGATGTAGGAGAGCCGAACTGGCTGGGTACTATATACGAAAAAGACCTCGTCGATGTTCTCGGCGAGTTCCCGGAACTGTTCCTCACTCTCAGCGAGGGCGGCTTCGACGCGCTTACGTTCGGTGATGTCCTGCTTGATCGCTACCAGATTGGTGATTTCGCCAGCGGCGGCACAGACCGGTGCGATGGTCATCTCTTCCATGTAGAGGGTTCCGTCTTTTTTTCGATTCGTAAGTTCGCCGGACCAGACTTTTCCGGCGAGAATCGTATTCCACAAATCCGCATAAAACGGTTGCGGGTGTACTCCGGATTTCAGAAGGCGTGGATTTTTGCCTACGGTTTCATCGAACGAATAGCCGGTAAGCCGGGTGAAGGCTGGATTCACCCACTGAATCGTGCCGTGCACATCCGTAATGATGATGGCGTTGGCCGCGGACTCCAAGGCGGCGGTCTGTAGCCTGACATATTCTTCAGCATGCTTGCGGCGGCTGATATCAACCGCGATGCCAAGTATGCACGGTCTATTCGCATAAAGAATGCGCGCTCCTTTCAGATAACAGGGCACCTTGGCACCATTTTTTGCCACGAGAGTTGCTTCAGTCTCGGCTGCGCCATCCGCGAAAGCCCGTTTCATGGCTTCCTGGACAGAGTTGAGGCTTTCGGGAGCGATCGTGCTCATGATTTCCTTCCCCAATTTTTCGGCTGGGGAGTAGCCGAGGAAATTTGAGCTCCAGCGGAGAATCTTGCCCTCCGCATCGAAGACCGCGATGGCGCCGGGCAGGTTTTGCATCAAGGAATCAGAAAAGCTTATGAATTCTCCTAATCTGGCCCGCTGGCGTGCGAGGGATAGCACGACGAGTACGAAAATGAGCACAGTGCTAAGCACAAGAGCAAGCAATCCGGCGTGCAGCGGCCACGCGGTATGAACGCCGCTGTTATTTACGGCTGTCAACGGCCGCGGTAGAGGCAATCCGGCAGGCGGCAGCAAAGTCGTAACTGGTGCGAGAATACCGAATGCGATAAAGGCAGGTGCGGGCGGCGTCGAAAAGCGGCTGAGTCGAGACATTTGCAAAGTCTGTGATACGAAGTTCTCTCGTTTGACCGCGAATTACACAACCTGTGAGCCGAACGGTGCTACTGACTCACGATCCAGCAGTCACAGGGAACTGCGCGCAGGGGGAAGGGCATCGCATTGCAGCCGCCCCGCTCACCTCAGCGGTTCCAAACTTTTGGGGAAGGGATTCTTCATTAATACTTGCAAAACCCGCGGACCGCAAGGGGAGGTGCAACGGATTGTCGAATAAGTTCAGATATGCCTCCCGATGAGGGTGAGAGATGTGCACTTCGGTCCGCCACTTTTAGCGACCAACCTCCGTGGCCTATCAGGCGGCCTCGTGATGACAGCGGTCCCTAGACGCGGCCTCGGTATGAAAGTAATGGAGCAAGCACTGGCTCGCCACAAACGCATGACGTGACCTTACCTAGGAACAACATCCTTCCGCCGACGCCGCGGAGACGCAGGCGGCGATGCGATTCTGAAGGAAGCGGCGTTCCATCGGGCTGCGCGCGCGCGCCAGCGCGCTGCGGAAGTGCTCGTGGGCTCGATTGCGCCGGCCGGCGCGGAATTCGAATTCGCCCAGCGCTGCATGAAAGAAGGGATACGCGGCGAGGCGATCGGAGTTCGGAATGACGCCAATTTCCTCGAGGCCGCGTTCGGGGCCGTCGCGTTGCGCGATGGCGATGGCGCGATTCAGCGCGACGATCGGCGATGGCCGAATGACCATGAGCTGATCGTAAAGCGAAATGATTTGCGTCCAGTTCGTGTCTTCGGCGCGACGCGCAGCGGCGTGCGTCCAGGCGATGGCGGCCTCGAGGTGATATTCGCTGAGCGCAGGACCAGAGGCCGAGAGTTCGAGCAGTTCCTGCCCTTCTCCGATCAAATGCGAATCCCACTGCGAGCGATCCTGATCGAAGAGGGAGAGCAATGCTCCGGAAGCATCGAGACGCGCCGGCAGCCGCGCGGCGTGCAGTGACATAAGCGCGGAAAGCGCGAAAGTGGCGGGCGTGGCGCCGAGAGGGTGGTCGCGAAGCAAGGCGGCGAGGCGCATAGCTTCGCGGCAGAGTTCGGCCCGTATGGCGGATTCAGCTGAAGCGCCGTGGTAGCCCTCATTGAAGAGCAGATACAACGCTCGCTGGACAGAGGGAAGGCGAACCGCAAAATCGCGCGCGTCGCTAATATCGAAAAGTTGTTTCGAACTGGCGAGAAGTTTCTTTGCGCGCGTGATGCGCTTTTCCATAGCGGCGTGAGAGCTGACGAAAGCGGCGGCGACTTCGTCCACGCTAAAGCCGCATAAGATGTGGAGAACGAGCGCGACTTGAGCTTCTTCGGTTAGCCGAGGATGACAACAGGAAAACATCATGCGCAGCTCATCGTCTTTAATCGCGTTAGGCGCAAACTTCTCGGCGACGGCGGGCGCGAGAGTCCATTCGCTTTCGATCATCCGGGCCAATTCGGGAGCAAAGGTGCGAGCGGTGCGTTCGCGGCGGAGCACATCGATAGCGCGGTTTTTCGCCGTGGCCATGAGCCAGGCCGAAGGATTGTCGGGGACGCCGCGGAATTTCCAAACCTCGACCGCCCGGCAGAAGGCGTCTTGCACGACGTCTTCTGCCAGTGCGAGGTTGTGGACTCCGAAGATACGCGAGAGCGTCGCGACCATGCGGCCGTATTCGCGGCGGAAGAGATGATCGCCGAGATCGGCGCCGCTTGCCTTGCCGCTATGGGTTTCGGTTTCCATCACATATTGAGCTTTAAGGCCGGCCGGACTTCGACAGCGCCTTCGTTTTCGAAGATGGGGCAGCCCTTTGACAACTCGACGGCGTGATCGAGATCGCGGGCTTCAATCAGCGAGAAGCCGCCGATGAGGTCTTTGGCTTCGGCGAACGGGCCATCGGTGACTGCCTTCTGCTTCCCTTTCACCAGCTTGCCGGTGCGATCGAGAGGCTGACCAATATTCTTGAGGTGGCCCTTGTCACCCAGATCCTTGAACCAGGCCATCCATTTTTGCATCATCTGCTGCCTGGCTTCAGGGGAAAGCTGAGTTGGGTTCTGACCGCCGCGATAAAGATAAACGAATTCGCTCATTGTGAGCCTCCTGTTTGGTTACTGCTAACGGTAATACGTTTGAGGGCGGCGGGGGCGGACATTTTTGTGCGGGCCGCAGGAGTGCAGGAAATGCAAGCAAGCAGATCCGTCACGGCGATCCAAAATACGGCCGGGTCGGGAATGATGCCGGCTTTGATGTTCGGAAGAAGTATCGCCGCCGAAATATCAGGGCAGGAATTTTTGGGCGATGGGGAATGGGCGCCCGAAGCCGAAAGCGCGCGAGGTAATTTTGATGCCGGGGGCAGCCTGTTTGCGTTTGTACTCGCTGCGATCGACTTTGAGAGCTATATCGCGCACGAATTCGAGCGGAAGCCGGAAATGCTCAGCGATCTCTTGGGGCGTGTGAACTTCCTCGACGTAAGCTCTGAGGATGCGGTCAAGGAGGTCATAGGGCGGCAGGGTATCCTGGTCGGTCTGGTTGGGTCGAAGTTCAGCGGACGGAGCCTTTTCGATGCTGGCGCGCGGAACTAATTCGCTTTCGCGATTGATAGCGTGGGCGAGTTCGTAAACCATGGTCTTGGGCACATCGGAAATTACCGCAAGCCCCCCGGCCATGTCGCCGTAAAGCGTACAGTAACCCACACCAATTTCGGATTTATTGCCAGTGCTGAGAACGAGCGCCCCGAATTTATTGGAGAGCGCCATGAGAATATTCCCACGGATGCGGGCTTGAATATTTTCCTCAGTGACGTCAGGAGGACATTCGGAGAAGGCGTCTGCGAGGGCTTTACGGTAGGCATCGAAGATATTGGCGATGGGCAAGACGAGAAACTGAATGCCGAGATTGGCGGCGAGCTGGCGCGCATCACGGATGCTGCCTTCGGAAGAATAGGGGCCCGGCATGGATATGCCGGTGACGTTTTCTTTCCCAAGCGCGGCCACGGCGATGCAAGCAACGACAGAAGAATCGATGCCGCCGCTCAAGCCGACAAGGGCTTTGCGGAATCCGCATTTGTGGACGTAGTCGCGCGTGCCGAGAATGAGCGCCTGGAGCGCGAGGGAAATTTCGTCCGCGGGTTGGGCGCGGAGGTCACCGCTCCCGGTGGTCGTATCGAAGATGACGAGGTCTTCTTCGAAGGCGCTGGCCTGCGCGGCGAATCGGCCGTCGGGCATAACGGCGAGGCTCGAACCGTCAAAAACGAGCGTGTCGTCCCCGCCGACTTGATTAACGTAAACGATGGCGCGGTTGTGCGTGCGCGCGAGGGCACGAAGCATTTCGAAACGCACATGGCGCTTTTCGATCGTGTAGGGGGAGGCGGAAATGTTGAGGATTATGCCGGCTCCCTGCCCCACGAGATCAACGACAGGATCGGAGTCGTAAAGGCGTTTGGCCCAAAACGCCTTATCGTTCCAGATATCTTCGCAGATGGTGATGCCGAGCTTTTCGCCGCCGAAGGCGAAAACCCGCTGACGCGTCGCCGGCTGGAAATAACGGGATTCGTCAAAGACATCGTAGGTGGGCAAAAGCATTTTGTGTTGTTCGAAAACAATACGGCCTTCAGCCAGGAGCGCGGCGGCGTTCCAGGCGGGCTTGCCATGCAGTGAATTCGTTTGAGCCGCGTAGCCCACCAGGATCGGCAACGGCGCCGCCTTTGCAAGCTCGGCGACGGCGGTGCGGTTGCGCTCGAGGAAGGCGGGGCGCTCAAGCAAGTCCTGCGGCAGGTAGCCGCAGACGCAGAGCTCGGAAAAGACCGCCACATCGGCGCCTCCGCGGGCAGCGTCTGCCGCCAAATCCAGAATACGGTTGGAGTTACCTGTAAAGTCCCCGACCGTCGGGTCGAATTGGCAGAGCGCAATTTTCATGGTTGAACATCCCAGCATACGGATATCGAGGGAGGCTTGCAAACAGCACACGCGCTCGGAACCTACGCCAATGGAGGTCGAATAAATACTCAGGTCGCGGTATGGATGCGGTTGGGAGAAGACGGTAAGCTGCCGCGTAAATGCAAGCATTATCCCGAGCTACCTTGGGCGGTTTTTCCTGTCCAATAAAGACATACACCGAGGGTGAGGGTGTCGTTCGAAGCTGAATTCGTAACGCTCGTTACGCGCAGTGTCCGGGCTTGCGACAACGAAGCAATGCGCGTGAGCGACAACTGATGGCGCTGAAGATAGTCCGAGAGACGCAAGCGGCGGAGATGCTGCGAAGCAGCGCTTTTCGCGCGCAGTGGCTTTCTTTATATGAGCGATGTCCCTGGGCGACTGCGGGCCAACATCCTGCATTCGTAGCATCATGGTACGAGTCATATAAAGCCTCGTGGAAACCGCTGCTGGTTTGTGAGTTTTCAGCGCCAGGCGAACTGACCGGCCTTTTGCCTTTGGCCATAGACCAAAGCAAAACCGTGGTCGCGGGTGGCCGGCAAGCCGAGTACAAGACGTGGTTGGCGCTGCCGGCGAACGGCGCGCGGTTCCTCAACGATAGCCTTACCCTTCTGTCACGCGGAGCAGGAGTTCGAGCACTGACATTCCGCTATTTGCCGCCCGGTGCACCGACTGAGGATCTGCGTTTGGCGGACTCTTTATGGGTCTGCGAAGTCGAAACACATAAGCGGCCGATCGTGCGACTCGACAACGGGCCGGAGTTGGCTGAATACCTGCGGCAGAAAACGAACAAGACGCTACGAAACAGCTGGAACCGGCTGAGACGAATCGGGATCGTGCAGCTCAAACACGTCCGGGAATGCCACGAATTGATTCCCGTTTTCGATCAGTTGATTGACTGGTACGAGGTGCGGCAGGAAAAGGCGCACGGCAAAAGGCCGTTCAAAGACGACCCGCACAAGAAAGCGTGGCACCTGCGGCTGTTGAAAGAAGGATTGCTGCACGTGACGTTACTGAAGGCCGGCGAGGAGATTGTCTCAGCGCTCTTTGGGCTGAGCGATGGCAAGACCTATTCGGTGATGATGCCGATGTTTTCCGAGGAATACGCGGCATATTCGCCGATTGCAATTCATCACCTGATGCTGGTGGAGCAACTGCAGGCGGATGGCTTTTTGACGCTCGATTTGACACCGGGGCCGGATCCATTCAAAAACCGATTCGCGGGCAACCATGAAGACGTGAAGGCGCTTTCGATTTATTTCAAACAAAGAGAATGGATCAAGGCGAAGGTTCGCCAGCGAACGCAAGCCTTCACCAAGAGTATGCTTTTTACATTCGGGTTTGCACCGAGCACGCTTGGCAGGGCGTTACCACGTTTCCGGGCAGTGCGCGGGGCATTCCAGAACCTAATTTCAAGAACGCTTCCACGATGGAAACGGGACCGCGCCAAGCTGTCCTACGACTAAATTCCGGTAAACGACAAACATCGGTACGACTAATTCTGAGAAATGGTGTGTGGCGGTGTGGCCGGAGCGGAGCGCAGCTTGCGCACGGCGCGGTTCCTGCGGAGCTTTTGGAACAGAGGCAGCAGGCGGGACTCAGACAAAGCGCGTTTCGCGCATTCCCGGGCCAACGAGCGGGCGGTGCGTATACCATTGCATAGGACGCCGCGCCAGGCAGGAGCGTGGATGGTGATGTGGGCCTCGTCACGTTCCACATTTGTGAACGGCCGCTTGTATGCTTGATCGCCCACCCCAGGATCCAAGATGACGGTCTTTTCGGCTCCGTTCGCAGCGAAACAATCCTCGATACAGCGCATCAACAAGAATCGTCCGGGTGCGTATTCATCATATTCAGGGTTATGGCCGACGTAAGTTCCGTAAAGCACTCCTTTGTGCCAAATTGCCATGAGATATGCGCAGGGATTTTCTTCGATGTACAGAATGTAAGCGCGAAGCGTGCCGTTGCGGGCGGCGACTCGGAGAACAGGGCCCTCATCGAGATTAAAGCCACGGCCGAGGGCACGCTGATAGCCGGTTTGTGCAATTTTTTCGGCGTCACGGATCAAACGCTCTACGTCGTCTTGGCTGTTAAAACGACGAAATTGGACTTTCCCCGGAAAAGCTTTGAGCAGGCGACGCTGCCGATAGCTAAAGTTCTGGCGTTCCTTGGCGGGCAGATTGTGGAGGAATTCCTGAAGGCTATCGGGCAACAACAGAAACCTGTGGGTGAGCTGGAGCGGAGCGTAATCGCGGCACAAAAAGTTGGGGATTTCCAGGGCAGCATGGTATAGGGATGAGTTCAGCCGCAGGCCGAAAAACTCAGCGGCATCAGCTTCACCGCGTCGCAACCGAGCCACGATTTCGCTAACCAGGAAACGGCAGTTTTCATGCGAGGGATTGCCCAGAAGACCTCCCTCGATGAAATAAAAGACCCGACGTGCTGGCTGCAAGAGCCTGCTAACGGCCGAGATGACGCCGTGAGGCAGTTGCTTGCCGAGCAGGACGCAATCGGGCTTGCCTGATCGGTATACCGCCATGATGTAAGGCCGCTGACCGCTATCTTTATTAAACTGCGCGAAATAGCTCTCTACTATGGAGTTGGGGTGCTCCTGCCATCGTCTCCAGAACTCCCTGAAATCGTCAATTTCGTCGACGGTTGTAGCTACCCGTAGGTGCAGTTGTCCGCCGGCGGGACGCACACGGGAGCCGCTGGGTGGAATCGTGAGGGTAGAACTCATCCTATGATGGGATGACGTTGAAGGAGAAAGTGGCTGGTTGTAAGGGGGCCGTGCTCTCGGCCTCAGAATGCCGCGCCGAGGCTGGAATTTTCAGGCTATGCCTTCGGTCTCGTCCGTGTCGTCCGTTGAAACGGAGTCGGTTAAGTCTTGAAGCAATCTGCGCATCGCGAGCAACGCCTCGCCTATGGCGAGGCGTTCATCGACTTGAAACGGCTCAGGATCGAGCAAACGCCGGGAAAGTGCTTGTTCAGCCGCGGCTATTTTTCCAGGCACGTTTTCGGGATGCGGTTCGAGGAATGCTTGGATCACTTGCTGCTGCCACGCGTATTTCACCTCGAACCCGATTTCGCTGTTTGGCAAGAGACGACAATTTTCGGTAGCGGTGAACCTTTCGGGCAAATCCTTCGGAGCCGTATCCGCATCCCTCACTACGACTGACAGCCTCTCAAAATTGGGATGGCAGATGCAATCAATCATACCCTTTGCACGCTTGGCGGCATCGGAAGCCTCCTGTTTGGAGGCAAAGCCGGAGCGAACTTCGACGAGGCGATTCTCCGATCCGCGAATTTCGTAGCACCAAGTCATGTTGAGCTCTCCAGTAAAGGGAGGATGGCTGGAGAGGCCCAGGGCGGAGCTGCCTCATCCACGGTCGATTTAGGTATATACCCTTGGGGCCAACCTTTAGAATACAGGAATTCTGGTAGTAGTTCCGGTACCGCTTGAAAGGAAAGCAAAGCACATGTAGGGGCCCACTTTGGGCCTACAGGTCGGCGCACGCTGGCCGCAAACCGCCCGGAGGGCGATTTGCCCTCCGGGCGTTGTCATTCGCAAGAAGCGAGGGTTTGGCGTTAAACTGTGAAGGAACTGCCACAGCCGCAGGTGCTCTTGACGTTGGGGTTGTTGAATTTGAACCCTGCACCCTCAAGGGTCTCGATATAGTCAATCGAGACACCATCCAGATACATCTCACTCATCTGGTCAACGAATAATTTTACCCCAGCACATTCATAGACGTTGTCGGAGGGATTCTCCTGATTATCAAAGGCCATGTGATAGCTGAACCCGGAGCAGCCTCCACCAACGACCGCAACGCGCAGCGCCGTGGGCGCAGGGTTCTGCTGGGCCATAATCTCTTTGACCTTGCTGGCTGCCACTTCAGTCAGTTGAACCATCCTTTAATTCCCTCCCCTTTTTCGCCAGGCGGACAAGCCTGAATCCTGATTTAGTATACCAAAGCCTCGAGCGCGAGCCCACGGAAAACCAGGTAGTGGTGTCATTTGAAAAACTCCGCAAAATCCCAAACGTGGTCACTGATTCCCGCTGCCATAGCCGGGGTCACGCGGAGTGAAGAGTGAATCCGAACGAAATTGTACCAAGCGAAGTGAAGCGAGATTGCGGCTTTCAGGTTGTCTAGCTTTTTGGAGAACGCATTTGTGAGTCTGGTAAAGCGACGGAGCTGCATACGGATCGTGAGGTTTTGGCGTTCGATATGAGATGTGGAAATCAAATGAAGCTTAGGGTTCCCGCTGACTGGGATAGGTCTCGCATCTACGATTTCGGCAGGACTGTAGCGTTTCTCGGGTTCGGCGGGTTCGCCGTAAATCTTTACGAGCATGGCGTAATCCACATTCGCGCCAAAGGCATCTTCAACGGCAGCATAGTAGGGCCGGAAGCCATCACTCGTGATTTGCATCCGCGTGCTGACGCGTTCACTCAAATCGCGCATGAAGTACCAAGCGTTCTCGGCACTGCGCTTGCCGATCCGAAACGAGGGGATCAGCTTTGATTCCGCGTCCATTGCAACAAACACGTATTGGTCGCCAACTTGGAACGGATCGTCTATTCCGTTCACGCGCTTTTCCTTCTTGCCTACGAACGTCCAGATTTCGTCAACCTGGACATTCGAGCATTGGAGTCCGCGCATCCTCTCGTCAAGTAGACGCTGGCACTTTTGTCCGACGCGGAGCAGTACGCGCATCACAGTCTTGTGCTCGACGCCGACCATACGCGCTGTGGAACGGATGGAATTACCCTCAACAAGAGCGTTCACGATTTGAATTTGCTTCTCTAACGGTAGGACGTTCACGGCTTGCCTTTCCCGCGAAGCAAGCCGATAATCGAGTTCTGGATTCGGCATGCGGCTTACCCCGCGTGCTGGATTTGCCCTGCCGCCAGTTAGTGCTGGCGGCAGGGTTTACTCGGCCCAACTGCTATTGCAACTTCGTGCTGCTTGGTGGCGGTCGCGGCCGGAGCACCGTTTCCGCCTTTCTGGCTACAACCGATCAGCGTGTAGCCGCGCTGATCGGTTTCGCTTTTACAGCGAACTCATGGAACGCGGCCGACTTCTTGTTTGGCCGCAGACTGCGCCTTACTCAGCCCTTGATTGGTGAATCGGTATCTCGTTCCCTTCTTTGCACCAATCTGGACCACGCTTCCTTCATCGGCCAGCGGTTTCATGACTCTATCGAGGCGGGCGAATCTGTAGCCCGATTGCTCCAAACCGTCCGCTATTTCGCTGGCAGTTACGGTCTCATTTTCCCGAAAGATTTTGTGCCCAAGCATGATGATCATTGCAGCGGTAGCTTCAGACTCAGGCTTGACTGTAAGCGAAACAACGCGGCCATCAACCCGAGAGATTTTATCGAGACTGGTAACCGTTTCTTCGGTGGAGTGCTCGGGTTGGCCGCCAGTTTTCGGCGGGACAGTTGCAGGTCGCGGCGCAACGTTGACGTTCGCTATAAATTCTTTGAAGGCCTCGAATTGCGCTTGGACCATCTCGGCAGGCCCTTCAGCCTCGAATTCGTGCTCGCCCACCTTGACCTTGATGCGTGCGTTGTCCATTCCCATACCCCAAACGTGAGGTGGCATTAGTATGGCAGAAAAACATTTTAAGTCAACTAAAAAATGGCATAAAATACTGAGGCCCGGAGAGGCGGCCTGCCTAGCTTGCGGGGCGTTCCTCTCCTACTGTGGCAAGCCGTTTTCAGCAGAGATCAAGTGTCCGAGTTGCGGGGCAATCAATATCTACGAGGATTCACAGCAACCGAAGGGCCTAAAAGACGCGGCGTGACATGGCCGCAAAATCAAATGACACCAGCACCGAAAACCATTTCAGCTTTGCAATCTATTGGGTGACAGAGGCAGGGCTGGAGTCGCAACAGCGCACTGGTTTACAGCCTCCGGTGAGCCAATTCGCCCCTGGTTTGCGCTTCCCAGTTAGAAGTCGAGAAGCTTTCACAGCCAGGAGGAAAAATGGCAAGCGCCATGAGGTTTGCCGTGGAACAAGAACAAAGAGCGCTCGATGTCCCATTATTTTTGGGCAGGAGATCCGAAGCGGTTGGCATTCCACGAAAGTTCATATGCTGCGACGAATGCAGCCAAGACGAGCGCGCAGCATGCACGGTGGAACTGCGCTTCCTTTGCGTGGAGCATTTTGTGGCGTACTGCTACAGGCGATTGCAGGAATGCGGGGATAGCTCGCAGAACACACGCGACAATTCGACGCGGAATTTTCTGCGAGAGTCCGCAACGCAGGCGACAAAGCTTTTACTTCTGAATCAGCGATTACCAAATCTCCACCGCGCGCGTCTGTTTGACATCCTGCTTTGGGCCAACGAACTGTTGTACCGCTCCATTGCAAAGCCCTAAAGCCATACGACCCTGCCTATTCTTGGAGCAAATGATAAAGCATGGTTAACACAGTTACGGCGCTTTGCCAGACGTTCGGGGAATCGGAGCGGACGGGCCTGCTAAACACTCAAAACAAATCTCTGCAGTGGTTGCAGTAATACAGAGGTGTTAATGGACTGCTCAGTACGCCCCTGCGGTTCACTTCGCCCATAGTTTTCGGTTAGGCTCTAGCTAGTGCGAGGGTAACAGGCTCGGGGTTTTAACAGCCGGCGAATTCGAATCGTGAGGGCCGAGATCTTAAAATCGGAGGACAGAAGATGAAAAATGCGGTGTGGGGAACGGCGTTTGCCGTATTCGCGGGTATGGCTGCGATGATTTTAGGCGTGGGATATGCGAGAGCGCAGGGAGTCAAAGGCCAAGTGACGCTGATCGCGCCGGGCGGAGCACGCGCCGCATTGGAACAATTGATTCCCGGATTCGAGAAAGAAACCGGATACACAGTGAAGGCAACGTTTGGTTCTGGCGGTGGAACGCATAAACAGGTAGTGAACGGAGATCCCATTGACGTACCGATCGTGCAGCCCCCGTACCAAGATGTGATTGATTCGGGGAATGTGATGAAGTCGAGCGAGAAGCTGCTGGCAAGCGTAGCCGTGGGCGTGGCGGTAAAGCAGGGCGCGCCGAAGCCGGATATTTCTTCGCCGGAAGCAGTGAAAAAGATGTTTGCGTCAGCGAAGTCGATAAGCTATCCAGATCCGAAGCGCGGCGCGGCTGCGGGTGTAACGGTCGACGAGATGTTCAGGAAACTGGGCATCACAACCGACGTGGAACCAAAGCTCAAGCGCGCCTCTGGCGGCGCGGGCGCGATGAAGATGGTAGCGGATGGCGAAGCAGAGATCGGGATGACGTTCCTGAGCGAGATGGAAGAGCCGGGGATCGAGGTGGTAGGAGCGCTGCCGAAGGCGGCGGCCGCCCCGACGCGGCTGGTAGGTTTTGTTTCCGCGCATGCGAAGAATCCCGAGGGTGCGAAGGCGCTGCTCGCATATTTATCTTCCCCACAGGCTGCGGCGGCATACAAATCCCAGCATATGACGCCGGGGAAATAGCATGAGACACCGCGTCGAGCCGGAATCAGAAGAGAATCCGGCATCTTCGATAGAGGGCTGCGGCGCAGTCAAGGATGGAAGATGCTGTTATATGCGATTCGTGACATTATTCGCTTCGGGATGAGCGCAGAAATCGCTGAAGTGCATTGACATCATGGCGCCGCTCGGCAAAAATTATAGGTTGAGGTTCAAGGGAGAAAAGTGTCCTACACATCGCCGAGCATCGAAGAGTACGTAGCGGGCGAGGTCGTTAAATACGAGCCGAAGTCCAATGGTCAGACGAATAAGCGGAAGCGCAAGCCGCACATTCTGGCCGTGATCAACGAGAACTGTACGGGCTGTTCGGGCTCGCCGGCCTGCGTAGAATACTGTCCAGTCGAAGACTGTATGTACTGGCATCCGGATCCTGACCATCCGCCGTTTGGCCGCATCATCGTCGATCCCCTGCTGTGCATTGGCTGCAAGCTTTGCACCAGCAAAGGGCCGGACGGAGCGTTCCTGGAAGGCTGCCCGTGGGATGCGATTGATATGGTCCCGCTAGGGGAGTTCGAAGCACGGACCGGTACGCTACCGTATTAGGGCGCACTAGCCTAGTTACTCTTAGAAAAACTGCAATTCCTACTGTAACAATTAAAGCCTGCGTTACGTCTAAATCGTGGCTGGTCGAGCGCGAGTTGCTCCGCGATTGCGAGTTAGTTTCGTGATTCGTGGAGCAAATCACGCCGCAAAAGCAGGAAGCTTCAGAGGGCGAACCGGTGGGCGTTACACCGGGCGGCCCGCAGAGGCGCTTTGGCATGCGCAAGCATCCGAGCGCCGCAGAGTCCGAGTGTTTATTACAGGCACGATGAGATCGTGCGGCCCTAATCCTAAATTTTTGTAGGGCACTCATCCGGTCCCATGCACGGTCGCAAAAGCGACGCGCATAGTGAGACCCTGCGGCGGGCTTCCGACGGCGATTCCATTGGGTTATGCACGATCCTGCAGCGGCGGCGCGGCCGGCGAGGGACGACTGTCCCAAACAGGAGAACACAAGATGAGGAAAGTGGCATTGCGTATTGGGTTGGTCTTGGCAGCGGCCGCGCTGGCATTGCCGATGATGGCAAAGTCGGACAAGGCGTCGGATACGAAAGCGAAGAGCACCACGCTCAATATCTATCAACCGGTGAAGTTCGGGGACGCTATGGTCAAACCAGGCACGTATAAGCTTGTGATCGAAAACGATAAGGCCACAATCCAGGACGGCAAGAAGGTGGTGGCGAGCGCAAACGGCAAGTGGGAAGAGCGAAAGGAGAAAGCCGACGCGACCGGGTTCGAGAGCACGAACGGCCAGGTGAATGACGTATTTATTGGAGGCGACACGCACGTTTTTGTGCTGAACCAGAGCTAGTAAAGTACCGCAGGCAAAACGAAACCAGGGCGCGGCCGTTCGCGATGTGGGCGGCCGCCTTTTATTTGCGCGGGGAGTGAGCCGCAGCGAGAGCTCCCGGCACAGAACCGCGGACACTGGGTGACTGGGATAATCGGGTGAATAACCACGGGAAAAGCATATCGCTCGCCCTACCTCCGGGCCTCGCGATGATACCATTTGTAACGCGGTGATTCGCTAATGCGCGGGTTGGCGGGAGCGGATAGCGGTCGCTGTAAGTTCGGCTTGTTGGCGAAGATTGCCGGGGAGATCGGTGGCGCCACGTGCGAAATCCTCGACGGCCGGCAGGTCCTGCGCCTGGCCGATGATGTAAAGCGCGCGCAGCGATTCCCAGATTTCGTCGGCGCTGGGGTCAACCAGCAGAATCGGCTGTCCCACGCTTACGGCGGATTTGTCCGGGACAAGCCACTGGTGAATCGTGCCCGGGATCTGTGAGCGCAACTCCGATGCCGCGCGACCGGCGTGTTCTATGTGTCCTAGGAGCGTGCCGACATTGATCGTTTCGCCCGGCTTGAGACGTTCCTGCACAATGCCAGCTTCGCGCGCGGCGATGGCAGAGGATTGCAGCATGCCCCGAATTTCTTCAAGACCGGAAGCATCGCTAAAACGTACCAGTGCGAGCGCGGCGTTGCGACGGACCATGGGATCGGGATCGTGCAGAAGGCGGAGGAGTTCGTCATGGAAGTCCGGAACGGAATTATCCTGGCCCATCACCCAGGCGGCTGTAAGCCGAAGTTCGGGCTGGTGGGCATGAGCAATTTGAACGACCTGGGGATAAAAGCGCCGCGCGGAATTCCGCGTGTAAGGGTCACGGGCGAGGATGCGGTCAGCAATTTGCGAAAGCGCATGCTGAATGTCGCGGGGATGTTCGCCGTCGGAGAGAGATTTTTCGAGTTGCTCATCGTTGAGCGGCTTGCCGAACCAGGTGGCCTGCCAAAAAAGAAACGGCATCAACACAAACAGAAATGTCAGCGCGAGGATGAGGTACAGCCAGCGGCGCTTGAGGCCGGACTTAGGAGGAATGGGTTTTGGTTGAGTAGACACTGCGGGAAACCGGAAATGCCTCAGGTTTGTCGCCCCCAACGCACGCAGCGAAACTTAACAAGAGAGTGAGTCATTAATCGCGCCCGGCGCAAATGCTAATGTTAGCAGGTTCATGGCCGCTCGGTTCGTTTCCACTCGTATAACGATCCCGAACGGCGAGGAACCGGGTTTTCTGCCACTGGAAGGCAATTCCGGTTATTCCGAGCGAGACACTGCGAACTAGGCCGCTGGTGGTGCGTAGATACGATACAGCAGGAAGTAAACGATGACGCCGGTGACGGAGACGTAGAGCCAGATCGGCAGAGTCCAGCGGGCGATGCGACGATGGCGGTCGAATTTATCGGTGAGCGCACGCGACACCGTGACGACGGCGAGCGGTACGATGATTGCCGCAAGAATCGTATGCGTGGTGAGGAGCGTGAAGTAAACCGGACGAATCCATCCTTGTCCCTGGAAATGAATGACACCGGCATGCAAGTGATAGACGACGTAGGAGATGAGAAAGGCCGCCGAGCAGAAAAGGGCGGCAAACATACAGGCGCGATGTGAACTGATGCGCCGACGCCGCACCTGGACATAGCCAGCAGAGAGAAAAACGGCGCTCGAGGAGTTGAGCAGCGCGTTCAGTGCGGGCGGGGAGATCACACCGGGGCTGCACGCGCGAGCGCGAGCCTACTTCCCTTCCCCGCGGGCGGAGACGACTTCTTCGGCGGCGGGCTTCGCAGGAGCAGTGCGAGGCGCAGCCGTCTTGCCTGCGGGCGCCGCGACGGCTGCTTCTTTTTTGTGACGCTGCGGAATCCAGCCCTCATCCCTGGCAATGGAGAGCAGCGCGATCAGAAACAGCACGCCCATGAGCAGGCTGGCGAGAATCAAAAGCAAACCGTCAAGATCCAAGCCGAGGCGGGTGAAAAAGTCGGAGGCAATACCCATAGCCGAAAGCGCGAGCACGATCAAACAGATTGCCACCAAACCGATCACGCCATGTGTTTTGTTCATCGTAACTTTGCTGACCCCTTTGCCGTTGTGCCTTTCTTACGCCAAAGAAGCCTTGATCACTCAGGCTTTTTCGGCTCGACAACTCGATTGCTAAGCATCAATGACTAAATTTATCGAAGACCATAAAGCCCAGCAAGAGCGGCAAGTGCACCACGGTCGCATGCATCAGCCACTTGGCCCGGACGTTGGTCTTACGCGCCGAGGCCCACAAGCACACTTTCACCAGCAGTAATCCGAGCACTACCGCGGAGAAGTAGTAGGTCACGCCCGCGATGCCCGTAACCGAAGCGAGCAGGCTCACGGGAATTAAAGCGATGGCGCAGAAAACGATTTGGCCAAACGTAGCCGTGCCGGAACGGTCCACAACCGGCAACATGCGGATACCGGCGCGCGCGTAATCTTCGCGATAAACCCAGGAGATCGAATGGAAATGCGGCACCTGCCACAGAAACAGGATGGCGAAAAGAACATACGCTCCCGCGCCAAGCGATTCGCGGGCGGCAACCCAGCCGATTACAGGCGGAAGAGCGCCGGGAATGCCGCCGATGAGCGTGGCGGCAGTGGTGTGCCGCTTGAGCGGCGTGTAGATGCCAAGATAGAGCAGGCTGGTAAGCACCGCCAGCGCGGCGGCGAGCCAGTTTGTGGCCAGCAAAAGCTCGAGCGCCCCGATGACGACCAGTCCGACGCCGAAGCAAAACGCTTCCGCCGGAGCAATCGCGCCAGCAGGCAGCGGGCGCGATGCGGTGCGGCGCATGCGGGCGTCGGTATCGCGTTCAAGATAATGGTTGAGCGCGGAAGTGCCGGCGGCAACAAGGGTCGTGCCGATGACCGTCTGGGCCATGCGCATCCAATCGAGCGGGCCGGTTGAGCCGAGCGCGTAGCCGGCGAGCGTGGTGAGCACAACCAGAAACGAAACGTCGGGTTTGGTGAGCACGACGTAAGACATTGAGCGCGAAGGAGCAGCTACCGGGATGGCGTGAGTATTCATTGCCGGATAATCTTCGTGAAAAGCAGATCCGCCAGCCCCATCCGCATGAAGCGGGGCTGGGTTCGGGATGACAAAGCGTCGTTATGTCGCGGTGTTGCCATTGTCAGTTGACGGCGCAATCTGCATCAACGCGGATAGACACGCCCGCTTCGCGCAGAATGACATATTTGCGCAACTCATAAGCATCAATCGGCGGCAGTGGCGCGAGCCGCAGGCGCGGTCACGGCCGCTCCTGCGGACCGTACCAGACGGTAACAAAGCAGTGTGGTCAGAACCGCGCTCATCAAGACCAGCGCGCCGGTGACGACGTGAGCGACGGTCAGCGTGACCATTACCGGGATCGGCTGCGGAAATGACGCTGCATACAGCCGCGACCAATATGCCGCCCCGCCAAGCAGCAGTTGCACGCCGATCAAAACGTGCAGCAGGCGAGCAGAGAGACGCAGTTCAGCAACACTGGCGAAACGGCGCTTCAGGGTGCCGGCAAACCAGAAAATCAAGCCTGTTACGACGACAGCGCCAACTACATGCGGAATGATGCCGAAGGCCTTGTGCCGGAAGGCGGCGCCCAAAATGAGCTGCACCAAAACCGCGCAGGAGGTAAAAATGCCGAGCGTGTGGATCGAAGGGGTCGCGAAATCGCGCCGAGGCACGACAGGCTCATTTTCCCACCAGGCACTTGTGAAAAGGGCGATGGCTGCGACCGTGGTGAAGAAGAGTTGCGCCAGGGTGGCATGCGCTGATGAGATCGGCGGCGGCAGAAAAAACAAGACGGTCAGCCCACCGAGGACTCCTTGCAACACAATGGCGCCGAGTGCGCCAATGCCAAGCCAACGCAACCAGCGACGGCTTGGCTCGAGGCGCGAGGCAACGCGCCAGAGCCAAACTGCAAGGATGATGCTGAGGATGCCGACGAACGAGGCCACCATCCGGTGACCGTGTTCGTAAAAAATCCCGCCAATCATAGGCGGCATGAGCGAACCGTAGGAGAGCGGCCAATCCGGAACGGAGAGCCCGGCGTCATTAGAGGTGACGAGCGCGCCTGCAATGAGCAAGAAAAACGTACACGCGGCAGTGAAAACGGCGAATCGGTGGACGTTTTGCGTGCTTCGATGCTTGGCAATCATTGGCTGTCGGGAAGCTGAAAAGCGCCAGGGCACCCTTGGAATAGCGGGGGGGCGCCCTGGGCTACAAAGGCTGCAAGCCTCTACTAATCTGATGCGGCAGAATTGGCTTTGAACGTAATGTCAACGGTCTTGGATTCGCTGGGGCCGACGGTGACCATTTGGTCCTGCGAGCCATAAGTCTCTTGCCAGGCCGTGACGGTATAGGTTCCCGGAGGGACGTTCTTGATGGTGAAGGAGCCGTCTTTTCCGGTAACCGCGTAATAAGGATTATTGAAGACGGCAATGTAAGCCTTCATCCAGGGGTGAACGTTGCACTTCACCGGAATGGGAGGAGCGAACTCGGGACGCGCGAAGCTCTGCATGATGGGTTGCGCTCCCGGCGGCTGTGACTCGTTCCACTCGCGGTTATCCTTGGGGACGGGATGGATATTGTGGGTAGTTGGATCGGAATTGACGACCGACAAAGGCTCGCCAGTTTGGAGCGCCAGGACGTGCGGATGATACTGGCAACCTTTCTGATCGATCATTACCGGCTCGGTCGCATTCGGGAATGAATACTGGCTGAAGTCGCCCTTCAGGTAGACGACGACGTTCTGCAACGTGTTGTTGTCGCCCTCGACCACGTCTTCGGTTTGGGCCGGAGTAGAATGCTCTTTGGCGCAATTAGGTTCCGCGGCCATGTTGATGTTCTTGGGCCTGGGCGCCTTGCCATCGAGCTTGATGGTTCCGGTTACCGTACCCGCGGTGGCCGAGTCTACCGTCTTGCCGCCGCCGGTAGCAGCGGCCGGCGCGGCGGTTTCCGCAGGCTGATTGCTCTTGCCTCCACAACTTACCAACGCAGCGGCAAGTGTTACGGCCGCGGCGAAATACCACAGCGATTTACTCATGACGTTATGACTTCCTCCTATGAAAATTCGGGCCCATGATGATCGGAGCCGACGAACCAATAACAGTAACCAATTTTGGACAATTCGTCACATTACCGTTGGGCTGAAGAAAGACTCTTCGTCGTTCGCTCCGCAGGCTGACAGTGTACATCAGCGGCAGCCATTATTGATTGCGGGCGGTGGTGGTTGGCGTGCGGCCGAGGAGCAAACGCTGCTCTTCCGGCGTGAGCGTGAACATATAGCGTACCAGGAGATCGGCATGATCGCCGTGGTAGGCACGCATATTCTCGGGAATCGGCCCGGAGAAGACCCATTGATCGTTCTGCCGCCGGAACAGACCCGAAGGCATAGCCGTACCGGGAATGATCAGTTGTGGATTCGTGATCCAGCGCTCGGTCCACGCGGGGCGCAGGCGGTCTCTGGCCAGCAGGAAATTCGGCGCAGTGGCGTTCTTGTCGTGCGCGGGATCTCCCGTGGCATGGCACTTCAGGCATGGCGCGGCCGTGCTGGTGAATAACGCGCGGGCCATTCCTTCCTCAGATGTCGTCAGGGGTTCGACCTTTTGCGGAATGAAAGGCTCGGCCTGATGCGACATGGCTTCGAAGAACAGCACCAGCGAACGAACTTCATCGTCCGAGAAGAAGAAGGTGGGCATCCGAACCTGCAGGTAGCTGCGCACGCCATCGCGATTGAGATCAGTCGTGCTGAGCGCCGGATTGGCCAGGAAATTCTTGAGCCATTCCGGATTGACGCGAGCGCCCTCGCTGGTAAGCACAGGCGGCAGGTTGATTTTGTCTTCACCTTGATACATCGGCAGGCCCATCAGCACGGACTTCTGGCCGATATCGATCTGATGGCAGCCCATGCAGTTATATTTGGTGACGATCCACCAGCCCTTTTGGATGGCAGCGCGTTCGTCAGCAGGCTTGTACATGTAGTCTGGCGGCAGCGAAGGATCGGTGCTGCCGAGCAGCATGGTGGTGATGGCGTTGATGTCGTCGGGGTTGACGTTGGGCTTGGGCATACGCAGCCGGTCAAGTGGATTCGGCTTGTACTTGCCCGTGTCATACACGGCCGGGTTGGCCAGCTTGTGTTCGAAGAAGCCCTTCAGGTCATACCATGCTCCGCGCGGGGTCTTTTTCCCGTCAGGCTCAATACCACGCTTGGCATCTTCGGTGAAGAGCGCGAAATCGAGGCGCTCGATAGGCTTGCTGCCTTCGTTCGTGAGCTCCGTGCCGACGCGGCTTTCCTCTTCGAGGCCGGCGATCTCGTGGCATCCAGCGCAGCCGTAGAACTGCACCAGCGACTTACCCTTGTCCTTAAGCTTCGGATCATCCATGAAGTCCGCGGGCGGAAACTGCTGGTCGGGGTGCTTCAGGGTGATGAGATAGCTAGCTATATCGCGGGAATCTTCAATGCTCAGTCGCAGGCTGGGCATGACTGTGGGCTGCTGCACAACGAGTTCATGGCCGTCATTCGGGCTGCGTGAGTGCCCAAGATCGAAGACGAACGGCAGGTTGTGCTTGGAATAGTCCTCGGGACCAAGATCGCGCTTCTCGAACGGGCTGTAGGGTCGAGTGCGTTCGCGCGGGTTATGCACCCAGCGGACGAGGTAATCGTAATTGTCTTTCTCGCCCACGCGGCTGAGGTTTGCAGCAAAGGTGCCGCCGATCGAATTTGAGCCTTCGCCGATGGAGTGACATGCGAGACAGCCGCGCGACTCCAATAATTGCTTGCCGTGTGGGGCGTTGCCCAGGGGCTGCTTGGGGAGCGCGGGCCCGGTGAGCGCATCCTGCCAGATGAAGGCCGCGATGGCCTGTACTTCATCCTGCTGCAGGCGGAACTGCGGCATTTTCGTCGTCGGCCGCCACTCATGCGTGTGCTGCAGCCAGTAAGGGATCCACTCTTTGTGGATCTTCATGCGGACTTCTTTTAAGTCCGGCCCGACTTTTTTGATTTCCTGGAGCAGGTCGTGCGATTTTTCCTCGAGTTGCTCTTCCTGCGCCTGAATGTTACTGACCGTGACCGTCAGATTCTGCGCCTGCTGGTAGAAGCTATTGGCGACTTCATTGCTTGAGGCCTGATCGCCCCGTTTGTTTAGACGAGGGATATCGTCTTCGTCTGATTTCATTTGGCTTTCGAGTTGGGTGATCTGCTGTCGCGTGGCGGTGAGCAAGTCGTCTTGATTATCGAAGCCCTGGAACTTGTGGCATCCGATACAACCCTTTTCGCGGAACAGTTCCTTGCCGCGATTCAGGACCGGGGCGTGTTCGGTGACGGCGTCAGCGGCATGGCATTGCTGACAGCCGGAGTCGTAGTTTTCAGGATAATAGAGCGGCCAAAGCCAATGTTCATAGCGGCCGTGCGCGCGCTCGACGGTATCGAGAGCGCGCCCATTGCCGCCATGGCAGGGCGAACAGCCGAACTTTTCCTGGGGGTGAAATTTCAGAAGATCGGGATCAGGATGGCTGGAGAAAGGAGCATCGTTGTCCTTGGGTACGCCGAGATCGGCTTTGGTCAAGGTCATCACTGCGGGAACCACAAGAGGATCGGTGGCCACGTGGCAAGACTGGCAGCGATCGACGAGGCCGACCCCGCCGACATAATTGATATCTCTGCCGGGGGGATTGACGTTAATCTGGCGCAGCTTTACATCCAAGCCAATGTCGTTATTCAGCAATCCGCTGAGATCGGCCGCACCCAAACCGGGCAGCCGATCCTTTACAAACGCATCCAGGGCCGCCTGCGCCTCTTTGGCGGCCTTATCGTCGTCACCACGCTTGGCAACGAGGGCGGCCTTTTGGGCCATGATAGAGGTGAAGGTGTTGTTCAGATCGTCGTAATTGAAGTTGCGGAGCTGGGTGCCATTGGCGGTAGGCCAATTCAGCGGGTAACTCACTGCCTTGGCATCATTAAGTTCTTTCAGTTTGGCGGCTTTGGCGCTCTTGTCGCTTTCCGGAATCTGCTCGAGCTGATATGTCAGGGCACCCACTCGGCCGCGCGCATCCTGGAAGTCTGGCGTCAAAACAGCGCGTTGACGGTCAAGCAAATCAATTTGCGCCGTGATCTCCCGGTCGGATGGAAGAACGGCGCGGGCGGCCGTGTCCGCGGCTGCCTTTAACTTCTGGTAGTCGGGTGTCTTATAGAGCGCCTCTTCGGCAGCGCGACGCTGGGTAATCTGCTTCTGGAGATAGGTTGCGTAAAGAGTGCGGAAGCGATTTTGATAATCACGCCAGGGACGCAGACCAAAAAATTCGCTGTAGAGAGACCACGCTACGGTCAGCAGCAGGAGAAAGGCGGAGATGAGAATGAGCCCACTCATGGGCCTGCTGACGATGGGATCGTCTTGTTGCGGGGGAAGATCAGGCAACGCATTCCTCCTGGAGCAATTGCGTTTGTAACGCAAAGAATGCCGCCCTCAAGGGCGGCGCTACATTGCGGAACCCATACTTCGCGCCTTTTCTCGATCCGCAAGCTCTACTCGCGGAGGGCGCGAAGAATGGGGCACCCGGAAAACCGGCATTGTCGCGCATGGTCAGATGCTGAACCATGGCGTAACCCAAATGTACTTGACGCGGAAGACGAGGCGCAGCAGGATTTTCACCGGGAGCGCAAACATCAGAACGAGAAACAGATCAGTGGTAACGATCTGCAGCAACGTCATGCGACGGAAAATCTTCCGCGCGAACACAGTCGAATTCATCACGAGATACACACAGTAGCTCGCGATGATGAAATAAAGTGCGATTGGAAAAAACCCAAAGATGATGCGCGCCAGAATCGGCGCGTAATCGCGGTGCGCGGCGGGCATGAGGTACGCCAGCCAGGCGCCGTTCACCCCAAAAATCGCGTCAAGATTCCGGTTGACCGCGTATTCCACGCGCGCCGCATCCCACGTGGACGTCGGCCAGAACCACATCCATCCGGGACCGCGTATAAAGGTTCCGATCGAGATCATCACCACCCACAAGCCGATGAAGCCGATGCAAAACGTCCAAATGGCAAATTTGCGCTGCTTATACGTGTAATAGCCGTTGCCGAGCGGATTGGCATCGATATAAGGAATAGCCATTAATCCTACGATGATCAGCGTGGGCATGACTACGCCGGCTATCCAGGGATCGAAATAGACCAGCATCTCTTGCAACCCCAGGAAGTACCACGGAGCCTTGGCCGGATTCATCGTAACGTTTGGATTGGAAGGCTCCTCGAGCGGCGCGTTGAGGGTGAGCGACCAGGCCATCAACAAGACGGTAACGAGAATCGCGGCGACGAACTCGATGCGCATCAGGTAAGGCCAGGTGTGGACTTCGCGTTCCCACTTGGGATGATAGGGCTGCGTCTTGCGGTACGCCGATTTCGCCGCCGCTGGATCCGCTTCGAGCTTGTCGATCAACTCGTCATTCTTCCGCGCCTGCCGGAACGCATACCACACGTAAAACGGCACCAGAAACAACAGCGCTACAATCGGCACGTTGTCTGGAGCCGAAACAATTTCCCAAAGCTGATGCCAGTTCCCTAGCATTTTCTTGTATCTCCGCTCAAGTGGTCACAGCATCCCGCTGGGTCGCATAATCACCGGTCGGGGTCCTTTTTCTTCCTTGATCTCCGATTCCAGCATTACCGGAGCGGGCCCCGAAATTCCTCCATCCTTGCGCACGCGCCAGAAATGCACCCCCATAAAGACGGAAGCAATCAGCGGGATTGCAATGCAATGCCAGATATAGGCACGGAGGAGGGCATTGGCGTCAACGATCGAGCCGCCCAGCAACGCGAAGCGTACGTCGTTATACGGTGTCATTCCCAGCAACGAACCGAACGGCCCCTGATTGCCCAAGCCGGGCGTGGCCCGCGCCATGTTGGTGCCGACGGTGACGGCCCAGAAGCCCAACTGATCATCGGGCAGAAGATAACCGGTGAAGGAGAGCAGCAACGTGAGCACCATCAGCAGCACACCGACGCACCAATTGAATTCGCGAGGGCGCTTATACGAACCGGTGAGGAACACGCGAAACATGTGCAGCCAGACGGCGATCACCATCAGGTGTGCGGCCCATCGGTGCATATTGCGCAGAAGCTTGCCGAACGGGACGTCATTTTCCAGATAGAGGATGTCGCGGAAAGCCTGAACCTTGGTCGGGTGGTAGTAAAACATCAAGAGCACGCCGGTGAAGGTGAGCACAATAAACAGATAAAACGTGATGCCACCCATTCCCCAGGTAAAGTTGTACTTGGTTGCGTCGCGATTGACCTTCGCAGGATGAAGATGAAGAAATACGTTGCTGAGGACGCCTAGAGAGCGACTGCGCGGGGTCTCTTCATGCTTGACGCGGAAAATCGAGCGGTAGAGCTGAGTTTTTTCCGGGTCTTTCAGGCCCTCGATCTCTTCCTTGCCCTTTTCCTGAACTAATGTCTTTATGTTTGCGGCGTCTTCGCGCACGCGATCCAACAGGCGAGCGCGCCGATTCCCATTTCCGCCGTTTTCATCCGCCATTGATTCTCCCCCTGATTCCCGCCCTTCTCATGCAGAACCGCCAAGTGACCTGAGCCCGGGCTTTCACTCCTTGCTCCCCCATGCTCAGGAGCGGAATGCGCCGCGGGGCCATTTGCTCATCTCCCGGTGGCGGTATGCGCCTGCTCGCATTAAAGGCTTATGTAAGCACCTGGATCATTGAAGTGATTGACGCCGGCCTGAGGATCGTCCACGTAGAGACGGCTGGTGTCGACGATAATCTTGCCGGTGGCGTCCACTTCCACGTGCGCGCGGTCCATCGGCCGCGGCGCGGGCCCTTCGAAATTAATGGCCTCGGAATCGTAACCACTACCGTGACACGGGCACTTGAATTTGTTCTCTGCAGGCTTCCATTCGGGTGTGCAACCAAGGTGAGTGCAAACAGCGTAAACAACGAAGAGCCGGTCCGGTTCCTTGATGACCCAGATACGATGGCTCATCAAGAACTGTTGATTGACGCCCAAATCGAAATCCGAAGGAAAACCAACCGAAAAGACAGTATTCGGCTCGTAGAGCGCCCGCGGAAAGAAAAACCGCAGGAACATCAGGAAGTTGATGCCGAGATACCCGCCGACGGCCGTCCAGATGATGCGCCGGCGCATGCGATCCGGCGGAACTGCGGCGGCTTTATCGGCGCCGGCTTTGGCTGCGGGAGGTTTTGCCGGAATCGTTGCGGATCCGGCGGGCTTGGTGACTGAATTCGGAGCTTCTGCAGTTTTTGTTTCGGCGTGGTCCGCCATTGGTGACTACATTAACCTCTAGGAAAGCAATATAAATGCAATCAAACAGATGGTTATATTCCCACGGACACGCTCTGTCAAGGCGATTCAGGAAATTTGCGCCCGCTGACGGATGGGGTCTCCAGGCGCCTGAAAATGGGGAAAACTTAACTTGCGCCGCCGACGACTTCCGAGCCGTTCTGCCAATGCCGCAGGACATTCCGAGCCGATTTGGATGGTCCCACTGACGTTTGGGCGGCGAGGCGGGTGTGCATGTTCGAACAGTTGAAACGAATTTATCATTGCTGGTCCGATGTAAGGCCCCCTACTTATAGGTAGCGGAATCAATGGCGGCACGGAAGAATTCACCCTCAGGTTCGAAATCGCTGCTACCGAAATGCCAGCCAACACGAAGGCGAGTGGGTATAGTGTACCCGGAGAATGTCGCCTCATTTTCAAGAAAACCGCCGAACTCCGCGTAGTGAAATAATGAGCCTTCGGGATTGCCCCAGCGCGGCATGCGGACAGACGTGGGCGCACCGCTCGGGTCGATGGCCAGGTCGATCGCGGCAGATTCGCCATGTGCCGTAAACGAAGCGCGGATATGCGAATCATCCAGAGCTGACCAGGCAATCTTTTCGCCGCACAGAACAGCCGGCAACCAAATGCATTCAATATTCACCCGGCCGGCGGCGGAGCGGGTGATGTCGAGCCCGGACGCCGTGATCAGGGGCACCACACCAAAGAATTTCCAACGCATCGCGCCGTGCCCGTCGACAAAACGATCGCTTCCGCGAACCGTGAGCGCGCCCATGCGCATCACAGCCTGCCAGATGAATCCACGAGGCCAGCAGACCACCTGTTCCGCGCTGAATGGGTACCAACGCTTCAACTTGATTTCTCCATGCATGCGGATGCGAACCGCCGAAGCGAGCGGCGTACCGCGTGCGATGGCATGCATCAGATAGCGGCGAACGGGTTCGGGAAACTGGGCTATATTGGGGGGATCAAAGAAAGCTTGGGCGGGCGGCGCGGAATTCCAGAGATCCTCGAGGGCCGCGCTTTTTGCCATGGCGCGATCAGCGGACGGGGGTTGGTTTCGGGTTCTTTGCGGATGTTTGTGGCTGCACCGACGGCAATTGCTGCGCGACGGCGGCGCGAACAAGCGAAGCGAGGGCCGCAATAAAATCGGGCGAATCGTCGAGCGCGGGCATCATTTCGAATTGTTCGACGCCGTGCGCGAACGCGTGGTCGCGAGCTTCGATGTTGATTTCGTGCAGCGTCTCGATGTGCTCGGTGACAAAGGAGATGGGGATCACGAGCAGGTGTTTCTTCCCTTCCCGCGGGAGTTTTTCCAGCGTTTGGGTTAGCGAAGGCTCGAGCCATTTCTGGCGTCCTACGCGGCTCTGGAAGCAAAGCAGGTGCGGATTGGGCCAGCCGCCGCGAGCCATGACCGCGGCGACGGTTTCCTGGATCTGGCGCTGGTAGGGATCGCCACGCTCGATGAGGGCCAGCGGCAGACCGTGTGCGCTGAAAACGAGCTGTACTTTACGGCGATCAGGGAAACGCGCGAAGGCGGTTTCGATATTGTTGACGAGCGCCTGGATGTACTGCGGATGGAGATGAAATCCTTCAATCAGAATTTCGCGCGGCGCGGGTTGCGGGCGCCCCTGCGAATAGATGCGCCGCCATTCCTTGAGACTGCTCAACGTAGTGGCGAACGAGTAGTGCGGGTAGAGCGGCAGGAGCACGAGGGCGTCAAACGGCGCGGCGCCGCGGAGTGAGTCCACCGCTTCTCTTGTCAGCGGCCGCCAATAGCGCATGGCGATGAATGCGCGCGTGTCGAGATCAGGCGAGAGGGCGTTTTCCAGGCCGCGAGCCTGGAGTTCGGTGAGGCGACGGATGGGCGACTGGCCGCCGATGGCGTCGTAGTGTTCGCGGACGGTTTGCGCGCGGCGATGGGCAATCCACCAGGCCAGCGGACGGCGGGCGAGCCAGCCGCCAAAGAAATTGATGATGTCGGGATCGCAAAAGAGATTGTAGAGGAATGGCTCTACCGCTTCGGGCGAGTCGGGGCCGCCGAGCTGGAAGAGGACGACGGCGATGCGGGGCTTAGTCATGACCGCCCCTGCCAACGCAAGAGGTGGCGGGCGCTGGGGACCGGCGCATTTGCATCTTAAGACATCCTGTCGCGCAGGGGATGGATGCCGGATTGAAAGCCGGCGCTGCAAAGTAGCGCGTCATTGCTTGCGATGAATGCGCTCGCAATGTCACTGCTTGAGGAGCTGCTTGAGGCGCGCGATTTCGTCCTGCAGGCGGGCGACGCGGCGCGCGACGGTGAAGTGATAGACAAAAAAGATGGCCCAGACGGCGAGGTAGGCGGCCATCAAGCTATTGAGGTTTTTCATTTGCGATACCCCTCCAAGCGAAAAAGAACGGAAGTGGAACGGGCCGTCATGCGGAACGGCCTTTGGGGCCGACGGCCGCCAGAGTTTGCGGCGGGGCGGCGCGATTTTCGGATTCCAGGCGCAAGCGCTCGAATTCCCAGCGCAGCGCCTCCACGCGATAGCGCTGGCGCAGCAAAAGCGCCAGCAGCGCAAGCGTAGCGCCCCAGCAAAGCAAGAGGACATCCAGCATACGCGGATCGAGCGAACCGCCAGCGCCAATTACCGGCTGTGGGTGCTGGGTGCGGAAAAACCAGATCGAGAAATAAACCAGCGGAATATCGAATCCCGCGAAGATGTTGAATACGGCAGAAACGACGGCACGGCGCTCGGGTTCCTCGATCAGTGTGCGCAGCAGCAGATAGCAGACGTAGAGCACCCAAAGCACGAATGTGGAGGTGAGGCGCGCGTCCCAGGTCCACCAAATGCCCCACACTGGATGCGCCCAGATCGGTCCGGTCACGAGCATCACCGTGACAAACGGAACTCCGACTTCGGCAGAGGAGACCGCAAGCCAGTCCCATTTCGGAGCGCGCGTGCGCAAATAGGCGATACTCGAAACGAATGAAATCGCGAAGGAAACAAATGCCGACCAGCCGAAGGGCACGTGGAAATAAAAGATGCGCTGGATGAGTCCCATGGTGGCTTCGGTAGGCGCCACGAAAAGCGCGGCATAGCCGGCGACGGCGAGAAGCAGGCCGACGGCAATTGTAGCTGCGGCCTGAGCGCCGGTTTTCGGAGGCAATGTCGGATTTGCAGCGGTGGCCATAGTTCATTGCAATGAGGCAGATTGCTTAGTGCCCTGCGCCATTCGTTTCTTTGCGGAAAAAGCCGTGGTCTCACCACGCGCTTTTTCGGCGCGAGAACGCACGCGTTAGGGCGACCAGAGTACTACAACCGATCTGATTACTCCTCCAGCAGATACTCGCCAAAAAGCCAAGTTACGGTCAGAAATATAGTATCAAAAGCCGCCAGCACGGCCATCCAGACTACGGGCAGGGCAGGCTGGTCTTCGAAAAGGCCAGCGGTGGCTTCGGCACTGGCGACAAGCGCGGGCGTGAGCAACGGCAATAACAACAGCGGCAGAAGCAACTCGCGCATGCGCGCCTGCGACGAGATCGCCGCAAAGACAGTGCCAACGATGGAAATCGCGAGCGTGCCTAGGATCATTACAGCGATAAGGCGACCGAGCACCGGCAGGATACGCAAATTGTAAAGCGCCGCGAACACAGGCAACAGAATCAGTTCGGCAACGAGCAGAAAACAAGAATTTGCCAGAATTTTCGCGGCGACAATCGAGACCGGCTCGATGGGCGCCATGCGCAAAGCGACGAGAGTCTCATTCGATTGCTCGCGGGTAAACGAAGGATGCAGCATCAGCGATCCGGCAAACAGAAGCGCGAGCCAGAGCAGCCCGGGACCGAAACGGCGGGATTCAGCGGTGGTTGGGTCGAACGTGAAGCTGAAAAGCACGAGCACGATAAGAACGAAGACGAACGTTGAGACCAGCAGTTCGCGAGTACGGAATTCGGTGCGTAATTCCTTTTCGAAAAGGATACCAATAGGGCGCGCGAGAGACATCTAGGCTTCCTCGTGCGCGGCGAGCGCGGCGGCCAGCATAGCGCGAGCGCCGCCGGAGAATGCGGAGTCTTCGGCAACCACACCGGAGACCATGCGGATGGCGCGAGTAACACAAGCGGCGGTTTCCCCGGCGCCGTGAGTACTCATGATGACGGTGCAGCCGCCCGCAACGAGAGCCGTCAGCGTGGCGCCCAGCCATTGCTGGCCTTCGCGGTCGAGGCCCGTAGAAGGCTCGTCGAAAAGCAGCAGCCTGGGACTCGCGAGCAGCGCCCTGGCGATCGCCAGGCGCTGCCGCATGCCACGTGAAAAATTGCGCACGAGATCGCCGGCGCGGGCGGCCAGGCCGGCGGGGCCGAGCGCGCCGCGGGCTCGGTCTTCCGGGGAATCAAGGGCGTACAGGCGCGCAAAGAGAATCAGGTTCTCTTCGGCGGTGAGATCGTCGTACAGCAAAATGCTGTGCGAGACAAAACCAATGGAGCGCTTAATGGCGCAGGAATTGCTGTCGCCATTCGTTACCCCGCTCTGTGCGCCGGCTGCGGAGAACTCCACGCGGCCCGAACTGGGGCGAATCAGGAGCGCAGCAGCTTTCAGCAAAGTGGTTTTGCCGGAGCCATTGGGGCCGACGAGGGCGACGCATTCGCCGGGTGCGATAGAAAGAGAGACGCCGCGGAGCGCGAAGCGCGGGCCGTAGCGTTTGGAGAGGTCAATGAATGCCACCCCAAGTCCACCACGTACGGGACTTGCAGAGTCAACGGGCACAGGCGCGGCTAACCTCGGACGAGTTCGCGCAGGACGGCTTCAGTGCGGGCGCGCTCGCGGGCGTAGTCCTCGTCGGAGATAGTGCCGGCCTGGCGGCGGAGTTCAAGGCGAAAAAGCTTGTCTTTGAGAGCGTCGAGTCCGTTTTGAACTTCCGTTTCAACATGGGCAGCCGAGGCTGGCGCGGGCGATGCTGTCACAGGTTCAGCAACCGCAACCGTTGAGCTTGAGGGCGCAGAGGGCCGCGGAGACGCCGTCTGCGCAGATGCCGCGAGGGATCGTGTGGGCGCGGCAGCAATTGAAGTCGCGCGCGACGGCGTGACCGGCTGCGCTTTGCGCTTGCGTGGGCCCTGCGATTGCGTTGGCGGGACCGTCATCTCGACACCCGCAGCGCTGGCCAGCACGGGTTGGCGCCACAGGAAGAACACGCCGATCAGAATCAGCGCGGCAAAGCCGCCGATGATGATCCAGCGCAAACTATCGAGCCGATTGGGCAGCGCCTGAATCGTTTCGTTTGCGCGGCTATTCACAGACGGGTCCTGATCGTTGCCTTGATCGTTCTGGGAAGCTTGCGGTGGTGGGGCCGTGCCTGAAACGGAGACGTCGAACGGGAAACCAGCGGGAATATTGTCGCGCGTGTACAGATTAAAACCCTGTTCGGTGCCCGCCGGCGTGAATCCATCGCTTTTCACGGTGACGCTCGGCGCGGCGACAAGCATCACACGCCCGATGGAATACTCGGAGGTCAAACGCAAGTCGGCGTGATTGCCGGGATACGGAACCTGGTATGAAAAGCGAACGCCATTATCGCCGGGCTGAAAAGCGTACGCGATGGCGTATTTGCCCTTGCCTTTATCCATAGTGCCCTGGACGACGGGCATGCCGGACGGTCCCCAGGAAGAAACCTGACCCATCTGCGCGCCTTGTGGAAGCTGGAATTCGAAATCGCCTTTATCGTTGTAAAAGGCCTTCGGCGGTTGGGACTGGTTTTGCAGGGCGTACTCTTCGCCGACAAGCAGATTGCTGCCGTTGGGCTGCAGGACGATCACGCGCGAGCCTGCGTTGACGATTTTGGAATCGGAAGAAGAGTCATAGACGGTGACGTCGACTTTATCGCGGCCGGGCGTCAGGGGTTGGTGGAACATCACGCCCCGGTAAACGGCACGGATGAGCATCGGCTGCTGGCCGATGGTGGCGTAATCGAATTTGTAAGCGCCGTTTGCGTCGGTTTTGGTGTTGGCGACCGGCTGCATACCGCCTTGCAGTTGAATGAGGATCACGTCAACGCCAGCGGCAGCTTTGCCGTCGGTCCCGTTGCGGACGAAACCGGTGACCGTGCCGGCAAAGGCGACGGTGGCGAAGGCAAGGAGGAGAACGGCGCAGTTGAATGCGCGCGAAAAAAGTGAAAAGAGATTCTCCTTGGTCAGAATGACAGCGGTTGGAAAGCGGGGTATGGTCATCAATTTCCTGCTCCCGGGGAAACGGGCGCGCGGCCGCGAACGGCGGCGTCGGGCCGGGGCAGCGGCGCTCGGTTGCCGGTAACGCGTTCGATCTCGGCGAGAACGAGCGCAGCTTCGCTTTCAAGCGTCTGTTTCATCTGCTCGTAGTCCTGGTCGGCAAATTTGCCGGTCCGGTATTCGAACCTCAGGTCGCGGAGATTATCGTAAATGATGTCGCGACGCTCCATAAGCTGATCGAGTTGGGAACGATGTGGCGCCGAATCGCCGCGGTCGGGCTGAATCATAAAGACAAAAATCAGCACGGCGGCAGTGAGCGCGACGCACGCGATCACGGCGAGCGTATCGATATCCATTGCGAGAGCGGCGAAATTCATTATTAGGTTAAATGCCATGCGGAGGGATTCCAGCTTTCAATCGTCCTGCACTTCGCGCTCGATCTGGCGGCGCGCATGTTCCAGCATTTCCTGGGAAATGGCCGGTCCAGAAGCCGGTGCAGCCACTGGCCGGCGGCGCCACACGCGAATAATCATTATGACCAAAGCCAGACCGATGGCAAATGCGATGCCCGGGAACGTATAAGCGAACCAGTTGAATCCGCGCACTGGCGGAGCGGCAAGGGCCGCTTCGCCATATTCCTGAACAAAAGCATTGATGATTTGGCTGTCTGATTCGCCGCGGCCTATGCGTTGGTCGACTTCCTTCAGGCGCGCCTTGGCGACTTCGCACGGCCCTGAGAATGCCGCGCCCGGATGGCTGCAGGAGCCGGCGGTATCACCGCAGCCGCAGGTGCACATCAGTTGTTTGCCGAGGACGCGGGCACGATCAGTGGTCTGGACGGGCGCTTGGGCGAAGGCGGCCGCCGCAGCAAGCAGAACGGCGAGGATCGGCGCGAAAAGAAAAGAGCGACGCCCTAGTCCGGGGAGACCGAGGCCATTGTGCCGCGCTGAAGACCGCGGCGCCACGGTCAAACCTTCGGTGTTATTCACGTCAATCATGGCCGTCGTAGTGCTGTATGGGCGCTGGCGAAGGTGAGAGCGCGGGGCCGGCGCGAGAAGGTTCCGCCGCAGTGCGAAGCGCAAGGACGGGCTGCCTGTTGGGGAGCATAGCGAGCAAAGTACCAAGCACCATCACAGCTCCGCCGAGCCAGATCCATTTCACCAGCGGATTCAAATAGGCGTGAATAACCGGCTGGTTTGTTTCGGGGCTGTGGCCGGCGTAAACAACGTAGAGGTCTTCCTTCAGGGTCGAATAGATGGCGACCATCGTTCCCGATTCCTGATTAGCGGGATACATTCGCTTTTCCGGGTACAGCATGATGATCTGCTTGCCACCTTTATCTACTGCGATGGTGGCCTTCTCGGATTTGTAGTTCGCCAGATCGGTGCTGTCAAAGGTCTGGTGTGTGAGGCGATAGGGGCCAATGGTCATCTGCGCACCGGGCGGGAGTTCGGCCTGTTTGTCCTGGTTGAAGGCGGTGCCCGAGATGCCGATAAAAATGAGGACGATGCCGAAGTGTACTATGTAGCCGCCGTAACGGCGCGTGTTGCGCATGGTGAGCTGCGAAACACCGGAAAAGATGTTGGTATTGCCGCGAGAGGCGATGACGCGGGCGCCGCGATAGAACTCCAGCAGAATCGTGAGCGTGACGAAGACCGAGAGAGTTAAGCAGGTGACGACGTAGAAGCCGCGCAAGCCGAGCGCCACGCCGATAGCGCCCGCGACGATCCCGGTCAGTAGCGGCCAGCCAAAATTCTTGCGCAGGCTGGCCATCGAGGTTTTGCGCCAGGCCAACAGAGGACCAACTCCGGTGAGGAAAAGCAAAAACAGCGCGATGGGCAGATTGATGGTATTGAAGAAGGGTACGCCAACGCTGATTTTTGTCCCCCGCACCCACTCGGAGAGCACCGGGAATAAAGTTCCGGAGATCACGGCGACACAGGCGACAAGCAGGATCAAATTGTTGAACAGGAAGCTCGACTCGCGCGAGACGAGGGAATCGAGGGTGTTGTCACTGCGCAGATAATCGCGATTGCGCCAGTAAGAGACAAAACAAACCAAAAGCGCGAGGCCGATGAAACCCAGGAACCACGGCCCGATTGTCGACTGCGCGAAAGCGTGGACGGAATTCACCACACCGCTGCGCGTCAGGAAAGTCCCGAAAATCGTGAGCAGGAAGGTCACAAAAACGAGCCACACGTTCCACACGCGCATCATGCCGCGCTTTTCCTGCATCATCACCGAATGCAAAAAGGCTGTGCCCGTAAGCCAGGGCATCAGCGAGGCGTTTTCGACGGGATCCCACATCCAATAGCCGCCCCAGCCGAGCACGGCATATGCCCAGTGCGCACCGAGCAGAATCCCGACGCCCTGGAAGCCCCAGGCGATCATCGTCCAGCGGCGGGTGAGATGAATCCATTTTTCGCCAGGATAGCGGCCAAGCAAAGCGGCCAGCGCGAAGGCAAAGGGAATCGTAAATCCGGTATATCCGGAATACAGGATGGGCGGGTGGATAACCATTTCTGGATATTGCAGCAGCGGATTGAGGCCATTGCCGTCGCCGCGCATGATCCACTGCATGGCTCCGCCGGGGCCGCTCGAGCCGAGGACCCCAAATGGGCTGGCGATGAAATTATTGAGGGTGAGGAAAAACAGCTGCACGCCGACCATGACTACGCCAACGTACGGCATCAGTTCAGGATGTTTACCGCGATAGGTGAAGAGAACGGAAAAAATGTAAATCGAAAGCAGAAAACTCCAAAACAGAAGTGAGCCTTGTTGTCCCGCCCAGATCGCCGCGAATTTGAAAAAGGCCGGGAGCGTGCGGTTGCTGTGCTCCACAACATAGGCCATCGAGAAGTTGTCGGTTAAAAAAAGGTAGGCGAGGCTCCCGAAGCCAAGCCAAATAAGCACGCAGACAGCCATGCCGGCGTTGCGGGCACTCTTGATCAGCAACGGACGGCGGGTGATGATCGCGGCAATGCCGCCGACAAATGCATATACTCCACAGAGGAATGCCAGAAGCAGGGCAAACGATCCAAAAAGATCCAACGACTTCCCCCTAAGTTAATTCTCTAGCGTGTGGTCAGCTCTTGCGATCGGGACTGGCAGTAGGCTCGGACGATTGCGTATTGTTGCCACCCGGGGCGGCTTCGTATTTCGAAGCACACTTCGCCTGCACTTGTTCAGCGACAAAGCGGCCATCAGGCATGGCGTGCCCTTCCACCAGACATTGCGCACCATCTTTAAAAGTATCCGGCAACGGATCGGAACCGACATAGCTGACCGGCAGCGTTTTGCCTTCTTCTTTGAGGACAAAATCCACCCGGCCCGGCAGATGTTGGATCGATCCGGCAGCCACATCGCCGCCCACGCGAATGCGTTGATGCAAGGCCGTCGAACTGAGAGAGGAGAGTTCGGCAATGGTGTGGTAATACGTCTGGCTCTGCTTGGCACCGATCCAGGCCAGAGCTGAAAGCGAAATTACGATAATGCCGATGCCGACGCCGAATTTGGTCTTGGCCTTCACCGGACCTCCAGCATTTCCCTGTAAATGCAGATATTAGCACAAATTGGGCAAGGCGGAAGCGCGCTTAACACCAGAGTTCCGATATAGACTTCCCTCAAGAATAGTGCGCGGCAGCGGATTGGGTCTCCCGTAGCCGACGCTGCAGGAAGCGGCGTTCGCTTTCATTGGTAGCAAGCGCGAGGGCGCGCTCGTAACTCGCCGCCGCTTCGGCCGGTGAGCCGAGTCGCCGCAACAGATCAGCGCGTGCGGCGTGCAGCAGATGATAGTTCCCGAGATCGTTTGACGCCGCGAGTGCGTCGATAAGCACGAGTCCCGCACGAGGGCCCTCCGTCATGGCCACGGCGACGGCTCGATTCAGCGACACGACGGGTGAAGGCTGTACAGCCTCGAGTTGGTCGTATAGACGCACAATTTCGGGCCAATCTGTGTCTGCGGTGCGGGCGGCGCGGCAATGGACCGCGGCGATCGCGGCTTGCAGCGCGAATGGGCCGGCGGCGGCGCGACGTGTTTTTTCCACCAGCAGAAGCCCCTCGGCGATATGCTGCCGGTTCCAGCGGCTGCGATCCTGCTCCTCGAGAGTGACGAGATTCCCGGCGGCGTCCATACGGGAATCGCGGCGGGAATCATGCAGCAGCATGAGTGCAAGCAGACCGAGGACTTCACCCGGCGGCTCCGGGCCGAGCAATTCCTGCGAAAGCGTTTGCACCAGGCGTGCGAGACGAATCGCTTCGCTGCAAAGATCGCCGCGAACCAGTCGCTCACCGCGCGTGGCAGCGTAGCCCTCATTAAAGATGAGATAGATCACCGCCAGCACGGCATCGATGCGCGCCGGTAATTCCCTTTTTTCGGGCACCGCATACGGGATTGCGGCGTCACGAATTTTTCGTTTGGCGCGAACCAAGCGCTGGGCCATGGTCGGTTCTGGGACGAGGAACGCGCGCGCAATCTCATCGGTTTCCAGCCCGCAGAGGGTACGCAGAGTGAGCGCGACCTGCGCTTCGAAAGAAAGCGCCGGATGGCAGCAGGTAAAAATCAAACGCAGTCGATCGTCGGGAATTTCGTGGCTGTCGTAATCCGGTTCACGGCTTTCGCGTATCAGACCTGACTGAACCATGGATTCGAGCTTTTCCTGATACCGACCCTGACGGCGCAGCCGGTCGATGGCTTTGTTGCGCGCGGCCTGGATCAGCCAGGCGCGTGGGATGTCGGGAATGCCCGAAGCCGGCCACTGTTCGACCGCCGCGGCAAAGGCTTCCTGAGCGCACTCTTCAGCAAGGTCAAAATCGCCGATCAGTCGAATGAGAGTGGCGACAATACGGCCCCATTCGGCTCGATAGACGGATTCGACGGTTTCCGCGGCGTTTTGAGCCATAGGTGAATCATATAAAGTTCGCGACGATGATGTCGATTTTGGCGTTTGGCATTCGACTAACATATGGAGACCATACGGACTTCGGCGCTACCCCTTAGCAGCGGATGAGACCGAAATCGTGAACGGAGACGAGAGATGAAATACGCCATGCTGATCTATCTTGATGAAACCGGGCTGACAGAGCAGCAGCGGGAGCAGTGTTATCGAGAATCGGCGGGATACGCGCAGCAACTGCATTCCTCCGGCCAATACCTCGCGGCTGTGCCGTTGCATCCGACCGCGACGGCCACGAGCATTCGAATTCGCGGGGAAAAGCCGGTTGTGACCGATGGCCCGTTTGCGGAAACACGCGAGCAGTTGGGTGGATTCTTCCTTGTGGAAGCCAAAGACCTGGATCAGGCCATTGTCATTGCCTCGAAAATTCCGGCGGGCCGCTGGGGAACGGTGGAGATCCGTCCAGTCGTGGATGTCGGGGGACTACCGGAGCGGGTAGAGGATTCACGCAACAGCGCGGCGGCCAGTTAGGCCGGGCGTCGATTCGAACTGCGCCCGCTCGTACGAAGGAAAGCGGGCCGCGGCGGAATAGCTCTCGCGTGTCGATTTGGAAGCGGGCCGTTCGAGCTACTGATGAAGCTGGCAAAAACCCGAAACGAGGAGAGGACAATGCGAGTGATGGTGATCGTGAAAGCGAATAAAGATAGCGAAGCAGGGGTCCTTCCGCCTATCGAGCTTCTGAATGCGATGGGCAAATTCAATGAAGAGTTGCAAAAGGCAGGAATCCTGCTCGCTGCCGACGGGCTGCGCCCGAGTTCGAAAGGCAAGCGCGTGAAGTTCGACGGTGACAAAAAAATCGTCACCGACGGGCCCTTTGCCGAGACCAAGGAGTTAATCGCCGGATTCTGGCTGTGGAAGGTGAAGGATATGGAAGAGGCCGTCGAGTGGCTCAAGCGAGCCCCGTTCGGCGGTGGTACCGAAGTGGAGATCCGGCAACTGCACGAGATGGGAGATTTTGCTCCAGGCGAATGGATCGACCGCGAGCGCGACATCCAGAAAAAGCTCACGAGCAAGCCGTGATCGTTGGGGTGAGGTCTGACCGGATTACTTCTGCGAATTTATTTTTTGCAGGACCGGCCGCAGGCAGAGCTTGAGTTCCGGGCTGATCTCTGTGATATGCATTCCCGGCATGACCATGAATTTGCAGCTGAGCATCTCGCGGGGTTTATCGTCATCGGGGAGCTTAGCCATGACCCGGCAATACTGGCAATCCTGATTCCAGCAAAACCGGCCGTAAGGAATGGTTTCCGGACTCAAAAATTGGAAACAGCGCAAAAGCGAATTTCTCTCCGGAACCTCGACGGTCTTATTCAGCAACTTGATTTTGACCAGTCGCTCGTAGGGCCGGAAAGGCTCGCTGATCTGGGTGACCTCGGCATCCTCTTTTAAGGGAAGCATGACGCTCATAAAGCTAAAACAAACGCGCGGCGTCCACAACGATTGCAAGCGCGGGAGTTGCTTATCCGGTACGTACCAGTCAAGCGACTGGAGGGCGGATTCATCACAAGGCGTCTTCTCGGGCAGAGCGATCTGCTTTGGGTTTCGCCGCCGTGGTATCAGGCCGTGAGGGCGCCGGCGAGTTGGCCCATGCGACGGAATTTTTGATAGCGGCGCTGGAGCAATTCGGGAACGGTTTTAGCCGTCAACTCATCGAGAGCGCGGACGAGGACGGGTTCAAGAAGTTGGGCGGTCGCCTCGTGGTCGGTGTGGGCGCCTCCTTCGGGTTCAAGGACGATCTCATCCACGATGCCGAATTCGCTGAGGTCTTTGGCCGTGATGCGCAGAGCCTCGGCCGCCTGTTCGGCTTTGGTCGAGTCGCGCCAAAGAATCGAGGCACAGCCTTCCGGCGAAATCACCGAATAGATCGAATTTTCGAACATGTTGATCTGATCACCGACGGCAATGGCCAGCGCGCCGCCTGAACCACCTTCGCCGGTGATGGTCACGATGATGGGCACGGGCAGGCGGGACATGGCACGGAGATTGGTCGCAATGGCTTCGGCCTGGCCTCGCTCCTCGGCGTCAATACCGGGATAGGCGCCTGGTGTATCCACGAAGGTAAGGATCGGACGCCCGAACTTCGCAGCGAGCTTCATCAAACGCAGCGCCTTGCGGTAGCCCTCCGGTTTGGCTTGACCGAAATTGCGGGCCAAGCGCTGCTTGGTATCGCGGCCTTTCTGGTGGCCGACGACAAGCACTGGACGGCCATGGAAACGCGCAAACCCGCCGACAACGGCGGGATCGTCACCAAAGGCGCGGTCGCCGTGCAGTTCCGAAAAATCGGTGAAGAGCAGCTTAATGAAGTCCAGTGTGTAAGGCCGCTGAGGATGGCGAGCGAGTTGTGTACGCTGCCAGGCATTGATGTGCGTGTAAAACTCGCGGCGCAGTTCGGAGACTTGTTCGCGAAGCTTCGCCAATTCCGGCGGCGCCGAGCCGTTATTCGCAAGCCGCCGCAGGTCCTCGACCTCTTTTTCAAGCTGTTCGAGTTCCCGGCGGCGGCCCTTTTGCATTCGCGGACTCACTCAGGCACGACTTAGCGCACCACTTCGACTGGACCGACACCCGGCATCTGCTGCAGCCGAATGATCAGGCCATCGTCGATCCGAACTCGTTGCTTGGAATCGAGCGTGGCCACTGATCCATCCGGGTCGAATATATCAAAAACTATGGGACAGGGCCCTGGCGAACCGGCAAGTATGTCCTTTATCAGATTGAGCGTCATTTCGTCCATCGAACTCAAGTCGATACGCACCCGCATGCGGGCAGTGCCTTCGGGAGTGCCGGCAACGTCGTCGAGACGTTTTGCTTCCTGGATGGCCACGCGGGTGCCCGCGTCCTCAACGTTGACGCGACCTTTGAGCAGCAGCGGCACGCCGGACTTCAGCAGCCCTTCGAGGCGCGCGAATGCTTCAGGAAAAACTAGCGCCTCGAGTTGGCCGGTCATGTCCTGCAAGTTGAGGATGGCCCAGCGGTCTCCTTTGCGGGAACGCATGGGGCGCATTGAGGAAACCAGCGCGCCGATGGAAACGTCTTCGCCGTTGCGGCGTCCCTCCATGGCCGCGAGTTCGACAGCTTTGAGCTCCTTGAGACGCTCGGAATATTTATCGAGCGGGTGACCGGAAATGTAGAAGCCGAGAGTGGCGAATTCATTGGCGAGCAATTCATATTCCGGCCATTCTTCGAGATCGGGAAGTTCGGGCTCGGCGGGATGATGGGATGCGCCACCAGACATAAACAGCCCGTGTTGGTTGCTGGCGCTTTCGCGCTGAAGCTTCTGCCCGCGCTCCATGGCACGATCGATTACGGTGTAGACCTGAGCGCGCCGGGCGCCCAGCGAATCGAGGGCGCCCGCCTTCACCAGGCTTTCCAGCACGCGGCGATTCAAAAGGCGCGGATCCACCGAGTCGCAGAGTTCGAAGATCGAGCGGAATCTTCCCAGCTTTTCGCGAGCCTCGAGCAGGCCGCGGACAGTGTTTTCCCCCACGTTTTTGATCGCGCGCAACCCGAAGCGAATCTGCTCTCCGACCGGCGTGAAGTCCACGTCGCTCGAATTTACATCCGGCGGCAGGACGGTGATGCCCATGCCTTTGGCTTCGTGAATGTATTTCACGACTTTTTCGGTGTTGCCAGTTTCCGAAGTCAGCAGTGCGGCCATAAATTCGACCGGGTAGTGCGACTTGAGCCAGGCGGTCTGATACGCGAGCAGCGCGTAGGCGCAGGAGTGGGACTTATTAAAGCCGTATCCGGCGAATTCGGCCATCAAGTCGAAGATGCGTTCGGCCTTTTTTGCCGGGATTTTGTTCATGGCGCAGCCGGCGAGGAATTTGTCGCGCTGCGCGGCCATCTCTTCGCGCTTTTTCTTGCCCATGGCGCGGCGCAGGATATCGGCTTCTCCAAGAGAAAATCCCGCGAGACGATTGGCGATCTGCATGACCTGTTCCTGATACAGGATGACGCCGTAGGTCTCTTCGAGGATTTCTTTGAGCTCGGGTAGATCGTAGGTAACTTTCTTTTTGCCGTGCTTGCGGGCAATGAAATCGTCAATCATGCCACCCTGAATCGGCCCAGGACGGTAGAGGGCATTGAGTGCGGTCAAATCTTCAAGGCGCGAGGGTTGATAGCGGCGCAGGATGTCGCGCATGCCGTGCGACTCAAACTGGAAGATGGCCGTTGTATCGCCGCGCGAGAAAAGCTGATACGTCATGGGGTCATCGAGCGACAGCGTCTCAAGATCGACCTGCACGCGGCGATTGGCGGCGATGAGTTTGACCGTGTCGGAAAGCACGGTCAGCGTGGTCAGGCCGAGAAAATCCATCTTCAGCAGGCCCAGCCTTTCGAGGCCTTTCATGTCATATTGCGTGGTGATTTCGTCGCGGTTGGTCTTGTAAACCGGCAACAGTTCGGTCAACGGCTGCGGTGAGATCACCACTCCGGCGGCATGTGTCGATGCATGCCGCGCAAGACCCTCCAGGCGCTTTGCGACTTCGAGGACGTCTTTAAAGCGTTCGTCGGCTTCGATGGCGGAGCGAAGCTGGCCGGACTGCTTGAGCGCTTCCTCGAGCGTGATGTTGAGCTGGTTGGGGACGAGCTTGGCGAGCTTATCCACGTCGCCGTAGGGCAAATCGAGCGCGCGGCCGACGTCTTTGAGCGCCGCCTTTGCCGCCATCGTGCCGAAGGTGATGATCTGCGCGACATTGTCGCGGCCATATTTGTGCGTCACATAGTCAATCACTTCGCCGCGGCGCCGCATGCAGAAATCGATATCGATATCGGGCATGGAGACGCGTTCGGGATTGAGGAAGCGTTCGAACAGCAGGTCATATTGCAGCGGATCCACATCGGTAATTTTGAGTGCGTAGCTGACCAGGCTGCCCGCCGCCGAACCGCGGCCGGGCCCCACGGGAATGCCCTGTGCCCGCGCATAACGCATGAAATCCCAGACGATCAGGAAGTAGCCCGCGTAGCGCATCTTGATGATCATCTTGATTTCGTTCGCGAGGCGCTGTTCGTATTCGGCCAGAGGGCGGCGGAGCCACCCTTGCTTTGCGAAGGTCTCGAGGTAGGGCACCCTTTCGGCGAACCCTTCACGCACCACGCGTTCGAAATAGCTGTCCAGCGTGTAGCCTTCTGGCACTTGGAATTCGGGGAAGGAGTTGCGGACAGGGTCGATGCGAACGTTGCAGCGTTCGGCTATGGCGACGGTGCGCTCGAGCGCATCCGGCAATTCGCGGAAGACTTGTGCCATCTCCTCCGCCGTCTTGAAATAAAACTGATCGGTGGCAAAGCGCATGCGCTGCGGATCGGACATCGTCTTGCCGGTCTGGATGCAGAGCAGCACCTCCTGCGCGCGCGCATCGGCGCGCGTGAGGTAATGGCAATCGTTTGTTGCTACCAGTGGAATGCCGCTTTCGCGCGAGAGGCGCACAAGTTCGCGATTGACGGGCTGATCGATCTCGAGCCCCTGGTCTTGCACTTCCAGAAAAAAATTGCCTTTGCCGAAGATATCGCGCAGGCGGTAGGCGGCTTCGCGGCCTTCGTCGTAGCGGCCCTCGACGAGCGGTTCGGCCACCGCACCGCTCAGGCACGCGGAAAGCGCAATCAGGCCGCGGCTGTGCTTCGCCAGCAGGTCGTAATCGATGCGCGGCTTGTAATAGAAGCCTTCAAGGAAGCCCTTCGACACCAGATAAACCAGGTTGCGGTAGCCCTCGGCATTTTCGCAGAGCAAGACGAGATGGTTAGTGCCGCGCTGCGTCACATCAGAAGCCTGCCCGGAGGCTTGTGCGCCGGCCCCGTTGCCGCCGTTCGCGCCGTTTGCACGGCCATTGCGCGCGGCGTCGCCGTTCGTCTTTTCCACGCCTTTATCGTGGCGGCTGGTGCGCGCGACGTAGACTTCGCATCCGATGATCGGCTTCACGCCGCGCGTGGAGGCTTCGTGATGAAAGTGCTCGGCCGCAAAAAGATTGCCATGATCGGTCACGGCCACGGCGGGCATGCCGCGGTGAGCCGCCTCGTTTACCAGTTCCGTAATATCGCAAGCGCCGTCGAGAAGACTGTAATCTGTATGCAGGTGAAGATGGACAAAACGCGGTGTGGCCATCGGCCTTTCATTCTAGTCGCAGCGTCGAGCATTTTCCAGAATCCCGCGTGTTATTTTTCAACAGATCTGGGCCGTGGGTGGAAATCTTTTGATTCCCTCCCGAGTAAAAACCTCAACCAAGCGCTCGCGGTGCACCCGAGGGCTGCGGTAAGCTGTGGAGTCGTCGCCTTCAGGGAGAGCTCAGGTTCCCAGGCCGGCCGCGCGGCGAACAAAACAACAAATCTTCGGAGGAGAGCGATGAGCCAAACCGCTCCGCAAAAGCTGACAAACCAACCTACACCCGAAAAAGTAATGCAGATAGCGACCGGCGGGTGGGCCGCCAGCATTCTAGCTACCGCTGCACGGTACGGTATCTTTAATGTGCTGGAGGGAAATCCGGGCAGTGCCGAGAAGGTGGCGGAAAACACAGGCATTTCCCTTCGTGGCGCGCAGGCGCTGCTTGATGGACTCACAGGGTTAGGCCTGCTGAGTCTCTCCGCTGGAGGGTACCAGAACACGCCGGATGCTTCTCTATTTCTAGTCAAGGGCAAGCCGAGCTACTTGGGCGCGTTTGCGGAAGTTTTGCTCAACGATTTCGGCACGTGGCAGAAAATGCCGGAGACGGTGAAGACAGGACTTCCGAGCGCCAACGACGACTCCGATGTGCCGGACAATCCTTTCTGGCAACAACTCGTTCCGGCCATCGCCGCTCTTTCGCATCCCGTCGCGCAGATGGCGGCCGAAAAGCTGGCATTGGCAAAGGCTGGACCGGTTTCATGGCTTGACGTTGGTGGCGGCTCGGGTATTTTTTCCGCGGTGTGGCTGGCCGCTAATAAGGAAGGCCACGCGTTTCAGCTCGATTGGCCAAACGTCAACAAGTTAGCTCGCGAATTCGTAGGAAACTTTGGCGTCGGCGATCGCTTCGAAACCATCGACGGCGATTTCCACACCAGCGATTTCGGTTCGACGAAATACGATTATGCTATTTACAGCCACATCGCGCATATGGAGCCGCCTGAGGGCAACATCCAGGTGTTTCGCAAGTTTCGGAAGGCGCTCAAGCCCGGCGGGACGCTCATGATCAACGATTTTGTCCTGAGCGATGGGCGCATGGGCCATCCGTTTGCGATGCTCTTCGCTTCGCAAATGGTTCTGATGACTAAGGCAGGATTCACATACCGTCAGGCCGATTATCGCGAGTGGTTGCACGGGGCAGGGTTCAAATCCGTGGAGATTGTGCCGACCCTATCGCCATCGACGCTGGTGTTTGCACGCTGAGCATGTTTGCAAGCTGAACTGCGACTGAGCAGTGGGTCAGTTTCAGAAACTGACCCACTGCCGGAAACGATTCCCTTTCCCGATGCAGAGCGAGTACACTCGTCGCAAATTCGCGGAGGACTGCAATGCAAAACAGAACCGGGGCGCTTTCCGTCGTAGTTCTATTTATCGTGGCAGCTTCACTGCCGGTCTTGGCGCATCACGGCAACGCATCCTACGATACGGAAAAGACGGTTACGGTAAAAGGAACGGTTAGCGAATACATTTGGGCAAATCCTCACGTATTCCTTAAGGTCGACGCCAAAGATGGCACTGGCAACACACAGCATTGGGTCATCGAAGCGCAGAACCTTGTCCAGCAGGCCACGCTTGGCTGGACGAATGACATGTTCAAGCCCGGGGATCAAGTCGTCATCGACGTGACCCCCTCGAAGAACGGCCGGCCGATTGGAAGATTCAAGGGTCGGATCATCATCAACGGCCAGGAGTTCAAGCCCTCGCGGTGATCGTTGCACGAAGTCGAATTCCAGTTAGGGAGCAACTCAAAATGCCCAGACATTCGATTTCGATCCTCTCGTTGCTAGCGGTAATTTCAACCCTGGCGTCATTCCGAGCCTTGGGTCAAACCGCCTCGCCAAAATCCCTCGATGACATCAAAGTTGCACCGTGGAATAGCGTGCCGCTCCGCGGCTCCGTGTACGAAGGGTTAAAGCCGGCGCCTGCGCCGAAACGCAACCTCTCGGGCATATGGTATGCCGGAGGCGACCCTCCGCCCACAGGCGGGGCGGCGCCAGGAATTCAGGCTACGGGAGCACATGAATACCCCGTCGTTCTACCAGGTAACAACGCACCACCTGGAGGAGAACCCGACGAGAGCAAGATCCCGCGGCAACTTCCTTACACGCCTGCAGGGTTGGCTGCTCTCAAATCTCATAGGCCGACCGGGATGGGAGTACGATCGGTCCCCGCTGTACTCGGAAACGATCCCTTGGACATTTGCGACCCGCCCGGCTTCCCGCGGCTTGAACTATATGAATTCAGAGCTCTAGAAATTGCTCAAATGCCAGACCACACGATCGCGTTGAGTCAACTTACACGAACTTGGCGCACAATTTGGACCGATGGACGAGAGCTTCCCAAGAACCCCGAGCCGCGGTGGACCGGATATTCGGTGGGTAAATGGATCGACGACTACACATTTGTGGTCGATACCACCGGGATAGATGAAAGAACGTGGTTGGACAATGCCGGCCGCCCACATAGCAATCAAATGAGGGTCGAAGAACGGTTTCACCGCATCGATAATGACAACATGGAGCTCACCCTCACAATCGATGACCCAACCATGTATACCCAGCCATGGCAGGCGCTGAATAAGCTTCCGCTGCGCCGGTTACCCCGCGGTTTTGATATCCGCGAGATGTACTGCGTCCCATCGGAAACGGCGCAATATAACAAAGACATTGGCGACCCGAGTGTCGCCCCCGAAGGCAAGTAGTGTATACTCCTCCGCTCCACGGGTTTAGTTCGAACGAATGTCAATCGGAGGACTCGAATGAAACGCTTTGCCCTGTTTGCCCTGGGCGTAATTGCCTTCTCGTCGACCGCGCTGCTCAAGGCGCAGGATGACGCCGACAAAGCCGTGCTGGCGCTGCCCGCCAATCTGCGCGCAGATGCCACGGTTATCAAATGGAAGCCGGATTTCACGTACGACACCGTGAAAGAAGGCAAGAACGCCTACGTCTGCTATGACCTTTCCGGCTGGCCAAAGCATCCGCCCTTCATGATGGAGTGCACGATCAAGGGAAACCTCGACCGTGTGGCTCAGAACCTGAAGCTCGAAGCAATGGGCGATAAGACCAAAGAGGCCATGGATGCGGCGGAGAAGGATGGCACACGCGTAAAACCGCAATACGGCTCCGTGTGGTACCACTTCATGGGTGCTGACCAGGAACACGCGCGCATGCACATGACCATTGCGGTACCCGGAGCGACGATGGCTTCGACCGGCCTGCCTGAAAAAGCCGGATCGGGCGGCGTGTGGATCATGAACGCGGGCACAACGACCGCGCATCTCATGACACCGGGCGAGTAATCGCCGCGAAGGTTCTCGCAAAAATTCAGAGGTGCCGCTGCAGGCAAGCGGCGGCACCTGATGTGTTGTTTGCTACCGTGAATGAAGCTCCTCATTTCATGTTTCGCGATTAGCCTTCCCTTACTTGCCGCGGTTTGTGCTGCCCAGACGAAGCAGACCTTTATCGGCACGGTCACTGACAGCATGTGTCCCAACGCGGATCATTCCCAGATGCAAATGGGGCCAACCGACGCCGCCTGCACCATGGCCTGCAATGACGTGCACGGCGCTTCATTCGTGTTATATGACGGCAAAACTGCATACGAGCTCAGCGATCAGAAGGCGGCGGCGAAATTTCCGGCACAAAAGGTAGCGGTCGTGGGCACGCTCGACGCTAAATCGAAAACGATCCGAGTCGAATCGATCAGCGCGGTCAAATGAGCGGAGGTGGGCGATGCTGATGCTCTTACTACTTGCGCTGCTGCTGGTCCCCCCTGCTGTGCATGCACAGGCGGCGCGACCTCTCGATATTTATTTCATTGACGTGGAAGGCGGCGCAGCGACACTTCTGATATCGCCTTCAGGCGAATCGTTTTTAATCGATACCGGCTGGGCGGTGGGCGATCGCGATGCCAAGCGCATCTATGCCGCGGCACAAATCGCCGGTTTGAAAAAAATCAATCATCTGCTCATCAGTCACTGGCACGCCGATCACGTAGGTGGGTTGGCGGCACTTGCGAAAATGATGCCCATTGACAATTTTTACGATCATGGCAATGCCATCGAACCTGAAAACCAGCAGTGGCTCGACAGTTACACGGCTGCCGCCCAGACCCATCGCACGATCGTTAAGCCGGGCGACGAAATTCCGGTGAAAGGGCTGCGGGTACAGGTCGTTTCGTCGGATGGAAGAGTTTTGCAGAAGCCCGTCAACGGCGGCGGCACGCCGAATCCGCTTTGCGCCACGGCGGAAGAAAAAGCGGAACTATCGCCCGAGAACCAGCGGGCTGTGGGCGTGCTGGTGACCTACGAAAAATTCAAATACTTGAACTTGATTGACCTCGATTGGGAAAAAGAGAGCGAGTTGGCGTGTCCGACAAATAAGCTCGGCACTGTGACCGTCTATCAGACTGGCCGCCATGGCGCGTTTGACGGAGCCGGGAATCCAGCTTTGCTGAACGCGATCCGGCCGCAAGTAGTAGTGGTCAACAATGGCCCGCGCAAGGGCATGGGGCAAACGGATCCGAACGCAAAAATTGTCACGCCTCCAGGTAGGCACGTTACGCCATACGAAAAGGTTGCATATCTGCGGATTGCGGCGATTCCCGAAATCGAAGGCATCTGGCAGGAGCATTTTCCCCTTCTTGACCCCGATCCCAAGCACAACACTTCGCCGGATATGATCGCCAATCTCGAAGACACATCCGAGTGCAAGGGGAACTACATCAGGGCATCGGTCCAGGCGAATGGAAAATTTATGGTCACGAATAGCCGGAACGGATTCAGCAACAGTTACGTTTCGCGCTAGCTAAGGTGAGTCGCCCTTCTTCCGCCGGAGAACCCGCGAAAGCACCGCTGCCACGAGGAACTTACTTGGATCCGGAGTTGGCCTTCTTGATGAAGTCGATGAAGCTGGCATTGTCCTCGCAGATGTCTTCCATAATGGTCCAATCGGCCGGTGCGCGCACAAAAACGAGCTGGCCGCTCCAGGGACTTGTATACGCTTTGGGATCGTCGACGGTCATGATCACTTCGATCGTGTTCTGATCGAGCCGCCGAATACGTTCCACGAGATGCAACTGATCACTATGCGGATGACCGACGTTATCCAGCACGGTCTTGTCATTAAAGCCGATGCTATCCACGACTAAAGTATCGCCTTCCCATTTGCCAATGGATTCACCCATCCAGGTCGCCGGAAAATCAGGCGTATGCTGGCGCCCATCGGTCCAGATCTGACGTACATAGTGGTCATACTCGAAAAACTCGAGAATGCGCCCCGGCGTATTGATGATCTCCATCGGCCGGGCATCACCCGTGACACGGAAATAGATTCCGGGCACACCGGGAGGAAAGCAACTGTAGGTGGGATCGCCTCCAGAGAGCCGCTGTACCACCGCCTCAGGACTTGCTTCCGAGTAGATGTCGCGGGTGGCGTCGAACTTGGCCTGAGCCCACGGCGTCATTGGCGGCTTCTGCGTCTCGAACCGCCGAGCCGGATCAATATATTTCGATTCGTGAGGGCGAAGCCAAATACCACTCAAATCGTGCACCGCTGACGCCTTCGACGGCTGGGACTTTGCGGCTGCCTGAGAGCGGGGAGTCTGGGCGCAAGCAAGCGTTGAAAACACGCCTGCCGACAGAATTATTTGAAGCCAATACCTTCCGCGCTTGGACATTGGAAACTCCCGTAGTGATCTGTTCCGGGCCGTTGACCTCAGGCTATTTCGTGCTGCCCGACGGGAAATCGCCTCCGCGGAACAGGACGATCTCTTGGCCGCCGGGCGTAATGAAACTGTGCAGGCGCATGAAATTGGATCCGTTCTTCGAGCGATTGCCAATGATAGTGACCTCGTCACCTGGCTTCAGCGTATTTTTAGTGATGTGCTGGCGCATGAGTTCATTGGGGCCATTCAGCTCAGCGACCCACTTCTCGATTTTGCCACTGCCGTCCTTTACGTCCACGTAAAGCAGAACGTGAGGATTAATGAATTGATAGTCTGTGACGGTACCCTTGAGGGTGGTCAGTTTCGTCATGTCCTGGCCAGCCGCGCCGTGGTGTGCAAACAGCGCAGCGGAGAGAACCAAAATAGCCGCAGGCACGGCGAGCAAAATGTTAAACCTCTGCCTCATTCGAACCTCCCTATGTCTCCTGCAACCGGCAGCATGCTCGTAAAAATAGTATGGGCAACGGCTTCACGGAATCCCATGACGCTCACTTGATTATATGGCCTCTAACGCTTGCGGGCGGCGGCTTTCGGTTTGGAGTCCTTTGCGGGAGCCGCTGCCGGCGCGGCACCGCCCTTCCGCGCCGCCTGAAGGCGCGCCAACGTATCTGCAGCTTTCGGAGATTCGACTGGCGCCGCCGTGGGAGGCGTCGAGGCAGGACCGCCTGATTTGGCGACGTTCTTTTTCTTGGCCCGATCGGCTGGCTTTTTGCCCTTCTCGTCGACCTTCTTCTTTGGGAGCTCTTTAATGCCGGACAGTTTACGCAGAAGCTTGATGCGAAGCTCCGGATTTCGCGCCTTGCCTTGCAGTTGGGCCTGGAACAGATCCTCGATTACCTTGTCGAACTTGGTGCCATGTGCCATGCCTATGCTTTCCAGTTCCAGGACGGCGGCAGGAAGCGCCTGGCGCAAAGGCCGCCATTTATTGAGATAGGTCCGAATTTTGCCGACGGCTTTTGAGTTCGAGGATTCCGCCAGAATGAACGCGAGCAAGTCACCGGGCGCCTTCTCCAGAAATGCGTAGGCCTCCCCTGGAGTCGCCGTTTTTCGTCCCGCGAGCGCGGCGACGAGCTTCTGGGCGCGATCCTCGAGGCCGTTGACCTCCTCGATCTCCTGCTGCCGGAATTCGAGGCGGTGCAAAGCGGCGGAGAGCTCGCGACCCTTCAGCTTACCCAGCGCGGCAAAGGTGATCGGCGCAAATAAGCGCGGGCGCAAGCCGGCGGCCGCCAGATCATCGCGCGCGCGCAGGATACGCGCGAGCATCTCGTAATGCGGATGACGCTTGGCCAGTTGCGGTGAGATGACATCGAGCAGACCGCGCGATTCCCACGCCTTGAGAATTTGTATGGGCCTGTCTTCGCGGCCAAGCTGGCGCAATTCGGCACCTGCATCCCCCGGGGCAACTGATTCGTGGAGCCCTCTTTCCATAGCGAGCTTGAACCAATCTTCAGTGCGCGATTCGAGCTTGAAATCCATGCGAGCCGAATAGCGGATGGCGCGCAGCAAGCGAATGGGTTGGTTCGTAAAGCTGTGAATTGACAACGCGCGGATCTCGCGGCTTTCAGTGAGATCGGCCAGGCCATTTGTCGGATCGAGGAGCAAACCACGGGAAGCCGCGTTAAGAGAGAGGCCAATGGCGTTGATGGAAAAATCACGGCGCCGCAGGTCGTCCATAATTGTCGACCAGCGAATTTCCGGCTTCGCACCGGGGCGAGGATAGGTTTCCTCCCGGGCAGCCTCGATGCTGCCGTCCACGTCTCCCGCGAAGCTCATTTCGATGTGGCGAAGCTTGTCGTCCTCATGAACGATCTTTCCGCCACTCTTTACCAGTTCGTTCGCAAAGCGCGGTGGATTGCCCTCGACGGTAAAATCGAGGTCACGAATGGTCATTCCGGTAATCAGATCGCGAACTGCGCCGCCAGTAAGATAAACGTTGGTAGTGGTCTCCACGGCCAGTTCCTGCATACGGACGACGGCGGCGCGCTGCTCGACAGAGAGCCGACTCTCCAGCATGTACATGTAGTCAGGCATAATTCGCTATTTTTCTCCAGACTGAGCGTGTCCCTGCTAATGCCATTCGTGCTGCGTACTCCGCTTGCTCGGCTTCACTGGCATAGACAAAAGTCACGAGCGCGTGGTAGTTCAACAAACGGATTCTTCGTGGCTGCACTCTTCAGCATGACGGTAGACGGTTTTCGCAACTGTTTATCACGCTCGCGGGTGATGCGCTTTGTAGACTTGCTTCAGGCGCTCTTCCATGACGTGCGTATAAATTTGCGTCGTCGAAATATCGGCGTGGCCCAACATCAACTGCACTGATCGCAAGTCTGCGCCGCGCTCAAGCAAATGCGTGGCGAAGCTGTGCCGCAACTTATGAGGCGAGAGACGCGCGCGTATACCGGCGCGCCGGCCGTACGCCGTCAGTAGCCGCCAAACGGCAATGCGGCTCAGGCGATTGCCAAATCGATTGACGAAAAGCCAGGGGGATGCGTTTCCCGCGCGTAGCAAAACGGGGCGTGATTTCGCCAAATAAGCCTGCACCGCCGCCAGCGCCCTCCTCCCTACGGGCACCAAACGCTCCTTATCACCCTTTCCGACGCAGCGCAAGCAGCCCATGCGCATTTCGATGTCGGAAACCTTCAAAGTGCTCAATTCGGAGACGCGCAGGCCCGTGGAATAGAGGAGTTCCAGGATGGCGTGGTCGCGCAGACCGTTGGGAGTCGAGAGGTCGGGTTGAGCCAGCAAGCGATCAATGTCTTCCATACGCAGATAAACCGGTAGCGAACGACGCACTTTCGGTGATTCGAGGTTCAGCGTAGCATCAACAGTCAATGCTCCTTCGGTGAGACCAAACCGGAAAAGATTGCGCAGAGACACCAAATGGCGCGCGACGCTGCGGCTATCCAATCCCTGACGGTAGAGTTCCCCCAGGAAATCCACGATTTGGTCGCGGGTAAGAGTATCAAGGGTGAGGCCGCGTTTATCGGCAAACGCCTGCAATTTCTTTAGATCACGGTCGTAGGCGGCGAGAGTATTAGCGGCAAGGCCCTTCTCGACCTTAATGTAATTCTTGAAGGAAGCAATCAGGTTGTGAAGCTGTATGCTCATAGTTGATTACCGATTCCCGCCATGCTAGGGGCAGGGCGCTCAGCGTTCATAGCAATGCCATAAACTTCGGAAAGCTCGTCACAGCGCATGACCCAGGCCAGCACGAGGTAACTCGCCGTGGCCCCCAGAAGCAAAACGGCGAAGATCATAAGACGCGGCAGGAAACGCGAATAGCTGTCAAAACCCGCCAGGTTCAGCCCCATCCAGCAGAGCGTGCCCATGATTCCCGCGGCGACTCCGCTGCGTGCCAGCGAGGCCAGTATATCGAGCGTACCCAAACGGCCAAAACGCACGCGAAAAATAATGAACAAGGCCAGAAAGTTGAAATATGCGGCAGCCACCGTCGCCAGCGCCGGTCCGCCATTGCCGAAAACCGGGAAAAACCATCGCAGAAACAGCACGTTCAAAGCAATCGCCAGGCCTAATGACCAGGCAGCCACCCGAACCGGGGTGCGCGTATCGTGCGTGGAGTAAAACGCGGGCACGATCAGCTTGATCGCGGCAAATGCCGGAAGGCCAAGGGCATAGTAAAACAGCGCGCGCGTGGTAAGGCCGGTGGATTCCGCCACGAATTCGCCGTGTTGGAAAAGCACAGTGATTATGGGTTCGCGCATTACGACAAGGCCTACGGCGGCGGGTATGGTGATAAAGGAAACTATGCGAAGCGAAAATGACAGGGTGGACTTCATCTCTTCCATGGCGCCGGCCGCAGCCTGGTGGGACATCATGGGCAAAACTGCCGTGGCCACGGCTATGGCGTAACCACCCATCACCAACTCCATAACCCGTTCGGCAACATAGAGAGAAGTCACACTGCCGGAAGGCATACGGCTGGAGGTAGCGAAGATCGTGCCCACGAAAAAATTAATCTGCGCTACACCAATTCCGAAAAACCCAGGCGCCAGCAGGCCACCGACAGAGCGAACTCCTTTATGGCGCAGCGACAACGCGAAATCAAAGCGCATTCCGCGACGGACGAGTTGCGGTAACAAGATCAGAAACTGCAAGGCCCCGCCAATCAGCACACCCACACCCAGAGAAACCGCAGCACTCGAAAAGTATCGAGAAACTGCCGCTATGGAAGAAACGATGATAGAGATGTTTAACAGGACTGGCGTTGCGGCTGGCGCCCCAAACACATGAAAACAATTCAGGATGGCCATCGCCAGGGCAGACAGACCAATGAAATAGATGTAAGGAAAGATGATGCGATTGAGGTAGATGGCCTGCGCCATGGCGGGTTGTCCCGGAGCAAAGAACGTAAACAGGCGCATGAACTGGGTCGAAAAAACAATGCCCAACATGGTGATGGCCGCCAGGATAACAGCCAGCGTCCAGAAGAGGCGTTGCGCGAAATCCCAAACCTCTTCGCGTGGCTTGTTGTTGAGATAGTTTGCGAATACGGGGATGAAGGAAGCCGTGACTGCACCCTCGCCCACCAGTCGCCGGATAAGACTGGGGATGCGGTATGCCAGCACAAAAGCATCCGCAGTAGGAGTGGTTCCCAGCAACAGAGTGATGCGTTGATCCCGGACGTATCCGAGAATGCGGCTGACTACCGTAACAAGAGATATGACCGAGGCTGACTTGAGGATCTGCTTCTTTTGATTCAAGAGGCGGCGTCTCAGCCTTCCCACCCCGGCATGCGGCATCCTCTTGGCGTCGCTTTAACCGGCCAGCTTACGAGCGCGCCGAGGCTCCGGTTAACAACCGGGCCGCGCTAACCTGGAACCCCGATAAGTCCCTTAGAAACAACAGATTGCAAATGCTACGGGGCGGAACGATAACACAACCTGCACCGCTTTGCAACAAATTGCGAAGAGAGCTTCGATTCCCGTGGCAATTTCGGTTAGGGGCTCCGATTTCAACGGACCGGAAAGATTCGGCCTTCCTTGTAAATCTCTGCCGCCTGAGACGAAGCTAAATAATCGAGAAGTAGCTTAGCGGCTTTCGGGTCTTTGGTGTCGGCCGCAATGAAACCGGTGATATCGACTGGAGGCGATACGTCGGGGGATAACGCGCCGACAATATCGATTCCGGAATTATCCATCTCACTCAGATAGGGGCCGAGTGCGATCTCAGCATCGCCTTTTGCTACGGCGTTCTGCACAGCAGTGGCCCCGCGCAACCAGGTGATCCTCGGTTTCACCTGCTCGGTGATGCCGAGCTTGTCGAGAGCAGCAACGATGACAGCGCCCGCGCTGCCCTGATTCGGATCAATGGAGGCGATAGATTTCGCATTCAGGAGCATCTGCTTGACCGCTTGCGGCGTGGAGATATCCGGCTGGGGCGCGCCCTTCTTCACGGCGATGCCTAAACGGAGCCGTGCGATTACCGTCGCGCTGGTTGGGACAATGTTGCCAGTAGCAAGCGCATCCGGAAAAGGCGCGAAGAGAATCGAGACGTCGAGCGCCTGCCCGGTGGCGACTTGCTTTCTCGTGCCCAGGCCGCTGGCGAAGGTGGCTTTGACGTGGATGCCGGTTTTCGCTTCGAATGAGGCGACAAGTTTTTCCATACTTTCCTGGATGGGCATCGGCGCGAGAAGTGTGATTTCGGTTTGGGCAAGCGCCTGAGACGAAAACGCGAGCACAAGCAACACGCTCGCAAGCGGCGGAATCGATCGCTTCAAGTTGTGGCTCCTTCCCATAAAGGACAAATCGTGACTCGTAGCGGCGTTACTCTGCTACTCCCACTGCGGTGCTGTCAATCGGATCGCGGCCTGGGACGCCGCAGTCTTGAGTCAAAGGGCGGCTCCAAACGATTTTCGCAGACATCCTAATTACATGAATACGGGGAGAGAGAACGGACGACGATTTCGAACACAGAAATGAATAAGCACGGATCCGTGGCATGGACCTCTTGGGCGGATCGGATCCCGGACCAGCGCTGGGAAATCTATCGAAGAATCATCCAGCGGGCGAAGCAGCAGAACATTCCGTTTGCGCTGGGCGGAGGATTCGCGACGGGCACACATACAGGACGCTTTCGTGTCACCAAAGACATGGATTTGTATACGCTGGAACAGCATGGCCCCGAGTTTAAGAGCTCAAATCGTGCGGCTACGATGGCACCATCACTCTGGAAGTTCTTCAGCAATGATCCAAATCACCTCATCTATAGCCGCGACATGCTCCGCGCGGTTTGGCAAGCAGCAGCGTGCCAGCGAACGCTGTAGCAAGAGCATCGGGGTCCAGAAGTTGAGCACGCCATCGGTTTTTTGCACTCCTTTGTAGAAGTACCTTGTTCTATAGTCTGCATCGTACAGAACTTGCAAATTATTGACTGCGTCGTCGTCTCTGCACCGCAGCGGCGATTCGAGCTTGAAGGATCTCACATGGGAGCAACGTCCGTGGAATGGGCAGCAGGCCTACAGCGATTCGAAACTGCACGACGTTCTGCTGGCATTTGCGGTTGCGCGGCGCTGGAAGGACGTCTTCTCAAACGCGCTTGAGCCCGGGTGGGTACCCACGAAAATGGGCGGTTCGGGAGCGCCGGAAAGCCTTGAGGACGGCGCGCGCACGCAGATCTGGCTCGCGACAAGCGACGCGGCTGCAGCCAAAGTTAGCGGCGAATACTTCTACCACATGAAGCCGCGCGCGCCAGCCGCGGCAACACGAGATGAGAAGCGGCAGGAACAATTATTGGCCGAATGCGAGCGCTACTCGGGAGTGGGGCTGGCGGCCAGTTGAAACGTTGAGTGGCGGCGGGCCTTCATGCCGAAGCCAAAGCCATGATTACCGTCTGGGCGAGGGTGTCTCCAGCGTCTCGAAAACCGAAGTCGGCATCTGCTCAGTTCGCACCTGTGCGGGAGCGGTGGCGAAGCGGCGCATAATCCTGTTGATGCCGAGATTCAGGGCCCACAGCGTCAAGTTTCCCTTGGTCACCGGAGGGCGGAGCCGCATAAGGCGTTGCGACATGCGTCGGAATCCATAGAACTCAAACCACGCCTCGCGGATGCTGCGGTTCAATTCGCCTGCGCTCATTAAAAGTGGCTTATAAACGACGTGCTGGAAATTGAACTTACTCCAATCCGTATCGGTGATGCGGCTTTCGCTCTGGAACTGATTCCATTGCGCGGTGCCGGGCAGCGGGGTGAGCCGCGAAAACTGCGCAAATTCGAGTTTTGCCTCACAGGCCAGACGTACGGTCTCCTGTAATGATTCGAGGGTATCGGTATCCAATCCAAAAACGAAGCCGCCCCAGATCGCTACTCTCTTCTTGTGCAAGGCCTCGCAAACTTCAAAGAAGCGCTCGCGCCAGTTATCCGGCTTACCGAGCTTCTTCAGGGTGACAGAGGAAAAAGTTTCAAAGCCAATGAAAAGACCACGACATCCAGCGTCCACAGCGGCCTGCAAAAGCTCTTCGTCACGAGCGATCATGACCGTAGCTTGCCCGGCCCACAAAATTCCCTTCCCTTTCAAGGCGCGAAATAGCTCCAAAGCATGCTGGCGATGGCCATTGATGATATCGTCCACGAAAAAGACCCAGCGATTCTTGAGAGACTCCACGTCCGCAAGAACCTCTTCGGTGGGGCGAAAACGATATGCGCGACCCGCCGTCCGGCTCACGGAGCAGAAATCACAATCGAAGGGGCAGCCGCGGCCGGTTTCGAGCGTGCTTGGGAAAAGATAACGGTCCTGCTTCAACAAATCACGTCGTGGGATGCCATACCCTTTCATGTCAAAAAGATTGGCCGCGCGGTAGCGAGGCTTGAGATGACCACGATCGAAATCGGCGATCAATTCTTTCCAGATCGGCTCCGCCTCGCCGACCACCACGGCGTCCGCATGCTCCTGCGCCTCGTCGGGGCAGACGGTAACGTGAACGCCGCCAAGCACTACCTTCTTGCCGCGGCTGCGGAATAGGTCGGCGAGCTTGTAGGCGGCGGGGGCCATGTTTGTCATCGCCGTGATGCCCACCAAGTCGGCGTCTGCGTCGAGATCGACGCGCTCAACGCTTTCGTCTACTATGCGCACGTCGATATGCGGCGGAGTTATGGCGGCAAGAATAGCCAGATTCAAGCCCGGAAAGGCGGCACGGGATTCGACCTGCATATATTTTGAAATGTGACCGGCGATCCTAAACATCTGCGGCGCACGAAAGATGTTGTAGGGGTTGTTCGGCGTGATCAGAAGGAGCTTCAACGTATTCCCCTCTCCAGCGCAGTCAACGCGCGTTTATCCTGATGGCGAATGCCACAGACCGCTGAACTCGAGGTGACCTGTCCCGCCTGTGCAATGGGTTGCTCTTGGCATACGGCTATCCCAGTCAGGACGACCGCTCCGCCGAATTTATACCGAGCATTGTAGCGACGATACCGCGTCATCGCATTAAGTGCAATCAAGGCGAGCCTGTATAAGCACGCGGAGAAAATTAGCTGTGTCTCGCGGCGGGTAAGTGGCGTTAGGATGCGCACTGAACTCGGACTGAACGTCACGATGACGAACGCGTACCATCGAATCCAATAGACCCATGAACACTACTCGCATCGAGGCCGGTAACGCTAACGCAAGCGAACGTCGCTTTCCCACCAAGCCTCAGGGCAAAACCGGAATCGTGATCGGCGCAATTGCGCTTGCGCTAGTCATCATCATGGGCGCCGGCCTTTTGTGGGCGCTGACGCGAATGAACCGGGAAATCACACAGCTAAGCCGCCAGACGCAGCAACTCAATGAGCGCGTGGCCAACGCAGAGCTGCAATCGCAAAGCTTCGCGCAACAGGCTTCGCAGGCCGCCGCGAACGCGCAAGCGGCGGCGCAGCAACGCGACGAGGCCAAGCGGTCAGAGGCCAATTCTCAGGCTCAGGCGCAAGCGGCGATGGAAGCGGCGGCGGCCGCGAAGTTGCAGGCGGACGAGGCCGAGAAGAAAGCCGAGGAGTATCGCAAGCAGCGCGAAGAGCAACTGCAACAACTGCAACAGGTATTGGGACAAATTGCCGAGACGCATCGCACAACTCTGGGGCTGGTGATGACGCTGGGGGAAAAATCAATCCGCTTCGATTTCGACAAAGCGGATATCCTACCCCAATACCGGGACATTCTGAACCGTATCGCCGGTGTGTTGATGACGCTGCAGGGCTATTCCATTTATGTCTATGGATATACGGACGACGTGGGCACGCAGGAGTACAACCTGAAGCTCTCGCAGCGGCGCGCGGAGGCCGTACGCGACTCGCTGGTGCAGGCGGGAATCAACAAAGGACTGATCACCACGAAGGGGTTCGGGAAATCGGACCCGCGAATCAAGACAGAGACGGCGCAAGCGCGGGCGGCCAATCGACGGGTGGAGATCGGTATCGTCGATTCGCGGCTGTTGCTCGAGCCGCTGCCGGAAAAATAATCTGACAGCGTCCCCGCAGATACACAGCCCAGATTGCCTGTCGGCGTAATACGTTTCGCCCAGTGTGGCTATAATTGGTCCGCATTTGCAGCCAAGCACAACGACGTATGCAGATATTTCCGTCACGACGGAGAGACGCGATGCATAGTCAGAATGAACCAGGCCTGCGGGCAAGCGATTCTTTTCGAGGTTATGGGTCCAGATTATGGCGGCGATTCGCGATCGTAGTATTCGGAATGACGCTGGGCTTTTTCGCCGCTTCGAAACTGGCGATCAGGGCCGCGGCACAGGAGAAACTGCCGCTGAAACGGATTGCCACCACACCGTTGCCCGGCTTCACAGGAGATTTCGATCATTTCGCGGTGGATCTAAAGGGCAATCGCCTGTTTCTGGCGGCCGAGGATCACAAGACGGTCGAAGTCTTCGATTTGCACAGCGGGAAATCGCAGCACAGCATCACCGGCTTCGGGCAGCCGCATGCGATTCATTTCATGCCGGCAACGAACCGGCTGATCGTGACCGATGGAGATGATTTCGGGAGGGTGAGCCTAGTGGATGCTAGGACTTATCACATCATTGACAGCATCAAACTGCCACCCGAAGTGGACGGCGCGATTTTTAATTCCAGCAACGGAGAATATTACGTCGAGAGCGGCGGCGACGCCGGTTCGAATACTCATTTGCTCAACATCATCGATTCCAGGAATTTCAAGCTCATCGGGACGATTACTTTACCGGGCAATCACTCTGAAGCGATGGCCGTGGACCACGCAGGCAAAAAGCTCTACGTAAATCTGACGAGGACGAATGAAGTGGGCATCGTCGATCTCGCGACGCGGCAATTGATCGAGCGCTGGCCGGTGCCGGACGCGAAGGTGGAAAACTCCATGGTGCTCGACGAACCCAATCACCGGCTGTTTATCGCCACGCGCGAGCCGCCCAAGTTCATTGTGTTCAATACGGAGACTGGAAAAGTGGTGACCACGCTTCCCTGCTCCGGGTTCAACGACGATATGTGGTTTGATCGCCCGCGCAAACTCATCTACGCCACGGGAAGCGAGACGGCCACGGTGATCCGGCAGGTGGACGCGGATCATTACGAACACGTGGCGGAAGTGCCCACGGGCTATCGCGCCAAGACTTCAATTTTCGTGCCGGAATTGAAACGGCTTTACGTGGCGGTTTCTGGGAAATTCAAACCGGACGCGCAACTGGCGATGGAAATTTTTGAGGTGCAACAATAACTTTGGAATCGGCCGTGTCGCTGTCCGTCGTGAGGGGCTCTCAGACGCCGCCGGGTGATACGGAACCCGCTGCTGAGGCGCGTTCGCCCGCCAATTCGTCGAGGACCGTCGCCGCTTTGGTGACGGCGTCAACCCCAAAAACCAGAAGCATCTGCCCAGAAGCCGGGTCCGATCCGCAGTAGGAATAATCGATGTTTATGTGACTTTCCCCCAGTCGAGCCGCGGCGCGGCCCAGTTCGCCGGGACGGTGCGCGACCTTTGCCACCGCGACGTCCGTCTCTTCAAAAATCAAACGCAGGCCGCCGAGCACCTGATTGGCTCCGGCCGGATCATCGGCTACGAACCGGACCAGGCTCTCGCGTTCTTCGACATAGGATTCGAACGCGAGAATGTTGATCCCACGCTCGGCAAGGGCCTGAAAGCACCTGCCGAGCGCCCCGGGTTTGTCTTCGATTGTTACTGTAAACTCCTTCGCCTTGGCCATTTGAATCGGCTCCTACTTTCGATCATGCTCTGTGGGTGCCTATTTTAGCCTTTTGCGCGAGAGATGACCGATGTCGTTTTTTGCGATGCAGGCCAATAGACGAATCCATTATTTGCTGGCGTTTGCGAGGTACGGTTCGCCCTGTCGTGGCACTGGTGTTTCGTTGCGGAGCAGCGCCTGTCGGAGCTTCGGAGATGTATAGAGCCTATCCCGCAGGCCGATAAGCACTTACATCGTCCCCGGGCCGCGCTTTTGGCTCGTCACCTGCAAGCAAGGCGCCGGGAGATTTCGCGTGTGTGCAAACAACGGCGAGTGAATTTGTCACGGCCGGGGCGGTTCTTCGGCGGAACCCTTATCATCCTGCTGATGCTGGCAGCCCCGAGGCTACAGGCGCAGGCGCAACAGGTACCAGCGAACGACCTGCGCAGCATGAGTGTTGAAGAATTGCTAAACATCGAGGTGACCTCGGTTTCGAAGAAAGAGCAGACCTTGTCGCAGGTGGCTGCCGCCATTTACGTGATCACACAGGAAGACATCCGTCGCTCCGGCGCGTCAAATATCCCGGACCTGCTGCGCATGGTTCCGGGCATGGATGTGGCACAGATCAATGCCAACAACTGGGCCGTTGCCGCGCGGGGTTTCAATCATCAGTTTACGGATAAATTGCTTGTGCTGATTGACGGGCGCGCCGTGTACTCGCCACTGCTCGGCGGCGTTAACTGGGACACACAAGACATTCCATTGGAAGATCTCGACCGCATCGAAGTGATTCGCGGGCCAGGCGCAACAGTGTGGGGCGCAAACGCTGTAAACGGGGTTATCAACATCGTTACAAAGCAAGCCGCAGATACCCAGGGAGGTCTTGTTTCCCTCGCCTCAGGAAGCGCTCCGCAGGCAAACGAGACCCTGCGCTACGGCGGAAGATTCGGCACGGATACGAGCTATCGAGTGTTCGCCAGATACCGGCATGACGGCGCTTTGCACGAATTCGATGACGACACTGGAACGGACGCGTGGTCCATATGGCACGGGGGCTTTCGAGCGGACACGGCGGTTTTCAAAAAAGATTCGCTCACTGTGCAAGGAGACCTCTACACAGGCAGCGCGGGCGGTACGATTATCCACATCTACTCTGTGGATCCACCCGTGACGGATGATCAGGTAACCCGTTTTCATTTGTCGGGAGGAAATATTCTGGGCCGGTGGAAACATACGTTTTCGAATCGGTCGGATACGACGCTGCAATTTTTCTTCGATAATTACGCGCGACTCGGGCCGGAGGCGTCGGAAAAGCGCAATACCGTCGACTTCGATTTCAGCCATCACCTCGCCTGGGGATCGCGCCAAGATATTGTGTGGGGACTCGGGTACCGGCATACGTCGGACCAGACCGCCGGCACGATCGATCAAGCATTCGTGCCGGCCGACACCAGGCTCCGGCTGCTTAATTCGTTCGTCCAGGATACGATCACGCTTGATCCGGACCGCGTCTTCTTCACCGCGGGCACAAAAATAGAAGATAGCTATTTCACAGGCATTGATCTCGAGCCAAGCGCGCGCATCGCCTGGACCCCCTCTCATCGGGAAACCTTCTGGGCTGCGGTTTCCGAAGCGGAACAAGCGCCTACCCGCAGGCAGGAAGGTTTGGTGGCAGGACTGGCCGTTTTTCCCGACCCAAACGGATCAGCGTACCCAGCCGAAGCGATTTTATTTGGAAATCCCCAGTTTACGGCGGAGCACGTGTTGAGCTATGAAGCAGGATATCGCGCTCAACCCCGCCAGCGGTTCTCGATTGACGTATCCACATTTTTCAGCCGTTACTACAGGCTGGAGACGCTCGAGCCGCGCCCCGCCTTTTTCGAGGCTGAACCAGCGCCGGCCAGATTTATCATTCCCATCACATTTGGCAATCTGATGCATGGCACGACCGAAGGCGCCGAAATCTCGGCTAATGTGAAGATAACCGATCGATGGAGTCTTGCCCCGGGCTACGCGTTCCTGGAAATGCACCTGCATACAGAGGCTTCGAGCCAGGATACAAGCTCGCCCTTCACCTATGAGGGCTCAAACCCTCAGCATCAAGCACAATTGAGATCGCGCTTGAAGCTGGCAGGCAATCTTTCCTGGGACGCAAATGCGTATTTCGTCGGTGCGCTGCCGGCAGAGTTGGTATCATCTTACACGCGCATCGATTCGCAACTGTCCTGGCAACCGAGCGAGACGGTGGGAATAAGTCTGGTCGGGTCAAATCTGCTGCACGACCATCATCTGGAATCCAACGATGCCATTACCCTTGTCAATCCTGCCCAGATCAAACGCAGCGTTTACGCCAAGCTGATCTGGCATTTCTGAAATTGTCCAGCGGCAGTTAGGGCGGATATTGTGGCACTAAATTTAACTGGGCGGCATGTGGGAAAGCGGCCTGCCGCCTTTCAAGTAAGCTGCCCAGAGCGCGCACCGGCCAGCTTCAGCGGCCTGCGGAAGTTCGTGCAAAGGATCCAGTACGTCAAAAGCGCCTTCCCGGAGCGCATCGGCCGCCTGGTTGAAGTCCATATCGCTGGCCACGAGCACGACGACAAATCCAGCCCTATCTTCCTCCGCGAGATCGGTCAACCGGCGCCAGGAGCCATCCGCCAAGACCGGCTGCGTGAAGATGACGTGAAAGCGGCCTGAGGTCGCAGCCGTACATCCTTCCGTCATGCTGCACGTGCGTTCGCTCAAAAATCCTACGGCCCCGAGAGCGATATTCAGCCTTTCGGCAATCGAATCATCCTCGCAGACAATCAGAATGCGGGGCTCTGGTCGAAAACTCGGCACTAACGTGGCATGGACGCCGGGCTCGGTTCCATGTTGTCGTTGCGGATTGAGACGCATGGCGAACTCCCTTTCCACATTCTGAGATTTCCCTCAATCGTTCCATATCGGAACGGTACTGCGCGATTGCCGGCAAGGATGTGACCTTCGTCACTCTCCTATGTGCACACTTGACTGTGCAGATTTGACTCTGCAATCACTGGTGCACAGACACTGGACATCAGGTACAAAGCTTCAAGCGGCAGAGCAAAAAGGTAGTCAGTATTTGACCTTCTTGGCCGCGAACCGCCCGATCGGGCTAATCCGCCGGTTTCGCCGCCTCAGAGTAGGAGCGAACAACCTGATCGACGATGATGCGATCCCGGCCCGATGCCCGCCCCTTGACTGTGACAGCCTTTCCGGCAAAACGCTCCAAGTCGGCTTGGTGACCCTGGAGGACATACATCTTCATTGCGACCCGGATTTTGCCGACCATGAGCGCATATTGCGCGCCCAGTGATACGCACGCCCTCGTACATTCGGCGTCCCCCACGGCGCGAATGCCGTGATCGGCGCCGCAAATTGAGTCGCTTACAATTCCAGTCAATACGACAGTCGGGCGCTCCGGAATGATCATGCTGCGTGCCACCAGCGCGACGGCCAATACCATAGCGGCGGAAATGATCAAAGCAGGAGCGGCCTGGAGGAACGGAATCCTCCGCTCCCATCTGCCCGTTTGCTCCACCTTAGCTCTCATCGAGTCCTCCTCCCCAAGCCAGTAGTACGGAGCCTGAGTGCATCGGAGCCCGTCTCTCGCACTTAGATTCGACGTTGGATGGAACATTGTCTGTAACGCCCGTCACATCACTTGAGGGCTGTCGCAGTGCTTCAGCGGGTGACTTGCCAGCAGCCCTTCGCCGCCATTTCCGCTGAAGCCCCGGCCTTGACATGCGGTATCCAATCCACGCACCATCGTGCGGCAGGTCGTGCCGATCTTCTTGGCGGTGGGAGGGACGATGAGATTCAGCGGAAAACTTTCGGCAATTTTCGTGGCGTTTTCAGCGCTCGTGTACGCGTCGAGCGCGTTTGCGGCTTCGATTACAGGCAATGTGAAAGGGCCGGACGGCAAACCGCTGATGGGCGTGTTTGTGGTGGCTGAAAACGCGCAGAATAAAATGACGGTGACGGTGCTCTCGGACGCGCAAGGGCGCTATCACATCAATAATCTGCCCACGGCCACGTATTCGGTGCAAATTTCGTCCGCAGGGTACAAGGCCGACCCGCATAACGGCGTGCAGTTGACGGCGGACCAGAAGCTTTCCTGCGATTTCACCCTGCAGACCGCTCCGGTCCGCTGGACGGAGCTCACCACGTACCAGATCACGCAATTGCTGCCCAAGACCGCCAAGCACGATTTGTCGAAGCGATATCAGGAGCCGTACTTCACGACCTGCATGACGTCGTGCCATTCGCTTCAGCATCGCGTGGCCTCGCAGAGCCACGATGCGCAAGGTTGGAAGACGCTGATCCAGTACATGAGCAACACCATCATGGGCGGCGAGGGCGGCGGCCGCATGACCGACGAGAAGGCCAATGATTTTGCCGAATTACTGGCTGCCGAATTTGGTCCTGAGTCGAAAAAGCCGGAGTTTGCTTCCGATCTTCCGGAATACAAAAACTATGTGCGGTCATTTGGGCCCGAGTCAATGAAGATCGCCTACGTCGAATACGATTTTCCGGCGACAAAAGGGCAAGGCCCGTGGAGCGCGGTCGAAGACAAAGATGGGATGTTTTGGATTCCGTATTACGGGCGCGGCAACGCGGTCGTGCGGCTGAACGCGAAGACGTCAGAATTCACATCTTTTCCGCTGCCGTTCGCCAAGACAGCGGGAATTCATTCGGCGGTTCCGGCACCGGATGGAACGGTATGGTTCACGGAAGCTTCGCTCGGCAAATTCGGGCATTTGAATCCGGCGACAAAGGAAATCACCGAATATCAGAACACGCCGCTGCCGGATGGCACCCCCACAGGCACGCATACGATTCGAGTCGATCACGCCGGCCGGGTGTGGATCAGCGGGGGTCCAGCGATCACGATGTTCGATCCCGCGACGAAAAAATTCTCGCACTTCGACGTCGGCAATACCTACGGCAACGTCATCGGCCACAACGGCGACGAGTGGTTCACGTCGTTTGTCTTTCCCGGACCGATTGCGCGCGTTACGCAAGACGGCATGCTTTCGAAGTTCTACCCGCCGACCAAAGGCAAGCCGCAGCGGCTGATCGTCGATGAAAATAACATCGTGTGGTTCACCGAACGCGGCGGAAACAAGATGGGCCGCTTCGACCCCAAGACCGAGACGTTCAAGGAATACAATCTTCCCGGCCCCGCCGCCAGCCCTTACGCCATCGCCATGGATCGCAACAAGATGATCTGGTACGCCTCTCATGAGCAGGACACCATCGGCCGATTCGATCCAAAGACGGGCGATGTCATCGAATATCCCTATCCTCACTCCGAGATTTCCATGCGCGAATTCTTCATGGATTCGCAAGGGCGCATGTGGTACGCGAGTTCGGTCAACAATAAAGTCGGATATTGGTACATCAACGAATAGCTGCGCGGCGATTTGCTCCAACCTGGGCCGAATACGAACTGATTGACAGCGGCGGCGGGCGCAAGCTCGAGCGATTCGGCGCGTACACAATCATTCGGCCCGAACCGCAGGCGAAATGGTCCCCCGCCCTTCTGGATGGCCGGTGGCAAGCTGCCGATGCGGTTTTTCTGCCCAAGGTCGACGCGCGAACGGGCGAGTGGAAATTACTCAAGCCTCTGCCCGCGCGCTGGAAGATGCGGCGCGCACCACTGGAGATCTGGGTTCAGCTCACGCCTTCCGGACACGTCGGCGTTTTTCCGGATCAGGCGTGCCATTGGGACTGGATTGCGGGGCTCGTCGCATCCGCTGGAAACCCGCTCGAAATACTTTGTGCTTTCGGTTATACAGGCCTCGCAACGCTGAGCGCAGCCGCGGCTGGCGCGCGCGTGACGCACGTGGACGCTTCCCACAAAGCGGTGAAATGGGCGCGCGAGAATCAGGCGTTGTCCGGCCTTTCGAACCGGCCGGTTCGCTGGATCGTTGATGACGCGGTACAATTCGTCACGCGGGAAGCCAGACGCGGGCACAAATATGACGCACTGATTCTGGATCCACCGCGTTTCGGCCGCGGACCCGGCGGAGAGTTGTGGAAAGTCGAGGAGTCGCTACCGCTCTTGCTGCGGCGTTGTCGCGAACTGCTCAGCGAGGCGCCGCGATTTGTGGTGTTGAATACGTACATGACAGTGCTGACGCGCGTCGAAAACGAAAGATCGGAGCGTCACCTGCGCCGCAATCTGGATGAACTAGTGTCCGGTTATCGAGCGAAAATAACGAGTGGAGAATTGGTGGTCGGCGATTCCGCCGGGCGGCAGATTTCCGCGTCCGTTTTCGCGCGAGCGGTGATCGGCGAAAAATAGATGAGATTAAGTTACTTGCCTCGAAGTTAGTTGTTATAAGCGAAGAGGTCTTTGCCGTTCGGCAGCGTGACCCAGCGCAGGCGTATGGAAAGCGCTCCGCTGCGAGGCGGATTTCCCACGAGAGTGATGCGGTCGCCCGGTTTCAGCGTGTTTTGAGTCCAGCCGTTTTCCGTCATTTGGCTCGGCGAGGGGCCTTCGCCGACCCATCTGTCAATCGCACCGCCGCGTCCCTTTACCACAAAAATGATTTCGATGTGTGGATTAGTCCATTTGAACTCGACAACGGTGCCCTTGAGTTTCGTCTGGTGGTCGCGGTTATAGGAAGCATTGGAATGATGCGCGGAAGCAGCTCCCGCCCAGCCAAATGCCGCGAAAATGATAAGGAACCGCGTCCATGTCATGAAAAGTTCAGCGTGTTTATTTGTGAGCATTTGCTGTTTACGGATACCACGGGTCACTCCGGCTGACAAGCACGCCCAGGCCCCTTAAGTTTCCGGGAACCCGTAAGCAGCGCGCACTTCTCCGGGGCATTTATTCGTGTAGCATCTAATTGTGAAGACGCGGGCCGCAGCTTCTACGCACAAAAAAGTGGTGGTTATGTTTGCCGACCGGACCACGTTGCAAGGCTATGTTAACCCCATGCGATTGCCTGATGATCCGCTCGACGTCCTCACCACAAATGGTGAGCACCGTTCGGTGCCGCTGAAAGAGATCCGGGCGGTGTATTTTGTGCGCGATTTCACCGAGGATTACGAACCCGAACGCAAAGCATTTTTCAGCCGGCCGAAGCTCGATGGTTTATGGGTGCGGCTGAAATTCCGCGATAATGAAATGCTCGAAGGCGTGGTGAACAACGATTTGCTGGCGCTGCTCGATTCAGGGATACAGATTACTCCGCCGGATCTGAATAGCGCCGCCGTGCGTATTTTTGTGCCGCGTAGCGCGCTCACCGAAGTGACCGTGCTGGGTGTCGTCGGTGTAGCGCGGCGCAAACCGGCGCCCACCGTCGTCCCCGCGCAGCCCAAGCTTTTCTCCGAATGAAGGTACGATGTAAAGCACCCAAAAAAAGGCGGAACGACGCCGGGGGAATCTCGCCAGTTCCGCCCCCACTCGATCGAAACTATGCCATGTTTCTCAGCCCTGCGGAGCTATGCTCAGGGCGAGATTTTGCCCTCCCTCCACCGGCTGATATTCGACTGTCACGTCTGATCCGACGCCGACTTTGCCCTGGACCTTGGCATTTTTGTCCAGCATGAATTGCATCGTCTGTTTGTCGCCACCGGAATTCACCTCCAGCGCAAACGAGTGTCCGCCATTTCCGACGGAGGTTATCTTTCCCATGATGGTTTTGGTATCGGTTTGCGTCTGTTGTCCCTGTGAAGACTGCTGTGCAGACGCATGCGATCGAACCGGAACAACGGTCAGAAGTAGACCAGCGAGAGAAGCCGCGAGCAGAAACTTCCGCATAGGTGTACGCCTCCTGGTTTGATGGCTGGTCAAATGGGAAGAGCATGCTCGCTTCCAACCGATATACCCGGAATCTATGAAATTTAAGTCTCATCGTTGTCACAGTTAGCCACCGTGACCACACGAAGCGGCTCTATGCCGGATAACCGGCACGGGCAGACCGCGTTTTTTCTTCCAGCCAAGAAACAATTTTTCTTAAAGTGAATCTGGTGTTTGCCGCAGGAAAACATTGGAACTCATTCGCTGCTAAAAACGGAAACTTTTAGGCAGGCAAGAATCTGGTCAGACAAAAGGTACCCGCCATCCGGCATTCGAAAAGTCCCGCTGAAATTATTGCGGAGGCGGAGTCACGATACTCGCACCCGCAACCGATGGAGGCGCGCCTCTCAATTCATTCAATTCGGCATTCAGACGGTTCCAATCTTTGCGATTCTTCTTCGTAACGATGGGCGCGGTGGGGTCCTGATAATAGGCCAGAATATTCGACTTCACATCAGGCGAAATGATCTGAAAGTGACTTTTCGCGAGATCGTCAACCAGACGCGCATAGGCACGATCGGCCATGAAGTAGGCGCCGGGCTTCGTGAGCGCGCCCGTGTCGAAGTTGCGGTCGCGCAGGGTGAGATGGCCCTCGCGCTCATCGGCCAGCAAGTGCTGATACTGATCAAAGGCTTTGTCGAAACTGTCCCGAAACATCGCCTCTGTCTGAGGCGTAGGCATTCGCAGGCTGAGCGCCTTCAGCGGGCCGACTTTGGGTATCAGTTTGATAAAAAACGCGGCAACCTTTGTCCCCTCACCGGGCTTGTCATAGTTCTCGCCCCACCGCTTGCGGTAAGTGGCACGGGACATGGTGTATAGGAATTTCTTCCGCGTGATTCCAGGCTGGCCCCGCTGGATATCGTCTTTCTTCAGCACCCAGGCGATTTTCACTGCTTTGGGTATCGTGGAGTGCACCGTATAACGGTAGGAATTGATGGCTCGGTCCAAATCGCTAAACACCGACTTCAACGGAAAACAATAGGTATCCTGAAACGCGCGCTCGAGAAGCGGTTTGGCAACTTCAAAGCCGATGAAATCGCGGTACGCGTCAGGAGCGTAGTGTCCTTTTGCCACTTCGAGAACATCGAACCCGAACTCCGTTTTCAAGTGTGCCACCGGGTCGTCTTCATACGTCACGTATGCACCATATTTTCGCGCGAGGTGGGGATATAGCATTGGGACGGCGCGATTAACAGCCTGGTGACCGTTATCGTCGGCGGCGTAATGCGCGAGCGCTCCCAGCGCGAAGGCATATTCGTCAATGTTCTGCGAATCGCGGATCAGCGCTTCCACGAACTCGCCACTGCGCACGTAATGCGTGAGGTCGCTGAAGAAATGGCTGCCGTGGGGGTAATAGCCGAGGTCCTGGATCAGCGAGCCGCCGTACGCATATGCGTGCGCGTCACGCAACTGATCTGGGGTGGCAGCCGGAAATCGTTTCAGAATGGACGCGCGAATCTTGTCCCAGGCCGAATCGATAATCGCTTCGTGAGCCAATACCGAATACCCGTATGCGGCCGAGAGGCCGAAGAAGAGGATAGTTACCAGCAAAATGACCAAGGCCAAGCACCGCGGTCGGTTATGCCGCGCGCGCGCAGAAACAGAAATCAACACAGCAAGTCTCCTTAAAGATCGCGCTCGGAATCATCTAAGAGGCCTTGGTTGGGGAGGGCTCAACACAATCTTCTGTAACATTTAGATGCTGTTTCGAACGTTGCGGCTAGCTGACGCGATAGCCCCCAACGGCTGAACCGTGGGCTTTAGTCACTGATTCGGTACGAGGGCAGCAAGTTATCTGCATCGTTACGGTACCCACTGGTATAATTCACTGACATAAACCTACAGGGAGCGGCTCGCTGGCAACGGAAGCTATGAGTTCAGAAGTAGCGGCACGGGAGGGGCGGCGCAGTCCCCGCATCATCGCTCGCATTCCGCTGGATATCCAACCCGTTCAGGAATCGCAGTCGGCGACCACGGCGGTTATTAATCTGCACGGCGCGTTGATTATTGCTCCGGCAGCGTGGCCTGCCGGCACGCTCCTTCACATGCGTAACCAGAAGACTAATCGATCGATTCCGGCGCGCGTAGTGTGGACTGGCCCCGATGACGGCACGGGATACTTCAAACTGGGTGTTGAGTTCGAAGGCCCGGAATCAGGATTTTGGGGACCTGACTACAGCGTCAACAAAGTGTGATCAACCTCAACACGCGAAGCAGCGCTCTCGTTCCCGATTCAACCAGGCTTTGGATATCAGTCCTGGGTCACCGCCTCGCATGCTGATCACCAGGAAACACGGGCCTTGCTTGCCTCAGTTGCTGTCTTCCGTGGCTTTGGCAGCAATCTTCGACCGGACGGTGCGATAACGGACAAGAACGACTAAAAGGCGAGGTCGCGTTCCGCTTCGTGTGGGTCTGTCTTACAATGGTGTGGGTTTACCCGCGCCAATCCGCATCGAAACCTTGCTAAAGGGCTTCCCAAGGAGCGATGAGTCACAGACCGAGAATTGCCGCCGCGATAGGCATGGCCGCCGGCCTGACGTTTCTTGGGGCAATCGTAAGCTACGAGCGGGTTCGCGGCGCGCAGACCCGATCGACTGCGCCAGCAAATCCGACCGGCGAGCTGTCGGGTCCAACCTTCACAGTTCCCGAACAAGACGTTCACATGCCCACCACGGTGATTGCGTACGGAGACATGCGCTTCACCGATCCCTCAAATACCACGGCGACGAATCCAACCGCGCGCAAGGCTCTCGTCCGGCGCATTCTGGAGGAGAAGCCCGACGCGATTCTGCTGAACGGCGACGTACCATGGCACGGGGGCGATCTCAAAGACTACGCCGAGTATCGCAGCGAAACGCAGGGCTGGCGCGATGCAAACTTGCGTATTTTCCCGGCTTTGGGAAATCACGAGTTCGCGCAATGCGAACTGCCGCGGTGTTTAGCGAACTGGTGGGCTGCATTCCCAAAACTGCAAAGCCTTCGCTGGTACTCGGTGCGGCTCGGCGCCAAAATTTACGCGATCGCACTGGATAGCGACGATTCCCTGCTTCCACAAAGCGAGCAGCAGCGATGGCTTGCAACTCAGGTGACGTCACTTCCGCGAGAAATCGAATTCGTTCTCATCAGCATGCATCACCCTCCCGTCGCGGATATTCAGACGAAATTCAATGTGGACCACAATCCGCGCCCCAACGAGATCGCACTGGCCGAATTTCTAAACACTGCGGCCGGCAAAAGCCATGCAAAATTTGTGGTCATTGCCGGTCACATTCACAATTACGAGCGTTTCCAGCAGCATGGCGTGATCTATCTGGTTTCGGGAGGCGGCGGCGCCGTGCCTTACCCTGTAGAGCGTACTCCTGCCGACCTGTACCAGGATCCCGGCTTCCCGAACTATCATTATGTGAAATTAGTGCTCGACAGGAAAACGCTGCGCGCGACCATGTTCCGGCTGGATGCAACCGCAGGGACGTGGGAAGCCAAAGATCATTTCGAGGTTCGCGCTAAGTAGCTACGTAGGCGCTTAGGCATTCGTAATTGGATATTCGGCGAACGCGATTTTCGCCCCGGCTCGACGCTGATTCACGATGTGCTGTCGTTTGCAGCAGCGAATCGACATCGAGACGACAAATCACTAGGGCAATGTGCTTCGAAAAGGATGCATCGACCAGAAGATGACGACAAAGTTTGCGGTGCCAGTGAATCAGAGATATTTCGAAGATTATGTTTCTGGCGCAAGTTTCGAATATGGGCACATCACGGTCAGCGCCGAGGAGATCGTGGAGTTTGCCAGGCGCTACGACCCGCAACCAATCCACATCGATCCCGAAGCGGCGGCGCGCGGGCCATTTGGCGGATTGATCGCCAGCGGCTGGCATACGGCCGGCGTTATGATGCGGCTGCTCGGGGATAATTTTATTTCGCACGTGGCTGGCATGGCGTCTCCCGGCGTGGACGAGCTTCGCTGGCTTTTGCCGGTACGGCCGGGCGACACGCTTTCGATCCGCGTCACAGTGCTCGAGGCGCGGCGATCACGCTCGAAGCCGGATCGCGGAGTCGTTCACAGCCTGGTTGAGGTCATGAATCAAAAGCGGGAGATCGTCATGACGCTGAAACCGGTGAGCATCTTCCGCTGCCGTACGTCCGATGCGGCAGCCGATCGAGAGGTGTCTTCGTGAGCAACCATGACCGGTAGTGACGACCGCACCCCAATTGCAGCGCTACAGACGTGTCTGTGAGATGAATTTGAGCTCAGGTTGCTCTACTTCGACCTGAGCTGCTGAACGATCATCAGAGACTTCTTGACGTGCTCGTCGGGCGACAAACCGTCGTCCTTCGAAGAGAGGGTGGCGACGATCTTGCCGTCTTTGCCGATGACAAACGTAGTGCGCTCGATGAAGTCGTGATCGATGGTCACGCCGCGCACGTCCTGCTGTCCGGCCTTAACGGCGGTCTTTGTCAGATTATAAGACTCGGCGATCTTGCCAGTCGCGTCGGAGGCGACCGGGAACTTCCCTGCGCAATACTCCGGGTCGGCCGAAAACTGATTCAGCCGCGCGATGCTATCGGCCGAAACCCCGATAATCGTCGCACCGGACGCATCGAACTGATCCTTCATCTCGGCGAAAGTGTGCGCTTCGAGGTCGCATCCCTTGGTGTATGCCGAAGGATAAAAGTAAACGACCGTGGGGCCCTTCTTCAGGGCATTAGCTAGCGAAAAATTGAATTCCTTGCCTGCCAGCGAAGCGCGCGCCGAAAAATCGGGCGCCTTCTCACCCGGCTTGAGCGCAGCCAGGAGGGGCAAGCCGACCAACAACGATAGCGCGAGGCTAAGAGCCCACTTGTTCATAGCAAAGCCTCCTTCGAGCGACTTTATGCTGTAACAACATATCACAATGCCGCCGTTTCGCGCCGAATACGGTTCGCGCATCACTTGGATGAAGAGCCCGGCGGCATATTTGCTGGCGGGTTTCGTGCAGCCCCCAGTTCGACCTCGAAATCGAGGTCGCTTGCACCGCCCAGATGATGCCGCCGCACTTTGACCGGCACGCGTTGTCCTGGCTTTTTATCCCACAACGCGATACGCGAATCCGCGACGGTTTTGACCGGCTGCGCATTGATCGCCAGCAACACATCTCCTTTGTGAAGTCCCACTTTTTCCGCTGCGCCGTCATGTTGCAGCGATGTGACGCGTGCTTCGCCTCCCTTGTCGTCCAACATTACGCCCAACACGCCGGCCGGCGGCAGAAATTTTTCTTGGCCGAGCAGCAGGTAATCAGCAATGTGCGGGCCGATCTCTTCCCCGCTGTTGACCACGATCGCGTAGGTATCGTGGGTTCGACGTTCGAGACGTTTTGGAATGCCGGAACCATATACCACATGGCCCACGCCGCAGAGAATCACCAGGCGACGCTTGGGATTGGCGCTCAGATACGCGGCGGCGCTTTCTGCCATGCCTTCGTCCCAAACCAGTTGCGCCTCGACGAAATGATCGAATGCGTCGCGGCCTGAGAATGGATGTTGTTCGAAAGCGGCACGCAGACGATTTTTGTACGCTTCATCGGCGGGTTCGATTTGCTTCGGCAAGTACGCGCGGTCTTTCTCAGGCAAGGCTGCAATGCCGATTTTCGCCACCTCAGACACCAAGGCATTCGGCACGTTTAGGGCGCGCACGGGAATCCGCTGCTCGCGTGCATAACGAAAGATCGGCGCATACAAGCGGTAATCGTATCCCCAACGCTGGAAATATTCGGTGCGGCGCAGAAATTCGTCTTCGGTACTCCGTCCTGAGATGTAGTCGTCTACGTATTGCTGAAAAGGCTGCTGGAAATATTCGACGCCGATTGCCATGCTGGCGTCGAGGTCGTGAAGTCCTTTGACGATCGCAAGTTGATTGAGGTGATGGTCATAGCGCTCGTGCATCTCGCCCACGAAAACGACGCGTTTGTTGGCGAGCTGAGGGATGAGCTTGTCTATCGTGAGCGGTGCGTCCAGATTCACCGCACCGGCTGCAGCCTGATCCTGGGCGGCCAGCCGCGATGCCGTAGGAATGGCGCTCAATGCCAAAACAAGCAGGCAAGGAAAGTAGCTTCGATGACGCATTGCTGCATCTTAACTGAAGATTTGACGATTTCCTGAAAGGCCTCGAAGAGGAGTGCCGAGACTCGGCATCCAGCAAAAAATCGGTTCGAGGCACGCGCGCATTCTGGTGTATATTCCCGGTTCGGCTCCACGTGAATTGCACCACGGAGGGAGTAGATGCGGACACTTCGGCTGGCGTTTCTACTGGGTATCGGCGTTGCGCTTGCGGCATCAATCGGGCTGGCGCAGCACGATTTGGCGACGGGTCCTTACAAGGTAATCAAAAAAATCAAAGTCGGTGGCGAGGGAGGATTCGATTACATCACCTCCGACGTCGCAAACCGTCGTTTGTACGTTCCGCGCAATGGCCCTATGGGCCAACTGACGGTCTACAATCTTGACACTCTCGAGCCCGTCGGCACGATTGCCGGCGTCAAATCGGGTGGCGCCGCGGTTGACCCCAAAGCGCATCACGGCTTTTCGACCACAAAACCGATCACCATGTGGGATTCGAATACGCTGCAGGTCATCAAGATGATCGACGTGGATGGCCGGCCCGACGGCATCATGTTTGATCCTTATAACGAACACGTCTGGGTGCTGAGCCACATGCCACCTTACGCGACCATAATCGATGCCAAGGAAGGAACCGTCGTGGGCACAGTGGACCTCGGTGGTCAGCCAGAGCAGGCCGCGAGCGACGGCAAGGGCACGGTCTACGTGAACATCATGGACAAGGCGAATATCGCCGTGGTGGACGCAAAGAGTCTGGCTGTGAAAAGGCACATAGATCTCAGCTCCAAAGGCGTGGACGCCGGAAGCGGTCTTTCGCTCGACACAAAAAATCACATTCTCTTTTCTTACTGGCGGCTGCCTTCACCAATTGTGGTGATCGTGAACGCCGAAAGCGGCAACATCATTACCACGCTACCGACGGCGGTCAATGTGGATACAGTCGCCTTCAATCCAGGCACCATGGAAGCAATCGCTACTGCGGGCGAGGGCTACATCATATTTATCAAAGAAAAGAGTCCTACCAGCTTTGAGGTCGAACAGAAGCTCCCCAGCATGGTGGGCGCGCGAAATATCGTGCTCGACACGAAAACCAATCACGTGATCACCAATGCGTTTGAGTACGGGCCGCTGCCGCCGGACGCGAAACCGCCAGTGCCCGGCCGCATGGCGCTTGGTCCGCCGGTCCCGGGTTCGTTTACCCTGCTGATGGTTGGTAAATAGCGGAAGCGGGAACTCTAAGCGAACATCGTTCCCACTTTGCAAAAGTGGGGGCCAGTAGCCCTCGTCATTTACCGCAGCCGTTCTTCGCCTGATCGAAAAGATCAAACAGGCGTGTGGCGTTTGGGCCGGCCAGCGTGTCCAGGCGATGGGGTTGCCCCTTTTCGACAGTGTAGGTCGCGCTTATGCCCCTGGCGCGAAAGTCGGCGGCCTGCTTTTGCATGAGCGGCTGCCATCCCATGGGATCCAGTTCGCCAACAAACATACTGATGCACATTTTCGAAATTGCCTGGATGTGCGCCGGGGTTTCCTCCCACAAATAGCCCGGAAACGCCGTGATCGAGAGAAAGTAATCGGGATTGAGCGAAGCGACGTGAAATGCGGAGATGCCGCCATTCGACGGTCCCGCGATATGAAATTTGTTGTTGCGGATTTTGTAATCCGCCAGAATCTGTTTTAAAAATTCAGGAAAGATGCGCTCACCGCCCTCAAAAAAGAGGTCGTCACTCGGCGCCGCCGGAACGACAACGATGTAGCCGCGCTTTTCCGCTTCGTCGCGGAAATTTCTAGCGATCACATTGTCAACCACGTTCATGGTCTGCGGACCACCGCCGAATCCGAGGACCGCTGGATAGGTTTTGCTCGCATCATAGTTCTTCGGCAATACAACCTTGTAATGAACCGTGGTTCCCGCGACCTTCATAGCCTTTTCGAGAACCTCGGCCCTTGCCGAAACATTCGCCAGGACCGTAAGAGTTGACACGAGCAACAGGATTTTCCGTGAGAGCTCTCGCATCTGATTCTCCTCACAGCTTTCGGGGATGCCGCGAATTATGCCAGAAGCATGGCCTTCTGTATGCATCAGTCCGCGACGGATCAATCTTCGTGCAACACTGCGGTCATTGGGCTTGAAGAATGGTCGACCAAAAGAAGGACATCGCGCAACAGAACCGGCGCACGCTGCCGGCTAGCGGGCGTCCGGAATGATCCCCGATGCCGGATGAGCTCGGACTCTTCACAGGCCTGCTGTTCCGGTTTCAGTAACTCCATCAACAATTGGAAAAAGCGTGATCGTTCGACAAAAAAGGTACTAGAGGAATTACATCCAATTTCTGCACGATCTCCTCATATCCTTAAAAACCTCAGAAATTCACAAGTGAAGTGAGGCGGGTCCACAGGAATGCTTCACGCCCAGAGCGGCATTACCTGCGGTATTGTTCTTCGGTGACTTTTTCCATCCAGTCGACAACCTTGCGGTCACGTTTTTCCTGAATGGCAATGTGCGTCATGGCAGTCGTTGCCGTCGCTCCATGCCAATGCTTTTCACCTGGCGCGAACCAAACTACATCACCGGGTCGGATCTCTTCGACCGGCCCGCCCCACCGCTGTGCCCATCCGCATCCCGCCGTGACGACGAGAGTCTGGCCGAGCGGATGCGTATGCCAGGCCGTTCGCGCACCCGGTTCGAAAGTTACACTGGCGCATTGAACCAGCGCAGGATCAGGCGCCTGAAAAAGCGGATCGATGCGCACTGTGCCCGTAAACCAGTCGGATGAGCCATTGGTCGAAGGCTGCGAGCCGATTCTTTTTATTTCCATTCGCGTATCCTTAACCATCTATTCTCATCACACTTCGCTGCACGATGCGTCCTGCTTCGCATGTTGAGGAGTGTAACGCAGGTGTCGATAATCCGGGCGGTAGCGATATTACGCGCGGCGATAGAGCACCGAGGAGGTCCACATCTTCCGGCTGGCGCACGGCAAAAAGCGGCGGCCGGGCGATTATCCCGGCCGGGAGCAGCCTCAGACGAGTTGACGCCTATTTGCTTATTGGAGCCGAAACCAAACTGTCGTAAGCGGCCATTTCTGAGGGCGAGCAACGCGTCTCGCTCATCGCAAAATCCGCAGGCATCAGTCGGAAGGGCTGCTTGTCTAGCGCGACCCACGGCCTCGCATACATCTTGGGATCATTAAGCGTGACCGTAAGCTCCATATGGTCGCGGTCCACGCGGTGAAAGCGCTCTTCGACGCGCAGCGCATCGCTATGCGGGCGGCCGGCATTATCTAACCAGGTCCTTTCGTCTGTCCCGTTGGATTGCACAACGAAGGTCGTGTCGTCCACCCACTTCCCCACCGAATAGCCGTCCCACGTAGGATCGGGATCTTGGGGCAATTCCCGGCCATCGGCCCAGATCATGCGCCAATTTTTGTAGCGCGCGTATAAAACGACCATCTGTACGGGAGTCTGCAGAATCTGCATCGTTGACAAGCTGTGAAGATCGCTGCGCGGAAAGCCGGGCGGATCGCATGATTTCACCGGATCATTTGATTGCGCCGCAGGCACGGCATCAACTCCAAACACCGGCTTGTGCCGATGATATGCTTCGAGTCCCTCCTTCGTATAGGGCGGCTCATGATCAGGATATCCGTCAGACGGCAATGCCGGCGCGCCGAATATTCCTAGAATCCCGCGGAAACCAAATTCGTCAACGCCGTCCACCTGCCATATCCCGGAAAGATCGTGCCGCGCAGCCGGTGCTGATTTCGCCCTTTTCGCCGGCGGAGCGACAGACCGGCCCCAAGCATCGACTGCCGGAGCATCGCTTTGGCCGTCGATAGTGGCCGAGGCGCAGTTGAATCGATTGGCCTCGCCCTGGCAGATCGGAGGCAGCCCCTTGTGCTCTTTTGTGTCGCTCGACTGCGCATAGGCGACAGCCGAAATCGCGACGAACGCAATCAGCACCATCGCCCTCGCTACGAAGTTCTGCATTCGCACAGCCTCCAGGTGTATTCGTTCGGATGGGCGGCAATCACGGCAGATCGTTCACCATCAGCCGTCCATCCGGCAACACCAGCCGGTGAATGCGGCCGACGGGCTGGCCATTCTTGGCCGGCATGAGCGTGACGGTAACTTTATCCCCGGGCTTTAACAATTGGCGGGTCAAGCGCACGCCGCGCGCTTGATTCACACTGGCAGCCCCGCTTTCCACAATCCAATGCGTAACGCTTCCCTTGTCATCGGTTACGTCGAATTTGAGAAGGCTGTGCGGATTGGCGACGATCCATTCGGTAACGACCCCATTTACGGTAATTTCTTTCGTGGCGTCATATGCCGCATTGCCGTGGTGCGCCAATAACGGCGCTGGGGCGAGCAAAAAAACAAAAGATGCGATTAGGAATCCAAACCGTTTCATGGCAACTCTTCCTTTCTTCTGCTCCGCGGCGCAATCAGATTAATCCGAACTCGAGCAATCGCAGCCGATGTCTTCCTCTCATTACGCTCTTTGCGGCGATGTGTCAATTTCCAAGCACAATTGCATTGGCAAGGTCCCGGTTGTATCGCCAAATCAGCCGCCCACGCCAAATGCTACCTGCCGCGGTACGTCATTTAATGCAGCGGACGCGGGGCGGCGCTTGACACATCATCCTTGACCTGACCTAACGTACAGGTTCCCGCTTCCGCAACGCTGCCCAAAATACGCGTCGCCACATTTAGGGCGCGCGCCTACAGTGAACCTACATAGCATCCGGGGACGACGCCCGCCCGATCGGCCCGGAAGCCAAGATTTCAAGGAGGAATTCTGCATGTGGATGAAGCAGCAGTCGCCGAATCAGGGCCAATCTCAAGACCAACCTCAATCTCAGCCACAACCCTACACGCCACCATCAGTCCAACGCATTTCGGAATCGACTTCCGATTCCAGCGCGTTCTCTCGTCCCGGAACTCCGAGCGCGCGCAACATGGCATGCATTGGCGCCAGCCTCGAAATTAAGGGCCGCCTCACCGCGGACGAAGATTTGCAGATTGACGGCAAGATTGAGGGGCCGGTCTCGGTTCGTGGTCACCGTCTTACCGTGGGCCGCAGCGGTCAACTGAATTCGGAGGTTACCGCGCGCGAACTCGTCGTTTTCGGCAAAGTGACAGGCAATGTCAATGCCACCGACCGTGTGGAAATAAAAAAGGATGGCGGCGTGATCGGAGATATTCAGACCACGCGCATCAGCATCGAAGATGGGGCTATTTTCAAAGGCCGTATCGAGATCGATCGCCCTGGCTCGAAACCTACATCCGTTTCGGCCGTGAAACACGAAAGCGTGGGCGCCATGGTCCCTGCCGGCGCCGACTGAATCCTACTGCGGCGTGCTGTGTAGCTCAGGGCCCCGCAACGTTCTTTGTCGGGAGCCCTGGGCGGTTTGTCTTTTGTCGTGAACCGCACTATTTCGCCGTTGTACCTTGCGCTGCGGTCGTTGGTTTGGCAGCCTTAGTCTGCCGTGCAATCACCATACCGGAAATTTTGTCATACGTCGCCTGGGGGATAATCTTCTTCCGCACAAGATCCGTCTTCACCCGATATGGTCGTCCGGCAATGATTTTTTGTGCGTAAGCATCGCTAATCCCCGGCAGCGCCTTCAGTTGCTCCGCCGTGGCCGAATTGATGTCTATTAGCTTCGATGGCGGGGTCTTTGCCGCAGATTTTCCGCTTTGCGTCTGCGTCGAAGCCTTCGAATCCGTAGCAGCTTTCTGCGCCTTTGTGTTTGAAGGAGGATAGGTCGATTGTGCGACTGACAGCGTAACGCCGCCTAAAAGAAGAGCTACAGCCGCGATTACTCGCACCCCCATACTTAGTTTCGAAACAATCATTCTCATCGAATTCTCCTTAACATACCCGGCCCTCTCTTTTTACCGCGTTCCTTTCGTGCTGTCATTAGATGCTCGCCTTGCCCGCGCTTGACGCGATATGGAAAACCGATGTAAGAGCATTACGGCACTGACGAGGAGGCTTCATGCGTGTGATTCGACCGTCACTGATCATATTGCTTTCCGCCGCGCTTGTGCTGGGCGGTGCCCTGCTCACGGGCAGGCTTCGAGCCCAACAGTCCGGCTCGAGCGTGTCGCCCTATTACGTCATAACATTTGTGGACTTGATTCCTCCGAATAAGGACGCCGGGATGGCGCTGCTGAAGCAATACGTGGAGACCACGCGCAAGGAGCCCGGCAACCAGACCGCACTGGCGCTCACCCAAATCAGCCGCCCCAATCACTTCATGTTGTACGAGGTTTGGCAGAACGAGGACGCCTTCAACAAGCACGAGAGCAACGCGGCCACGCGCGAGTTCCGTACGAAAATCCAGCCCGACCTCGGTGCTCCCTTCGATCAGCGCGCACACTCGAAGCTCGAATAAAGCCCCGCGTAGCAGAACTGCGCGGCGGCCCGGGGAGGGCGGCACCTGCGTGCGGCTTGCTCAGCAAATGGGGCCTCTGAGCGCTATGTGTGTCGCACTGCCACCGCGTCGTCCAGCTAGATTCCTCACGGGGCCCATGCGGCTGCTACCCTACGTGCCCGTGCGGCCGGCACCCCGCTTGGCGGCCTGTCGTGCCTCGACCATCAGGATCAACTTCCCCTGCGTCTGACGGCTCTCCAGCATCTGATGCGCCTCGATCGCCTGCTCGATCGGCAGCACAGCCCCGATATTCAGCTTCAGCCAGCCTGCGCGTATTCCTGCGATGACGTCATTCGCTCGCCGCATCAGTTCCTCACGTGTGCGGATAAAATTCGCCAGCCCCCCGCCTGAAAGTGTTATTGAGCGCGGCATGAGCGCATTGGGCGAAATCGGATCCGCCGGCCCGCTGGCAGCGCCAAAAATCACGATGTGCCCGCGCAGCGCGACGGCTTCCAAGTCGCCCTTGAACGTGCCCTTGCCTACACCATCTATGATCAGATCGGCGCCATGCCCTTTGGTGATGCGTTTGGTCTCCGCCACGAAATCTTCGTCGGTATAGACGATCACGTGTTCGGCTCCGGCTTCGCGCGCGGTGCGCGCTTTCTCTTCGGTTGAGGTTGTGCCGATCACTGTCGCGCCCAGATGTTTCGCCCACTGCACGAGCAGTCCGCCCATACCCCCCGCAGCCGCATGAATCAGCACAAAATCGCCAGGCTTGAGCTTTCGAAATTCGTGAATCAGGTAGTGCGCCGTCATACCCTGCAGCGGGAACGCCGCGCCTTGTTCGAACGTGAATTCATCCGGCAGCGGAATCAGCCGGCTCGCATCCGCCACAACCGCTTCGCCATAGGCGCCAGGAATGCCCGTGAACGCGACTCTATCGGACGGCTTCACGTTCGTGACGCCTTCGCCGACGGACTCAACCACTCCAGCCCCCTCTACGCCGGGGGTGAACGGCACCTCGCGTGGGTACGTTCCCCGCCGCTGGCCGACATCCATAAAATTCACGCCCGCGGCCACCACCCGTACCACCGCTTGTCCGGGTCCGGGCTCTTCAATCGGAGCAATGTCTTCCAGTTGCAGAACCTCTGGCCCGCCAATCTGTTCCACACGTATCGCTTTCATATAAACGTCTCCTCTACTGTCGCTACTCGCTATTCCGCCGAGATTCTATTCGAAATCCGCAAACCTCCCGAATTCGCTCTTTCCATAAACCCGTCACATACATGGTCCGATTCTACGCCCCCCGTGTGTATCCGGTCTCTAACGTACGCCTCGAATTGGCCCAAACGGAAGTCTCGTAACTCGGCTAGCAGTCTGAGCCGCTCTAGGAACCGAGCAGCGCTTTCAGTTCCGCTGAAAATCGCCCGAATTCTTCCAGCAACTCCGTCGTGGCTTCGACAGTCTTTTCTTTACACACAAATACGTCTCGACCGGCACGGCGTGTTCGCACTGCCGGCTTCAGGCCCAAGACGTAAAACGGCTCGCCAAGGATTTTGAGCGCGGACTCGCCCGCTGGCACGAGCAGCGCCGCAAATGACCCACGTCGCAAGCCGATCGCGCTCGCATACATCGGAAACGCAATAGGCGTAAACCCCCGTATGACAAGGTGTTCGAGAATTGCCATTTGAGCGGGCGTAAGCTCGGGCATGGTCGCCAGTATAAACAGCGATCGGCTAGGTTGCCCGCAACTCCGTCCTGCTCGTTCGCGGTGGGGTGATCAATTGAGCAGAATAGCCCCCGGGCGCTGGCAGCAAGTGTTGTGCGGCAGGTAACATGGAGCCATGGAAACCACCACGCGCTCACGTCCGGCCCCGCTCCCGTGGAAACTCGCATTCTTTCTGCCCCTGGCTGCAGCCGTGGCTCTGCAGGTTATCTCGCGAACGCAGGCCGATCTTCACACCGGGGTCAAGCTCTCGATTATCGGAAATGTGTTTCTCAGCTTTTCTCTGGTCGCCCAGGCTGCTTATCTCATGCGAAGGTCCGCCCTATGGGGCATGCTGATGCTCATGTTCTGCGGAGGCGTGCTGGCTTTTGGCCTTTATGTTCTGCTGCGTGCGCTTTAGGCGGTAATCCATGCAGACTTCAAAATGAGGCCTTGCATTTCGCCGGTCTGAACCGCGGATCCCTGATCATTTGCTCGCACTGAAGCGTGCAAACAACTTCGTATGACCACGTGGTTCGGAAAGAGCTACGGAGTTTTTCTCAGGCTACCGCGGGATCGCTGGCCGCTTCGCGCTCGAGGGATTCGAGAATCCCACGTATGGTGTAAATCAATTCCTGACGCGACACGTTGCTCTTGCGAAACTGAATGCGCAAGCGGAAAGACTCGTTGTCCGGCTGAAAGTTGAAAATGAAAGGCTGGGGCCGGGGCCCGGCGGCTTTTTCATCGCGGCGCGCGCGCCGTGCCTCGTCGCGGGTCAATCCGCCTTGAATGATGCGCACCAGCGTTTCGGCCATCTTCTTTTCGTTGGGCTGCCGTGCGATCTGTAAAAGCAGGGATTTCGAAGTGATCCCGTGCTCGACGCACTGCCGCCGGATAGCCTCGGGAATCAGCCGCAGCGAAAGCGTCTCGGTGACCGAGGAGCGTGCTTTGGCGATTTTCCGCGCGATATCTTCGTGCGTATAGGCAAACTGCTCGGCCAGGCGATGGAGCCCGTCGGCTTCTTCGAATGGCGTCAGGTCTTTGCGCTGTAAATTCTCGATGAGCGCCAACTCGAGGGTTTCGGCATCATCGGCGATTTTCTCGATACAGGGCAGTTCGGTCAGGCCGGCCTCGCGCGCCGCGTGATAACGCCGTTCGCCGGAAATGATGTAGTACGTATCCTCGCGCGGCAGGTAACGCACCAGCAGCGGTTCGAGGACACCTTTTTCCCTGATGGAATCGGAAAGTTCGGTGATATCCCCGATGAATTTACGCGGCTGCTCTGGATTGGGCCGGATTTTGTCGATGGGCACCATCCGCCCCACCGCCGCGCCGCTGAAACTGGTCAGTTGTTCGACGTAGTGGGCGTCATGCCGCATCTTCAGTGTGACTGGCAACCCGATCCTCTTCGACACGTTGAATGACCTCCAGGGCAAGCTTTCGGTATTCCTGAGCGCCGGGCGATTTCGGCGCGAATGTGAGGATGGTCTCTTTGTAGGCGGGACTTTCCTCCAACCGCACGTTTTTCCCAATGCGCGTCTTAAACAAAACCGGACCAAACACGGAACGAATCTGCTCGTGCGTGTCCCGCGAGATGTTCGTGCGCTTATCAAAAAGCGTGATCACCACGCCCAGCACCTTTAGCGCGGGATTGGGGCGCGCGCGAATTCGTTCGTAGGTTTCGAGCAGATCGTCGGTGCCTTCGATAGCGAAATACGCCGCCTGAATCGGCACCACCAGGTGCGTTGACGAAACCATGGCGTTCACGGTCAGGATTCCCAGTGCCGGCGGCGTGTCAATCACGACGTATTCGTAATCTTTGAGCACCGGCGCCAGCGCATCCTTCAGCTTGAACGGCGCGTCGAATTGCCCCGCTAGCTGCTGTTCCAGCTTCGCCAGGGCCAGCTTGGCCGGGGCGACAGAAAGCATCGCATGTTTCGTCGGCTTGATGACGGACGCCATCTCCGCATGATGATCGCCGAGCACGTCAAACATCGAGACCTGTATCTCGGCGGAATCAAAAAATGCAATCGTAGCGTTTGCCTGCGGATCGAGATCGATTAAAAGTGTTTTCTTCCCTCGTTGAGCAATGGCGGCAGAGAGATTAATGGCAGTAGTGGTTTTGCCTACGCCGCCTTTCTGGTTGGCAACAGTCAGGATGGCCGTCATGGTGTGCCCTGCTCACCTGAATCGCAGGGCCCGCGCCTCCCTGGGCCGATGGGCTGTTTGGTTTTCAGCTTACTTCCACTCTCCCTTTCGCCTTTCCCGGCCCCAAAAACCTTTACGTGCCAGCAATCTAATCGCGTACGCATTGCAACGCAAGAAAAAAATGCGCAATTGATCAACAACCCGTCAGCCCAAGAGTCAGCTGGACCGGCCACACGTTATCTTCCGCCGACGAGGTGCCGCACAGCCGATTTTCCCCGAGCAAGCGCGTACGCGGGATGGACTGCCTTCCCTTAATGACTTTGAATGGCAAGAGGTGCGAAACCTGCCGTACAGAACTACATCTTGTAGCGCCCGAGGTCATCGTCGGACAGGCCCTCGAGCCATTTGCGGAGTTCCTCGCTGGTGGATTTTTCGTTGACCGCGCTGGAAATCTTTGAGCTCTTGAGCACCGTGTCATCAACGAAAATGGGGCAATCCACGCGCAGAGCTAACGCCAGGGCGTCGCTTGGTCGCGAATCGATGGACATGCGTTCCCCGTCGCGCTCCACCCAAATCAGGGCGTAAAAAGTATCATCGCGCAATTCGTTGACGACTACCTTTTGCACCTGCACGTTCAGCCCAAACAGAACGTTTTTGAGGAGGTCATGGGTCATCGGACGCGGCGTCTGGACCTTTTCGATTTCAAGGGCGATGGCGTTAGCCTCGTAAACACCGACCCAGATGGGCAAAACAGCGCTGCCGTTCGCGTCTTTCAGCACGACAATGGGCATGTTTGTAACCGGGTCCATCATCAAGCCGCGGATCTTCATTTCGATTTCCATCGGCTGCCTCCCCTTGGCACCTATTCGATGCTCTCCTCGCCCGTCAGGCTGTTGGGACCAGCACCCGTTACGCGAACTCGTACGTATTTTCCCAAAAGGTCGGTACGCGATGAAGTAAAATTTAGGACGCGGTTGTTCGATGTGCGACCGGTCCACTGCGTCTCTCTGCGCGACGCGCCCTCCACCAAAACCTCGAACGCCTGCCCGATCAGCGCGTGATTGCGGCGCGTTTGGATCGATCGCTGTCGTTCCTGAACGAGTTGCAACCGGCGCGATTTTTCGCTTTCCGGCACCGCATCGGCCATGACCGCCGCCGACGTGTGCGGCCGCGCCGAATATTGAAACGAAAATGCGCCGTCAAACTGCGCCGCGTCCAAAAGGCTCAGCGTCTCCTCGAACTCCGTTTCTGTTTCGCCGGGAAATCCGACAATGATGTCGGTAGTAATACTGATAGGCCGCCGCGCCGCGCGGATCAATTCGATTTTCTGTAGATATTCATCGCGGGTATAGGTCCGCTGCATTGCCCGCAGCACGCGTGTCGATCCCGCCTGCACCGGCAGATGGATGTGATCGCAAAGGGCCGGAGAGGCATCGATCGCTTCCACAATATCAGCCCCCAGGTCCCGAGGATGAGAAGTCATGAACCGCACGCGCCGGATTCCGGGAATTTCTGCAACAGCCAAAAGCAGCTCTGAAAAACTTAGATGCCGATTCGAAGGATCGCGGTACGAATTTACAGTCTGCCCTAGGAGTTGGATTTCGGTGTAGCCCACGTCGGCAAGTTCCCGCACCTCGCGCAGAATCGAGCCGCTCGCGCGGCTCCGTTCCGGCCCGCGCGTGTAGGGTACGACACAATACGAACAGGCCTTATCGCAGCCTTCAATGATCGTGAGATAAGCGCGAAACGGATGATCGCGCCGCGTAAATTCGGTTTCGAACGCCTCGTCCGTTTCGGTCTCAAGCCCTGTTACGCGCCGTTCGCCGGCTTCCAGTTGCGCCAGGAGAAGCGGCAGGTTTCTGTAACTGGCCGAGCCGCACACCAGGCTCACCCACGGGGCGCGCTCGAAAATCTGTTCGCCTTCCTGCTGCGCCACGCAGCCGAGCACTCCGATGATCTTGCCGGAATCCCGGCCACAATTATTCCTGGGATTGAATTCGCCGAGGCGCGAGAAAAGTTTTTGCGCCGCCTTCTCGCGAATGCTGCACGTGTTGTAAAAAACGAGCCGTGCCTGGTCGGGCGAGCCTACCTGCCGGTATCCTCGCCGCAGTAGCACGCCGGTGACTTTTTCTGAATCGTGCTCGTTCATCTGGCAACCGAACGTCTCGATGTAAAACGTCCGTTCATTCGGAGGCGAGTCGGAACGAGTTTCCAATAAATTGTTTGCTGTGGACGCGCCAGGAAGAAGCGAACCCAGCGGAACGTGAATCGATTCGGACATATGCTCGATGGTATCACGTCCGTTTCCCGCTTTCGCCGCCCGCGCCGCCTCGATAGCGCCGCCGTTCAGCCTGGCATCCGCCTTGCACCGAATCCGGAGGTGTCATACGAGGAGACGCGTGCGCATCCCTGCAGCACTCACATGAAGAGGTTTCCGCTTTGCGATGGGCGCCGTGCCGTGCCCGTAGAGCCAAGTTCGCAAACGGCGGTCACGAGCAAGTGCTAACGAAACGCCCGCACGTCGGTTTGGATCAATCCGCGGTATTGAGGCACCAGCAGTGGCGTTGCTTGCGCCGGCGGCGAGGCCGCTGCGGACTCCTGCTGCACGGCGCGTTCAGGCGCGAGTGCTTCGGTTGGGCGGCGGCCGAGAAAATATGTGCCGGCGGCAGCATCCACGGCGCCGCGTTTGTTGACGAGCAGCAGATCGAGGTACTTCAGCCAAAATAGGGTGCACTTGCAGAAAATCCGCATTCCGGCGCGAATTGCGTGATTCTCGGTGAAGCTTAGCAGCAGATACTGTATCGACCACGCAGTCGCCATGGCCGGTCCGCAACTCACACCGCTCGCGATCTTCTCGAAATTCCGGAATTGATACTCATGTCCGGTCAGCGTAAAGCGATAAAAATCATACTGGCCTCCAACTACCTGTTCCATAAAAGGCGTATCGGAGTAAATCACGCCGCCCGGTTTAAGAACTCGGAGCATCTCGCCCACGCATCGCGGAAAATCCTGCAGATACATCATCAGCGCTTGTGAGATGACACCGTCAAAGGAATGATTCGCAAACGGCAGCACGTGCGCGTCACACACCAACGCAGTGCGTTCGTCAATGGCGACGTCGGTCTCAATGAACTCGATCGCTTGGTCCCTGAGCAATTCCTCCGACCCTACACCTGCCGTTGCGCCGCCTACAATTAGCACGCGCGGTTTCGGGTTGGCCGCGAAAAGCAGTTCGCGAAATTGCCGGAAGCTCGTCCGCGCCGTAAGGTTCATGCTGATGGTGGGAAGCATGGAACGCAAGGCGCGCTTGGCACGCTCGCGGTGCGTGAGTGGCTTCGGTCTTTGATAGCTGCTGATCCGAAAGGCGCTCACCGACTCATCAATCAGAATCGGAATTCCGCCGATTACCGGATAAACGGCATCGCAGCTGTTACAAAAAAAAGATTCTCCTCGCGGAAACAGTTTTGAACGGCAATGCGGGCAGATCAGATATTCGTGTAGAGCCGTGGTAATCTTCATCGCTCCGACCTGGAAGTTCCAGCTCCCGACTTGACTGGTAACCCAACTCCGCCAATCGAAGCTCTCCGACGTGCCGCCGACGCGTGCTTCGCACCCTACCAATCACCGCTTGGCGCCGGAATACCGCGAAAGGAGTAAACAGCGTCTGGCCGATTACTAAGGAACCTTAGAAGCGAGGATGTCTTTTGTATGCAATGAATTACCGTGCTGCCAAACAACCGCGTCACGTTTGCGTCTCAGGGATCGCTCTGGGTTGGGATGACTTTCGTCCCTTGCGCCGTAAATTGAAACTGCAGCAGCCAATCGCTTAGCACGTTGCGCCCCTCCATTTTCGGCGGGTCGAATTTCCACTGCTGTGCCGCGCTCAGGGCCAGTTGTGCGAAATATTTGCTGGGTCCAGCGGAATCAAATTCAGCTTCGGTGACATCGCCTGAAGAATCGACGCTGACCCTCACGCCAACGCGCACGGTTCCGTGAATCGTTTTTCTGGCGCTTTCCGGCACATTCGGGATCACTTGATCCGCAGGGTGCCCGGCGATCAGGCCGCGTCGGAGGGAGGTCTCGCGTGCCACGGAAAGGTTTGCTGAGCCCCCATTGTCTGCGATCGCCTGTGCTGTCGTTCTCGTCCCCTTTTCTCGCGCGTTTGCATCGGCTGCTCTCACAACTCGCGATTTCGGTTTTGCCGGTCTCATGGAATCCTTTCGAGCGATCTCGCCTTGAGAATTTCGCACGTGCGACGATGCCGAAGTTCTGCGGAACAGCATCGGGATGAGGATCACCGAGGCAATTACCAGCGCTGCCACAAGCGAAACGTAGATGCTCATATGTGAACTGCGGTTTGCCGCGGTTCTCTGCGGTTGTGAAGCCGGGTTCGACCGCGCAGACACCAGTTGCGGCCTGTCGGCTATCGGCGAAATCGCTCGTTCGCCAACACTAACTCCGTTAAGGCCGGTTGCAATCACAGCCTCGCCCTGATGCGTCTCCGCGTTCGCGACGCGCGGCGCGTTATCGACAACCACAGGAACTACGGCATCCGCGCGTGCGGCAATCTCCGCAAGACCCCAGCGCTCGCGCGGATCGCGCCGCAAACAGTTACGCGCGATCTCATGAAAAGGTGCTGGCAGATTCTCCGGCAGGATTGGCTCTTCTCCTGGCACATCCGAGGCAGGCGCGCGTTGCGCGAGCGCTGTGACCAGCAGCATTCCAAGCGCCCAAACATCCGCTGCTGCGCTGATTTCACCTCGAGAGAGTTCTGGCGCGTCGAACTCGCTGATTTCCGCAGGTGACCATGCGCCGGAGGCGCGAATGCCGTCACTGGAGAGCTTCAACTGATCGCCCACGGCCATCACGTTCGCGGGCTTCAAACGCCCGTGCACGAGTTCCTTCCTGTGCAAATATGCCAGGGCCTCAAGCATCGGTGGCATCATCTCGCGGACTTCGCCTTCGCTGAGAGCGCGACTGGGCAAAATCTGCGAAAGATCCTCGTCCGCATGTTCCATCACGACGTAAAGCAATTCGGTATCGTCAACCGTGGTGCGGCCTGCCTGCAAAATTCGGACCAAATGAGGATGGGCTAATTCACATGCCGACTGAAGTCGAGCAAGCTCAGCTTCGCTTCTAGCGTTGTCCCAAGTGCCGGTTGGAATCAGTTTGATCGCGGCTTTTTGGGAATCAGGACCATATTGGGTCGCGAATACGCCTGCGGTTGCCGAGCCTCCAAGGTAATCTTCAAGGCGAAATTGTTTATGAACGACACGACCCTCCCAGGTCTTCCAGGGCTCGCGCATGGGCTTTCCTCTTGTTTCCAGGGGCGGGGTGGGCTCGGTTATTGTACCCGAGCATCCGCCGATCGCCAGCGGCTCAGAAATTCCTCTTGTCGCATCTGACACATACTATTGCCAGGGTGCGGAAGTTCAGGCGGTCTCCTCGCTTACCGGCCGTCTCTCGCGCACTGGCGCCTCTGCTTGTCCCTAAGACAAAGTCCTTCTTTCTTTCTTTTATCTGCTGCGGAGCGCGAATTGGAGGAAGCGGCAGTTTTGCCGCTCCCTCCGCAGTGCCCTAGAAGGAATACTTCAACGCCAGTTGAATGAGCCGCGGATTGACACCTGTGGTGGTGATCCGCCCGAAGTTTGAGCTGTTCAGATCAAGCGAAGGATTGTAACTACCGTTCAGCACTTGCGGCATGTTGAACATCGGGTGATTGAACGCATTGAAGAATTCCGCACGGAAAAGCAGCGTGGCGCCTTCACGCAATCCGCCCACCCTTGTTGATTTCGCAATCGACATATCCCAGTTCTTCTGCCCGGGTCCGAGAATATTTCCCGCACCATCATTTCCGAAACCGGTCGCCTGCCCATCAGTTCCCAAGATCGGCACGGGGCAAAATACGCCCGTCCTGTTGAAATAGTTGTTGAGTCTTGCCTCCACTGGCCCCGAAGTAACGGCGTCCGAAATCGTTTTTCCGGAGCAGAAGTTAGCCGGGGCGACCGTGGGGTTTGGAACGGCCTGACCGAAGAAAATGGTCCCTCCGCCATTGTCGATCAGCGTCAGGGGCGTACCGTTCTGAAAGATTGTTACGCCGGAAAGACTCCAGCCTTCCGCGAATTTTCCGAGCAATCCTGTGGGATGGCCAAACGGGAGATCGTAAGTATAGTTCACCACCAACCGCTGCGGATGGTAAACCGTGCTCGTTCCCATTTGCTGGACCACGTAGGGGAAGGTATTAATACCTACGGGCTCGGTGACGAACGCGCGATTCCATGAGTAGTCGGTCTCAAATTGCAGCCCGTGCGAGAATTGTTTTCGCAGCGTCAACTGCACCGCGTTGTACTTATATGAAGATGTGGTCTGATACTGCACGGCTGTAGTTGATACGCCCAAGTATTGCGAGCGAAGCCCCACGTTGCTCACCGTGTTTGTCGTGGCTCCCGTGCGCGGATCCGGGCTGGTCGGGCTCACCAGGTAAGCCCAATTGAATGGATCGGCTCCGCCCCCCGGAGATCCGCCCGATCCGGGCTGCATTTGATTGATCCCATGCGATCCAACGTATCCGATCTGCGCCACCCAATTCCGCAAGAATTCATACTGAACGTTCAAGTTCCATTCATATGTCACGGGGACCGTGATCTTCGGATCCATATTGTTTACTTTGAAATTTGAATTCGTGCCGTTGCTCAGATTCAGCCATCGCGGCGTGAACCCGTAACTGCCGGCCGGCCCAGGCACCGCCGCCGGCAGCGTCACCATATTTGCCAGAGTCGATGTGGGGCCGGTCGCGACAGGAATCTGCCCGGGGGTATTCCTCATTGGGAAATTCATCATGTCCACGCCGTCCACCAGATCGTAAAACAAACCCGCGCCGCCACGAACCACGAAACGATTGCTCGAAAGCGGCTGCCACGCGAATCCCAGCCGCGGCGCAAAATTATCCAGCGGCGACCGATGATCCGCCTGGTAAGGGTACGGGCTGCGATAAATACCGGTGGGCAGCGGACCGTTGTAGTTGCTGGGCACCATAAACCCGGCAAAAGTACATCCGGTCCCGCTAGCCCCTGCCCCGAATGATTGTCCATTGATGACGCAGCCGCTGCCGGGCACTTGCACTGTATTCAACAGGTTCGGCCAGAGATCGGTAAAGTTTCCCGCTCGCTCAGATGGGAATCCATCGTACTCCCACCTTACGCCCGAGTTGAGAGTGAGCCGTGAAGTCAACTTGATGTCGTCCTGAACGAACGCGTTGAGATCGATCACGCGGCCTGCGTACTCGAAGCCGCCATTCGCGGCCGTCTGCGCTGTGAACCGCTGCAGGTTGCTGGCTTGAGAACCATTCGATGTGCCTGGATTGTTCGCATTGCAAGTCGTAGGGAAAGTACCCGCTGCACACGCCGCTCGTCCGATCAAGAAGTCCGGGAACGATTGGAATGTGGGATTCCCAATGCTGGAACCCGCCGTCGTGATGTTGGCCTGGACCCGCTCCGCTTCGAATCCAGTCCGGAATGAGTGCTTTCCGTGCAACCAGGAAACCTGGTCGGCAACTTCGAACTGGTTTGTCCACAGGTTGGAAATGAACGACTGATTGTTGCCGACGGTAAACAAGCCCTGAATGGTCACATCCGTCAGGTTGTCTACCCCCGGAGTAATGTCCGTAACTCCAACCTGAGAATTTGTGAACGAACCCAATTCGTTCGTAAATGAAGTTGCCCGCTGGTAGGAGCCGCGGAGTTCGTTTACCAGATTATTGGAAAAAATCGAAGTTAATCTCAAAACGGCCGCGTGATTGGTTTTCTGCTCAAACACCGGATTCCCCGGCAACACAGCGCTCGCCGTTGTGCTTGTGCCGTTGGCGGCGAAAGGGCCCGACGTCGGGTCCGTCTCGTAATAATAGCGGCCGGAAAGCGTGTGCTTGCTGTTGATCACATAGTCCCAGTTCCCCATGCCTTGGTGATTCTTGTAGCTTGCCGGATCGGTAAAGCTCGCGATCGAGTAATTTCCCGTGTTCGATCCGGGGATTAAGTATCCGCCGTTAGACAATTGCAACTGCAGGAACTTGATGGCGACGGGATTGATGTTGGACCCGTCGCACGCCACGGTAATACTCCCGGTCGTCTTAATGGTGTCGAAACTATTGCCCGGATGCAGGCTCGGGCAAACCGCCGCGCCGAGCGCCGGGATGAAGGCTTGCCCTGGGGCGTCACATTGGCTGATCGAAGAGAAACCCACCGGACAGTTGCCGCGCGGGATATTCGGAATCGGCGGCAGGGTCACAACCGTATACCCGAATCCCGAGATTCCGTTCTTCTGCTGCGTCTCTTGATAGGACACGAAAAAGAAAAGCTTGTCCTTCTTGATCGGTCCGCCAAACACACCGCCGAACTGGTTCTGGTTCAAAACCAGCTTTGATCCGTCATTCCCCGCGGTTCCCACCGTCGCGTTACGGAAATAGTCATTCGCGTTGAGAGCCGTGTTGCGGAAAAACTCAAACAGCGTGCCGTGAAAATCGTTCGTGCCGGATTTCGTCACAACGTTGACGTTCGCGCCCGGGTTTCTCCCGTACCCGGCGTCATAAGTGGACGTTTGGATCTTGAACTCCTGGATGCTGTCCGGATTCGGGATGGGGAATGCCCCGTACAGCGTTCCTTCGGAAACCGTGTTCACGCTGAGGTAGTTGTTCACGGAAACACCATCTTGCAGATAGGTGTTCTGTGTGGTGTTTGCGCCGTTTACCGCAATATCCGCGGAAGATTTGCCCATGCGTGCGGAATTCACCACGTCTGAACTCGCGCCGGCAGACATGGCCAATAGATTCGTGTAATTCCGCGTGCTCAGCGGAAGTGCGGTGATCACTCGCGTGCTGACCACTTGGCCCAGCGCCGAACTCGCGGTCTGAACAGTTTCGACTTCGCCCTCGACGGTCACCGCCTGCGTCTGCGCGCCCAGTTCCAAACTTCTGCTGAGCACGCCCGTTTCCGTGACAGTTACCGTGATCGAGGGAACCTCCACCGGCTTGAAACCCATCGCCTCGATCCTTACTCGGTAATTCCCTGGGGGAAGCAAGCTTACTTTGTAAGCCCCGTCGGCTCCCGTCATTGCCGTCCGGGATTGCCCTGTATCCACGCTGGTGACCGTCACCGTCGCGTTTGGCACCACGGCCCCGGAAGGATCAGTAATCGTGCCCGTCAGCGCCCCTGTGCCTGCCGTTTGCGCCGCGAGCATCGAAGTCATAAGCAAAAAGACACACGTGAACAGCCCATACCTGTTCTGCCATTTCATGATTGTGTTGCTCCTTATCTGCGATAGCTCGTCGCTATCGGGCAGGAACCCCGTTTAAGGCCCCTTGAGACCCCGTGAGACGCGTGCCTTCCGCACCCGCTCACGACCCGGATGGGTGTCAATTATATTCACTAAGGCAATTTGCTCAACCGATTTCGGCGGCGACCTGGTGGGGTTACGACGGGCGGACTTCAGTGGCTCGCCGTGCCCTCTGGCGCAGGAATGGAAAATCAAAAATGATATACTCGGTCTACTTGAACCTCACGGCGGCCGTTCTGTGGGGCTGCTCCATCGTGACGGGAAGCCTTGATCCATCCGGGAGGCTGGGATGAAAAGCAAACGGGTCGTATCTTCTGGTGTGCTTGCAGGCATTTTCGCCATTTCGACCCTGCTTTTTGCGCATCATGGTGGATCCGAATACGACACGAAAAATCTGAAAACGCTGAAAGGTGCCGTCACCGAATACTATTGGGCCAATCCTCACTGCCAGATCTTTCTTGACGTTAAAGATGATTCGGGCAAAACGGTGAACTGGGGCATCGAAACGCTGGCCCCCGCGGTCCTTCGTAGAGCTGGCTGGAATCCTCAACTCCTGAAACCTGGCGACCTCGTTACGTTGGTCGTCGCCCCGAGCAAGAAAGGCACTCCCATCGGCATGATCCGTAAACTCATCCTCCCCGACGGCAAAGAACTGACCGGCGGCGAACTCGGTGAGCAGCCACCGCAAAAAAGCAGCAATTAGCCACACATCGCGTGAAGCAGGAGGTTGCCGTGGCCTATCGTTCCCCGCAATTGAGCGCCAAATCCAACACGACCGCACGGCCGAACCCGCGCCCGTGGGCTGCCCGGATGGCCGCCGCAACTGCATTGTGTATGCTGTCTTGTGCCGCGGTCGCCCAATCCACGCAGCCGGCTAACACGGCCAACCATTCGGCGGCGGCTAAACCAGCGAGCGCTGACGCTGCGCAAAATTCCAAGTTCGACCCGCGCGATCTCTCCGGCGTGTGGAATCCCGCTCCTTACATGCAACCCAAAGGTGAAGTAAACCCTCTCGACCTCGGCGGCAACCCGAAGCCGCTTCCCCCCTTTACGCCCACAGGACGGGCGGCTTACGAAGCGAACAAAAAGTTTGTTGCCGCCGGCGCCGTCACGAGTTGCGATCCTTACGGTACGGCGCGCAATTTCTTCACCCCGCGCCCTTTCGAAGTGATCAATGCCAAGGATCGCATCCTTATGCACTTCGAGTATTACAGCGATTGGCGCGAGATATGGACTGACGGCCGCAACTTCCCCGAAGACCCTGAACCCGACTTCATGGGCTACTCGATCGGCAAATGGGAAGGCAATACCTTTGTCGTGGAATCAAAGGACTACAATGGAAAGCAATTCCTCACCTGGCAGGGTTTTCCCATCGGCCTCGATATGCACCAGACCGAGCGCTGGCAGCGCATGGACCACGATACGCTGAAGATCCTCTTCACCTTCGATGATCCGCAGAATTATTTGAAGCCGTGGTCCATCACCTATTTCTGGAAACGGAAGAATTGGCAACTCGACGCGCACCCCTGCACGATTTCGGAACTCAAAGAATGGGACCAGCGCATGGGCCATGTCGACGGACTCCCCGGCCTCGACTACGGGAAAGCACCCGCCGGCAAATAGCCGCCTCCTCAAATGTTGTTCGCCGATTTAACCGCCCGCGTGGGTTTGGGCAGCGCAAACTGCCACTTCGGGTCCGCCAAAGCGCCTCGCGCGACCAGGAACTATGCGCGATGAATCAATGTGTTAGCCTCAGGCCGCCGCCGTTGGCTTCGTTTCAATAGCCCCGGCCGCCGCCGCGGGCGCCTTGGGAATGATGATCCACGCCACAATGTAAGCAATAATGCCGCCGACGATGCCACCCGGCACAACTGCGAGGATCACCAGGAATAGGCGCACGATAGTCGAATCGATCCCGAGATAATCCGCCAGGCCCCCGCATACTCCCGCTATCTTCGAATCCGTGGAAGACCGCATCAGTTTGCGGTGCGAAAACACCGGGCGTACCCGCGCCCCGCAGTACGAACAGAAATTCCAGCGCTCGTCGATCTCCCTGTGGCATTCCGCGCATGTCATGGATCTCACCTCCAACAAACAAGTTTGCTACTCCGGCCCTGCTTTGATTATCCGCCAAAAACGCGGCTGCCGGGAATTCATTGCCGGCGTTCGCGCAGTCCGTGTCCCCACGTGATCGATCGCGTGGCCGAACGCGCAGACCCCTCCGAGTACATTCGCCTTAAATCTTAAATTTTGTAAATTCCCGTTCGCTCGTGGCTTAACGCCTCACGTCTGTAGTAGAATTTTCCCCGGCACGGGCTAGGGGCCATGCCCTTGCAAGGCGCCTCTCTAGCCGGTTGCTGGGGTTGTTCGGGTTCAAAATGGGGTGGCTGTCGGGATGTGTTTCTCTCCCACCGTTGAGTTTTAATCTACTGGAGGTGTGATTTATGAAGTTAGCGGTTGCTTTGGCTCGCAGATCTTCCCTCCTCTCGTGGCGTACCGCGATTGGAGCGATCTCGCTGAGCCTTGCAGTTTTTGTGGGGTGTTCACAACTGTTCGCGCAAGGCAGCGCCGGCCGCATTCTCGGCTCTGTCACGGATCAAACCGGCGGCGCGGTTGTCGGCGCTACCGTAACCGTCACTGATACTCAAAGAAATATCACCCGCACACTTATGACTGATGCGGCGGGCGAATACAATGCGCCCAATCTGCTGCCCGGCTCATACAATGTAAGCGCCGCGTATCAGGGCTTCAAAACGGCCCAGCGCACGGGAATTACCCTCGAGGTCAATGGGCAACTCCGGGTGGATCTAACCTTGCAGCCCGGTGAACAGACCGAAAAGGTCACGGTCACTGGCGAACTTCCTCTCGTGGAAACCACCAATGCTGTCGTCGGCGGAACGATTCAGAACAATGTAATTAACGATCTGCCGCTGAACGGCCGCAATTTCACCAATCTCCTCGTGCTTCGTCCCGGCACCGTGAAGTACGCCGGAGGTTCCGGTTGGACTCAGAGCACCAACGGCCTGCGTCCTCACGATCAGAACTATCAGGTGGACGGCATCGACAGCAACGACCCGTGGATGGCCCAGAGTGTGATGAACGCCGTTATGGCCGCCGGCGATGCCGGCACCATGCTTCCCATCGACGCCATCGACGAATTCCGTACCGAGCAGAATCCGGAAGCGCAATATGGCTGGAAGCCCGGAGGCGTCATTAACGTCGGCGTAAAGTCCGGCACCAACACCATTCATGGCACGGCATACGCTTACGGCCGTTCGAATGCCTTTGACGCGCGATCGTTTTTCAATCCTGCTCCGGTGAACGGGGTCTGCGCCGTCGGCCCGCTCGCCGCTTGCGACAAGGCTGCCCTCGAACTTGAGCAGTTCGGCGCCAGCATCGGCGGCCCAATCAAGAAAGATAAGCTCTTTTACTTCGCCAATTACGAACAACAGCAATACACCAACGGAAATCCCGCCCCTCACAACACCGCGATCACCAGCGGGCCGGGCCTGACCGACTCATCCAATGGCCTCGTTGGCGCCTGTCTTGCGGCGGGCGCAAAACTTGCACCACTCAGCGCGCAACTTGCCGGACTCAGCGCAACCTGTACACCCCTCGGCAACTTCCCTGGTCTTTTTCCGGCTGCTGGTGGCGCGGGCGGTGCACCGGCAACTTTAGTTACGTCGCTGAATAGCACCACCACTATTCACTCAGGTATAGCCAAGGTCGACTACCACCTGAACGCCAAAAACTCGATCGATGCCTCCTACTTCATCAGTCCCGGCAGCGGCCTTTTTGTCGACAATGCCACGCTGCAAGTTAACAACGCCTGGCTCACCAACCAATACGCACGCTCCCAGGTGTTCAGCGGCGCCTGGACTTTCACGCCGAGTTCATCGTGGGTAAACGAGCTTCGCGTCGGATACTCCCACTATTACCAAACTTTCCTGAGCAATGATTTCACTCAAGATCCGGCCAACTACAGCTTCAATGGAGCGACCTACCACATCTATACGGGGCAGACGGATATAGGTTCAGCCAGCAGCCCCGCTTTCGGCGGCCTGCCGCAGATCCGTATCCGTTCCTACAGCATGCAGTTTGGTCTCAATTGGCCCAAATATGTCGGACCCGATGGCGTGGTGAATATTCTCGACCATGTTTCATACCTGCACGGCAACCACTCTTTCATGTGGGGCTTCGAGTTTCTGAACAACGCCAGCACGAATGCCGTAACGCAATTCGCGAAAGGTCAGGTTCAGTTCAATACTTTGGACGCCTTCTTCACCGGCAATGTGCACTCCGGGCATTTTGCCGTCGGAAATTTTGCCGATTGGACGCGCCATTTGAGCAGTCAGGGTTATGCCGCGTTCGTTCAGGATAGCTGGCACGTCACTCCCCGGCTCACCTTCAACTACGGCATCCGGTATGAGATCGACACCGTTCTGAAGGACTCCAATAACCTGCTCGGCAATTTTGACCCGACTGCCGGTCTCGTTCAGGTCGGTCAACAGATCAGCTCGCCCTATAACGGCGACCACAATAACTTTGCTCCACGTCTCGGTCTGGCCTGGGACATCTTTGGCAACGGCAAGACTGTGCTGCGCGCGAGCGGCGACATCATGTACGAACAGTTCAGCTTTGACACAATGAATGCCCTTGGGAACCTGCTCGGTTCGCGCACCGTACCCACAGGCGCGACCTATGCTTACACCAACCCGGTCACCGGCTTGCCGGTTGTGACGCAGGGCACCGGTACAATCAAGATCGGATCGGTCACTTACGGTCCGGGGCCTTCCGCACTCGGTCCGGCAGGCACTTGGTCGGCCAACAATCCGACCACCCCTCTTTTCAACGCCACGCCGGCTTGCGGTGATGGCAGCGTCACGCTTCCCAACGGCGAAGTGCCCGTTCAATGCGAAATCGAGGGGATCGAGCGCGGTCTGCGTAATCCCTACGTAACCATGTGGACTGTCGATCTCCAGAGGGCCATCACCGCCAACCTCTCACTCGATCTGGCATACGTCGGCAACCACGGCACAAAGCTGCTTGGTCTGACCGACCTCAACCAACCGCCTGTCGGTGCCGGGTGGACGGCTGCGGCGAAGGCCGCTTGCTTGGCCAGCGCTGCCACCGGTTATGACAACTGCGCGCCCGATACGGCTGCGGAAATCGCCGCTTCGCCTTACGGCACGAAATTCCCATACCTGAGCTATATCGACTGGCTCTCGAACCTCGGCAAATCCAACTACAATGCCCTACAGGTCACGCTGACCCAGCGCGCCTCGCACGGCCTCTCGTTCATCGCGGGTTACACCTACTCGCACGCTTTGGATATGTCCTCTGACAACTGGGGTGCGGGGTTCGTCAGCCCGATCAACAACGCCACTGTCGGCAGTCTCTACGGCAATAGCCTGTTCGACATCAGACACAACCTTACTTTTTCCACCACTTATGCCCTGCCCGGGCGCAATGGTTTCGGCCAGATCCTCAAGGGATGGTCGCTCAACTCCGTCTTGACACTGCAAAGCGGCATGCCGTGGGGTGTGAACGATTTCACCACCGATTTCAGCGGCACCAACGAAATTGGCGCCTCCGCAACGGAAGGCGAATGGTGGAATTTTTACGGCAATCCCAAGGACTTCCAGAGCACTCGCGCATTCCTGGATAGCAACGGCGGAACAGGCGGCATTCCGTACTTCCCGGGCACTAGCAATCCCGCGTGCCTAAAGCAGGCCACGGCCAACGGCCCGCTGGCTGTGGCATCCCTTACTGATTTGGGTTGCTATGCGAACGGCAACTCGTTCCTGATTCCACCGGCATACGGCACGCTCGGAACCTCCGGGCGCGACAACTTCCGCGGGTTCCCCTTCTATGAATGGGATCTCTCGGTTACCAAAGAGTTCAAGATTCGAGAACGCCTGACCGCGCAGTTCCGCGCCGAAGGCTTCAATATCCTGAACCGCGTCAACTTCTCCAACGTCTTCGGCGGACCCGGCGGCGACAACACCTACACTGATCCGACTGCGGGCGCGGGAGCATCTTTTGGCTTCCGCCCACAAACACCGGACATCACCAGCTCCAACCCGACGCTTGGACAAGGCGGACCTCGAGCGTTCCAACTGGGCCTGAAGCTGATCTTCTAACTTCCAGCTGGTTTTAGCGCAAAAAACAGAAGGGCCGGAGGCAATTCCCTCCGGCCCTTTCCTTTTCCGCCTGCTTCTGCGGTTCTTCGCGAAGCGACTCAGTGCCCCTATTGCGAGCGCTACGGAACCAGTAGCAGCTTCCCTGTTGTCTTCCGGGCAGCGAGGTCGCTCTGCGCCTGCGCCGCTTCGCTCAGCTTGTAGACGTGCTCGATGCGAAGCTTCAATTTCCCGCTCATAATCTGGTCGAATACGTCGCGCGACCTCTGCTCGAGTTCCTCGCGCGTGGCGATGTGGTGTACAAGCGTCGGTCGCGTCAAAAAGATCGATCCCTTACTCGACAGCAGGATTGGATCAAATGGCGGCACTGGTCCGCTCGCCGCTCCGAACAGAACAAGGTAGCCGCGCGGCCGCAGCAGGTTCAGATCCTTGTCAAAGGTTGTCTTCCCCACGCCGTCATAGATGACGTGAACGCCTTTGCCATCGGTCAGCCGCTTTGTCTCCGCTTCGAAATCCTGCCTCGTGTAAACGATCACGTCGTCGGCCCCGGCGTCGCGGGCAAGTTTCGCTTTCTCGTCCGAACCCACCGTGGCAATCACCCGCGCACCGATGTTCTTGGCCATTTGTACCAGCAACAGCCCCACGCCGCCTGCCGCAGCGTGAATCAGCGCGACTTCATCTCTCTTTAACGGATAGGTGCTGTGCACCAGGTAATGCGCAGTCATCCCCTGCAGCAACGCGGCGGCGCCTTGTTGATCGCTGATCCCGCTGGGAACGCGCACGCCGCGATCCGCGGGTATTACCGTGTATTCCGCGTAGGCTCCCAGGACGCCTGTGTAACCCACACGGTCTCCCGGTCTCCAGCCCTTTACGTCGCTACCCACCGCGTGGACCGTGCCCGCCGCTTCCTGTCCGTCGATAAACGGCAACGTCGCCGGGTAACGTCCTTCGCGATAGTAAATATCAATAAAATTGATCCCAATCGCTGCCGTCTTCACCACAAGCTCATTTGCCTTCGGCTGCGGGATCGGAAGATCCACCTGAGTTAAAACTTCCGGACCGCCGTTTCGCGGCACTTGAATCGCTTTCATAGGTTTGAGGTGTCTCCTGTCTGTATCAACGCGCTTCCCTGCGCGGTTTTCATTCCTGCCAACCGGCAGCCTAGTCGCGCTGTTTTATGGCGCCGGGCGTTCATCCGGCATATTTTTCGGCGCGCTAATATACACTGCCCGGCGCCGAGTATTGTAGCCCCGCGAAAAGCCCTGACTGTGCTGCTGACCGAGAGCGCCCCATCGAGATAGGCGCCCCTGGAGACTTACTTCGCTTTTACGTTTAGGTTACCCTGCAAAGAACCTGTATAACTATTGGTTAACTCCGAAATCACCTGTATTTCTTCGTTCCGCTGTCCTGCGTATCATCCACACCTTGTCAGGCGACAAATGTCTTTTCCTTCTCACGTATCGGCTTTCCGGCAAATCGAACGACGCCGTAGCGAACGGCTCCCGTTCAGAGAAACTGTCTGCGTATGCGCCAGGCGCAGTGGCAAATCTTTCAGGGAAGAGACGCTGACAATCTCTGTCAGCGCCCACGGGGCGCTCGTGCCGCTGTCGCTTACCTTTTCGCCTGGAGAGAAAGTCCTGCTGATGAATCCGCACACCTGGGACGAACGCGAGGGCCGCGTGGCTCGGGTGGGGAATACTGAGAACGGCCGCACCGAAGTGGCCATCGAATTCGCCGTACCAGCGCCGGAATTTTGGGCGGTTTTCGTGCCCGGAACTTCGCTTCCGATACCAGAAAACACACAGGCCGTTGCGTCGGCGAACAATCGCACCTACGGCAGCGATTCCGATGCAAAGCGCCCCTTACGAATGGCAGGATGCCGTTGCTGAAGCGCTCAGGGAAGGCCGTCCGGAGTACCTGGCATCGAAAGTGGCTGCCGCCGAACGCGCTATCGCGGCGCGCCTGCGCGATTCGAATCCACCCTGCCTCGATGAGCGCATCGCATTGCAGGAATCCTTGCAGACGCTGCGCGTTCCAACCTCACAGGAAGAAGCAGGCGAATTCTGCACGAAGAAAGAAACTGCCTGACCTTCGGCCCGGCCAGTTTCACTCAACGTGCAACAGTCGTGTTCCAATGGCCAGCCGGTCAGTCGCACTTCAGGGGAACGCGCCGCCGCGTAGGCGATATCAAGTTATAACAAAGTTACATTATAACAAAGTTACACAATTGGCGCGCGCTCTCTCAGGCTTCGGTAATGTGGTGCTTCACGGCGTAACGCACCAATTCGCTCACTGAATGCATCTCCAGCTTACGCATGATATTGGCCCGATGTGTTTCCGCGGTTTTGACGCTGATCCCGAGCACCTTCGCGACCTCTTTGCTGCTGTTGCCTTCGGCTAGGAGTTGAACGATCTCGCGCTCTCGTCCGCTCAGTAAAGCTCGCATAAGCGGAGCCGTTGCACGCGGATTGCAAAAGCGATCAACCAGCGCCTGTGCGGCCACCGTTGTGAAAAACGTTCGATTTTTCGCCATGGCCTCAATCGCGGTAATAAGATCACGGCTCGCATCAGTCTTCAGTATGTACGAGCGCGCCCCCGCATCGAGCACTTCCCGCACCAGGTCATCGGAGTAGTGCAGCGACAAAATGACGACATGCGTTTTCGGCAGGATTTTGCGGATCTTGCGCGTCGCTTCCAGGCCGTTAAGTCCCGGCATGACAATATCCATTACAACGACGTCTGGCCGGTGCTCTTCGGCCCTCGCCACGGCCTCGCGTCCTGTGCTCGCCTCGGCGCAGACTACCCAACCGGGCCGAGACGAAACCAGGGTTCGCAACCCTCGGCGAACGATCTCGTGATCGTCCGCAATTAAGACCCGGAGATTGCTAAAATCAAACATCCCGTCGCGCCCTCGCGTAGCAGCTAAGGTATATGCTGTACGGGGCGCTGGGCTATACAGTGAAGACGGTATCCGCTATGCGCGGGAAGACGTCAATCGGCAGATGCGGCTTCAGCTGAAACAGGCGCGCCGGGGCGGTCCGCAGCGCCTTTTGGAATTGTCATCACCAATCCGCTGATCGTTCTCTCCAGCTCGCAGGAAGGATCGCTCTTCAATAAATAAGCATCGGCCCCGGCATTTCGCGCTTCCGCCATGACATGGTGCGACTCGTGAAGCGAAATAATGGCGATCTTCATAGAAGGAAATCTTTTACGGATGTGCCGGGTGGCTTCTAAACCGCTCATCAGCGGCATACTAATATCCATCAGCACCACGTCGGGCGTGAGTTCGAGCGCTTTTTCAATAGCCTGTTTGCCGTTTGCCGCTTCGCCGCACACTTGCCAACCCTCATGCGCTTCGATCAAGCGGCAGATCCCCTTGCGCACGATCTCGTGATCATCAACGACAAGTATCTGAATTTTCATTTCGGAAAAAAGTAGCGGCGACAGTACCTTAAATCCCTTAAGCATCGCCATACTGTCTTTGCCTGATTCAACCTTACGGTATCGTACGCCCGAATCACTCGCAGGCTTGCAAGAAGTGCCGCCACAACAACCTGCCGATCCGAGCGTAATGGAACGCTTTCACCCGGAATTCCTCCATGGAATTCGTCACAATTCGCGCAGTGGCTACTTCGGCCGTTGTGTCTTTCCTCGAGCCTGCCGTTGTAAACCAGTGCGCATTCCAGTCCGCATCATCAGGGCTGCTAATACCAATCTTGGTGGGCTGTAAAGGAGTTTGTGAATTGTCTGATGACCCGCGAAGACCTTAGGGTTCTCCTAACGTATCTAACAGGCAGGTAACATCACCATCGCTTCAAAAATCCTGATCGTCGATGACCACGAAATTGTGCGCCAGGGCGTTCGCCGAATTCTAGAAATGCAAGGTCACTGGGAAATCGTCGGTGAGGCTGCGAACGGCGAAGCGGCATTACGCATGACGCGTCAGCTCAAGCCTGACGCCATCATAATGGACATCACCATGCCTGTGATGGGCGGCATCGAAGCCGCCGCGCGAATTGTAAAGCAGGATCCCGAATCGAAGGTGCTGATCTTCACCATGCATGACCCCGGCGTCGTGCTGCGCCAGATCCAGCGTGCCGGCGCAAAAGGCGTGCTTACCAAATCACGCGCAGCCAGTGAGCTGGGTACTGCGCTGGAGACGATTCTCGCCGGGCAGACCTATTTTCATTAGTATTCTGTTTCGCGAATTCTCTTTCCGGCCATGCCGCGCAAATCCGCTCCGCGAAAATTGCGCATCGAGCACCGCCCCATGGGGGCTCCTGGACCTGCTTCGCCGCAAATGCAGGCAAAAAGCGCGTCGCGCGCGTTTGCCGGCAACATTTCGTTGCCTGCCGCCGCTTTGTTCAGCTTCCTCAAGGACACACGCGGCGTCACAGCATGGACTCTGCGCGATTTCGCCAAAACTCTTGGCCTCAGCAGCTCCGCGGCAGCTCAGGCGCTTGCCATTCTAGAAATGCAAGGTTACGTCCACCACTCCCGCCTCGACGAGTGGATGACTACACCGGAAGGCGAAACCGTCTCCGGATCGAAATTTCCGCGCTTTAGCCGAACTTCAGTCGAACAGTCTCTCGCTTCTCTTGCCAATCACCTCAAGCGCGTCAACCACGATTCCAGCGCACCCTACAAAATCGCCGACGCTGTCGCCTTCGGCGATTTCCTCAACGAGCGTTCGCGCGTTCAGGCCGCCGATGTAGGGATCGGGCTGAGCACACGAAATTCATCCCAGGTCTCGGGCGCCTCGCAGCCGTCACACGACCGAAGGCAACAGGAATTCCTCAAAAAGCTCCGTGGCCGCACTCCACTCCTGAATGTACGCCCCTACGCCGACTGGATGTCGCTCCGATCGCACCGCAATCTTCTCCGTTAAACATCCAAGGTGCTTTGTGCTGTTTACTCCCCGCTCGCGGTCCTGTTTCAGGTCAGCACCCCATTCACGTCACATCACCCTCCCCTCCCCAGCGGCCGCCGATTCGCGTCACGCATTACAATAGCGGCTGCACAATTTGGCCGAGGAGTGCCGCATGCAGACCGCTGTCGGCGTTGACCGGCTCCATTTCGCTTTTACCATCACGTTCCACTACATCTTTCCGCAGCTCACAATGGGTCTCTCGCTCTTACTGCTGATTTTGAAAACAGCCGCCCTGCGATCTGGCAATGACAACTATAATTGCGCGCTCCGCTTTTGGGCGCGCATCTTCGCCATCAACTTTGCCGTGGGCGTGGTCACCGGCATTCCCATGGAATTTCAATTCGGCACGAATTGGGCCGGTTTCTCGCGTTCCGCCGGGGGCGTAATCGGTCAGACACTCGCTATGGAAGGCATCTTCTCGTTCTTCCTGGAATCGAGTTTTCTGGGCCTGATGCTCTTCGGCGAAAAACGCCTCGGCCAGCTTGGCCATTGGCTATCCGTATTTTTTGTCTGGCTTGGCTCGTGGATTTCCGGCTATCTCATTATCGCTACCGATGCCTGGATGCAACACCCGCTCGCCTACTCGCGAGCGTCGGATGGCAACTTCTCGCTCGCCAGTTTTTGGGGTCTGCTGCTGAACCCGTGGGCGCTTTGGCAGTATGCCCACAATATGATCGGCGCCCTGCAAACCGGCTGCTTCGTCATGGCTGCCGTAGGGGCGTTTTATCTGCTGAGCGGCAAATTTGGGGACGACGCGCGCATCTTTCTCCGCACGGGAATCACCGTCGGCGTGATCGCCGCGATCCTGCAGTTATATCCGACCGGCGATATGCAGGGCGTCTTGATTTCCCGTTATCAGCCCACCACACTAGCCGCTATGGAGGGCCTCTTCGTTAGCCAGGAAGGCGCACCGCTCGCCATCCTCGGCCAGCCCGATGTCGCCAAGCGCCGCTTGGATAACCCATTCACGATCCCGCGAGCACTCAGTTTTCTCACCTATCGTGCCTGGACCGCGGAAGTTCGCGGCCTTGACGCTTTCCCGCAGAGCGATTGGCCCGATTTCATTTCCATCGTTTATTACAGCTATCACGTAATGGTCGGCTTGGGCACGATCTTCATCGGTATTATGTTCCTCGCCGCAATCCTGCTCGCGCGCGGCGCGCTCTATCGCTCGCGTTGGATGTTATGGATCCTGCTGCTTGCGTTTCCCTTCCCTTATATCGCCAACACTGCCGGATGGATCACCGCCGAATCCGGCCGTCAGCCGTGGGTCATCTACGGCTTGATGCGCACGCCCCTTGGCATTTCTGCGAGCGTTTCGGAAGGCAATGTCTGGTTCACGCTCATCGGTTTTTTGGGGATGTATTTCGTGCTTGGGATTCTATTTTTATTTCTGGTCTATCGCGTAATTGACCGCGGGCCCGAACCCGCACCACGCCTTTCCGCGATGCCGCCAGCGCACCCGTCTGATTGAGGACCGCCCATGCCAACGATCTGGTATTGCCTCGTCGCATTTATGATCGCCCTGTACGTCCTGCTCGATGGATTCGATCTGGGAGCGGGAATCGTGCATTTGGGCGTCGCGCGCACCGATGCAGAGCGCCGCGCCGTGATTGGCTCAATCGCGCCCGTGTGGGACGGAAACGAAGTCTGGCTTATCGCCGGAGGTGGCACGCTCTTCTTCGCCTTCCCCGTTCTGTACGCCTCGAGCTTTAGCGGCTTTTATCTCCCGCTGATGATCGTGCTATGGCTTCTCATTCTGCGCGGAATCTCTATTGAATTCCGCAGCCTTGTCGCTGGGCCGGTCTGGTCGCCGGCCTGGGACCTGGTGTTCTGTCTTTCCAGTGCGCTGCTGGCCATCTTTTTTGGCGCCGCGCTCGGCAACGTCGTCCGTGGGGTTCCTCTCGATTCGTACGGCAATTTCTTCGAGCCGCTTTGGACGGATTTTCGATTCGGCGCCGATGCTGGCATTCTCGATTGGTACACAATCATCGTCGGCGTAGCCGCGTATTTCGCCATCGCGCTCCACGGCGCTCTCTGGGTGGCCTACAAATGCGAAGGAACCGTTGCCGTGCGCGCCCGCCGCATCGCTCGCCTCGGCTCGTGGGGCGTTCTGACGACAACGGTGCTTATCACGGCTGTCAGTTTCAAAATCCAGCCGCAGATTCTGCTGAACTTCAGCATCCATGCCTGGGGGTTCATCTTTCCCGCCATTGTGATCGCCAGCCTCGCAGGAATCTTCTACTACCTGAGCGGTGAGGGAACGCGGGTCAAAACATTTCGCGCCTTCGTGCATTCCGCCGGTTACCTGGTGGGCATGCTGACCAGCGTCGCATTTGGCCTCTATCCCTACGTTTTGCCCGCGCGGGGAGGCTCCGCGCTCTCACTTTCCATTTACAACTCACGCGCTTCCGACCGTGCCCTCCGGATCGGCCTTGCATGGTGGGTGGTCGGTATAGCACTGGCTGGAGTCTATTTCGTGTTTCTGTACCGGCGATTTTCCGGGACGGTTCGCGTGGGCGAATCCCACGGGTACGAATAGCTCAATCATGCGTCCGGCCTTGCCCCGGGCTTTCGATTTCTCGTTCATCACGACATAATGTTTTCCCATGGGCAAACTCGACGGCAAATTCGCACTCATCACCGGCGGCAATAGCGGCATCGGCCTGGCCACCGCGCACCTTTTCATCCAAGAAGGCGCTCAGGTGGCTATCAGCGGACGCAACGAGAAAACACTGCACAGCGCCGCTGATTCCCTCGGTGTGCGGGCGTTCGCCATTCGCGCCGATGTCACGCAAAGCGCCGACCTCGAGCGCATGTTCTCCGAAGTCAAGCAACGCTTCGGCGCTCTCGACGTTCTCTTTCCGAACGCCGGCCTTTCCGCGCCCACACCTCTCGGAAAAACGGAACGTTCCGCCTTCGAACAGCAAGTGCAGCTCAATTTCATCTCGGTATTTTTTACCGTGCAAGGCGCACTGCCGCTGCTGAGAGACGGAGCGAGCATCGTACTGATCAGCTCACTCACCAGCAGGATCGGGCCGCCGGGTACTTCCGCCTATGCGGGCAGCAAAGCCGCCATCCGAGTCATGGCGAAGTGTCTTGCTTCAGAACTCAGCCCGCGGGGCATTCGCGTTAACGTGGTCACGCCGGGCTACACGCGCACCCCGCTATGGGAACGCACGCGCACGCCGGAACAGATCGCCGCCGCCGACGCGCTTGTCCCCAAAATCGTTCCTCTCGGCCGCTGGGCCGAACCCGAGGAAATTGCCCGAGCCGTGCTCTTTCTCGCCTCCAGCGACTCTTCTTATATTCAGGGCGATGAAATCGTCATCGACGGCGGCACCAGCAACCTGCCCGCCGGCACTCGCGCCTTCCGCGGCTGATCGGCCAGAAGTTGTCGAACACTGCCCAGATTCCGCTCGCAGCGTCTCCCGAATGCCGCGAGAACGTCGGCCGCGATACAATGACCCAACGCGCTTCGGAGGCTCAAATGCAGGCGGCGGCCATCGTCATCGTCGTTCTCGCGGCGCTGCTTTTTACCTATATGTACATCATCCGCCCTTGGCATTTGCATTGGGGTGCGACGATAGTGGACCGCACCGCCGTGCTACCCGGCGATGCGCTCTCGCCCTTCGCCTCGGGCGTGGTCACGCACGCCGTGAATATCGACGCCCCCGCCGAAGCCGTGTGGCGTTGGATCGTGCAAATTGGCCAAGATCGCGGCGGCTTCTACAGCTACAGTTTTCTCGAGAACCTGGTCGGCTGTGAAATGCACAACACCTTCCGCATTGTCCCGGAATGGCAGCAGCGCGCCATCGGCGATACGGTGTGGTTCGGATCGCCGCGACGCTTCGGCGGCAAGGCTCGCATGGTCGCGGCTGTCGTCGAACCGGTGCGCAGCCTTGTGCTGGTCACGCCCGGCGATTGGGAATTGATCCGCGCCGGCAAGGAAGGGCTCGACACCACGTGGACTTTTGCGCTGCAGCGCAAAGGAGTGAATACTACGCGGCTGATCGCCCGGCTCCGCTATGCCGCGAACGTCAGCCTTTGGGGGCGCATTGTGAACCTGGTTTTTTGGGAACCGGCGCACTTCGTCATGGAACGAAGGATGCTCCTCACCATCAAGAAGCTTGCCGAAGCCAATTCGCAGGTTGCGCTCAGCCCCGCCTGACTCGCCGGCGCCTATTAGTTTTCTCCGCAATCTAATAGGCGGAACGTCGAGCTTGTTCGGAATTGGCAGTGCTCCATATCCTTCAGACGTGAGGTTGTGAAATGGCAAATTCTGACGGCGTTTACGTGGCAATGTGGGAATTCATGGCCAAGCCCGGAGAGCGGGCCGAATTCGAAAATTTCTACGGCCCTGACGGCGAATGGGTCCAGCTTTTTCGCCGCAGCAATTCCTTCCTCAGGATGGAGTTCTTTCGCGACCGCAATGACGAGAATCACTACGTAACCATGGACTTCTTCACTTCCAAGGCCGGGTACGACGACTTTAAGCGCGAATTCCGCCAGGAATACGAAGCCCTCGACCGCCGCTGCGACGGCGTAACACAAAGCGAACGCGAGATCGGTCGCTTTACCGCGCTCGGCTCGTCAGTCTTCCGCGCCGGCGCATAGTGGGCCGTCACTATCGCTCGCAGGTCATGTCCCTTTGATATTGCTTCAACCTTCGGTACAGAGTGGTTTTTCCGATATTGAGAAGTCGAGCCGCTTCCAGCCTGTCGCCCCGGGTCTCCTTTAAGGCACGGAAAATTGCCCGACGTTCCAATTCCTGCAAAGTCAGCGTTTCATCCAGCGGGAGTGCCTCGAGATCCCGTGTCCTGCTAAGCGACGGGGGGAGGTCATCGATCTCAATCGCAGGCCCATCACCCATTGCGAAGGCATGCTCTATTGAGTGTTCTAGTTCACGAACGTTGCCTGGCCAATGATACGACACGAGCAACCGCATAGCGTCGTCTGAAATAGCCCGGATGGAGGAATTTAAATCCTTATGCTTAGCAAGAAACAACGCTACCAAAGGGGGAATATCGCTCTTACGGCTTCGTAGTGGAGGAAGTTCGATTTGAAGAATATTCATCCGAAATAAGAGATCTTGCCGGAATCGTCCTGCTTTGACCTCCCTTTGCAAATCGCGATTGGTCGCAGCGATGAAACGAACATCAATTTGAGACGGCTCGTTCCCACCTACGGGTCGAATTTGCCCTTCTTCGCCGACAAAACGCAGCCGCCTGCTGAAAATCACCACACCGACCTCGGACTCCTGGAATGAAGTGAGGAGCCAGTTCGACAGTCTTGTCGATGTTCGGGGGCGAATCAGACGCGTAACCCGTATCAACATAAGCTGTCTCACTTCTCCGTGCGAGGAGCACATCGAGCTGGGACAGCCAAAGCCACAAGAGCCGGTTAATCGGGGGACTGAGGACTACTGTTTTAAGATTAACATCGATACAAGTTCTCGATCAAGTTTTGCCATTGTAAAGATTCTCGTAGGCAGGATTAGTCGTCACGGACTCCTCCAAACACCGTATCCCCGTAATTCCAATCTGGCACGTATGCCTTTTCTGGGATTCCAGAACGGATTAGCACTGCTCCAGCACTCCGATTAAGTCTCAGGAAACGTGGTGGTTACCCTGCCTTTCTAGCTGGCTGTAGCCATGCACGCAGGGCCTATTGTGAGAGAGTTTGCGGCTCTCCTCTCCGATGAGGAACTCGATGCGCAAGCTTAGGCTCGTTTCGTGCTGTTTCTTTCTCGCTCTCAACGCTTCGGCGGATTCCCACCATATTGCACACATCGTAACTGCCGCTCCCAGAGCGGTCGGACGCACAGTGGAAAACATGATGACATTCAAAGACCGAGGACTCGCGATCAATCAATGGATTTTGATGTCAGCGGTTCTATTCGACGCGAAGACAAGCCTTGACCTGACGCGGCGATGCCCCACGCCGTGTGAAAACTACGGATTTGTGTGGGGTACGCACCCGTCAGCTGCACGCGTATACGGCACACTGGGCATTACTGGGATTTATTACTCGACGATTAACCAGGTTAGCTGGGAGATTTCGGATACCGAAACTGATCCAGGTGGCCGCGCTTTCGAACGTTACTTCCCACTATTTCTCGCCGTGGTGCATGCGACATTGGCGGTTCGCAACACGCAGGTCCAGCCGGCACCGTCGGATGCACCCGATCCGCAAAATAACGTGCCGTCAGAGTTGAGAGCTGACCATGCTCTCCCGTAGCAATCTGCTTCGCGTAGCAGTGCGCAGCAAACCGAGCCGTGATCGTCTCAGACCAGTAGCCGTGATCCTGCTCGCCTCGCGCTTGTTCGCGCAGACGCAAGCTCCAGCCATGGAGAATATGCCGTTCGGCCGAGTCCTGCTTGACACCAAGATTGGCAGCCAGAGACAGTTAGGTTTCAAACCGCCAGATTTCGGCCTAGGCCTCACGATAGAAAAACCCATTGGCCCCCACGTCGAGCTGCAAACATACGCTGAATACTCGCCGGACAAGAAATACGTAACTAATGATGGGAATAACTTCCTCTGGGGCGCAAAGGGCATTTGGTTCCCTCGTTGGCGGGCTGGCATATCCGGCGATATTCGGAGGAGCTATCTTTGGACGTCAGAATTCGCCAAGGGCGGCTGGGTTATTGCGCCGGGCTTCGTAATCCGCGATGCCCTGGCGACGATGCGAGGAAGGCTCTCGGTCGATTACGTGATACCGCGAGGCTGCGTCTGGGCGGCTCAGTGCATGCTGTCCAGCGGTATTCAGTCAAATCGCACCCAGGGTCCGGAGTTCACGCAGGAGTTTCGAGCCATATCATTCGGGCCGAACTACACGATCCGCCTTGGAGGCGAACTTGCCTTTTATCATTTTTGTGATCAAGCCAACCCGCTGGTTATCGCGCCCCGAACCTGCCATCTCGCCGATACAATTGATGGTCAGTTTCGATTGGAATTTGGCGGCAAAGATAAATGGTATTAAGGACGAGCCTCACTCAATTCACCCAAACGTAGTCTTGCCAGTTCAAAAACTGAATCGTTCCGCTTGTCTGCTCAGAAACCGCGCGCCCTGCTCTGCAACCTCCTTATCGTTCGCACCATAAAACGTTTTTGCAGCCGAATGAACCGATGCCGGAATCCGCAGCCTAAATGTCCCGCCCCAACCCTCTTGGCCGTCGATCCGTTCTTCGACAACGAAAATATGAGTATCTATGCCCACCTGAACGCGGTAACGGTGTTCCTTCAGGAGTGTGTACATAGCAGCACCTCCCAACACTCATAGTGAAGCGCTCATCCGAGCCTCAGGCTGTGCGCGCTCACATAAAAGACTGTGATTGGGATCACCAGCACCGATAATGAGTAATCGCAAGCCGTTCTTCTTGCGGCGTACCGGTCCAGCCCATGCTAGCTACTTGCGCACTGGCGGCCGCGTCGTTCGCTGGCCAGGGTTTGAAGCATGGACAGCAGGGTTGAGCCGGCGTCCGTTTTCGTGACACAGCCGCGCGCGCCGGCCTTCAAGGCCTCGCGCAAAACCTGCTCGGATTCGTCCACGGTAAAAATCAATACGTCCGTGCCAGGATGCGTTTTCAGAATCGAACGCGTAGCTTGCAAACCATCGATCCCCGGCATACGCAAATCCATGATGATAATGTCGGGCTTGGTGCGATCAGCTTCGCGAATGGCGTCCTCACCGGTAGCTGCTTGACCACAAATCTCGAATCCCTCCGCGCCTTGCAGCAGGCTCGCGAGTCCCTGGCGAACAATTTCGTGGTCGTCAACCAGCAAAAGCCGCGCCTTGGCCTCAGATCCAGCATCGACGGCCTGTGCCCGAGCTGAAAATGGAACCGTGACGCGCACCGTTGTGCCCGTACGTGCGGACGAAATCACTAGAGTGCCGCCGAGTTCGCTCACCCTTTCGCGCATGCTTTTGATTCCTGTCCCTTCCGTGAATCCGCGCTCCCCACCTGTGCCTTGATCAATGACTTCCACTACTAGTTCATCGCCCGTGATGTGCATGCGCACCACGGCGGTGCGGCTATTGGCGTGACGGCGAATATTCGTCAGGCATTCCTGAACGACTCGGAAAAGCGACACCTCCGTGTGATCGGGCAATCGGCCGATTTCACACGGGGCTTCCAACTGGGCGCTTATACCCGTGTGCTGTGCAAAGCCGTCGAGCAACCATTGCACCGCGGCCGCCAATCCCACTTCCGTGAGCAGTGGCGGATGCAGCAGGTATGACATGCTGCGCATTTCGCTGGCGACGCGCCGCACCAGGGTCTCGGCTTCCAGCAATGCGGCGCGCCCCCTTTCGCTCAATGCGGAGGAATCGCGCTCCACCAGAGCGAGATTCATCAACACGCTGCTGAGTACGGGTCCGGTCATATCGTGCAGTTCGCGCGAAATCCTCCGGCGCTCTTCATCCTGAGTGCGCATAAGCTTAAGCGAAAGGTCGCGGCGGGCTTGATCGGCGCGCATTCGTTCGGTGGCATCACGCGTGATTTTAGCGAATCCCACCAACTCCCCTCGGTGGTCGCGCAAGGCGGTGATCACTACATCGGCCCAGAACCTCGATCCGTCTTTGCGAATTCGCCAGCCTTCTTCTTCAAACGTGCCATTCTGCGCGGCCATGTCGAGTTCGTGCTGCGGCTTTCCGGCGCGTACCTCATCTTCGGGATAGAAGCACGAAAAATGTTTTCCGATGATCTCCGCCGCGCGATAGCCTTTCATGCGCTCGGCGCCGTCATTCCAACTGCTCACTCTGCCATGAGTATCGAGCATGAAGATGGCGTAATCCTTAACGGCATCCATGAGGAGCCGCAAATATTGGTCGACGTTGATGGCAGTGGGGGAGGCGGCGGAAGCGGTGTCGTGCCTAAGCTTGCCTCGCTGTATTTTCTCGTCTATAGACAATCAACCATCTCCACCTCCTGAGTTGTGCTGTGAACGGAGGCTAGGAAGAGGTTTAGTTTAAAAGTATTACCGCGAAAAACCCGGACAGGGTAGTCATTCCGCTGCGTGACAGCCAATCGGGGAAATCCTGTACGCGCTGTTCAAAACGAGATCGTCCTGAGTTGCTCCGGTTTGCAACTTAGCCGAATTGGCCTATGACAGCGCTACTTTGCGGAACCACTGGAAATCAACTCGATGAAATGGACGCGCCACGGATGAGCCCCGCAATCGACGCGCGCCACCGTCACCGGCAACTTGAACCGCCGAGGTCCGGCGCTCCCGGGATTAACGTATAGGACGCCCTCTTTCTCCTGCAGCGCGGGCTTATGCGAATGGCCGCTCACCACCAGGGCCACCGCTGCGGCGCGCGGGTCCAAATCGAGCGTCTTAAGATCGTGCAGAACGTAGATTAAATCGGATCCGACTTCTGCCACAGCCGTCGGCGGCAGTTCGGCGCATAGCCCCACGGTATCAATATTCCCGCGCACGGCAACCAGGGGTGCAAGACCGCGCAACTCTTCCAGAATTGTAGCGTCCCCGACATCACCTGCATGGATGATCAGATCTGAGTCCTTCAGCGCATGGAGCGCCTCGGGCCGAAGCAGAGCGTGTGTATCAGAAATCAAGCCGACCATGCGGATTGGCATTGCTTTGCTTCGAAAACTCTCTATGAACTCCCCGGCAGCAACATTACTGATCTGTGTTCAATTTTGTACAGACGTCCCGCAGCGCTTTCATCAAACTACGACCTTTCGCTACGTGGCGAATGTATAGCGAAGGGTCCTTGGACCCAAAATTCGATTCAGGACACAATTCTATTTCGGGAATGGCTACGTGAAATCTCGCGACTCGCAGACTGTAGGCGCTGCTAGCACCTTTCTGAACCTTCTGCCTGCCAAGAAAATTGTGAAATATCGGCCCGATGAGGTGATCTTCAGTCAAGGGGCGACGTGTACCGAAGTCTATTACATTGACGAGGGACTCGTGAAGCTCACCACCGTCTCCAATCGCGGCCGCGCCGCCGTACTCGGAATTTTAGGTCACGGCGACTTTCTAGGCGAAGAATGCCTCGGGGGCGAGACTCACCACCAGTCCACCTCCGTTGCCCTTGTTCCCAGTTCCATCGCCGTGATCAAACGCAGAACCATGATGCGGCTGATCGAGCAGGATCGTTCAGTTGCCACCCATCTGATCGAATTTTTGCTCCAAAGAAATCGCCGAATTGAAGAGGACCTCATTGACCGAGTTTTCAACTCCAGTGAGAAGCGACTGGCACGCACTCTGCTGTTACTGAACGAACACGGCCGTCGTACTGACAGCCCCTATATTCTGGAGCGGATCAGCCAGGATACCCTCGCTGACATGGTAGGCACAACGCGTTCGCGTGTGAACTTCTTCATGAACAAATTCCGCAAGCTAGGTTTCATCCGATATAACGGCGGACTCAAGGTTTATAGTTCTCTGCAAAGTCTGCTTCAGGATTAAGCGCAATTTTGCCTGGCGGTTTCAGCCGATTCCTGAAGTTTGAATGCGGAATTTCTGTAGGGTCGTCATCCATCCCGACCGTTTCATCCTGAAAATAAGTGATGTATTCATTTGCACTTACACCGGCAGCCTGAACGCTTTGTTGGAACTGGCTCGCAAGACACTATTTGGCACATACCCTTCCATTTTTAGGCCAGGTACAGATTCAAACCGCGCTTGCCTACGGTTTTTGTGAAGTTCGAATTCGCAGACCAAACAATCCTTATTGGTAGAGCAAGGAGGGCCAGCTGAAACCAGGCCGCGCGGGCTCCGCGAGCCAAAAAGAGATAAAACATGGCTAGTATTCAAGTGCAATACGTGGTTCCGGAGATTCCGCAAGACCTATACAAAGTTTTGATACACGCCGGATCACGTCTTACGTATGAAACAGGCGACGTGATCTGTTCGCAGGGCGATGTCTGCGCCGGAGTTCGCTACGTGCTCGAAGGGTTGGTCAAACTCACGACCGTTTCTTCGCACGGACGAGCCGCTATTCTTGGCTTCGTGTGGGCCGGCAACTTTTTTGGGGAAGGCTGCCTGGCCGGACGCGCCCAACACCAGTATTCGGCCGAAGCGCTCGCGCGCGTTTCTGTTATTTTCATTAAGTCGAGAGTAATGAAGCACCTCATTGCCGAAGAGCCGACCGTGGCGGCCCATTTTGTCAGCCGTCTCCTCGAGCGCAACCGGCACATCGAAGAAGATCTCCTGGGTCATATCTTCGATTCCAGCGAGCAACGCCTGGCACGTGCGTTACTGTGGCTCTGGCAGAGCGGAAGGACCGGCAAGTCGCCATCTCTGTTGGAGAAGATCGATCAGGATACGCTGGCCGCGCTCGTGGGCACCACGCGACCGCGCGTGAATTTCTTCATGAATAAGTTTCGCAAGATGGGTTTGATCGAATATGCCGAAGGACCCGGCATCGTAGTGAATCCTTCGCTACAGAATTTCCTCGCGGAAGATTACCCCAAACCCAGCTAGTCGCCACCAGGTCGGGACAGCTCGCTCAGGTCGACTGCGCGTCTCTCGACTCGCTTTGCCATTCGAAATTCCTGCCGGCCGGTCGCCCGCGAGCCAACTGGCCGCGCACGGATTGATCAAGCTATATGGGAATCGCCGCGCGCACAATCGTTCCACTGTGGGAGGACTCCACCTGAAGTCTTCCTCCGAACTCGGCCAAGCGCTCGCGCATGCCCGCGAGCCCCACGCCGGAGGCCATGCCGGCTTGAAAATTTTCGATTACGCCCAGCGGCAGTCCCCGCCCATTATCCTGAACCGTAAGCACGATTTCATGCGGGTGGCGCGCCAGCCAAACGTCCACTGTTGTGGCTTGCGCGTGGCGATGAACGTTTGTAAGGCTTTCCTGTAAGACGCGAAAAAGCATCAGTTCCGCTTCTTTCGACGACAAGCGAAAGTCCTCGGGAAAGTTCACCTTCACCTCAATGCCGCTGCGGCGCATAAACTGCTGAGCATAGTTCTTCGCGGCAGCCACAAACCCCACCACGTCCAGCAGCGGGGGATGTAACAATTGCGATATCGTGCGCACCTCTTGCGCCGTACGCTTGACCAGGTCGCGAGTTTCCTCGAGCAGGGCGGCCCGCGAGTCCTCACGGGCGTTCGCCAATTGCTCCACGTTCATTTGCAACGCACCGAGAGATTGCCCCACGCTGTCGTGCAATTCCCTGCCGATTCTTCTGCGTTCGGCGTCCTGCAGACCGATGATTCGCGCGCTGAGGGCGCGGTACGAATCCGCGCTCTGGCTGATGTGTTGCATGGCGACCTGGGTTGAGCGCACGTCTTCGCGCAGCAGGTGCATATTGGCGAAGAGTAGTAGGACGCAAGCGCCCACCGCAAACGCGAGCACGGCTATATTGCGATGGAAGTCGCGATCCCACATGGCCTGCCGCTCGCCCAGAACTTGCGTCTGCTCGGTGTTAATGGCCCCAACGATGCGGCTAATGCTCGCATCCGCAGCCGCGTTGCCTCCCTCCGGCGTCGCGCGCGCGCGCACCGGTTTCTCGGGAGTTGTACTCGCTGCCATGTCGTTTCTGACATCCTCTTCAAGAAGCGGCTGCAGTTGCTCCACACGCTCCAGTTGAGTAGGGTCGTCGCTGGTCAAATCTTTTAGCTCGGCTATTGTTTGCTGAATTGTTTTGGCTATCGGCTCCAGTCTCTCGCGCGTGGCCGCGTCGCGCGGGCCCGCGTTCACGATTTCGTGCATTAAGGCGCGGTTGATTTCAAGTTCCCCGAGCGCCGACTTCACCCGGTAAGTGTGCGCGAGCCAGTCGCGGCTGGTGGCCATTCCCTTCATTGTGGCGGAGCCCGCGATTGCGATGACCATAACGAGAGCGGTGCCCGCGTAGGGGAGCAGCTTGCGAAAACGCGTTGCCGGATTGATCAGTCCGATGCGGGCCGACGAGGTAGCCGGCAGAGAAGTCTCCGAAAGAGAGGCTCCGATGGTTTCTCTGGTCATCGACGCGCCTCTCGTGAGCGCTACGCCCAACCTAACACGCGCGCCGTAGAGGGAAATCCGTATGAACCTTAGAACACACCGAAATTCGCTGCAGAAAAGATGGCGAAGCTCGCGTTTTGCACTCCGCCTCGCTAGGCGAAGTTCTTCATGTGGCCGAGGTCCGCGTTGCAGGGGAAAAAGGCGTTCGTGGAATAATTGAGAAGCTTAGTGCGCCGGCGTGAAATCGCCCGGCACGTGCATCGAAAACAGCACGAGCACCCCGTGGATAGGACTGAACCAGTGGGCCGTGTCTTGCGGCACGAGCACCCAGTCTCCTTTGGCAATGTTGCGAGGCGAGCCGCCCTCGATCGCGGAGCCATTCAGATTGGCGGCGTCGGTGCGTTTTTCGTTGACGAGCTTGCCACCGGTTACCAAAGTCGCTGATCCGTCGAGCACGTAGAAAAGCTCGGCCTCTTTTTCGTGAACTGCGGCATTGCCCACCGAAGCGCGGTATTCAAGATGGCCGTCATAGCCGCCGAGCTCGAGTATCGGTTCGGTAATAAGCGGCTGATTGTTGGTGCGTCGGCCTTTTGCCTTGGCGATCAAGGCGGTAACGTCCGATGCGGAGGTAAAAAGCTGCGTCGGTTTAGCGTTCGATTGCGGATTGGGCTGCGGGCTTGGTTTCGCTGCAGGTTGTTTTGCCAGCGCCACGGCAGCGGCAAGCGTGAGAACAAGTCCGATCAGAGTTGCGCGCATAAAGCCTCCAGTTTTCAGCTGCGCATCGTACGCTGATCTCAGCCCGGACACAACGGTCATTCGGCGGCACCCGCGATGTGCCTGTTATGCGCTTTATCGACGCAGTTTAGTGCGCGATGACCGGTCCCGGAGACGTGGTGGAGCGATTATCCGGCGGAGGCTCGCGATCTGAATGGTTCCTGCGAGCGCGACCCGAGGCGAAAATAAAGAAAAGCGCACCCAGGATCAGGATAAGGAGAACCGTGCCGATGCGCATCCAAGCCCCATTGCGCAGACGTCCCGGTCCTGTGTCAGGCACAAAAGCCATGATCATGAACTCGTCTGTTCGATGTTTTCGCCGGTGATAAGGCTGAGCCGGATGCGTTCATTACATACCATCGATCGCCCGCGGATCACCGAAAGTCTCGCGCACGATTTTCAACAACGCGTCGGGCTGATGACTGGAAACGACGTGGTCGGCCCCTTGGCAGGCAGCTCCGGGCGTTGACGCGAGAAAAACGGTCGTAACGCGGGGGTTCAAATCCCTCGCCCATTTCAGCAACACTGCGCAGGGCAGATCGTTAATCTGGCTATGGACGATGGCGCAATCAACTTGGGGAAAACGCTTCACCAGTTCCAGGAACTCGCCACCCGTGTGCGCAGTCAGCACATTGAACTTGGCGGATTCGAGCATGAGCTTGCGGGTGGAGAGCGCCTGGATTGGTTCAGGCTCAGCAACGAGCAGCGTCGGCCTTGCCACTCAAAAGAATTAGCGTAAACGCCGGGACTTGACGATACACGCAATCTCGTATTGGTCTGCCATTCAAGCTTGAGGACTTTCTCATCGTATGCTGCCGTTGCGACCCTGAGCCGCCGCAAACGAGCTCTCATCTCGGAATGCCCCGGACGGAGTCCCTGTGTAATCCGGAGCGACCAGCTACACTCCCGGCGCACAAATCCGCGCTGCCTGCTGCAGCCCCGCTTGTACTGGAGCCAAACCGTCTGGAATAATCTCGGCATGATCGTCGGGAAGCGCATCCGAGCGTTGCGAGAAGAAAAAAAACTAACCCGCGGTGACTTGCAGGAAAGGACCGGCCTGCAGCGCACCTACATCTGGCGTGTTGAAAATGGGTACACCGTCCCGGCAATCGAGACTCTCGAAAAGTTCGCGCGGGGCCTCAAAGTTCCTATCTACACATTTTTTTATGAGGGCAAAAAACCGCCGCCGCTGGTGCGTATCGATGCGAATAGCGGTCTCTGGGGCGCCGCCGGAGAACAAAAGAAAATGTTGTATAAGTTCCGCCGTTATCTTTCCCAAATCGACGAATCCGAACGCTCGCTGCTACTCTATTTGGCTGAAGAGATGGCGCGAAGAAAAGACGCCAAGGTAAAAAACAAGTAGGACCTGCCTGGATTCATTAGAGATCGTCAGCATTTTGCCTTAAGCTCTTCGATGAAACGAAACGGAGCCGCATGGCTCCAATCGAAAATTCCCGCCATCTGATAAATACAGGCCGCGCGCGTCCGTCAGACTCGGAGACCACTCCTCGATTGCGGCAAATTTAAGGCCGGAGAGACGAATGGCCACCGATCTATTTAACCTGAGCGGTCACACGTGGAAACAGGTGCTCGAGCGCACGTGGACGGAGATTCGTAAAGATGACGTGCTCGGCCGCTCGGCTCAGCTTGCCTACTACTTTTTTCTCGCCCTGTTTCCCTTCTTAATCTGCGTTATTTCAGCTCTTAGCGTTTTTGGCTTCGCCGACCGCGGCCGCGAACTTATATTCAGGTTCTTTTCCGGCGCACTCCCGGGCGCCGCCTATGAATTGATCAACGCAACCATATCGGGAATTATTCACGCCAGCGGCCCGCTAAAGATGTCTTTCGGAATCGTCGGCGCCCTTTGGTCGGCTTCCATGGGGATGAGCGCAGTAATGGATACGTTGAACGCGGCCTATGAAGTAAAGGAAAACCGTCCGCTGTGGAAGCAATACGCGATTTCTACGGGCCTTACGGTTGGCATCACTCTGCTGCTGGTGATCTCGGTGGTTATCGTGCTGGCCGGCGACGAGATCGTCAAGACTATCTCGCCGCCCCAAATTATCGCGATTACTTGGAGGATTGCTCAGTGGCCCATTGCTCTTGCATTGATTCTCCTGGCGTTTGCCATCACTTACTATTTCGCTCCCGACCTCAAGCAACGCGAATGGCACTGGGTTTCGCCTGGTGCGATCGCCGGCGTGGTTCTCTGGGTCGCGGTGTCGCTGGGGCTGCGCGTCTATCTGCATTTCTCCAGCGGCTACAACGGTATGTACGGTTCTCTGGGAGCGGTGATCGTTTTGCTCTTGTGGTTCTACCTGAGCGGAATAGCCGTGCTCTCCGGCGCAGAGATCAATGGGGTTCTCGAGCATTTCGCGACTGCCCGGCAACCCCAGACACAAAACAATCGGGTTGCTTCCGCGGCATAAACAAGAAATGGGGCTCGCTAATTACTGCATTCGCCGCGCCCGAGTAGCCTTTGAAGCGACAGGAATCTTCCTGCTGTTTTTGCTTACAATCTGCGGACAAAGTCCTTTGCGGGCTCAGACTACCCCCACTAAAACTGAGCTGCAGACAAGGATTCCTGGCCTTTTGGGTCGCGGCCTGATTGCCCGGCAGCCATACGAGCCGATTACCGCGCGGCAGCGGCTGCTATGGACATTCCACAGTACGATGGGGCGGGAGAGTTTAGTGGCAGGGGTGTTCAGTGCAGGAATTGGCACGGCGGAGAATGACCCTGCTGAATTCGGCCCTTCTTGGCCGGGATTCGGAAAGCGGTACGGCATTCGGCTGAGCGGTATCGCCACGCAAAACGTCCTCGAAGCAAGCCTCGGCTCGATCTGGGGCGAAGATCCGCGCTACGAGCGCCTGCCCGGGTCACCCTTTCGAGCTCGAGTCTGGAATGTAATCAAGCTCACTTTCATCGCGCGGTATCGCGACGGCGGCTACGGTCCTGCATTGGCACGCTTGGGCGGGATTTCCGGCAGCAACATTCTCTCGGACGGATGGCGCGCGAGAAGTGAGACGGACGGGGTAGACACGGCGTTCCGCGTGCTTTTGGGTTTATTAGGGCGGATGAGCTCGAATGCCTTCGTCGAGTTTTGGCCAAACGTCCGCAAGCACATCGGACTACGCGCAGAGCAACCTCCGTAATCTCCTCTAGGCCCAAAGCTTGAGTTCGAATGCTGGATTCAGCCGCGCCAGTTAGCGGGCGACAGTTTCCGCTACAGTTTCCACCTCCACCGGGCAGCGCCCTCCCCTCCCCCTCGTGCCAAATCCCCACAGTGAATCTCCGATGTTCACCTGATTCAGCTTTAAGGACCGGAGACTAAGCTGGCTACAGAAGAGAAAGGAGTGCCTTATGGCCGAAACGACAGGAGCTCGACAAGCAAGAACCAGTGGTTCGGAAAATGAATCTTCAACTCGAGAGACTATTTCGAACTTGAGTGAAAATCTCAAAAGCAAAGCGTCGGATATCACACAGCGAGTCTCTGATATGGGGCAGAGAGTCAACGAATCCATTGACGAGAAAAGAAATGCGGCTGCCAGTCGGCTCGATGAAACTGCCTCCAGGTTGCACGAGACTGCGCAGAATATGCCGGGCGGCGGCAAGATCACCGATATGGCACATCGCGCTGCCGACACTCTGGAGCAAACCTCACACTACATTCGCGAACATGACACATCCGCAATGGCCAGCGATGTAGCTGATTTCGTCAAGCGCTACCCTACGCAGGCGATGGTGGCCGCGGCGATCGGCGGCTTCCTTATAGGCCGGCTCTTCCGCCGCGCGTGATTGAACTCGCAGGCGCTTCGTCAGGGGGATGAAATGGAAGCCACAATTCCACAACTAATGAGAGAGATCGCACGGGACGTGCAAGAGGTCCTGCGGTCCGAAATCCGGCTGGCGAAGACCGAAATCGGCGCCGAGGTAGCCAAAATTAAACGCGCCTCGAAATCAGCTTTGCCGGGGATGGTTTTTCTTTTCTACTGCATCGGATTCTTTTTACTGACCTGTAAGTACGCGTTGGACATCGTCGTTCCTGCATGGCTCTCGGCTTTAATTGTGGCCGTCTTTGCCGGACTGATCGCCGCCATGATGATCGCTCCCGCAGTTCGTGAGGCCAAAGAAGTGAACGCCACGCCGGAGAGGACCATTCAAAGCATGAAGGAGAACGTCCAATGGGCGAAAACCCAGCTCAGATAGAACGAGAGATCGAGCTTCGGCGGGAGCGCCTGAGCCGTAACATCAAAGATCTCCAAATGCGAGTGGGCGAAATGACCGATTGGCGAAAGCAGTATGAAAAAAGACCCGTGACATTTCTCGGCGCGGCTTTCGGCGTTGGAGTGGCTGTCGCGTTGCTGATCCCTAATGGCAACACTACGCGGCGTCCATGGTCAGAACCCGGCACCGAAGGGAGAGTCGTGCGAGGTTCCGTCATGGGTAATCGAGTCTTGCAAGCCTGGGAAGACATTAAGGGCGCGCTGATAGGCGTGGCCGTCGCCAAGTTTACGGAGCTGCTCTCGGACGCGATCCCCGGTTTCGATCGCGAATATCGCAAATCCGAGGCGAAGCATAGCGCGACGTACGCGCTATAGACATCTGGTGTAGGGCTTATTCCCATTGGCGCTGATTGGCGCTGCAGCGCGGTGCGACTACACCAAGGCGCGATTGCCGAGCAAGGGGAGCGTGCGCGTTTGCCGGCGCGGCCTAGCTCCGCCGGTTTACGCCGGAGGTTCCTATGTGCCTCCGTCGACCCGATCCGGCTCCATTGGATAAGCAACTCTATTTCAAAGCTCATCGCCTCTGTGAAGCAATCGCAATCCAAAGCGCCTCACGAGACATTCTCTCCTGGACGTGTCCGGCAACCGGTCGGAGTTACTCTAATCGGTCTGTACATGCTTTTCGGGGCATGCCTCATGCCGGTCAATATGTATGCGCACGCGCCTGCGTTCGTTTTCGGCTTTAGTCTGCACGCATCGCCGGCCGGCGCGTTCTTCGCGGCCATGTGCCTGCTCGATGCGGCGATCGGGTTCAATCTGCTGATGTTGGTGTGGTGGAGTCGAATCGCTGCGATTTGGTTTTTTGCCTTTCGAATCGCAAATACGTGCGCCACACTCTTCGTATCAAACAGCAGACACCGTTTCGAACAATCCGTGTTGCTGGCTCAGCGGGCCACCGGATTGGGACCTGTGCCGACAGCTTCACGTATCCGGATTGGCGCGCTGATCGAAATTTGCATCATGACCGTCGCGATCTGTGTTCTCTTAAGGAATAAAGCCTCTTTTCTGTCGGCGGGCTCACCCGCCGCGGGAGAAGACAGCGCAACCGTGTGACTACTGTACGGATCCATTGTGCTGGGGCTCAGCTTCCCGGCGATGCAGTTCGGCTTTAATCGAGTCGTGAGACCCCGCCATCAGTGCCTCGAACCGGTGGCCCGCGATTTCGGCCTGTGAGATCTTTGATGAAACTTGTCGGCAGCAGCACCGCTCCGCCAGGGTACCGAACTTCAGCTTCTGGCATTACCTCGTGTTACGATGTGTCGGAAGAGTAGCGAGAGTCACTGATTCCGCGACTCCCGCGTTGACCCTGCATACTCCCTGTGCTACGGTAATTTTTCTGCCAGCCCATACAGTTTTTCTGGGGGAGAGGAACTATTCTTTCACTTCTAGCTGTTTGTTTGTATGTGGGTGAGCTGAGTAATTTGATCCAGCAAACCGGCTGGGTGGCGCGCTCGGTCCTGATCATCCTGTTTTGTTTTTCGCTTTTTTCCTGGGCGTTGATTTTTCAGAAACTCAGCCTGTTTGGCCGGCTGCGCCGGCGCACCACCAGTTTCCTGCGCACTTTTCGCGCCACACGCGGCCTGCCCGAGCCGCGAGTCGTCGGGTCGACGGGCTCACCGCTCGAGGCCGTATACGCAGCGGGCTACCGCGAACTCAGCAGCCAACTCATGGCCAGTAATCCACATCCACGTGTCAAGAGCCTGCACGCTGTTACCGCGGATATGCAGGCCGCTGCGGCGGAAGAAGTGCGGAAGATGGAAAGCTTCATGCCTTGGCTGGCAACAACCGGTTCGGTCACGCCGTTCATCGGATTATTCGGCACTGTCTGGGGCGTCATGGACGCCTTTTCGGGATTGGGCACGGCTGGAGCGGCGAGCCTGAGGGTTGTCGCCCCCGGGATTGCCGAGGCGCTTATCACCACCGCGGCGGGTCTTTTCACCGCCATCCCCGCGGTCATTGCCTATAACCATTTCGTGCACGATATCCGCGAGATGGGCGCGCGGATGGATAACTTCACGATGGAAGTCGCGGCGCTGATCGAAAAGAATTACTTGTAACCTGGAGCGCGTACTGAGACGCAGTGCTGTCATTCCGAGGAGCGCTTCACCCGCCATTCCCGGGTGGCGACGAGGAATCTGCTTCTGCTTTTGCTGTGAAAACCGTAGTACCGCCTGACAAACAATGCCGCAGCTTGCACGCCAGACCGGGACCTCACTTTCCGAGATCAATATCGTTCCCTTCGTGGACGTTATGCTGGTGCTGCTGATTATTTTCATGATCACCGCGCCCATCCTGCAATCCGGCATCGAAGTCAACCTTCCAAAGACGCAAACCGTCAAAGAGATCAGCGATCAACGGCTCGTCGTGACGATCGATCGCGGCCAATTGATCTACCTCGGCAACGATGCCGTTAATATTCACGATCTCGGCAACAAAGTGCGTTCGCAGATGCGCAATCCGCAAAGCGATGCCGTTTTCCTGCGCTGTGACGAAACGGTGCCCTTCGGAACCTTTGCCACCGTGGTTGATGCCCTGCGCGTCTCCGGAATTGACAATGTCAGCGTTGTCACAGAACCGCTGAGCGCACGTCCGAAGCAATGAGCGCCAGCGCGAACAGCATGGCCATGCAGCCGCCGGGCGCCCCGATGCGCGGCGGGTACGTGCGAACTGGTATTGTCGAGCCGGGATTGAAAGGCCCGCTGCTCTGGTCGCTGATTTTGCATTTGCTCCTGTTTGGCTCGCTGATCGCTTCTACAATCTTTTCGCATCGCGGCGAATTGTGGGGTGGACCTGGTGGAGGCGGTGCGGTGTCTGTCAAGCTGGTCGGCGGCCTCGCGGGCGTGCCGCTACCCCGCCCCGAAACGGTTACCGAGAGCCGCGTCGTCGACGAATCCAAGGGGCTCTACAAGGCCGAGCCCAAGCCAAAGCCCAAAGAGATTCCGCAGGACGCCACGCCCATTCCCAAGTTTAAGAAGGAGAAGCAGCCCTTCTACCAGACGCGTCCTTCCAAGATACTGGAAGACACCACTCCTCCTCCGCAAAACGCTGTTCCCTACGGTCAGGGCGGTTCGCCTGCCGTGCCCTATTCCTCGAACTCGCAGTTCACCTTGGGCGCTGGAGGTGCAACTGCCGCGGGAATGCAGTTTGGCGGGACGGGTGGCGGCGATTTCGCCGGACGTTTCTCGTGGTATGTGGACGCCGTTCGTAACCGCGTGGCCACCAATTGGCTGCAGAGCACAATCGATCCTTCGCTGCGCTGGGCGCCGCGCGCGGTGGTATCTTTTGACATTCTGCGCAATGGCGGCGTAACGAACATCCAAATTTTGCAGTCGAGCGGCAATGCGTCCGTGGACCTATCGGCGATGCGGGCGATTCAAAGCTCCAATCCCATGCAGGCATTGCCCAACGAGTATTCTGGAAATAAGGTTTCCGTCGAGTTCTGGTTCGATTTCCGCCGATGAACAGACCGCGGGCAGTCTGTCGGCGCGGGTATATTCGCATTGGGTGTCACGACTTCATAGGCAAGGATGCCGGACTCCTACGCAGGGGGCCTGCGTAGGGCTGAAATATCAGGCTGAAGTTTTTCTTGATGTAGAGATCAACGGAATCGACAAAGATGGACATGAGAATGACAATTCTTACATCGCGTTGGCAGAAGCGTGCGGCATGCACCTTGTTCTTCGGTTTTGTCTTCCTCACCTTCGCGGAGCCGGCGGCGCGCGCGCAGGATTGGTTTCGCACCGGCACGGGCCTCGGCGTCAGCAAGCCAAAGGTGGCTGTAGCTGACTTCGTTTCCCGCAACGACGGCTCCGCCATGACGGCTTCGCTCTTCAGCGACGTGGTTCGCAACGATCTCGAATACAGCGGCATCCTGGATCTCGCGAGCAAGAGCTTTTATCCCACGCAGGTGCCGAGCGTCCCCATGGAGCTGAACTATCAGGCATGGAGTGATCCGCCAACCTCAGCGCAATTCCTTGCATTCGGTAATGCCACCGTGACCGGCACGACCGAAGAGATTCAAGCCTGGTTCAACGATGTGAAAAATCCTTCGGCACCGCCTGTAGTGGGCCGCGTCTATCGCGGCGACGCGAACGAAGAGCAGACCCGCCGCTACGCACACCAGTTTGCTGATGAGATCATCGCGCGGCTCTCGGGGGGACTCCCCGGAGTTGCTTCGACGCAAATCGCCTTCGTTAGCACGCGCAGCGGCAACAAAGAGGTCTGGGAGATGGACTATGACGGCGCCAATCAGCATCAGCTCACCATGCTTCACTCCATCGCCCTCACGCCGCGATGGTCTCCCGATGCCGACCGCATCGCCTTCACCTGCTATCCAACCGCCGGTTCGATCCTGAGCGCGCAAATCTGCGTCTACTCTACCGTCAGCTCGCGCCTGCTGACTTGGCCGCGCTTCCGCGGCACCAACAGTGCTCCGGCATGGTCGCCGGACGGCACCAAGGTCATGTTCATGTCCAGCATGTTGGGCAATCCCGAGCTTTTCATCGCCGAAGCCGACGGGAGCCATGCCCGCCGCCTTACCCATTCAACGGGCGCCGATACTTCACCGGCATGGAACCCAAAGACCGGCCAGCAGGTCGCCTTTGTCAGCGACCGCGGCGGTACACCGCAGCTTTACGTCATGGATGCCGACGGCAGCGAAGTGCAAAAAGTTGAGCTGACCGACAAGGGCTACGTTATCGATCCGGCGTGGTCGCCGAACGGCCAGTTATTGGCTTTCAGTTGGCGCCGTCCCAGCGGGAATTATGACCTCTACATAATGGATATCGCCACGCACGCCCTGGTCGAACTGACGCGCGACGCAGGTCGCAACGAGCGCCCCAGTTGGGCGCCCGACGGCCGGCACATCGTATTCGAATCCACGCGCACCGGCACCCGCCAGATCTGGACCATGCTGGCCGACGGCTCCGAAGTCAAGCAACTCACGACACAGGGGCAGAACGAATCTCCCAATTGGTCGCCCAAATAGTGGCCGGCGGAAATTCGCGCTGCATCGGCCGACGTTTCTTCTTACGGCAATTCCCTCAAAATCCCTTATCTTTGGCACACCTGCAAATCCGAAGTGGTGTAAATGTATCTGTTCGAACTCAGGCCCGGCAGAAAAGAATCGGGACCGCAAGCAGTACAAGGAGGATTTGAAAAAATGCGGATTCGTTCCGTTGCGAGAATTGTTTTGTATGCCGCGATCGCGCTGGCGATCGTGGGCGTGGGCTGCAAACACCCCGCCCCGGTTACTCCGGCTGCGGCGCCGGCTCCGCCACCGCCCCCACCCCAACCCACGGTGACTTTGCAGGCCACGCCGGCAAACGTGCAGCGTGGGCAATCCGCAACGCTGCGATGGTCATCCACAAACGCGACATCTCTGACGCTCGCCCCGGGCGTAGGCATGGTATCTCCGGAAGGCGATACAAGCGTCACACCGACCGATTCGACGACGTACACGATTACCGCCATGGGGCCGGGCGGCTCCGCGAGTGCGACGGCGCGGGTCACAGTCACCGCACCTCCGCCACCGCCGCCTGCCGCCGCTCCGGCGCCATCGCTTGAAGAGATGTTCAATAAGGAAGTGATGGACGCGTATTTTGATTTCGATAAATCTGACGTTCGAGCCGACGCCCGCAACGCGCTGACGCAGACAGCAGGGTTCCTCAAATCGTATCCGCAAGTCAAAGTAACCATCGAAGGTCATTGCGACGAGCGCGGCTCAACCGAATACAACCTGGCCCTGGGCGACCGCCGGGCTCAGGCGGCCAAGGACTTCCTGGTCTCGCTGGGCGTGGCTTCTGATCGTATGCAAACCGTGAGCTATGGCAAAGAGCGGCCGTTCTGCACCGAGCATAACGAAGATTGCTGGCAGCAGAATCGCCGGGCTCATTTCGTCATGGCCAGATAGGACAAGGCTCCAGCGTGCCGCGAACTCCCCGCAGCGGCGCCTGCATCGAATGTAGCACCGAGGCGCGCGACCCATTCCGGGTTGGCGCGCCCGGTGCCAATAGACCAAAATCGAATGGCGATTCAGGCCGGCCGCAAGCGGCTGGCCCCACGCATTGCTTTTCGGGCATACTTATGGACGTGTAGTGGCAGTTTTGCCGGTAACTTTTTTTCAGCATGCTTACGTTCGAAATCGAATTCTCGGCTTGTTGGCGCAATCTTGGCAGCGATGTGCATGGGCAAGGAGGAAGTCATGCGTAACCGGTGGGTTGTTTACCTGGCAACGGCAATGCTGGGCGGAGCTTTGGGAGGTGCATTGCTCGGGCCGGCTCCCGCGCAAGCCGTCGCCCGCGAAATTGTGGAACTACAGCAGAGCGTCAACCAGATCATCCAGAGCCAGAAAGACATTCAGACGACGCTGGCGCAGAACGCTGCCGTGGACAAAACACTGATGGAGCAGTCCATGGACACAGTCAATAAACTGACCGGTACGATGATGGCGCTCCAAAAGACGGTGCAGGACATGCAGGCTAATTCCGGCGCGCGTCTGGATACCATGTCTACGCAGATCCAGGGCATCTCTGATAATTTGCAGGAAGCCTTGGCGCGCATGGGTAAGCTCAATCAGCAACTCACCGACGCGCAGAACGCCATCCAGGGCATTGACGCCAAGCTCGCCAGCAACGCCCCGCCGCCTTCTGGCGCACCCAATGGTGCTCCTTCAGGCGCAGCTCAATCCCCGAACGGATTGCCTCCGATTCCTGGTGCGCCACCGGCTGCGAGCAACTTCCCGCCCGCGGCCGCGCCTTCAGCCGACCTGCTCTACTCCAATGGCCTGCGCGACCTCAACGGCAAAAAATACGATTTGGCGCAGCAGGAGTTTGGCGATTACTTGAAGTATTACAGCAACACGGATCTCGCTTCAAACGCACAGTTCTATCTAGGCGAAATTCTCTTCGCCGAGATGCAATACGACCAGGCCATAACGGCCTACAGCAAGGTGATCGACAACTATCCCAGGAGCTTCAAACTCGCTCCCGCGCACCTCAAGCGCGCGCTGGCGCTCATTGCCCTGGGAGAAAAGACCATGGGTGTGAGCGAATTGCGCATGGTGGTACGCAGCTACCCCGGCACCGACGAAGAACGCCGCGCCAAAGCCAAGCTACAGGAACTCGGCCAGGCCTCGTAAGCCTGCGCTACAACAAACATCGACAACTGCTTTGCCCTTTCCCTGCTGTTCTGTCTCTCCGTGGAACCTCGCAACCGGCGTGGACTTGCGCTTATCGTCATGCTATTGTCCCGGCTTTGTGGCGGCCGATGATCACGTTGCTGCTGCATAGGCGGGGGTGAGGCATGTCAGTGAACCGGGCGATTCTGGTGGGCAGGCTGGGGCGCGACCCCGAAACCCGTTACACCTCGGCGGGTCAGGCTGTGTGCAATTTCACGCTTGCGACCGACGAAACTTATCGTGACCGCAATGGCGAACGCCAGAAGCGCACCGAATGGCACCGCATTGTCGTCTGGGGCAAGCAGGCCGAAATCGCGCAGCAATATCTGCACAAGGGTTCTTTGGTTTTCGTCGAAGGACGCATCCAGAGCCGCCAGTGGGATGATCGTGAAGGCCAAAAGCGCACCACCGTCGAAATCGTCGCTAACAATTTCCGCATGCTCGGCGGACGCGGAGAAGCCGGTATGGGTGGCGGCGCAGGTGCCGGCGATACAGAACCGCAAGCCGCAGCCGCTGCTGCGGGCGCGGAAGAGGTGCCCTCCACTGAAATCTCCGACGAAGATATCCCCTTCTGACGCCGGCACTCAGGGAGCTTCGTGTGCCGTAACGTTTGTGGAGAGGTCCGATGAAATGCACGCTCGCTGGTGCTGTTTTGCTGTTGGTGCCGTTTGCTGCCGCCTCGGCGCAATCGCCAAGCGTGAAAACGCAGAGCGATGTCGTCTACGCTACGCACGACGGCGTCTCGCTCAAGGGTGACCTCTACCTGCCGTCCTCTCCTGGCCTGCATGCCGCAATGCTGTTCATTCACGGCGGCGGTTTTCGCGGCGGAACGAAAGCAGGTTACGCGATGACGTGGGGGCCCTACCTTGCTGAGCGAGGCTATGTGGTCTTCGCCATCGACTACAGGCTGGCGACAGACAAGCAAACGATGTGGCCCCAGGCATTGCTCGATTGCAAAGCCGCGCTGCAATACTTGCGCGGGAATGCGGCCATGCTAGGCATCGTGCCCGAACGCATTGGAGTCGGCGGCGATTCTGCCGGAGCTTCGCTCGCTGCGCTGCTTGGTGTCACACAGGACGCGCCCGCGTTTGCCAACAAATATCCGAGCGACGCCTACGCGTCAGCCAGCACCAAGGTTAAAGTCGATGTCCCAATTTATGGCGTGCACGACATGTTTGCCTGGGAGAAATACACTGCCACGGCCGGCAATCGCGGCGCGCTGGAAGCGTTTTTCGGCGGCACGCCCGAACAGGTGCCCGGCCGTTATTTCGCGGCCTCTCCGCTCGACTATGTGCGAGAATCGGCCAAGAGCCTGGGCGAAGTAGCCACGCCAAATGAGGGGATGCACATCGCGTGGTTCATGGCCTGGGGCATGGTGGATCACGTCGTTCCACCCGACGGCCAGTCGGTCGCTTTTGCACAAGCACTTCGCGACGCGGGCGCCACCGTCACTACAGTTCCGGTCCCCGGCGTCGATCATTTCTGGTTCACGGCGAGCCCGCTTACAGGACAACAAGGAACACTTTCATGCAAGGATGCTCCTCCTCCGAAGCGCATCGTCTGCGAAGGGGCTACGCCCAACGACTTCATCGCCCAGCAACTGCTGGATTTCCTCGCCCACAATTTGTGATCGTCCGACGGGTGGCGGGTGCTCACCCCGCGATTAGCGGCCCACCATCAGCACCGAAAACGTGCCTGGCAGTGGCCGCGCTCGCGGCCGTGGATTCTCCGGTGTCGCCTCCGGAGTTGGACCGAAATCCGCGACAGGCAAATAGATATTGCCGGTCTTGTGATCCAGCGCCATCGTGCGTGCGCCGGGCAGCGTCTTGACGTTCTGCACCAGCGAATACTTATCCGGTTTGTCTTCATGGAAGATCGAGAGGATGCCGTCCCCGCCACCGGTCGAAACGAAAATCAGTCCGGTCTTCGCTTCGAATTCCAGCGCGTCCACGCCTGCTCCGATAGCTTCGGTCGCAACGACCTTCCCGTTCGAGCCATCGACAACCGCCAAAACCGTAGGCATGGCTGGCTGTGATGGCAGGTTGCCGCGGCAGCCAATGAACACGCGATTGTGCGCGCGGTCCATATCCATGCTGCTCGGCTGCCCGCACGGCGGCGCGATCTGCCAGGTTTCCAGGATCTTCATTTCCTTGGCGTCGATCTTGTGGAGCTTGCCGACGTCCTGTATGTTCAAAAAAACGTGCCCTGCTTGGTCGGATGCCAGATGCTCCGTTCTGCCGCCGAGATCGTTCACAGCCCCGACGGTTTTGCCGGTTTTAGCGTCGATTGCGGTAAGCCGCTTGCTGCCGCGATCGGCGCTGAAGATGCGCTTTGTGAACGGGTCGTAGATGATGCCATTGGGATCGTCGCCAACGCGTTCTTTCCCCAGAACGGCCAGCGTCTTCATGTCGAACATCGTCACCGAGCCAGGATCGCTGGCGCTGATAAATCCATGTCCGAATTCCGGAGCCAGTGCAACGCCATGCACGTCTTCCAGGCCGGCGATCTTGCCCACAATCTTGCCGGAGTCGAGATCGAGCACGACCACCTCGGTTGCGTGTGGCACATAAAGCCGCCGCGCCTGGCTGTCGGCCGTGACGTAATCCCAGCCGCCGTTATCGGCGATCGGTATGCGCTTGATGATGTGATAGGCTCCCGCCGCAGTCAGCAACGAGGCCGCAACAAGCAACGATCCTAATCCCGTAATCGCCCCTGGCAGTGCTCGATTTTTCATCTTTGCTCCTTGACCTTCCGGTAAGCATTATTGCGCGACCGTCGCTTTCGGCAGGACCGCTTCCCCAAACTTCGCCGCGTCGAGTGGCACGTTCACCTGCACGTCGCTCATGTCAAATTCCGAGCGCCCGTCGGTCCACGTCAACGTCCAATGAAACGGCACCTTCACGCCCGCGATGTCGCGAAAATCGGAATAATCCACCTCCGATGGGTTGAAACCCAGCGGCGTATCCGCAAATCGCGCTACGCGCACCAGCAGCCCGGATTTTGGATCGAAAAATAGTTTCACGCGCGTTCCTCCGGGAGCGACCGCCTGCACGACTTGCACGAGTTGGCCGTTCACTGTCACCGGCGGGAAGTCCGCGCGCCAATCGCGCAGATATTTCTTGATGCCCGCCGGGAAAAATACCTGCGCATCCAGCCGCGCGTTGTCCAGTTCTCCGCCACTCAACGGCTTCACCGGCATCACCGTATTCGTCATCACGACCCATCCATTGCGCCCGTCATACGTGGTGATGTTTTGCGCCTTCTCCGAGCGGTGCACGATGATGCTGCTCAGCCCCGGCGCTTTCGCATACACCTCCACCGGAACCTTTCCCAAATCCGTATCGAATCCCGCATATGTGCCTTTCGCGGATATGCTGGTGATCGTCGCCAACTTCTCCGCCCCGCCCAGCGCCTGAATGTACTTGTCCAAGATCTGATTGGCCGTGGGCGAACCCGGAATCGGCTCGGGGAGAGCTTCGATGTCGTTCGGGTCTTTGTCTGGCACTTCGGCATTCTGCACCGCCAGGCTTGGCGTCTCCGGCGGCTGTGTGTCGCTGCGATGACAGGTCCAGCAGGTCACGCGATGTGCTCCGCCGAAATTTGTCTGATTGAGGCTCTTCACCATCAGCATCATTTGGCGTGCCTTCTGCTTTTTCGGGCTGTCCAGAGCATAGTCAACCATCGTACTGCGCTCACCCCGCACGTGACATTCCGTGCAATTCACGCTTAGCGAAGCGGCAATGAATCCCATCGTGCCGAGAAATTCGTCCACCGGGATCCCTTTGAGCACCTGTATATTCTTGAAGAATTGATCGGACATGACGGGCTTCCCTGCCGTGCTCGCCTGCTCTGTGTATTGCGTCTGCCCGCTGCCGCCCGCGCGCGCATTCGCAGCCGAGGCTTGCGCCCACCCGCACACTGCTCCGGCCAACAACAGCGCAGCGACGGAAACGGCGCGTAAGCCCGTTCGAACTGATGTGACCTTCATCTTCATATCCTTTCTTACAGTCTTACAGCGCTCTTGCCGACCTCATCTCTTACCACGGGTCCGCCCCCTCGTCACTGAACACTCCCGCAGTTGGTCCCTCATCCATAAGCAGCGCCAGCCGCACCGCGGCGGCCGCACCCTGTTCCACCGTGCGCGTGCCCCGGTGCTGATTCATGTCCGTTGCTGTAAAGCCAGGATTCGCCGAATTCACCTTGATTCGCGCATCCTTCAGCAGGTTGGCGAAATGAATTGTCATCATGTTCAGTGCCGCTTTCGAGGCGGCATACGCCAGCAACATATTTCGTGCTACCAGCGTACTGTTCGGGTCGGCATTTCGCGTTAGCGATCCCAGCCCGCTGGATATATTTACGATCCGGCCATGCTTTGATTTTTTGAGCAGCGGCAGCATCGCTTTTATCACGCGAAACGCGCCAAATACATTTGTCTCGAATGTCTTCCGAAATGCCTCGACCGTTAACTCCGTAGCCGGAATCCAATCGAGCGCTATTCCGGCGTTGTTCACCAGAATGTCCAGGCGTCCGTGCCGCCGCTCGATTTCCCTCGCCGCCGCGTCGACGCTGTCATCTGAAGTCACATCCACCTGAATGAACTCAACGCCAAGCTGCTGTGACCGCAATTCTGCCACAGCGCGCTCGCCGCGCTCGCGATCCCGTGCGCCCATCAACACCAGAAGGCCTTTCGTCGCAAGCTGCCTCGAGATCTCCCTGCCGATTCCTTTGTTCGAGCCGGTTACCAACGCAATCGGTTCTGCCATAGGCCACGTATCATAGTCGAGTCGGGTCACGCGCAAACAGCGTTAACTCTCGCAACCGGCCGGCGCCTTTGCCGCGCTTGACACCTGGCGTGCTCCCAGCGTTCTAATAACACATCTTCGTTTGAAGGAGTGCCCGTGTCCGAACAGAAAAGTTCAGCTGAACGCATCGCCCTCTCGCGCCGTGCGTTCCTGACCACCACCGCAACCGGATTCGGCAGCCTCATGTTGCCGCGTAGCGCCTCCGCACGCGCCGAAATCGTGCAGACCGATTTTTCAAAGCTGCCAGGCTATGGCAACGGCACGCTTCCTCCCTCCGTTCGCTCCCGCCACATAGGCAACGTCAACGGTCTGACCGTGCACATCCTCGAGGCCGGATACGAAACGCCCGGCCGCCCGGCGGTTCTACTCATGCACGGCTTCCCCGAACTCGCTTACAGCTGGCGCAAAGTGATGCCCGCCCTTGCCGCCGCCGGATATTACGTGATCGCCCCCGATCAGCGCGGCTATGGCCGCACCACCGGCTGGGACGACTCCTACGATGCTGATCCGGATCCTTTCCGCATACTCAATATGACGCGGGACGCCATCGGCCTTGTCTTTGCTCTTGGTTACCGCTCCGTTGCCATGGTCGTCGGACATGACGCCGGCGCCCCAGTTGCCTCCTGGTGCGCGCTCATTCGTCCCGATATCTTTCGCTCGATCACTATCATGAGTTCGCCATTCGAAGGCCCGCCCCCGCTGCCGTTCAATATCGCCAACGGCGCGCCGATGCCGCCCAAGCCGATCACCGATGATGAACTCGACGCCGAACTCGCCAAGCTCAATCCGCCTCGCAAGTATTATCAGAATTACCAGCGAACACGCGGCGCAAACGAAGACATGCTGCACGCACCACAGGGGCTGCACAATTTCTTCCGCGCGTACTACTTCTATAAAAGCGCCGATTACAAAGGAAATAATCCGCACCCGTTGAAGGCGCGCACCGCGGAGGAGATGGCGCAGATCCCGACGTATTACGTGATGGAGAAAGACAAAGGCATGGCCGCAAACGTCGCCCCCTTCATGCCCTCGGCCGAATACATCGCGAATTGTAAATGGCTCACCGACGCCGAAGTGGATGTGTACGTCACCGAATACAGCCGAACGGGCTTCAACGGTGCGCTGCAGGGCTATCGTGTGCGACGCGGCTCTGACCCTCGCAGCGTCGCCGAAATGCAAACATTCTCCGGACGCGCCATCGACGTGCCTTCGCAATTCATCGCAGGCAAAAGCGACTGGGGTGTGTACCAGACCCCGGGAGCGGTGGACAAGATGCGCAGCACGGCCTGTACGCAAATGGTCGGCTTCCATCTCATCGACGGCGCCGGCCATTGGGTCCAGCAGGAGCAACCCGACGCCGTCGGTTCCCTGCTCCTCGATTTCCTGCGCGCCCACGCCGGCGCCTGAGGGCATCGCGATCACCTCTCGACGCGGGATTCGGTTCACATGGTCGTCTTCCCTCGCATTCTTGACAATCACAACTCAATAGTGTGTACTTCGCGCCAACATTCCTGCATTTCGCAACACCAACAGAGGAGGACCCGGAAAATGAAGCACAAGCATTCGCTCATTGTTTCGCTGTTGCTGTTGGGCCTGTTGCCCTTGGTGTTTCTGGTTCATACCTCAACCGCCGACGACAAAGCTGCGCAGTACAAGTTCCTCGGAACGATCAGTGTCCCGTCCCACCTTGGTGGCGGATTCGATATCAGTTGGGTTGATTCAGCGCTTGGCCGCTACTATCTCGCCGACCGCGGTAATAGCACCGTAAGCCCGGCAGTCCCTCCAGCCATCGATATTATCGATACGAAGTCGCTCAAGTTCCTGGGTTCTGTTGCGCTGCCCGCCGCACCCAACGGCGTAGTCGCAATTCACAGGTCCGGCTTTTCGGGTGAAGAGGAAGGAGTGACGGAGGTCTGGGCCGGTGATGCCGCTAGTATGGTCGACGTCATCAATCCGGATCCCAAGACCGGGAGTGTTCTGGCTCGAATCAACACAGGCGGTACGGCGCGAGCCGACGAATTGGCATTCGACCCGCTGGACCATATCATTCTGGTCGCCAACGACAACGACCTCCCGCCTTTTGTCACCTTCATCTCCACCAAGACCCGCACGGTCCTCGGCAAGATCTTTTATCCGCAAACAGTTTTCGGTACCCCTCCCACAGGACATGGCCTCGAGCAACCCGTCTGGGATGGAAAAACCAAAACCTTCTTCTTTGCCGTCCCCGCTACCTCGACCAATCCCAACGGAGAGATCGACGAAATCAATCCAAAATCAATGATGGTCACCAAGATCTACCCGACCACTTGCAACCCCGCCGGCCTGGCTTTGCTTCCCGGCCAGAATCTAATCACCAGTTGCGGCGATGTCCTTGACATCGAGAGCGGTCACATCGTTACCGTCGCCGGTACCGGCGGTGACGAGATTTGGTTCAACCCAGGCGACGAGCGCGTCTACTTCGGGGGCGGGCTAAACCGCATTTCCGTTCCCGTTGTGGATACGGAACTCGGAAGATGCTTTTCGCCGCACCTGCTCACAACCTTGACGGTCGGCTCTGGGTCAGACACGACACATTCCGTAGCCGCCGACAATGAGAATAACCGTGTGTTCGTACCGATCAGAAATGAAGGCGTGAAGGTCTACGCTGACGAGGATCGTGACGATCGCGGCGACCGATAGCGCCGTCTTGCACCAGTGCTGAAAACACCAAAGCCGCTGGCCCGCCCCATCGGCCGGTCAGCGGCTTAGTGATTTGAACTCGGCGCGCCGTCGGATTTCGGAGCGGGATTTGTGTTCGTCGGCGCGGCGTTGCTATTCGGCGCGGCATTCGTGTTCACTCCCGCGCGCCGGCGCCGCCCTTCGTCTACGCGCCGCAGGAAATCCTCGAATTTCGGACGCTGCTCGGGATTCAGCACCTGACGAATCTGCTCGTGCCCCTGCTCGCGAATCTGCTCGAATTCCGGATTCATCTGATCGTGAACGACGTCGTAGCGGTGCTGCATATCCGCAAGGATATCGCCGATTTGTTTCTGCTGTTCCGGCGTGAGTTTAAGCTCGTTCGTCAGCCGGGCCATAGCTCTCGGCGGATTTGGCCGTGGTTGCAAAAATGCGGGAGGTTGCCCTGGCGTCCGCGCTCCAAGCACACGGCGATCGGCCACAGAATGGCCAACCGCACCCAGCGCCACACCCAGCAGAAAGACCAGGGTGATGAGCGCGAGAGCCTTATTCTTGTTTTCTGCCGATAGCATCAGATTGAATCACTCGTATCCGCTAAAGACATAAGAACCTCATCTGCATTGGCCGGCTGCGCCGGAGGTTCTGGTAAGACCGCCCCGACTTCGGCAGGCGCATTGACCGGCGCCGCTGAGCGCGCTGGAGTCATTTCGCGCAAGTACACCGACATTGCCAACAGAACCACGGCCGCCGCCAGCGCCATGCGCGACGCCAGCAATTCCAACGGACGCCAGATCGTGCTTGGCGCTGCTTGCGTCGCCTCACGGATTGACGCCATCACGCGAGTGACAAACGCCCCCGACACCGCAGGTTCCGGATAGCGCGCGTGCCGCATGAGCTTACTTGCGCCAAGCGCATCATTCAGTGCCTGCCGGCAGCCGGCGCAGTTCCGGATATGAATCTCCAGCCGCGAACCGGGCTCCACGCAGGCGCCAACATCCCGCAAAACGTCTTCGAGATCCGCTTGGTACTCCGGGCACCCGAACCGCGCATCTGTCCGTGAGAACATTGTCAGCGCCCCCTTTGATTCTACTCTCCCAAATTCTTTGCCGCACGCACGCGTCGCGCCCCTTCAGCCGCCCTTGCGTGCCACTTTGGCCGGAACTGTTTTCAACCTTCGCCGATATACTTCCATTAACCGGCCGCGCGCGCGAAACATTCGCACTTTTACGGTATTCGTGTTCAGCGCCATCACCTCGCCGATCTCTTCTACCGTCATTCCTGCGACTTCTTTCATCACCAGCATGGCCCGGTCCTGTTCGTCCAATTCGATGAGCAATCGATCCAGCAGGTCGCGCTGTTCGGCGCGCCGCTCGGCATCAATCCCCCCATGGCTGAAAGCGCCGTCGCGCTCTTCGGGAATCCCTTCCATCTGGCGAATCTGTTCATCGCTGAGGCTGGATTCATAGACCAGTGGCCGAACCTTCTTCTTCCGGAAGTAGTCCCAGCACTCATTCAGCGCAATCTTGTACAGCCAGGTCCCAAAAGCTGAACGCAGGTCGAAACGTTTGAGCGATAAATATGCCTTCAATAGCGCCTGCTGCGCCACATCTTCCACGTCTTCGCCCCGCCGCATAATACCGCCAATCACGGCGAGTAAGCGAGGCTGGTGAATGCGGACCAGCTCTTCGTAAGCGGCTTGGTCGCCTCCCTGTGCGCGCTTGACCAACTCCCGCTCGTAAGCCGCATTCCCGGACGCGCGGCGAACCGGGCCCGAAGGAGCCGGACTCCCTTCTCCCGCCTCCATTTTTGGGACGTTTGGCATGAAAATTCGGTTACACCGGGATCGCCCTGCTGGTTATCTTCGGTTTGACACTCCCCACAGGAAACTCCTTCTGTGGAACGCCGCTCGACCCGTTACAACATAGCGGAACCGCAAAATGCCAAAGAGCAAAAAACGCCGAAGAGCTTGTAGGGCGGGCACACTCTGCAACCGTTTCTATCATCTTCTTACCGTCTGAGCGATATCTTTACACCTTTTTTACGCGTCCGATGCTCGCGTTCCAACACGGCAACACAGTATCGAGCCCGTTTTTCACAGACCTTCAGACAATCCTCTTGCACGCCCCATATCCCTATGAAACAATACGCAAATGATTATCGGCGATCGTTTGCGCGCTCTGCGCGAAGAAAAGAAGCTCTCACAGGGCGATATAGAAAAGCGGACAGGGCTGCTTCGTTGCTACATTTCGCGTGTTGAAAATGGCCATACCGTTCCCGCCATTGAGACTCTCGAAAAGATGGCCCGTGCCCTTGAAGTGCCTCTATATCAACTGTTCTACGATGGCGAAGAAGCGCCCGAACTCCCCAACCTGCCCAAGCGCAGGACGGCGGATGAAATCGCCTGGGGCAGTGCGGGCAAAGAAGCGCGTTTTCTGACCATGTTCCGCAGACTGCTGGGCCGAATTGACGAAGGCGACCGGCGCCTGCTGCTGTATATGGCTCAGAAAATGGCTAACCGATAACATCAACCTGCGGCGAGTCCCCGCCGCATTCTCCACAATGTAAAAAGCCGTCCGCGCACGAGTGTGGAATCGCGGACGTGCGTCTCAGCTGTGGTTTCGACTGAACTAAATTATTCCCATTCAATCGTGCTGGGCGGTTTAGAGCTGATATCGTAAACGACCCGGTTAACCCCTGCTACCTCATTCACGATGCGTGTGGAGATGCGCTCCAACACCTCATACGGCAGACGGGCCCAGTCCGCAGTCATGGCGTCTTCTGAAGTCACCACGCGTACGGCCACCGTATTCCCGTAGCTCCGCTCGTCGCCCATCACGCCCACGCTGTTGACCGGCAGCAGCACCGCAAACGCTTGCCACGTCTTGCCGTACAGCGCCGCGCGGCGAATTTCTCCGACCACGACCGCATCAGCGTCGCGCAGGGTCTGCAGCCGTTCCGGGGTCACCTCTCCCAACAGCCGCACTGAAAGGCCCGGGCCGGGAAACGGCTGCCTCGTGAGAATTTCCTCCGGTAATCCCAGCTGCCGGCCGATCACGCGTACTTCATCTTTGAAAAGTTCGCGCAGCGGCTCAATCAGTTCGAATGGCAAATCGGGCGGCAGCCCACCCACATTGTGATGCGTTTTGATTGTCGCCGAGGGGCCGCGCACCGGCACCGATTCGATCACGTCCGGGTAAAGCGTGCCCTGCACGAGAAACCGAATGTCTCCGAGCTGCCGCGCCTGTTCGGCGAAAACGCTGATAAATTCGGCGCCCACCCGCTTGCGTTTGACCTCCGGGTCGATCACGCCTTTGAGCCGCGCAAGAAACCGGTCGGCCGCATTCACGCCCACGACCCGCAGCCCCACGCGATCTTCGAGCAGATCGAGCGTCTCTTGAAATTCGTTCTTCCGCAGGAGGCCTGTATCCACGAAAACATTGGTCAGGCGATTCCCAATCGCTTGATGCACCAGCGCCGCCGCCACGGCGGAATCGACGCCGCCGCTGAGGGCGCAGATGGCGCGCCCTCGGCCTACCTGTTTGCGAATCGCTTCCACCGTCTCGGAAATAAAATGAGCGCCGCTCCACGTCGGCCGCGCGCCGCATACGGAAAAAACGAAATTCCGCAGGATCTCGCTGCCGCGCTCGGTGTGGTGCACTTCGGGATGGAACTGCACGGCAAAAATCCGCCGCGCCGGGTCTTCCGCGGCGGAAAGAGCGTTTGCGCTCATGCCGGTAACCTGGAAACCCGGCGGCAACGCACGCACGTGATCGCCGTGGCTCATCCAGATTTTCAGCCGCCGCGGCAATCCGGCAAACAGCGCTGAGCCGTCGCGCAGATCGACTTCCGCCGGACCATACTCGCGCCGCTCGGCGCGTTCCACCTTTCCGCCCAGCGTGTGCGAAATCCACTGCAGCCCATAGCAGATACCCAGCACCGGCACTCCCAATGAGAGCACCCGGGCATCACAGATCGGTGCGGCCGCGTCATAAACGGAACACGGACTGCCGGACAGAATGATGCCCACAGGCTCGTACGCGCGGATCTCTTCGAGCTTCGCGGTGCAGGGCAAAATCGCGGAGAAAACCTGCAGCTCGCGAATCCGGCGGGCAATCAGTTGCGTATATTGCCCGCCAAAATCGAGTACGATGATGCCCCCGAGCTCGCTCTTGCTCATCGGGCCGCGCTTTTCGGCGGGCTTCGCGGTAGTCGCCGCGGTTGTGGACTGCACTGCCGTGCCTGCGCCCGGCGCCGTCGCGCTCACTGCGCCACCACCACGTTCACCAGCTTGTTGGGAATCACCACGCGCTTCACTACGCGCGCCCCGCGCAGCAGTTGTTCAATCTTCGGATCGGCAAACGCGCGCTCGGCCAACTCTTCTTCCGGCAACCCGGCATCGACACAAATCTTGCCGCGCACCCGCCCGTTGATCTGGATCACGATTTCGACCTGCTCCTCTTCCGCAAGCTCGGCTGAATATTCCGGCCATTCCTCGCAGTGCAGGCCCTCTTTGTGTCCCAGCATCTCCCAAAGCTCATTCGCAAGATGCGGCACGATCGGCGCCAGCATGACCGTCAGTAATTCCACAACCTGCCTGAGCACCTCAGGCCGCACGTTTTTGTCCAGCGGCTCGTGATCCTGCAGCAGATTCACCAGCTCCATGATCAGCGCCACGCTTGTGTTGAAATGCCACCGCGATTCGAAATCGGCCGTAACGCGCCGCAGGGTCTGGTGGGCTTTGCGCAGCAGGATTTTTTCTTTCTCCGAAGCAGGCTTGGTCTTTCCCGCGTGGCCATCTCGTGCCGGCACGTCGCGCAGGACAGTCGCATGCCGATCGATCAGCCGAAAGACGCGCAAGAGAAACCGCGCGCAGCCCTCAATTCCCTGCTCGTTCCATTCGAGATCTTTTTCCGGAGGCGCTGCAAAAAGCGTATACATCCGCGCCGTGTCGCACCCGTATTTCTCCGCCATGTCGATCGCGCCAACGACGTTACCCTTGCTCTTGGACATTTTCGCGCCGTCTTTCAGCACCATGCCCTGCGAAAAAAGCCGCCGCACCGGCTCGCGAATCTCCACCAGTCCCAGATCCCGCATCACCTTGCAGAAAAATCGCGAATAGATCAGGTGCAGGATGGCATGTTCGATGCCGCCGATATATTGGTCGATGGGAAACCAGTAGCGCGCCAGCTTCGAATCGAACGGCGCACGATCATTGTGCGGATCGGTATACCGGAAGAAATACCACGACGAATCGATGAATGTGTCCATCGTGTCCGTCTCCCGCCGGCCCGCCGCGCCGCATTTCGGGCATTTCACGTTCACAAACGAAGCCACATTCGCCAGGGGAGATTCTCCCTTGCCCGTGAGCAGCACGTTTTGCGGCAGTTTCACCGGCAGATCTTTGTCCGGTACGGGAACCATGCCGCATTTCTCGCAATAGATCACTGGAATCGGCGTGCCCCAGTAGCGCTGGCGCGAAATACCCCAGTCCTTCAGGCGATACGTGATCTCGGCTTCACCGATGCCTTTCGGTTTCGCGTCGGCGGTCATCTTCTCGATGGCCGCTTCGCTTGTGAGGCCGGTGTACGCGCCGGAATTCACCAGCCGTCCGTACTCGACGAAAGCTTCCTTCATTTCATCGGCCTTGAGCGCCAAGCCTTCCAGCGGCTGAATCACCACCGGAAACGAAATCTTATATTTGCGCGCGAATTCGAAGTCGCGCTGATCGTGCGCCGGCACAGCCATTACCGCGCCCGTGCCGTATTCGGCCAAAACAAAATTCCCTACCCAGATCGGCACCTTCTCGCCCGAAAATGGATTCCTGGCAAATCGGCCCGTGAAAAAGCCTTCTTTTTCCGCGGTAGCCAGATCCGCTCCCCGTACGATGCGCGCGCGCAGCCGCGCCGCTTCCTCATCGAGCTTCGCGCGATTCGGCTGCCCGGAAAAAAGGCTCGGCAGAATTTCATGTGCCGGCGAAAGTATGACCGCCGCCGCGCCAAAGATAGTGTCCACGCGCGTGGTGAAAACTTCGATGTGCGGCTTGTCGCTCTTTCCGGCGTCAACGCCCTCGATCGGAAACCGCACGCGCGTGCCGCGCGATTTCCCGATCCAGTTGCGCTGCATCACCAGAACGCGCTCGGGCCAGCCGCCCTCGAGCTCGGCCATATCCTCCAGAAGCGCGTCGGCGTATTGCGTGATGCGCAAAAACCATTGCTCGATCTCTTTCGCTTCCACCGGCGTGTCGTCGTGCTGCCAGCAGCAGCCATCGACAACCTGCTCATTCGCGAGAACGGTCTGGCACTTGGGACACCAGTTCACCAGGCTTCGTTTACGATAGGCCAGCCCGCGTTCCAGCATGCGCAGGAAAAACCATTGGTTCCACCGGTAGTATTCCGGCTCGCAGGTGGAAATTTCCCGCCGCCAGTCGTAGCTGAACCCGAAGCGGCGGCATACCGATTTCATCTGTGCGATATTGGCGTTGGTCCAATCGCGCGGCGGAGTTCCGCGCTTGATCGCGGCATTTTCGGCGGGCAGTCCGAAGGCGTCCCAGCCGATCGGATGCAGCACGTTGAAGCCGCGCATGCGCCGATACCGAGCCACGGCATCGCCGATGGTGTAATTTCGCATGTGGCCCATGTGCAGCGTGCCCGAAGGGTATGGCAGCATCTCCAGTAAATAATATTTCGGGCGGCTCGGGTCGGCATCTGCGTTGAACACACCTTCGGCATCCCACCGCTCCTGCCACTTCGCTTCTATAGCTTGCGCATTGTATTCGGCCACGGCTCCTCGTTCGACCTACGCTGTTATTCCGAGCCCAGTGTCGGGCGCGCCTTCTGCGCCCGAACTACTTCCACTGGGCGAGGAATCCCTCTTTAGCATTATTTCCGTCGCGAGGCCCTGACTGGATTCGTCTGCGTCGCGCCTGGGCCCTCGCGCTTCCGCCGCAACATCGTGAATCCGTCCTGCGCGCGAGGCGCGTGCTTCACCGCAATGCCTGCGAGTTCCCACAATCGCCGCACGTTGCGGCGATCGTCGCCCGGCTTATCGATTGGGGTTTCCAGCAAAAACGCCCGGCCCGGGCGCCCTGCTGCAGCGCTCGCCGACAAGCGCGGATGATTCAGAATCCGCCGAAGACCTTCCGAACCAATTTTGCCCTTGCCGATATGCTCATGCCGGTCCACCCGCGAACCGCACGGCGTCTTCGAATCATTCACGTGCAGCACGCCCACGCGCCCGACGCCCACTGTGCTGTGCAGCGCGGTGACTGTATCTTCGAGGCCGGGTTCTGTATGAATCGCATACCCGGCATGAAACGCGTGCGCCGTATCCAGGCAAATCCCCACCGGAAGCTCCGGCACGAGATCGATGATCGCCTTCAATTCTTCGAATCGCGAGCCAATCGTCGAGCCCATCCCCGACGTATTCTCCAGCAGCAGCCGCAATCCCCAGTCGCGCAGGTCATCGAATTTCCGGCAAAGGCGCATGCCCCGCGCGGCCTGCCGAATCGCCTGCGCCACATCGCGAATGCCCTGCTCTACCGGCCTGGTCGTCCCCGGCGTCTTGCCGCAGCACGAACCCGGATGCACCACCAGATAATCCGCGCCCAAGGCAATCGCGCGCACGATTTCGTCGTGATACGCGTGTATCGACCGCACGCGCATCACCGGATCAGACGTCGCCAGATTGATCAGGTAATTCGCGTGGATCACCAGCGGCCCAAGTCCGAGCGCGGCGCGTTTGGTTCGAAATTCAGCCGCGTCCATATCCGAAATGCGCGCGCCCACGCGAGGCCACATGCGCGGGCTTGCCGAAAAAATCTGCAGCGCATTGCTGCCCAGCTTCGCTGCGCTCTCCAGCGCGCCCGCAAATCCGTGCCCGATGGAGGTATGGATTCCAATTCGCACGCTGCCGTCGCGCCAGGCAGGCGGCTGGGGTTCCGGGGCCGGTTCGGGGCGGTATTCGTCGGAACTATCGTAGGCCAGGATAGAACTGTGGGACGCCGTCATTTGCCCGTTATTTGCCCACTATTTGCTGGTTGCGGAGCTTTCATTCTATCTAATCGACTCGGCGCCCGCAAACGATGACCAGGATCATCGTCCCGAGCGACAATCGCGGGTCCCCGACAAGCGGCTCTTTGCGTGCTGAGGTGGCACCGGCGCGCGATGCCACGAATAATAAGTTGTCATCCCGAGGCCGCCCCACGCGAAAACATGCCTTTTCGCCACTAAAAGAGGCGGCCGAGGGATCTGCAGTTGCTTTTCAGTGCCCGTGCGGCCTGCACTCCCTGTGCCGGTGCGGCTAGCACCTGTGCTACCATGCGTCTAATTCCGGCCCTACAACTCTATACCAGGAGGTCTGTATGAAGCGATTCCTGATGGCGGCTCTGCTGATTTCAGGGGCGTTCGCGTTGATGGCGGCCGCGCAGGCCCAGGCTCCCAAAGAACATACCATGACCGGCTGCCTGAAGGCGGGCAGCGAAGCCGGCACCTACATGGTCACCGACGTGGAAGGCAATGGACCGAAAACCATCGGTATTGTGTCCTCGGAAGCGAATCTCGCGCCGCACGTCGGCCACAAGATCGCCGTCACCGGTACGGCTGTTCCTGCAAAAGAAGCTGAAGCCGATCCCAAGGTCCCCAAGGCTGCGCATTACATGAAGCTGACGTCCATCAAGATGGTCTCCACCACCTGCCCATAACGGGCGGCGCGGTGTGCAACTGGGCTTGCACTGCCGATAGGCACAATATTTTTCGGGTGCCCCACCCCTCGTTTTTAGGGGTGGGTAATGTTTCCGGTAAGTATGAGCGACTCTGGTTGAAATCGCGCGACTACGCCTTATGGCATGCGGCACTCAAAATTCGCTGCCTGATCGGTGTTGCCGCTGCCCCTGTACTGAGCCTCCTCAGGATACGGACATAGCGGCCGTGTGCGTATCACTTTGCCGTCCACTATCTGCGAAGCGATGATCTCCTTCGGCGCCACCCCGCGCTCTTTCCACTGTTCAAGCGGCGTCAGCGTATCGAATACGCTGGGCCCTTCACCGCCGGCGCAGTGCCCCATTCCAGGAGCCATATAGAGCCGCACCGAATCTTCAACGGTCTTCTTCCCTAGTACCTTGATGAGGGCGTTGTAGTAATTCACAGACGAAAGCGGCGCCACATTCTGGTCGGCCCAGCCGTGATAGATGATCAGCTTCGAACCGCGCGAAACGTAGGGCTTCAGGTTCGTCGAAGTCGCGCTGACGATGCCCTTGTCTGTCTCTCGCGAACGCACGAAATCCTTGTGAAGATCCAGCGTGCGGAAATCCCAGTTCGGGTCGCCGATCACGGTGTACTTGAACGTGTCGTCGGCCATGCCCAACGGACGCGGCGCCGCGGTATTATTCGCAAAACGCAGTTCCGTGCCCGGTTCGAATCCCGGGAATATTTCCTGCCTGGTTTCGGGATCCACAATCGGGGCATAGAGCTTTTTCGCCGCTTCCACCTGCGCCGCCGTCAGGCAGTTTGGCCCATCAGCGCCCTTGCAAAGCGTCACCGCGGGATCGAACTTGCATTTCAGCGGATTGTTGATGATGCCGTCCTTCACTCCATCGAGCGCGTCGCAGGCATCGAGCGCGGCCTGATGCAGCACGACGAATTTTTCCCTGGGAATGAAGCTCGCCGCATCCTTGTGCGTGGCCTGAGCGGCGGCGATGAGCTGCACGCTTTCCGCCGCGCGATCCCATCCGGGATCGCCTGCGATGATGCCTTCGAAGTCGGCAGGATAGCGCTGCGCTTCCATAAACGCCTGCCTCCCGCCGCCCGAACAGCCGGTGAAATACGAATACCGCGGCGGCTCGCTGTAGAGCGCCGCCACGACCGTCTTGCCCTGCACGGTTGTCTCGTGCACAGCCCGGTAACCGAAGTCGATCAGCTTCTCCGGATGCCCCGGCGCGAAGCTCGCTGTGTCTCCCACGTGTCCGGTATCGGTCGATGCCGCCGCATAGCCGCGACGCAGCGCCGCCGCGAGCGCGCCGTATTGAATGAACCCATTCCAGCCGCCATTGCCAACCATCTGGAATTTGCCGTTCCAGCCGGCCATGGGCAGCCAGACTTCGGATTTAATATCGGAATCGCTCGAGGGCTTCAGCGTCATCTCTACGCGGCAGAATGCCGGAAGATCGCCGAAGGCCGCCGCGCCGCTCGGTCCGTTCGGCAGCTGGAACGCGCCCGATTCGATCACTTTTGCGGAATTCACGCTGCTGTGTGGCAGCGCCAGCGACCTCAGCCGCCCACACGCCGCCGCATCCACCGCGGCATGCGCCGCCGGCGCATCCGCGATTACATCCGGCGTCCCGGCCACATAAGTCAGCCCACCCAGCAAAATTCCCAACGCCACTGCCGCTATCGTCTTCATGATTCCGTCCCTTACTCTGCGGTATTTCCAGCGCTGTCATCCCGAGGCAGTTAGCCCGCGCTTCTCGCGTGGGCTAACAACGAGGGATCTGCTTTTCAGGTTTCAACTCAACGGATTCTGTCGCGCAACAGCCGTTGTGATTCTGAGGGGCGCCCCGATGAAAAATCGCTCCTTCGTCCTTTAAGGAGAGATTCTTCGCTTCACTCAGAATGACGGCAAACTCGGTTTTGCGGAAACGATTACGCCCGCTGTGTGGTGGTCACGCCTTCGCGCATCGCTCGCAGGACGCGCTCCGGCGTGAACGGCGCCTCGCGCAGCCGCGCTCCGGTCGCGTCGAAGATGGCGTTCGCGATCGCCGCGGGCACAGGACCGATCGAAGGCTCGCCGCCGCCCAGCGCCGGCATCTCCGGCCGGTCGATTAATTGAATCTCAATCTGCGGAATCTTTTCGTACCGCAGGATCGGATAGCTCGCCCAATCGAGGTTCTTGATCCCGGACGAATCGAACTTCACTTCTTCCATGATCGCCCGGCTCGTGCCTTGGATCACGTTGCCTTCGATCTGGTTCTTTAGCCCGTCGGGATTGATGATCAACCCGCAGTCGTGCGCCACGCACACTCGCTTCACGGTGACCTCGCCGCTCGTCTTATCGACTTCGACTTCGGCAGTTACCGCGACCACGGTGTTCGAACGCGCGCTGACAGCGACGCCTCGCCCGGCAGCTACGCTCCCGGCCGAAACCGGCGCGGGCGCAGGCCGTGCCTGCCAGTTCGCCAGCCGCGCGACGGCTGTCAATGCGTCTGTCGCGCGGTTGTTGTTGGACGCATAGCGCAGCCGGAATTGCACCGGGTCTGCATTCTGCGACGCGGCCAGTTCGTCCATAAACGATTCGCTGGCAAACATGCGCGCCAGATCGCCCGGCGCGCGCAGCGGAGAAGTGCGCAGCGGTGTGGGATCGGGCTGCACCCACGGAATAGCCGCCGCGACAATGCGCTGATTATCGAATTGATAGGTTTCGCCGCCCCCGCCGGTGCCATTGGGCTGCCCTTGCCCTTGCCCCTTCAGCCCGACCTGGCGTGAAGTCACCAGCGGAATGCCATTTGCCTCCGTCCACGGGAAGCTGTGATCGAGGAAATCCCACGTGGTCACTTTACCCGACGAATCGAACGCCGCGCGCACCGTCAGCAGTTGCGCCGGCCCTTTCGGCTCCCAGCCGTGTTCATCGCCGCGCATCCATTGCACGCGCACCGGCTTGCCCACCGCGCGCGACATCACCACGGCGTCTTCGGCCGCGTCGTCGGTCCCGAGCCGGCCGTAGCAGCCCGAAGCCTCGCGATATAGCACGACCACATTATCTTCGGGAACGCCCAACAATTTCGCCACGCGCGTGCGCGTATCGAAAATGCCCTGCGACGGCGCCCACACGGTCGCCTTATTCCCCTGCACGTCCGCAATTGCCGCCGAAGGCGCAAGCATCCCGTGCATCTGGAAGGGCCACCGGTAAGTCTGCTCGTACGTCTTGCTCGCTTTCGCGAGCCCCGCATCTACATCTCCGCGAGGCGCCATTCCCGGCCGCTGCGCGAATGCTTTCGTATTCTTCAGATAATCGTAAACAGCCTCTGCATTCGCCGGCATTTTGGTTTCGGGAGTCGTCCACGTCACTTTCAGCGCCTTGGCCGCCTGGATCGCGGCCCACTCCGTCTCCGCGACGACGCCCACGAAGCTGTCTTCGCGCACAACTTTGACTATGCCCGGAATGTCCTTGATCGATTCTTCATCGATACTCGCCGGCTTCGACACCACCGTCGGCGGACGCACCACGCGCCCGTGCAGCATCCCCGGAACGCGCACGTCCTGCACGTAGGTGAATTGCGCCGTGAACTTCGGCGGCAGGTCCACGCGGTCCTGCTTCTTGCCGACAATCTTGTAGTCTTTGGGGTCCTTGACTGCAACATCGGGCGCCAACTTCAGCCCCCAACCATTACCCGTCGCGGGAATCGTCACGTTGAACTTCTTGCCGCCCAGCAGCGCGGCATAAGAGACCCGTTTGCCGTTCCCCATCACGCTGACCACGCCATCCGTCACCGTCAACTGCGAAACCGGCGCGCTCAGCTTCTCCGACGCCAGCTTGAGCAGTTCCTGCCGCGCCGCCGCTGCCGCATGACGCAATTGCGGCCCCGCCAGCTCGATCGTTCGGCTGCCCGCGGTGATCCCCTGATCGACTGCCTTGGTCGTGTCGCCGGTGACCATCTTCACGCGATTGAACGGCACATCCAACTCATCCGCGACGATCTGCCCCAGCGCCGTTTCCACGCCCGTACCGAGGTCGACCTTGCTCGAGAAAACCGTCACCCCGCCGTCGCGCCCGATCGCAATCCACGAATCCAGCGAAGTCGCCTGCAAATCCCCTGCCCGGTCCGGCCCCGGACCGAGCTGCGCAAATACCTCCGACGCCGATCCGAAAATATTGAAGCCAATTACCAGCGCGCCTGTGCCCTTCAGAACTTGTCTGCGTGAAATCTTCGAGTTCATCGTCGGCCTCCTCACGCTTTCACGCTGGCGGCGCGCTTCACCGCGCGAATCACGCGCAGGTGGCTGCCGCAGCGGCAGAGATTTCCGTTCAGTGCCTGTTTGATCTGATCGTCGCTGGGATGAGGATTCTTATCGAGCAGAACTTTGGCCGTCATGATCATGCCGTTCATGCAATAAGCGCATTGCGCCGCCTGCTCTTCGATAAACGCGGCCTGCAGCGGATGAGGATGCTCCAAAGTGCCCAGCCCTTCGAGCGTGGTGATGCTGCGGTTCTCGGCCGCGCTCACCGGCACGCTGCACGAGCGCACCGCGTTTCCCTCCAGGATGACCGTGCACGCGCCGCACTGCCCGAGTCCGCACCCAAATCGCGGCCCGTGCAATTCGAGATCATTGCGCAAGACGTAAAGAAGCGGAGTCGTGGGGTCGGTATTGACAACCTTTGCCCGGTTATTTACTCGAAGCGAGATTCGCGCCATGCGCTTCTCCTTTCTCGGCGGGCTTTTCGTCTGATCGTTGTTCGATCGCGAACTCCGCCTCAAGCGTGATGCTGGATTCGGTGCGTTCGGGGCTCAATGAACTCCGATGCAACTGCCGCAACCATGGATGATTACCGCCTAATCGATAGCTTACAACGCCTGGGCCGCGTCAGAAGCAAAATTTTCCGCCCTGCGCGACAAAGCCCGATTTTACTGCACCTCCGACGTGAGCTCCCGGCCGTTCGCAAACACGAGCTTCTCGAACCGCATCAGCGGGCGCCCATCCTTTGCCGGATTTCCGGTGGCCGTGATTTCATCTCCCGGCTTCACCGTATCTCGCTTCCAACCGGCCCGGGAAAGCATCCCGATCGTCCCGAGTTCCACAGTCCATTTTTCGGTTGTGCCTTTGGCGTCTTTCACGTCGAGATAAATATAAGCGTGCGGATTCGTCCATTCGAAATTCGTCACTGTGCCCTTCACCGTGCTCGATTGCGTCATGTTGTACGATGCCGTCGCGTGATGTGCGAAAACGGATCCCGCGAGCATCAGCACCAAAACAGCAGCGATCACAGCCGCCAACCTGATCCTCATCGGCGTCTCCTCTCTACCTTGCGCTATTTGGTCCCCTCATTTCCCTGATACGTGTACTTGTTATTCTCGGTGCAAACGAGTTCCTGAATCTCCCACCCCGGCTTCAATTTGTATGCTTGCTGAACCGTGAACGGCTTGGTGTACGCCATCGGATCTTCCACGGTGACATCGTCCACAAGCGTATCGTGATCCACGCGGCGGATGCGCTCGACCACGTGCATCTTCTCGCTGTGCGGCAGACCGCTTGAGTCGATCCACGTCTTGTCGTTGAATCCGATCGTGTCCACGACGAGAGTATTCCCTTCCCATTTGCCCACCGAATCGCCCGAATATGTTGGGTAGAGGTCGTCGCGGTGTCCGCGATTCATGTAGATTTGCCGCATCGCCTGCGTGCCCTCGCGAATGATCACCACTCGCGACGCCACTTGAAAGATCTCCATCGGCAGCGGCACAAACATGAAGCGCGGAATTCCCTCGGGCAGGCATCCAAGATTTGGATCGTTGGTTTCCGGATTGGCTGCTTTGAGCTTCGCCGCGCCCCACGCCGTCAGCGGCGCTCCGCCATTGGGAAACAGCTTCGGTTGGAATTTAGTCACCTGCCACACGCCGGAGATATCGGGCACGCTTCCCGGCTTGGCCGCGCCCTGCCCGCGTGATGCCGGTGCAAGCACCAGCATCGCCGCCATTGCCGCGGCCGCTGAAATGAGGCGATTCCGCACGAAACACCTCCTCTCCTGATTTGGTCCGGTGTGGTTGGCAGTAAATTAGCACTCTTGGACCTGCCCGCCAAGTGAGCAGCCGTCGCTTTTGGGTCTTTGCGGCTCCCATCGGCTGGAGCGGCCACTTGCCGGCGCCCGCGTCCTGTTTCGCACATCAACTCCCCATACTTTTGTCAGCCGAAAGCTCCTTGACGCCGGTCACGCTCTGTCTCTAAAATCGCCTCAATCTAGGAGCGCTTGCAACACCGAGCCCGAATACATTCATACGCATTTCGCTGGCACAAATCGGAGGTGGCACTTGAAAGGCAAAGTCCTGATCGGCCTGACTCTGGGTATTGCTCTTTCGGTCCTTTCCCTTCCTCTCGTCGCGCACCACGGTAACGCGGCCTATGATCCGACCAAGCAAATCAACCTTAAAGGAACGGTTACTCAATTCATCTGGGCCAATCCTCACTGCGTCGTCCTCTTCGACGTAGCGGGCGAGAACGGCCAGGTCGTGCACTGGATGGCCGAAACCGAAAATCCCACCACGATGACGAACATGGGATGGCTCAAGAGTTCGCTCAAGCCCGGCGACCCCATCAGTATCCGCGTCATCACGGTGAAAAATGGCAAGCCCATCGGCCGCATCGTTTACGTGGAAACGGCCAGCGGCCAGCGCCTGCCCGGCCGGATTGTTCCCACAGACGATTCCGGCAAGTCAGCCGAATCGTACAAGTAGTCATCGGAATCATGATGCTACGCCGCTCTCTTCCTCTGACCGTTGTGCTGGCGGTTACGTTGCTCGTCCCGCTGGCGCGCTCGCAGGACTCCTCCCCTGCAAACTCTCCGGCGCCTCTCAATGAAAGGCGCCCGCCGAATTGGCTGGAAAATCGTCGCGATGGCTGGGGTCGTCCGGTCAAGCTTCCGGTGAAAGGCGAGAAATCACCCCCCGCGCCAAAGCGGGATCTTTCCGGCATCTGGGATCCTGGCGACGGCGGCATCCAGGCGCTCGGCCCGGCGGCCATGCCCGACGACGGCAGACCTGAACACAATCCTCCCTTCACGGCTGCCGGTCTCGAGGCGCTCAAGGAAACCAAACCCAGCAATGGATTCCGCAGCACGCTCGCTACGGAATCGAACGATCCCGTAATCGCCGGCGATCCCCAGGGCATGCCGCGTGAGGATCTTTTCGAACTGCGGACCGTGAATATCCTCCAGACGCCCGTGGCGATCTATCTTATGTATCAATTCGGCAGGGTGTGGCGTGTCATCTGGACCGATGGCCGCGAAGTGCCCAAAGACGCCGAGCCGCGTTGGTTCGGCTACTCACTGGGCAAATGGGTGGATGATTACACATTCGTGGTGGAAACCACCGGGCTTGACGAAAGAACCTGGATCGACCATGCCGGCCGTCCCCATAGCGATAAACTCCGTGTTGAAGAAACCTTTCACCGCCTCGACCGTGATCACCTCGAGCTTTCCGTCCTGATCGATGATCCGAAGTTCTATACGAAGCCCTGGATCGCTCTCAATAAACTCGTCTTCAACCTCGAACCGCAAACGTTCGACGTGCGGGAAATGTTCTGGGAACCCAGCGAATTCCAGACCTATAACAAATTGCTGGGCAACGAGGCCGCCGGCGAAGACGAAAAGTGATCTGTCCGAATCTGTAGGCGCCGGGCTTTCTCGGCGCGTGCCAGGATCCCAAAGCAGAAGTCGTTAACGCCGCCAAATCTTTACCCCTGCTTTGTGGCGCAGCCATTCCGGGTTGTGCTGGTCCCCGCTTTTTACACGATATAAAACAGAAAGGGCGCCCCAGATGTTTGGAGCGCCCCATCATCAAATCAGACTTAATTACCGGTCGTGATCATCCCGGTCGCGATCATCCCGCTCGTGCTTCTCACGGCCGTAGGCGTGTCCGCGTCCGTTGTCATGGTCCCAATGACGATCGCGCTCACGGTCGTGGTCCCAACGATGATCGTGTTCCACTCGCCCGCGATCCCCCTCCCAATAACCTTCATAAAAGCGCTCACCATCGTGACGCGCCGCGACCCAGCGCGCGCCCGGATACGGCGGACGTGTCCAGTAGCCCTCGTGCCACCTGTAATGTCCCGCCACGGGATACCAATACCCTGTGACCCACACAAAATCCGGTCCAGGACGCTCTGGCACCACGTGAATCACCCGCGGCGGCGGAGGCGGGCCGATCCTGATTCCGATCGCAATTTGTGCAGCCAATGCCGACGCGCCAGCCAGCACAACCGCCAGCACCAATATCACCTTTGTGAGTTTCTTCATTTCTTAGACCCTCCTCGCTGGGCATCCACCATAACGCACCAAAACAAGACGCGAAACCGGCCCGATCATGCCTGTTTCCGAAAAGCTATTGCCTGATCTCTTGCTGTTCAGCCGTGGTCCTCAACCGATTGGCATGGCACAATTCGAAGTTCTCGTTCGTGCCAAATTGCCGATGAAACGCAAAACCTATCTCCGCGCGGTAGTGTTGATCGCTCTCCTCTCCGCGATTGCCGGCTGGCAAATCAAGCGCGAATATCGCCCCGCCGTCTTGAATCCCGGTGCCCGGCTCTACGCTTACGTCGCCAACGCCGGCGATGGAACCCTCAGCGTAGTCGATCTCATTGCCCTCAAAACAATCGCCACCATCTCCGTCGGTCCGCTGCCTTCCGGGCTGCACGTTTTGGGTACGCGCAAAGAACTCTGGGGTGTTTCTGGTTCGCCCGGCGGATCCGGTGATACCGGATACGTTTGGGTGATTAATGCTGAGACCGGCCGCGTAAGCGCACACATCCCCGTGGGACCCCTCTCGGCGGGCCTCGAATTGTCTTCCGATCGCCAGCGCGCCTATGCTGTTTCTTCAGGTTCGAACCAAGTCGTCCGCATCGACACCGCTACTCGGCAGATCACGGCCCGGGCGCGTACTGGCCGCCATCCCTGGGTCGCACGCCTCACGCCTAATGGCCGCCTGTTGCTCGTGGCCAATCGTGACGACTCCACGCTCGGTATTTTCGACGCGCAGACGCTCGCGCCGGTTGCCACCATTCCCGTCGCCGAACATCCCGATCAAGTCGTGGTCCTGCCCGACAGCTCAGTCGCTTTTGTGTCCGCGGCCGACGCCAGGAAAATCTCTGCGGTCGATCTCAAGCGCAATGTCCTGCTCACGAATCTGCAACTTGGCGGTGCGCCCCACGCCATGATCCTCAAACCTGATGGCGGCGAACTCTACGTTACCGTCCCCGATCTCCACGCCATTGAGATCATTAACACCTCGACCACCGAAATCGCCGAATCCATGCTCGTCGGGCTCGCCCCGGAAACCGGAGTTCTCAGCGCCAATGCCGATTCGCTTTATCTTTCCGATTCCGCTGCCGGTCGGATCCTGCCGATTGCCATCAACATGCGCCATCTCGGGCAACCCATTCCCGTCGGCCGCGAGCCCGTCGCATGCGCTCTCGACGCCAGTGGCGATCTTCTGCTCGTCGCCAACCAGGACTCCAACGACCTCGCCGTCATCCGTCTCCGCACCTCGAGCCTTCTCACGCTCATCCCAGTCGGCGCCCATCCCACCGACATCGCCTCCTTGCTTTTCTAGACGTGGCATAGCCGCGACGGACCCGGGTGGCACCCATGGCTGCAACTCCAATTCTTGTGCTGTCATCTCGAGGCGTGCATTCCGGGCCGTGGGACCTGCTTTTGTCGCCATGGGGCGAGCAATTTGCCTTTGAGGTTGTAGCTCGGGTCGGGCCCAATCTGCAGGGCCAGACCCGAGGCCTTTCACGGCAAAGGCGCCGTCGCAGCCACTTTTGGGCTGTACAGCGCTACTTTGTGCTGCCGCGCGTCCGCTTGGCACTCGGTCAAAGTGCTCTCAGAGCGCTGCCTTCCGCAGCCGCAACGCATTCGAAATCACCGAAACCGAACTAAAGCTCATCGCCGCCGCCGCAATCATCGGACTCAGCAAAAGCCCAAAGAACGGATACAACACGCCCGCCGCGATCGGCACGCCAACCGCGTTGTATACAAACGCCCAGAAAAGATTCTGTTTGATATTGCGCATTGTCGCGCCGCTTAGCCGCCGCGCGCGAACAATCCCCCGCAGGTCTCCCTTCAGCAGCGTCACGCCGGCGCTTTCCATGGCCACATCGGTTCCCGTTCCCATCGCGATTCCTACCTGCGCTTGCGCCAGCGCCGGCGCATCATTGATGCCATCACCCGCCATGGCCACGAATCGGCCCTGCCCCTCGAGGCGCTTCACTATCTCAGCTTTTCCCTGAGGCAGAACCTCAGCGATCGCTTCGTCCACCCCGACCCTCTTCGCCACCGATTCGGCCGTCGTTCGGTGGTCGCCCGTCAGCATCACAATTCGCACACCGTCGTCGTGAAGCTGCTTGATTGCCTCCGGAGTACTTGCCTTAACTGGATCGCCCACGCCCAGCAATCCCGCAATTTTGTTGTCAACGGCCACGAACATCGCCGTCTGGCCGTCAGCGCGCAAGGCTTCCGCGCGATTGGCCAGCGGGCTCACGTCCATACCCAATTCCTGCAGGAACTTGCTATTGCCCACCACCACCTGAACTCCATCCACGCGTCCACGGACTCCCTGGCCGGTGATGGATTCGAAGCCCTCCGCCCCACCGAGCGCGACGCCGCGCTCCTCGGCACCCTGCACAATCGCCGAGGCCAGGGGATGTTCGCTCCCGCGCTCCAATGTGGCGGCCAGTCGTAAAATTTTGTTCGTGTCGAATCCGTCTTGCGCCTCAACTGACAAAAGCTTCGGCTTGCCCTCGGTCAGCGTCCCGGTTTTGTCCACCACGAGCGTATCCACTTTCCGCATCAGCTCAATCGCTTCCGCATTCTTGAAAAGAACGCCCGCCGTCGCGCCTCGGCCCATCGCCACCATGATGGACATCGGCGTTGCCAGCCCAAGCGCGCATGGGCACGCGATAATCAGCACCGCCACGGCATTGACCAGTGCGTGTGCGAGCCGTGGAGCCGGTCCCCAAACTGCCCAGGCCGCAAACGTCAACACTGCCGCGCCCACTACAATTGGAACGAAATAACCCGACACCTGATCCGCCAGTTTCTGAATCGGCGCCCGGCTGCGCTGCGCCTCCGCGACCATGCGCACGATCTGTGCCAGCAGCGTTTCACCGCCCACTCGCTCGGCGCGTACGATCAGCGAACCGGTGCCGTTCACCGTCGCCCCGGTCACTCGATCGTCTTTTTCCTTTTCCACCGGAATCGCCTCGCCGGTGATCATCGACTCGTCTACGCTGCTCTTTCCCTCTAAAACCACGCCATCAACGGGTATCTTTTCTCCCGGTCGAACGCGCAGCCGGTCCCCAACTCTCACGCCGTCGAGCGGCACATCTCTTTCCGACCCGTCATCTCCAATCAGCCGTGCTGTTTTCGGCGCCAGCCCCAGCAGCGACCGAATGGCCGCACCAGTTCGGCTGCGCGCCCGCAACTCCAGAACTTGCCCCAGGAGTACGAGCGTGGTGATCACCGCTGCCGCTTCGAAATACACACCCACTTGCCCCGATGCCTCGCGAAAGGACGGCGGAAAAATTTCCGGAACTATCGTTGCCACCACGCTGTAAACGTAGGCCACACCGACGCCCATCCCAATGAGCGTGAACATATTCGGGCTGCGGTTGACCGCCGATTGCCAGGCACGCACGAAAAACGGCCACCCGGCCCACAGCACGACCGGCGTTGCCAGGAATAACTCCATCCACGTAAGCGCGCGCGGTGAAATGAAATTTGCCAGTGGAATGCCCGGCAGGTGTTCGCCCATGGCCGCAGCCAGGATTGGCAGCGTCAACACAACACTCGCCCAAAACCGCCGCCTCATGCTCGTCAGTTCCGGATTTTCTCTTTCCTCCGCCGCCGCCACTCGCGGCTCAAGCGCCATCCCGCAAATAGGGCACGAACCTGGCTCGGCCCGCACAATCTCTGGATGCATCGGGCAGACGTATTCAGTTTTGCTGGATGGCTCTACGGGAATGGCAGTCTCCAGCGCCATTCCACACTTCGGGCACGCACCCGGGACGCTCTGGTGAACCTCCGGATCCATGGGGCATGTATAGTCAGCCGCGGAAACGGCAGATTTGCGCGAAGCAGTCGTTTTGGAAGCCGCCATCGCTGAGGGCTGCATCGAAACACGCTTAGCGCCGGATGCGGCCGGGGAAATCGTCATCAGCACCGGGCCGGCCGAATGGGGCGTGGTCGCCCGTGGCTTCAGGTATTCTTCCGGCGACGCCTCGAATTTCTTGGCGCAACCCGCACAACAAAAATAATATGTGCGGCCCCGGTACTCGCTTTTTGCCCGCGCCGCTGCAGGATCGACCTGCATTCCGCAAACTGGATCCCGTTCCATCGCTTTCTGCTCGGCCATTCTTCTATTCCCCGCGGGCTCCGCGCTGTCGGCGCTCGAAAATTCTGAGCCTTGCTTGGCGAACTCTCCTTTGGCTTCTGACTTTTAGTTTGAACCTAAGACTCGGTGACCTCTGTATAGTCCTGGGCTTTGTCTCAATGTATACAGTAATACAGATGAACGTCGTCGAGCCTGCGCTTCAGGATTGCGTGCTCCACTGAATCTGCATTTCTCCGTGACCTCTGCTCTGTGCTCCCTGTGCCTCTTGCTATAATCGCCGCATGACCCTCGTCGAAGTTACTTACGAACTTCAGGGCCCGTTACGCCCCGAACAACTCCGCGTCCTTGGGCAATTTGCTAATACTTATGGTTTGCGCCGTTTCCGCGTTGACGAGCACCTGAACCTGCTGTCATTCGAATACGACGCCTCCCGCCTGAAGGAAAGCGAAGTCGCCCACGTGCTGCGCATGGCCAACATCCCCGTGCAGCGCCGCGTCTGAGGAATCTGCTTTCGCTCTTTCTGAAATCTCAAAATCTGCCGTTTGTAATTCCACATGGCTCACTGGGACAGTTTTGTAGCTCGGGTCGGGCCCGATCTCTGGGCCAGCCCGAGGCTTTTCAGCGCTTGTTCTGAAATCTCAAATCTGCGATTTGAAATTCCGCGCCGGACGCTTGATTCTCTGCTACTAACCTCGAACATCGATCAGCATACAATGGACTTGTGTATGTACTTGACATTGCTAAATAAATATGATAGTAAGACGCGCAGGCTCGACACTACAGCAGCCGAGCCATTACATGCCATCTCTTCCAAGGGTCGGCTTTTTAGCCCCTTGGGCCTTCATCGCTGCGGCTCAGCGCGAGCATAGCTTGCGTGTGAAAAAAAGCGCATGCGGTGACGTCGAAGGAGGTATGTGATGATCAACCTCGTTCCTCGCGATTGTTTTTGCTTCCAGGGCCTCTTCGACTTCCGCTCTGGCTTCGATCGGTGTCTCGGCCCACCGGTGGCGCATCCGGATCACGATGACCCCGATCCCCACGAGAATGAGGCAACAAGTTTCAGTGGTGAGCGGCGCTGGATTTGGTCATGCCCTGCTGCGCCGCTAAATGGCTGGTTGCAGGGAGCGCCTGGGCCGCATGGCTCAGGGGCGATACCACAAAATCATTGCTTGATGGAGGCTACATGAACGCGTGTGTCCGTAGTCGCGACCTGAAGCATGGCGTCGCCTTCTTTGGATTGCTGTCTCTCCTGCTGGTATTTACGGCTCCGTTTGCTGTGGCGCAAGGCGCCACTACTTTCAAGGGTGAAATTGCCGACGAGCAGCTGAACTGCGTTCAAACGCCCATGAAAGTGTCGCAGGACATCAAGGACAAAACGTCGTGCGTCCTGTACTACGCCCACTTTGTGAAGCCCGGAAGCAAGTATGTGCTCTACGATCCGGCGACAAAGACCAGTTACAAATTGGATGACCAGGACCTCGTCCAGCCTTATGTCGGCGCAAAGAGCGTGCAGATTACCGGAACTTTGGACGCGGCGACCAAGACCATTCACGTAAAGGAGATCAAGGCACTCTCATAAACAGAATCGCCCCTGGCGAAAACTCGATCGGCGGCGGCATGCGGGTCCCCGACGCGTGCCTCTCGAGCGCGAGAACTCGCTCGTCGCAAAAGCCGCACGCGTCGGGGCGCTAATTACGGCCGCCGATCCGCGCACCCATTCGAAGGCCGCGATACCAATCTAACCCCGGCGAATGCAATCACCACCAGCAGGCCTGCGGGCAATCCCGCCCTGATCGTTCCCGGATACCTCAATGTCTCGACGACAAGCAATAATCCGGCGAGGACAAGCAACGTGAGTGAAAGACCGCGGTGGAACCGGTTCAGTCCCGTCTGAAGCCATAGATCAAGCCGCTGCTCGATTTCACGGCCCTGGTCCGAATCGGTGCAATCTCCTTTCTTGTGGCAGCCATTGCAGTGTCTCGCCGGCGCGCGATAGCGCACGGCGCGTCGTAGATCGTCTGTCTCTACGCGCACCAGATGACTGCCTTCCGGGCACTCCCAGACGTCCGAACCGGCGTGATACCGAAACCCAGCCAGTTCATATTGCTCGCTTCTGCGCTGAGCGTGTTTGGCGACCTTTTCCAGCACCGCAGCGACCGCCACCAGGAAAACTGCATAGCCGCACGCCAGAAGCATTTCGACTGGAAGCCCGCCCCTCATTTACCCGCTTCCACTTTTTTTCTGAAGAGAAGCTGCTTATGAACCCTGTCATCCCGAGGAAACCTCGGCCGCAGGCCATCATGCGGTCGAGCGACGAGGGATCTGCTATTCTTCATCATCGCACTCCCACTTCTTCTCCTTCACTGAAAAGAAGCTGCTGCGGCACCTCCGTCATCTCGCGCCGCGCTCCGTGCCACACGCCCAGCCAGCAGAGATATACCAGCGGAATGACGCCACCCACAATAAACAAAACGTCCCCGGGAAATCTGAGCCATTCCAGCACAGGATTTGCGCCGCCCGTCAGGTATTGCAGGCTCCGTGCGTCGAAGTAACCGGTGCTCACCGAATGATAGAGCTGCAGGATTCCCAGCGGCAGCAGCGTCGCAAACACCATCCACAGCAGCCCGATATTCAGCGACCAGAAACTGACCTTCGCCGTGCGCTCCGACCAGCGTTCCTCGGGAATCATGTAGCGAATACAGAAAAGCGCCAGCGCCACCGCCAGCATGCCGTAAACACCCATCATTGCCGCATGCCCATGATTCGGCGTGAGTGCGGTGCCAATTTCATAGTAGGAAACAATGGGCAAGTTGATCAAAAAGCCGAAAATTCCCGCCCCGAGAAAGTTCCAAAATCCCACCGAGGCCAGAAACATCACTGCCCAGAAATGTGGAAATTGCGAAGCTGAACGTGCTCCCTGCCTTGCGCCGAGCTGCAGAAAGCTCCATGCTTCGAGGGTCAGAAAGGTCAGTGGAATCACTTCGGCTGCCGAGAAAAACGCTCCCAGCGCCATGTGTACCGAAGGCTCCCCGGAAAAATAGACGTGATGCATGGTCCCGATTACGCCGCCGGCCGAATACAAAACAATGTCCAGATAAATCATGGCCAGCGCCACCCGTTCGTGCACCACGCCGAGCAGCACAAACACATAGGCCACCATGATCGTCGTAAATAATTCGAGAAAATCCTCTACCCACAGGTGCACTACCCAGAAGCGCCAGAAATCTGTAGTCGTAAAATTCGAATCGGTCTGCGCCAGCAGCCCCACCGCGTAAAACGCCGGTATCGACAACGCCGCAAAGAAAAATAGCCAGGGCATGTTGCCCAGGCTGTCGTCGTGCAGGCTTCCGCGCAGGCCTCGAAAAAGGATGATCACCCAGAAGACCAGGCCGATCGTGAGCAGGATTTGCCAGAAGCGGCCGAGATCGAGATATTCGAAGCCCTGATTGCCAAACCAATTCCAATAACGTCCGAACCCGCCCCAGATGCCCGCGTATTCACCTGCCAGGCTGCCGAATACGACGATCGCCAGCGCCCCCAGCAATGAATAGGAAAGCCAATGCTGGCCTTTAGGCTCGCGCCCTGAAATCAGCGGAGCCAGAAAAATCCCCGCCGCGAGATAAGAAGTGGCCACCCAGAAGATGGCGAGTTGCAAATGCCAAGTCCGGGCAACATTAAACGGCAGTGTGCGCGCGAGGTTGACGCCAAAAAAATTCGCAATCTCCGCCCGATAATGTTGCGTGGCGCCTCCGAAGAGCACTTGCAGAAGAAACAGCAGCGCCATCACCAGGAAAAACCAGGCGCAGGATCGCTGTGCCGGCGTCAGCGCCACCTGCCCCGGCGGACGGAAAGAAATCGTCTTTTGCTCACGCCCGTGCCACCCCAGAAAATTCCAGCGTCCGAAGGCGGCCAGCAGCAACCCAATTCCCCCCAGCAGCGCGATCAGCGAAAGCACGCTCCAGATGACGGCATCCGCGGTCGCATGGTTCTCCACCAAAGGTTCCGGCGGCCAGTTATTCGTATAGGAATAAGCGTGGCCGGGCCGCAGTGCCGCCGCGGCCCAGGCGGACCAGCCGAAAAAGGCCGTCAGGGCACTGATCTGGCGGCCATCCGTAATCGCCCCCGGCCGCAATCCGTATTTGCTGGTTGGCTCCCCAAAATAGCCGCCGTAATATTCACGCAAACGGACGAAGGCCTGCGCTTGGGCCGCGCTCAGTGTGAGCGTATCCGACTGCTGGTCGTATCGGTTCTGTTTGAAATCGCTGATGGTCTCGGCTTCGGCCCGGTCCGATTGCGCTCCTCCGTAAATATCTCGGACGATCAGCGCCGCGCGATGCAGATAGTCGGCCGTGTAGTCCGGCCCAAGATATGCGCCGTGCCCAAAAATCGAGCCGTACTCCATCAGCCCATTCCGCAGGAACACGCCCTGTCCTTCCAGAATATCGCTGCGGGTAAACAGGACGTTGCCGCTCGCATCCACCACTCGCCCCGGAATCGGCGGCTCCCCTGTGTACGTCCGGTAAGCGAGCAGCCCGAGCACCAGAAAACCGAACAGAAAAACGATGATGGCTGCCTGCACCCATGCCCGTGAAACCAGCAGCGTCCGTCTGCTTCCATTGCTCATCGAACCCTCCCGGAGTTCATGAACGTCACAGACACGCGAAATTGTACGCTTCTATCGCAACGGGATATGCAATCAAAGTGCCGGAGGTACAGCGAACGGCTGTTTTTGTACGTGACTCGGTTCGAGGATGAACGTGCCCAGAATATTGATCGCAAATGCTGTGATGCCCCCCAGTTCAAGCAGGGCCGACGGCGGCAGCGCACTCCAGGCCCACTGCGCATAACCCTGATAGGCCAGAATTTCGCAGGTAACGCGGAGCGTGCATCCTGCGGCCAGCAGCAACAGGCCCGCAAACATCAGGCGCGTGCTCCAAAGCAGGCGCATGCCCGCAAATGCCGGCAGGATTCGCTGGCCCACGCTGAGTATCATTATGGAAATAAATCCCACCGTCAGCGCATGCCGCGACGCCCCCCAGATCCCGCCCGAACTGTCCCACCGTGCCGCAGCGACTCCGAGCACGGCCGCAATCAGCAGCCAGCCGTAAGCCATGCGGATGAAATACGGAAAGCTCACGTGCACGCCGCGCGTTTTGGCTTGGTGCTGGGAACGCTCGAACATGCGCAAGGCGGCAATGGCGACTGCGGCGCTTGCCACAAAAATTATCGTAGCCGGCGCCGCCCCGCCCGCAAACGTCACGACTACCCCGGCGAAATTCAACGCTGCCGCAAAGACCAGGAGCTTCGCTCGCGTTGGCTTCAGCCCCAGGAATACGCCCATCCATTTGGCGCTGAATCCCCACACGAATGGCACCAAAAATCCCCACGCCATCACCACCAGATACCGCTGATCCAGGACGTGCCCCAGCGCCGGACCCGCCCCTTTGAACGCCAGATAAAATGTCGCCACTGCGTTGGCAAGCAACGTAAGAAGCAATCCCACGCTCGCTGTAATCACCACCCAGATCCACGGATCCAGACCTTTCCGGCTCGGCCCTTCGGGGCGATGTTGCGACACGCCGCGAAAAAAAATGCCGAACGCGGCCAGTTCCAGCACGCCTGAAATGGGCAGGAGAAGACGCCACTCCCACCCGTATACGTTGGCGAACCAGCGTAGCGCCACCCCGAGCGTCCACATCACCCAACATATCCATGCTGCGGCAAAGGCGCCCTTTTGCATCCCCTTCAGTTTAGGAATGGAATAGAAACCAATCCCCAGAATGAAACTCCCCACCCAGCCGAATACCTGCGCGTGGCCGTGCGCCTGAATCCACGCGGGAGAAACCGACCCGGCGCTCTGGCCACCGCTGATCTGCAGCAGGTTCCAGACCCCTAGGAACGTCCCCGGCAAGAGCATGAACACCAGCCCCGAGATGATGTAAGCCATCAGCAGTCGCGACAGCGCGGCCTCGCGCTGCCGCGCCGCTTCCATGATCTCGGCCGGTGAGGGCCCCTCCGCCGCAGGCGCCGCATTGACCATCGTCAGCAAAGCCTGTGGAGAACACTGTCTTGCAGTTTCCGAACTGAACTCCATTGGACCTCCAGCATTCAACGAATCCTAAAAGATTAGTTTACCCGCCACTGTGATCCACATCACTGCATGCTCGTGGGCCCGCGCTCATGCTCCGGGGGTGAGGTAATTCCGCGGTAGAAAGTGAGGACATCTATGCCGAAAGCAACGGCCAAGCACGGGAAAAAAGCGGCCAGGCACGCGCGGGTGGCTCGTCCCGCCAGGAAACATCCTGCCAGGAAGCCCGCTCCCGCAAGGGAGCCTGCAGTCACCGAGCAGGAGGTAACTGCCTCTGAAGCGAAGCAGACCCGCATTCCAGTACTCGTCGAAGAGATCGACTTCGTGGAAGGCCCCGAAATCATCGGGTTTGTCTCACTTTAAGTGGCTACAGCAAAGCTGCCGCGGCCATCGCCCGTCGCAGCAGGTGCGACGGGGCGGTGCCGCGGCCTGTGGGGTATGCCGAGCCACTGCCGACGGATCTGCTTTACTCTTTCTCGAATCTAAAATCTGGATCTGTAATGTCCTGCCGTAGCCAACTCCCCCGCGCGCGAGTCGCTTTTGTAGCGCGCGTCGGTACCGGGCTCTGCGCCAGACCCGAGGCTTTTAGCGCCTCCAACACAATCGCATAGCCACTTTTGGCTGCGCATCGCCATGACGAATCCTGCCTTCGGACAGCGCAAAAAAATAAAACATTGTCATCACGAGGAAATTCGCTCGCATCCTGCGAGCGAATGACGAGGGATCTGTTTTACTCTTTTCTGGAATCTCAATCTCTCATCTCTAATTTCGTTCCGTAGCCAAGTCCCGCGCGCGAGTCGCTTTTGTAGCTCGGGTCGGGCCCGATCTCTGGGCCAGACCCGAGGCTTTTAGCGCCTCCAGCACAATCGCATAGCCACTTTTGGCTGCGCATCGCCATGACGAATCCTGCCTTCGGACAGCGCAAAAAAATAAAACATTGTCATCACGAGGAAATTCGCTCGCATCCTGCGAGCGAATGACGAGGGATCTGTTTTTGGTTTTCCGCCCGTGCGGCGCGCGGCCGGGGCGGCATGCCTGGTGTGCGGAGGCGGGAGAGATCACATCGACGATGCAGGCTCGATCGCCCCGCCTCCGCCAACGCTCTTTGTAAGCGTCGCCTTATTTCTCTTTTCCACCTTTGGCCGCTTTCTTGGTTGCTTTCTTCTTGGCCATTGTGCCTCCTTCCCTCCTCCCTGCTCAGGAGCGATCCAATGCGCGGAACCTTACCACACCTCGTACCTGTTGAGCTTCGCATATTATGGTGACTTCCGCCGGCAACGCTCTTGTATACTGAAAAGGAGCGTTCTGCGAACATGCCGGCGGTTACACCACCCAAACAAGTCAACGATCGCAACATCCGAAAACGATTGCTGTTCGTGGATGATGAGCAGAGCATTCGCGTAACACTTCCGCCGATACTTGCCGAGAACGGTTTTGAAGTTACTTCAGTGGCGAATGCGGCTGATGCCATCTTCGAAATACAGAACTCGACATTCGAAGTGTTGCTTTCCGATCTGAATTTGCCGCAGGCGAGCTCCGGCTTGATCGTTATCGAGCAAATGCGAAAGTCGCAGCCTGGCTGCGTTAATTTTATCCTCACAGGTTTTCCGGCGGACGAGAGTTTCAAGCGGGCGACAGAACATGATGTGGCGCACTATTTTGTAAAGCCGGTCGATGTCGAGGAACTGCTGAGAACCATAAAGTCCAAAATCGAGGCACGACATGTACTGCCCGAAACGGAAACAACTCCGAAGATGAAATACCCGTGGCAGCAGGCCGTTCTCGACGCCTTTATGGAGTTTCGCCCACAGTATCTACCGGGAAAGGTCAATGCAGCGGAACGTGCGATTGACGCGCGTTTGTGTGATGCCAACGCCGCCGATCTCGACGAAAGAATGGCTCTTCGGGATGCTCTCCGGAGCTTGCACGTCCTATTCCCCGGTGCTGAGCCGAAGAAAGAACGGGAGAAAAAGAAAGGCGTAGCCTGAACTGGCAAGTTCCCGCCGGACGAAGAAATCAACTCCAGCTCTCAAAAGAGAGCCGCTGCGCGGAGAAGGCGTGCTATCCGCCTGCGCACCCATTGCCCTTCGCCCACGCTAATTCCTGTTGTGTCGTGAACGAGGGTCCGGAAATTGAGGCAATGACAAAATTTCGGCAGCGTGGGGGCGGTATTGACAGAAAGCACCGGTCGTCGCGACGTCAGCGCGGCTTGGTGCGCGTCACAAGAAGAGCGGGGTGCACTCCATTTCCGGCTGTTGCCAGCCGGCGCGTGGGGTCATCCATCCTAGCTTCCCTCTCAGAGGCAGGTGGGGACGTCCTGCTTCGGTTGACGAGCGAGCCCCTTCCCCCTCACTCGCCTTCCTCTACAAGACATCACTTGGAATGCACCCTCGCCCCTGTTCTTGCAACCGAAGCGCCACCATTCTGAGGCCTTCACCCACGACATAACCTCCTTAGAATCATGCCCGGACCTCGGCCCCATCCAATCGGCTTCGGCTAAGGCGTCCCAAACTGGGAGCCCGCCCTTGCCTCACATCCCGCCTCGGGAATTAGCTGTCTGCGCAGCCGCTATCCACAAATCCCTTTGGAGGTCTATCTAGTACTCTCAATTCGAAAATACTCTCTTCCCCGGAACCTTTTCCCTATCCCTCAGCACATCCTCCTGAATCAACATGTTATAGATGAAGCCGGTAGTCATAACCGCGCGAGTCTTGTTCTTCTTGACCTTCGCGATGCTCATCTGCGCTGGTGCCCACGCAGACACGCCCGCTTACGATTTTGGTTCGCGTACTTGTGCCGATTGCGCTTCGCTGTGCGCGCACTCCAATGAATGCGCCGACTCTATCCCCGGGATCTGTGAGCCAGCGTGCGCCTTCGTAAATTCCAAAATCGTGGCGCCCGCCGAATCGTGGCGGAGTCTAAAGTCTCTGCCCCTGCCGCCGACCCATCCCGCCGACTCGCGCCCCACGTATTCTCGTAAGAGCAATCGAACTCAACGCGCGTAACTTTCGTTATCGCTGATGATTCCCGTTGCCGCAAAGCAGCGGCACAGCATATGATGGGAGTGCCGCAGTAAAGTTGTCCGTGGCGCGGGGTACAAAAACCAAGTTCAGTAGGCGGGACCTCATCGATGAAAGCCCTTCTTGTGTATCCGGAGTGGCCGGACACGTATTGGAGTTTCAAGCATGCTTTGCCGTTCGAGGGCAAACGTTCTGTTTTCCCGCCGCTCGGGCTGCTGACGGTCGCTTCGCTGTTGCCCAAGGATTGGGAGCAGCGCCTGGTTGACATCAACATCCGCCCGGTGAGCGACGCCGATTTGGAGTGGGCCGATGTCGTGCTCATCAGCGCCATGCTGGTGCAAAAGGACGGCATGCTCCGCGAATTGTCGCGTTGCCGTGCGCTTGGATTGCGGACCGTAGTTGGCGGACCCATCAGCAGTTGCATGATGGATCTCCCCATGTACGCCGATCATGTCGTCGTCGGTGAAGCCGAAGAGATCGTTGCGGATCTCGCCGCCGATCTCGAGCGGGGCACGGCCAAGCCGCTTTATCAAGCGCGCGAACTGCCCGGCCTCAATACGACTCCGCTTCCGAAGCTCGACCTGATCAATCCTAAATATTACAGCTCGATGGCCATTCAATATTCGCGTGGCTGTCCTTTCAATTGCGAGTTTTGCGACATCATCGAAATCTACGGCCGCAAGCCGCGCATGAAATCGCCGGCGCAAATTGTCGAGGAACTTGAACAGCTTTACGCCCGCAAATGGCGCGGGCCGATTTTTATCGTGGACGACAACTTCATCGGCAACAAACGGAAGGCAAAGGAACTCCTGCCCGTTATGGCGGAATGGAACATGCGGCACCGCAAGCCTTTCCGCTTCTACACCGAAGCTTCCGTCAACCTCGCCGACGATCAGGAACTTTTGCAGATGATGAAGGACGCGAGCTTCGACCGCGTATTCCTCGGCATCGAGACTCCCGCCGAAGAGAGCCTCAAGGAAGCGCAGAAGATGCAGAATACGCACCGCAGCCTGCTCGAAAGCGTGCGCCGCATCCAGCGTTACGGCATGGAAGTCATGGCCGGCTTCATCGTGGGATTCGACAACGATCCCGAAGATATTTTCGATCGCCAGGTCAGGTTCATACAGGAAAGCGCCATCCCCCTGGCCATGGTCGGCCTGCTGCAAGCTGTTCCGGGGACGCAACTCTATCGGCGGCTGCAAAAAGAAGGCCGCCTCGTGAGCGACGGTAATGGAAACAATCTCGATTTCCGCCTGAATTTCAAGCCACGCATGGATCCTCAAAGATTGCTGGAGGGCTATCGCTCGATCTTGCAACACATCTATCGGCCGGACGTTTACTACGAGCGCGTACGGAATTTTTTGGCGCAATATCAGCCCCACACCGGCTACACGCACCTGACCTGGTCCGATTGTCAGGCCCTGATGCGCTCGATTCTCAAACAGGGAATCTTCAGCAGGCACGCCTTCTCTTATTGGCGCCTGTTTCTCACCGCCAGCACGCGCTATCGCCAGTCATTTGGCGCGGCCATCCGTCTGGCCATCATGGGATATCATTTTCAGAAACTCACCGAAATGAGTCTCGCTCGCGAATAAGCACCGCGCGCAGTTCTTCGTGTTCGTTCCGCGGTGAGCCGCAATCGAGGAACACAACGGCCAGGGAGCGCAAGCCAATCAGGTGATTAACAACTTCAATCAGCTCTCGTAATCATAAGCACAAGCTCTGCTGGTTTTCTGCGATCGCTGTAAAGCCGTCCTCGAATCCCACTCGGCAAGGCGTGTTTTGTACTCCAAGACGCCTCGGGCGCGCGCCGCGCAAGCGCACCCCAAAAAGTCGCCGGAGCGCTTTGGATTTTCTGCGTCACTGGGCGCGGGGCTAGGTCTGGCCGCGGAGGAGTCGAGCGGCACGCGCGAGGTTTGGCTCGTTCTCGGCCGATTCGGGTTCAGAGTCGTTCCCGTTCGTCCCCACAGCATCCTTGTAACGCTCGCCGGAACTGTCCCCTTCGCCGGGCGCGAGAAAAAGATTGGCCTGCAAACCGTGCTGCTTCGTATATAGCTCGAAGTAGCGGCCGCCCTGCCCATAGAGAGACTCATGCGTGCCGCGCTCGATAATTCGGCCGGCTTCGATGACCAGGATCTGATCGGCCCTGCGAATGGTTGAGAGGCGATGAGCGATGACAAACGTGGTGCGGCCCTGCATGAGATAGGAAAGCCCCTGTTGAATCAGAGCCTCGGATTCGGAGTCGAGGCTGGAGGTCGCCTCGTCTAGAATGAGAATCCGCGGATCGGCGAGAATCGCGCGCGCAATGGAGATGCGTTGCCGCTGGCCGCCCGATAGTTTGACGCCACGTTCACCGACCACGGTGTCGTAACCTTGCTCGAACGACTCCGCAAATTCGTCCACGCGCGCGATGCGGCAGGCCGCCTTCATCTCCTCCGCGCTCGCTTCGGGCCGCGCAAACATCACATTTTCGCGAATGGTTCCGTCGAAAAGAAAAGTCTCCTGCAAGACGACGCCGAGCTGCGTGCGATAACTGCTGAGCTGGACCGTGGAAAGATCCACGCCGTCGACTAAAACGCGACCGGCAGTTGGTGTATAGAAGGCCGCGATCAGGCCGATGATCGTCGATTTCCCCGCGCCGGAAGGGCCGACAAGCGCCGTCGCCGTGCCGGGCTGCGCCCGGAAACTCACACCGTAAAGCACCTGCTTGCCTTCGGAATACGTAAAGTCCACGTCCTCGAATTCGACCGTGCCCTCAATTTTGCCGATCGTCACGATGCGTTTCGGGTCGTGATCTTCCGGGTTTTCAGCCAGAATGTCGCTGGTGCGCTCGAGCCCCGCCATTCCTTCGGTGAGCTGCGTGCCGATGCTCACGATCTGCGACACGGGCGCGACCAGCATCGCCAGGAACGCCACATAAGTGAGAAAGGTTCCCAGCGTCATGGTGCCCGCCAGGATGCGCATCGTTCCAAGATACAGAATCAATGCACTCACCAAGCCAAAGAGCACGGTCGAAGATAAGCTCATCAGCGAAGTCGCCGTCAGCGTCTTCAGGACGTTCTCCAGCAACCGCTGAACTCCGCCGGCAAATACGGCCTCTTCCCTGCCCTCGGCGTGATAACCCTTCACGACTCGCACGCCTCCCAGCGATTCCGTGAGCCGGCCGGTTACTTCGGCATTCAATTTCGAGCGCGCGCGGAAAATGGGCCGAATGGTGCCGATCGCTTTATTCAAACCAAATGCAAAAGCGATCAGGATGGCGGAGGCGACCGTGGTCATGAAAACGCTTATGCGCAGCAGGATGATCAGCGCGAAGCTCGCGGTCATAAGGCTGCCGACCAATTCAACCAAGCCGGTACCCATCAGATTGCGCAACCCCTCGACATCCGTCATGATCCGCGAGACCAGATTTCCCGTCTTGTTCACGTCATGAAACGTAATCGATAGACGCCCGATATGCGCCTGAACTTCCTTGCGCAGTTGCGCGATCATCCGCTGCGCCGCCTTGGAGAGCAGTTGCGTCAGGGTGAAGGAGGTGACTCCCTGGATTGCCGTCGCCGTGATGATGGCCAAAGCCAGCGGAATCAGCAGCCGAACCTGATGCTTGCCGATCACGTTATCGACGAGAAATTTTGTCGATGCGGGCAGAACCAAACCCGCCAGGCGGTTGATGGCCATCAATACCAGGCCAAAGAGCAGAAGCATCTTCTGGGGACGCAGAAACGGCCATGCTTCCTTCAAGAGGTGGATGAGGCCGGCCGGCTTTCCATGCATGGCTGATTTGATCGCGCCCGTGTGATCGGCGCCATGGTCGCGGCCGCTACCGCGGCCGTGGCCCATACCGTGGCCGATGCCGTGACCTATGGGTGCTCCCCTACCCGCTATGCCTGTAATCGCCATTTCCGTCTATGGTCGTACCCTATTGTCGTATATCTGGGGACGAAATGCCTCCCGGTGTAATCAGTCGGCAAGCGACCGCGGATGCGCGTCACCCCCCTCCCCCTTTTGGTGTAAGTGCGCATTCTGCGGCACTTAGCCAATCAACGTCGGCTTGGCCTCGCGGGCTGAAACAGAAAATCCTCAGGTCCGCCGCGCAGAAAGGCTCGCGCCAGCCGACGTGCATTACAAATGCGCGTTGGAGTCCGGTTTTGGCATTCACTAAGACGCAGATCCCTCGGCCGCCTTCTTTTAGCGGCGAAAACATTTTTTGGCTGGGGCGGCCTCGTGATGACAACAACGATGCGTCTATCGGTGCTGGGAGGATGCGATTGATTCGAATGACCTGATTTTGGCGCGGCCGGTGATCTGGGCCAGTTATTTTTTTGAGAGAGCCATTATCCCGCCATGCGCAACTTCGCAGCCATTAGCTATATTTTATCGCGGCGAGTCAATCGAGGGTGATCATGATGCTGGAAACGGAGCGGCTGGTGGTGAGGAATTGGCGGGAGTCGGATGTCGAGCATTACCTCACATTGGCGACCGATGTGGGCTACCACTGCTTCTCCGCGCCGGGTCGGTTTATGGTTCGGTCGAGAGAAGAAGCGCGCGAAAAAGTACGGCAACGGATCGCACTTTACGAGCAGCGGAAGCTCGGGAAATTCCCTATTTTTCTCAAACAGACCGGCGAATTCATCGGCACCTGTGGGATAGAGCCATTCGATCTCGAGGGCGAGCCGGAAGTCGAGCTGGGTTACCGGCTATGCCTGAAGTTCTGGGGAAAAGGATACGCAAAAGAGGCAGCCGAGGCGATCCTGAGGTACGGCTCCGAAGAGCTGAAGCTGGTGAAGATCATGGCGTTTGTGCTGCCCCAAAATAGGGCATCGGTGAAAATTCTGGAGCAGCTTGGGTTTCGTTACCTGCGCGATTTCATGCACGCCGATTTGTCGCACCGGCTTTATGAATTTCCGCGAGCCCTTTGACCCGGAGCCGCGGCGGGGGCGTGAGGCGATGATTGAAGCTCTTTCGCGGAGCACCCTCGGAAATGTCCGGGGACGATATGAACTGGATCGGCACAGGGCTCCGCCTAGCTTCCGCGCCCCTGTTTAGAAACCGGTAAACTGTTTTGGCACTTATATCTGCGTGCACCTTTTCCCGAGGGCTCATGACCACCACCCTAACGGAACCCCAGGCTGTTCCAACTGCGCCTAAACCGGCAGCGCCGATTTTTCCAACAGCGCAACTGATCGCTGCGATGGTGAAGGGCCGAGAACACATCAGTGACTTGATCTTCTCGCCCGGACACGCGCCGCAGATCGAAAGCAGCGGCCAGCTCGTCGAATTGAAATTTCAGGGACTGGAGCGGCTGACGCCGGAACATACGCGCCAGATCGCCAATGACCTGATGGCTTCGCTTGGTTATGCGCGGGAAAAACTGGAAAAAGAAGGCGCCACCGATCTCTCGTATTCGGTCCCATCGGTGTGCCGGTTCCGCGTGAACATTTTTCGCCAGCGTGGGACCCATGCCATTGTCATGCGGGTGATTCCCAACAAGGTTCCTACCTTCGAGGAGTTGAAACTGCCGCCGCGGCTCGCTGAGATCGTGCACCTGCGTAATGGGATCGTTCTCGTTACAGGTCCGACGGGTTCGGGGAAATCGTCCACGCTTGCGGCGATCATTGACCGCGCGAATACGGAACGCGCTATTCACATCCTGAGCATCGAAGACCCGATCGAATTCTGCCACAATCACAAAAAAGCCACCGTGCATCAGCGCGAACTGCACAGCGACACACCCACATTCGCGCTGGCTTTGCGGGCGGCGCTGCGGCAAGCGCCGAAGATTATTCTGGTGGGCGAAATGCGGGACCGCGAAACCATTGAGATCGCGTTGGAAGCCGCCGAAACCGGCCATTTGGTTTTGTCGACACTGCATACCATCGACGCCTCGAAGACGGTAGAGCGCATTGTGGGCGTTTTTCCCTTATCCGATCAGCAGTCGATCCGCAGCCGCTTTTCGAAGGCTTTTCGATTCATCATTTCGCAGCGGCTGATTCCCCGGCGCGACGGCAAAGGCCGCGTCGCCGCGCTCGAAATTCTGAAATCGACCATGCGCACGCGGGAATACGTCGAAAAGGGCGAAAGCGAAGGTAAGAGCCTTGTAGACGCCATGAACGATGGCGCGCAAGAGGGCATGCAGCATTTCGACGGAGAGCTCGAACGACTGATTCGCGATGGAACCGTGGAATTGGAGACGGGGTTGAGCTATGCGAGCAATGCGGGGAATTTGCGGCTCTCGCTGAGCGACTTCATCGAAGAGCAAACAAGTAAAACACCTGCGTAGAGATCCGTCGGCCCACCTCGCGCGCAACTGAGACAGGCGCACACTGAGAAGAGCAACTGCGGATTCCTCGCCGCTGTCCGCCGTTGGGCGGACAACCGCTCCTCGGAATGACGAACTGGTAGCACGACACGTAAAAGCCAAGACGCACGAACCCTGTTCTAACGCGCGAGCACCGCTCGCGCTGTGGCCAAGAGTGGGCAGCCGAAAGACCTACACTCGAAAACCCGCAGCTAAAGTTTGGTTAGCGATTTTGCTGCCGCAGCGAGCGACTGGCGCGCGCGGAAGAAATCGGCCCACGGGTCTGACCGGCGCAACCTCTGAGCAAAATTACCCACATTAAAATCGGCGGGATCGAGTTTGGGAGAAACTTCAGCCCAGTCCAACGGCGTCGAGACCGGCGCCTTTGGCCGCCTGCGAACGGAAAAGGGCGTTACGACCGTTTGGCCGAAAGCGTTGCGAAACGGATCCAGATAGACACGGCCTCCGCGTGCATCGATGGAGTGCTCAACCGTAAGTTCGCGAAGATGGGCGGCGGCCACGCGTTCGCAAAACTGGCGCGCGAAAGCCAGAACATCGCTGGCATCGAGGCCTTTGCGAAGCGGCACAAAGACGTGCATTCCCCGGCTGCCGGAAGTTTTTGCGAATGATGTGAGGCGCAGCGCATCCAGAGCTTCTTTAATGTGCAAACCAGCTTGCGCGGCATCGGAGAAGTTACCGGAGCCCGGATCAAGATCGAAACACATCCATTGAGGCTCGCGTGGCGCATCGGCGGTGCTGGCCATGGCGTGCACGGCGATGCAGCCCAGATTCACCAGAGCAAGCTGCGTTTCGAGGGAGCCGCCGACGACGTAATGCGTAATTCCCTTTCCGGTCTCGTGACGGATGGCTTTTGTGGGCGTACCCGCGGGCATCCCTTTGGGTTTTTCCTTCTGATAAAAACATTCTCCTGCCATACCATCGGGACACCGCTCGAGTGTTAACAAATGGCCCTGCACATACGGCTGGAGTTTCGGAAAAACGGATGTGTAAAAGCGCGCGAGATCGAGTTTTGTGTAGCCTTCGCCGGGCCAGAAGATTTTGCCGGGATGCGTGATGCCACGCGCGAAATCCGCGATTTCTGATTTCGAAACGCGGGCGCGCGGAGGCATGTCAGAGTGCCCCCTTTGGCGGAAGTTGGACATCTTCGGGGCGTTTGTCATCACGCAATCCCAGGAAGACCGGCTGACGCAACTTGCGATCGGCGGTCCATTCCTGAAACGAAATCTGCGCAACGAGCTTCGGTTTGATGTAGGTGACGTCGTGGTCGCGCGGCGGATCGACGAACGCCGGTTTGGATTGAGCCAGCGGCTTGAATTTGCGGTAGAGTGATGCGAGCCGATCTTCGTTGAATCCGGTTCCGACCTTGCCGACGTAGCGCAATTTTCCGTTCTCGTAGGCGCCGAGCAGAAGAGCGCCGAAATATTGACGCGCGCCTTCAGGTTGGGTGAATCCGCCGATGACCATCTCCTCTTCCTGATGCACTTTCACCTTGAGCCACTTCGACGAACGGCCCTCGATGTAAGGCGATGACAAATCCTTTGCAACCAGACCCTCATAGCCTTTCCTCCGGGCGATGTTGAATGCTTCCAAACCGTTCGCAGGCAGACGGCGGGAAAGCATCAGGCCGGGGACGTCATCGATGGCCGATTCAGCCGCGGCGCGGCGAGTCTCGAGCGGTTCGCGGCGCAGATCGCGTCCGGAACTGTAGAGGCAATCGAAGACTGCATACGTTGTATTCGCGCTGCCCTCCTGCAAAAGTTGGAAGCGGGAGATTTCCTTGCGATCGAAGGCGACGACTTCGCCATCGAGAAGCAGCGTGCGCGCGGCAAGCGTTGCCACCGCGCGCGCAACCGACGGGTATGTTGCCGTGCGATCGTTGCCGTTGCGCGACAGAAGCGTGACGTGCGCGCCCTCTTTGTAGGCGAGGATTCTGTAGCCGTCATATTTCTCTTCGTAAATCCAGCCGGGCCGGTCGAATGGCTTGCGAACGAGGGTGGCCAGCATGGGGGAGACGCGAAACGGGATGCGGTCTTTGTCGGCGGCCATCGTCAAGCTCAAGCGCGAACTGAGAGAAGTTCGCGCGCGATCATTTGGAGCGAATTCGTTTACGCGAGGTACGCGCTGCGGCGACACGGCGTCTCGGAGCTTGTTTCGGTTTTTGAGACTCCGGCGCGGGATCGCCGGCGCCGGCCTTTGCCACATTGCCTCCGGCGGCTTGCGCAATTTCGGCGAGAAGCCGCCCGCTGGCGGCGGAGCGAGGCTCCGCGACGGCAATATCCCGAGTGGACGCGAACTGGTCACGATGTTTGATCAGCAGCCAGGAGGAACGCCGGCCGCCAAATCCTCGCGTACGCACCAGCACCCAGGAACCTTTCAACTTTGCGCCATGCAGCGAGAACTTGAGGTCGCCTTTCTGCAACGCGGCGTTCACGTCGGGCACTTCCGGGGCCCAGGTGCCACGGTCCCAAACCATGACGGTGCCGCCGCCATATTCGCCTTCAGGAATGACACCTTCGAAGCCACCGTATTCGATGGGATGATCTTCCACCTGCATGGCGAGGCGCTTGACCGAAGGATCGAGCGACGGCCCCTTGGGCACGGCCCAGGAGAGCAGTACGCCATCCCATTCGAGGCGAAAATCGTAGTGCAGGTGCGAAGCCTGATGCTTCTGGACGACGTAAGCCAGTGCCTTGCTGGCGGATTGCGGCGCTTCGGCGCCCGTCGGCTCAGGTGTGACCTCGAAATTGCGCTTCTTGCGGTATTCCTTCAGCTTCATGGCGATCCTTTCGTTTGCGACTCAGTTCAAACGGGGAACGATAGCACGGGCATGAGAACCAAAAGCAGATCCATCGCCAGCGTCCAAAATACGGCCGGATTAGGGGCCACGTCCAGAATGGCACCCTTTAGATGTTGTCAACGACAAGCACAGCCTCCCCTCTGATGGCGTCGTTTTTCAGTTGGTTCAGGGCGCGATTGGCTTCGCGCAGCGGAAAAAGTTGCACCTCGGTGTGAATTGGAATTTCAGCCGCGAGGCGCAGAAAGTCTTCACCATCCTGGCGCGTGTTGTTGGCCACGCTGCGCAGGACACGCTCGCCGTAAAGCAAGTCGTAGCCGAAGGACGGAATCGGACTCATGTGGATTCCGCCGAGGGCCACAGTTCCACCCTTTTTGAGCGCTTTAAGAGCGGCGGGAACGATTTCGCCGGCGGGCGCAAAAACAATTGCTGCATCGAGCTTGACTGGAGGTTCCGCCAGGGTGCCGCCAGCCCATTTCGCGCCGAGTTCAAGGGCGAGGCGCTGGTGGCGGGCATCGCGGGTAGAAACGTAAACGTCCGCGCCCCAGTGACGCGCAACCTGAATCGCGACGTGGCCGGCGGCGCCGAAACCGTAAATTCCCAAGTTCCCGCCCTTTTGTATCCCAGAAATGCGCAAAGAGCGAAAGCCGATGATCCCGGCGCAAAGCAAGGGCGCGGCCTGATTGTCGGCAAATCCCGGCGGAATGGGATAGACAAAATCTTGCGCGGCGACGACATATTCAGCATATCCGCCGTCGACGGTATAGCCGGTAAACGCGGGATGGTCACACAAATTCTCCGCGCCCGCGCGGCAGTATGGACAGGCGCCGTCAGTGCGATGCAGCCACGCAATGCCAACGCGCGTGCCCCTGGCGAAACGATGCGCATTCGCACCGGGCCTTTCAACCACACCCACAACTTGATGGCCGGGGATGATTGGCGATTTGCGCGGGGGCAGTTCTCCCTCAGTGACGTGCAGGTCGGTGCGGCACACGCCGCAGGAATGCACGCGGACCAGAATTTCGTCGGGGCCGGGTTCGGGAATGGCCACGTCCTCGAACTTCAGGGGATTCGTTTCCACCTGCGCCGGCGCGAGTAAGACGCAGGCTTTCATGCGATCGTTCACAATACGCCCCTATTCGGCCGCGTGCCGCTGGCCGGGAAAACATTCTAGCGCTGGTTGAATTTCGGGGCTGTAAAGGCGATACCCGATATCAAATGTTTGACTGTATTTGACTGGCTTTACCCATGAGTTTCGAATTTCGCCGGCTTTATGACGGGGTCCGCGCGATTGCACTGCTTTGTATGCTTGTTATCCTGGCGCCGTCTTGTGGTCCTGTTGCGGCGCAGAATGCTGCGGCGCCCTTGCCCGAGGTGTCGCGAAATATAAATCCGCACGAATTCGTCTCAGCGGTCGGAAGGCGTGCCGCGCTACTGGGGACAGTGGAGAACGGATTCGAGGCATGGGTGTATCCGCTCAAGATATTTCGCGATTTGCACCTGAAATTTCACATCGGCGGCGCGGTTCTGCCGGGCGAGCAGATCGCGCGTTCGGTGACAACCCGGCCGGAAGCGAGCACGATTGTTTACAGCGACGCAGCTTTTCAGGTTCGGGAGACGCTCTTCGTGCCGGCACACGAAGCCGGCGCGGTCATCACGTTTGAAATTCGGACCGAGCGGCCGCTGGAGATCGAGGTGGCGTTTGCGCCGGATTTCCAATTGGAGTGGCCGGCCGATATCGGCCCTACGCGCCTGAACTGGGATGCCGCCAAACACGCATTTCTCTTCAATGCTCAAAATCAAAGCTATGCCGCGCTCGCCGGATCGCCCACCGCCCAGGATGTTCCACTGGAGACTCCAGAGAGCGCAGCGGGTGGAGAAACGAGTTTGCTTTTAGGAATGACGGAGCACGGCAGAGATACAAAACTTCTGTGTATGGCTGCGTCTGTTTCAGGAAGCAATGACGCAGCAGAGGTCTACGGCCATCTCCTGAGAGATGCAGGCGCGCTGACGATCGAAGCCGCGAATTATTATCGCGAATATCTCAACCGCACCGTGAGCATCGCTGTGCCGGACGTGGAAATTCAGCAGGCCTACGATTGGGCGCGCATCAATTTGCTGCAGGGCATGGTCGATAATCCGCTGGTCGGCAGCGGATTGATTGCCGGTTATGGTGTTTCCGGCGGCAGCGAGCGCCCCGGCTATGATTGGTTTTTCGGGCGCGACGCACTGTGGAGTTCGCTGGCGCTCGATGCCGAGGGCGATTTGGCGGACACGCGAGCGGCACTCGAGTTTCTAGCCAAATATCAGCGCGGCGACGGCAAAATTCCGCATGAGATTCCGCAATCGGCCACGCTGGTGCCGTGGTTCGAAACTTATCCCTACGGCTACGCGGCGGCCGATGCTACGCCGCTGTTTCTGATCGCAATGGATGATTACGTCCAGCGCAGCGGCGATCTTACCTTTGCGAAAGACAAATGGGACCGCATCTCGCGAGCGTATGCATTTCTGGCTTCCACATCTGACGTGAATGGATTCTCACAGAACGCCGGTGTGGGTCACGGGTGGGTCGAGAGCGGGCCGCTCGTCCCGGTCAGAACAGAGATTTACGAAACGGCGCTAGGAATCGAAGCACTGCGAGCCATGTCGAGGCTGGAACGCCTGTTGGGAAAAACCGCAGAAGCAAACGAAACGGAACGGAAGTTTCAGCGTGAGGAAAATCTGCTGAACGAGCTTTTCTGGGCGCCGGCGAAACACAGTTTCGCCTTCGCCCTAGACCAGAACAATCAGCGTGTGGACGAAACCACCGTACTGCCGGCTGTGCCGATGTGGTTCAGGCTGCTCGATCCCGACAAGGCGCATGAAATGATTGCGCATCTTGCCGCGCCCGACATGCAGACCGACTGGGGCATGCGGATTGTTTCCTCTTTATGGCAGGGTTACGCGAGCGAAGGCTATCACTTCGGCTCGGTGTGGCCGCTTTTCACGGGATGGGCGAGCGTGGGCGAATATCGCTACCACCGCGACCTGGATGCATTCGCGAATTTGCGCGCCAACGCGCTGCTGGCGCTCGACGGGTCGCCTGGACACGTAACCGAAGTGCTTGCGGGGGATTACTACGAGCCGCTGGCGACCAGCACGCCCCAGCAGATCTGGTCGGCAGCGATGATTGTGGCTCCTCTGCTCGAGGGATTATTTGGGCTGCAAACAAACGCGACGACGAATGAAATTTCGCTCGCACCGCATCTGCCCGCGGGCTGGGGATCATTCCGCATCGGCAACGTGCATGCCGGATCAGCAATCGTGACGCTGCGATTTCGCAAAAGCGCCAATGGGATGGAGCTGGAAGTCAGCCGGACCGGAACTGGGAAATGCGTACTTGATTTCAGCCCTGCGCTCAGCCTGCGCGCAAGCGTCCGGAGTGCGACGCTCAACGGCCGCCCCGTTCCCTATCGCGTCGAACCGAACGACGCCGACCAACATGTCGCCGTGCGGTTTGAAGTGCCTGCCGGGAAAAGCACGTTGCGAATACGCCTGAAGGATGAATTTGAGCTGGGTATCGAACCGGAATTGCCGGTTCTGGGCAGCATGAGCCGAGGCCTAAGAATTCTGGCCCGTTCATGGACGCAGAAACGCGACAGTTTGGCGATCGACGTGGCCGGCATCCCGGGAAGCCGGTATGAATTCACGTTGCTGAACGCAGACGCGATTTCGAGCGTGGAAGGGGCGGAACTGGACAAGAGCGATCGGAATGCGGCTAAGATTGTGGTTCAGTTTCCTGCCGGTGGAAATGAGTACGTCGACCATCGCATCCGCATAAACTTCGTGCCGCGACACGCCGCGTCCCGGACTGCCGCGTCTACAGCCTACGAACAAAAAGGGCCTCTTCGAGGCGCGAAAAACGACAGCCGCGCTGCAGGCGCGCCGCGCTCCTCAGAATGAGATTCAAATGCCTTACCGCAAAAATCGAAACGCAGATCGCTCCGCCGTCGCTCCCTGAAAAATGCGCGCGAGCATCGTCGGAATAACCGCATACGTATTTAAGTTCGACTGGTGCGGCAGGACGTCGCGGCAAATCAGAAAGTGAATTTCAGCGCCGACTGTATCAGGCGGGGCGGCGCGGCATTCACCACGTGGCCGAAAAGCGCCGTGTCCACATTTCCGTTGACCGCTGCGGGACCAAAGAACTGCGTGGTATTGAAAATATTGAAAGTTTCCAGCCGAAATTGCAGTGCCTTGCTTTCACGAATCTGGAAATTTCGCAGCAGAGCTAAGTCCGTATTGAACATTCCGGGTCCGGAAAAGTACCGGCGAGAAGCGTTTCCGACAGTACCCAATGCATTGACCGTGAAAGCCGCCGGATTGAAATAAACCAGCCCATTCTGGGGATGCGAATTAATGTCCAGAGGCGCTCCCGTGACATCAGGAACGTCCAGGTACCGGTTGTTGACACCGTTGGGACTGCTTCCCTGGAGCGAGTTGTCGCCACTGGTGCTCAGCGTAACCGGAAAACCGGTGCTGGCGCGCGTGATGCCGGAAAGCTCCCATCCCTGCAGGATGGAACGGCCGCGGTGTGACAGCAGTTCCAGCGGAAGCCGGACGTCGTAGGTCGCCACGAAATCGTGTGTCAAGTTCCAGGCGGAGAGGGCGCGGGTGGCTTCAAAATTGAACGGATCCAGAGGATCGGAGATGGAAGAAGCCTGATCGATGGACTTGCTGTAGGTGTAACTCAACGAATAGGTCAGGCGCTTGGTGGAGTTTTTCACACTGATCTGAAGCGCGTTGTAGCTGGAGTTTCCGATACTTGCCAGGTAATCGTCATTGCCGTAGAAATTCTGAGGCACGGCATTGTTGACAAGGCTCGGATTCAATCCCTGGCGCGTGCCCTGCAAGATCGTGCCCGCCGGATACGTGATCCCGCCAAACGTGAATGGCGCGATGAGGTTATAAATATTGTTCTCGCCGCCGGGACCACATGGGGGCTGCCCTGGCGTGACAGTTTGGTTGTTGACCGCCCCTACCAGTCCAGGCTGATTGAGCGCCCGGCAGAGAGCCGGATTGCCAGGGTTGTTCGAATACACTGCGAGAAGGTGGTGAGCTTCAGAGCCGACGTAACTCAGGCTCACAACGGTCTGGCCGCGCAACTGCCGCTCGATGGAGAAGAAGTAGTTCTCGGTATAGGGATAGGTATTCCACGGCGGAGCTGCCGTCATTCCCGCTTGAGGATTATATACACCGATGTACTGGATAAGCGCGTTGGCGGGGTTGCCAGCCCTGGCCTTGTAAGGAGGAAAGACGAGCGGGAATGGATTCGTCTGAGTTCCTCCAGCGGCCAGCGCGTACGGTTGGCTGAACAAGCCATTGGAAACTCCGGCGCTCAATCCGTAAGGCGGCTGGGGCTCGTCGATGGCGATGCTGTTGCCTTCGATCATAGTGTTGAAGATCCCGTAACTGGCGCGGACGCTGGTTTTTCCCGGACCGCCGATAATTTTTCCGAGAAACCCGCTTTTCTTGTCAGGCGAATAAGCGAGTCCGAGGCGTGGAGCGTAACGGAATTTCTGCGGCACCAAAGTATTGGGAATGCCGGGATCGGTAGCATAGACCAATCCAGGAAACGAATTGGGATACACAGTAGATTGCTGGCCCGGATTGAACGTCGGCACCTGGTCGTACTTTTCCGACCAATACTGCATCAAGTCGACGCGTAAGCCGTAGTTCAGGGTGAGGCTGGGTTTGACGCGCCAGGAATCCTGCGCGAACCAACCCACATATTTGTGGCGCGGATAATAGGCCTCGGACTCCGCCTGCTGAAACTGGTTCGGCGATCCAATCAGATAGTCCGCGAAAGTATTGCCCGTTTGGTAGCCGTTAAATAGATAGGTGCCATTCAATGTCGCGTCGGGATGGACGTTCACCTGCTCGAAGCTTACGTAAACTCCGGCCTTGACCGTGTGGTTGCGTATGACTTTGGAAAGGCTGTCACTGGCCGAAAGCGTGTTGTTCGCTTGCACCAGATTGGTGATGGGCGTCCCCATGGTGAAGTCACCCACGAAGGCCACGTTTTCCACTCCGGTAAAGGGCGCCAGAGGAACGAGGCCTGGGGAACCCTGTCCATTGCCGATGACAAAGCCTTGGGCGGCCGCGCTGATGCCCGTGCCGCCCGACGGCTCGCCTACAACGTTTGCGTTGCGCATATAACTGAAATGGGCCTCATTCACTGTAGAGCTGCCGAAACTCTTTGTGTCGCCCAAACTCAGCAGTTGCGCCCTTCCGAAGTTCAAGGCGCTGAACCCAGGAACGGAGGCGCCGCCCTGTCCGCTCGGAAACGGATTCAGTACATGGTAATCATCGAAGAAGTAATACGCGGAGAGATTTCCCCAGCGGATACTGTTGGCATCAATGCGGAGACTCGTTTTGTCATCCCGAAGATGCTCGTTCTCCTCGCCCGAGAAGGTGGTCGGCCCGTTATTGGGCAGGGGAATGTACTGCAACAGGTATCGAGACGGAGCTGTCCACGCGCTTTGCGGAATGATGGCATTCGGAAAAACGCATTGCGAAGAATTCGTGCAGCCGGGCGTGTAATAAGCCTCGCCCTGAGATACCGGATAACCGAGACTGCCAGAAAGCTGGGCAGCCAGTGCCGATCCAGCCACAGTGGCGGGACCGGTGATCCCGTTGTTGGTAGTGACAAATGAACCGGCGACATCGGAAACATTTCCGCTGCGGTCAGCGAGAGACGGCACGGGAATCAGCCCGGTATCCAGACCTTGAATGGTTCTGGTGCCTTGATAGTCGCCAAAAAAGAAAAGTTTGTCTTTTTTGATCGGGCCGCCGAGCGTGCCGCCGAACTGATTTTGCTGATAGGTTTCACGCTGCGGCGAAAAGTAAGTGCGCGCATCGAGGACGGTATTGCGCAGGAATTCGAAGGCATCGCCGTGGAGGGCGTTGGTGCCGCCTTTCGTTACGACGTTGACGATGCCGCCGGCGTAATTCCCATATTCGGCGTCGAAGTTGTTGGTGAGGACGCGAAACTCGTCGATCGAGTCCAAATCGGGAATGATGCTGGTGCCGCCGTTCATCTCCTCCTTGACGTCGGAGCCGTTCACGAGAAATCCGTTGGCATCTTCGCGCTGGCCGCTGATCGACTGGTTCCCCGGATTCAAACCGCCGGAAGGCGTGATCGCGACAGTGACTCCGGACATCACAATCGAATCGGGAGTTTGCGTGGACATCGGCACGATCCCCGGCTGAAGCGGCAGCAGGTCAGTGAAGCTCCTGCCGTTGAGCCCCACCGCGGTCATCACCGACCCGGTAACAACATCGCCCATTTGACTGCTCTGCGTCTCCACCTGTACCGCGTTTGCGGAAACCGTCACCTCCTGCGACTGCTCCCCTAACTCCAGGACAATGTCGAGCTGAAGCTTGGTTCCCACATCGATGGTCAATCCGGTGCGTTTGTAGGGCTTGAACCCGGCCCGGAACGTCTCGATTTCGTAATGGCCCACCGGTAGGGTCGTAAATGCGTAAAAGCCGTCCGCATTGGACGTGGCATTCTGCTGCACGCTCGTATCGACGTTGCGCGCAATTATGGCGAGGTCTGGAATGACCGAACCAGTCGCGTCCTTGACCGCGCCGGAAATGCTTCCGGTCGTCTGAGCCTGAGAGGCAGCGGAGGCGAGAAAGAAAACCGCGGCAACCACAATTTGTGCGCTTATGATGAAGGTGCGTTTCATCTCAACAGACTTATCCCGCCCGTTAAAACACCCTTGAGATAATGCGACACGCCGCCGACATAAACGGTAAAATCGGGGTAAAACTTGGCTGTTGCTTGATTTATCCCAAAATAATCTATGCGGAAGCGTTCAGGGCAAATCTGTTACGGCGAAGCTCACTTGCGTCCGAGCTTTTTGCCATCGGGCGTGACCAGCGATTCCAGCCACAAAATGTGTTGGGAATACTTGCCAGGACGGCCCGTCAAGGTCACTTCGTCGCCGGGCTTAAGGCTTTCCTTGGTCCACCCGGCGCGGAGCATTTCCGTGGGAGGAAGGATCTCCGCATGCCACTCTTCGACTTTGCCCCGATTGTCTTTAACCGCCACCGAAAGAACTGAATGCGGATTGGCCCACTCATAGTCAGTAACGACACCCATCAGAGTAATTGTTTTACCCTCATAGACCTGACGCGCGGCGTGGTGCGCCCATGCTGAGCCGGAAGATGCAAGGGTTCCGAGAGTCACAAACAGAGAAAGCAGAACCTTGGGTTTCACTGAACACCTCCAAGGCATATCCCGCAGCATATGTGCAGAAGGTTAGCACACCTGGACCGTTCGAAAAATGGGTTTGCACGCGGCTCGCACGTCAGACTGGAACAGGACGAGAAGGGCGGCTCTGATGAAGGCGGGCAATCCCACCTGAATCGATTTCGCAGGATCGTTATTTCCAAACCAAAAGCAGATCCCTCGTTGCTCACCCGCATCAAGGCAAGTCGGCGAGCATCGTCGGGATGAGGACGATCCGCGCTTCCCTGCTACGGGCCGGATCTATCACAGGAATGCGATCCAGCGGCCGGCGGCGACAATGCCAAACCACAGCAAGATTGAACAGCAACCGGCGAATTTGGCCCCTAAAGGCGTAACCTTTGCCTCATCCCAAGCCGCGACGCGACGGTAAACCGTCTGGTGGAAGATCAAAGCGTTCAAGCCGGCAAGAAGAAGCATGATCATTTTGATGCGGAAGGCCTCGTTCTCAAAACAACGCGACGCTTCCGAAGCGAACAGGAAAAAACCTGTGGTCACCTGTATGGCCAGTCCAGCCCAGGCCCAGGGCAGCAGCCGGGCGGCCATGCGCGACACAGGCTCGCGTCTCATGCCCCAGCCGATGAGCCGAAGATCAAGAGCGGAGGTCGCACCAACAAGCAGGATGATCCCAAACAGGTGAGCTGTCTCCAGCAGCGGGAACAACCACAAAGATTGATGGATCGCCGTTGCCCAACTCGAGTTTTCCAGCCACTGACAAAACGCAAACATACGCAGCTTCTGCCGCTGACGCGCACATCCGCGCAGCCGGACAGTATATGTCAGGCGGGTTATTCCATCAGGAGCGGCAGTTCGGTTCCGTCGGACTTAACGATTTTGCGGATCCACATGGAACGCGCGCCGCGCTTCATGGGCAGGCCGGTAATGGTGACCTGCTCGCCGGGGCGAAGAGTATTTTTCGTCCAGCCGGCCCGCACCAGATGGTTGGGGCTGGTCATTTCGCCCTGCCATTTGGCGACGGTGCCGTTATTTTGTTTGACGTCCAGGTAAACCAAGGTGTGAGGATTGGCGAATTCGAAGCCCGTCACCGTGCCGGTAACGGTCACTTGCCTATCTTCCTGATACGCCGCGGTTCCGTGGTGGGCGAAAGCGGGGCTCGTCAATGTCGGCAGCATGGGGAAGATCAGCGTCGCCAGAGAGATTACGATCAGTTTAGTTTTGATGTTGCCCCCTTTCCAGAGGCGAAATGCCTTCTCGCGCCTGAGCGAGCGATCTCCACTTCCCCGGCCACGACAGCTCTGCCGTCAACGAATTATCGCCGCAAAGGCCGTAATTTCGCAGTTAAATCGGAGCAAAATATCACGCCACCCCTTCAGATGCTCAGCCGACGAATTTGTATCCCATCCCGACGATCGTATGAATGAACTGCGGATTCTTGGGATCTTTTTCGATCTTTTGCCGCAGCCAGGCGACATGTACGTCCACGGTGCGCGTGGTCGGCTGGCCGCCGTAGCCCCACACTTCACGAAGCAACTCATCACGCGAAAGCGTGGCGCCGCGGTGTTCGACAAAATAGCGAAGCAAATGAAACTCCTTGGCGGATAGCGCGACGGGGCGCCCCTCGCGCATGACTTCCGTGCTGCGTATATCGATCTGCAGGTCACCGAATTGATAACGGCCGTGCGCGGTTTTTCCGGTGCCGGCGCGGCGCAGCAGTGCATCCACGCGCGCCAGCAGTTCGAGCATTTTGAATGGCTTGGTGAGGTAATCGTCAGCTCCGGTTCGCAGGCCGACAACCTTATCCATGGTCTGCCGCCGGGCGGTAAGCATCAGGATTGGCGCGTTCGATCCAAGCTGGCGGACTTTCTGGCAAACGGCGAGGCCGCTCTGCCCCGGCAGCATGATATCCAAAATCATCATGTCGAACGGCTCGCGGGTGGCCATTTCCATGCCGGAATTGCCGTCGCGCGCGACAGTGACGGCATGGCCTTCTTTCTGAAGCCGGTCCTTGAGTGTGGTGGCCAAACCGGGTTCGTCTTCGACGATGAGGATTTTGGCGCTCATGCTTTCGCTATTTCAGCCGCGGCATCGGTTTCGCGCCGCTCCGACGATTCGCTAACGGGCAAATGCAATGTGAAAAGCGAGCCTTTGCCGGGCTTGCTCGAGACGCTCACGCCCCCGCCCATGGCCTCCATCGTGCGCTTTACCAAATACAGGCCCAGACCAACGCCTCGCACCTGGCCATCGCGCACTCCCTGCCCGCGATAAAACGGCTCGAACACGTGCGGTAGATCGGAGGAAGAAATCCCGATGCCTCTATCCTCGACGCTGATTCGCACCTCCGGAGGCAACGGGTCGGGTGCGAACTCGGCGCGCACGGAAACCCAGCGGTTTTCACCCGAGTATTTGATGGCGTTGCTGACGAGGTTTTCCACGCACTTGCCCAGAGCCTCAGGATCGGTCATGACCAGCGGCAATTCTGAACTGATTTCGTTGACCACCGTAAATCCGCTATCGCGCAGCATCGCCTCGGAAGCGGCAAGGGTTTGTTCCAAAACCGGCGCCAGTTCAATCGGGCGCAGATCGTATCCTGCTCGTCCGAACCGGCCGGCGGCAAACAGCAATACTTCGTCTACCAGGCGCTCGAGCCGGTGGCCCTGCTCGCGGATGATCGTCCCATACTGCGCGATCTGCTCGGGTCCCTCTACCACGCCGTCGACAATATTCTCAGCCGCCGAGTTGATGACGGCTAACGGCGTGCATAGTTCGTGGGAAACACCGGCCACGAACTCCATCTGCAATTTCGCCAGCCGCTCGGCTCTCCGGGCGACCGAAAACAGCAGCACCATCGTTCCGGCCAGTGCAGCGAGCAATCCGAAACTGATGGCCAGATTGCGACGGCGCCATTGGGCAACGCCGACGTCCACCGATCCGGCCGGATCCTGCACGACGAGCTGCCACTGTTCGCTTCCGGTCGCCGCCTGCACGGGGGCGTGTCCCCTGCGGCGGGCCTCTTCGGCGACTGAATCAAAAAGATTCGCTGTGGTATCAGGTTCGGCATCGGAACCCGCGGAGGCAGGGTTCGAGATATAGATGGGCTCCGATCCTGCGTTTCCAGTCCTGACGATCACGCCGAAGTTTGAGAAGGCAGGCTCGCCGAAATGCTTGCTGACCAATTCGGGCAGGTACTGCTGTTTCAAGAAATCGCGGTTGAACTCCAAAATCAGAAAACCCTCGAGCTGCACGTACATGTCACGCGCATTTTCCACACGGAAAAGCGGACGGACGAGCGCCGGCGTTCCTTGCTGAAACGACCAGGGATAGTAGAGCGCTTCGCGGTCACCGATGACGCGGGCGTTCAACGATTGGGCCTGTCGCTCGAGGTAAGGGCGCAAAGAATCAAGACGACTGGGCCATGACGGCACGCCAACGCGTTGGCCGTCAGGGCTGAAAGATTCGAAAGACGAATGCCCTTCCTGCAGTTGCCATACATCTATTGCCGCCAGCAGACCGGGCCGCGAGGCGATTCGCTGCCATTCAGCCTGCTGTGCAACGATGCGGGTCTGCAGAGTTGAGGTGGGGACGGCCGGGTCAATCTCAAACGCCTCGCACAGCCGCTCGAAATCGTAGGAAAATTCCTGCTCAAATCCTCGGACGCTCGTGCCCAGACTGGCCTTCAAGCGCTGCTGCTGGGATCGGCTGATTTCGCCGGTCCAGCGATATTGAAGGACGGCAAGCGTGCCGACAACGGCCACCATTCCCATGATGGCGGCCAGCTCCATCACCGATCTTCGTGACCATTTCACCACGTTGACCATTTCAAGACGCTCGCCTGAGGTGCCCTCGCCTTGAGCTATTTAGGCGGATCCACCATATTGTCTTCGCAGATGTATTCGAGCAGGTGCCAGCCGCGCTTCAAAGTGAACACTTGCTCGCCCTCCCAAGGGTGGAGATAGGCCTTGGGATCGTCAATGGTGATGTCGTCCACCAGCGTATCGTGATCCGGGCGACGTATGCGCTCGACAACGTGCAGCGCTTCCGAATGCGGATGCCCTACCTGATCGAGCCAGGTCTTGTCGTTCAAGCCGACCGTATCAACGATCAGCGCATTGCCTTCCCAGTGGCCGATAGAATCGCCCATCCAGCTGGGGCTCAGGTCTTTGCGATGCTGCCGCCGCTCGAGATCGACGAAACGCACATAGTGATCGTATTCGAAGACCATCATCACCTGACCGGGAAGCTGCACGATCTGCATGGGAAACGGAATCAGCATAATCCGCGGCACGCCCGGCGGATAGCAGTTCAATATCGGATCCTGCGAATCCGGCGTGGCATGCGGGCCATATCCCGGCCTTGCCGATTTGTACTTTGCCGCGGCCCAGGGCTGGAAGGGCGGCTCCTTTAGGCTGAAGGCGACAAGATTCTGTTTCTCGAGCCACACCCCGGAGAGATCAACCGGAGATGCGCCGGCCTGCGCCCGCGCTGAAGAGGCTTGCCGGTTCGGACGCGCAAACGAAAGCAAAGTCGATGAAAATGCAATCGTAATCGCAAGCGCCGCAATCGGACTGAATCTGGGCTTAGGCAATTAAAGCTCCCTGTGTTCCACATTCCGCGGCGGTCCCGGTCGCGCGGCCTTTCGAAATTTCATGCCTTTCTATATTTCATATTGTACTGTCAATCGACGTTAGGGGCACGCTGCGGCGGAGTTCGCAAGACTTGGTTACCCGAGCATGGGGGAAACTCCTGTGCAGCGCTGTTTTTCTTTTTGTAAAATTGAGCGTCCCCGGCTGGCCTTCGGCGGATTGCGAAAGCAGCGCCGCGCGGCCTTCAGCGTGGCATGTGAGGCGCCCATAATGTCCAACTTGTGTGTAATGAAATTTGGCGGCACGTCGGTCGGCGATGCCTCCTGTATCGCTCGCGCGGCGGAGATCGTCAAGTCCGCGGCGGCGGAACGGCCGGTTGCAGTGGTGGTTTCAGCCATGAGCGGCGTCACCAATCGACTGATTGACGCAGCGCACCACGCGGAAGCCGGCGAAGGTGAGTACGCCGCAAAGGTAATTACCGAGCTTCGTGCCCAGCACAAAAAAGCGCTGGACGCGCTGGTGAAGGACTCCAAGCGCGCCGCGGAAGTCGAAAAAAGCCTTTCCGCAGTGCTGGCGGAATTAGAACGCCTTTTGCAAGGGACTGCCCTGCTGCGAGAACTGACGCCACGCGCGCTCGATGCGATATCCGGAATGGGTGAACGGCTTTCGGCGCCGCTGCTCGCGGCAGCGCTGAATCCGCTGGGCGTTTCGGCCGTTGCGGTTTCGGCAACAGAGGTCATCGTCACCGATCCGCATCACGGACGCGCCGAGCCGCTGATGGGGCCCACGCGCGAACGTGCGGAAAAGGTTCTGCGTCCCTTATTGAAGAAGGGCGTCGTTCCGGTGGTGACCGGTTTCATTGGAGCCACGATCGAGCGCGTCCCTACTACGCTGGGCCGCGGGGGTTCCGATTATTCCGCGACGATACTCGGCGCGGCGCTCGACGCGCAGGAGACCATCATCTGGACCGATGTGGACGGCGTAAAGACGGCCGACCCCAAGCTCGTCGCCGAAGCGCGCACCATCGACGAAATCTCCTACAACGAAGCCGCCGAGCTCGCCTACTTTGGCGCGAAAGTGCTGCATCCAAATACACTGCGTCCCGTTACGGCTGCGGGCGTTCCGGTCTGGATCCGAAATAGCTTTGCACCGCAAAAACCGGGAACGAAAATCACTACGCGCGGCAACTCGAATGGCGGCGGCGTAAAAGCTCTTACGGCGATCCGCGGTGTGACCATGATCACTGTGGGCGGCCCGGGCATAGTGGGTTTGACCGACGTGCTGGCAAGATCGTTTGCGGCCACTTCGGCGCTGCGAATCAATGTGCTCTTCGTGTCGCAGTCGTCCTCTCAGAACGATATCTGCTTTGTCATTACTTCAGCCGACGAGAAGCGCGCCGTGGAGGCGCTGCGGGCCGCTTTCGCTCCAGAGATCGCGGAAGAAACCGTGGAGCACGTTTCCTGTAATTCCAACGTGGCTATCGTGGCCGTGGTGGGCGAGAACATGCATGGCATTCCGGGAATTGCCGGCCGCACATTTTCGGCGTTGGGACGTGAGGGCATAAACATCATCGCCATCGCCCAGGGCTCGTCGGAATACAACATCTCGCTGGTGATCGAAGCCACGGCCACACAGCACGCCATGCGGACTCTGCACAAAGAGTTTCGTTTACACGAATCCACGGCTGCCGGTTCGGATTCGACCCGCCGCTCTCCGGAAGAATTGGCGGCCGGCGGCGCTTCGGTTCAATGATTCGAAGAAACCGCTTAGGGCTTTGCGGGCAATGCCCTTCCAAACGCGAGCGTGAGTAGCGGCGGGGTCAGCAAGGCGCTGGCGACGACCACAAACACAATCACGCTGTAAGTCGCCGCATTCAGGATCAGCGTGCTGAGGCCAAGTTGCGCGGCCACCATGGCCACTTCACCTCGGGGAATCATTCCCACTCCCACGCGCAACGAGTTCCGCCAACCCTCCGAGATCGTCGCCAGACTGCAACCGGCGACTTTTGCCACAATCGCAGCGGCGAGGATTGCCAGCGCCATCAGAATGGTCGAACGCGAACGGAAAATGCTCAGGTCAAAGCTGAGGCCTATTCCAGCCAGAAAAAAAGGAACGAGGAGCTCGGTCACACCGCGTGTCAGGTTTCGCACGCGCGAATCGGCGCTCTCGGCGAGCGCCAGTCCCGCCAGAAACGCGCCCACGATGGCGGCAACGCCAGCATAGAAGGCCAGGACCGCCAGGCCGAACAGCAGCACCATGGCCACATCGAATTGCGCTTCATCAGCGCGAATTCGCGAATGGAAGCGGGGAAAAATCCGCGAGACCACGCGCGTTCCCCACAGCGCGGTCACCACAACAAACAGGGTGGCCAACGCAGCCGTCACCAGGATTTCCGTCACATTGAAACGGCCGCGCGCTACGCTGCTCACGACAGCCAGCACGATCAAGCCGAGCACGTCATCGATGACCGCCGCGGCCAAAATGATTTTGCTCGCGCGATGCTGCAAAAGATCCTTTTCCTTGAGCACCGACGCGGAAATTCCCACGCTCGTGGCCACGAGCGCAGCGCCCATAAAAAGTGCGGCGTGGCCGCTACCACCCCAGGCCAGTAACAAGCCCCAAGCCGCGACGAACGGAAAGGCTTCGCCAAGCGTGGCTACGACTGTTGACAACAGGCCCACGCGAAGCAGGTCGGCCAGCCTGACTTCGAGGCCGATGCTAAAAAGGAGAAAAAGGACGCCCAGGTCCGAGAGCGACCTCAAGGTTTCATTGGGCGCGACCCAATGCAGCACGCTCGGGCCAATGAGAATACCCGCCAGGATTTCACCCGCAATGCCCGGCATTCCGATCCGTTCGAAAATGTCGGAGAGGATTTTCGCAGAGCCGAAAACGACCAGCATCGCGAGCGGGAGCGAAAAGGGCACTGAGCGCCTCTATCTCTTACGCGAAGATTCAGGAAGCTAGCGGCCGCCGGTGCGCATGGCGATCCAGAACATCAATCCCAAAATCACGACGGGAATCAGGGCGAGGATTACGTAGTAGAGCACCCGCCGTCCCCATGGGGATCGCCGCCGTTTCCAGTCGCGCAATTCCGGACGCTCGGCGACGCCCACCTGCGAAGGGTCCCGCAGATCGCGGGCAAATTCGCGGGCACTGGCGTATCGATTGGTGGGATTGCGCTCGATGGCGCGATAAATGATCTCCTGCAACTGCGGCGAAATCTCCGGATTCAGTTCGCGCGGAGGGACCGGATTATTGATCAGCCGGTCGTTCATGATGGCGAAAGCGCTCGGGCCATGAAACGGCACATCACCGGTAAGCATTTCGTAAAGCATGACGCCCAGTGCGTACAAATCGCTGCGAGCGTCACCCCTTTTTGATTTCACCTGTTCGGGGGAGATGTAGTCGGGGGTGCCCATGGCATGCGTCAGCTTCGCAAACGTCAGCCGCCTCATGCCCTGGCTGCCGGCGATGCCGAAATCGATGAGCTTCACGTGGTCGTCTTTGTCCACCATGATGTTCTCAGGCTTGAGATCGCGATGGACCACGCCCTTGCTGTGGATGTACTCGAGAGCGTCGCAAATGCCCAAGGTGATACGAATGGCGCGGTCGATGGGCAGCTTTTTCTGCTCCGTCAGAATCTGCCGCAGCAACCGGCCGTCGACCCACTCCATAACCATATACACGCGGCTGCGGTCATCGTCGCCGTAGACCTTCATTACGCCGGGGTGGTCGAGTTTCTTGCCGATCTCCTCTTCGCGCTTGAAGCGGTCATAAAAGAGAGGATCGGCTTCCACTTCCGGGTGGGGAATCTTGATGGCTACAGAGCGGCCGCTTTCAAGGTCGGTAGCACGGTAGATGGAGGCCATACCGCTCCGCGCCACGAGATTTTCCAGGCGGTAATGATCGAGTTGGGCGCCGGGATGGAGTGAGTTCATGGCGAGCGCGGGTTACGACCGGCAGTCCGGCGCCTGCACGCCATTCGAAAAAGCTCAGCGCAGCCGATAGGGCCGCCCGCGGTACATGCCCACGCGCTCCACATTCTGAACGCGGACCACTTGGGCGGTGACATTATCGCTGCCGTCCTTTTCATTGGCAAGCGCCACCAAATGCCGCGCCGCCAGTTCCAGGTCGGGCGTTTCGCTGAGGATGGAAGCGATCTCCTTGTCGGAAATCGCTCCATGCAGGCCATCCGAGCAAAGCAGCAGAAGATCGCCGGGCAGGACCTGATATTCGGTTACATCGGCGCTGACGGAAAGCTCGGTTCCGAGCGAACGGCTGAGGATGTGGCGCGCCTGCGAATCCGCCGCTTCGGCGGAAGAGATCAAGCCGAACCGCGCATGCTCGCTGGCGATCGTATGATCGCGCGTGAGCAGCGCAGCAGTCTTCCCACGCACAAGATAACAACGAGAATCGCCGACGTGGGCGACGACCACGCGATCGTAGCGTAACGCACATGCCACCAGCGTCGTGGCCATACCCGAATCCATTCCGGCATCGAGGACGCTGGTATTCGCTTTGCGCACCAGACTCTGCAGCAAACCGCTGAGCGGCTGCCCTTTGGACGCCTCGCGAAAGCCCTGCAAAACAGTCTCGATTGCCGTTCGTGAGGCTACTTCCCCTTGTGCCTGGCCTCCCACGCCATCGGCCAGCACAAACAGCCACCCGTGGCTCCGCGCCTGCTCCGGGGTTTCCGGCGTGACGTGCCCCAGATAATCTTCGTTGCCGGCGCGAATGCGTCCCGGATCCGAGATTTCGGCGAACTCGATCTCCAGCATCGGGTCTTCAAAGGCACGATGCGCGGGCGCAACCGCTTCGCCGTGCACCGATCTTTGTCCTCGATAAACGTCAAACATGGTAACTCCGCGAATGCGTTCGGGGCGAACGCGGCTTGCGCTATGTGCGCTCACCGCGTTTGCCCCAAACCTCTTCTCACTTTAAGTCGGTGTGTGTCAGGCCCTCCCCGTGCCGGCGCGGCTCATGACGAACGTCGTTCGTCCGGTCGCTTTGCTCGATCGGCTGAAGTAGATCCCGCCATAGATCGCCCAGACCGCGGCAATTCCCAGGGCGAGCAATGGTTCCATCTTCGTCCCGTAACCCATGAATGGCCCGACGATGTAAAAGACCATGCAACCGAGGTTGGCCAGCAATCCAAACAGCGGGATGGCTGTGTGGCGAATAAAGCTGTAGTTGGCATGCCCCTGGTAAGCGATCATGCAAATAAAGCAGCTCAGCATGTACAGCATGAACGTGCCGAAGTTGGATGCCAGCGTTATGGTCAGCAGTGAATTTGGTAAAGCTGCCATGTGGTCGTGCGTGCTGGCGAACCATACATGGCCCCAGAACGTATGAGGCAACGACGCAATGGCGGTATCAGCGATGGCGCCCGCATCTCCGAAGACCATCAACAATGCGACGCAGCCGATGATTGCCGAAATGATCGCCAGAGCCCAAATGGCGCGGTGGGGGCTCAGGTTCTTCTCGTGGAGCATGCCGAAGTGTTCCGGCACTTCCTGGTCTTTGCCCATGGCGTAGGTCACGCGCGCGCCGGTGTTTATGCAGGAGAGCGTCGTTCCGATGAGCGCCAGGAAGACCGTGAAGGCCTCGATCAGCATGAAGATGCGCCCGCGACCCGGACCGAAGAGCGCATCCCCCACCATAACCATCATGTCTCCGATGGGCGCGGCCGAACCCGCGGCGCTCTGCATCGTATAGCCGCTACTTAAGAAATAGTTGGCACAGAAATATTCGATGAGATAGCAGAATGCTCCTTGGACCAACAGAGATGTGATCACAGCGATGGGCACGTCACGCTTGGCGTTTTTTGCCTCGCCGCCCATAGCCGTGACCGACTCGAACCCGACGAGGATCAGGATTGCGACCGTAGCCTGTACAAACATCCAGCCAAAGTTATGCATGCTCACGACAGACTTTGCGGTCGGGTGCGTGAGGAAATTTCCCATACTGTCTTTTTCGGGGTAATCGACCGTGAACGGCACCGGCTTGCCGTCGGCGCCTAACATGGGCTGCGGGACCATGTTGGCATCGCGAACAATTGTGGCCGTAGTTTGACCGTTCGTGGTTGTCTGCGTGGTCGCAAACTGGTAGGTGTACGCTTCACCGGAGACCGCGTCCCACTGGTAGGCCACGCTTCCCGGAGGATGGTTCAGGCGATACCCGAGGGCCATCATGGAGAAGACCAGCAGCGCGCTGATCTGAATAACGTTGATGGCAATATTTACCGAGGTCGAGCCGGTGACGCCGCGATGGGCAATGTAGGCAACACCAAACGAGAAGACCACGGCAACCAGCATCATGAATATGGTGCCGGGGTTCGACGCGCTCATGGCGTTGGGCCATAGCGTTCCCACGATGTACCCGCAGAAAATGCCGGTCACCGCCACCATCACGCCGGGATAAATCCAGTAATACAGGTGCGAGCCCCAGCCGACGATGAATTTCATCAGCCGCGCATATCTCCAGTGCTTGTCGTGATTGAGAAACGATTGCTCGGCGAAGTAGTAGGAGCTTCCCGTGCCGGGATAGAGCTTCGCCAGTTCCGCATACGACACGGCCGTGGCCAGACATAGCAGCAAGGCAAGAAATATCCCGATCCACATCGCCGGCCCGGTGACACCCGTGGTCGCCTGAATGTAGAAAGTCAGCCATAAGAAGGCCCCGGGCGCGATGAGCGCCATGGCGTTCATCGTCAACCCTGTGAGGCCCAAGGTGGCTTTCATCTCAGTGGTACTTTTTTCGGCCATCTAAGATTGCCTCTTTCATCGTGGATTTAGTGCTGCCCGGAGCATCGCAGCCGCGAGCGCGTGCAGAATAGCCGCACGTGTGGCGAATGCAAAACGCAACGTTTCGATCAAACCCATCGGGATTTTTGATGGGCACCAGCGAACACCACTCGCCGGCGACCCGGAAAATGGCCCGATACTGGGAAGGCTTTGTGAGCTACGCGTTGGGCGCGCGCGAACCGGCAAGCACAATCTTTCATAGCGGAAAAAACCTAACTTATGTGATATTGCCGGTGCCAAAGGGCCGCTCTTTCACATTGAGGAGCTGTATGAAATTTCCAGGTTTTCTGTTGCTGCTCGCGGGATGGGTGATCGATGTTGCCGCCGTCATGCTTGTGATCCCCCCGAATGCGAGAGTGATCTTTGTACTGGCCGGCGTTGGCGTCGAATTTATCGGGCTGGCGCTGGTGATCCGATCAAATCCGCTCGCGAAACGAGAAGAAAACTGACCCGTGCCGATGCCGATCACAGAGACGATTTTAGTTATAGTTTTGATACTACTGGTTCCATTCGCCATTGCCGGAATTTCGCTGATTAACTCGGGACTCGGCCGCTCGCGAAGCGCCGCTCACTTGCTGCTAAGTGCGCTTTGCATTTGTGGCGCGGCCGCAGCCGCGTACCTTGTTTTCGGTTTCGCTTGGCAAGGCACTACTGCCACACCTGCGCATTTCATCACAGCTGCAGACAGGCAATGGAATTGGCTTGGCCGCGGGCCGTTTTTCCTGCGTGGAATTGATTCGCCCAATTCTGCCGCGGCACTGGTAGCATGCCTGCAAATCTTCAGCGTGGGATTGGCTGCGCTGATACCGCTCGGGGCATGTTTGGAGCGCTGGAGGTTATCGGCAGCTTGCATTTCCACGGTATTGCTCGCCGGGTTCACCTATCCGCTATTCGCGCATTGGGTCTGGGGTGGCGGCTGGCTCGCCCAGTTGGGAGCAAATTCCGGTATCGGCCGCGGGGTAGTGGATGCGGGCGGCAGCGGCACAATTCAGGCCGTCGGCGGCTTAACCGCATTGGCACTTGCATGGATTCTGGGTCCGCGGCGCGGCAAGTACACACCGGAAGGAATGCCGACAGCGATTCCTGGGCACCACGCCGTGCTCGTCCTGCTCGGTTGTTTTCTGGCGCTGGGGGGCTGGCTGGGGCTTAACTCCGCGGGCGCGCTGTTATTCACCGGCATCGCGCCGGGCGGCGTCGTTCTCGTAGGGATCAATACGCTGGTCGCCGCCGGCGCTGCCATTCTTGTGGCGGTGGTGATTACGGGGATTCGATTCGGCCGGCCCGACGTTTCCATCAGCGCGAACGGCTGGGTGGGCGGATTGGCAGCCAGCAGCGCGGGCTGCGCGTTCGTGAGTCCGATAGCAGCTCTGGCTATTGGCGCGATTGCGGGCGCCCTGGTCACCTATTCGGTCGAGTGGTTTGAGTTGCACTTTGGTGTGGATGATCCGGGCGGCGCCGTTTCGGTACACGCTGTTGGCGGAATCTGGGGCTTGCTCGCCGTCGGAATTTTTGCGCGAGTGCCCGCGGCAGTTGTGAATGTCGGGAGCAACCCGGGTGCCGGGGTACCCTCGGCTGGCGGCCAATGGCTCGCGCAGGTGGTAGCGATCGCGACCCTGATCGGGTTCATCTTGCCCCTCAGCTATGGGTTGAATTTCGCGCTGGATCGAATTTGGCCACAGCGCGTCTCGCCAGAAGGAGAAAGGCAAGGCCTCGATTTGTACGAACTGGGTGGTGGCGCGTATCCGGAATTTGTCACTCACAGCGAGGAGTTCGGGCAATTTCGCTAACGGACCGTGCTGCATACCGGAATTGCGATGAGCAAATGGTCCATTCCGTCCCGTAAAAAAAGCCTCGGGTCTGGCCCACAGACCGGGCCCGACCCGAGCTACAAACTGCCGCCAAGCTTTTCGCGTCCTTGCTACTGCCCGGGTACCGGTCGCATCGGCGCCCGGGAACGAGCGATTTACTCAATAAATCCGGGATCCGCAAGGCCTCCTTTCATTGAGATTCGTTCGTGCTTAGAACATGAAACCGGCTTCGATGACGCCGCGCACCTGTTTGCCGTCGAGTCCGCTGGAACCAAAACCGAAACCAGGCGTGATGCTGGTGGCGTCGACAACGGCCAGGTCACCGCGGACGAAGAAGCCTGACTTCTGATACGTGGGTGTCACCGTGAAGGCAAAGGCCTTGCTGCCCGCGCCATAGCCGAGCAAGTTGAGCGCAAGCGGGTCGGTGGCGCTGCCGTTGCTGACGATGTATTCTGGCCTCACCGCCATCGAAATGCCGTGTTTGAAATTGTAGTTAAGCAAAAGCGCGCCGCCATTTGTCGTGCCGGTCTCGGCGATTCCCAGCGCGGTATTTGCCGGCACGCGCGTGTACTGCCAGTATGGCGTGATCATCCAGTTCTCATGGCTGTAGGTATAAAGGACTTCGTAGATTTGCCCATTGTTTTGCAGGAATGGCGTGGCCGGGCCACTCGTGGTTGTGCGCCCGACGTTTCCGCCGCCGACAAACGAGAGTGTATTCGAGGAATTGAAGGCGTACGCTGCCGTTCCAGTGATCCAGTTATATACATTGGAATAGAAACCGTCGTTCCAGCTTGCGGTCAACGTGAGCTTTTTATAGGCGTCGCTCACCTGGATGCCACGGCTGATGGCGTTTTCCTGGTTCCATAGCAAGCCGCGCTCGACGTTCATATTTTCAAAGCTGAATGTATACTCCGCGCCGATCAGTGTCGGCAGTTCGCCAATCTCTACGTTGAAATTGCCTTTGACCAGCTTGAGATAACCGACTGGCAGAGGGCCGTAGAACTCCCTCAACGTGTCGGTAGTCTTGATGAACGGTGCGCCCAGGTCCGGCAGGTTATAAGCGCCGCCTTGCAGGTAGAACTGCCACCAGCCGCTTGTCTTCTGGAGAAAGATTTGTCCATTGCTGAGATCCCAGTGGGTGGATTGGTCTCCTGGGATCCAGTTCGATTGCGTAAAGCCCATGCCGCTCAGAATTCCGGTGATGGCGACGGTTCCGAACGGACCGGCGTTAAAGGTGTGCGGCGGCGCAGCCGTGGATAGAGGCGCCGTCATGGTGGGGGTTGGCAGAGGCTGCGGCGTTGAAGGCGCCGATGCCGGCGCTTGTCCGGCCGCCTGACCGGAAGAATCCGAGGCTGGCGCTTGTGCAGACGCCTGCTGCGCCACAGCAGGCAAGCCTAAGAACGCAATTAATACAAATGTAAGAAGACCACCCCATTGCTTCTTCAAAGTAATGCTCCTTTCACAGTTGCATTATTTTTTCGATTGCCGAGTCGTGAAGCATCGTCGCTTCGCCCGGAATTTACGTGGACGGTTGCGGAAAGGCCAACGCAATTTTTCGATGGGACTCATCCACGAATTCCCGTGTCGAAAAATCGATGCGATCAATTCAAAAAACAAACGCGCTCACTCTGCTTTGCGGTGGACGTGAGGGCATCTGCTACAGAAATGCGCGCGCAATCAGCATCAGCGCAGGGCCCGTCGAAGCGGATTAGAACGCTCATCGTTTTTCCCTCCCGGCCTCTGCCCGAACATATCGCTAAGTGCTACCCCCGCCATAAACAACAAATAAAGGATTTATAGCCGCACCAGGCCGGCAAAGCAGTCTTGCCGGGCCGTTGTGAACCAAAACACGCGCCAAGCCATCTTTGGATCGCGTATCATTTAAGTTCCGCGGCGCATCTCACTCCTGAGTTGAGCGGCATGGAACAAACGACGCAAAGATCATTGGCAGCCGAGGCGAGCCCGACGGCAAGCACCAGCGTAAATAGCTGTGCCATTCGCACCACAAATCTCACACGCCATTACCACCTCGGGAATTCTGTAATCCGCGCAGTGGACGGAATCAGCCTGGAGGTCGGCGCCGGCGAATTCGTCGCCCTGCTCGGCGCCTCCGGTTCCGGCAAGTCGTCTTTGTTAAATCTGCTTGCCGGTCTCGATCATCCGAGCTCCGGCGCTGTGTTCGTCCTCGGACGCGAGCTTGGACGCATGAGTTCGCTGGAACTGGCGCGACATCGCAATCAGACCATCGGGATGGTGTTTCAGTCGTTCAACCTGCTTCCGCGTATGACCATCATGGAAAATGTCGAACTTCCCTTGCGTCTGGCGGAAGAACCGCGCGCTTCGCGTGCTGCGCGCGTGAAGCAAGCGCTCGAGCGCGTCGGCCTGGGAGAGAGACTTATGCATCGCCCCGGCGAACTGTCCGGCGGCGAACAGCAGCGCGTGGCAATCGCTCGCGCCATGGTGAATCATCCGCGCATTCTGCTGGCCGATGAACCCACGGGAAATCTAGACAGCAATACCGGTGAGGAGATCATGCGACTCATCTCGGCCATCAATCGTCCGGCAGACGGGGTGCAATCAACGACTGTGCTGATGGTCACGCACGAGCGGGCGCTGGCCGAACGCTATGCCGGCCGCATCGTCACTCTGGCCGATGGACGCATCGAACGAATCGAGCAACGCTGAGCACGGGTTGAGGCCTGCGTATGAAAATTCGAGATCTCACTGAACTGGCGAGCCAAAATCTTCGCGAGGCTCTCTTGCGCAATTCGCTCACGACTGTGGGCATTGCCGTTGGGGTCGCTTCCCTGGTGGCCATGCTTTCGTTAGGCATCGGGCTGCAGTCGCTGATCGATCGGCGTCTGGAACAAAACGGCCTCTTCGATACGGTCCTGGTGCGGCCGCGAACGTCATTCAACGCGACCGGCCAAATCCGGCGTAACCGCGACCTGGGCGCGAACAATCGCAACGAGAATGGCCAGAATCCACGCCGCGATCCAACCGACGACATCGTTTTGCATCCGCTGGATAAGCAAGTGCGGCAAGAACTCGGGCAGATCCCGCACGTTGTGGAGGTGTATCCCGAGTTTCGCTTCACCGGCGACTTGCGTTTTGGCGAAGCTGGCCACCTGACGCAGGTTACCAGCCTGCCGAACTCCGCATCCACAAGCGACAGCCTGGAAGGCATGCAGGGGCATTTCTTCTCCGCGCCCGGCGCGCATGAGATCATTCTCCAGGCCGATGCCGCCGCCGATCTCGCTGATTCACAGCATCTGCAACCGGCGGAAATGCTGGGAAAAGAGCTGATCCTCCGCTATGCCGGGCGCGAACCGCTGCCGGCCAATTCGAATCGTTCGAAACCGCGCGATCCTGAAGATGCCGCGTTCGGTTTCTCGATCATCTCATCTCGAATCGCTCTGCACGTGGTCGGCATCGTCAGCGCGGAAACGATTGCCACCGGCTCGAGCGCGTTTGCGCGATCGGGCGCGTACGTTCCGCTCGCCGTGGCTGAGCAGCTCGGAGTGGTGCAGGGGAACGATATGGGTGAAGTGGTGCGCGAATCCGCGCTCGGTGAGAACGGGCAGCACTACAGCAACCTAACGGTTCGCGTGGAGCGACCGTCGGACGTACCCGCCGTGGAAGATGCAGTGCGCCAGATGGGCTTCGCGCCGTTTTCTTTGCTCGATCTCACGCGCAACCTGCGCCGTCTGTTTGCGATTCTGGATTTGTTATTGGGCATTTTCGGCAGCCTGGCGCTCGCAGTCGCATCGCTGGGCATCCTCAACACCCTGGCGATGGCCATTCTCGAGCGCCGCCGCGAAATAGGAGTGCTCAAGGCGCTCGGCGCATCGGATAAAGACGTTCGCCAGCTATTTTTCGCCGAGGCCGGCGTCATGGGCCTGTTGGGCGGCGCGGGGGGCGTGGTGCTTGGCTGGGGAATCGGGCGGCTGATTCAAATGGGCACGAATTATTATCTCCGCCAGCAACAGATCCCTGCGGAAAACATCTGGACTGTTCCTGTCTGGCTGGTCGCGGCGGCGCTCGTATTCTCGCTCGTCGTCAGCCTGGGCGCCGGGCTCTATCCCGCGGCGCGCGCGGCGCGTCTCGATCCGGTCGAAGCGCTCCGGTACGAATAGAAGCTTCTCCGGTCGTCATCCCGAACGCAGCCCGCTTTGTGGGATGGAGGTGAGGATCTGCTTTTAGTCCCCGGAAAACCCCGCAGAAAACGCCCACAGAAAACGGGCGGACGCGCGCCATTTAGTGTTAGGCTCTGCTTGCCCGGATGCATAACAGTCAGGGCATCGATGCGAAACAGCGGCGGTCCGAAAGGGAGCTCGAGCCATGTTAAAACGCGCGGCGCAACTGGCAAACATATTGGCGCTGTGCTCGGTAATCTCGTTTGCGCAGACCGGCCATGCAGTATCCCTCAGCCAGCGGGCTGAAACCGATGCGGGCAGTTCCACCGGTGCACAGGAAAACGCGGCAAGTGCCGTAAGCTTGCTTACGATTGTTCTTCGCTTGAACGATTCGCAGCAGCGAGATCTGCGCGCGGCCTTCGACGAAGCGCTCACGACAGCCGCACCCATCTCGGCGAAAATACAGGCCCACAAGTCATCTCTGTTTGAGGCCGTCAGATCGGGCAAGACGGAGCAAATAAAGGAGCTGGCGGCGGAGCAAGGCAAGCTGACATCGGAGATGTTGCTGCTGCAAGCGCAAACTTTTGCCAAACTCTGGGGGCTGTTGAATGCCGACCAGAAATCGCAAGTGGACGATTTCGTTTACGGGAATATTCGCCTGGTCCTGCCCGCTTCCCCGCAATAACCGATTTGAATCTTAACGGATCTGCTTTTGCTTTGCCGCCGCACGCTGCCGCCGTATCGCATCTCTCTACGGACGCCGGCTTGTCGGTTTGCTTGCCGATGCCTCGGGCCAATTCAACGCCTCCGCGAGCGCTTTTCCCATAATCCACTCTTTATCTTCGACAGAAAGAAAGTCCAGCGATTCGCGAAAGAGATCAACGCACTCGCGATAGCTGCTGGTCAGCCGGCTGCGGTCCGCACCCCAGAGCATTCTGTGCGGTCCAAAAGCGTCATAGATGCGGTGGATATGCGGATGAAGATCGCGGAAGGGGTAGCATTCATTCGAAAAATTCGGAGCAGACGAGACCATCACGTATACCTTAGGAAAGCGCGACAGCGCCAGCAGATCGTCGAGCACAGAGAAAGCTTCAGGGACATGCGTATCGAGCGGACATGCCATATGCGGGATAAGCAGCGTGAGGCCGGGATGCCGCTCGGCAACCGGCAGAAGCTTGCGAGCCTTGCCCGGGACTAAAGCCATGAGTGGAATGCCCAGCCGTTCGCAGGCCGCCCAGAACCAATCCAACGAGCCGTCGTTGAGCCAGTCGACAAACGGCTGGACGTGAAACGACATGCGGATTCCCAGCATGTGCGGCTGCTTCAGCCAACCCTCGAGCTGTTGCCGGGCGTCGGGCGCCTTGACGTCAAAGCGGCCGACCACCGCAAATCGTTCCGGATAGCGCGCCGCGGCTTCAAGCGCCGTGGCATTGTTTTCGCCGACCCACGTCGGGGGGACGACAACGGCGCGGTCCACTCGCGCGGCCTCCATCTCCGCGAGCATTTGCTCCGCACTGAAGCCATTCAGCCTGTGCGGAGGCCGCTGCGGCTTTCCGGGCCAGGGCCGGTCGGGCCGATCGATTTCCCACAGATGAACCTGCGCGTCGGTGATCAGCATAAATGCAGAACCGTTACTTTATCCGCTGGCAGCGGCAACACACAACTCGTCATCCCGAGGAAGTTTGCCTCATCTCCTGATGAGGCAAACGACGAGGGATCTGCTTTTATTTCTCTCGCTTTTGTGCTCCTGGCCGATGTCATTGGCAGCCTTGCGCCATCTTGCCGCGCAGCGCGAATCTCAGTTATTCTGCTATCCATCAGTTATTCTGCTATCCAACTGATGCATGTAGAAAGGGATTGCTCATGACCACCGCGACAGAAACGCTTAAGAAAGTGCGCGTTTCAATGATGAATGCCATTCACGATCTACCCCTGCTCGTGGCGCGTGATGAAGGCTTTTTCCGCGATGAAGGGCTGGACGTCGAAATCCTGAAGACTCCAGGCACGGCGCAACGCCGCGCCGATCATCAGGCGCTGCGCGACAACGTCTTTCAGCGCACGATGGAATCGCTATACGACCAAGGGGCCTGCGATCAATTCCGGATGTGCGAATGGGGCGTGATGAAGCGCGCGGTGGAATCGAATGTCTCGCCCGGCCACCGGCCGGCCAAGATCGTGGCCCTGGGTTCAGCCATGTCAACTTTCGCCATTGTTTCCGATCATAAATTCGAAATCTATGAACCCGAGCAGTTGAAAAACAAACCTGTCGCCGTGAGCCCCTACAACGGCTCTCATTTCACCATGCTGAAAATGCTCGAAGGATTTCTGGATCGCGAGCACATCAAGTGGACGAATGCGGGAACTCACGAGGAGCGGCTCGCCGCTTTAGAAGCAGGCAAGGTTGAGGCGGTCAGCCTGATGGAGCCATGGATAAGTGTGGCCGAAAAGCGGGGCCATACCGTGCTGATCGAGTCTCATTCGACCCGGAGCGAGGCGGCCGGGGACGAACTGGATGGCCCGACGCTGCGCAAAATGTTCAACGCCGAAGCGGAAGCGGCGGCGGCCATCCGCAGAAATCCCGCCAAATACGCGCACTATTTGCTCGAGGAAGCCGGCGGCGAACTGCAGCCGGGCGAACTGAAGTTGTCGCGAATCGTCAATGCGCCGCCGCAGCCCTACACACGAGATCGCTTCGAACATACCTATCGCTGGACGCTGGGTTGGGGGCTAACCGAACCGGGCGCCACGTACGAAAACACCGTCGATAACCGCGCCTGGAAATAATTCTTTAGAAGCAACGAACGGGGCGTTCCGCTGAGGGTCGGAACGCCCCGTCATTTCCTGCCTGCGTCCGGCATTCAGCAGGCAAGCTCGTCAGGCGGCGGTTTCGTCATTGCCGCGCAGGAATTCGTAACGCTGGATCTCCGCCACCACGCCGGAACGTCCTTGCTCGTCATTGGGTTCGCTGCGATGCACGCGTCCGAGACAGCGCACGCGCACCGGGCCGGCGAAAGTGACTTCGTGGGGCAGAGTCAAAATAATCTCGACGGGTGAGCCGCTGGTGACCTGTTTCGGCAGGAAAAAATAGACACCTCGCGAACTGACGTCTCTCGATTCGGTTTGCGCTTCGCCTACCGCCAACCCGCTGGTCCAGCGGACCGTCATCGGCAATTTGATTTGGAAGCGCCGGGATGCACGACGTTCGGGGAAAGCCACTCTCTCCTCCAACACCAACCTATCTCGACTCACATTAATGCCGCTGCGCCAAGCCCTTCAATAGATCGTTTGGCTTAGTCCTACGCCTGAATATTTTAGTACTTGCGTACTATGGTCATTTTGATCGAGGCCCGTGTGGGTGGAATGCGAGTGCAGGCTGCTAATCGGCTTCTATCGCGCCGCTCTTTATCACCGCCGCGCGGCGGTAAGCGGCGAGAATGTCGTCGAGCGAAAGCAGACCGACCAGATGGCGGGCATCGGCGCGATGCACCACGGGCAAAAACGGGGCGTCGCGCATCAAGCGCAGCGCCAGATCGAGTGATTGATCGGCGTGCAGACGGGGCAATCTGCCGCTTGGCAGGAGTTGCGATAACGTCCGGGTTCCCTTCCCTGCCTTGAGCGCCTCCTGCAATGCGCTTTTGTATACGAGCGTCCATCGGCCGGTGTCGTAGGAAACCAGCAGCGGATCCTGGGTCATGTCAGCAAGTCGAGAAGCCGCATCGGCAACGGTGTCACTGGCCTTGAGGATCAGGCCGACGGGCTTGCGCATGGCATTTTCCACGAGCAACGCTGTCTGCTCGCGCCCTTCCTCCATCGAAGGCAGGTCGAGCCCCTCTTCGCGCGTCATCACGTCAAAGATGGGGGTTTCCTGGAAGCGCCGGCCAATCACATAGGCAATCGCATTGGAGATGATCACAGGCAAAATGATCGAATAGTTTCCGCTTACCTCCAGCACCATGAAAACCGAAGTCATAGGCGCGCGCAAGAAGCCGGCGAAGAGCGTTCCCATGCCCACTAAGGCATAAGCACCGAGCGGGCCCGCGAGAGTCGGAAAAAAATGGGCCTGTGCGGCTCCGACTGCCGCTCCCACCATTCCGCCGATGAAAAGCGTGGGGGCGAACATTCCGCCCGGCGCTCCGCTGGAAATCGAGAGCGTGGTAGCGAGCACCTTCAGTAAAGCGAGTGCGACCAGCGTGCGCCACAAAAATTGACCGTGCATGGCCTGATCAATGTATTCGTAGCCGGCGCCCATAATCTGGGGGAATCGCAAGCCGATTCCGCCAATGATCATTCCGGCGATAGCGGGCTGCAGATATAGGGTCCAGCGAGGCAGCCGCCGGGTGCGCCCTCGGACAAATCGCAGCAACTTCACGAATATCAGCGAAGTGACGCCTCCCAACACGCCGAGCACCGCATAAGAGAGCACCTCGCCGGCATGCGCCATGCGGTACGGCGGAATCTGAAAAAGAGGCTCGGATCCGAGAAACAACCGCATCACGACGACAGCGGCAACGGCAGCCAGAACCACCGCGCCGAGGATGCCGGCGCTCCAGGTGCCAATGACCTCCTCGATCACGAACAAAACCGCCGATATCGGCGCATTAAAAGCAGCCGCCAATCCCGCAGTCGCGCCCACCGGGGCAATCAGGCGAACCTTTTCGCGCGAGAGATGCAGCCGCCGGCCCAAAGCCGAGGCGATCCCCGCGCCCATCTGCAGCGAGGGATCTTCAGGTCCAAGCGATTGACCGCTGCCAATCGCCAGCGCACAGGTCAGGAATTTCCCGATGACGGTATCAAACGGAATGTAACCGTCGTAGATGTAAACCGCGGATTTGGTCTGTGTAACGCCACTGCCTTTCACGCGGGGAAAAATCCGCAGGACGATGAAGGCGAGCAACAGGCCGGCCACCGTGGGGACGATCACGATTCGCGCCGGTCCGGGATTGACACCCGAACCCAACAACCACAACCGGGTGAAATCAATCGAGATGCGGAAACATACGACCGCCAGTCCCGCAAAGAGGCCGATGATTACCGATAAAAGCAGGAAAAAATTGTCTTCGCGCATGGAAAGCCCGGCTCGGGCATTTTCCAGCGCGTCGAGAAAAGAAGCTCTTATACGTTGGCCGACGCCGGATTTCCCGGCGTCCGCGGGTATTTGCGTATTCCATTCAGGAACTTCCTCCGTGTTTACGTCGCTACCACGCGAACTGTGGGCCAACGACGCTTTCTCGGATGCCGAACCCGTCTCGGGCCTCAGGCGTTCGTTCATGGAGTGACCTGCGTTTTGCCGGCTAATCGCAGGATCGCCGTATTTGTGGCATCCGAGGGCGGTCCGCAGTTTTCGGCAGCCGTGGACTCCATTTTGAAAACGAATTCCATGAACGAATCCAGTTGCTGGATGCGTTGCGCCAGTGCCGCTTCCGCCAGAGCGTCGCTCGCGGCGCGGGTGAAAGGAGTGAGGCTACGCTCAGGCTGCGGCGGAGCAATGCTATGCTCGCCCGCACACGACCTGATCCGTGCCAGAGCCGCGTCATAGGCACGAATGGCGCGATGCGCGCGCTCTGCCGGTTCGAGACCGGGCGCGTGCGGGTTAAGGGCCAACGTTTCCTGCGCAATCGCCAAGTCCTGCGTGACCTGCGACTCCTCGGCCTCGCGATCCGAATCCGCCTGCGATCCGGCACGCCTCTTCAGCAATCCATATTCGCGAACCGCGCTTTCCAGGTAACGCACCGCCTGCTGGTCGTTACCCATCTGAAATTGAGCTTCGCCGGCGCCTGCGAGCGCTTCGTAATTGCGTGGATTAAGCCGGAGCGCTCTCTCAAACTCATCAAGCGCCTGTCCTGCTTCTCCGGTCTGCAACATGAGTTGACCAACTTTGGCGTGGAGCGCTGGATCAGGCGGAAGCGATGCGGCCGTCGCCAGGAGTTGCGCTTGTGCCTCGGGCTTTTCGCCTCGATCCATTAGATACCGGTAGAGCTCGAGACGTGTATCCGTGCGGCTGTGCAGCACCTGGTCGGCGGATTCATCCCACACCCCGTAGATTGCGCCGTTGTAGTAGCGTTTTGCGTCGGCTTCATCGTCCATGGCCGCGGCCATGCGTGCGAGTTGCAGGTTCACTTCACTGTTGCCTGGGGCTCGTTCCCACATATCCAGCAGATAAGAACGCGCCTCATCGGTATTTCCGTTGGCCAAAAGCGCCCGGACAAACTCAAGCTCGAAGCGCTGCTGCTGGTCGGCCGGCAGCTCGTGCTGCGCGTATACCAGGGCCGTCCGAAAATCCGAGAGTGCCCGCTGCGGCCGACCAGCACTCAACTCGGCAGTCCCGCGATCAAACCAGGAGCGCGCCAGTGAGGCACGCCGGCCATGGTAAAGACGTGCGGCAAAACCCGTAACCGCAAAAGCCACCACCAAACCCAGGACGCAGAGCAGCAAAATGGTCTCTCGTGAATGCAACCAGTAGCGCCGCGGACGTGCGTTCATCGCCACCTTTTCCGCCCTTCAGGAGTGCGGCGGCATCCCTGGGGAGCCATTGCACCTCTGCATTTGCAGCCAAGGTCCGACGGGTACACACACGCTCCCTATATTGAAATCGTCACAAATATCGTAACGCGATAAGACTCTCGCGCGAAACCCACTGCGGCAATGTTTTTACTTACAGCGGCACGGCGGTACCATATGGCCGCCGTGAGTGTGAGTACCCTCATTCTGGGCAGCCGGAGATCATCCGTCGCGTTTGTGAGCGCAATATTTGCTCTGTCACGCGCCATCTACTATAGCTTGGGCGTGCGGTTCGATGCCGCACCGCGCCAAACCTTCTGGCAAGCCATCGATCCCGCCCTGCTTCGGGATGCGCCCTGGCAGAGCCTTCTCTACCTGCGAACGCAGCTTCCTGGCTTCAATGCGTACCTCGCCATCATAACGCACGTTTTTCCACGCCACACCACGGCGGCTTTTCAGGCGAGTTATCTTGCACTGGGATGCGCGCTGACAATTTGTCTCTTTCTGGTGCTCGATCGCCTGCAGGTCGCCCGGCCCGTGGCGGTTCTCATCACGGTCATATGCGCCATCAGCCCGGTGACGGTGTTGTACGAGCACTGGCTGTTTTATGAGTATCCACTGGCCGTCTCGTTTTGCATTGCGACGCTGTTCCTACACCGGTATGTGACAAACCAGCGCCGTGCCGATGGCGTGATCTGCTTTGCAGCCCTCGCCTCCGTTGCACTGCTTCGCGTTGTGTATCACCTTTTCTGGTTTGCGATGATCGCAGCGGCACTCGTTTATGTTCTTCCCCAATGGCGGCGCAGAACGGTTTTATGCGCCGCTGCGCCCGGGGCTCTGCTCCTGTTGATCTATGTCAAAAGCGTGATTCTTTTCGGATTGTGGATGCCGGGCAGCGATGTCTATGGAGGCTTCAGCCTCGCCACGCTGACGAGTCAATCGCTCTCTCGCAGCGCTTTAGAAACTCTTGTCGCACAGAAAACCATTTCGCCGGTCCTGCTGCACGATTTCACCTTCGAAGACAAGGCGCTTGTTGACATAGTCCCGATTCCACCGAAGACAGGAATCAGAATCCTCGATGAACGAGTCAAGTCCACCGGCATGATCAATATGGATAGCCTTTGGATGGCCGGCATCGGCAGACAACTTCGCCGGGATGGCATAGCTCTCCTGCGTGCTCGTCCCGACGCCACCGTGCAAGGCATACGTCAAAACCTCGAAAGATATTTCCTGCCGGCGGATGTCGGGTGGCCATTTGGTGGGAGCCCGCATCGGAACCAACAAGTGCTCTCGCCCTTGCTCAGGAGTTTTGATCTTATTATCAGCGGCCATCACTCCGCGCATAAGTTTGCGTTTATCTCTTGGATCATGACGTCGCTGGTGCTCTGGTTTGGCCTGCGACGATCGGCACGCTGGGTCAAGCGCCTGATGCGCCGTCCCTACACCAACCCTCGCGAATTGACCATCGTCTTTGCATTCGGAAACGTTGCGTACTTAACGGCCGTGGCCATCTTTTATGCCTCCGGGGATCAAAATCGATATTTATTCGAGGTGTTCCCTCTGTTTGCGATTCTATTAGGATCCATGACTCGTATTCCGTTGTGGCGCTTGCGGAGCTTTTCTCCACGCCTGTGGCGATTCGCGAGCATGCGTGATCTTGCCAGTGCAGATTCCAGGCAGCCGTAGCGCTTACGGGCGAAGTGACACGGCCGTAGTTGGCTCCGAGACGGCCGATTTCCGGGCTGTCGCGGTTCCCGATGGCCCGATGTAAGGGCCAAAACAGTGTGTTCAGGCTGTTGGCGACGAGAGCGCCGGATCGGCTGGCGGCCTGAGTCGAGGCGAGACAGTGAGCCCCAGGATTTCCTGGCGGTAAAGATATGCAAAACCTAAGGCGGCGGCTAACTGGCCGGCGAGCGCCAGCAGCCACATTCCTGCCGCATCCTGCCATTGTGCTGCGGTCCACGTTCGGAGCAGCGGAAACGGACTCAGCCATGCCGCGAATGCGGCCGTGCCGACGACGTTGGAGGTGAGTGCGCTGCGGAAGACAATCGAGGCCGAAATATAAAAGACGCCTAGATAAAGAAAAGCTTTGCGCAAGGGAGAATGTACCGGCCGAACTTTCATCCACTGCAGGTAGAAAAGATCTCGCGCCAACCACGCCGCGAAATACAAAATCACAAAGAGGGTTTGAGCTGCCGTCGTTCCAGCGTCCACGGCAGAGTACTGCTTGACCAGCACGAGGATCACAACTTCCGTGGCAATACTGCCCCCAAGTAACCAAGCGATTGGCCCGAGCAATTTGCCGGTCTGGTGGAAGTCCGCGCCCGCTTCACGCAATTCGCGGCGCACCAACTCGCGGCTTTGCAGCACGCCGATTCCCACCATGTAAAACAAAAGCACTGAAAGTAAAAGCAGAGCCGGCGTGTTTATAGTCGACGCGGTCTGCCACGGATACAATCCAATCCACACGAAATTGCAGTACGCCGCGAATCCGAGTCCTTGCCCAACAGTAAAAAGCTGCATGGCATCCAGATCGGCCTTGATATTGCGCACGATCGCCAGAAGAAACCAGGCGGAAAAACCCAACTCCAGGACGGCAGAAAGCAATGTCAAAGGAAACGCAATTCCGTAGAACTTAACGCCGGCTGCCTGGCCGAAGCTTTGGACCGCTGACGGCACCGCCGAGAACATCATAAATCCCATGATCGGGAAAATTTGCAAAAGCAAAAGGAGAACCAGCCCGCTAACGGCTCCGCCTCGATCCGAAATGGCCGAGATCATCAGAGCAAAAGTGTGAATTACCAGCGCGCCGGTAAAGAGCACGACGTACGTTTCAAGGACGAACCAAACGGCAGCGCTGCTCGTGGTGGCGGCCGAAAACAATGCCGGTGGAACAAAGCACAGGGTGACGAAGTACGCGAGCGCCGGAGCGCCAAACAGTTTTCCCATGGTCAATTCCAGCGGCGACAATCGCGTAATGCGCTGGAAATCCCAGGTGTTCAGTTCGCGCTCGCGCTTCACGGCGCGCCAGCAGGAGATCGCTCCGCCCAGCATCAGCGTAATACGTTGGGACCAGAGAACGATCATGAGGTAAGGCGTCATGACGGCGGCTCTGCCGAACCCTACAGGCCGCCCGCTGGGCACGAGCGAAGGAAGCACGATCAGCGCAAACAAAGCGGTGATAATCCCGGCGGTGAAAACGCGCCTGGGACTCAACTCGATCCGCAAGTTGCGCCGCAGTTCCGGATTTTCGAAGAAGAGCGCGCGAAAATTGGTCACATCACTTCTCCCTTGGAGATGCGGCTATAGGCTTCCTCCAGGTTCATACCCGGCTGCTCCACCGCTGCGAGCGGCGCGCCGGCGGTCACCAGCGCTTTCACCAATTCACTCAAGTCCGTTTCGCTGCCCGCGAACTGAAACAGCGTGCCGAGACCAGAGGCCGCCACATGACTCACTCCAGGCCTGGCCGTCAACCAGGGCTCCAAAGGGAATCCCGGCGCGGAGAGACGGATTCGAACCATGCGCGGCGCAGGAGCCCCAGCCTGCCCGCCGGGGGCTGAGTGCACAATTTCTTCAATTTTGCCGGCACGGATCAAATGACCCTTTTCGAGAATGCCAATCGAAGTGCAGATCTCTTCCAAATCTGAGAGAACGTGCGAAGTAATTACGATTGTCCGGCCGCGTTCGTGGAAGCCGCGCAGGAACTGCTTGAGATCGTGCCGCGACTTGGGGTCGAGTCCGGCTGCGGGCTCGTCGAGCACCAGCAACGGCGGATCGTGAATTACGGCGCGCGCGATACCTACACGCTGTTTCATGCCGCGGGAAAGTCCCGAAATGGCGGAATCTCTCTTGGTCTCGAGCCCCAGGCGCAGGATGGCCTCGGTGATGCGCGCCGGAATCGAATTCGGCAGCAATTTGTACGCCTGAGCGAAATATTCCAAATACTGATGGACCGTCAATTCATCGTAAAGTGAGAAAAAATCCGCGAGGTAGCCAACATACGTTTGTGCTTCTTCGCGCCGCCGCTCAACGTCCACCCCGTTGACCAATACGCGACCGGAAGTGGGCAGCAAAAGACCACAGATCATCTTCAGCGCAGTGGATTTGCCGGCGCCATTGGGGCCGACAAGGCCGAATACTTCGCCTGCGGGAACCTGAAGATTCAGCCGGTCCGCGGCCAGCACCCTGCGTTCCGGGTCGCCATCCACGTCGTATTCTTTTGTCAGGTCGATGAGCTGCAACATGAGTCTGGCGGCCAGTGTTTCGCGCGGGGACACATTGCGTCAATAGGCCTGCCCGTGCGTTGACACCAAACCCTTATGTTCAAACAGCATACATAGTGCGACATGCTGGCCGGGTCAGGGCCGATTACGCGTGATCGATGAGACGGTGGTGGATGGCGTAGAGGGCGAGTTCGAGCCGATCGGAAACGCCCAGCTTATCGAAGATGTTGTGGAGATGATTCTTTACCGTCTGCTCGCTGATAAAGAGCTTTTCGCCGATCTCTTTGTTGCGATATCCCTGCGCGACGAGCTGTACAATCTCTTTTTCGCGGTCGCTGAGCAGCGGCTTGTCACGGCGCGGGCCGTTGTCGGAGCTCTTGGCGAAAGCCTTCATGACTTCGGCGGTCATGCGGTTATCGAGCCAGATTTCGCCGCTATGGACGCGGTGAATGCTCTTGACCAGCAGGTCGCTGGCGGATTGCTTCAGGACGATGCCTCGCGCGCCCAGGCGCATGGCGCGGACGACGTCGCGGTCGTCCTCGGCGGCGGTGAGCACGATTACGCGGGTGGGCAGCGAATCGAAATTCACTTCCTCGAGCACGGCGAGGCCGTCTTTATCAGGCATACGCAAGTCGAGGAGCAAGATGTCCGGCTTGAGCTTCGACAGCATCTTAATGCATTCGTTGCCGTTGGAAGCTTCGCCCACAATGGTGATGTCCTCATCGGCATCCAAAAGCTTACGGAGGCCGTCGCGGAAAATCGCGTGATCATCGGCCATTAAAACGCGGATAGCTGTTTTCGTTTTGGTCGCCATGTCAGCCGAGCGGAACCTCTACGGTCAGTCGCGCCCCATGGCCGGGCGTTGACTCCACCATCAGCACACCCCCGACGCTTCGAGTACGGTCTTTAATTGAGATTGGGCCCAAACGCAACCTGTCAAGTTCATCCCCGGTATATCGGCCGGCGAAGCTGAAGCCTTCGCCGTTGTCGTCGATGACGAGCACAACTTTCGTTTCATTTTGCCACAGTTTTACCACGACATGCGTGGCGCGAGCATGCTTTTTTACGTTGTGAAGTGCTTCACGGTAAATCTGAAAAAGCTCGCGGCAGATTCGGTCGGGCAAATCGAGCACGGCGGTATCGATCAGCAGATCGAGTGCGACCGCGGATTCGTTGCGGAAACGCTCGGCGAATCCCCGCATCAGGTCCACCAGATCGGCGCTTTGGACTCCAAGCGGGCGCATATCCATGACCATCTGGCGAAGTTCCTGGGTCTCGTTGCGGACCGTGTGTTGCAACGTGGCGAGCTCGGTAGCCACCTGTTCGGCCGCGTGCGGCAGCCTGCGGCGCAGCACGTCGAGCTGGATTTCGATGCTCAGGAGGGTTTGCAAAATGCCGTCATGGAGGTCGCGCGATATCCGGCTGCGTTCGCCTTCGATGGCGCGAACGCGCAGGCGCCGCATGAGGAGCAGGTTTTCGAGCGGGGGCCCCAGATGGCGCACGACGCGCTCGAGCCGCTGCAGGTCCTGCGGCATATGGGGCCGGCGGGAATTTGCAAGCATCAGCTTTCCCACCGCCTGGCCATCGAAATCGACCGTTACGCCCAGCACGGAGCGCACGGCAAGCTCCTGCCGGGTCTCCTCAGGTATCTGCGGCAGTTCTGCCAGGTGCTGGCCGTCTTTACGATTCCAGCCAAAGGCAGCCCGCAGCCCGTTGCCCCGATTCCAGCAAATGCTCGCTTCCGGGCAATCAAACAGAAACAGATCGCCCTTGGATAGCGGGAGACTCTCGGGCGTGAGGCGCTTGGTTTCGCCGGCAGCGGCGGTCCAAACGAAGATCCGCTCCAGCTCCGGATCGCGAAACGCAAGAATGCCCCGCTCGCAATCGAAGCCGCGGGCCAACTCGCCCAGCACCAGACGCAGCGATTCTGCCACCCCTTTTTCAACCTGTAGCATGGCCGTAAGGCGAACCAGGAAGTCGTGCTCGGAAGCATGCAGGCGGTTGCGGAATCCCATGAAGGAAAGACCGACGCCGCCCGTGAACGTGCCGGCTACAAGCGCAACCCAGGAAAGCACTTCCATCCATCCAAGACCGCCCTGCAGGCTTGCCCGGAACAGTATCGCCAGGGTCACCCCGCCGGCGAGAAGAATTGACCGCTGCAAGCCCCAGCGAATACCGGCGGCCAGGGCGAGGAAAAGATATACGAACCAGAAAGCCGCTACGGAATTCGTCAGCAGCAGGAAAACGACCAGGGCCGCCAAATCGACGAGCAGAGGCCACTGCCGGCGCCGAAGGCTGGGAATGTATTCAACCCCAAACAGCGCCAGAGCGACACCGAGGTAAGCGAGGACGAAGGCGACCGCATGCGGGCCGCGCGCCTGCGGGGGCGCTTCCAGCAAGACACCCAGCGCCAGAACGATAAATATCGGTCGGGCATAGGTAATCTGCCGCTCAAGATGACGACGTTCAACACTCTGCGGCTGCATGAGATGAAAGGACCTCTATTCCAAACCAACCCGGAGCCGAGCGCCACAGCGGAACGATACCCGTTTTCCAAGATGCTAATGTCAAATAGAGGATGAAACAGGGCGTTCAAAAGTCATGAAAACGGCGTAAAATCAAGCTCGTGACCGAACGATGCCAGGAGCAAAAACGGCAATTCAGACGCCGGGTGTTTCACCTCGTCATCGCCGTGATCCTCATAATGTGCGCGATTTCGCCGTTTCTGGAGACCGCGGCAAAGTGGGACAACACAATTTTCGGGACCGGGTATGATGGCGAAACCACCGTTGCGGTGCTGGTCATTCTGCTGGAAGTAGTGGTCTCGTTTGCGCGCCCCGTTGTCGTTTGTTTATGCCGGAATCCCGAATTCACCGAACCTCTTGTGGTAATGAACCCGTTGGTTTCGTTCGACGTCATTTTCGATTTTAGAATCTCCGACTCCTCCCCCCCGCCACCCCTGCGTATCTGAAACCCTCGCACGCAAGCCCGGGCCGCGATCTCTGTTAGGCGCAAATTACGCGCTCCAGAGCGCAGATGGGCTATCCGCGTTTCACACACACTGCGCGTGTGTCGCGCACGTGGCCCGCGCGGCGCATGCATTGAGGCTTAAAACAGCTTCACTTGCGATTGAACTGGATTCCTATTTCGGCGGAGCGAGACTTCCATGAATTCAGTAGCGCGTTTTGCCTTTCTTTGGCTTCTCGTTTTAGAGCTGGCGGGATGCGCCGTGCAGCGATACCAGGAGGCGCCCCTCGTTCCCGCGACAACGGCGTCCACTCTCGATTCGCGCAATCTGAGCGACCCAGGTTTGCAGCCCTACGTGGAAAAAAGCCTTGGACATGCGGTGTCACCGTGGCCTCCGAAACAATGCGACCTGCCGACACTCTCGCTAATCGCGGTCTATTTCAGCCCTGAGATACAGGCGGCCCGCGCACGGCTGGAAGAGGCGGACGCGGCGATTACGACTGCGGGCGCGCGTCCTAATCCGGCGTTTGACTTTTCTCCTGGCGTTCCGAGCCCCTACTTGCTGACGACCGACGTGCTCATCCCCCTCGAAACGAGAGGAAAACGCGGACTGCGGCTTCGATCCGCTCGCAGCCTGGATGAAGCGGCTCGCCTCGATTTGGCAGACACGGAATGGAGGGTGCACAGCGCCGTGCGCAAGGCTTTGCTCGACTATCTTCTGGCGTCGCGGAGCCTGGATCTATATCGCTCCGAGGAGCGAGTTCGAGACGAGCAGGTGAAGTTGCTGCAGGAAAGGTTCATCGCCGGCGACATACCCCGCCCCGAGCTTGACCTCGCACGCATCGAGCTTTCCAAAAGCCATCTGGCGATCAACACCGCCGAGGGCCTGGTGGCACAGGCGAAAGCATCTCTGGCCGCGGCAATGACCATTCCGGCGGGCAGTCTCGATGGCATCGAATTCGCATGGAGCGATCTGGATTCGCCTCCCGACGCGCAGTCCGTCTCCGTTCAGGAAGTTCGACGGGACGCCGTTGTCGATCGGTTGGATGTCCGCCGCGCTCTGCTGCAATACGCAGCGACGGAATCGGACCTGCAACTCGAAATCGCCAAGCAGTATCCGGACGTCCAGATCGGCCCCGGTTACACCTATGAGGAAAAGGACAATTTCTTCACCGTGGGCCTCTCGGTCACCCTCCCGATTTTCAACCGGAACCGAGGACCGATCGCCGAAGCCGAAGCGCGACGCAAAGAAGCCGCCGCTGCCTTCCTGCAAAAGCAGGCCCAGGTCCTCGGAGACAGCGAACGAGCATTCGCAACGTATTCGGCGGCACTTAATGAATTGCGGGAAGCGGGCCAGTCGCTTCGCCAACTTCAGGATACTCAACTGCGCATGACCCAACTGGCGGTCAGAGCCGGCGAAGAGGACCGGCTCACCCTGAATGGCGTCCAACTGGAAAACGCCGCGGTGGCGCGGGCGCAACTCGATGCGTTGGGTCGCGCACAGACCGCTCTGGGCGACCTCGAAGATGCCCTGCAGCGGCCGCTCACCGCGAGCGACAAGTTCCCTGTTAACCCGGAATCTGGCACATCCAAAAATGCGGCACTGGAGTCATCCCGATGAAAACGAAGCGCAAAATCGCGCGAGCAGGCTCGCTCTGCCTGCTTACGGCAACCTTATCAACACAGATGTTTCTCAGCGCCTGCAAAGGCAGCATCGACGCTGACGATGCTGATGACCGCACGCCGGCTGCCAAGGGGACGCCGCCTCCCGCGCAAATCGCGTTCGAAAATGGCGAAGTCATTCTGACCATGGAGGAAGCCGCACAGAAGCGCATGGGGATCGAGGTCAGCGCTCTGGCGGCAGCGTCGAACCGGCCACAGGCAGACGTGCCCGCGACCGTCGTTTCCGTGCAGGAGTTGGCAAGCTTTCGGAACAGCTACGTCGCCGCTCAATCTCAAATCGAAAAAAACCGGGTGGATATCGAAGTCGCACGCAAACAATATGCGCGCGCCAAATCGCTATTCGACAGCGACCAAAACGTCTCCGCGAAAACCCTGGAATCGGCCGACGGCAATCTGCGCGCTCTGGAGACGGAAGAGCACGCAGCCGAGGAACAATTGCAACTGCAGGGCGCCATGGCTGAACAGCAGTGGGGCGGCGTGGTGGCGCAATGGGCCATGGCGGGATCTCCGGAACTCGACCGAATTCTGAGCATGCGCGAAGCGCTCATCCAGGTGACATTTCCCTTCGACCAGAATTACACGGCGCCCAAAACTCTTGTCGTCGAAGTGCCCGGGCGAACTCGCGCCGAAGCAACCTTGATTTCGCCATTTCCCCGGGTGGATCCGAGAATTCAGGGACGCAGTTTTCTTTATTCCGCTCCCGCACGGCCGGACTTCACGCCCGGGGTCAACCTGGTTTCGCACTTCACGGTGGGGAGTTCGACGCGCGGCGTGGTGGTGCCCTCGTCGGCGGTGGTCTGGTCGCAAGGCAAGGCGTGGGCTTATGTGCAAACGAACGCTCGTCAATTCTCGCGGCGCGAGGTACGTACCGGCTCGCCAGTGGATGCCGGCTATTTCGTAAACGCAGGGTTCTCTGCGCAAGACAAAGTCGTCACCCGAGGCGCCCAATCGCTGCTCTCGGAAGAGGCCGTGCTGGAGGGCTACGGCAGCGGCGGAGGGGATAGCGATGACAACTGACATGCGGAGGGTGCGATGTTAAACGCCATCGTCAGGTTTTCGCTTCGATTTCGCGGAATTGTGATCGCCCTGGCCTGCGCGCTGCTCGGCTATGGAGTTTTTTCGCTTCTGCAGTCTTCCTACGATGCCTTTCCGGACTTCGCGCCTCCCCAAGTTTCAGTGCAGACCGAAGCGCCCGGGCTTTCGCCGGAAGAGGTGGAAGTTCTGGTCACGCAGCCGATCGAAAATAGCATTAACGGCGCAACGGGCATCGGGTCACTGCGTTCGCGATCGATTCAGGGCCTTTCGGATGTAACGGTCGTCTTCCGCCAGGGGACGGACATTTACCGCGACCGCCAACTGGTTGCCGAGCGGCTGGCCGCGGTGGCGAGCGAGCTTCCCACTGGCGTGCAGCCGCCGCTGATGACGCCGCTTACCTCCTCGACGGCCTGGGTCATGGAAGTCGATTTCACATCGGACAAGCAATCATTGATGGACCTGAGGACCATCGCCGACTGGACGATCAAGCCGCACATTCTAGCGGTGCCGGGGGTAGCCGGAGTGGAGGTAAACGGCGGCGACGTGCGGCAACTGCAATTCCAGTTTAATCCTGAAAAGCTGGTGCAGTACGGCATCAGCGTGGAAGACGTGATTGCAGCGGCTAAAGAGGCTACCGGAGTTCGCGGCGCCGGTTTTATCGAAACCGCCAATCAGCGGATCGTACTGCAAACCGAAGCTCCGTCGGCGACGCCCGCGCAACTCGCCGAAACCGTGCTCGTGCATCACAATGGCGCCAACGTCACGCTGGGCGACGTGGCGCGCGTCGCAGAGGCGCCCGCGCCGCGCATTGGGGCAGCCTCGGTTGGCGGCAAACGCGGCGTAAGCATGATCGTGGATGCCGCGTTTGGCGCGAATACGCTGGAGGTCACGCAAGGCATAGACAAAGCGCTCGACGAACTGCAGCCGGGACTCGAAACCCAAGGAATCGTCGTGCATCGCGACGTCCTGCGCGCCGCCGACTTCATTACCGTGGCGCTGCACAACGTGCGCGAATCGCTGGTGATCGGCGGAATCCTGGTGGCGGTGGTCCTGTTCTTGTTTCTTTTCAGCCTGCGCACAGCGGCGATCTCCTGCACGGCCATTCCCCTTTCACTGCTGGCAGCGGTCATCGCGCTGAACAAAATGGGCCTAAGCCTCAACACCATGACGCTCGGCGGGCTTTCCATCGCGATCGGCGAGGTGGTGGACGATGCCGTCATCGACGTCGAAAATATTTACCGGCGCCTGCGCGAAAACCGTGCCTCACCAAATCCCCGCTCGCTGTTTCAGGTGGTGTTTGGCGCTTCCATTGAAGTTCGCAGCGCCGTCGTGTACGCAACTTTCGCGGTGATTCTCGTTTTTTTTCCGGTGCTCAATATGTCCGGTCTGGCTGGAAATCTTTTTCGGCCGCTGGGGATCGCATATATCTGGGCGATACTCGCCTCCCTCGCTGTAGCGCTCACGGTCACCCCCGCCCTAAGCCTGATTCTTCTTGGCAGGAGAGAGCTTCGCGCCCAAGAGCCGCCGCTCGCGCACTGGCTGAGGCGGGGATACGAACGATTTCTCCTTCGCCTCGAACGAGCTCCGGCCATGCTGGTGCCTGCGGGGGTCGTCGCTTTGGTCATTTGCGGAATCGGCGCGCTTTTCCTGCTGGGCAGCTCGTTCCTGCCCGATTTGCGCGAAGGCAACATCACCGTACACATGACCGCGGTTCCCGGCACTTCGCTGGAGGAGTCCCTGCGCCTGGGAGACCGGCTTACGCAGGCCTTGATGCGGGTGCCATTTGTGCGATCGGTGGCTCAGCGTGCCGGCCGGGCGGAATTGGGGACCGACACCATGGGAACGCACGAAAGCGAGATCGACGTTAACCTGCAAGCCATCCACGGAACGCAAGTGCAGGCCTCGCAGGATCAAATCCGGAGCATCCTCGCATCGGTGCCGGGAGCGGTGCTCACCTCCAATACGTTTTTGACTGAACGCATCAACGAAACGCTGTCAGGCTACGGCGCCGCGGTGGCTGTGAACGTTTTTGGGAACGATCTCGATCAAATGGACCGCGAAGCGGCACAGATTGCCCGAATCCTTGCGGCCATTCCCGGCGGAACCGATGTGCAACTGCAATCACCGCCGGGCATGCCGGAAATTCTCGTGCGTCTGCGGAAGGATGGCATCGCGCGCTGGGGATTCGATCCGCTTTCGGTGCTCGACGTGGTGCGCACTGCCTACGGCAGCGAAATCGTGGGGCAGACGTACGAAGGCAATCGCGTGTTCGACGTATCGGTGCTGCTGGGCTCAACGCAGCGGCCGCGAGTGAGCGAACTGGGCGCGCTGCCGCTGCGGAATTCCGACGGAAAATTCATTCCCTTGAGCGATCTGGCCGACCTGCGGGAATCCTCCGGCAGATATGTCGTCTTGCACCAGGGAGCGCGGCGCGTGCAAACGATCACGTGCAATGTGCGCGGCCGCAGCGTGGACTCGTTTGTGCAAGAGGCGCGCAAGCGAATTTCGGGCATTCGATTCCCTGGCGGCAACTACGTCAGTTTTGCCGGGACCGCCGCCGCCCAGGCACAATCGCTGCACGAACTCATTGTCAATTCACTGCTCGCTGGATTGGGCATCATTCTTCTGCTGTCGGTGGTCATGGGAAACGCGCGCAATCTGGTCCTGGTATTCGTGAACCTGCCCTTTGCATTGGTCGGCGGAGTCATTGCGGCCGGCCTGACGGGAGGCAATCTTTCGCTGGGCTCGCTGGTGGGTTTTGTGACGCTCTTTGGCATAACACTGCGGAATTCCATCATGCTGATTTCGCATTACGAGCACCTGGTTGAAGTCGAAGGCATGACTTGGGGATTCGAAACGGCTCTGCGCGGCGCCTCCGAGCGGCTCGCGCCCATCCTGATGACGGCGCTGGTCACCGCTCTCGGGCTGCTGCCTCTGGCGCTCGGCAGCGGCGACCCAGGACGAGAAATCGAGGGCCCCATGGCCGTCGTCATCCTTGGCGGTTTGGTCACTTCCACGGTTTTGAATCTGCTGGTGCTGCCAACGCTGGCGCTGCGTTATGGGAGATTCGAACCGCAGCCGGCGCCGTGATGCGCCAACGCCCGCCAGCCCGCCAGGATCTAACACAGAGGACACACAGGCACCGAGTACACGGAGGCTGTCGAGGCATTTTCCGCGTCCAGCGTTCCACGACGAGCGACGAATCTGTTTCCTGCTCTGTGAGCTCTGTGTTTTGCACAGTGCTCACTCGGCTGTGAAAAATTCGCCTGAATTCGCTATTGCCTGCCGCCGGATTGCTGCCTATTCTTGGGCGACTCGATCGTCTTCTGGATCTGGTGAGTGGAGCAGCAATTCACGCGCAGTGAAGTGGAGCGCATGACCGGCGCGACGCGCCAGCAACTCGACTATTGGTCCCGCTTGCGACTGGTGCAACCGCGTTCGCGTTGGGGCGAACGGTTTTTCAACTTCAGCGACTTGGTGGCGGTGGAAGCGCTCAGGCGGCTGACCGCGCAGCGAGTTCCCGCACAACGGCTCAGCCGCGTAGTGCGGGCGCTCGAACGCCAGCTTGGAAGCGCCCCGCGCCCTCTGTCATCATTGCATATCTCGGTGACTGGCGATGAGGTGATCGTGCGCGAGCCCGGGCCGAATGGACGACCCATCGAGCCCCTGACCGGCCAGTTTGTTTTGGATTTCGATACGGCGCCCCTCGAGAAAAAAGTGCACCTGCTCGGCTCGCGAACAGCCGAGGAATGGTTCGAATTAGCCATGACCCTGGACGGCAACAAAGAAACCATGGACAAAGCCGTCGAGGCCTACCGCCAGGTCATTCAAATTGCGCCGGACTGGATCGAAGCGCACATTAATCTTGGAACCGCGCTTTTTCACCTCGGACGATGGGAGGAGTCGCGACACGCATTCTGCACGGCAGTCGCCATCGACCGCAGCCACGCCTTGGCGCATTTCAATCTCGGATGTATTTGCGACCGGCTTGGAGAAACCGAACGCGCGATCGAGGAATTCCGGGCGGCCCTGGCCTGCGCTCCCGATATGGCCGAAGCCCATCTGAACCTGGCTTTGGCTTACGAGAAGAGTAATTACAAGATCGAGAGCAAACGCCACTTCTCTGCGTATTTGCGTTATGAGCCGCAAGGAGACTGGGCCGAATTCGCGCGGAAACGGCTTCACCCCGATTCCGGGGCACGGCGGAGGCGCGCCGGCAAAGTCACGCCCTTCCGGCGGGCGCAGAGTCCCAACTAACGCAGCTTCTTTTCGACACCGCAGAGCCCGATCTCCCGCCAACATAAAACGGCAACTGGAGCCCCTTTTTTCTGCTCTAATCGAGGAATGAGCCTAACTGATCGGCGGAATCGCACCTGCGGTGATCTCGTCGATCTCGGCGAATGGTTAGCCGGGAGGTCCCGAAATGAGACTAAAAACCCGCTTCAGATCCGTGATAATCATTGCGGCGACGCTGGTATTCGGCGGCGTCGTGCGCGCGCAAGATGTAACTCCGAATGCCAATTCGGGTCCTGCCAAATTCCTGAACATGGTTCATCAGGAGCTCAAGCCCGGCCGGGTTGGCGCTTATGAGGACCTCGAAAGTTCGATCGCGCGCATCTACAACCGCGAAAACATTTCCGCGTATTGGGTGGAACTGGAATCGATCACCGGCCCGCCCGAAGTGCTGTCTTTGAATTTTTATGATTCTTCGGAAGAGATGGCCAGGGCCATGGATGTATTGAATTCGGCCTTGGCGGCGCATCCGGAGCTCGTGCAGATGCAGGATAAGCTGCTGCAAGAAAACACCACGAGCGGCACAACCGTGCTGGCCATCCGGCGGGAGGATATGGGTTACCGCGCGAACACCATCGATTTTTCGAAAATGCGCTTTCTGCGCGTATCGACTGTCTTTGCCCATCCCGGTTATGAGCGTGCCTTTATGGAAACGCAGTGGTCGCTGAGCGAGGCCTCGGAAAAGGTGCACGCCCAGGCTGCCTGGGCGGTGTATGAGGTGATTGGCGGGCTGCCGGAGCCGGCATTTGTAATCGTGACGCCGATGGAATCACTGCAGGAGGTCGCTGGCATATTCGAAGCAAACGATTCCGTGAGAAAGAGCGAGGGCGGAGCTTTGCAGCAGCATTTGCAGGAGATGGCTCGCGTCGCTTACAACAGCAGCGATACACGTTTGTTTGCAGTGGAGCCGAAAGTAAGCCACGTCTCGAAACAATTCGCCGCGAGCGACACTCAGTTTTGGGCGCCAGCCACAATTGCGGTTGCTCCGTCGAGCGCGACCCGGTCGGATAAACCGCCCGCGAAGGGCGGCGCCCAAAACGCGAAGCCTTGATCTGTTGAGGATTTTGACTGCGAGGCCTTGGTCGTTACTGTTTCGCGGGCGTGATGGGACCTTCCGGCGCGGGTGACGGTCCGAGCAGCGCGGGCTTCGAATCGCCGGGCGCAGCGGCAGCCGCAGGAGTCAGCGTAAAAGCCACCCCACGGGCGGCATTCGCCTGGATTGTCCTCAGCACGTCGAGATCATCAACTGCTACGTCGTTGTGATCTCCATACGCCGTGACGTAGCGCAAGCGGCCGGCCGATACGGTATAGCTCGCGACCACAAAAACCGATCCGTCTTTCAGGTAAAGCAAAGTTTCGCCAAGTACAGGCACGTTTGCAGCGCCTGCTCCAATTAAATCGTCGGGCGGCAAACCCGGCAGCGGTTCATTCAGCAGCGGACTATATTGCAGCGTCGCGAGCGGATCAGGCGGATTAGGCTGCTCCGTGGGATAAACCGGAGCGGATGGATATCCCGTATCCGGCGGAACTGGCGGAAACAAACTCGGATAGATGCCCCCAAGATTGAATCCGAAGCCGGCGTATGGCGGCAGGACGCCGCACCCATACGTGAAGCCTGGGAAGGCACCGCAACTCCGAAGCAAAAACGGGTTGTAGCCAAAATAGGCGGCGCTTCCAGGCAAGCCGCCGACTCCTAATCTCGGAGGGAATCGGTTTGGCAGACGTGTCGGTAAAAACATTGCGCCCGAGGTGATCGGCGTGCGGTAAGGAGCAATTGGAGCGATTCCCGGCCTGGGAATCATCGGCTGAGTGAGCACGGAACCAGACCTGATCGGTCGGCCGATAGCAGGAGCAGCTCCGATAGGACGACCCACCGCTCCCGCCGAGGGTCGCGGAGCCGGCGGCGGCACGTGAACCGCAGGCCGGCCTATTCCGCCGGGGCGTCCCACGCCTGCATGTGCGGCGGCGCCTCCGCGCTGCGCCCACAACCCGGCCGGTAAAATGCCCAACGCAAAAGCCAGGAGCATTCCTGGAACGCTCAGCCGAATCACAGCAGGACGAAGCGCGGCGGGTTTCATGACCACCCCCGAACCCGGCAGGATTATCTCAGCACGATTGTAGTTTACTCATCGGCCTGCAACAAGGGCAGTTTTCCCGGGCGCCAAATCTACCTTTTTCACCTGAACGCCAGCGGGGTGAGCCGCGGCCATTCGAATCCACGCCACACGATACCAGCATCTTAGCGATGCCATTTTGACGCTCTGCCACAGCGACTTCGGAGCGTTCGCCCGGCGTTTTTGCAAGCGGCATGATTCCTGCAGTTTTGTTGTGACGCTTGACTAGGGCCATGCATCTATTTAGACTAAACGGTTAGTTAAACTGATGACCGCCGCCCACATTTCGATTGCTGCCGGGTCCTCTGCCAAGCATCCAACGTGGCCGGCAGGGGGCCTGCCGAAGCACCCGGACACGGTGCAGCGCATTCTGAGCGCCGCTGAAGAAAATTTCGCCGAGCGAGGGCTGGCGGGCGCGCGAATCGGAGCCATCGCGCGAGCGGCGCGGGTCAACAAAGCTCTGCTCTACTACTACTTTTCAAGCAAGGAGCAGCTGCACCGGTTCACGCTGATGACGCTTTTCCGCCAGCTCCGCGACCAGACCAGCGCCGCGCTGGACCGGCCCGGTTCACCACGCCAGCAGCTCGTTGGTTACATCAACAGCTATTTTGATTTCATGGTTGCCCATCCGAATTATCCCCGCCTTTTCGAGCGCGAATTGATGAGTGAAGAGCCCCAACTGGTGGCGCTGGTGCAGCAACATTTGCGGCCTCTGCACCGCCGGCTCACTGCCGTGATTCGTGCCGGCATTGCAAGAGGCGAATTCCGCCGCGTGGACCCGCAACATACGCTCTTCAGCCTTGTTGCCATGACCGTGTTTTATTTCGCCGCCAAGCCCGTGCTGACCCAGCTCTGGCGCTGTGATCCGCTGACTGCGCGGCGCGTGGCCGCGCGTCGCCGGGCAATTTTGGATTTTGTCGAGCACGCGCTCTTCCTGCCGGTTGCGAGGACCCTATGAAAGTCTCGCGGTTTTTTGTGTTTCTCATGGTGATCTTTGTTATCGCCGCCCTCGTGTATGTCTTTACCACGCCCAGCACAAACACGATGCGATTTACGGGAATCATCATGGGCAACGATTACATTGTCAGCCCGCAGATCCAGGGCCGGCTCCTGCATCTCAATGTAGACGAGGGTTCCTGGGTAAAGAAGGGCGAACTGATCGCCGAAATCGATCCCGCAGAGCTCGAGGCCGCGCGCAATGCCGCGGCGGCGAATATCGGCACCTTCCAGGCGCGACTGGCGCAATCCGACATGACGCGCACCATGAGCGACCAACAGACCGAGGCCGCGCTTCGCCAGGCGGAGGCCACGGTCACGGCAACGCAAGCTCAACTCGATCAGGCCAAGGCGACGCTGGCGCTGAATAAGATCACCTACGAGCGCGACGAAAGCCTCTTCAAGGGCGGCGTTCTCACCGCCCAGGAGCGCGACACCGCCGAACAGAACTACGTGGGCTCACAAGCAAACGTAAAGTCGCTCGAAGACCAGGTTCGCTCGGCGCAGGCGCAAGTGGCCATCGCCAAGGCAAACCGCCGGCAGGTCGACGTGCAGCAGGCCGATGTCGCCGCCACGCGAGCACAGCTTCAACAGTCCATAGCTCTAAAAAATCAGGCCCAGACCCAACTTGGTTACACAAAGATCTATTCGCCGGCCGATGGCATCGTGTCGGTGCGCGCGGCGCGCCAGGGCGAAACGGTGCAGGCGGGCGGCCCGATCGTCACGGTGCTGGATATCGATCATCTGTGGGTGCAGGCGGATGTCGAGGAGACCTACATCGACCAGATCAAGTTCGGGCAAAAGCTGCAGGTTGAATTGCCCTCGGGAAACAAGATCGAGGGCGAGGTTTTCTACAAGGGCGTGGAAGGAAATTTCGCCACGCAGCGCGACGTCAGCCGCACCAAGCGCGACATTAAAACTTTCGCGATCAAAGTGGCCATCCCGAATGCCGAGAGGCGGCTCTTTACCGGCATGACCGCCTATGTGCTTCTGCCTCAGCCTGCAAACGAGCGACGCTGGTTCCATTTTTGATGGATGCAAACGCAAATTCGAAAGCAATCGAGGTCAACGAGATCACCAAGCGCTTTGGCGATTTCGTGGCCGTGGACCATATCAGCTTCGGCGTCGACCAGGGGGAACTTTTCGGCCTGTTGGGACCGAACGGCGCGGGAAAGACAACGCTGATTCGCATGCTGACCACGCTCACGCCGCCGACCAGCGGCTCGGCGCAGGTCGCCGGTTACGACGTGCGCACTCAAGCGGATGGCGTGCGCAACTCGATCGGCGTGATTCCCCAGGCGCTCACGTCCGATCCCGAACTTACGGCTGAAGAAAATCTGACGATTCACGCCAAGCTTTATGGCGTTCCCTCGGGCGGGCGGGCGGTTCTGGTGCGCGACCTGCTCGAAGCGGTGGACCTCACTCGCTTCGGCAAAGCGCTGGTGGGCACGTTTTCAGGAGGCATGCGGCGCCGCCTGGAGATTGCGCGCGGCCTGGTGCACTCGCCGAAGATTCTCTTCCTGGACGAGCCGACAACCGGCCTTGATCCGGTTTCGCGCACCAACGTGTGGGAGATGATCGAAAAGATTCAAAAGCAATCGGGATTGACGATCCTTCTCACGACGCACTACATGGATGAGGCCGACAAGCTCTGCCACCGTATTGCCATCGTGGACCACGGAAAACTCGTGGCACTGGATAGCCCATCACGGTTGAAAGACAGCGTTCCTTCCAACGACGTCGTGGAAGCGGAATTTGCACGCCAGCCGGCGAATTGGGATGACGTTTTGAAGGGCTTGCCGAGCGTGCTGTCAGTCACTGCGCAAGATGGCGTCACGCATATCGGTTCGAAAAACGGGCCGGAAACCGTGGGCGCGCTGATGGACGCAGCGCGAAAAAGCGGCGTCACCGTCCGGCGCGTGACCGTGCAGAGCACCACGCTCGACGACGTATTTCTGCACTTCACCGGGCGGCAACTGCGCGATGAAGTGGGCAGCAGGAAGCTGTTGGATATCGGGCATCTCTACAAATGATGCGTCCACGGATGACGCGCAAAGGCCAGCAACCCTAATGAAGCTTTACCGGATATTCGCCCTGATCGAACGCGACATGCGGAAATTCTTCCGCAATCCCGCGCTCATGATGGCGTCGATGATCTTTCCCCTGGTGCAGCTCGTGGTTCTCGGTTACGCCTTCGGCGGCAAGATCACAAACGTGAAGGTCGGGCTGGTCAACCAGGACAAGGGCGTCGAAGCTCTGGACGTCCTCGACGGCCTGAAAGCCATCGAGCAGGATCCCCGCACCTTCAACATGGTGAACTATGCGAATCTTCCGGAAGCGATGACGGACCTGCGGGCCGGTTTCATGAAGGCGGTCATTTACATTCCGCCGGATTACTCGCAGCGCGTGCTGAAGCAGCAAAATCCGCGCATCGCTTTTATCGAAGACAACACCGATACATTCACGGCAAGCGGGATCGGCGAGCGCATCCAGCAACTGCAAAGCGCCCTGAATGGGCCAACTCTGCCACCAACACAACCCGGTGAATCGCCCATTTCGGCGTTATCGAATACTTCCGGGCCCGGTCGCCTGCCTGCCAGTATCGATATACAAACCGTCGAAGTGTATCCCTACATCGAGTACATCAAGTACCTGCTCGCCGGATCGATCTCGCTGGCCATTTTCGTAACGGCCATGATCGGCGGCGGCATCACCTTCATTGACGATAAGGCACGCGGCCTGCACGAAGGCTATCTCACAACTCCACTGAGCAAAGTGGATCTGGTGCTCGGGCTGATCGGCTCGGGCGCGATCAAAGGGTTGATGGCGGGGCTCATCATCACCATCATCGGCGGGTTGATCGCGGGAATTGCGCGAATCTGGGAGCCGGTGCGGCTCTTTTACCTGATCGTGGTACTGGCGATGACATCGCTGGCAATGATCAGCTTCATGTTCCTGCTGATGGTCAGAGTCAACGACCCGCTCGTTCCCCGCGCGATTTTCGGCGTGCTGAATACGCTGCTCTTCTTCCCTTCCGGGGCGATCTATCCGACGGCGGGCTTTCCCATCTGGCTGCGCTGGATTTCGACCGTCGATCCATTCACGTACGTGGTAGATGCGCTGAAAAACCTGCTGCTGAAGGATACGGGATTCGCCGGAATTTACCTCGACATTGGCATCCTGGCGGCATTTTCGGCGGTGCTCATCACAGGATGCATTGCCCTGTTCAAGAGACAGATTTAGAGCTGCGGCAGCTCGAACCGCGGGCTCTCATCCACGTGCAGCGCGCTCGCTCACACGTGCTTTCAACAGGGTGGAAAGGAACGAAAAGCGATGAAACGACGGAAATCAGTGGTGTGTCAGGCATGCTCCGGACTTCTTGCTTTCGGTATGCTTCTGTTGGCGACGACCGCGCGCGCGCAATTCAGCGCTCCTCCTCCGCCGCCGACGCCGGCGACTCCTCTTCCGCTCTCCGGGCGCACCGGACAATCCGGCGGAGTGGCCGCGAGCGCCTCGCCCGTGCCGAGCACGACCACCAGCGTCGATACGCTGAACCTGAACGTTTCCGCCCAGGGCCCCTATGCCGGCAGCGCCAACAGCACGCGACAGCTTCCGTTCTCCGGAAAATTGTCCCTTCAGGAGGCCATCGACCGCGGCCTGCGCTTCAATCTCGGCGCCGTGGGCGCACAGCAGGCGCTGCAGCAATCGCAGCAGCAGGTGAAAGCGACGCGCAGCGCACTATTGCCGGCCATCAGCGCGGCGGCAAACGATACCGAGCAGACCGTTAACCTGGGTTCGATCGGGATCGGCGGCAATGCCACATTTCCGGGATTTGCCATTCCCTCGCTGGTCGGTCCTTTCAACGTGTTCGACGTGCGCGCCTACGTTTCCCAACAGATCATGGATTTCACATCGCTCAACAATTACCGTTCGTCCAGGCAACTGGCTCGTGCCGGAGAGCTTGCGGCCAAGGACGCGCAGGACCTCATTGTCCTTGCCGTCGGCGGCCAGTATCTTCAGGTGATCGCTGCGAACGCGCGGCTGGCATCGGCTCGCGCGCAACTCGACACGTCAAACGCTCTCTACCAGCAGACCATGCAGCAACTGCAGTTTGGGAGAGCAGCGCAAATTGATGTCAACCGCAGCCACGTTGCCGTGCTCACCGATCAGCAACGGCTCATCACGCTGCAAAATGAGTTCGCCAAACAGAAACTTACGCTGGCGCGCATGATTGGCTTGCCGGCCAATGCCGATTACGAGCTTGCAACCGAAATGCCCTATGCGCCGGCTCCGCCGCTCACTCTCGAGGACGCCATCAAACAGGCCATCGAGAATCGGGCCGACCTTAAAGCGGCGGAGGCTCAGGTCGCGGCAGCCGAGCGGGCGCTTGCCGCGGCGCGCGACGAACGCCTGCCTTCGGCTTCCGCCAGCGCCAATTACGGCGAGATCGGCAGGCCTTCGCACCTGCTGCCGACCTACACCGTATCGGCTACGGTCAGCATGACCATCTGGAATGGCGGCCGCATCTCTTCAGACATTCAGCAGGCGGAAACGGCCCTGGCCCAGCGTCGCGCCGAACTCGAAGACACGCGGAGCCAGATCGAAAGCGACGTGCGCAACGCCTTCCTCGATCTGCAAGCTGCGGCAAATCAAGTCACCGTGGCACAACAGAATGTCGATCTTATGGGAGAAACACTTAAAGAAACGCAGCAGCGCTTCGAGGCCGGAGTGAGCCAAAGCTACGACATTGTGCAGTCGCAGGAATCGGTAGCCGGCGCGCGACTCGATTACATCAACAGCGTATTCGCGCATAACATCGCAAAGCTGAGCCTGGCCCGTGCCCTTGGCAACGCACCGCAGAAACTGCACGAATTCCTCAACTTCTAATTTTGGCTCGCCTCACGGTTTTGCCGGTGCCCCACCCCTCGTTCTTAGGGGTGGGTGCATTCCTTTTAATCCGTCACTTGCCGCCCCACTCATTCCGGCCGAGGGACCTGCCATTGGGCTTACCTCTGCCCGTGCGGCCAGCACCTCGCGCCCGTGCTATCACTCAATTCGGCGCGTAGCTGCCCAGATCCGCCTTGGAAGCAGCGGCATCCTTATGCGGCGTGATCTTATCCGGATCGATGCGCACCATAAGATAGGTGATGTGATCATCGATCTTCGTGAACCAATGCCCGGTCCCGGCGGGAATGATGACGACATCTCCGGGCTTGAGGTTATAGGTCACGCCGTTTCGGATCGATGCAGAGTTGCTGCCCGGGCCGTTCAGCATTTTGACGGTGTTCTCGTCCGCCGGACGCCGCTTCGAATCCACCAGATCGGGTCCGGTAACCAGAGTGGCCGAGCCGTCGATGACGTGATACACCTCGCTGACCTGATCGTGTTCGGCAACTGAATTCGGAGCCGGAGCGGCAAGTTTTCCGCGATAAACGACGCCGACATCCACGTTGCTTTTCCCGGCATCAACCGCGCGAATTTGCTGATCGATTAGTTTCTGCGCGATGGCCTTCTTTACATACGCCTGAACTTCCTGATTCGGGATATAGGTCGCGGGACATTGCTTACAAGTGGGGTGATTTTCCTGTGCCATCAGCGCCGAAGACATGAGCGCAACGAAAAGGACGGCAAGAGATGCCTTGAACATGTTTTGCTCCTTGTCCGGAGATTGTGGGGGAGGATTGTAGCTCACCTGCCGGACTCAGTGGCAAAACGATGAGTTGCTACCGGGCGCGGACACTCTGCACGATCCGCGGCACGCTCGCCAATCCCGCCAGCGCTTCCACTCCACCGCGCTGTCATCACGACGAAACTCGCGCTTACTGCGGGTAATAAGCCATATTGTCATCACGAGCCAGTTTGCGCGCATGTCGTCGTGCGGGCAAACAACGAGGGATCCGCAGTTACAGTTACAGTTTTCAGTGCCCTGCAGTTAGCGCCCGGGTCCCGGAGCGCGCCTCCCCAGCGCGAGGACTCGCGCGCTTAAACGAAGTGGCGCGCGCCAGGCTGCTATGACCGAACCGTCAGAACAGGGGCTTTGGCCCCCGCGACGACTCGGTGCGCTGTGGCCATCGGCAAACGCGTCGCCATTCCGGTCGAGCGATGCAGCCCCATAACGATGAGATCTGCTTTGCGCAGCCGGGCGACATCCAAAATAGTGTCTGCTGGCGAACCTTGCTCGACCTCGAAACGAGGCTCGCACCACAGTTCCGCCTCCGGCGGCACCAATTCGCGCAGCCGCCTTTCGGTTGACGCGATCAAGTCATGTGGCTGAACCAGGTCGCCCGTACGCGGCTCTGTAATCACGTGAAGCAAAGTGAGACTTGCTTGATATTCCTGGGCTAGCGAAACGGCGTAAGGAGCCGCGACCGCCGCCTCGGGGGTGAGGTCTGTCGCATAGAGGATGTGCTTGATCTCTCCACTTGGCAGATGTTCTGCCAGATGAGCGGCGACGGTCAGTACCGGGCATGTTGCGCGTCGAAAGATCTCTTCCGCACGCGAACCGAGCACCAGCTTGGCTATGCCGCCGCGGCCGCGAGTTCCCACAACAATCAGGTCGATATCATTCTTCGCGACGATAGATTCGATCGACGGCCACACTTCTCCTTCGGCGACAATCTCCTCGTGATCGAGGTCGGAAACCCCCGCCAGGAGCGCGTGCAAATGGCTTCGCGCCTGCTCTTCCGTGAAACCGGTCGGAACCGATCCGCCCTCCGGAAAGGCCATGACGTACTCGTCCGGATTGCGAACATACAAAGCCCTGAGTTTCGCGCCAAAATGGCGCGCTAAATCGACTGCATACGGGAATGCGGCCTCGGCGGCCCCAGAGAAATCCGTGCAAAGCAAAATGTTGTTTATCCGAACTCGAACTCGCGGATCGAGAACTCGCATCGACCACCTCCTTCCTTTTCTATTGGGCTTGAATCCGCGCACTCGCGCAGTGACGTGCATCACACGGTGGTACCCCGGCGAGCCCCACACAAGCCTCTCGGGCACGAGCGGCGCTCGCGTTCGCCTATCGGGGTACTAGCCACTCCTGGCCGTGCGGGCTCAGTCTGAAACCCCGAGCGCTCGGTAGCCGCGGGCTTTAGCCCGGCGCTCGCTTAGCCGCTACGAACGCCGCCCTAAAAGGGCGGCGGCTACACAAACCCCGACTCGGCACCGCACGCCATCCCTCCCAGCGTGTCACCACGAGCGCCGGAGCGCGAAAGATCTGCGTTTTGTTTTTTTGCTGCTGGAGCTTTTCATCACGGGCCGCTGCAGGCAAAAAGATTCGTTTTCGACGCTAAAAGAAGGCGGCCAGCGTATCAGGGGTTGGTGTTGCCCGTGCGGCTAGCCGTCACGGCTCTTGCTCTGTGGCCTCTGTGCGGCATTTCCGGCGACAGATGAACTCCACGTGACGCGGGTCACAGAGTTCCTGAAAGCAGAGCACTAAAAAGAAGAAGGAAATCGCCCGCGCGTGAAAGCCGGCAATCACAGAGGTGGTGTATGGAAACGGCGACTCTTATTCACTCACAGATCAAGCTGAAGAATATCCTTTATGCAACCGACTTCTCTCGATATTCCGATGCCGCCTTGCCGTTTGCGCTCTCCATCGCACGCAAGTATGGATCGCGCATTTTTGCGGTCCACGTCGTTTCCGTGCCGCCGTTCCCCGGGTCCACTCCCACACAGGCTTTGCACGCCATCGCGGCACAAGCGGTGAAAGAGGCGCGGGAAGACATAGGACGCGTTCAGGCGCGATGCCAGGGAGTCCCGCACGAAGCCATAGTGAAAAAAGGGGAAATCTGGGCGGAGATCGCGACCGTCGTTCGGGAAAAAGCGATCGATATGGTTGTCTGCGGAACGCACGGGCGGACCGGCCTAAACAAGCTCCTGCTGGGTTCGGTAGCCGAAGAGATTTACCGGCACGCCGAATGCCCGGTGCTTACAGTCGGGCCGAATGTTGCGGCAGAACCCGATAGCGTGGGGGATATTCACACGATCCTGTACCCGATGGACTTTAGCGCCGAATCCATGGCCGCGGCGCCCTATGCGGTTTCGTTGGCCCACGAACATCAGGCCCGTCTTTACCTGCTGCATGTGACCGAGACGCCGGTCAGCCCCGACGTCGAGCGAGAGTTGGCGAGCCGAATGCTCGATCTCATTTCCCGCGATGCAGGACTCCGCTGCGCGCCCAAAGCTTTTGTTGATTTCGGCGACGCCGGGCACAAGATCGCCGAACTCGCCGAAGAGTTGATGGTGGACCTGATTGTCCTGGGGCCGCGCGCCCGGCCGATTTTTCCCGCTGCGACCCATCTGCCCGGGTCCACGGCTCAGTACGTTGTAAGCCGCGCAATCTGCCCCGTGCTCACGACGCGGGCGCATTAAATCCTCCTGATCCCGGCTGCATTCTGAATTATGCTTACCTCCTCTGTAGCCGGGATGCCTATGCGTGAAAAAAGGCTTTGGCCAAGCTTCGAATGACGAACCGACTGCTTTCCGTCACAAACGTTACGATAAGCTTCGGCAAGCGCGAAGTGATTCGCGATCTGGCCTTCCAGGTCGATGAGGGCGACTGCATCGCGATTATCGGGCCGAACGGCGCGGGCAAGACGGTTCTGCTGAAAGCCCTTCTGAACCTGATCCCCTATCGCGGGGAGATTCTCTGGAGCCCGCAAGCCCGGCCGGGCTATGTGCCGCAGAAGGTTGAGGCCGATCGACAGCTACCCCTGAGCACCAGAGATTTGCTTGCCGCCAAGGCGCGCTTGCTGAAATTGCCTCCTGCGGAACCGCTCGGAATTTGCGATGAAGTGGGCATCAGCAATGAACTTCTGAATACAAGCATCGGCGCATTATCCGGCGGACAATTCCAAAAATTATTGATTGCCTTTGCGCTGCTCGGGCGTCCCAACGTGCTGCTTTTTGACGAACCCACGGCTAGTCTCGATGAACTTACTGAAGAACACATTTACGAACTGCTGCATTCGCTGCAAGCAGCAAAAGGCATGACGGTTCTGCTGGTATCGCACGACCTGAGCGTTGTCTACCGCAGTGCCAACAAGGTTCTCTGCCTCAGCAAGGACAAAACATGCATGGGCCCGCCCAAAGAGGTGCTCACACCCACGATGCTGCAGGAGTTATACGCCTCCCCGCCGCACTATTATCAACACGTGCATGAGCACGATCATGAAAGCGCCCGGGAGCGCGACCTGCGCATCGCGCCGGAACGTGAGAAATGGTGAGGGAACAGGCGCTGCTCTTTGTGCTCGTTTTGTTTTTTTCTCTCGCTGCCGGGCTGGTTGGCTGCGTCGCCCTGATGAGACGCATGCTTCTCGCTGGAGACGTCATCTCGCATCTCGCTTTACCCGGACTGGGGCTGGCCTTTACGTTCAAGCTGAATCCCGTGTTGGGTGGCGCGGCGACATTGTTTTTAGGGACATTCCTGGTTTGGCAGCTTCAGAAAAAGACAGGGCTGGCAACCGAAGCCGCGATTGGCGTGGTATTTGCCGCCGCGCTGGCCATCGGCGCGGCGATCACCCCCAGTGAGAACCTGGCCGAATCGTTATTCGGCGAACAACAAGGAATTTCGCCCACCGGGTTTCTTCTCGGCGCGGCTGCCGTGGCATTGGTTGTCTTTGCGGTTTTTCGGCTGCGCGATCGGTTGGCGCTCGCTATTTTTTCCTCCGATCTGGCCGCGGCGACCGGAGTGCGAATCGCCCGGCTCGATCTCTACTTTCTGCTCCTTTTTAGCCTCACCGTGCTGGTTGGGCTTCGGTTCATGGGCGCCTTGCTGGCGAGTTCGTTGATCATCATGCCCTCGGCAACGGCGCGCCAGCTGACCAACAAGCTTTCACATTTTTTCCTGTTCGCGGTCGTGATCAGCCTCTCTGCCGTCGCCGCCGGTTTTCTGCTGAATGCTTTCGTGCTGCATTTTTCTACCGCGGGACCAACGATCGCCATCATTTCCGCAACGCTCTTTAGTTTGAGCCTGCTGGTGCGCGCCAAATAAATCGCACATGACCGCGCGGCTAAAATTCTCGGTTACAAAGAATTGCGATCGGTCGCTCGATGGGAGTATTGTACGCGGCTGCCTTTTCCCGCAAATCTGAGATTCGAGGTGCGAATGCGCAGGCCCCGGCAATGAAGCGCTTTGCGTGTGCTCAAGATCCGGGCTGTGGCCTCGGGCGAGCCGCGACCGTACGAAATCGGCTCCGCTTGCTTCTGTGGGTGAGCCTTTCCACTCTGGCATGCGCGATCCCCAGTTCCAATTTGTGGGGCCAATCGTCCACAACCGGCGGCCTGCGAGGAGCCGTCACTGATGCGAACGGCGCGCCTGTGGCCGGGGCGGTGGTCACTCTCTTTAATGGCACCACGCGGCAAGCGCAGGTCGCCGTCACCGACGGCAATGGCCTTTACGGTTTCTCGCTGCTGGCTCCGGGAAGTTATGAAGTGGTCTTTGCCAGGCAAGGATTCAAGACCGCAACGGCAACTTCTGTGGCGGTCAATGTGTCCGAGGCCCCTGAACTGGATGCGCAGCTCGAGCCCGGCGCTGGAGACGAACGCGTCGCCTGCAAGTGTCGCCTCAGCCAGGCGGCAACTTCCTCCAGCGGAACGCTCGTAGACAGCAAAACCATTACGGCGGTCCCGCTCACGACGCGCAACCTCACACAGGTGCTATCGATGTCCTCTGGCTCGGCGGCAAACGTGAATAACGCCGGATTGCTGGGAGCAGGGACGCTGCCTGTGAATGTCAACGGCGACATATCCGCCGGCCTTGTCACCTTTGACGGTGCGGCCGCGGCCAGCACCGTGCCGAACCCCGACACGATCACCGAATTCAAGATCCAGACTTCGCAATACGACGCCGGCTACGGCGTCAAGGTTCCCAACATCAACCTGATCAGCCGATTGGGGCAAAACGATTTTCATGGGGACCTGTGGGAATTCGTGCGCAACGATATTTTCAACGCCAACTCGTTTTTCCAGAATGCCAACGGACGCCCCAAAGCGACTTTGAAGCAGAACCAATTCGGGGGAACGCTCGGCGGGCCGGTCAAAAAGGATAAGCTGCTCTTTTTCGTTTCCTACCAGGGGACCCGCCAGGCGAATGGGCTGGATCCGACCGCCTCTATCGACAGTGTCGTTCTTCCGCCACTGACCAACGACCGCTCCGCCGCCACGATCGGGGCGGAGTTTTGCCCGGCCAATAAGCCCGCGAACGTTAAGTCCGCATACATGACCTTTGCGGGCGGAGCGCAGGTGGCCTGCGACGGCTCCAACATCAATCCCGTGGCGCTAAAGATCCTCCAAACGAAGCTGCCCGACGGCAGTTATTTGATCCCCACACCTCAAACCATCATTCCCAGCGGCGCGAATGCAGGCCTTGGCCTTTCCGCCTTCAGCCTCGAGTCGACTTACGATGAAAACCAGTGGATGGGAAACCTTTCTTACGTTCTTTCCAAAAAGCACACTTTCACGGCCCGGTTTTATGCCGCCACCGCCGCGACAGACCGCGCCTTTGGCAGCGCCTTCCTGCGTGCGCCGGAAACTCCGCCCACTCCCGGCTTTCCGGTGCTCAGCCATGACATCAACTACATCGGCGTCCTGCAGTTGACTTCGACCATCACCTCGTCCATTTCCAACGAAGCGCGAATGACCTACACCGAACTCCGTTCCGACCCCACCGAACCCGGTCTGCCGAGTACCACTTCTTTAGGCATGACCCCGGCCAATCCAGAATCTCCGCTTTTGCCGGACATCATTATGCGCGGATCGCTGGGAGGTTTTCAGGCGGGCAACGTCCTGAGCGATTTCCTGAACCACAGCAAATATTATTCCTGGTCCGACACGCTTTCCTGGAGCCATGGGCGGCAGACCACGCGCGCCGGATTCTTTGCCTACACCCAACCGATAGAATCGTCCAACATGGGTCTGGCCCGAGGCCAGCTTTCCTTTAACAATTTCACCGACTTCCTGCTGGGAATGAACGCGGCCCAAAACGGCAGCCCGCAGGGCCTCAGCAATGTGCAATCGATCGCGGCCAACGAAGGCATGGGACCGGGCGGCACGGTGCTGCTTCAACTCCGGCTTAACAACTTCGCGGGTTTTGTGCAGAACGACATCAAGGTGAACGGCCGCCTCACGATCAATCCCGGTCTGCGTTGGGAATACCTGCCCGGGTCCTACGGCCGGCCCGGGAACCTCGGCAACATCTATCCTTCGCTCTTGCAGACTGTGCCGATCCCGCCGGTTTCGGGCACCTACGTGGGGTTAACCGTACCCTCGAACTACGACCCGAATCTGATCAACCCTTATACTGGCCAGCCCTTCGGCCCGCCCCCTCCCGGTGTCGTTGTGCGTCCAAATAGCGGTTGGTACAACAGTGCCCGGCCGTGGCGGACGTTCGCGCCTCGCTTCGGTTTTGCCTGGCAGCCCGGGAGCAAGCAAACCCGTCTGGCCGTGCGCGGCGGGTACGGATGGTTTTACGAACCGCTTAGCAGCAGGGGCAATGCCAACGGTACACCATCCGAAAACATGCAGCCTCTGGCAGAACTGATCGGCGCCGCGGGAGCCAGCAACGGCGCGTCCACGCTGCAAGCCCCCTTTCCGCCAGCGACACTCGGATTCATACCCCGCACGCCGTCTTCACATCTCGACGACCGCGCCATCGGACCCGACTATCGCCCCGGCAGGCTGCAAGAATGGAACCTGAACGTGCAGTACGCATTCTCCAGCAATTTGAGCTTGGATATCGGCTATGTCGGCTCGCATGGCAACAATCTCTTTATGCTTTACGCCTCCAACCAACCGCTACTCGCCGCTCCGGGTCAGCCCGTAAACTGTGGATTGCCCACCAGCGCCGGCGCGCTGGGAGTCACGCCCGCCGTCTTCGCCAACCTCGGGCTTGATTCTTCGGGCTGCATCACCACGAGCACTTCCCTGAATGCCTTCCTGCGCGTGCCCATCGTTGGCGAGACGCCCTCGGGTCTGCTGGCCCACGAATACGTCGGAGGCTCCTGGTATCACAGCGCGCAGGCCACCCTCCGCGAGCGGCTCTCTCACGGCCTGAACTTTCAATTTGCTTACACGTTTTCCAAGGCCGAGGCGAATACCACCGCTTACAACGACCAGAACAACCTCAATCTCGATTGGGGTCCCACGAGTTTTGATCGCCGCCACCGCGTCATCACGAATTTCAACTACGACATCCCCGGCTTGCAGCGACGCCGATACCTCGGCGCGGCTTCACAAGGCTGGTCCATCTCTGGAATCGTGATCGTACAAAGCGGACTGCCGATGACGCTCACCGACAAAACTGGCGGTGCCGTGTACGGCTTTGCGGGAACGGCCACGGCCACAATCTGCCCCGGTCAAACCTACGCGGATCTGCTGACGCCCGGCTCGCTCAGTTCGCGCCTGCACAATTGGTTCAATAAGCCCGCGCTCTGCTCCGCCCCGGTACTGGGTTCCGACGGCTCCACGGGATACGGCAATACAGGCGTCGGTATTCTCGCCGGCCCGGGGCAATTCAATACCGACGTCTCCATCGGAAAAATCACGACCGTGGGCGGCTTGCGCGAAAATGGCCAACTCGCTTTTCGGGCCGAGTTCTATAACGCTCTCAATCATCCGCAGTTCGCCAACCCGGGCACAAACTTCGGCACCGCAAATTTCGGCGTCATCACCCAAACCTCCGTCGCGCCCCGGCTGATCCAGTTCGGCCTGAAATACCTCTTCTAAACCGCCGGCGGCCAGCATCGTTGCGGGGTGCGGAGGCGCGGGTTACACTGCGCGGATGGCTCGCGGAAAACTCATCGTTCTCGAAGGCATCGACGGCGCCGGCAAGGGCACGCAGTCGGAACTGCTCGCGCGCGCTCTGGAAGCGCGCGGCATTCCCTTTGTCAAACTTGGCTTTCCGCGTTACGAGTCCTCGTTCGGCCGCCTGATCGCGCGCTTTTTGAATGGCGAATTCGGGCCGCTCGTGGCCGTCGATCCACATTTGTCCGCACTGCTTTATGCGGGCGACCGCTTCGAAGCGAAACCCGAACTGGAAGCAGCCCTGAATTCGGGCAAACTTGTGATTACCGATCGCTATATCGCTTCGAATCTCGCCCATCAGACGGCGCGTGTTTCGCCCGAGGCCCGTCCTGAATTCATGGCGTGGTTGCGGCAGCTCGAATATGGCGCCTATGGACTGCCCGCCGAGGATCTCGTCATCTATCTGCGCGTGCCGCCGCAGGAAGGACATCGCTTGGTGGGATTAAAAGCGGCGCGAAACTACACGGAGAAGCCGCGCGATCTTCAGGAATCAGACCTCGTCCACCTGAACGCCGCGTCGCTTGTTTACGACCAACTTGCGCAGGCGCCCAATTGGGTGACGATCGAATGCTTCGAGGCGAAATCCGGCAAGCACCGGCCGCCCGAAGAAATTCATCGCGCTGTCCTCGACGCGCTTGATTCGCGCGTCCTCGCCGGCCTCGCCGCCCCTCGCCCCGCGCGCTGACGCCCGGCACGCCTGAAGTTGTCATTCCGAGCGTCCGCGAGGAATCCCTCCTTGTCGTCATCCTCGGCCCCACGTTGTCATCACGAGCGCCAAAGCGCGAGGGATCTGCTTTTGCCTTTGTCCCGCTTTTGTAGCCGCCGGGCTTCAGCCCGGCACGTCTGACGTTGTCATTCCGAGCGTCCGCGAGGAATTTCTCCTACACTCGTTCCTCCCGCGCGCTGTCATCACGAGGCCGCCGCGGGTGAAAACGTGCGTTTTCTCCGCTGAAGGAAGGCGGCCGAGGGATCTGCAGTTGTCGTTCGCAATCATTCCTCGTGCCCATGGGGGGTAAAGATGGGCCGAGCGTCCGCGAGGAATTTCTCCTACACTCGTTCCTCCCGCGCGCTGTCATCACGAGGCCGCCGCGGGTGAAAACGTGCGTTTTCTCCGCTGAAGGAAGGCGGCCGAGGGATCTGCTTTTGGCTTTGTCCGCCTCCGCCCGCGCGCTCTCATCAGGGCGGCGGACCTTCGCGGTCCTCTAATAGCGCGCCTAAACAGGCTGATGCGCTTTGAGGAACGAATGCATTTGGCGCACCGCCAGCGGAATCCGCTCCTTGGGCTGCTTCCACGGGAAGATACTCACTTCGGATTTCGGCGCGAGCATCGCAGACTCCATAGCAACGTCGTAAGGGTGCGGCGGGACGTCATCCGGCAGGATCAAGACCGGGTTTTGGCAACTGCGCACAAAATCGCGTGTCACCGTGAAGACGAAATCGGCATCGGTTTCAAACATCCTGGTCACAAATTGGTCGGCCGTCTGCAAGGCAATCTCGGGCCGCTTGGCCGTCACCATCGCCGGCCAACCCGCCCAAAATGAGCCGGAGTACTTGCGGTCGCGCATCTCCGGACGCCAGCCCACAGGCTGCGCGATGACTGCCGCGGGAATGCGATCCGGCGCGCGCTTCAACAGATTCCAGATGAAAGGGCCGCCGATGCAGAAGCCCATCACCATGAACTTGTCGATGCCCAGATGATCCATCAGGCCGAGCTGATCGTCGGCGTAGGAATCCCACGGCCGGTCGACCTCGACGGGGCCGGTCGACTGACCGCTAGGGGCGTTGCGCAGGTCCGCCGTGATGCAGCGATACTGTCCCTTGAACTCCTCAATAGCGTTGAAGGGCGGGTTGCCCGTGAAGAACGCAATGGTGGAGTTCAATCCTCCGCCGGGAAGCAGCATCAACGGGAAACCGGTGCCAGCCTCTTCATAGTAGATACGAACGGGGCCCTTTTCGTAGAACTTGCCAGTTCCCCGTTCACTCGCCTGCTGAGCAAACGCGGGCGGCAAGGCGGCCGTAGCCGCTGCCGCGGCGCTCGCTGCCAGTATCCTGCGCCTGGTTAAACCCATAGTCGGCGTCCTCCTTCAGCATCATGGCCGGTCCGCGAAACTGTAAGCGCCGGCATGATGCGTAGTTTCGAGAGGATGCTAGCACAGGTTCTCTCGCCTCTGTGAAGCCGCACGTTGCGCACGTGCCCTCCCTCTCGCGTCGTCATCACGAGCGCCGCAGCGCGAGGGATCTGCTTTTGCCTTTGTCCCGCTTTTGTAGCCGCCGGGCTTCAGCCCGGCACGTCTGATGTTGTCATTCCGAGCGTCCGCGAGGAATCCCTCCTTGTCGCTTTGCTTTTGCCTTAATCTGAGATCTCCAATTTTTCATTACGCGGCAGGTCTCTGCCCCACCCGTCCTCGCCCTCGCGTCGTCATCACGAGCGCCGCAGCGCGAGGGATCTGCTTTTGCCTTTGTCCCGCTTTTGTAGCCGCCGGGCTTCAGCCCGGCACGGCATCGTCGCCCGCGCGCGCGCCTTCTTACAGTCACACCGTCTCCAGAAGCATTCCGGCACTCGGATTTCGGCGATACAGGCGTATGATTACCGCCGATGGCCGAGACTCTAAAACCCAGAACCAGGGAAATCCTCCGCAAAATATCTCCCCGACGTGACGTAGTTTGGGAAACGAGGCGGCGCGCCGCCAGCGCTTCTAGCTGCTGAATCCGTTCTCGAAATCGCGTAAGTATTTTGTAGGAATGCTTTGACGTAGCCGCGCAACATCGTGCTCGGTGCCGAGGCGAAATCCGGCGCGAACTAATTGCCACCACAAATGATTATTATTAACTCTCAGCATCCCCGGCTCATTGCCGTCCCGAACGTCAACTCCGGGCGGAAACTCCACTTGCTGATTGCGCTCCGGAAAGTGGATTCTCAATTCCGCCCCCCACTTGTCATAGGTCGTGTGGATACGACTGGGTAGTAATCGGAATAGGGAGCGGATAAGCGGATGCAGACTCAATCCACCGTAGTCACGGTGATGGGAAACGTGCCGTCGGTGAATTCCTTGGACCTGAAAGCTGTAACGTCAATAGCCTTCCAATTCTGTGACACTGCTAGGAGCACCCGAGCTAGATTGATAGCCTGGTCTCTCGTCAGCTTGAATCCAACGGTCTTCAACTCTCCTACTGTCTTCTTTGTGCCCTGAACAGGGTAAATGCGTTGGCACCGCAGCTTCGGACTAATCGTCACCGACGTTGCTGATTTCCGCTTCATTTATCGCTCCATTGTGGCAGATTATCGGATGGCGAAGAGCCGATATTTACAACTAAGCGGCCCGCCGAAGAGACCGCGCATGAATAACGAAGAGCTAAGCGAACATTGGGATTCTATTTCAACAGCCATACGTAGGATTATAAAGCGAGTCGAGCAGCTTCCTGAACGGGAGCAAGATCGCGAATTCAGCAACTGTCTAGACCGTGCGCTTGATCATTCGGAAAGAAGGGCCGACGCATTGATTGACCTCCTCTGATTAAGAAATCGTGGCGAGGCTAGCATTCGTCGAGTGCGCGGGCGTTGTTTTATACGTTTCTGCACGTTCTCATGGGTAAGCCCTCTTTACTTCCGCGGTAAAATAGTTGTATCGCTCGCGGCAACGGCGCGAGGTTTCGTTCACAAAAACCAACGCGGCGCGGACCGGCGAGACGATAAGTACATCCGGTGGCGTTCGGGCCGCTGCGAGGTTGCTGTTTGCATCCTCTCAAAAAATTTGGACCTGGAAACCGGCGGACCGACCAGAACCATTTCGTTCGAACAGATCGAAGCCAAAACTTCATCCGTTGCTGGCTTGAGCCGCGTGTGTTGACGGTCGGCCGTAGCGCGGAGCTCACCGTCGGCACTAACACTCGCGTAGCTGGCGCCAGCAACTTCTTTATAATGCGCACTTGCAGAAAATGGGGTGGGGGGTAGGAGCAGGTCCAAGTATTACTTGAGATTTTCTCGGGTGATGCTGCCAAGCTGAAGCCCCGGCGGAATTGGCCGCATGGGCGCCGGAAGAACAAAATGTCACCGGAATCACGATAGCGAAGATGCCATTTTCGGAATTTCTCGGCAATGCACGAATTGTGGCGGCGCTGCGAGGCATGCTCGCGAGCGGGCGGGTGCCCCATGCGATGTTATTTACGGGATCGCGCGGAATCGGCAAGTTCACGCTGGCGCGCATGTTCGCGCAGGCGGCCAATTGCGAGAGGCTGCCGGATGATTTCTGCGGCGAATGCGCTCCCTGCCGCGCCATCGCCCGGCTGCAGGAAACGGCGGCGCTCGTCGCACAGGGCCTCGCCGCGCGCGGAGAAAGCGCGGACGCGGCCACCGTCGAACGCGTCCCGCTCCTGCTCGAAACGCATCCCGACGTTTGGGCCATCGTTCCCGATCCGGTGCGGCTGAAAAATCCCGTGGTCCGGCCGATTCTGCACGTAGGCCAACTGCGCGCCGTGCAGCGCGCGGCTTATTTCCGGCCGATGGCCCGGCGCCGCGTCTTTATTATCGACGGCGCGGAGACCATGAGATCGGATCACGCCAACATATTCCTGAAGATTCTGGAGGAGCCTCCCGAAACGGCGACGCTGATTCTGCTGGCATCCAATCCGTACCTGCTGCTGCCGACGATCCGGTCGCGTTGCGTGCAGCTCTTTTTCAGCCCGCTCTCGCAGGAGCAAGTGGAACAAATTCTGCGCAGCCGCGAGGATTTGCCGGCGGCGCAGCGCAAAGTTGCCGCACAAATGGCGGAAGGCAGCCCCGGAGCCGCATTGAGCATGGACCTGGAGGAAGAAACGGAACTACGAAAGGCCATTCTTCACGTGCTCTCGACGATCATCGAGAAGCGGCCGGCGAGCGCGCTTTTCGCCGAGACGGCGCGCCTGACCAAATCGCAAAAAGTGCCCTTTGAATCCGTGCTGGAAGTGTTTTATAGTCTGCTTAACGATCTGCTCGAGCACTCCGCAGGCTTGGCAGGTCGAGGCGCGCGTAATCCCGCGCTAGGCAAAGAACTCGCCAAGCTGAGCCGGCAGGTCAACACCGCGTGGATAGCATCCGCCGCTGATGCGCTCGATGAACTGTCGTGGCGTGCGCGGCGGAACGTGAACAGGCAGCTGGGGCTGGACGCGATTGCCATGTCGCTGTCGCAGGCCCTGCAAAAATAACAGGCATCGCGTAACTAACCCGCGGCTCGGTGCATCATAACCAGCGAGTCGCACCTTCCATAATATTTTTGGAGCAGAAATCATAGAGGAGCAGGGATGGTTAATCGCAAATTATTCCGCCCGACTTTAACCGAAGTGAAGGAACCGCCGGCGTCGCGCTCTCATTCCACCGGACCGCAGCCGCACAAAAAACCGGCGCCGCCCGAGCAAACCCACGCCGAGAATTTCTACTGGGTCAAACAGATGCAGGCGCATACGCCCATGACCGTGGTGCTCACCGACGGCGAGGTGCTGCGCGGCACGGTCGAATGGTATGACCGCGACTGCATCAAGCTGACGCGCTTCGGCAGCCCCAACTTGCTCATCTACAAACAGGTGATCAAGTATGTCTACAAGGATGGCGACGAGGCGGGGCTCGGCGGCAATAACAACGGCCAATAGCGCGGTGAACTCAGAGCGATAGCCTCAGATTGCGCTGACACGGCCAGGCTTCAGGATTCCCACACGCAAGTTGCGTCGCGTGCGCCGCAACAAGGCGACTCAGTTCGCGCTCGCACGCGGCATTTCGGAAACGAGTTCCGGAACCTCGATGCGGATCAATGTGCCCGCGCCCTGCCGGCTGGAAATCTGCATCCGGAAGTCATTGCCATAAAGCACGCGCAGGCGCTCATGAACGTTGCTGATGCCGATGCCATTAGCGTAAATCTGCGGCATGCGCTCTTCGGGAATGCCCGCGCCGTTGTCTTCGACTTCGATCACCAGCCGGCCATCGTGGAGTGAAGTGCGAATGGTGATCTGACCGCCCTCGAGTTTTGCGGCCAGACCGTGTTTCAGGGAATTTTCGACAATGGGCTGCAGGAGCATGCTGGGGACGAAGCTTTCGAGTGTTTTCTGGTCGACGTGCTTGAAGATCTGCAAATTATCCCGGCCGAAGCGAGCGACCTCGATATCCAAGTAGTCGTCAATGAAGGTGAGCTCTTCCTGAAGCGCAACGAAGGTTTCGTGTTTTCGAAGGAGCCGGCGAAGGATGTTGCTGAGCTTCAGAACAACAACTCGGGCCTGATCGGGGTCGTAACGAATCAGAGAGGCGACGGTATTAAGAGTATTAAACAGGAAATGGGGATTGATCTGGCTGGTGAGCGCATCCATGCGAGCCTTGAGCAGAAGCTGCTGGTGCTGCTCGAGATTCATTTCGATTCTGGTGTTGTTCCAGATTTTGATGGGCACGGCCACGGCCATAACCGTGGCGAGCATCATCAGCAGAACCGACCACCAGTTATGCGCGTCGATAAAGAATATCCATCCTTGACGCGCGGCATGGCCGAGCAGCAGCCTTCCGACTTCCAGAGCAACGCAGCCGGCCAGCGGCAGCACTTCCCAACCGACGTCGGCCCCCTGCATCATGCGCGCGAGCCAGCGGGGTAAGTTGAGAAAGGTGAAAGGGCCAAAGCTCCAGATGTCTTCTTTATTGGGAATGGCCTGCCGGATCAGGCCGCCCATAAGGCCCGCCAGCGCGGCCAGCGGCGTAGACAACCATTCGTGGTGAAAGAAAGCGGGCAGGCTCACGATGGATCCGCCCAACGGCCCAACGACCAAACCGCCGAGCAGGCCGAGAAGAAAAGAGCCTTCGGCCATGAGGTCGGCGAACTGATAGGGCTGGCCGACGAGTCTCAGCAGCACGCTGATCGCCAGCACGGGCGTGAGAAAGAGAAGCAGTTTGATCTTCTGGTCGGAGTCGCGTACTTCGGTGTAGAGAACGCGGCGGAAAACGGCCCAGCGCGCCAGCAATGCGGCCATAGAGGCGGCCACGCCCACCTTTAACAACAAGGTGAACAGGAGACCCTGGGTGCTCGACAGTATGTCCATGAGACAGCTGTTTCCACCCGAACAGGCGCAACAGCGGCGCCTGCCGGGGATGCCGCTTGCGAATTCAGCTTACGTTAGCGAATGCGGCTGCGCCATGTAAAGCTGCGTTACTGCTATACTACAGTGCATTCCATGAAGACGAAGCACGTAAACGGCGCCGGCGGAAACGGCCACCGCACCGGCCGGGGGGCTGAAAGAGCACGCGTGGTCGCGCAGGCGAATCTGCCGACGCAATTCGGGCGCTTCCGAATTTTGGGAATCGAAGGCGAAAAGCCGGAAGAAAATGCCGTCGCGGTGGTGCATGGGCGGCTGAACGGCGGTTCGGTTCCGCTGGTCAGGATCCATTCGCAATGTCTGACCGGGGACGTCTTGGGATCGCAACGCTGCGACTGCCGGGCACAACTCGAACTATCACTGCGCAGGATTGCCGCGGCTCGCGCCGGGCTGCTCCTTTACCTTCCGCAAGAAGGCCGCGGAATCGGGTTGATGAATAAGCTGCGCGCCTATGAGTTGCAGGATGGCGGGATGGACACGGTGGAGGCAAACCAGCATCTCGGGTTCGCAGCGGATTCGCGGGATTATGGGTTTTCCGCTGCGGCGCTGCGCGCACTCGGCGTGCGGCGGGTGCGACTGCTTTCGAATAACCCCGATAAAGTGCGTCAACTTGAAACACATGGCATAAAGGTTGTCGCCAGAATTCCCTGCCAGCCGCGCGGCACCGAGGCCGCGCGCGAGTATCTACTGACGAAGTCAACCAAGTTGGGACATTTGCTGACGGGTTTGTGAGTTAGTTTTCAGCGAAAAAGCAGATTCCTCGTCGCCATCCGCTGTTAGCGGATGACCCGCTCCTCGGAATGACATTTTCTTAGCAGGGTGTACGGAGGCCAAGACCCGAGGAACGACCCTCGATTTCGAGAACGACGCCCACCCATAAAAACGAGAGGTGGGGCACGCGCGTTATACAGCGATTGGGTGGCGGGTCAGTTTGCTGACCGACTACCGAAGAAAGGCCTTGGGTTGGTCCACGGATCGGGCCCGACCCGAGCTACGAAGATCCACGAGGGAAATCAGTGCATTAGCCGCCGCCGACGAGGTGGACAATTTCGAATTTATCGCCGGTTGAAACGCGGGTTGTTTCCCATTCGCGGCTCGGAAGAATCTGCAGGTTGCGTTCGACGGCAAGGCGGTTGGCGAGGAGACCCAGGTGCTGAAGTAATTGGGTTACATTCAGGCCGTGCGGGACTTCGCGCGTCTCGCCATTGACCTGTATGGTGACCGTTTCGCTCAAGTCGAAAACCCCTCTACCATTCTAGTTCAAAGATGCCAGGGATACTCGACCGCGGGCTCTTCGACTTGTGGCTTCGGCTCCTGCAGATCACGTCCTGTTTTTAAGATGTAGCTGGCCCGGCAGTGTTCGCAGCTTTCATCACGTTCTTCGATGGTAAAGGTTTCGCCCAGGCGCTTTAGCTGTTGTGCGGCAACGACAGCGTCGGCATCGGAATCGAATCGTTCCCAGTCCAATCTATTCTGGCCTGACCAACGGATGTGATAGTGAATCATCGGTGGGCCTCGATTTAGGGCCTCAGTCCCGATTTCGAGGAAACAACATTTTCGGGGCAGGCCTGGCGCCTACCACAGATTGAGGTTTACGCGATGTTCTCTTTTGCATATGGGGAAGATTTCAGCGAGGCTGTTGCTCATTCGATGGAGCGGCGTGGCTTCAGGTGATAACGCAATTCGTCCAGGCTTTCACCCAGCTGGGCGCGGATGACCAACGCAGGCGCAGAGGATTCCGCGAGCATTGGAAATGGAAACCGTAGCGACGTGTGACCCTCGGCATCCGTTTGGCCCGAATAGTTTTCCGGTGCAGTCGTTCCGTCTTCGATAAAGGCCTGCACGTGGGCACCGCTGACGGGTTGGCCGCCCAGCTTCTCTGATACTTCTATATTCAGCGACACGTGCCCCGCCTCGAGCCAGGAAGCCGCGTTTAACAGCTTGACGGCAATGCCTTGGCGTTCACGGTCAGCAGCAGATTCGCCGCGCTGGCCGGCGATGTGGTGTTTGTCGGCGGCGCCCTTTTCGAGCGAAAGGATTCCGGAGCGGAGCGCTTCGAGTATTTCCCTATGTTGCTTTTCCACCCGGGCACGAAGGATGGCCTGATCGAGAGCACCGGACGCGGCTAAATCTTCGTAACTGGTGCTGTGCCGATAGACGACCCTGCCATGCGTCAGGACCAGGGTATCGATGAAAGGATGGGATGCGCCGCGGTCCTCGGTTTGAACGTCATAAACGTCGGGGCCCACGTGCGCTTTGGAATTGAAACCAAATTTCATTTTGGAAAGGAGCTTTGTCCTGAGCGGCCTACTCGATTGACCGCTCCGCAGAGCGTGGCTATTATAACAAGTTGTTATGTCCGGGAACCTAGCCCAAGCTTACGCTCCGCTTTTGGTACATCTTGTTGTGGCACTGGGGCTTGCCTCAATCCTGGTGATCCTATCGAGCCTGGTCGGAGAACATCGGCCGACGCGAGAAAAGATGCAGCCGTACGAATGCGGCATGACGCCGGTCGGCGACGCGCGTGAGCCCTTTGACGTGAAGTTTTATCTGGTGGCCATGGTTTTTATCCTGTTCGACGTTGAAGCTGTGTTCTTATATCCATGGGCTTACGTTTTTCGCGAACTGCGGTGGTACGGCTTTGTGGAGATGCTGGTTTACATATTGATCCTGCTGGCGGGCTATGTTTACCTGTGGAAGAAAGGGGCGCTCGATTGGAACCCCTCCCCAACCCAGCGGAACCGCCAAACGTGACGGATAAACCCGTAGAAGAAAATCCGATTCTTCAAAAATTGCGGGCCTGGGACGAGAAAGCGATCGCTGAAGTCTCGCAATTTCGCGGCGAACTGACGATCGTCGTCCCTCGGGAAGAGCTGCGGCGGGCCGCGGAATACCTACAAGCCGAGTCCGGGTTACAGTTTGATTTCCTCTCCGATATTTCCGCAGTGGATCGCTTCCCGATCGAACCGCGATTTGAGGTGAATTATCACCTGCTTTCGATCACGCTGCGGCAGACAGTGCGGCTCCGCGTCTGGGTCGGTGGTGCGGACCCGGCAGTTGCTAGCGTTATTCCGGTCTGGCCCACGGCCAACTGGCACGAGCGAGAGATTTTTGACCTCTTTGGCATTCGCTTCGAAGGACATCCCGACTTGCACCGCATCCTGATGCCCGATGATTGGGAGGGCCACCCGCTGCGGAAGGACTATCCGGTGGAAGGATTCCGCACATGACCCGTATTGAGACCGCCGCCGGCCCGGCGCAAACGATGGTGCTGAACATGGGGCCGCAGCATCCCTCGACGCATGGGGTTTTGCGGGTGGTGCTGGAGCTGGACGGCGAAACTGTCATCAAGGCGCGCCCGGAGATCGGTTACCTGCATACCGGGATCGAGAAAAGCTGCGAAGCGCTGACGTATTCACAAGCGATCACGCTTACCGATCGCATCGACTACCTCGCGCCGCTTTCGAACAACCTGGGTTATTGCCTGGCGGTGGAAAAGCTGCTGGGGCTGGAAGTTCCGAAGCGCGCGCAGTATATCCGCGTGCTGCTCACGGAAATGACGCGGCTCAACTCGCACCTGGTGTGGCTGGGAACGCATGCTATGGACCTCGGCGCGACCTCGGTGATGCTCTACTGCTTCCGAGAACGCGAGGAGATCCTGAAAATTTTTGAGCTGGTTTCTGGCCAGAGGATGATGACCAGCTATTTCCGAATTGGCGGATTGGCCCTGGAGCCGCCACCCGGGTGGCTGGACCGCGTGCGGCGCTTCATCGACATGTTGCCGTCGCGGATTGACGAATATGAGCGGCTGCTCACCAAGAACCGCATCTGGCTGATGCGCACGGTGGGGATTGGCATTCTGGAAGCGAAAGACGCAATTGCCCTGGGCGTGTCGGGACCGATGCTGCGCGCCGCAGGCGTTGCCTATGACGTGCGCAAGTTCTTCCCCTATTCCAGTTACGAGGAGTTCGAATTCGATATCCCGACGCGAACCGAATGCGATTCCTATGCGCGTTATCTGGTGCGCGTGGCGGAAATGCGTGAGAGCCTGAAGATCATCCGGCAGGCGATGGGCAAAATTCCGGCGCAAGGTCCGATCAAAGCGGAGGCGCCGGGCGTCATTCCCCCGCAACGGGAGAAGATGAAAACCGAAATGGAAGCGCTCATCTACCATTTCAAGATTTTTACGGAAGGCTTTTCACCGCCGGCGGGCGAGGTTTATCAACGCGTGGAGTCGCCGCGCGGGGAGGTGGGCTACTTCGTGGTAAGCGACGGCTCGCCGAAGCCCTACCGAGTTAAGGTGCGCGCGCCTTCGTTTGTGAACCTGCAAGCGTTGCCCAAGATGTCGGAGGGAGGTCTGGTGGCCGACATGATTACCTGCATCGGAACAACCGACATCGTGCTGGGAGAAGTGGACCGCTGATGGAACTGCCTCCCATACTCGAACAGAAATTTCAGTCGCTGATTCAAAGGTATCCGGTAAAACGCTCGGCGCTAGTGCCCATGGCGCTATACGCACAAGACGTGCTTGGGTATGTGAGTAATGACCTGATCGCGGAGATTGCCAGACGGCTCGACCTGAAACCACTGCAGGTGGATGAAACGCTCGCGTATTACTCGATGATCCGGCGCAAACCGGCGGGCAAATATCACGTTCAAGTTTGCACGAATGTTTCCTGCATGCTCCGTGGGGGCAGCGAAGTCTTCGATTTCGTGCAGAAAAAGCTGGAAATCGGCAACAAGCAGGTCACTGCCGACGGGATGTTTTCGCTGGAAGAGGTGGAGTGCATCGGGGCCTGCACAGGCGCCCCGGCGATGCAGATCAATTACGATTATTACGAAAATCTGAGCGAACAGCGCACCGATGACCTGCTGGACGCACTTGACAAGGGCGGGCACCCGACCAAGTCGATTCCGACCTCGGGATCGGTTCACGACCGCCATCCTGCCGAAGTTCCAGTCATCAGCCGCCTGTTTGGCGTTCCGGATTCGCGCAAGCTGGACGTATATCTGCAGCACGACGGCTACAAGGGCCTGGAGCGCGCGCTGAAGGAGTACACGCCCGAGCAGGTGATCGAAGAGGTCAAAAAATCGAATCTGCGAGGACGGGGCGGCGCGGGATTCCCGACCGGAATGAAGTGGAGTTTCGTTCCGAAGGAATCGGCCAAGCCCAAGTACATCCTGTGCAATGCGGACGAGAGCGAACCCGGCACCTGCAAGGACAGACCGCTGATGGAGATGGCGCCGCACCAACTGATCGAAGGCATCGTCATCGCGGGACGCGCCGTGGGTGCACATCGTGGATATATTTACATTCGAGGCGAATATCGATACGTGCTGGAAATCGTCGACGGCGCGATCGAAGAGGCCTATGCACGCGGATATCTCGGCAAAAACATCATGGGCAGCGGTTTCGATTTCGATCTCGCCACGCACACGGGTGCGGGAGCTTACGAATGCGGCGAGGAATCCGCGCTGATGGAATCGCTCGAAGGCAAGCGTGGTTATCCGCGTATCCGGCCGCCCTTCCCTGCCGTCGTGGGTCTGTACGGATCGCCGACGGTCATCAACAACGTCGAGACGCTCAGTTCGGTTCCGGCAATCCTGCATCGCGGCGGGGAGTGGTATTCGAGTCTCGGCTCGCCAAAGAATGGCGGCACACGGCTTTTCTGCATTTCCGGACACGTGAACCGGCCCGGCGTTTACGAATTGCCGATGGGCTTTAACCTGAAACGGATGATCGAGGAAGTCGCGGGGGGAATGCTTCACGGGCGAAAGCTGAAGGCGGTGATCCCGGGCGGAAGTTCGTGCCCATTGCTGAAAGCGGACGAGATTGATTTGCCGATGGATTTCGATTCGCTGGCGAAAGCCGGATCGATGCTGGGTTCGGGCGGGCTTGTGGTCATTGACGAAAGCACCTGCATGGTCGATCTGGCGCGGCGCATCATGCATTTTTACGCTCATGAATCGTGCGGCTGGTGCATCCCTTGCCGGGAAGGAACCGATTGGCTGCGCAAGATGCTGGACCGGTTTCATGCGGGCGGAGGACGGCGCGAAGAGATCCCTTTAATTGGCGAACTCGCGAAAAATATGCTGGGGAAAACCTTCTGCCCGCTCGGCGACGCTGCGGCGCTTCCGACAATCAGCATCGTGAAGAAGTGGCCGCATGAGTTCGAAGAACATCTCGCGGGCAAATGCCCCTTCCACGCCTCAGAAGCGTTGACCGCGACGCTCGGGTGAACTGACAACATGGCAGATGTAGCAGCGATAAAATTCAAACTCGACGACCGCGAGCTGACGGTGGCCCCGGGTACGCTGGTCATTGAGGCGGCCAAGCAGCAAGGCATCGAAGTTCCTTCATTCTGCTATTACAAAGGGCTGGCGTTGCAGGCCGCATGCCGCATGTGCCTGGTGGAAGTGGAAAAGGCTCCCAAGCTGCAGACCGCCTGCACGCTCGTGGCGGTCAACGGCATGGTGGTGCGCACGAATACACCGCAGGTGCACGAGGCGCGCAAGGCCATGCTGGAATTTCTGCTGACGAATCATCCGCTCGACTGCCCGGTCTGCGACAAGGGCGGTGAATGCGAACTGCAGGACATGACCTTCCGTTACGGCGCCGATCGCAGCCGGTTTGCGGAAGAGAAGCTGCATGTGCCGGAAGTGAAGTGGTCCAATATCGTCTACTACGACGCTCCCCGCTGCATCCTGTGCTTCCGCTGCGTGCGCGTGTGCGACGAGGGCATGGACGTCAAGGCGCTCGGCGTGGGCCAGCGAGGAGCAAATTCAGTCATTATTCCCAATCGAGAAGGTTTTCTCGAATGCGTTGAGTGCGGCATGTGCATCGATATCTGCCCGGTCGGCGCGCTTACCAGCGGGACTTACCGCTATCACACGCGCCCGTGGGAGATGCAATATGTGCCGACGGTTTGCGCGCACTGTTCGAACGGCTGCAAAACGACGCTCAGCGTGCGAAATAACGAGATTCTTCGAGCCAACAACCGCGACCTTTCCGGATCCAACGGCGACTTCCTTTGCGTCAAGGGCCGTTTCGGTTTCGACTTCACCCGCCATCCCGAACGGCTGAACCAGCCGCTGATCCGGCTGGGTGGCAATCTGCAGGCGGCCAGTTGGGAGGAGGCGCTGCAGACCGTCGCTTCGAGGCTGGCGGCCATACACAAGCAGAACGGGCCGGACGCGATCGGCTTCTACGGCTCAAACAGAACCACGAATGAAGAAAATTATCTGCTCGGCCGGATCGCGCGCGCTTCTATAGGCACGAATAATTTGGATCACCATCGCACCGTGGACTACGAGGGGCTGATGACGCTGGCCGCCAATTTGGGGCCGGACGGCGGTTCCGGCGGAGTTTTTGCGACGATGGCCGAGCTCGCGGGCGCTCCGGCGTTTCTGCTGATTTGCAATGATGCCACGGAACAAAATCCGCTGGTCGCCTGGCAGATTCGAACGGCAATACGCCAGCGCCGCTCGCGTCTATACATTGTGGATACGCGGCCGCAAAAGCTGGATCGGAAGGCTGAGGCCTCGGTACTTATTTCCGCAGGACAAGAGACAGAGGCCATTGCGCAGCTCGCCGGCAGCGGCGCGGCGGAATCCGAAGTTGGCCGACAGCTCGACGCGCTTCGGGAGGCGCTCGCCGGCGAAAACGATGTCGTAGTTCTTTTCGGCGCGCCGATTCAAGGCGCGGCGCTGGCGGCGCTGGCCGAATTGGCTGGGGGACGCGCCTCACAGGGCAAGCGCACGCGATTCATGGCGCTCGGCGACTACGCAAATTCCCGAGGCGCCGCCGATATGGGAGTCATGCCTCACCTGCTGCCGGGGTACGCGCGGGTTGAGAACGCGGAAGCTCGCGAATTTTTCGGCGGGCTGTGGGGAGCGATACTGCCGGAAACGCCGGGCCTGGATGCGCGCGGCATGCTGGATGCAGCCGCTTCGGGGAGGCTGAAAGCGCTGTACGTCGCCGGGGCAAATCCGGTCAAGAAAACGAACTTCGCCGGATCGGCGCGGTTGGGTAAGCTGGACCTGCTGGTGGTTCAGGAGATGTACTTGACGGAAACAGCGCGGCTGGCGGACATCATTTTGCCGGCGCTGTCGGGATTCGAGAAAGACGGCACGATGACGAATACCGCCGGAGAAGTTCAGCTTGTCCGTAAGGGCGGCGATTTCATGGGGGCGCGTTCGGATTTTGATATTCTGCGGATTCTTTCGTTCCAATTGGCACGACAAGGGCTGGGTCAGCCTATCCGTTTGCGGACTGCCGACGCCGCAATCGAGGAGATCGCAAGAGTTGTCCCGGGCTATGACATCTCGGCGGCAGGGCTGCTCACGGGCGGTGCCGAAGCGACTCAGCCGAATCCCGCCGCTGCAAACGGACATCGTTCTCCGGAGGCCGCGGGTCTCATTTTTTCAAATAGTGACTCGCAATTCAGCAGCGGCAGTCTGACGCCTTACTGCACGATAATCCGCTCATTGCGGGAAGCAGGCCCCAGGCCGTGAACAACGCCTCGGTAGGGCCGATCCTGCTGGTCGCTCTGATCAAAGTCGCGGTTTTGCTTTTCGCGCTTCTCACAGCAGTGGCTTACCTGGTGTGGTTCGAACGAAAAGTGGCGGCGCACCTGCAGGGCCGGTGGGGACCGTATCGCGTGGGGCCGCACGGCCTGCTTCAACCGCTCGCGGACGGGGTCAAGTTCCTGCTGAAAGAAGACGCCACGCCCGCCAGCATCGATCGATTCGCTTATTTCGTCGCCCCTATGATCACCCTGACGTTAGCGATCACGGCGATCGCCATGATTCCTTTCGGGCCCGCTTCGATCAGCATCCTAGGCGTAACTACGCCGCTGGTTGTCGCCAATATCAACGTCGGGCTGCTGGCGATCTTTGCCATAACGTCCATCGGAGTATACGGAGTGGCGCTGGCGGGGTGGTCTTCGAACAGCAAGTATTCCCTGCTGGGCGGACTGCGCAGTTCGGCGCAGATGGTCAGCTATGAATTATCGTTGACGCTCTCGATTGTGGGCATCCTGCTGCTGGCGGGAACGTTTAACCTGAACGAGCTGATCATGCACCAGTCGGGGTTTACGTGGGGCGCGCTGCCACAATGGAACCTTTTTAATCCGACCTTTCCGCAGGTATTGGGATTGATCGCTTACTTCATCGCCGCAATCGCCGAAACAAACCGCGCTCCGTTCGATCTGGCCGAGGCTGAATCCGAAATCGTCGCGGGATACCACACGGAATATTCGAGCTTCAAATTCGCCATGTTTTTCATGGGCGAGTATGCCAGCATGATAACGGTCGCCTGTCTTGCTTCGATTCTCTTTCTTGGCGGCTGGCTTTCGCCGTTTCCGCAGACAGCGGAGTTTCAGTGGACGCACTATATTCCGGCCGCCGCGCTGGCCATTGGCGGCATGGCTCTGATCATCAGCGGGGTACGCTACAACACCATTATCGGACGCATCGAATTGGCTGTTCTGGGATTCGTTCTGGTTGGGATATCATTTCTCTGCTCGCAGGCGGGTGTAATCGAATATATCCAAGGGCCATTCTGGTTTCTGGCCAAGGTGCTGGTCGTACTGTTTGTTTATGTCTGGGTGCGGTGGACGCTGCCGAGATTTCGTTACGATCAACTGATGCGCTTTGGATGGAAGGTGCTATTCCCGGTGGCGCTCGCTAACGTGGTGTTCACCAGCCTGGCCGTGGTGATTCGCAAATGACGGGGCAGATGGTCGCATTCCTCATTCTGGCGGCAATCGCGGTTGCCGGAGCGGTGAACGTGATTGTGCGCCGGCATCCAATCCACAGCGCGCTTTCGCTGATCACGGTGATGATCTCGCTGGCGGGCCTTTTCCTGATGCTGGAATCGGAATTCATCGCGGCCATCCAGATCATCGTCTATGCCGGCGCGATCATGGTGCTTTTCATATTTGTAATCATGCTGCTCAACGCGGGAACGGAAGAACGGACGAACATGAGCCGCATGGCGCGTTATGCCGGCGTGCCGCTGGCGATTTTCCTGCTTGTGGAGCTTACGTATCAAATTGGGGCGGCGACCATCTCCATGCAGCCGCAGCCGGCGAGCGCTGAAGTGACGCGCGGATTATCCATGCTTTTGTTTCAGGATTTTGTTTTTCCATTTGAATTGACGTCCATTTTGATCCTCATCGCCATTGTCGGAGCGCTGGTACTGGCGCAGCGGCGCGAAGGCGCGCCGGCAAAGGGCGGGCAAGAAAACATCAGCTGAAGTTTGCTCAAAGCCGGCAGAAGGCAGGGAGAGAACTGTGGTGCCCATTTCGTACTACCTTGCTCTCAGCGCCGTTTTGTTTGGCCTCGGCGTGATCGGGTTCGTTTTCAAACGCAACATCATCACCATATTTATGTCCATCGAATTGATGCTGAACGCGGTGAATCTTGCGTTCGTATCATTCGGGCGGGCGTTGGGCCAGTTGCAAGGGCAGGTTTTCGTCTTTTTCGTAATCGTGGTGGCCGCGGCGGAAGCGGCCGTGGGCCTGGCCATCGTCATCGTGATCGCGCGAAACCGTCATTCGCTGAACGTGGAACGGATCAATCTGCTGAAGCTCTAGCGCCGGATGCCTATACTCGAGCACCTGTGGATCATCCCGCTGCTGCCCTTATTGGGTGCGGCCGCGAACGGGATTTTTGGCGCGCGCTGGCCCCGCAAGGCCATCAATAGCGTCGCTCTGGGCAGCACCGGAGTCGCCTTTCTGGGAACCCTCGAAGTCGTGCGGGAGTTCGCGAAACTTTCCCCGGACCGCATTCCCTGGAGCCAGTCTTATTTCACCTGGATTGAAGCGGGAAATTTTCACGCGAATTTCGCGCTGCAAATCGACCCACTCACGCTCATCATGCTGCTGGTCGTGACGGGGGTCGGCTGGCTGATTCATCTGTATTCGGTTGGATACATGGCGGAGGATGGCGGATACCGGCGTTTTTTCTCCTATCTCAATCTGTTTATGTTTTTCATGCTGACGCTGGTACTGGCGGCGAATTATGTGCTTCTGTTCGTGGGATGGGAGGGCGTCGGGCTCTGCAGCTATCTGCTCATCGGGTTCTGGTTCCTGAAGAAAACAGCAACCGACGCGGGCAACAAGGCCTTCTGGGTGAACCGCATCGGCGATTTCGGATTCCTGCTGGGGTTGTTTTTGATGTTCCGCCATTTTGGAACGCTCGACTTCGCATCGGTTTTTCACGATGCCACGTCAATGCCGGTGGAAACATCGGGCCACGGGGTGCTCACAGCGATCACACTTCTGCTGCTCGCGGGCGCAACAGGAAAATCAGCGCAGATTCCGCTCTATGTGTGGCTGCCGGATGCCATGGAAGGCCCGACGCCGGTCAGCGCGCTCATCCATGCCGCCACCATGGTAGCGGCGGGCGTGTACATGGTGGCGCGTTCGAACGTGCTTTTCACGCACGCACCGGTATCCATGCTGGCGGTGGCGGTGGCGGGTTGTGTCACCGCGGTTTTTGCAGCGAGCATTGCTTTGGTGCAGACCGACATCAAGCGCACGCTGGCCTACTCTACGATCAGCCAACTGGGGTACATGTTTCTGGGCTGCGGCGTGGGCGCTTTCGGCGCAGGAATTTTTCACCTGATGACGCACGCGTTTTTCAAGGCGCTGCTCTTTCTCGGCGCGGGCAGCGTGATGCATGCGACAGGCGGCGAACAGGACATGCGCCGCATGGGCGGCCTGCGCAAGAAAATCTTCTGGACGTATGTCACGATGCTGGCCGCCACGCTGGCCATTTCCAGCACGCCGGGTTTTTCGGGCTTTTTCAGCAAGGAAGAGATTCTGCTCGCCGCGCGCACCGGCCCGTACGCCAACCCGGCGATTTACTGGACAGGCGTTTTCACGGCAGGCCTCACCGCCCTGTATATGTTCCGGCTTTTATTTTTGACTTTTCACGGGACGCCGCGTTTCGACGAGCACACCGTGCATGTTCACGAATCGCCGTCTGTGATGCTCACGCCGCTGATTATTCTCGGCGTGCTTTCGGTCGTGGGCGGGTGGTGGGCGGCACCGCATCTGGTTGGCGGGCAAAATTATTTTGACAATTTCGTGAAGCCGGTCTTCGCAGGCGGGGAAGCATCCAGCTCCACGGAACCTTACACCGGCGCAGGTTCGTTGGTCGCCTCGGTTTTCGGACCGCCGGTCATCGCGGCAATTATCGGCTTTCTGATTGCGTGGTGGCTGTACATACGGGCTCCGGAATTACCGGCGCGGCTCACGGAAAAATTCCGCGGTGTATACCGGCTCCTCGTCGGGAAATATTTCATCGATGAAATTTATGGGACGGCGATCGTGCGCCCGCTGGTGTGGCTTTCATCGAGGGTGCTTTGGCAAGCGGTGGATGAAGACAGCATCGATGCGCTGGTGAACGGCGTGGCGCGCGAGGCGGCGGAATTTGGCGATGAACTGCGGCACCTGAATTCCGGCAATACGCGCACCTATGCGGCCTGGGTCGTGCTGGGTGCAGTGATCGTGACGACTGTGCTCGTCTGGACGGTGCGCTGATGCCGAACTCCTATCTGCTTACCGTGCTCACGTTTCTGCCCGCCGCGGGAACGCTGGCGATTTTCATGCTCAACGCGGAGGATCATGAGTGGATCCGCCGGATGGCATTGGGCATATCCGTATTCGAGTTTGCGCTGTCATTGCGGCTGGTTTGGGGCTTCTCCGCGAAATCTGCGGACTATCAGTTCGTGGAATATCGCAACTGGATTCCGCAGCCGCCGATTCACTACCACCTTGGGGTGGATGGCATCAGCTTATTTTTGGTGCTGCTGACCACATTTCTCACGCCGATCGCGATCCTGGCCTCGTGGAAAGGGATCGAGCAGCGCGTGCGAGGATTTTTCGTCAGCCTGCTGGTGCTCGAGACGGGGATGATCGGCGTGTTTGTTTCGCTCGATCTATTCGCATTCTTCCTCTTCTGGGAAGCGATGCTGATCCCCATGTACTTCATCATCGGAATCTGGGGACACGAGCGCCGCATCTATGCCGCCGTCAAATTCATTATTTACACGATGCTTGGATCGATCCTGATGCTGGTGGCAATGATCTGGCTTTATGAACTGAGCGGCACATTCGATCTGCCGCAGATCCAGTCCATGCTGGTGAGCGGACAGGTGATTCTGTCTCTGCGAACCGAACTTTTGCTTTTCGGCGCATTCTTTCTGGCTTTTGCCATCAAGGTGCCCCTGTTTCCGCTGCACACGTGGCTGCCGGATGCGCATACAGAAGCGCCGACGGCAGGATCGGTGATTCTTGCGGGCGTGCTTCTGAAGATGGGGACGTACGGGATGCTGCGGTTTTGTTTGCCGCTGTTTCCGGAAGCGTCACACCGGCTGGCGCCCTACATCGCCACACTGGCGATCATCGGCATCATTTACGGCGCGCTGGTGGCGATGGTGCAGACGGACCTGAAACGGCTGGTCGCTTATTCGTCGGTAAGCCATCTGGGATTTGTCGTGCTGGGCTTATTCGCATTTGATCCCACGGCTGTGCAGGGCGCGTTATACCAGATGCTGAACCACGGCATTTCCACGGGGGCGCTTTTCGTGCTCGTCGGCATGCTCTACGACCGGCGGCACACGCACCTGATCGGCGAGTTCGGTGGGTTGGCGACGCCGCTACCGGTGATCGCGGCTTTTTTCCTTTTTGTCTCGTTATCATCGGCGGGACTTCCCATGCTGAACGGATTTATCGGCGAATTCCTGATTCTTTCAGGCACGTTTACACGACACGTGAGCTGGGCTTCGGCGGCGGCGATCGGAATCATACTTTCGGCAGCTTATCTGCTGTGGGCGTATCAGCGTGTGTTTTTCGGCGAGGTCACGCGGGAAAAGAACCATTCGCTCTCGGACGCCGACCGCCGGGAACGCGCCATGCTGGCGGCAATGGCGGTAATAATTCTGTGGATGGGCATCGGATCGGTGGATTTTACGCGCCGTACGGAAGCCTCGGCGCGAAACGTGCTTATGTTGATGCAACGGCCGCAGGCGTATAACGCGAGGGCCAATGTCAATTCGGCCGGGCCGATTCACGGCGGTGTGCGCTGATGTTTCCTCCACGCCAGGACGTGCTGCGACTGTTGCCGGAGATCATTCTGTCGGTGTCGGGCATCCTGCTGATGCTGGTTGAGCCGTTTCTCACACGCGCGCGGCGATCGGTAATCGTTACGCTTGCCGCGGCAGGAAGCGGACTGGCACTGGTGTCGACGATCTATCCGGCCATGCTGCCGGGCACGGCATTTTCCGGATTGTTGCGCATCGACGGCTTCAGCGCCTTCGTGCACGTCGTCGTTTTGACGGTGGCGTTGCTGGTGGTTATCGGCTCGGCCGATTATCTCGATCGCGAGCACATACAGCACGGCGAATACTACGCGCTGGTGCTTTTCGGCACGGTGGGCATGTGTGTTATGTCGAGCGCCGCGGAACTCCTCACGGCGTTTGTGGCGCTCGAGACCAGCTCCATTTCGACCTACATTCTGGCCAGCTATCGGCGCGATGCGCCGCGGTCGAATGAGTCGGCGATGAAATATTTTCTGCTGGGCTCGTTTGCCACGGCCTTTTTTCTGTATGGGATCGCGCTGGTTTATGGGGCGACGGGAAGCACGCAACTGGCGCTGATGAAATTTCCGACGGTGCGCGGCAGCGAGCGCCTGTTGGATATCGGCCTGGCGATGGTTTTCGTGGGGCTGGCGTTCAAGGTTGCGGCGGCGCCCTTTCAGCTATGGACTCCCGACGTTTACGAAGGCGCGCCGGCGCCGGTGACCGCACTGATGGCCTCGGGGCCAAAAGCGGCAGCTTTTGCTCTCCTGCTGCGCATTGTGGCGAGCGTGGCGCCGGCAGGGACTTTGTGGTTCTGGGCGCTGTGGATTTCCGCAGTGCTGACGATGTTTGTGGGCAATCTCGCGGCGCTGGCACAGTCGAGTGTGAAGCGCATGCTGGCGTACAGTTCGATCGCGCATGCCGGATATATTCTGGTGGCGCTGGCGGCTGCCGCGGCATCGGACCAGGTCGCGCTCGGCGTGGCGGCTGTGCTCTATTACCTGGCGGTGTACGCGCTGATGAAGCTGGGCGCGTTTATTCTGGTTTCGCAGCTCGGCGGCGAATCCGAGCGCCACATGGACATCGATGATTTGCGCGGCCTGGCCCTACGACAGCCGGTGGCGGCGGCTTGTTTTGGTCTCTTTCTGCTGTCGCTGCTGGGGCTGCCGATCACGGCGGGATTTCTGGGCAAGTTTTATATCTTCACAGCAGCGCTGGCATCGCGCCTGATATGGCTGGCGGTGCTGCTGGCGATCAACAGCGTGATCGCGGCATTTTATTATCTGCGCGTGATCGTAGTGATGTACATGCGCGAGCCGAATCAGAGCTGGCCGGCGGTTCCGATGCCCTGGGCGGTTACTGTGGTGCTCTCCATCGCCGCCATCGGCACGTTTTACCTCGGCCTATTCCCCGGGCGCGTGATGGCGCTGGCCACGCAGGCCGCGCTGTCGCTGCCGGGACGCTGAGCCGCACCCAACGCATCTCGCAACCGCAGATCCCCCGGCCGCCTTCTTGTGGCGGCGAAAACGATTCTTTCGGCTGCGGCCTCGTGACAACAGCGGAGTGGCCGCAGGAATCGAAAGGTTGGGAAAACAAACGTGGCGAAAAGCTGAGGGCGCAAGCGCCTTTCGGCGGTTGCGCCCTCTAAATCGAGCCGTAAGTTCTACAGGCTTACGGGTCAATCCGGCGACCCAACAGCCTCGCGGCTAATCGCGTCCTCCAAACTGATGCGTATAACCTGCGAGCTTCCCGATTCGGCTCAGGTTCCGCGAAGGCGGCAAAGCCTTCGCGAATTCCAAGCTAAACCGAAAAGCCTCTGAGTTTCCGGTGCAGCAAACGCTGCAACTGCCGCGAGGCGGTTGCACGTTTGAGGCTGCGCCGCGACTTCTGCGATTCGCCGGATTCGATGTGACGGGGCAATCGCCTGAGGCTCATGCGCCGCATACTTCGAACCACGAATCTTGGAAGTCCCCGATTCGCCAGGATCGCGAAGCCGGTTAGGAATCGCGATGTCTGGATCGAACCGTCAAAACTCATCACGCTTGCGTTCGATCTGCGCGCACGATACGCGCAGGCGTTTGCAGCGTCAATGAGAAGTACGAAAAATATCTGTGCAAAGCTGTGCATACCTGTTGAAAATGGTGGCACAGCCGCATAGGCAGACCGGCGCCGGCCGCACGGGCTGAGCGGGGCCCACACGCAAAGGGTCATTGAGCCGAGTTCCCTATTATGACTATGGTAGAATGACCATAGTTGGACTCCCCCCCCGTGAGGACGAGATGAAAAAGATGGCAGCAGGCGCTTTCAAGACAAATTGTCTGGCGGTCATGGATGAGGTCCAAGCCAAGCACGAAACAGTGGTGATAACAAAACACGGCAAGCCGGTAGCAAAGCTCGTTCCGGCGCCCACTGACAAGGACGAAATTTACAATTTTCTCGCAGGCAAGGGGGCGATCGCAGGAGACGTTGTTTCACCCGCGATGTCCACTGAAGACTGGGGCGAGCTGAAGTGATCCTCGTCGATACGCACATCGTGGCCTGGCTGGCGTTCGACGAAGCTCGCCTTTCAAAAAAAGCGAAAGCGGTCATCGAAACGGCGCGCAAGAATGCGGAAGGCCTGGCCATCTCCGATATCACTCTGTTGGAATTGGCCACGCTCGTGAAAAGAGGGCGCATTCGCCTGGAGATCAGTATGGAATCGTTTCTGCGGGAAGTTGAGTCCCGATTCGTGGTTCTGCCCATCAGTGGCCGGGCATGCGCTCGCGCGATGGATCTTCCCGTGACTTATCCCAATGATCCCGCCGATCGAATCATCGGAGCAACCGCGCTGGCGGAGGGATTATCCCTGCTGACCGCCGACCGCGAAATCAGGCGATCGAGGATGATCCACACGATCTGGTAGGGTGCGCGCCGCGCGGGCGCGGAAAGACCGCTGGCGGCCGAATGCAGCAGGAGAAAAACGCATCAAGCAACTGCAGATCCAGCGAGAGCTAGAAAAAGCCCGCGGAATGGGGAAGCATTCCGCGGGCCTGAAAGCAACTTGATTGGATGCTATCTGACTTTAATGAAAATGATGGCGAAGGTGTACAACGCCATCGACTCGATCAGCACGAGCGCGAGAATCAACATGTTCTGAATCACGCCCGAGGCGCCGGGATTGCGCGCCATGCCTTCCGAGGCCGATGCCGAAGCCTTTGCCTGAGCGTAACCGCAAAACGCCGAGGCAATGGCCATGGCAAAGCCTGAAGTGATGGCGACCCAGTTGGTGCCCGCCGCTGCCGCCTCACCGGTGGCCTGCGCGAAAGCCGCAGGCGCCATCAAACAGAACGCCAGCACCACGAACAGGCCCGTAGCCAGTTTTCTCATTTTTCTTCTTGCTCCTTGCGTATGAAATCGCCGCTCGGAGGTGGTTCCCGACATCCTCGTGCAGCCGGGCTCACGCGAGACGGCGGATGATGCCGTTATGAATGCAAATATTAATGCGCTTCGGAAACCGCGCCAGCAAGATAAATCACCGGCAAAATCGTAAAGACAAACGCCTGCACGAAAGCGACAAAGATATGAAGGATGATGAAAATCACGGGCGCCAGAAACGGAATGGGCGCGAGCACATAACCGGCTGCGCTGGCTTTGCCAGCGAAGAGCAGGAGCGCCAACGTCAATCCGAGGAAGATGACGTAGAGCATCTCGCTCACCATCATGTTGACCCAGAGACGAACGGTGAGCGAGAGCAACCGGGCCAAATGGCTGACCGATTCCACGACAACCATGAGCGGCGAGAGCGCGAGATTCGGACCCATGAAGTGCTTGCCGTAGTGCAAGGGTCCATGTTTCACGAGTCCAGCCCAGTGGTAATAAAGGAAAACGACAACAGCGCAGCCCAGCGGAACCGAGACCTGCGCCGTCGGCGAAGCCAGGCCGGGCACGACGCTGATGAGGTTTGCGAACAGCACAAAAAGCCCGATGCTGCCGATCATGGGCAGATACTTCAGCGAGTTGTGGCCGACGTTATTTTCGAGCAGGTCGGCGACGCCGAGGGACATGTTGTTGCGCAGCAGCGCTTCCATCACCTGCTGCGTGCCGCCCGGGTTCTCGATCGAAAGGCGCGACTTCAGCCAGAGAAAAAACACCACGGCTACGCCAAAGACGAGAAATTCCATGGCGATGTGGTTGGGAATCGGGTATTGCGGGTTACTGGGCTGAATATGCAGCGCGCTCAAAAGAGCCAGTGCGATTTTGCCGAACGCGGCATTGACCAGCCTTGTGATTCCGAGGATGTTTTCTTCCATCTACCTTTCCACTTAGGGACTCATCCGGCGGACCGGCCATAATGGCCAATTACGTCTGCCGTACTCCGCCGGAGGCCAATTCGAATAGCAGGGCCACAACGGTTGCGGCAGGCGCCGCAAAAATACCGGCGAGCACAGGCATCGCCGGAACCCAGGAATGCGTGAGAATAACATACAGGATTCCGAGCAGCAAAGCGAAGCGGCCAAAGAACTTAAGGTAGGCGCTCACCGGGACGCGCACGGTTTCCGCGCCGGCCTGAGCCGTCGCCGCACGGCCGAAGGCCTGGACGCCAGCCTTCAGCCAGCGGAAATTGATCCAGGAAAGCGCGGCGCCCATTGCCAATCCCGCGCTGCCGCGCCAACCCCAGCGCCGCGCCGCCCAGGCGGTTCCGAGGGCGGCGAGCGTCAGCGTGAGCCATTCGATTCGGCGCAGCGTCGCGGTTCCAAATGACTCAGTGGCCATTTTGGTTCCCGCCCGGACGCCGCGACGACAGCCGCCGAATTAGTTCGTACATTCCGCCCGCAAACCCGAGCAGCCCAAAGACCAGAGATAAGATGGGGAATGTGTGGAAGTGACTGTCCAGCAGATAACCAATGCCTCCGCCGATCACAATGCTGCCGATCAGGACAAAAGGCAGGTCCATGACGTTGCCCAGTTGACGCACAAAGCGATTCGGGTCGCCCCCTGGCGCAGAGGAAGGCATCGAATTTCGATCGTTATCGGGCAAAGAGTACGGACGGCAAGGTCAGCGAATAGGTCGCGAGGCGGATAAAAGGCTCGGGATAGATGCCGGCGACCAGCGTCACAAAACACATTACGGCCAGGGCAACCGATTGGCCGGGCGTCACTGGTGTGCGCGCCTCGCCAGCCGGTTCGCGCAGCCAGGCGTGCACGACAATGCGGAAGTAGTAGTAAAGCGCGGGCACGATATAGAGCGCGCCGAAAATCGCCAGATAGTAGTGCTGGGTCTCAATCAGCGAGAGAAAGATGTAATACTTGCCGATAAATCCGGCGAGCGGCGGAATTCCCGCCAGCGACAACATGAAAATCAGCAGCAGAACCGCTGCCGCGGGGCTGCGCTGCGAGAGTCCATTCAAATCGTCGAGTTCATCGCCGATCAAACCCTGCCGGCGCAGAACGATGACGATGGCAAACGCGCCGATGGTCATGAAGGCGTATACAAACAGATAGAAGGCAATGCCCTTCAAGCCCGTCTGATTCCCTTCCGGACCGCTCAAGGCGGCGACAAGACCAAGCAGGATGTAGCCGACGTGAGAGATAGAAGAATAGGCCAGAAGCCGTTTGACGTTGGTCTGGGTAATGGCTGCGAGATTGCCCAGAGTGAGCGAAGCGAGCGCCACCGCGGCGATGATGCCGATCCAGTTCACGCGGACCGGCCAGAAGGCATAGAGGAAAAGGCGCAGCAGCAAGGCAAAGCTCGCCGTTTTGGAAGCGACGCTGACATAAGCGGTCACCGTAGTGGGCGCGCCTTCGTATACGTCGGGCGCCCATTGATGGAACGGCACGGCGGCTACCTTGAAGAAAAGGCCGGCAGCGACGGTGACCACAGCCAGCAACACGAGCAGGTCGGCGGGACCACGCAACTCGAGGGCGGTGCGCACGACGTCGAGATTTGTGCGCGGGACCTGCAAGGGCACTCCCAGGGGGCCATTGATCTCGGCCATGGCGCTGATGCCATACAGCAGCGAGAAGCCGTAGGCCAGCAGGCCCGAACTGAAGGCGCCGAGCAGCAGATATTTCACGGCGGCCTCGTTGGAGCGGCGCTGGTGGCGCAAAAAGCCGGTGAGGATGTAAAAGCTGATGGCCATGGTTTCGAGGCCGAGAAACTGCACGATCAGGTCGTAACCGGAGGCCATGAACATCATGCCGACGGTGGCAAACAGGAGCAGCGCGTAGTATTCGCCGTGATGTTCGTTTTCGATTTGGAGATAGCGAACGGAAAGCAGAATGACCAGCGCCGTCGCGATCAGAAAGATCATTCCGAAAAACAGGAAAAACGGGTCGACGACGATGGAGCTATTGAAGCCGCCAACGGCATCGGGGCCCAGCGCGTACAGCCGGTAAAGCGAGATGCCACTGAAGATCACACCGAGCATGGCGAACACGGCATTGCCGGCTTTGTCTTTCACGCCGAGCATAAAGTCGAAAAGCAGAATCGCCAGGCCGAAGAGGGCAAGCTCCACCTCAGGCAGGATGAGGAAGAAGTCGTGGCGAAATGCGGCGGTATCCATGCGGTTATCGGTTCTCCGCGGCGGTGAGGACGATGGCGGCGGCGTTTGCGTTTGCAGCGGCTGCAGCGAAAGGCTTGGCAATCACTGGAGCCGTTGAAAGAGCGCGGGTTTTACTCTTCACGGCGACCGTTTGAACCGGGGGCGCGGCAGGCGGTTTTTCGCCCCAGCGCTGCGCTGTGGCGGAGTTGTAGTAGTTGGGATTCACCTGCTGCACGATCTGGCGCACGGGCATGTCGAGAACCTGGAAAAGCGGCTTGGGATAGATGCCGATCCAGAAGGCCAGCAGGACCAGAGGCACCAGGGTGGCAAACTCGCGCATATTCAAATCGGGCAGGTGTTCGTTGACAGGATTGGTGACAGGTCCGAACATGACGCGCTGGTAGAGCCACAGCAGATAGGCCGCGCCGAGGACGATGCCGACGACGGCCCAGGCCGTCCAGCGCGTGCTCACCTGAAAGACGCCGCTCAGGATGGTGAATTCACCGATGAAGCCATTGAGTAAAGGCAGGCCCAGCGAACTGAGCGTGGCGATCAGGTAGATTGCAGCAAAATTGGGCATGGGCGTGGAAAGCCCGCCGAATTCAGAAATTTGCCGGGTGTGGCGGCGTTCATAGAGCACGCCGATGATCAAGAAGAGCGCGCCGGTGGAGATTCCGTGATTGATCTGCTGGATGACGCTGCCCGACAACCCGTGCGGATTCAGCGCAAAGATGCCCAGCGTGCAAAAGCCCAGGTGGCTCACCGAACTGTAGGCGATGAGCTTTTTCATGTCCTTTTGCATCATGCAGACAAGCGCGCCGTAGATGATGCCGATGATCGAGAGCACCATCAGGATATCGATGATGTGCTGGCGGGCGACCGCATCGCCGGGGAGAAGCGGCAGCGAAAAGCGGATGAATCCGTAGGTGCCCATCTTCAGCAGAACGCCGGCCAGGATGACCGAGCCAGCCGTGGGCGCTTCGGTGTGGGCGTCAGGGAGCCAGGTGTGGAAAGGAAACATCGGCACCTTGATGGCAAAGGCAAAGAAGAAGCCCCAGAAAAGGATGCGCTGGAAGCTGGTGGAAAACTGAGGAACAGCCCCGAGCAGCGTGGGAATGTCGAAGGTATAAGCGGCGTTCGCTCCGGCGACTTCATGGGCGCGGTAATAAAGCGCCAGAATGGCCAGCAGCATCAGCACGGAACCGGCCAGTGTGTAGAGGAAGAACTTGATTGCCGCGTAAAGTCTACGATCGCTGCCCCACACGCCGATCAGGAAGTACATGGGAACGAGCATGACTTCCCAGAAGAGATAGAACAGGAAGAAATCGAGAGACATGAAGACGCCCAGCATGCCGGTCTGCAGCAGGAGGAAGAGAATGTAATATTCCTTTTTGCGCGTCTGGATCGCGCTCCATGAGGAAAGAATGGAGATCGCGCCCAGCAGCGTGGTCAGCATGATCAGCAGGAAGCTGATGCCGTCGATTCCCAAGGAATAGTGCGCGCCGATGGAAGGAATCCAATCATAATTTTCGCGGAACTGATAGCCGGGCGCTCCGATCTGGAACCTCCAGAGCAGCGGCAGAGAGACGATCAAGCCCAGAAAGGCAAACACGTTTCCGATCACGCGCTGGGCATTATCGAATCGCCGCGGCACAACGAGCAGCACGATTGAGCCGATCAGCGGCGTGAAAAGAATCCAGCTCAGGATATGAGTTTCATTCACTTGCATTCTCCCTAGTGCTGCAACGCAACTAGTGCAACACGGTGCGCAGCGTCACGCCATTGAGGCGCAGGTAATACCCGAGAAAAATCAGCACGCCCAAAACGATCAGGAGCGCGTAATTCGAAACGCGGCCGCTCTGAACCCAGCGCACGGGATAGCTGAAGATCCAGACGATACGGGCCGCGAGATTCACCAGCCCGTCGATGACCCACTTGTCCCACACCATGGAAATGCTCGAGGTCGTGCGGGTAACCCAGCCCGCACCGTTTACGCCGAGCCCATCGATGACCCCGCGGTCAAACGCGCCAAGCGTCGTCCCCAGATCCTTGGCGCGGTTGACGAACATGGCGTCATAAATCTGGTCGATGTAATACTTGTTGTAGATCAGGCGGTACAGCCCGCCCCACTTCTCCGCCAGCGTCCCGGGTATGGACGGGCGCCGCAGGTAGAAGAACCACGCGAGCGTAATACCGATAAGGGCGACGAGGACCGAAATCCCCATCAGTGCATATTCGCCGGCGTGGCTGGCCGCCTCCGGCACTGCCGCGACCACTTCCGCGTGGCGGGCGATCACAGGATCAAGGAAATGCGCGAAATGATCGCTGCCGCCGAGCGATTCGGGCCAGCCAATCCAACCGCCAACGATCGAGAAAAACGCCAGAATCATCAGCGGCACGGTCATCGAACCGGGCGATTCGTGAATGTGGTGTTCGACATCATGCTCCACGCGCGACTTGCCGAAAAAGGTCATGAACACCAACCGGAACATGTAGAACGCGGTCATGCCGGCGGTGACGAAACCGATTCCCCAAAGCAGCGGGCGGGCGTTGAAGGAAGCGGCGAGAATCGCGTCTTTGCTGACGAAGCCGGCGAGCGGCGGAATGCCCGAGATCGCAATGGTCGCGATCATGAAGGTCCAAGCCGTCTTGGGGATTTTTCCCCACAGCGCGCCCATCTTGCGCATATCCTGCTCGCCGCCCATGGCGTGGATGACGCTGCCGGAACCGAGGAAGAGCAGGGCTTTGAAAAAGGCGTGGGTCATCAGATGGAAGATCCCGGCCGTGAATGCGCCCACTCCGAGAGCGAGGAACATGTAGCCGAGCTGGCTGACGGTGGAGTAAGCGAGGACGCGCTTGATGTCGTTCTGCACCAAGCCCATGCTGGCGGCATAGATGGCGGTGACCGCGCCGATGGTGGCGACGGCCCCGAGGGCAATGGGTGCGAGTTGGAAGACAACGTTCATGCGCGTGATCATGTACACGCCGGCGGTAACCATGGTGGCGGCGTGGATCAGGGCGCTCACCGGCGTGGGGCCTTCCATGGCGTCGGGGAGCCAGACGTACAGCGGAATCTGGGCCGATTTGCCGGTGGCGCCGACAAACAGGAGCAGCGCGATCGCGGTCATCACGCCGCTGCCGACGGCGAAGCCGCCCGCTTCGATGGCGGGACCCACTTCGGTGAATCGCAAAGTGCCGATGGTATTGAGCAAAAGGAATAAGCCGAGGACGAAACCCGTGTCGCCGATGCGATTAACGACGAAGGCCTTTTTTCCGGCGTCGGAGGCTGATTTGCGAAGAAAGTAGAAGCCGATCAGGAGATAGCTGCAAAGCCCCACGCCTTCCCAACCGACGAAAAGCAGCAAGAGGTTGTTTCCCAGCACCAGAACCAGCATGGAGAACATGAAGAGGTTCAGGTAACCGAAGAAGCGATAGTAGCCCCCCTCGTGCGCCATGTAGCCCGTGGAATAAACGTGAATGAGAAAGCCGACGCCGGTGACGACGCCGATCATGATGGCGGAGAGCGGGTCAAGCAGCATGCCCCACTGCGCACTGAAGTTGATCAGGCGGCCGGAAGTCAGGTGCATGGCTCCTGCGGGAACCCAGTCGAAGAGCACGATCTCCACGACACGCTGGGCGGGAGCGCGGGCGATCAATTGCAAAATGGCGCCGAAGGCAAAAATGACGGACAGGCCCACGCTGCCGACACCAACGGCGCTGACGGCGGAATTCGAAAGCTTGCGGCCGATGAAGAGCATGGTAGCCGCGCCCGCCAGCGGAAACAGCGGAATCAGCCAGATGTATCGCAGGAAGAATTCAGCCGGCATAGGCAAATCCTCCAGGGAATGTTGCCCTGGCGCTTACCATTTGAGGATGTCCATTTCGTCCGCCAATACCGTTTCGCGATTGCGGAAAAACGCGATGATGATTCCCAGGCCCACGGCCGCTTCGGCGGCGGCATCAGTGATGATGAAGATGGCAAAGATCTGCCCTTCGACCGAACCCACCAGACGCGAGAACGCGACGAGATTGATATTTACGGCGTTGAGGATCAGTTCGATGGACATCAGGATGATGATTACGTTGCGGCGTGTGACGACGCCTACGATTCCTATGGCCAGCAGCGCCACACTGAGAAAAACATAATGTCCGATCGGAACCATAGTTCAGACCCTCTTTTTGGCCATGACCACCGCGCCGACCATGGCTACCAGCAAAAGAATTGAGGCAAGTTCAAACGGCAGCATATAGGTATGGAACAAATAGAAGGCGACACGCTCGGTGTTGGGCTCGAGCGTCTCGGGAGCGGCCGGCGCCAGGGTGTAAAGCGTATGCCGGCTTACCGCGATGGCAGCCACAACTTGCGCCGCAAGCACCGCGGAGATGATCAGCGCCACAAACCATTGCCTATTGAACTGCACCTGATGCAGGGCCACGTCGAGGTTTACGAGCATGATCACGAAAACGAAGAGCACCATGATCCCGCCCGCGTAGAGGATGACCTGGACGATAAAAAGAAACTCGGCGTTGAGGTTCAGGAAGATTCCCGCGGTCGCCAGCAGGGCGGTGACGAGGAAGATCGCGCTCTGCACAGCGTTGCGGCGGGTAACGACCAAGATGGCGGAAACCACCGCCATGACCCCAAAGACGTAGAACATGACCTCGTTAAACAGCATTGACGGGGGTCTCCTCTTCCCTGCTGTCCACTTCGGCGTTCTCGTCTTCACCTACGCGGGTTTGCTCGTGCTTTTCGCCGGTCGCGAGCAAATAGGCGCCGGCAGCGAGGGTAATGGCGATCCCGACCGGAAACGCGACCAGATTCGGCCAGTTCAGTTGACGATGCAGCGTCAGCGAAATGCCGATGCTCATAACGTTCACGATGGAGAGCGGCACAAGAAACTGCCAGCCAAGCCGCATGAGTTGATCGAACCGGTACCGCGGAAAGGTGAACCGCAGCCACATAAAAACGTAAATGTAGGCGGCTACTTTAAAGAGAAACCAGAATGCGCCGTGAATTCCCGGTTTCGCAGCGGCAAGCAGCGAACCGGCGGGCGCAATCACTGGAATCGTGAATACGGCGGCCAAGACCAGGCACAGCAGACCGACAGCGGCCATGAACATTTTCTGAACCGGGACCGGCTGCTTGGGCGTTCGCCGGAAACAGTAGCCAGCGATCCACAACATGAGCAACAGCGGAAAGTAATCGAGGAAATTGAAGAGGCGGGTGTTTGCAAAGGGCCGCATCCAGCCGCCAAGGAAAAGCGTGGCGGCGATGGACGCGACGACGACCATATTGGTGTATTCGGCCAGGAAATAGAGAGCCCAGCGGAAGCCGCTGTATTCGGTCATGTAGCCGGCGACGAGTTCCGATTCGGCTTCGGGCATGTCGAAGGGAGCGCGGTTGGTTTCGGCAATCGACGCGACCAGATAGATGAAAAATCCGATGGGCGCGGCGAAGATGAACCAGACTCCGATATCGGACTGCGCCTGCACGATGCCGCGCGTGGAGAGAGTTCCGGCGAGGAGCAACGCGCCGACGATGGCCATGCCGGCCGAAGTTTCGTAGCTCACCAATTGGGCGGCGCTGCGCAGCGCACCCAAGAGCGAATAGTGGCTATTTGAAGCCCAGCCCCCCAGCACGATGCCGAAAATTCCCAATGAGCTGACGCCGAGGATGTAGAGCAGGCCGATATTCAGGTCCGCAATCTGGAAAAACGGGCCGATCGGCAGAGCGGCGAGCGCCAGCATAGCTGCCGTCACGGAAATCAGCGGCGCGCCCCAAAAGACCAGCCGGTCCGCGCTTTCGGGAATGATGTCTTCTTTCAGCAGAAGCTTGACGGCATCGGCGATCGGCTGCAGAAGGCCATGAGGGCCGACGCGCATGGGGCCGAGGCGCACCTGCATATCGGCCATGACTTTGCGCTCGACCAGCACGATGTAACCGGCTATCAGCGGCAGCACGGCTACAATGACCAGCGCAAAGACGACGGGCCAGATGTACGGAATGATCGCGTTCATCGTCTACCGGTCCACTTCTCCCAAAACGATGTCGAGCGTACCAATCACCGCAACCACGTCGGCCACGAGGTGGCCGCGAATCATCTGATCAAGGGCTTCGAGGTTAATCAATGAAGGCGGGCGGATTCGAACGCGGTAGGGCTGCGTCGTGCCGTCGCTCACGATGTAGTAGCCGAGCTCACCTTTGGGCGCCTCGATGGAGTGATAGACCTCGCCCGGCGGCGGCTTTAGGACTTTGCCGACTTTGCCGAGGATCGGCCCCGCGGGAATATTCTCGATGGCCTGCAGGCAGATCTTGCGCGATTGGCGCATCTCTTCCAGGCGGACGAGGTAACGGTCATACGTGTCGCCGTTTTTCCCTGTGGGGATCGTGAATTCGTACTGGTCGTAAGCAGCGTAGGGCATGGCCTTGCGAATATCCCACTGCACGCCGCTGGCGCGCAGGACCGGACCGGTGACGCCCATGGCGATGGCATCTTCAGCTTTTAATATACCGATGCCCTTGGTGCGGCCGACCCAGATGCGGTTTTCGGTGAGCAGCGCTTCGTATTCGTCCACACGCTTATCGAAATCACGACAGAAACGCTCGACGTCTTTTTCCAGTTCGTCATAGGCCTCATATTGCAGGCCGCCGATGCGGAAAGCGTGGGTGGTGAGGCGCGCGCCGCAATATTTTTCGAAAATCTTGAGGATCTCTTCGCGCTCGCGCAGGCAATAGAAAAGCGGGGTGAGCGCGCCGATATCGAGAGCGTGGGTGCCGAGCCAGAAGAGATGGCTGGCGATTCGCTGGAGTTCCGTGAGGATTGTGCGGATGACGCGGGCGCGCGGCGGCGCTTCCACGTTCATCAATTTTTCAACGGCTTCGCAGTATCCCAGGCCATTGGAAACCGCCGCCACATAATCCATGCGGTCCACGTAGGGCGCAAACTGCTGGTAGCTGCGATGTTCGGCGATTTTTTCGACGCCGCGATGCAGATAGCCGATCACGCATTCCGAGCCGACGACCTTTTCGCCGTCGAGGCGCAGCTTCACGCGCAACACGCCGTGCGTCGAGGGGTGCTGCGGCCCCATGTTGAGGATGATTTCGTCGGCGCCGAGAACCGTAGTTTCGACGTTCACTCCGCCGGAGTTATAGCCGCCGTTTCGGTCCGCCATGGCTATTGGCCGCTCTCGATGCCCAGGTTTTCGCGTACCCAGGCTTCATCCTGCTGCAAAATGTCGTAATCCTTGCGCAGCGGATAACCCTGCCACTCTTCGGGGAGCAGCAAGCGTTTCAGATTCGAATGTCCTTCGAAGACGATGCCAAACATGTCGTAGACTTCGCGCTCCAGCCAATTGGCCGTAGGCCAGATGCTTTCGACGCTGGGAACCGGCTCGTTTTCGGCAATCGGGGCCTTGATGCGCAGGCGTTCATTCCTGGGAAACGAATAGAGGATCAGCACGAGATCGAAGCGCTTGTCGCGCTTGGGCCAATCGACAGCGGTCAAATCGACCAGATAGTCAAAGCGCTCTTCATCGCGGGTGTACCGCGCAATATCCAGAAGGCGATCGGCGCCGGCTACGAGAATGGCCTGCTTGCGGTCAAGCCACGCTTCCAGGATAGCGTCGCCAAATCGCGCCTTGTAGCGCTTCACCAGATCGTTGTCGAGAGGCGCGGGCTTTAGCGGCGGTTCCTTAGGAGGAGGCGGCGTCGCAGGCTTGGCCGGCGCTGCCGGTGCGGCGGGCTTCGGCGGAGCTGCAGCCGCGGGCGGCTTTGCTGGCGCCGATGGCGCGGCAGGGGCTGCTGGCTTAGCGGGCGCTTCGCCCGGCGGCGTTCCGCCCGAAGCGGAAGCGGTTCCCGAAGGCGCAGCAGGAGTACCCGATGGCTTTTCCGGCTCGCCGGGACGAGGCGGCTGCTTTTCGTCAGAATCGTTGGTCATGAGACGAACGAATCAACACCCTGAACTAAATTCTCGCGATTAGAACTTCTGGCGTACACGCACAAAATTCTTTCAAAGCGAACCGTAGGTTCTAACACACGCAAACACACAAGGCAACCGCACAAAAAAAATTGGTAGTGATTCATTTTGCCTTGGCGTCCGCCTGAGATCAGCCAAGATTGCACCCCAGCACGTAAAACGTGTGCCGGGGCCCCGCACGAGATTCCTCATCCTCGCCGAAGCGCGATAGCCCGAGACCTCAAGAGCGGAAATCACGCGGCTCGTCTTCGGAATGACACGTGCGGGAAGGCGAGGAGGCAAAATGAGTCACTACGCAAAATTCCCGGCCGCCACAACCTGCCGGGAGATCAGAGGTTCGCCTGTGGTTTACACCCACTCCAAAGCACCCTTTCGATACAGCCACACGTAGCCGACGATCAGGATGCCCAGGAAGACAAACATGCTCGCCAGACCGTAGATGGGCGTCAGGCGGAAGCCTTCCTCATGCGTTGAAAAAAGAACCGCCCAGGGGAAAAGGAAAACCGTCTCCACATCGAAAATCACAAAGAGAATGGCGACGATGAAAAAACGCACAGAGTAACGGCCGCGGGCATCGCCTTCGGCGGGGATTCCGCATTCGTAGGGCTTCAGCTTTGCGCCGGTCGCGCGCGAATCCGGGCGGATAAATTTGAAGAGGATCAGCGTAACGCCGGGAAAAGCCATCGCCAGCACGGCGAACACAAGGATGGGGACGTATTGTCTGGGCATCGTCCTAAGCGGCACATGCTAACACAAACGGGCGCGGGCATCCAAGTTGGGCAAATTTGTGGCAAATTTGAGGTGGTTTCCTAATTTAGATTCTGTGTGAATTTCGTTGTGTTTCTCGCAGCACAAGCGGTGGTGTAGGATGACCAGCGCCGTATCTCCCCAAGCGAGAAATCGATGAGCATCATTCACGTTCAACACATTGAGGCGAATTGCCGCACACGATTTGCATCCCTCATAGATATGTCAGATGTCACCACGAAGGACGCCGAGCAGAAGGACAACCAGTTCTTGAGTCGCGCATTAGCAGCCTTTGCCGTCTCCGCCACGAGCAAGACTGATGACCTGACAGCCGCGAAAGCTGTGGTTGATGAATACCAAGATGACGGTATTGATGCTTTCTATTTTGACCACAGCGAGCACGTTGCATATCTAGTGCAATCGAAGTGGATCAAAGACGGGAACGGCTCCCCTGATCTTGGCTCCATTCTAAAATTTATTCAGGGGATTAATCATTTTCTCGAAAACAAGGTCACAATGCTCGGGCCAAAGTTACAGAGCAAGAGCGGCGACATTCAAGATGCTCTCGCAGATTCCCAAGCAAGATTTATCTTGATTGTTGCCTACACAGGCATTCCGCCGCTTTCAACTGAAGTATCGACCCCACTGAACCAACTCTTGGCTGATCTGAACGACGTTACCGACGTGGTTTCTCTTCAAGTACTGAATCAAAAAAAATTACACGATATTGTCGAAGAAGGCGCGATGGGCGAGTCCGTCGATTTGGCTGTCATGCTCAACGAATTCGGTAAGGTGACTGAACCATATTTGGCGTACTACGGCCAAGTGGACATATCTGATTTTGCATCATGGGCAAAGTATGGAGATCGGCTGTATCACAAGAACATCCGCAGCTTCAAGGGCAGTACCGAAGTCAACGACTCAATCGTCGCGACTATCAAGGATGCCCCCGAGAAATTCCTTTACTTCAACAATGGCATCACGCTGCTCTGCGCATCGATAGACAAAAAACCGCTGGGCGGCAAGTCGAAAACAAGCGGCGTATTCGATTGCAAGGGCGCAAGCGTCATCAACGGAGCGCAGACTGTCGGGAGCATTCTTAGTGTACTTGGAACCTCATCCGCGCCTACTGCACGTGTGATGGTGAGATTGATCTCCCTAGAAAATTGTCCCCCGAATTTTGCATTCGATGTAACCAAGGCAGCGAACACACAAAACCGTATTGAAAAGCGGGATTTTGCTGCATTAGACCCAGAGCAGACAAGGCTCAGAAGTGAGATGTTGTTGTCATTGGGTAAAGAATATGTCTTTCGCACAGGCGATCAACCGCCAGCGCAAGACAAGGGATGCACGCTTGATGAGGCAACAATCGCTCTGGCGTGCGCCCAAGCCGATGCCACCCACGCTGTTAATGCCAAGCAAGCGGTCGGTAGATTTTATGAAGACATTAGCAAGGCACCATATACCATCCTGTTCAATTCTTCCGTGACAGCGGTCAAGCTATGGCGAGCTGTTGAGGTTCTCAGAAGCGTAGATGCTGTTCTCAAAGACGAACAGAGAAAACGTGAGGGCAAGGAAAAATTGTGTGCGGTACACGGCAATCGCGTGCTTCTGCATCTGGTGTTTCAAACATTATCGCCTGCACTCTTCGACGAGACGAAGAATGTTGAGGCCGAGATGAAGAAGATTCCTGAACTTACATCTACATTCCTCGACAAGATTACCGAGGAAATATCGAAATATTCTCCGCCGTCCTACGTCGGCAATGTATTCAAAAACATCACGAAGTGCAGAGACATCGTCAAAGCAATTGCATGATAAGTATATTCTTGCCTGTTGCTGTGTTTTCTGCGCGGCATGTAGGGCTTTGGTGCGCTCTTGTATTGCGCAATTCAGCGTTGAGAAACGTTGAGAACCCCAATTAGGACACTACCAAATTTGAGGCGCTGAAAATTGCGCGTTTGAACTTCGAGTTTGCAATGGGCTTGACAGGCGGCGAGGGGCTGGCATAGCGTGCAGACCACAGCCCGGTGAAATAATTCCCAACCACCTCACCTGAAGGAGCGAGCGATGATAGATGAAAAGCACGATTCGGAAAAAGCGAACGAATCCAGCAGCGATCTTTCGCGGCGCAATTTCATCGCCATGTCTGTAGCGGCGGGAGTCGCCGCCGCCAGCGGAACGGCATCGGCCGCGGCCATGCCCGTGACTGAATCCGACGTCACCATCACGACGCCCGACGGAATGTGCGACGCGGCGTTCATTCACCCGAGCACTGGCTCGCATCCGGGCGTGATTATCTGGACCGATGCATTCGGCTTGCGACAATCGATGCGGGACATCGGCAAGCGCATTGCCGCCGAGGGCTACACGGTGCTGGTGCCGAATCCTTTCTACCGCAAGGGCAAGGCGCCTTTCTTTAGCGCGGAAGAGGTTGAATCCTTTAATTTCCAGACGGGCATGGGAAAGATTCAGCCGCTGATGGGATCAATCAACGCGCCGGGCAACGTCGAAAAAGATGCCACGGCATTCGTGGCGTGGCTCGACAAGCAGAAGGAAGTCAACAAATCGAAAAAGATGGGGACGCAGGGCTACTGCATGGGAGGGCCGCTGGTGGTGAAGACATGCGCGACGGCTCCGAACCGCGTGGGGGCGGGCGGGTCCTTCCACGGGGGCGGCCTGGTGACGGATAAGCCCGACAGTCCGCACCTGCTCGCCTCGAAGATCAAAGGACGGATGTATTTCGGGATCGCTTCGAATGACGACATGCGCCAGCCGGACGCGAAAGACAAGCTGCGGGAATCGTTCGCAGCCGCGCACGTGCCGGCGGAGATCGAAGTGTATTCGTCGAAGCACGGTTGGTGCGTGGCGGATATGCCGCACGATCAGCAGGGGCCGATCTACAACATGGCGGACGCCGAAAAGGCGTGGGGCAAGCTGGTGGCGCTATATAAGACGGCGCTGGCGTAATAAGAAATCGAAAAGCGCAGGCATCCAGCCCCAACAATAAGGGTTGGGGTACGCGAAGCAGGCAAAACAACTGCAGATCCCTCGTCATTCACCTGCGTGAAGACCCGCAGGCGAATTTTGAGGCGCGAGCCGACGAAGAGAAACCTCGGGTCTCGCGCTCCAGAACACGCGCGACCCGAGCTACAAATCGGATCAAAAGCAGATCCCTCACCGACATCCCCCAAAATCGGGGCTGGTTTCGGGATGACAGCGGCCCACCCCTAACTTCGTGGGAGATTGCCTAGACGGCGTCGAACATCAGTTCTTTAGCGCGTTCTGTGGCTTTGACGACGGCTTTGATCAGGGTGACGCGGACCTTGCCGTCTTCGAGTTCCATGATGCCGTCGATGGTGCATCCGGCGGGAGTGGTCACGCCATCTTTCAGCAGAGCGGGATGATCGCCGGTCTCGAGCACGGTGCGGGCGGCGCCCTGCATGGTTTGCGCGGCGAGCAAGGTGGCCACATCGCGGGGCAGACCGACTTTTACTCCGCCCTCGGCTAACGATTCCAGCAAAATGTAGACAAAGGCGGCGCCGCTGGCGGAAAGACCCGTGACGGCATCCATGTGCTTTTCGTCCAGGACCACGACGCGGCCCACAGCTTCGAACATCGCCCGTGCCATCTCGACGTGAGCGGCGGTCGCGTGGCTGCCTTTGGCGATGCCGGTCATCCCGAACCGGATGGCGCAGGGCGTATTCGGCATGGCGCGGACGACGGCGACTTCGCGACCGAGGTGCTGCTCGATAAATTTTGTGGGGACTGAGGCGGCGACGGAAACGAGCACACTTCCCTGTTTCAGCGCGTCGCGGATTTCTTCCAACACTTCGACGACTTGCGCCGGCTTCACGGCCATGAGCACTACGTCAGCGCCCTGAACGGCGGCGCGGTTGTCTGTGCCGATGCGCACGCCCAGTTCCTTGCCAAGCTTTTCGGCGCGATCGGCGTGGCGGACCGTTGCCGACACGTGTGCCGGCGTGACCAGCTTCTGATCGAGAAAAGCGCGCAGCAGAATTCCACCCATTTTCCCCGCGCCTAAGACAGCTAAACGTTTGTGCGAAAGAGGATTGGTCATAGGGCGAGTATTCTTAGGCAGATCGGCAGTTCGGTCAATTGCGTCGTTGCGACCAGAGTGATGAGTGCGTGTTGTGTCTAGGAGCACAGCCAAACACGGCGGTGCCAGGTATGCCTCGTAAGCACCCGCGATGGAGAGGCAACTTCCTCAGGTCTCGCGCCCCTTTTCCAATACGGGCGCTGACGCGGCAGGCGGCGCGCGACCTGAGCTACAACAACTGGAGCCGACACGGGCTGCACCGAAAAATAAAAAGCCTCGGGTCCGGCCTGCAGATCGGCCCGACCCGAGCTAAAAATTTCACTCGACGACCATCCTGATGGGATGGTCAAAAAGCAGATCCCTCGGCCGCCGCCTTTTTCAGCCGCGAAAACGGCGGGCTTTCGCTCGCAGCGGCCTCTTGATGGCAGCCTGTACGCCGGGAGGTGGGGCTAGCTGGCGGGCTTAGCCTGTAAAGGACGGCTGTCGGCGGAGACTCGCCGCACCGATTCCGCGTGGCGAACTAAATCCGGGCGCACACGGGTGGGATGAAGGATCCCGGCGAGTATGGCCACGCCTTCGCTCAGGCGCGGCCCGGGACGGGAGAAGTACGAGTTCGAATCGACGGCATAAACGCGGTCATGTTTGACGGCGGGAATCTCATCCCATCCAGCGGGGAGTTGGGTCGAGCGCCAGACAGCGAAATTGCGATCGAGGTTGTAGCCGCAGGACATAAGGACGACCACCTCGGGCTGTGACGCGATGATATCTTCCCAGCGAATCGGAGTTGACGGCTCTTGCTCGCGCCCGAAAACATCGATACCGCCCGCCAGACGCACCATCTCCGGAATCCAGTGCCCACCCATATAAGGAGGATCGAACCACTCGAGGCACAGCACTCGCGGGCGCGGCGACACATCAGCGACGGCCTGGCGCACTGAATCGACCTCCAGAGCGAGCCAGTCGGCCAAGGCGTGAGCTTCGGTTGCGCGTCCGGCGGCTTCGCCAATCTCGCGGATGCCATTCCACACTTCGCCAAGGTTTCGGGGTGTAAAACTGACGACGCGCGGCCGGCGATTCGGCGGGAAATGGGTAAGCGCCACGTTGAGATCATGCGCGGAAATCGCGCACACGTCGCAAAGATCCTGAGTGACGATCAGATCCGGATCGAGTTGCAGGAGCATTTGCGTATCGAGGGAATAAATGCTCTCCTGCAGGCCGATCAGTTCTCTCACCTGCCGCTCGATCTCTGCCGCAATCGCGGACGCATCCACGCGCGAGCGAATCAGGTGGGGTTTTTTGGCTGCTTCGGCCGGGAAATCACATTCATGGGTGACGCCGACAACAGAATCGCCGGCGCCGACCGCGTAGAGGATTTCTGTCGCGGCCGGCAGAAGAGAGACGATGCGCATGACGCGAGTTTAGCCCGGGGTTCATGTGTGGTGCAATCAGCGAAAGAACCGCAGCGCGGTTTTTCCAGCAAGACCGCTTGTCGAGAGGGGCTGTGATACGGATGCCGTTGGTGCACTAAGCCTGGGATTATTACTTAAGCCGACTGCGCGCGGCATTTGTTGGACCGAATTCTGCCACGACCGTATACTTTTTGAGCGAAACACGCGCTTTTTTCTCGCTCCGGTCCTGATGCCGAGTTCTCGCCAAAAAAGCCGACCACGTCTGAGAGCCGGGAAGAGTCGCCACCTTTCGCCTGAGGTGGAGGCGTGGGTAAAGCGCACTCTGGCGAAGATGAGTCTGGAGGAAAAGCTGGGGCAGTTACTCATGCTGCCTTTCCACGGTGAATTCGCGTCGTCGGACAGCCCCGAATTTCACGCCTTGCAGCAGGCCATCGAGCGAAATCATGTTGGTGGCTTCATGCTGGCGACGCGAATGGGTCCGTCCGGAATCGAGCGCGGAAAGCCGTACGCGACCGCGGCGATCACCAACACTCTGCAAAGGGCCTCGCGGATTCCGCTGCTCTTTGCCGCTGATTTCGAACGAGGCACGGCGATGCGGCTCGACGGCGGCACGTCGTTTCCGCACGCGATGGCCGTGGCCGCCACCGGCAGGCCGGAGGACGCCTATACCGTGGGGCGCATTACAGCCGAGGAAGCCCGCGCTGTAGGTGTGCACTGGATATTTGCTCCGGTCGCGGACGTTAACAGCAATCCGGAAAATCCCATCATTAACGTACGCTCCTTTGGCGAAGACCCAAAGCGCGTGACGGCTTTTGTCGAGGCTTATGTGCGCGGCGTGGAAGAGAATGGCGCGCTGGCCACGGCGAAGCATTTTCCCGGTCACGGCGACACTCAGATCGATTCCCATCTCGATCTGCCGACCGTCACTGGCGATCGCGCTCACCTCGATGCGATTGAGCTGGCTCCGTTTCGCGCCGCGATTGCCGCGGGTGCAAGCACGGTAATGATGGGGCATTTGGCCGTGCCGGCGCTCGAACCTGATCGCAGCAAACCAGCGACGCTCTCGCACCATATTATTTCGGGTGTCTTACGCGATGAACTCGGCTTTGACGGACTTGTGGTCACGGACGCGATGGATATGGGAGGCGTGGCGCGGCGATTTTCGCCAGGCGATGCCGCCGTGCAGGCGATCCTTGCCGGGGCGGATGTCATTTTGCTTCCGCCTGTGCCGGATGCGGCGTTCGCGGCACTTAGGGATGCAGCACAATCAGGCCGCTTGCCACAGCAGAGGATTGACGCGGCTGTTACTCACGTTCTTCGCGCAAAAGCGCGACTCGGGTTGCACCGCAAGCGGCTTGTAGAGCTTGACTCCCTGCCCGCCGCCATTGCGCGCACTGAGTTCGCCAGCGCAGCGGATGAGATCGCCAGTCGCGGCGTCACGCTGCTGCGAGACAAAAACCGCGCCTTGCCTCTCGACTCGACGCGGCCGATGAAATTGCTGCTCGTGAGCATCGCGGGTGATCCCGATCCCTATCCGGGCCGAGTCCTCGAGAACGAACTCCAGCAGCATATCGACGGGTTTGAATCCATGCGCTTCGACACGCGTTTTTCGCTTATAGGCGGATTCGATGCGGCCACACTGAACTCCAGTGACATGGTCGTCATCGCGTTATTCGTGCGCGTAGCCGATCGCAAGGGGAGCGTGGCTTTGCCTGAAGAACAAGCCGCGGCGGTACACCACGCGCTGGTAAGCCATAAATCCGTGATCGTGGTTTGTTTCGGCAGCCCTTACGTGATCAGGCATTTTCCCGAAGCGAAGACCTGGGTGGGAGTTTTCAGCAATGCCGAAATCGCGCAGCGCGCAACTGCTCGCGCGATCTTCGGCCAAGTCTCAATTTCGGGCCGCATCCCCGTCAGCGTGCCTGGCACCGTATGTGTCGGCTCAGGGCTGGATGTTCCAGCAAATCCGATGGTTCTATCTCGCGCCGGCCAGCAAATGCGCGCCAAGCTCGCGCCCGCCGCTGCCGTCCTAGAGAAAGGAATCTCGAATCGCGGCTACCCCGGCGGCGTCCTCGCCGTGGGGTACAGAGGCGAGCTGTTTGTTCACGCTTTCGGTCGGCACACCTACGCTGCCAATTCCGCTAAGGTCGCGGAGGCCACGATTTACGATACGGCTTCGCTGACGAAGCCGGCCGTAACCACGACTCTCGCGGCCATGCTCGCCGAAAACGGCGCACTCGAATTGAGTGCGCCGGTTAGTCGTTACCTGCCGGATTGGTCCTGCGGTGATGATCACAGTCGACGCGAACGCGTCACCATCGCGCATCTGCTGACGCACACTTCCGGATTGCCGGCGCACAAAGATTATTTTGCGAAAGCAAAAAGACGCGACAAAATTCTTGCGCAAGCTCTGGCCGAGCCGCTCACCTGCGAGCCGGGCGCCAAATCGGTCTATTCGGATATTGGATTCATTGTACTGGCGGCGATCATCGAGCGACTCACGGGCCGAGCCCTCAATGAACTGGCGCAGGAGCGTATTTTTGGTCCGCTGGGGATGACCGACACAACCTTCCTTCCGCCGAAGCCGTTGCGCCGACGCATTGCGCCCACGGAAAGAGTCTCGGGTTCGCGCACACAAATTCTGCGCGGCGAAGTTCACGATGCGAACGCCGCGGCAATGGGGGGCGTTGCCGGCCACGCGGGGATGTTCTCAACCGCGCCCGATCTGGCGATCTTCTGCCAGATGCTGCTTAGCGGCGGCATCTACGCGCATCGCCGCATTCTTCGCCGCGGGACAATTTCGGAATTCACAGCGGCGCATGCGCTGGCCGCCCACACGCGCACGCTCGGCTGGAACGTGCCAACGACGCCCTCGTCGAGCGGGCGCTACTTTTCGAAGCAAAGCTTCGGCCATACGGGCTTCACGGGAACATCAATATGGGTCGACCCGGAAAAGGAGCTTTTCGTCGTACTGTTGACCAATGCGAGCCGCACGCATGCCAATCCCGAGGACGATCCGATTCGGCGGGTTCAGCCGGCGGTGCACAATTGCATTGTGGAATGCCTGGACCTGGTGAATGCCGACAACAAGTCATGAGCGCATGTGAAGCGAACTCAGGGCGCGCGCGGCTGTATCTCTATGCTCATGCTTTGCGCCTGAGCGAAGTCGCTCGAATTCGGCGGTTTCTATCATGAAGCTGCACCGGCGACTCTCCGCCACTGAACGCCGCAATCCCCGATCGCGCCGGCTCGATCAAATGAGTACGCGCGAACTTCTACAGGTCATCAATCGCGAAGACCAACTCGTGCCGGACGCCGTGCAACGAGAACTCGGATCGATAGGGCGCGCCGTGGACCTGATCGTGAGATCGATAGGAAACGGGGGCCGGGTAATCTACGTCGGCGCGGGAACGAGCGGGCGGCTGGCTGCACTCGACGCAGCGGAATGCCCGCCGACGTTTGGCGTCAGCCCCGAGATGTTCCAGGCGGTGATCGCAGGAGGGATGCGTGCGCTGACGCGCGCCGCCGAAGGGGTGGAGGATTCGGAATCAAAGGGCGCAAACGATGTTGCGGCCAAAGAGATCGGCGCGGGCGACGTAGTCGTTGGCGTCAGCGCCAGCGGCGGCACGCCATACGTGGCGGGCGCGATGCGACTGGCGCGCAAACGCGGTGCAAAAAGCATACTCCTGACTTCGAATCGCAATGCGGCGGCGCGACGTTTCGCCGATATTGTGATTGCGCCGCAAACGGGAGCGGAGGTAATCGCCGGTTCAACACGGATGAAGGCGGGTACAGCGCAAAAGCTGATACTGAATATGCTCAGCACAGCGGCAATGATCCGGCTGGGGCGCGTTTACAATAACTGGATGGTTGATCTGGCGATGAGCAACGAGAAGCTGCGCGGCCGGGGGCTGCGCATCCTCGAAGAGGCGACGGGTGCGAGTGCGACTGAGGCAAAACGCGCGCTTGCCCAGGCCGGCAATCTGCGGGTCGCGCTGGTGATGCTGAAAACGGGCAAATCGGCCGGCGAAGCGCGCCGATGGATCAATCAAAGCCGCGGCCATTTCTCGAAAGCGCTGGGCGCGGCTGATTCAGACCGAGCCTCGGGCGAGAACAAAGACATCAGTTCAGACGACGCGGATTCGCGGAAGAAGAGGTAATGGATCGCTTTCGCATAGAAGGCGGGAATCGCCTGCAAGGCACGGTTCGCATCAGCGGCGCGAAAAATGCGGCGCTTCCTTGCATGGCGGCGGCGCTGCTGAGCACCGAACGGGTGCACCTGCAAAATATTCCGCGCGTGCGCGACATCATCACCATGGGCCGCCTGCTGGCGCATATGAATGTGCTGGTAGAAACTCCCGATCTGCCACCGACCGATCTCACCATTCAGGCAAAAGAGATTTCCGACGCCGAAGCGCCTTACGAACTTGTACGCACGATGCGCGCGTCCATTCTTACGCTGGGGCCGCTGGTGGGGCGCCTGGGTCACGGCCGCGTCTCGCTGCCGGGGGGCTGCGCCATCGGGGCGCGTCCCGTCGATTTGCATTTGAAGGCGCTCGAGCAGATGGGCGCGGAGATCTCCACCGAGCACGGCTATGTATCCGCGCGGGCTGCAAACGGGGGGCGGTTGCGCGGCGGCGAAGTGGTCTTCGAGAAAATCACCGTTACCGGCACGGAAAATATCCTCATGGCGGCAGCGCTCGCGGAAGGCGAAACGCTGATCGAAAACGCGGCGATGGAACCGGAAGTCACCGATCTGGCCGAGTTGCTGTGCAAGATGGGGGCGCGAATCGAAGGCGCGGGCACATCGTCATTACGGGTGCAAGGCGTCCCACAATTGGGCGGCGCCAATCACCGCATCATCGCGGACCGTATTGAGGCCGGCACATTTCTGGTGGCGGGGGCGATTACGCGAGGCGCGGTCGAACTTCGTGAATGCGCGCCGCACCACCTGACATCAGTGATCGCCAAACTGCGCGATACCGGGATCGAGATTCAGCAGCCAAACGAGCACACGCTGCGTGTTTGCGGCGCTGGCAAACTAATGGCTGCCGACGTGCGCACCGAGGAATATCCGGGTTTCCCGACTGACATGCAGGCGCAGTTCATGGCGCTGGCGACGCAAGCCGACGGCGCTTCGGTGATCACGGAAACGATCTTCGAAAATCGCTTCATGCATGCCAGCGAAATGATGCGGATGGGGGCGAACATCTCGATTGATGGGCGCAAAGCCATTGTTCGCGGACCGACCAAGCTCCAGGGCAGCACGGTGATTGCTTCGGATTTACGCGCCAGCGCGTCACTAGTGCTGGCGGCGCTGGTTGCAGAGGGAGAGAGCTACATCGACCGCGTCTACCACATTGACCGCGGCTATGAACGCATCGAGGAGAAATTAGTTCGGCTGGGCGCGCGCATCGAACGCGTCGGCTCGCCTGGCTAAACGCGCCACAGCGGATGGGCCCCCGCCCGAGGCTGAATCGGGGACAGACCGCAAGCGGAGTCAGCACACAGAGGCGCGGAGCACACAGAGAGGAAAAAGGGAGGCGGAAACTGCCTCCCTTTTTGTTGAAGGAACGCACGCGGAATGCCGCGCTAAAGGCCGCGGCGCTGCGTCCAAACCTTAAGCGCCGGCTTCGCGGCGCTGCTTTTCGCGCTGCTCGCGCAAGATGGCCTTGCGCGAGAGGCGGATTTTGTTGCCTTCAATGGCAAGCACCTTCACCAACACCTGGTCGCCAAGCTTCAACTCATCGCGAACGTCGCGGATGCGCTGTTCGGCGATTTCACTGATGTGCAGCAGGCCGTCGGTGCCGGGGAAAAGTTCCACGAATGCGCCGAAATCGGCGAGCCGCACGACCTTGCCGAGATAAGTCTTGCCGACTTCGGCGGTGGCGGTGACTTCGCGGATCATGCGCAGCGCATTTTCCGCGGAGCCGCCATCGGAAGCGAAGACGTGCACCTTGCCATCGTCCATGACGTCAATCTTCACGCCGGTGGCCTCGATGATGGAGCGAATCTTCTTGCCTCCAGGGCCGATGAGGTCGCGGATTTTGTCGGTGGGTATAGTCAACTGGAATAAGCGAGGAGCATATTGCGACATCGTCGAGCGGTGCTCGGTGAGGGTGCGGTCCATGATATCCAGAATCTCGAGCCGGGCCTTGCGGGCCTGCTCGAGCGCCTGACGCATAACGCCGACGCTTACGCCGCCGACTTTGATATCCATTTGCAGGGCGGTAATGCCGGTCCGAGTTCCGGCGACCTTGAAGTCCATATCGCCGTAGTGGTCTTCAGCTCCGGCAATATCGGTCAAGACCGCCGTTTTTTCTCCTTCGATGACCAGACCCATGGCGATGCCCGCGCAAGCCGCGCGCAACGGAACGCCGGCATCCATCAAGGCGAGGGAACCGCCGCAGACGGTAGCCATGGAAGAGGAGCCATTCGATTCGAGAATGTCAGAGACGAGCCGCATGGCGTACGGAAAATCGGCTTCCGCAGGAAGCAGATTCATCAGCGCGCGCTCGGCGAGCGCTCCGTGACCGATTTCGCGACGCCCCGGCCCGCGCAGTATTTTCACTTCGCCGACCGAAAACGGCGGGAAGTTGTAATGCAGCATGAAGCGCTTGAAGGCCTCATCTTCGAAGAGCAGATCGAGTCGCTGCATGTCTTCCTTGGTGCCCAGCGTCAGGGTTGCGAGCGCCTGGGTTTCGCCGCGGGTGAAAAGCGCTGAGCCGTGGACGCGCGGCAGCAACCCGACTTCACAGGAGATCGGGCGGATCTGATCGAAGGCGCGTCCGTCGGGGCGGCGATGGCGCAGCAGCACGTCGTCGCGGAAATATTTTTCGCGAAGGCGTTCAAACGCGCGCTCGGCCTCGACCTGTAGCTCTTCATCCTCTTCCGGAATGGTGGCGAGGACCTCTTCCTTCAACTCATCCACCATTTTGTAGCTTTCTTTCTTGTGATACTTCTCGGTGTTGAGCGCGTCGTGCAGGCGCTCGCCGAAACGCTTCTCGATGTTTTTCGTCAGGTCTTCATTGAAGGCCAGGGGCGGGACGACGACTTTATTGGGGCGAACCTGGTCGTGCAGTTCGCGGATAGCCGCAATAATCCGGCGTATCTGATCGTGACCGAAACTGAGCGCGTCGGCGATCGTATCTTCGGAAACCTCGAGCGCCCCCGCTTCGATCATGACGATAGCGTCTTCGGAACCGGCGACGACAATGTTGAGCAGGCTTTTCTTCTGCTCGGCGACGGTGGGATTGGCAACTAGTTGGCCCTCGAGCAAGCCGACGCGGACCGCCGCGATCGGTTTGGTAAACGGCAGGTCGGAAATGAAAGCCGCAGCCGAGGCGCCGGTGACGGCGATGACGTCGGGATCATTTTCGCTATCGGCGGACAAAACCAGTCCGACGATTTGCGTCTCATTGCGCCAGGCCTCGGGAAACAGGGGCCGCATCGGACGGTCGATCAAGCGCGAAATCAGAATCTCGCGTTCGGAGGGACGTCCTTCGCGCTTGAAAAATCCTCCCGGGATTTTGCCCGCGGAGTAGGTATATTCGCGGTAATCGACGGTAAGGGGCAGAAAATCGCGGTCGCTGGGATGCGGATCCATGCACGCCGTGACCAACAGTTGCGTATCTCCATATTTAACGAGCACGGCGCCATTGGCCTGCTTGGCGAGTTTTCCGGTTTCGAGGGTCAGCGGACGCCCGCCAACTTCGACTTGTACTTGATGTGGAGCAGATTGCGACATAACTTCAATTCCTTTCGCCGCATTGAAATGCGGCCGCCCATGCAATGGGTAACTAGATTCAACTTGCCGGAGAGAAATGGAAGAGCTTGCGAGGAGCACAAAACGCGGCGAAATCTGAACGTCACCAACGATCGAAACTGCCGAGCCTCGAAGGCCTTCGCGGGATGCCAAAATGTCTGAGGAAGCAGTCGGAACTACTTTCGCAGACTCAATCGTTCGACGATCTCGCGGTACCGGTCGGGATCACGACGATTCAGATAATCCAACAGGCGCCTGCGCCGATTCACCATCATGATCAATCCGCGGCGTGAGGCATGATCTTTCGCGTGCGACTTGAGGTGCGATGTCAGGTAGTTGATTCGCTCGCTGAGCAAGGCGATTTGTACTTCTGGAGACCCCGTGTCTTTGGGATGGCTGCGATATTGCTCGATCAACACTGACTTTGCTTCTCTCAAGTCTTTCTCCGTCGTTCCCTACACTCTCTTTTTCTTCTCTTCGACCCAGTTAGGGTATCACACGCGCGGCTGCAAGCCTAAGGGGAATTTAGGATATTTGGAGGTGAGGAATGACGGAAAACCCGTAGGCTCACGACGAATGCCGAACCGGCGGCTGGTTTTCCGCAGGAAGTTTTCCACAACCACGATGGACACGTGCTGGCAGTGCTAAAGCGAACGGCGGCCGATCAGCGACAGGAATTCCTCGCGCGTCTGCTGGTTATCGCGGAAGGCGCCAAGCATGGCACTGGTGATGGTCTCGGTACGGTGTTTTTCCACACCGCGCATGACCATGCACAAATGTTTTGCCTCGATCACCACGCCGACGCCAAGCGGCTGAATGCCCTTCTGAATCGCTTGCGCGATCTGATTGGTGAGCCGCTCCTGGATCTGCAGCCGCCGCGAGAACATATTCACCAGCCGAGGGATTTTTGAAAGCCCGACGACGCGCTTGTCCGGCAGGTAGGCGACGTGACATTTTCCGAAGAACGGCAGGATGTGATGTTCACACAGGCTGAAAAGGTCGATGTCTTTGACGACCACCATCTGGTCGTAGCAAACCGAGAACATGGCGCCGTTCAGAATTTTTTCGGGGTCCTGATGGTAGCCGCTGGTGAGGTAACGCAAGGCGCGTTCGAAACGCTCGGGCGTTCGTCGCAACCCTTCGCGGCTGGGGTCTTCGCCGATTTGCGAAAGCATCACACGCACCAGATCGGCGATGGTTTCATTGCCATGCTCGAGTTCTTCGGCAAGTTTGAGTTCCTCTGTCTTTTTCGTTGAATCACTCATCTTTATCCCCATTCCGCCGGCCAGCGTATTCGAAGCTGTTTCGGCCAGTCTCCTCGAGGCGAATACGAACGAGTTGCGCGCCGGGGAAATGCTTCAGGCGCTCGAAAATCTCGATGCAGAAATTCTCGGTGGTCGGCACCCGGTGGCGAAAAGCGTCCACGTCTTTATTCAAGTAGGTGTGGTCAAACGGCTCGATAACCTGCCCCGATACGTACGCATCAAGATCGCTCAGGTTGGCGATCATTCCGGTAGCCGGGTTGACCGGACCGGTGACCGTGACCTCCACAACATAGTTGTGGCCATGTCCGTACGGGTTGTTACACTTGCCGTAAACTCTGTCATTCTCGGCATCGCTCAATTGCGGACTGTGCAAACGGTGTGAAGCCGCCAGCGCGTACCGCCGCGTCAATTCTACTTTCATCTCTGTTTTCATCGGGCGCCGTTCCCGTAGCAATCCACGTAAAGATCGGACGACTCCCAGAGCCGCACCCGGGTGAGGCGTCCCTTGGCAATTTTTGGCTCGAGCAGTCTCCAGATCAGGGCGGCGATGTTTTCGCAAGTGGGAATCTGATTGGCCAATTCCGGAACTTCATAATTGAGGAACCGATGATCCATGCGCTCCATGATCTCGCGCTCGAGAATCTCCTTCAGTTCCTTCAAATCGAGCACCATGCCCGTTGCAGGATCTGTTTCGCCACCGACAGTTACCTCGAGGACGTAGTTATGGCCGTGTCCATTGGGGTTATTACATTTGCCGAAGATCCGCCGGTTCTCCTCAGCGGAAAACGCGGGATTGTGATACCGATGGGCGGCGGAAAACTCAACTTTGCGTGTGACGTAGACCATGGCTTATGACCGGCGTGCGGGCGCCGCTACCGTGTACTCTCGCCCCTTCCACACTACTTTCCCTCGCGCATAACCCCAATCCGAGGCCAGCAGGACGGCGCAGTAAAGGCCCACCCCCGGTAAATAGTATAAGACGCTGGAAAGCGGGAATCGATTCTTCCGAAGCAAGCCGGCGTAACTGGCGTGACGTCCGGCGAGCAGCGCAAGCCCCAAGACGACGAATGCGGCGTCCCAGGGGGCGTGGAGAAACGGCACGACGGCGAGGCAAACCAGCGGAATCCAAGGCATGACCGAAAGCAACTCGCGGGTAACTCGCTGGCCAGACCAGGTGATAAGAGGAAGCAGATTCTTTGACCATCCTTCCCACATGTCCCGGAAATTGGCATACATACGGACCCGGCAGACCTCTTCGCCTGGAGCGAAATGCAACCGATATCCGGCCGATTTCGCCAATCGCGCTAGGGCCACGTCCTCCAGGACTTCGTCTTTAACGGCAGCGTGGCCGCCGATCTGGTCGTAAACCGTCCGCCGAATCAGCAGATATTGCCCGTTGGCTGCCGCCGCCGGCGAAGCGGGATCATTCACGGCACCATAGGAATAGAGTTGCGAGAGGCGGCAAAAGATACAAGGAATAAGGGACCGTTCCCACCAGGTGTGCATCTCCTGGCTGGGCGAATAGGAAATCAGGTCCGCACCGGTCGAATGCGCCTCCGCGAGGGCCCGAGCCGTCGATGCGGGCAGGTGTACCGCATCTGCATCGGTAAAAAGCAGCCATTCGCAATTGGCCTTTTCCGCGCCTAACCAGGCGGCGTGGTTTTTCCCTACCCAACCCGCAGGCAGGGCGGGAGTTTCAAACGCGCGCAGTTTGGGCTCTTGCCGAGCGAGACGACTCAAAATTGCACTCGTGGCGTCGCTCGATTGATCGTTGATGACGATGATTTCGCGGACTTCGGGCTGTTCGGCCAGAGAACTCACCACGCGGGCAATGGTACGCTCTTCGTTTCTCGCGGGCACGATCGCCGAGACGCATTCGTTGGGGTTCATGCGTGAAGTAGAGGGATGAGAGTCGCGCAGGCTCAACGGGCGAGTTATTATAAGTGCTGGATACGCGAGCGATGAAACAGAAAATGACGATGCGACCCGCATCGTCATCCGAGCGGCGCGCCGGGTCCCCGGCACGCGCCGCCTTTACGCGTCTTGGTGTGGCGAACCGGAGCGAGAGATCTCTCAGAGGTGTCGGTCGCGAGTTGTGTGAAGTTCGCGGCCAGTTGTTAAGCGGAACTTAATTATGAAACGAAAAATCCTCGGCGGCCTGGCCCTGATCGGAGCTCTGGCTGTCCTCTACGTCTTCGCCATGCCCAGTTATCGCCAGGGCGAACCGAGCGTCGCGGGACGCCGCGCGCCCGATTTCACCATTTCGAATGAGGGTAAGCAATTTCATCTCTCCGATCTGCGGGGCAAGGTGGTGGTCCTGGATTTCTGGGCCTCGTGGTGTCCTCCCTGCGTCGAGGAGGCCGCGTCGTTGAACGCGTTGCAGCAGCGAATCTCAAGCGAAGGCGGAACCGTGCTTGGAATCAGCTGGGACGACGACCCCGCCGCTTACCAGAAATTTTTGCAGGAGCACCAGGTCAACTTTCCCACCTACCGCGATGACAACCGGAAGATCGGCACGAATTACGGCACGGTGATGATTCCCGAAGCCTACCTTATCAGCCGGGACGGCCGCATCGCGCGAAAAATCGTCGGGCCGCAGGATTGGACGAGTCCCGAGCTCACCGCCGCTCTGGCCACACTGCTGCGTTCGAACTAACCGCCACCCGCATTAATTCTCCGGCTGGAAATACCAGGAAATCCGCATACAGGCGCGCCCCCTAAATGGCGCGGGTGCAGACGGAATTGTCTCACGTTCGCCTTGGCAACCTTTAGAGACGCTCATTCCTCTCGCGAATGGGTCGCACTCAGCACCAGTACGAAAACATCTGTATAGACCCTAATTACTCACGGAGCGATATTTCTCGTAAGCGTGCGAGTCAAAGGAGAAGCCGAATGTGTGACTATTCATTAATGGGAGTACCGAATCGGCTGGCAAATGAGGGTGAGGATCTTGTGGTGCATCGTTTTCGAACCGGGTCGATCGGGTTGATTTCCGATCATGACCTGGCCGAGGTCAAAGCGGCCGGCGTGTGGGCAACGTTAAAGGGATTGTTTCATAGTTCCGGGCCGACACAGGCGACCGCCGTGTGTATCGCGCCGGGGGCGCGGTTGCTGTTGAGGGATATTCCCGAGGAGTTGCAGCGTTCGATCAAAATTGGCGGCTCAGAAGAGGTGGTTTTCACGCAACTCACCGCCGAGGTGAACACGTATCGGGACGCCGTTCGATTCGGGAATGGCGCCGAGCTCCTGTTGCAGCGCCTCAGAGAGGGACAGCGAGTGAAGGTATTGCGAATGTCTCTGTCGCCCGAGTCGGCCGGCACGGGTGAAAGTGGTTTTGCAAATACGCCGCTAGCCACGCTTTAGAAGTTCCATTCGCCGCGGCGATGGGCAGACAACTGTGTTGACTCGTTCGTGTGGGCGCAGGCTTCCTGCGAGCGGCGGGTAGCGTAACGCCATAAGCGATTCTGAGACAGGACTGTAGGCGCATAATCTCCTGTTGACGGACTGCCAGGCCGCAGTTGGAATGCTTCGGCGTCGACGGTACTGCGCATTGAATTAACCCGCAAGCGCCAAGGCATGCACATCGCCGCATACAATCAGCACGATTAGTTGATACGCAAGTGCAGCGGCTCGGAGCAGGGATTTTGCTTGACGCCCCTGCGAGTACGACGGCATGAGCGTGAGATGTGTGCGCAGGCGGCGGCATTCAAGGTATGCGGCGGCATGGGGAGGACAATGGGGCGGCAAGTGACGCGCCAAACGCTTGGCGAAGAGCTTGACAGCAAATGTTCAGGGAATGTAGCGTTTTGCGCAGCACATAGACCGGAAGCCTTTAAGAGCGTACTTGCGCCGTATGGGCCGGGTGCGGGACGGAATTTACGCGACTCTCAGTTCCCAGTTGCAGCGGAACAGCGGTTTTGCTGATCCTGCTCGCCGTCATGACGGCGAGCGGGCAACAGAGTGCGCCCGCCCGATCCAGGATTCCGACGCCCGGCGAATTTCCCGCCTATCAACCTCCACATACGCCCGACGGCAAACCCGATGTGAACGGCATCTGGCAGGCGTTGGTAACCGCCGACATAGACGTGCAGGATCACGATGCCCAAGCCGGGCCGCACGCCGACATTATGGGTGCGTACGGCGCATGGCCCGGCGGCCAAGGCATTGTTGAAGGCGGCGAGATCCCCTATAAACCCGAAGCGCTGGCAAAAAAGAAAGCGAATGCGGAAAAACGCATGGTGGTAAACATCACCAGCGATCCGCATCGTCATGACACCGGCGATCCGGAGTTGAAGTGTTACATGCCCGGAGTGCCGCGCGCGAACTACATGCCGTATCCTTTCCAGATTATTCAGACCCCGCATGTAATCATGATGGCGTACGAATATGCGCGCGCCCTGCGGACGATCTATTTGGATAGCGATAAAACGATTCCGCAGGATCCTCCCGCAGATAGCTGGATGGGATGGTCACACGGGCATTTCGAGGGCAATACCCTGGTCGTCGATTCGAAAGGGTTTGTGCCGTATAGCTGGTTCGATCGAGCGGGCGACTACCACAGCGACGCGCTTCATGTGGTGGAGCGCTACACGCCCGTGAGTCCTTATCACATGATGTACGAGGCGACGATTGAGGACCCCAATGTGTTTACGCGCCCCTGGAAGATAAGTTTTCCTCTATATCGGCGCATGGAAAAGAACATCCAATTGGTGGATTTCAACTGCACGCAATTCGTGCTCGATCTGCTTTACGGCCCATACAGCAAGAAAACCGAGAAATAGCTCGACGTCGCGAGGAGGCCGGACAAATGAAAAAATCGACAACACTCGCAAGCGCCACAGCGGCGGCCGTCGTTTGTATGGCCATGTGGGCGGGCGCGCAATCACCTTCCGCAGGCAAGCTTCATAGAAACGCGGCAACCGGATCCGAGACGAAAGCGGATACAAACACAAAGGGCACGAGCAAGGGTTGGGTGATGCCTCGAATGGCGGACGGCCATCCCGATTTCAGCGGATATTGGAATAACCTGACCTTCACGCCTATGGAACGGCCGGCAAAATACGGCAACCGCGAATTCCTGACGGCCGACGAAATGAAAGAAATCTTCAGGTCGGGCCTGCGAGGCTCCTATGAGCCTGGCGCTCAGGGGAGCGAAGATCGTTATGGCGGCGAACTGTTCAACCCGGATTCGGTCGACTACGACGCGACGACCTACGGTTTGAGTCCGTGGCAAAACGGGATCAAACCGAATCCGCGAACATCGCTGGTGGTCGATCCGCCGGACGGGAAGATTCCTCCTCTTACTGCCGACGCAAAAGCGCGCCTGGCTCGTGGAGTGCGGCCAACCGGCGGGTTCCCTTACGTCATCGACGACCATCACGGGAGCGCGGTGGTGCACGCGGATAACGCGCGTGACCTGGGACAAGGCACGAGCTGCGTAACGCAATCCGGCGGGCCTCCTCTGATCCCCTCGGAATACAACAGCGGACTTTTTATCGCGCAGAACCCCGCGTATATGCTGATCGAAACCGAGCAGGGCAGCGAATTTCGCATCATTTCGCTGGACGGGCGTCCTCATCCCTCTTCGAATATTCACCAATGGCATGGGGATTCGCGCGGCCATTGGGAGGGCGACACCCTGGTGGTGGAGACCACAAATCTGAGGCCCGACCACACCTATCGCAACGGCGATCCAAAAACGCAGCGAATTATCGAATACTTCAAGCGCGTGGACGCGGATACGATCGAATACAAATTCACGATAGACGACCCCTCGACCTGGACGAGGCCGTGGTCGGCGATCATTCCCCTGAATGCCAGCAAAGGCCCGCTCTTCGAGTATGACTGCAGTGAAAACAACAACGATGCCGTGAACATTCTCGCCGGCGCCCGCGCGTCCGAAAAGAAAGCGGCAGAAGAAGGCAAACCGATCACGCAGAAGTAGCCGGTGTTTGCGACCAACGTCGGCAGCCCGCGGCTTGGATCACCTAATTCAGCGTGCGCCGTGCCCATTTTCCGCCGCTTCCGTAGTTTCAAAATAGAAATTAGCTAAAACCTGAAGTATGCTCAGTCGCCGGCTCTGCCGCTCTTCTGAGAATGAGCGATCTGCGCGCCGTGCATCACGCTGCGCTGGGAGAAAAAACGGGTGCCCCTGGAGACTGTGGGCGAAATCATTGTCGACGTGGATCGAGAGACCGCATTCAGGTTCGTTCAAGTTCCCGAACAACTGGCGCGGTGCATCCCGGGCTGCAGCGACCTGCGCGAAGTTGGCCCCGGGCGATTTACGGCGACGCTGACGAGCGAAGTCTCGTTCATGGCTCTAAAATTTCAGGTCGTGGTTGAAGTCGCAAGAATCGAACCTCCGAATGAAATCGAAGCCCGGATTACCGGCCGGCCGACGGGGATCTCGGGCAACCTGACGGCTACGGCAGCCCTGCGCCTGATGGATGCGGGGCCGCGGCGGACTCTGATCCGCCACTCCTCCAATGTGGGGCTAACAGGAAAACTCGGCAGTTTGGGCCAGCCGGTTTTTCGGGCCAAGAGCGCTGAAATGTCGGCAAAGTTTGCGGCGAATTTGAAGGCGGCGCTCGAAGCGAGCGCTGCCGGAACGCAAGCCGCGGGGCAGAGCCGCGCATGAAATCGTTCGAACTGCTCGAGCCTCGCACTTTGGCGGAAGCTGTCGCTTTACTCGACCCCGAAGACACGAGCGTTCGAGCTTTGGCCGGGGGAACGGCGCTGATGCTGATGATGAAAGCGCGCCTGTTTCAGCCGAGCCGGCTGATCAGCCTGCATCGGCTGAACGGCACGCTGCGCGGCGTTCGTCTCAACAGCCAGGGCGGCCTGAGCATTGGCGCGCTCACCTCATTACGCGAGCTCGAGCGCTCGCCGTTAATGGCGAGCGCAGCTCCCGTAATTGTCGATGCGCTTCGAACCTTGGCGAACGTCCGCGTGCGCAACGTAGCCACGATCGGCGGTCACCTGGCCCATGGCGATCCGCATATGGATTTGCCACCCATCCTGGTCACGCTCGGGGCTCGCGTCCGCGCCGTCGGCGCGCGGGGAGAGCGATGGATCGACATTTCGAATTTTTTCGTTGGCTATTACCAGACTACCGTTGCAAAAGACGAACTGATCGCCGAGGTTGAGATTCCGGCGCAGCCCGCCGCGATTCGCAGCGCCTACGCCAAATGCACGGCGCTCAGCGCGGATGACTGGCCCGCCGTGGGCGCGGCGGTATGGTATCGGCTGGAACAAGGAGCCATCGCGGAAGCTCGTATCGCGATCAGCGCCGCGACGGAACGGCCGATCCGCGCGACCGCTGCCGAATCGGCTTTGATCGGCGCACCGCCGGAATCCAAAACTTTTGCGCGTGCGGCTGATGCGGCCGCGGAAGAGGTACAGACCATGGCCGATATTCGAGGGAGCGCCTCGTACAAACGCGAGATGGTGCGCGTGTATGCGCGGCGCGCGCTGGAACATGCTTTGCGTCCCGATGTTGGATCGCGATTGCATTCATGACGAAAGTTAAAGACACGCCGACAGCAGCAGATATTTCCGTGCGAACGACCGTCTATCCGCCGGCGGAACGCGAACAGGAAGCTCCGCCGAGACGGCAAATACGACGCTCGGTGCGCCGCCTCGATAGCCGCGCGAAAGTGGACGGCACGGCCGAATACATCTACAACCTGCGGCTTCCGGGAATGCTGTACGGCAAGATCTTCCGCAGTTCGGTGGCGCATGGACGAATTGTCAATATCGATGCCAGCGCGGCCCTGGCGGTCGAAGGCGTGGAAGCCGTGTTCACGGGCAAGGATGTTTGCACAATAATTCCTGATCCGTATCACGGGCCGGCATTTCACGATCAACCGATTCTGGCGCTTGAAAAAGTTCGGCACATCGGAGAACCCGTCGCGGTGGCGGTGGCGAAAGATCCGCACATTGCGGAGGAAGCCGCCGAACTTATCGTTGCGGATTACGATCCTCTCGATGCGGTTTTCAACGAAGTGGAAGCGGCACGGCCGGGCGCTCCGGTAATACACGAAGTCCTGCGGCCTGCAGGATTTTTCGCCGATCTCAAATATCTGAAAGACCGCAGGGGAACGAATGTGGCGCTCAAGTCGCACATTCGCCATGGCGACGTGGAAAAGGGATTCGCGAGCGCCGATCGTATTTTCGAGCATACGTTCCACACGGGTAAAGTCACGCACTTGCCGTTTGAGCCGATGGTCGCGGTTGCAGAACCTACAGGGATCGATACGATCACGATCCATACATCCACGCAAAGTCCGTCTTTTGTGCGCGCCGAATTGAGCCGGCTCTTAGGCTGGCCGGAGAACCGGGTGCGCGTGCGCACGGCGTTTGTGGGTGGAGGCTTCGGCGCCAAGTTATATATCAAGCTGGAGGGACTTGCCGCGGTTTGCGCGCTGCTGCTGCGCAGGCCCGTGAGAATCTCCCTGACGACGGAGGAGCAGTTTTATACGATCACCAGACACTCGGCGACGGTGCGAATGAAAACCGGCGTGAAAAATGACGGGCGCATGGTCGCGCGCGAAGCGGAAGTCTGGTGGAATGGCGGCGCTTACGCCGACATCGGGCCGCGAGTGTCACAGAAGTCGGGCTTCACGGCGGCCGGCCCGTACGACATAGAGAATGTGAAGCTCGATAATTACGCCGTCTATACGAACGAGCCGCCCGCGGGAGCGCTGCGCGGGTTCGGTATTCCGCAACTTGTCTGGGCGTATGAAAGCCAGAGCGACATCATTGCGCACGAGCTTGCGCTTGATCCCCTGGAATTTCGGCGGCGCAATCTGCTGCGCGACGGCAGGCCGCATGCCACGGGCACAATCATGTACAACGCCCAACTCGATGCGGTTTTGGACCGGCTCGCGGAACGCCTCGACTGGAAGCGCCCATTCGCGCACGGCTCGGGAACGATTCGCCGCGGCCGAGGCATGGCCGTCGGCCTGAAAGCATCGATCTCGCCCACCACGTCGGTTGCGATGGTGAATATCTGCGGCGATGGCAGTTGCACACTGTATTGCAGCACGGTGGATATGGGCCAGGCATCGGATACGGCAATGGCTCAGATCGCGGCGGAAGTTCTGGGAATTGAGCCGGAGTCGCTTCGCGTTATTCACCCCGATACAGATACCACGCCTTCCGATATGGCGACCTTGGGCTCTCGTTCTACCTTTCACATGGGCAACGCAGTGCGCTTTGCGGCCGAGCACGTGCGAGAGCAAATAATTTCGGTGGCGGCGGCCAGCCTCGGAGCAGAGCCTGAAGAGCTGCAGCTGGAGAATGGAAAGGTCACAGCGCGTAACGCAAAAGAGATGACTCTGCGCGAAATTATGATCGCGCGCTTTGGCATGCAGGCCGGAAACATCATCGGTATCGGTTCGTATACGCCGAACTACACCAAGCCCGATCCACAGACGGGTCAGTCCGTCAACGTGACGCCATTTTGGATGGTGGGCGGGACTGGCGTGGAGATCGAAGTGGATATGGAAACGGGGCATATCCGCGTGACGAAGCTGGTCAACGCGGGGGACGTCGGCTGTGCCATTAATCCGGAAACGATCAAACGGCAATTGAATGGCGCCGGGCTGATGCAGTTCGGATTCACGCTTTTCGAGCAGATGCTGCTCGAAAATGGCCAAGTGGTCAACGCCAGCCTGGCGGATTGCAAGATTCCCGGCTTCCTGGACATGCCCGACGAGGTCACAGCGGAATTCATCGAGGTGCCGCACGAGCGCGGTCCCTTTGGCGCCAAGGGCATGGGCGAAACGGGAACCTTTGCGGTATCGCCGGCGATTGCGAATGCGCTGTACGACGCGGTGGGCGTGCGGATTCTGGAGATGCCGCTCACGCCGGAAAAAGTGTTGCGCGCGATCCGTGCAAAGGAGCAAAAGCCGCTCGGGGACGAATAATATGGCTGATCATCGACGCACGATCCGCTTCACTCTAAATGGCCGCGAGGTAAGCGCCAATATTGCCGTGCACGAGAATCTCGTCGAAATATTGCAGCGCGAGTTCAACCTCTACGGTGCGCGGGAGAGTTGCAGTCAAGGCCTTTGCGGTTGCTGCACGGTGCTGGTGAATGGCCTGGGTGTGTCGGGCTGTCTGTATCTTGCCGCGCTGGTCGACGGCGCCGAAGTGCTTACGATCGAGGGCCTCGCACGGGGCAAGGATTTGCACCCAATTCAGAAAGCGTTCATTGCCAACGGCGCTTTTCAGTGCGGTTTCTGCACGCCGGGAATGATCCTGATGACCAAAGAACTGCTGGAGGAGAATCCAGACCCAACCGAGGAGCAGATCCGCCACTACCTGTCGGGAAATCTTTGTCGCTGTGCTGCCTATCCGGATATTCTGCGGGCGGTGAAAGAAGGAGCGGCCGCGGAAGACCGTTGAGCAGTTTACGTCGCTCATTCGCCACTGCGCCGGCGGAGATTGCACCTCGATGGCAAGAGCAGATGCCTCGTTGTTTGCCCGCATGAAGACATGCCGGCAAACTGCCTCGGGATGACGATCGATTTTGCAGCCTGGAGAAGCCGAGCAGGGATGAATGTTGCTCGCTAAATGCGTAAAAGCAGCGCGCGCATCGGCACCTGCTCGCTGAACCTCGAGATTTCCGCGCGCGGCGAGTCGTGAGGCGCGGAAATCGCGCTGCTCGTCTTCGGAATGACAGCGATAGGACGGGGCACAATAGGTTACAAACCTTATGCCATCCGCCACCACGCACATTGAGGGAGTCAGCGCTGAGCGGCCTGCGCCGTGGTACCGGGCGCTCGATCGCCGGCAATGGTTTACGCTGGCAGCAGCAAATCTCGGCTGGCTGTTTGACGGATACGAGTCGTATGCGCTGCTGCTGACGATGGGAGTGGCGTTCCGGCAAATCCTGCCGGCATCAAGCTACCCCGCAATTCCCTTCTACGCCGGATTGACGCTCGCGGTGACGCTGCTGGGGTGGGGGTTGGGCGGCATTGTTGGCGGAATCGTAGCGGACTACGTTGGCAGAAAACGCACGATGATTTACGCCATTCTGGCGTATTCGGTGCTGACCGGGTTTACAGCGCTGGCGTGGTCCTGGCTCTCGTACGTGCTGCTGCGCTTTGTTGTTGGGCTGGCGCTCGGCTCCGAATGGGGAACGGGAACGGCAATGATGGCGGAACTCTGGCCGGGCAAGCACCGCGGCAAAGGGGCCGGCCTGATGCAATGCGGGTTGGGAGTCGGGTTCTTTGTGGCGTCCGCAGTCTGGTACTTCGTCAATCGGCTGGGCCCTTCGGCCTGGAGATGGATGTTTGTCATCGGCGTGCTGCCCGCGATCGCGACGTTGTGGATTCGGCGTGGGATCGTGGAACCGGAGCGATGGTCGGATTCGAATGCACTGCGGCAAAAAGCGATGGCCGCGACGCGGCGCGGTCAGCAGCTTGACGCAAAAAGTGAGCATTATGCGCGGTTCACTCTGGTAGATCTCTTTTCGGATACGCGGACACGACGAATCACCATCGCAGCACTGCTCATGTCGTGCACCACGACGATTACATGGTGGGGAATTTCGGGATGGGTACCGTCGTTTGTAGGTTCTCTGGCGCTCAAACAGGGATTGTCGGAGGGGCAGTGGGCCAGCTTCGCGGGCATGGCGTACAACATCGGGGCCATCGCGGGATATATAGGATTTGGCTTCTGCGCGGATGCCTGGGGGCGCAAACCGGTGACGCTGGCGTGGTTCGTTATTTCATGGCTGCTCACTCCCGTGCTCTTTTTGTGGACGCATCAGCTTTATTTGATTCTGGTTGTGTGCGGGCTCAATGCCGTCTTTACTCTCGGACAATACACCTGGTGCTCGACCTGGCTGCCCGAGGCTTACCCGACGCGAATGCGCGCCACCGCCGTTGCCTTTGTTTTTAACGCGCCGAGATTTCTGGCTTGCTTCGGACCGCTGGCCGCTGGAACGCTGATCGCATATTTCGGCGGTTACGGCAAAGCTGCGCTGATCGTGAGCACGATGTACGCCGTCGGAATCTGCGCGCTGCCTTTCTTTCCTGAAACAATTGGCAAGCCACTGCCGGAGTAAAGAAAAACTGGTGCGACGCGGTGAACGCAAGAAGTCTTACGAATTTCTGAGTACGAGGGAGAATTGGATATGACTGTCCAGACCAGCCGAACGGCGGCTAATTCACGAGCGTCAACGAGCGCCTTTGACTTTCGCGCGTGGATTGAGCAGGTTCGTAACATCGGACAACTGCGGGACGTAGATAATGCCAGCCATCGGCTCGAACTCGGCGCCATCACCGAACTGAACGCCAAGAGGCGCGGGCCTGCGCTTCTCTTTGACAAATTTGCAGGCTACAAGCCCGGATTTCGCGTACTCACGGGCGCCATGCTGAATGCGCGGACATTAGGCCTCACGATGGGCGTCGCAGAGGATCTGGACACGATGGCCCTTACAGACAAAATTGCCGACAAATTGCGAGTAATCGAACCGAAGGCCTCGGATTATCCGGTCGAATACGTCTCCGACGGCGCCATCATGGAAAATAAGGCGACCGGCGAGGACATCGACCTCTCGATTTTCCCCGCGCCGCTGTGGCATGAACTGGACGGCGGAGAATACATTGGCACGGGCTGTGTTCATATCTACCGGCATCCGGAAACGGGCTGGGTGAACGTCGGCGCCTACCGAGTGCAAAGGCAGAGCAAGAATACCGTGGGGACGTTCATCTCCCCGGGTCACCACGGCAATATCATCCGGCAAAAATACTGGGACAAAAATGAGCCTTGCCCTGTGGTGATCGTCTTCGGCTCGCATCCGTTATTTTTGCTGATGGGCGGACTGGAAGTGCCGGCGGGCGTGGACGAACTGACCTGGATTGGCGCCATCGCCGGGCAGCGTGTGCCGGTCATTAAAGGACCCGTGACGGGGCTGCCGATACCTGCAGACGCAGAGATTGCCGTGGAAGGTTTCGTGGCGAAAGGCGATGTGCAGGACGAGGGTCCTTTCGGCGAATTCACCGGCTATTACGCAGGCGGCAGGAAGCCCGACACGCTCGTTCGCTTGAAAGCGCTCTACTATCGCAATGATCCCATCATTCTGGGCGCTCCTCCGTGCCGCCCGCTTCACGACTATTCCTATTTCTCCAGCGTTTTGCGCTCGGCCATTGTCAAAGGCGCGCTGCAGAAAGCAGGGATTCCAGGAGTAAAAGGCGTGTGGGTCTCAGAGGCAGGCGCCAGCCGGATGTGGGTGGTGACGAGCATTCATCAGCAGTATGCCGGCCACGCCCTACAGGCGGCGACCATCGCGGCGCAATGTCAGGCCAATGGGTTGATGAACCGATATTCGATTGTGGTGGACGATGATATCGACCCTTCGAATGTCGAAGACGTTATTTGGGCGATCAGCAGCCGGTCCGACCCGGCCAGCGATATCGATATCCTGCGACACTGCTGGAGCAATCCGCTCGATCCGATGATCTCTTCCGCGCAAAAAGAGAAGAAGCAGCTGTGGAATAGCCGCGCCATCATCAATGCATGCAGACCATGGGACCGAATTCAGGCCAATGACTTCCCGCCGGTCGCCGAAGCGACACCCGCTTTACTGCAAGCCGCGCGAAAGAAGTGGGCCTGGCTGTTTGACTGAGGATTGCAGGACAAGACCTACACAGAGGCACAGAGGATTCAGAGGAATCCAGAAGCTGCTGAAGGTTGGCACGTTCTGGCGCCTAACATCCGTAACCGTTCAAGAGGCGCGCCCGGGGACGGTTGCACGTCAAAGGTAAAAGCAGATCCAAGCAGATCCCTCGTTGTTTGCCCGCATGGAGATATGCGGGCAAACTGCCTCGGGATGACGATTTATTTATTCTATGCCCGGAGAAGGCGAGCAGCGATGAACGTTGCTCGCTAGGACGCGCATAAATAGCGCGCATCGGGGCCCCTCTCACAGAAACACGCCAGTCCCGAGCGGTCTTGAGGCTTGGCGGTCTTGAGGCTTGAGGGAGGAAAATTTCAGCCCAACACACGGCTTTCTTTTTCTCATGGCTCTTCGCCGCGTGTGGGCACCCGGGAAATCGCCCCGCTCGTCTTCGGAATGAGGATCGCCGCGTCTCGCAATAATTTGCAATGCTCCGTGGCGGGGCGAACGCGCAAGCGGCTGGCATAAATAAAAAAAGCCGGTCCCGGCGTGAAGCACGCCGGGACCGGTTTGTGCGCGATGGCCGTCAGGCAGCCAGATACATGGTGCTGCCGTTGCGGTTGACGAGGAGAAGCGGTTTGCCGGTTTTCGAGCTGCGGATGGCCCGCTCAAATTCGGCCGTATTGCTAACTGGCCGGCGGTTGACTTCCTGAATCACGTCTCCGCGGCGAAGCCCGGCTTCGGCTGCTTCGCTGGAAGGATCGACGTTCGTCACCACAACACCTTTCGTATTTGGCGCCACGCCAAGCTGGCTGGCGGTATCGGCGTCAAGGTTCTCGACGGAGACGCCGGCAAGGGCGCTGCCGGCGGAACTGTCGCCATGATCTTCGGAGTTCGCGGCCTGTTCGGTACCGAGTGTGCCGAGCTTCACCGCGATGTCGCGCTCGGAGCCATTGCGCAGCACCTTCAGGTTTGCTTCGCTGCCCGGCTCCATCATGGATATGGTCATGCGGAGTTCGTTGCTGTCGGTCACGGGCTTGCCGTTGACTTCAACGATGATGTCGCCTCTTTCCACGCCGCTCTTCCGCGCGGGGCTGTCAGGGCTCACATCGGCAACAAGCGCGCCGCGCGCCTCTTTCTCTCCAAACTGCGCGGCGATGTCGGGCGTAACGTCTTGCGGGATTATACCCAGGTAGGCGCGGGTCACTTTGCCGTGCTCGACGATCTGCTGCATGACGTTGCGCGCCATGTTCACGGGAATGGCGAAGCCGATGCCCTGATTCCCTTCCGACCCATGCGCAATGATGGCCGTGTTGATGCCGATCAGTCCGCCTCGGTCATTCACCAGCGCTCCGCCGGAGTTGCCGGGATTGATGGGAGCATCGGTCTGGATGAAATCTTCGTAATCTTCGATGCCGAGGTGAGAACGTCCGGTCGCGCTCACGATGCCCATGGTGACCGTCTTACCAACGCCGAACGGATTGCCAACGGCCAGGGCATAATCTCCGACCTGCACTTTGGAGGAATCGCCGACGGTAATGCATGGAAGAGCGGCAGCATCGATTTTCAGCACCGCAATGTCACTCTTTGGATCAGCGCCGATAACGGTAGCTTTGAATTCGCGTTTGTCGGCCAAGGTGACCGTGACAGTGCTGGCGCCATCCACAACGTGATTATTCGTAAGGATGTAGCCGTCAGGTGTCATCACCACGCCGGAACCGAGTCCACGTTCTCGCTGTTCAGGCGCCTGCCGAGGGATGCTGAAACGCCTGCTGAAATCATTGCCGAAAAACTGCCGGAACATCGGTTCGTCGGGAAGTTGCTGAAAAAATTGGGTGGGAACTTTTGATATCTTCGTGGATGAGATCGTCACAACAGCCGGCAGGACTTTTTTCACCACCGGTGCGAATCCAGTTTGGCTGTAGCCCTCATTGGGATTCGCTAATTTTAAAGCCAGAGGTCCGCGAAAAGGCTCTAGGTGCGTGGCGGCGGCGAAGCCCACGCCGCCCAACAACGAAGCGAGCGCGAGCGAACACAACACCGCTTTAGGACCTTTCCAGAAATTTTGAGGCCGCATGTGCTCTCCTGATTCAATGATTCGACTGCCACTCTCGTGCTAATCCTGAAGTGGCTGCAACCATTTAGACGGACACGGCGTATAGAAGTGAGCACGCAGCGTTGCCGGACAGCGACGATTTGCGTCACAACCCGAGGAGATTGCAGCGGCGAGGTTTATCGCGCAAACGCGATGCGTGCGCCAGGTTGAGGGCCATGGTGCCAGGCCCCAAAGACGCCTGCCGGAATTACAGCTTTCTATGGAGAAACCCCGACACGGCCATGTCAATCGAATGCTGCAGTGGTACTCAGGTTCGTACTTAGACTGAGAGCCAATTCAACTGCCGTTTTCGCTTACAAAGGCGGAGGCGTATCACGTGGGGCCGACAAAAATGCAAAATATGACCAATTGTGAATGGTTTTGTGCAAATTGCCTTCGGATGATCGAGGTCTTGAACAGGCATGGGCGCTGCCCGTATTGTGACAGCAACGCGGTGGATCTGGCTTACCGGGCGCAGATAGCCGGGACCTCACATCATGCCCCAGCGAAACCGGACGTCGTGCTTTCGATCAATATCTGAGCCTGCCGACGCGACATTTCTCTGTTTATAACGGGAGTGTTTTCGGGCTTATCCCACGACGTTGACGTCGGCCGCCCATTCGAATCGGGTTGACGTCTTTGGCGCGCTTTGCCAAGATCGCGCAGCTATTGCCAGCTTGCATGATGGGGAGGCATGCGCATGCCTAAGAAACGACGAGCAACAAAGAAAGCGGTGCGAAGAAAAACCAAGGCAACAAAGAAGGCGCGCAACGCCGAGAGGCAGTTGGAAGCGGAAGTCGGGAAACTGCCCGGCGCGCCCACGCCCGCAAAATAATCCGTAGCCGCGCATGCGCAAGCGTCGCGTGCGCGACCGGCTAAGCAGGTTGAACCGCTTCGGCATCGCCCTGCATGGGAAAACCCCGTTTACGCCAGCCCTCGAGACCTTCCGCAAGCGGTCGAATTCGCGTGATCCCCTGGCTTTGCAAACGTAATGCCATTTGCGCAGCAGTCGCTTCGTTCGGGCAACTGCAAAAGAGAATGATTTCGCGGTCGCGCGGGATGACTTCGATTGCCTCTTCCAGGTCCGCCGGATCCATGCGCACTGCGCCCCAGATTGTTTGCGGTTCCGCGTCAAATTCGATCGGGTGCCGAAGATCGACGACAACGACGTCCTCACCGGCATCCATGCGTTTTTTGAGTTCCTCGGGGGTAATGCGCGCGACTCGCAGCTTGCCGAGAAATCGCTGCCGATTTTGCCACTTCCATAAAATGTAGGCGGCCAACGCGGTGAACAATACGAGCAGCAGCCCGCCTCCGAGGAAACGTAACGACACGACCACGCGTTCGAGATTGGCGCTAAAAACGAATCCCGTTGCGATGTAGCCCGATGCCCAGAGAAATGCACCCAAGGCGTCATATAAAACAAATCGCGCCAGCGGCATACGGCTCATGCCGGCTAATGGCGAAGTCATGGCGTTCAACCCGGGTATAAATTTGGCGACGACCAAGGCCCAGGAGCCACGCCGCTCAAACGACATTTGTGTGCGGCGCACGCAGGAATCCGGCTCAAGCGAGATGCGGCAGAGCAGATGCAAAATACGGCTGCCGTAGCGCTGCCCGAGCGCATACCAGGCCATGTCGCAGGCTATGGCGGCCAGCATGGGCAGCGCGACCGCGACGGGCAGATACATGCTCCCCATGCCCGCGAGCGCTCCGGCGGCCAGCAGAATCGGTGCGGCCGGGAGCGGCAATCCGGCTGCTTCCGCAAAAACCCAGGCGAACAGCACGGAATATCCGTGGTGCAAGAGAAAGTGGACGATTTCAGTCATCGGCTGCGTCAGAGCTCCGCCAGCGCGCGATGAACCATGTGCACGGCGATCGCTCCTTCTCCAACCGCGGAGGCAACTCGCTTCACATTGCCCGAGCGAACATCGCCGACGGCAAAAACACCGGGAAGGCTGGTTTCGAGCATCTGCGGCGGAGTTTGCGGGCGCCGAGCCATCTCAGTGGCCTCGATCAGGTCGCGGCCGGTCAGAATGAACCCTTTGCCGTCAAGGGCCAGGCAGCCCTGCAGCCAGTCCGTCCGGGGAGACGCTCCGGCCATAATGAACAAGTGACGGATATCGTGAACTGAAGTGTGCCCCGCTGATTTATCCACCCAAGTAATGCGTTCCAGATGGTTATCGCCCTCGAGATTTACGATTTCTGTTTTGTAGTGCAGCTCGATGGCTGAATTTTGTTCGATGCGCTGTATGAGATAGCGCGACATTGTATCGGAAAGCTGGCCCGAACGAACCAGCATGCAGACCTTGCCGGCGGTCTGCGAAAGAAAGACTGCCGCCTGACCGGCGGAATTTCCTCCTCCTATGACGGCCACATTTTCATCTCCGCAGAGCTGCGATTCCATGACGGTCGCGCCGTAATAAACTCCCTGGCCCTCGAACTTTTGCAGGTTGGGAATACGAGGTCTCGTATACTGCGCACCGGTGGCAATGATAATGGACCGAGCCGCCAGCATCTTGCCATCATCAAGCACGACTCGATACGGACGTTTGGCACAATCCAGGCGCACCACATTTCGCGCGACCATCATTTTGGCGCCGAATTTCTCAGCCTGTGTAATGGCGCGCGTTGCCAACTCCTGGCCCGAGACGCCGGTCGGAAATCCCAGGTAATTCTCGATTTTCGAACTCGAGCCGGCCTGTCCACCGGGAGATGCGGTCTCGATGACCAATACATCCAACCCTTCGGAGGCCGCGTACACGGCCGCTGCCAGCCCGGAGGGCCCGGCGCCAACGATGATCACGTCGCGAATCTGCGATTCGTCGATCTGGCTGTTGAATCCGAGGCCATCGGCCAACTTTTGAATCGTCGGGTTGCGCAATACACCCTGCTGCGGACAGATGACGACAGGAACCTCGTCGGGTTTGACCTCGAAGCGATCGAGAAGTTCCTGTGAGGTCCGATCTCTATCCAAATCAACATAAGAATAGGGATAACCATTCCGAGTAAGAAATTCGCGAAGCTCCAACGTTTTCGCAGAATAGTGCGAGCCCAGCAGAATGAACGTGCCGCGGCCGCTCCGGATCAGTTCGAGCCGGCGGAGAATGAACGCACGCATGAAGATTTCGCTCAGCTCAGCGTCCCTGGCAATCAGGGAGCGCAGGCCGGCGCCGCTCAGTTCCAGAAATTCGCCCGATTGGCTGACCCGGCCAGTGACCAGACAACGATGGCCTGTAATCATGGTCATTTCCCCGGTGAACTCACCCGGGCCATGCCTGGCGATGAGCCGCTCGCCCTTAAGATCGGGCTGCACGATCTCCATGGATCCGGAAAGCAGAAGGAAAAACGGAACATCAGTGTCGCCCGGTGAAAAAAGCATTTCGCCCGCCGCGACAGGACGCAATTTGCTGAGAGTTTGAACGCGCTTGATTTGCGCCTGAGTCAAGACCGGAAAGGCCTGGGTGTGCGCGTCGAGCGCACTGGGTATCGGAACGGAAGCCATAGGTCAACCCCTTGTTTTGGGAATCTCTATTAGAGCACGATCTTCCCCATTTGGATTCAGCGCGGCACCTGCGGTTATGGCGAGCAATGCCAATCGCAGCAGCGTTGCGCTTGACCCGAAAATGTGACTAAAGAATCAAATGCACCGAGCGTTTGCGTTCCAATGCATATTGGCGCAGGGAGTATACTTCCCGCGCATGGTGCAGGTGGAACACATCTCGGGAGGTTGACTCTTGCACCCAGCCAAGAGGCGATTCTTACTGGTAGCTTTATGCGCGGTTTCGCTCCCTGCGCCAGGGACCGCCGCAAACTCTCCAAGTGAACTCAGTCGTCAGGAAATTCAACGACTTGCGCAGCTTCAAAAACAGCTTTGCGCTTCGAAACAAGTGCCGTGCGACTATGTGGTCTCGGTCTTGACCGATCCGCGGCTGAGCATCTATGAACCTCCTGCGCCCACGCCCCCACCGGGTACGGTAGAAGCCAGATCGCGGTCGCGCCGCACAAACCCTTATCTGACCGACCGCTTCGGGCTGCTAACCACCGAATCGCTCGAGCGCTGCCGTGCATTTATTCAGGCACATGCTCTGGCTTTCGATGCCGCAGAACAGATCTACGGAGTCCCGCGAGAGGTGATCTGCGGGCACCTGCGAATCGAAACGGATTTTGGCATAGCGACGCCTCTGAGCCCTCGTCCGTTGGGCAACTTCCCTGCCCTGGACCGGCTTGTTTCGTTGTACGTTCGTAAGCCTCCCGCGCTGCGGTCATACTCGCGGTTCGTTCAGCGGCAGCGTTTTGCTGTGACACAACTGGACAACCTGCTTACCGCAGCGAAGAAAAATGAGTGGGACCTGTTTGAAATTCCGGGCTCATCCACGGGAGCAATCGGCCTGGTGCAGTTCGAGCCCTCGGTTTTCGACGTGGCCGTCGATGGCGACGGTGACGGAAAGATCGATCTTTTCGATCCCGAAGACGCCATCCTCAGCGTCGCGCATTATCTAGTCACCCGCGGGTGGGATAGCAGCATTGAGCACCAGAAGCGCGCCATCTATGCGTATTATGGCGGGCACTACAACACCGACCGCGACAAATACTACATGAAGGCCGTGCTGGCTTATGCGGAGGCGGCCCGCACGTACTTTAAAGAACATCCTCTTGATTCAGCTGTGCCCACATTGCCATTTACAGAGCCGCAACTTGGCGCGGAATCGGTAATCACCGCGGCCGAGTCAGCGAACTAACCGCCACCGAAGGCCGTTCGCTAGGCCTCTTTCGCACGCAGTAGTCACGTCACGACCGACAAAAGGCCGGGCCGAGCCAGTTAAGTTTTCGAACTATTCGTTTGTGGCCTAGCGAATGGCGGCGCAGTGTGCAGCAGATCGTTCATCGTAAACTGAAAGCGCCCACGTTGGTACGAATTAGTGGACGGGTATTGCGCCTCCCCTGCGGGGCTTTTTCACCAATAAGACCAGCGGGATAAGGCACAGGCTCACGATCGCGAGAATATAGAAATTGTCGATATACGAGAGCATCGTCGCCTGGCGCTGAACGTTGAACTGCAACAAAGCATAGGCTTGCTGCACCGCGCGGGGGTTGCCGCGCGCCTGCAAGGCGCCGGCCGCGCCATGCAGCATCTGTTGCAGGCGCGGGTTTGCCGGGTCGAGGTGAGCGGCCAGCCGACTCTGGTGGAATTGCGCCCTGCGGTCGAGCATTGTGGTCACGTAGGAAATTCCCATGCTCGCGCCGACGTTTCGCGCCAGATTGATCAAGCCGGAGGCGGCGTTGTTTTTCTCTCGCGGCAGATAGGAATAGGCCACGGTGTTGATGGGCACCCAGAGGAAAGCCATGCCGCCGCCCTGAATCAATCGCGCCAACGTGACGTTTCCAAAAGCGAGCTGCAGGTTGAAGGTGGTCATGTAAAACATCGCCGCAGCCAGGATGCAAAAACCGAAGACCATCAGCCATCGCGGATCGGTTCGCGCGAGCATCCTGCCCACCAGGGGCAGCAAGGCGATGATGAGCAAACCTCCCGGCATAAGCACCAAGCCTGCCTGTTCGGCGGGATAGCCCATCAGAGTTTGCACGAACAGAGGAATCAAAAGCGTGGTGCCCCAGAGCACGAACCCCAGCATGAACATCAGCAGGTTGGCCGTCGCAAAGGAGCGGTCGCGGAAAAGCTTCAACTCAATGATCGGGTGCTCGTGGCGCCACTCCCAAAAGATGACGGACACAAGCGCAGCAATCGCGATCGTCGTCAGAATGACGATAAAATGCGACTGGAACCAGTCGTCCCTTTGCCCTTTGTCCAAAACCACCTGAAGCGCGCCAAGCCCAATGGCAAGCAGGCCGAGGCCAATGTAATCGATCCTGATGAGCCCCTTTCGCTCATTGCGCAGATGCGCCGGATCGCTGATGAGCCGGGAGGTCAGCAAAAGAGAAATGATCCCGATCGGCACGTTGATGTAGAAGATCCATCGCCAGCTATAGTTATCGGTAATGAATCCACCCAAGGTCGGTCCAATCGCGGGCGCCACCACGACGGCCATGCCATAGATGGCGAAGGCCATTCCTCGCTTTGCCGGAGGAAAAGTGTCCGCGAGGATAGCCTGCTCGCTCGGCTGCAAGCCGCCGCCTCCCAAGCCCTGGAGCACACGAAAGAAAATCAGCGCGCCCAGATTCGGCGCCAGCCCGCAGAGAAACGAGCTCACCGTAAACACGGCGACGCAAACCATGTAAAAACGCTTTCGGCCCATCAATCCGGAGAACCAGCCGCTCATCGGCAGGATGATGGCGTTGGAGACCAGATACGAGGTAAGGATCCAGGTGCTCTCGTCCACTCCGGCCGAGAGTCCTCCTGCGATGTGAGGCAAGGAAACGTTGGCGATGCTGGTGTCCAGGACTTCCATGAAGGTCGCCATGGTGACCACGAGGGCGATAATCCACGGGTTTACTTCCGAGTCCGTGGCCCGGACAGCACGGGGAAGCGCTACAGCAGTGTCGGCCATGGTGTCCTAATTTTTCTTTTCACGAAGGTGACGAGCAAGTGGGGATTCGAGCTTCGAACACGATAACGTTGGATTCTTTTGCTGCCGCGCCGGGTACGGGCGACCAGGATTTATACCATAGGCTCGTAATCAGGGATAAATGACAAAACCATTAGGATCCACTTGGGAAATAACCTAAGACCGCCAGCGCATTCGGCCTCGTTAGCCGTTCTTCAAAAACCTGAAATAGAAGGCGACAAACACCAGGACAATACCGATGTTCACGATCAGCCGTTCCCAGAATCGATTCCTGAAGAACAGGAAATCTACAGTTACAACAACGGCTATCAACAATAGAACATAAAGCGCAACCCATGCCGGTCTTGTCATCCGGGATTTACGATCATCCTATTCTTTTTCTTTAATAGATATCGTATGCATGGTTATAGGGAGAGTGTGGCTTGCTGGCGATATAAGTTGCAACGTCATAGGCTTGCTGCGGCGTAAGCGTGCCAGGATTGTTTTGCGGCATGTTATGCAGAACAAACGCGGCCATCTTTTTCGGTTGATTCATCCCGGCCCCCTGGTTGAACGCATTTGGACCCCATAGTGCCGGTAGAATCCCGGGGACGCCCGCTCCATCCTGACCATGGCATGTAGAGCAAGTTTCTTTGTAGATGGTCTCACCACGGGCGGGATCGCCGGTTAATGCAGGGATGCTGGCGAGGCCGCGAGCGGGGGATTCTTTGCCCGGCCCTGGTTTTGAGATCCATTGGAAATAGGCAACCAAGGCGTTGATTTCGGGACCGCCGTGCGGAAGCGGCGAGCCGCTTTCACTGCGGGTCACGCATTCCTGGATGCGATCTTCAAGCGAGATATCGCGCTTTGCCCGATCACTGAACATCGGGAACCAGTTGGGAACGCCTACCAGGGCGATGGCGTGACTCATAGTTCCACCCTGAACGTGGCAATCACCGCAGCTAAGCTGATTGCCGACGTAAGCCGAAGCGTATTTGGGAGTTTGCATAAAAATGCGCATGCCCAACAAAATAGCTTCGCCATCTTGGCCGGAAGGAATCTTGCTGGCATCCGGCGGAGTCCACGTACGCATAATGGGCAGACTCGAAGGAGGCTGAGCCAAAGCCTGCTTGTGCGCCGCCTCGCCGCTGGCGCGCATAGTCTGCCGAACGCCCTGGCCACGTAGAACGGCAACAGGCGTTAGAACTAATAACAGGAGAGACAGAATATTTCGGTTCATGGCTGTGGCCTGGCTTTTGCGAATGACGTTTGCGGATCTGCCGCATACAAGGAACGAATGTAGTACGTAACAGCCTGAACTTCCGGTTGCGTGAGCAATGGCCAGGAGGCCATGGCAGTACCTGGAATTCCCCGCTCAATGATGCGCTTTGCCGCGGAAAAAGAAGGCCGCATTCCCTGAAAATTCGGGGGCTTGGGCAGATAGCGGCCGGCGTCTTTTCCGTCGCCAACTCCGGCTTCGCCATGACATCGGGCACAGTGCATGATGTAAATGCGCCGACCGGCCTCCTGGAGTGCTTCGGGAGGGGCGAACCATTCGCTCTCGGAGCGCTGATCAGGACGACCCAGTCCAGCAGTATACGCGCTGACAGCACGGAGATCTTCTTCCGGAGAGACGTGCCAGGCAGGCATGTCCGATCCAGGCACGCCTTCATGAAGGACATTCAAGATGAATGAATCCGCGAGATCGAAGCGAGTCAGGTCGAGCGGCGCGGGGTGCAAAGTCCCGCGAACCGGAGAGTTTCCGTCGCCGCTGCGTCCGTGACAGTGGGCGCAATCACGCATAAAAAGGCGCCGGCCTCGCAACGAATCGGAGTTTGATGGCTTCGTGGCGCCCGGGTTTGGTTTGCCGCTTGCACCCGGCGAGCTTCCATCCGCCGGCGGAACTGTCAGACCGATTCCCGCAAGAATTCCCAGGGCCAGGAGTGTCGAGCTTAGAAATAACAGCCCGCGCCCGGTCTTTCTCTTTCGCGCCGCCAATCTCAACCTCTCTGTTTCGGAAGCTATACCCGCAGCCCGAAATACGGGCGTATCCGCGTACCCACTGCGTTTCCCGCGAAGGCCGCCGCAAACCATACCCAGCCATGAAGGCTGGACGAGGCAATTCCGCTGAAATAGGCCCCGATGTTACACCCATAGGCGATGCGGGCGCCGTAGCCCAGCATCAGTCCGCCGATAACCGCAGCGAGAACGGCGCGCTGCGGTACGTTCCAAAGCGGCGCGAACCGCCCGGCCAATCCGGCGGCCATCAGCGCACCGAGGATGATGCCGATATCCATCACGGACGTAACGTCAGTAAGAATGCTGGCTTTGAGAGCGGCTGCATTAGCGGGCGCTTGCCAGTAGCCCCATGAGGCGACGTTCACGCCGGCAGCGGCAAGCCCCTTTGATCCCCACAGAGCGAAAGCCGAGGTGATTCCCCAGGGACGACCTGACAACGTGAGGGTCGCTACATTCACGGCAGTCAGCCCAAGCGCGCCCGCGGCAAGTGGCCACGGACCGCGCAGCCATAAGCTGCGCGCGTCTATTGGCTGCCGGCGATTATCCGGCGGACGGCGGCGGCGTTCGACCACGAATGAGACCAGCGCAACCGCTCCAAACAACAGCAGACTGACGACAAGGCCTGCGACCAGCCCGAGGCGAGATAACAACGAGATGGGCTTCAGGGCCGGCGTAGACTCCCAAAACGGCAGGTGCCGCGCACCCATAACCGATCCAACAATGAATCCGCCAAGCGTTGCCAGCATGCGCACGCTGCCGCCACCTACCGTGTAAAGAGTGCCGGACGCGCATCCTCCGCCGAGCTGCATGCCCACGCCGAAAAGAAAGGCACCGAAGATCACTGAGATGCCGACTGGCGCCACGGCGCCGCGAACCGGCACACCGAAAATCTCACCGCGAGCCAACATCGGGAGAAAGATCGTACAGGTCACCGCCAACATGAGCATTTGGGCACGGAGGCCATCGCCTCTTCCTTCGCGGATCACAGCGCGCCACGAGGATGTAAAACCAAACGCGGCATGGTAGAGCGTCACCCCGGCGGCAGCGCCTACCAGGAAAAGCGCGCCCTGCCGCCACGTGACGGTAGCGGCGAGGTAAGTTGCGCCCAAAGCGATCAGCGTAAGCGCGATCCCGGTCGGCTTCAGATTAAACGAGGAACGTGGAAGCGCGCGTTGGAATGTCGCGGTAGTCATGATATGGGCTATTCGCTGCTCGACGGCCGCGACCCCAATTCAGACGCAAGCAGACGGAAGGGGTTGCATCAGCACGCCAGTTGAGCCTGAGTATGCCACGTCTGGAGGTTCGTCGAAAAGTCGTGCGTTGTGAAACGCAGCCCACCACGCGCCGAGTTGCGACACGAGTTCTGAAGCCCCGCTCTGTATCAGAAATAAAAAGCTTTACGCTGCAACTCAGGGTTGGTGCTAGCGGACCAGCGTCGCGTCGGAGGCCGTTTCTGCGACGACCAAGTATTCGTAGGATTTGCCGTTGGCTTTGAACTTCATTTTGTCTTTATTAAGGGTGAATTCGATGGGCGTATTTATGGGGATCAGTTCTTTTTCGGAGGGCTTCATCTGCCGGACGTGGTAGTCCGTCGCTCCGGTGCGTACGACATATTCCTGGCAAAGGAGTTCGGTTTGTTTACTTCCCTGCTGTTTGGAGCCGCAGGAGACAGAGTTTTCGGAAACGATGGTTCCCGTTTGTGGCCTATCGCCCGAGTGCACGAGGATAGGAGCAGCAATGAGAACGGCGGCAAGCAAGAACAGGTTCTTCATTTCAGCACCCTCAGTATTTTCGAATTTGCGATGTTGCCCCAACCAAAAGCCGCTAAAGCCTCAGGTCTCCCGGCAAACCCCGCCGGGACGACCTGAGCTACAAAGGCCGCCCGCCTCGACTTCGCCGGCGGCTAGTAGACGTACATCATGTCGACGATGTCGCCGTCGTCGCGCAAGATCATGGCTCGGCCTGCCAAAATTCCGCGCCAATATCCGCGAGGAAGGGACTCCATGCGGCGCTCGAGGTCCTCAGGGAAGGGATGCACGCGATGTTCGAGCCCCTCAGGCAGGTTTCCATCGCGATGCAAACGCCTTTCGAGGCCGGGCGGCAGGTCGCGATCGCGTTCATGCCGCAGTTCCGGCGGCAAGCCGCGGCCGTAATCTTCGGTGCGGAAGTATTCGCGAATGATCCGCTCATCACGATCGTTGAAAAAAACGCGGAAGCGGTGCGGGCGGTCGGAGTCGCGGCGCTCGTCAAATCCGCGGTCGCGCTCTTCATATCCAGGTTCGGGATAGTCGCCTTCGCGTTCGCGGACCTCCGCAGGAGCGGGCGGCGCGTCGACGCGCTCGGCGGATTCGCGGTATTCGGGCTGCGGTGGAGGCGCGACGGAGGGTGCGGGAGGGGGCGGCGGCGGAGCGACTGCAGCCGCGGCTCCGGCAACGGCGAAATTCAAAGTAGTTTCGGAGCGGAGATTGATCTCCTTCTTGCCGGTAGCGGCGGCGGTGATGGTGCCCGCTCCCGCGCCCGCGGCCGTGCCGATGATGGCGCCTTTACCTCCGCCGGCTATGCTGCCGAGGATTGCACCGGCAGCGGCACCGCCGAGGATCAGCCCGGCGTTGCGGCCAGCGTGTGATCTGCCGTCGATCTGTTCGGGCTCAGTCGTCACCCGTGATGTGCCGATTTCGGTAATCTGCAAAGTGATGGAGGCGGGGCGGCTCAGGCGTCCCGAGCTGACGACTTCGAGGACCTTGCCCTTCACCTGCGTCCCCCTGGGCCAAAGTTTCTGGCCGTCCGAGACCGGCTGCGCGAGCGTGGCGGAAAACTCCTGTCCCGGCTGCGCCGAGCCGGTATTTAAAGGAGTCAGAAGCTGAATCTGGATCGGAGTGCCCGGTTTGAACGATTGCGCGGAGGCAGGCGAAACCAAGGAACTGCAGAGCAGCGCCACCCCGGCCAATAAGCACAGTCGAATTTTCATCGTCGCTCCAATATGCGTGGATAAAACTTACGTTCCTAGAAACTGATCCGGTGACGAAACGGATTGCTCAGGGCAACTTAGCCAGCAGGGCGGAGTTGCGGGAATAGGCTGAGGGGACAGGCATTATCCATCGAATACCTGTCCTGGGGTACAGCCTGGCAGGCGCTTGTATCGCCATTCGCTTGCAGAGCGGCTGGTTCGATGCGAAGTAATTACGGTTAACGTCTGCGCTACTTGGGCACTCGTGCGTCAACGAGAGGGGCGGCCCGTGCCGGTACACTAGCCTGAAGCGAACCTTCGCGCGGACCCAAAGCGCCGCAGACGGGCGAGCATCGCCCGTGCGCGGAGGAAGCCGCGTCTTCGCCTGGTGATTATGCCGGAAACCGTAATCCAGCGGATTGGCCGATACGAGATCCTCGAGGAGATCGGCCGCGGCGCTATGGGTGTGGTGTTCAAAGGCCGCGATCCGCTCATCGGCCGGGCGGTCGCCGTCAAAACGATTACGGCGGGAATTGCGGAAAGCGGCGAGCTGCTGGAGCGTTTTTATCGCGAGGCGCGCGCCGCAGGCGGCTTGCAACACCCTAACATCGTCACGATCTACGAACTGGCCGAATCCGGCGGCGCTCCTTTCATCGCCATGGAGTATCTGGAGGGCGAGAGCCTGGACAAGCTGATCGCCCGCAAGCCGGCGCTGGCAGTTGGAAGCAAAGTGGGATACGTGACGCAAATCTGCCGCGCGCTCGATTACGCGCATCGCCACGGCGTGATTCACCGTGACGTGAAGCCAGCCAATGTCGTTTTGACCCGCGACGGCGTGGTGAAAGTCGTGGATTTCGGGATCGCGCGCCTGGGCGACAGTTCCAAAACTCAGACTGGAACGCTTGTGGGCACGCTGGCCTATCTCTCTCCTGAACGCGTGCGCGGCGAGCACGCCGATGCGCATGGCGATATCTGGGCGGTGGGCGTGGTGCTCTATGAACTGCTCGCGTACCAGCGGCCGTTCGACGGCGAAAACCATGCCGCATTGTTGATGAGCATTCTGCAGAAAGATCCCCCTTCGATACGACAGTTTCTTCCGCAATGTCCCGCCTCGCTTGAACGAGTGATTTTGAAAGCTCTGCACAAAGACCAGAAGCGGCGCTATTCCTCGATGGAAGCGCTGCTCAAAGAGATCGAAAGAGTGAATTACCTGCTGAATCCAGGCGGATTCCACGCGGGCAGCGAGGGGACGTCGGCGGCCGGGGCACAGAGCCAGGCACAGCCCGCCCCGACGGTGCTCCTCTCCTCGGCTGCCGTCAGCGCCGCCGCGGATTCAGCGGACGCCCCGTCCGCGAAACCGGATACACATCACAGCGCGCGGGTTGCCGCGCAAGCAGCGGCGCGGCCGAAATCGTCTGGCCGGCGCACGGCGGCAGTGGCATTTGCTCTTATTGCGATCATCGGAATTTCCGGAGCCGCGGTTGTTCGCCGCAATGAGCTGGCAGCCGCGGCTGCGCACCGAACCTGGGTGCAGATTTTCAGCCTGGCTACACGGGGGGCCGCGGCGCATGGATTACCGGTTAGTAGCACGAATTCGGCAGTTCCCGCGAGAACGGCTGGGGCAAGCACACCGAGCACGTCAGCGGCAGATGCCTCGACTCCCGCGGCCACAAGCGGCGCCGGCGACTCCGCGCCACCCGCAGGATCTTCGCTGGAAGATCAGCAACGGTATCTCATAAACCTCGCGCAGCAAGCTGCGGGCTGGCAGGACTACAAGACCGCCCAGACACAGCTCGACGAAGCGGCTAAGCTGAATGGCCCTATGAACGGCCAGATCGACGAATTGCGGCAGCAATTCGCCGCGCAAGCTCACAATCTCGAATTGCAGCGCGTCGCGCAGGACGAGCAGACTCTGTGGGACAAGGCCATGGAGTACCTGAATTCGGCAGACTTCGATGACGCCGACGAATCGTTTCGCGAGATACTCACCCTGCCCGAGGGTGGGCATCGCGCGGCGGAGGCGGAGCGTTACATCGACATCCTCATTCCCGAGCGCCGCCAGGAAGAACAGCTCTGGGCCGCCGCCCAGCGCGATGCCAATTCCAAGGACCCCGCGCATGCCTTGACAGAGATCAGCGCTCTTGATCAGGTGCTCGCGGCCGGCGGTGGCCATGAACAAGGCGCGCGTCAAAAGCGCGACGCACTGATCACGGCGATCGTTCGCAGCGACGCAGACAGAAATGGCACCGCGCCGACGATTTCCAACAACGACCTGTGGCAGATGACGCAGCTAAAAAATCGCTTCGACCTTCAGATACAGAAAACTGATGCGGGCGCGCTCGACGCGCTTCAGCAGTTGCAGTCTGAGTTCAAAACGGTTGCCGACGCGCAAGGGCCGCTGGCCTTTGATGCGCGCGACTATGTAAATAACATCATCCCTCAGGCACTGATACACATGAAAAACCGGGTTGCCACCGCAGAGTCCAATTCGGCGGCGAATAGCGCTTATATGGATGCAGTCAAAGAGTTCAACCACGCAGTAGCCGCGCAAAATACATCGGCGCTGCGCGAAAATGTCCTGCCGCTTTTTCGTGCAATGGCACAATCCGGCAGCGTGCGCGCCAAGGAAGCGCAACGTTATATGGATGTTCTGATCCCCGCCGCGCTCAGCAAGGCGACTCAATAAGAAAACACCCTGCACAGAGAGCACAGAGGCGCAGAGGTTTCCAACCTGTTGTGGCTTCCTGCGGTAGAAACGCATTTCAACACAGAGCACGGCGAGGCACAGAGAACACCGGCAACCCGGAGGGCATCCACAGAAAACGCGGAGGAACACATGCCGCCGAGAACGCAGGGGCACAGGTGCAGAGACATTCAGAACTGCGAAGGTCCGGGTTCTGCCACCTCTTGCGGCGTAACCGCGCGCGAGGCGAGAGCATCCAGACAGTTGTGAGGGAATTCCTCCGCGCTAATCGTCATATTCTCTGGTGAGGGGTGCGCGATGCAATTATCGAGAGGATCGAAAATTCTGCTGGCTGCGGGCGTGGCCCTCGCGGCAATTTACATTGGCGGTTCACTTGCGGTGAATCAGAGGCATTTTGAGCTGGCCGCACAAGTGAAAAGCCAGACCTGCCCGAACGATGACACCGATCTGAAGCTGCCAAGTGGATTTTGCGCGACGGTCTTCGCGGACAAGATCGGGCACGCGCGGCACATGGTGGTTGCGCCGAACGGAGTGGTTTACGTCAACACCTGGTCAGGACGCTATTACGGCAACGATACGCCGCCGCCGGGAGGCTTCCTGGTTGCGCTGCAGGATAAAAGAGGGACGGGCAAGGCCGACGTGGTCGAGCGCTTTGGCGAAAGCGTGCGGACCGGAGGCGCGGGCGGCACCGGGATCGGCTTGTATAAAGGTTCACTCTATGCCGAGATCAATGACCGCATCGTGCGGTATGCGTTGCCGTCAGGGGCCATCGTTCCGAATGGGGCCACGCAGACCGTCGTCTCAGGGTTGCCGTTGGGCGGCGATCATCCCATGCATCCCTTTCTCATCAGCGCGGACGGAACCATGTACGTGGATGTGGCCACCGCAACCAATTCCTGCCAGCAGAAGAATCGCACGCCAAAGTCGCCCGGGCTCGAGCCCTGCACGGAACTGGAGACGCGCGGCGGAGTGTGGCGTTACGACGCGAACAAGACCAATCAGGTCTTTTCGCCCGCGCAGCGGTACGCCACGGGAATCCGCAACGCGGAAGGTCTTGCCATGGATTCGAACGGGCGAATCTTTGCGACGCAGCACGGGCGCGACCAGCTCTATACGAACTGGCCGGAATTCTATAAACCCGATCAGGAAGCGACACTCCCCGCTGAAGAATTATTGCTGTTGCGCGACAACGGCGATTATGGCTGGCCGGAGTGCTACTACGATCCATTTGCGCAAAAGCTGGTGCTGGCGCCGGAATACGGCGGCGATGGGGGGAAAAAGATTGGCGTCTGCGCCAATAAAATCGCGCCCGCGGCCGTGTTTCCCGCGCATTGGGCGCCGAATGCGATGGTGCGTTACGACCAAAAACAATTTCCGGCGCGTTATCGCGATGGCGTTTTCATCGCGTTCCACGGATCCTGGAACCGGGCGCCCTATCCGCAGGGCGGCTACAACGTGGTCTTTCAACCGCTGGCAGGGGAACGGGCCTCCGGGCAATGCGAGGTGTTCGCCGACGGATTCGCCGGCGCGGTAGAAACGCCGGCCGGAGCGGCGCATCGCCCTTCGGGCCTGGCGGTGGGGCCCGACGGCGCGCTTTACGTTTCCGACGATATTCACGGCAGAATCTACCGAATCACGTATCGCGGCGGCTCGGATGGCGGCTCCGCCAACATCACGCCCTGCCCCAGCGCCACGGCGCCAGCCGGCAATCCGGCTGGAGTGACCGAGCAGCCGCCGGAGGGCACGCATCCGGACGCGGGCGAATCCGCAACGAGCAGGCTTCCGGTTGCGCAAGGCGCGACACGCGAGATGGTCGCGCTCGGCGAACGCATCTACCGCGGACAGGTGGGCGGCGCGGCCTGCACGGGTTGCCACGGCGAAAACGGCGAGGGGTCGCCGTTAGGTCCCGGCCTGCGCGGCAAGAAATGGCTGTGGAGCGACGGCAGCTTCACCGGAATCGAGAGAACGGTTAATGACGGCGTATCGCAGCCGAAAGAGTACCGCGACCCGATGCCGCCGAAGGGCGGAGCGCAGCTCAGTGCGGATCAAGTGAAGGCCGTCGCCGCATACGTGTGGGCGATCAGTCACGAGGGGCCCGCGAGATAATGCCGCGTGGCCTCGACGGCTGGCCTGAGTTCCCAACTGACAGACTTGATTGAGAGGCACAGAGTTCCGGAGTCGAATTCGGGATGGGTTGTCAGTCGGGAACGATTTTGACGCGGAGGCGGCGGGTGCGCGGGCCGTCGAATTCGCAGAAGAAGATGCCCTGCCAGCGGCCGAGCTCGAGTTCGCCCTCGTTGATGAAAACCGTGGCGGACGTGCCGACGAGCGCGGTCTTGATGTGAGAATCGGAGTTCCCTTCGGCGTGCTGATAATTGCCGTTTTTCGGGACCAGCCGCGCCAGCGCGGATTCGAGATCAGCGGCAACATCGGGGTCGGCATTTTCGTTGATGATCACACCCGCAGTGGTGTGCGGCACGTGGATGTAGCAGACGCCGGAGAGCACGCCGGAATCCTGAACCATTTTGGCAACCCCGGCGGTGACGTCGAGCAGTTGCGTGCGGCGCTGGGTGCGGATGGCGAGTTCGCCGGCGGGGGCGTGGCGGGATTTGGGAGAGGTGGACATGAAAATATTATGCCCGAGCGAGCGCCGGCTTGGATCACTGGCACCCGGAAGTCTGCGTCTACAAAGCAAGACCCACCCTTGAGGGGTGGGGCACTCAAGAAAAAACGAATGCAGATCCCTCGTTGTGCGCCCGCATGTGAAACGGGCGCACTTCCTCGGGATGACCACGTATTCGAAATTTAAGCTACGTCAGCGCAGCGACGGAGGAGACGCCGTAAAAGCTGAACCAGGGTTTGGCGGCTTCGAGGCGCTGGTTGACGTTGTTGATGTTGACGACGCCCGTTTTGCCCAGCCACTCTTCGAATGCCTTCAGCCCCTGCTTGGCGTAAACAGGGATACCGTCTTTCCAGGTGGCGCGCCCGCAAAGCACGCCGGAGAAGTTCGTGCCTGCTTCGGCGGCGAGCTCGAGCGATTCGTTGAAGGTGTCGTTGCTGACGCCGGCGGAAAGATAGATGAAGGGCTTCTTGGCCATGCCCGCCGCGCGGCGGAAATGCTCCTTGGCTTCTTCCTTCGAATAGACGGATTCGCCTTTGCAGGAGCGCGCGCCCTTCACAAAAGCCATGTTGACCGGCACTTCCACTTTGAGGACGTCCACGCCGTACTGAGGCTTCGAGAATTCTTGCATGCTGCGGGCGACGATTTCGGGCTTCTTGCGCGCGAACTCAATTCCCTTCTCGTCCACATTTTCTTCGTAGCCGACGAATTCGAGGAAGAAGGGCACGTCCAGCGCCTGGCATTCGGAGCCGATGCGCTCGACCCAGGCGTGCTTGGTCTCGTTGACGCTCGCCGGATCGAAAGGCGTGTAGTAGAGGAGGATCTTGATGCAGTCGGCTCCCGCGGCGACCAGACGGCGGACGGAATAATGGTCGAGCAGGTCGGGCAGGCGGCCAGGCTGCGTATTGTCGTAGCCGGACTTCTCGTAGGCGAGCAGGAGACCTGCGTTTTTCGAACGAACCTTCGTGGCGGAAAGGCCGTACTCGGGATCGAGCAGAATGGCGCTGGCGTGCGGCGTCAGGATGCGCGTCACGGCTTCCTTGAATTCGGCCATCATCTGGTCGCTGACGGCTTTCTTGTCCACACCTTTTTCTTTGGCAATGGCACTCTTGAGCGAGCCGCGCTGGTCCATCGCCGCGGCAGCGATCACGCCATTTCGGTTCGAAACTGCTTCCAGGCCTTTCTGTTTGCCCGGGGTGATCTTCATTCTGGTTCCTCCGAACGAGAGATTATGAATGCGGAAGGGGGCGCGCTATTTTAGCACGCTCACAGGCACGGTTGAGCCAGCCGCACACCACCTGATGCGATGAAAGAAACTGACGGAGGGGCATACCTGAGGCCGTCAGATCATTGCATCATTTCGCTACAACGAGTCGCTACAAGCAGGCGATGCCCGTTTCGTCGAAGCCAACGACGACGAGTCCGCCGAATAGAATAACGAGCCGCGGGATCAGGCGCGCCTCGCGCTTGGCTACGGGGGAACAACCTCAGGTCTCCGGCAAACGGCGCCGGACGACCTGAGCTACAAAGACCGTCCCACCCTCCGCGAACAGCGCGAAGGATGGGGGGCACCCGCAAACGGCACCGAGCACCCTGGCCTACAAACTGCCCATTTCAGGTATAGTCCTCGCTCGAGTTGTTGGCTCGGATGACGATCCTGGCCGGATCGTCACAGCCATCCAAGCGCGCAAGCTCGGTTACCACAGCGCTGCCTGACTTCGGAGAGATCCCTCGCTCACGCTGTTCGCTCGGGATGACGATCCTGGCCGGATCGTCACTTCCAAGCCGAATAGACGGGCTTGCTGACGAGGAATTCCGGGTTGGCGCCGGGACGCGGGGTGAACTTCTGCGCGCGGCCGTTATCGACTTCCGCGACGTAGAAATTGCCCTGCTGATCCACGCTGAACCCGTGCACTCCCCAGAAGCCGCCCGGGAAATCACCCCAGGTGCCCCAGGTGTAGAGCAGGTGTCCCTGCAGGTCGTAGTGCAGCATCTTGGAGGTGCCGCGATCGAAGGCCCACAGCGTGCGGTCGGCGCCGATGTAGATCAGGTGGACGTCGGAAGGCTCGTCGCCGACATGCCACTCGTAGAGATATTTGCCGTTTTCGTCGAAGACCTGAATGCGGTGGTTGCCGCGGTCGTTGACGAAAATGTGCCGCGTCTGCGCATCGATGGCGATGCCGTGCACGTTGTTGAAGTAGCCGGGACGCTTGTCGTTTGGCGGCGTGCCCTTCATGCCCCAGTCCAGGAGGAATTTGCCGTTCTTATCGAACTTGGCCACGCGCGTGCCGTTGTATCCGTCGGCAACGAAGAATGTGCTGTCGGGCAACCAGACAATGTAAGTTGGACGGTTGAAGTGCGTGCCGTCGGCGCCCTTTACCGTGGGCGTGCCGATGGTTTGCAGGAGCTGCTTGCCATCATGGCTGAACTTGTAAACAGCGTGCATGTGATCGTCTACGACCCAGACGTTCTTGTCGGGATCGTAGGGGTTGACGTAAACGGCGTGGGGCCGCTTGAATTTCGAATCCCACTGACTCCAGGTCTCAACGATGTTGCCGTTTTCATCGACAACGTTGAAGCAATTGGCCCATTTGGCGTCTACGCCGATCTCACGATACGGCGGATTGGCGCCGCGCCAAAGCCGTGGGCCATCGTCGGGATCCTGTCCGGTGCCGCCGGCCCCGGGCATAGCCGCGACCGTGGCGTCCCGCCAGGGCAAACGGCCGATGGGGAATGAAAGGCTCGGTCCCAACTCCGGGAGCATGACGGGCTTAGGCGCCTTGATATTGGGGAGCTCACCGCGAAAGAGCATATAAACACGGTTCGGGCTCTCGGCGAAAATTCCCTGGCCCGCGCCGTAGGTCCACTTCTCGTTGCCGGGCAGCGTGCTGATGTCTTTTGGCCAGCCCTTTACGACTTCGTAGGCGCCGAAGATGTCCTGCCCGCCGACCTGTCCGGGTATGGCCGCAAAGCCCGTGCCGGGCTTGGCGGCGCCGCGCACGGTGAGCGTGCGGCTGGCGATGTAAAAGCCGAGCACGCCTCCAAGCGCCACGGCCAACAGCGTAAATCCGACTCTGCGCATTCCGTTTCCTCCTGACTTTCTTCTGCTGAACTTTCTGTTGAAGCTCGCGCCAACTGCGGCCACATGCCGCAAAACGCGGACAAAATCGCCGCGCATAAAGCCCTAGACGATATCACGGGGCAATACGTTTCCCAATAACAGCTAAGCCGCCCAGAAGTCGCAGAGGCCGCTACACCGAACCGTTGGCGGAACTCGGGCGCGACGGGGTGCGGCGGTAACGAAGATAGAGATAGGCGCCGCTTTGCTTCACGCTGAGGAGATCGAACCACGGCGCGGCCGAGGGGAGAAATTCCACGCCCTCAACGAGACTCGGCCGAATCGACTTTGTTGTATGGCCGGAGATTTGGGGCGCGAGAGTCAGAAAGAATTCGTCCACCGCGTCGAGTTCGAGAAATTCGCCGAACAGTGTTGGCCCACCTTCGTGCAAGAGGTGGCGCACCGCATAACGGGACGTGAGCAAATCGAGAATGGCCGCCGGCGTGACGAAGCCGACATCGCTGAGCGCCTGGACTTCGAGCGTGGGCAAGCGTTGCACGCCGCGGGCACGTAATTCCTGCTCGCCGGCGGCGGTGGTGACGATCAACGTGCGCACGTCCTCGGACCGAAAGAGCGCCCGCTGCAGGTCGAGTTTGCCGCTGCCGCTGGCGACGACTACCAGCGGTCGGCCGGTTTTGTGCAGCACGCCGGAGCGGTAATCACGATAAAGGTCGGCCGCGCCGGGATAAGTCTCGGAGGGTATCCAAAGACCCGTGGCGCCGGTGTCGTGAATTGTGCGGGCGCCGACGATGATGGCGTCCACTGATGCGCGCAGCAGACCCATGACGAAGCGGTCGCCGGGATCAGATGCGCTGATAGTCGCGCCGCTCGATTGGCCGGCGAGTTTGAAGCTGGCCGCGCCATCAAGGGTAGAGACAAAATTCGCAATCACGTAAGGTCGCGCCGATCGCGCTGCGGGAAAATCCAGACCGCCGTCGTAGAGTTCACGCAGGGCCGGGGTGAGGGTCAGCGCGGACCGCGGTTCGCTGCGGTCGAGCAGGGTTCGAAGCAGGGCCATGCAGCATTCCTATATCACGAGCCGGCCGTAGCCGCACCGCGAGTTATACCCGGGCACGGCAAGGGCAAATTGATGGCGCCTATTCAAAATAAGAATTGGACAGGGGCGCTGCACGGCTTTACGTTTGACCGTGGCTTGGAGCAAACTCGGGTGGACCGACGGGAACGGAACTACCCATCTTTCGCAGAAAATGCCAAGGACGGGGAATCCGCAAAATCGCAGGCTAACGCCGGGCCGTTGAGAGGCACCAGCACTTTGGCAAAACCACCGGCAGCGAATCCACAGACCCAGGGCGATCTCGAATTTGGGTTCTTGCACGAGATTGCCATGCGGCTTTCGCACGCGCCCCCACTGCACGAAATTCTGCGCGAGGTGGTGCGCTTTGTGGCGGCGGTAGTGGAATGCGACTCATGCTTCGTCTATGTTCTGGAAAAAGACGAGTTGGTGCTGCGCGCTTCGAAAAATCCTCACCCCGAAATCATCGACCGGCTGAAATTGAAAATGGGCGAAGGTATCACGGGATGGGTCGCCGAACACCGTGAGCCGGTCGCGGTGCCGCAGAACGCCATGAAAGACCCACGGTTCAAGTTCTTTAATGATCTGCCGGAGGACCGGTTCCAGGCATTTCTTTCGGTGCCGCTGATGAGCCGCGGGAGGTTGGTCGGTGTGATCAATCTGCAGAACCGCAAGGCGCATACGTACACCAAGCGTGAGATCAGCATGATCTCCACCGTGTGCACCATGGCCGGGGCGGAGATCGAGATGGCGCGGCTTCAGGATGAAGAGCGCAGGCGTATCGGGCGCGAACTGCACGATTCCCTGGGACAGGAACTCACGGCCGCCAAGCTTTTTCTGCGGCGCATTCCGGCAGATTCGTTTGCGGATGGGCATTGGGCTTCGCACGTGAAAGAAGCGGCCGACGCGGTAGATCGTGCGCTGCAACGGGTGCGCAGCCTGTCGTATCTGCTGCATCCTCCGTTTGCGGAAGATATGGGCCTGCTCACGGCATTGCGGTATTACGTTGAAGGCGTGAGCCAGCGCACCGGAATTCAAATAAATACGGGACTGCCGAAGGAGATGGCGGCGCTGCCCTTCGAGGTGGAGGCGGCCATCTTTCGCTTCGTGCAGGAAGCACTGACAAACGTATATCGGCATTCCGACAGCAAGACCGTGGACGTCGAACTCACGCGCAACAGTAAGAACGTGCACATCAAGGTGCGGGATTACGGCAGCGGCAAGCCTGCTTCCGCGGCAAATCCCGATCAGCCGAACGCGGGCATCAGCGGAATACGGGAGCGCGTGCACGGACTCGGCGGCAATTTCCGCATTTATGACGCTTCGCCGGGCACGGGAGTAGAAGCGGTGCTGCCGGTTTCGGCAGCGGACGCAAGGCTCACGGCAAAAGAAGAGTAGAAGCATCCCCTTTCTGTAGATCTGCACCCGCCCGCCATGATCCATTTATCGTGCAGCTTTCTGCATCGCTTGCGCCGTTCGGCCACACACATTCCTCACAAGCGAGAAAGGCATCGCGCACACTGAACAAGCAGATCAGCGGTCGGCAGGTAAATCGCGGCTGCCATCCAGACAAACGCGGCGACGGAATGCACACAAGCGCCGCTTATACGGAAGTACATCGTGATCACTCGGGGGTACACGTGTATTCGGTTTCTACAGCAATAGAGGCGAATGACTGAGGGAAACGCCCAATAGAAGCGATATGGCGGCTGATGTCAGCTAGGCAATGCAAATGCGTTCCGGCGCGCTCGGCGAAATACAACCGCGGGAAATGCTTGAGCCGCGGTTTCCAGCTTTCCCTCGCTCAGGGATTCGATGAGGAGGACGCCACGATGAGAATGTTGCTGCTCGCTGCCCTGCTGTCGCTGCCGCTCGCCCTCCCACAAGACCATTCCGGACAGCCCAAGAGCTGCGACAACGTCTCGGACAATCCTCATAAATGCGAATGCGAGCGCGCGCAGCGCGATTGCGATCCGCACAATCAAACCGCCGGCCAGAAATGCAAGACCTACTGCCGGCCGGACGCGTGCAAATGCGTGAATCCCTGCAATAGCGACTAAGCCGGCGGCACGCGGGCCAGACGCAGCGCGCAAAATCCTGAATACATGTAGCCGCCTGGCTTCAGCGCGCCTGCGGTCGCACAGCCGCTCTTGGCCGCGTTTTGCCTTTTGGGCTTTTGATCTCACCGCCGGCCTAAAGGACGGCGGCTACACATCGTGACAATTTGTCCTCTTCTCATGTAACCGCCCCATGTCTTGGCGTCATGACGAGGGTGGGGTGGGGCGCAGTAAAAAGCAGATTCTCGGCTGCTGTGCCACTCTGTCGCATCGTCGGAAAGCCTCGGATGGACCAAAGATCGGGCCCCACCGATAGATGGTTCGCCTAGTCCTTGCGCGTAGTCGCCGCAATGCGCGGCAGCATCGAATAAGTCATGAATTGGTTTGACAAGCGGACGGCCTCGGTCATTATCACCGTTCTGATTTTCATTGCGGTCGCGGCTTTCATTTATGGGGCGCGGCGCATTCTGATCGTTTTTCTGCTGGCCATTCTGTTTGCTTATCTGCTGGAACCGCTCGTATCTCGGTTCGAACGATGGACAGAGGTGTCGCGAGGCTCGCGGGGGATCGCCATTCTCGAGGTGTATGTCATTGTTTGCGTGGGCCTGGCGATTCTCTTTCTGCTGGTCGGGCCGAAGATCGCGGACGAGGGGCGCAAGCTCGCCGAGGCACTGCCCGGTTTCTTTCAGAAGATCAGCTCTGGGCAGATTGCACGGGAGATTGGCTCCAAGCGCGGCTGGAGCTACGCGACTCAGGTCCGGCTACAGCAGTTTCTGGCAGGGCATAGAACGCTGATTCTGATGTGGGCGGGTTCGCTGGGTACGCGTGTGGCAGGGTTTGCGCAAAACATAATCTGGTTCGTTCTGGTTCCGATCCTGGCGGTTTTTTTCCTGAAGGATGGACGAAATTTCGCGGAACGTCTGGTAGAGGCCGTCGACCGCAGACAGCAAAAGCGTTTTCTCGCCGGGATCACGGTGGACCTGAACGAGATGCTCGCGCACTACATTCGAATGCAGTTGGTGCTGGCGGGGCTTTCGGTGGCGGCATACATGAGTGTGCTCTCGCTGCTGCGCGTTCCCTACGCGCTGGCGCTCGGCGCGATTGCCGGGGTGCTGGAGTTTATTCCCATCGTAGGCCCGCTGGTGGGCGCGGCGGCGATCCTCGGCGTCGCTTTTCTTGCAAACTACCATCACATACTCATCGTGGCGCTTTTTCTGGGTGGATGGCGGCTGCTGCAGGATTACTTCACTTCGCCGCGGCTGATGGGAGGAAAGCTGGAACTGCATCCGCTGGCGGTGATTTTCGCCGTGCTGGTGGGCGGCGAGATCGGCGGAGTGATCGGCGTATACCTTTCGATTCCGATTGCCGCCGCGCTAAGAATCGTGTGGCGACGATGGCAGCGTGTCTACGCCACGCAGCCGAACATCAGGGCGGCATAGTGCCAGCCGCACGGGCACAGAAAACAAACAAAACGCATTTTACAAGTTAAGCCGCGTCGGTGGATGCGGAACGCGGGGGAGCCGTTGATACCGGCGACTGCGGGATGATGCTGCGAAGAGCGGCGGCTCCGGGGACCTCAGGAACCGCAGGCGCTTCTGAAGGAACAGGGATAACAGCACGAACGGTCGTTCCCGCGCCGCTGGATTCGACGGTCATCTCACCATGGAATTGGCGGAGCCGTTCGCGCATTCCGCGGATGCCAACTCCCGAGCCTTTGCTCTGGATTTCGGCCAATTTATCGGCAGGAATGCCTTTGCCCTGATCGCGAACCTCGACCACGAGTTTATCGGGTTCGTGACCTACCTGAATCCATGCCATCTGGCTGCCGGAGTGACGATGAATGTTGGTCAGGCATTCCTGAACCATGCGGAAGACGACCAGCTCCATATCCCGCGGCAGACGGCCGAAATCTTCCGACACGCTTAAATCGATCTGTAGATCGCTGCGCTTCCTTAATCCGTCGATATACCAGGAAAGCGCGCCCTCGAGGCCCACTTCGTCCAGCAGCGGCGGATGCAACAGATACGAAGTGGTGCGGATCTCGCCACTCAACTGCTGGAGCAGACGGTCGGCTTGCTCGACGCCTTGCGCCAGGTCGGGAGCTTTTTGCTTTGCGCTCTCCATCAGGTGGGTAAGACTCATCGAGAGTACCGCGAGAATCTGCCCGGCGCTGTCGTGCAGCTCGCGCGCGATGTGGCGGCGCTCCTCATCCTGAGTGCGCAGAAGTTGCCAGGAAAGCTCGCGCAACTGTTCGGACTGTTTCAATATCTCGGCATTGCGTTGTTCGAGTTCGCGGGTGCGCGCGAGGACCTCGGATTCGAGGGTTTCGGAAAGCGCGCGGAAACGCTCTTCGCTCTGGCGCAAAGCTTCTGTCGTGCATTTCTGATCATGAATGTCTAAACACCCCCCCATGTAACCTTCAAACGCTCCATCCGGGGCGAACCGCGGCACCCCGTGATCGAGTATCCACCGGTACTCTCCGGTGTGATGGCGCAGGCGATATTCCATCTGAAAGGGCCGGCGCGCATCGAAGTTGGTGAGATAGATTTGCAGGCAACGCTCGAAATCGTCCGGGTGCACATTTTCGGCCCAGCCATTACCGCATTCTTGCTCCAGGGTGCGCCCGACAAATTCCAGCCAGCGTTTATTGAAGTAATAGCAAAGCTTGTCGGGACCTGACATCCAGACCATGACCGGGGAAGCTTCGGTGACGACGCGGAAACGCTCTTCGCTTTCGCGCAGGGCCTTTTCGGCGCGTTTGCGTTCGGTGATGTCGCGCGCGACCTTGGAAGCGCCGATGATCATTCCATCGGGGGTGCGCAGCGGTGAAATCGTGGCTGAAACTTCGAGCAGGGTGCCGTCTTTTCGCCTGCGCACCGTCTCGAAATGGTCCAGCCGCTCGCCGCGGCGGAGGCGCCTGAGAATTTCGTCCTCTTCGCTGAGGCGATCACGAGGAATGATGAATGTGATGTGCTGGCCGATCGCTTCGCGCGCGCTATAACCGAAAATGCGTTCGGCGCCTTTGTTCCAACTGGTGATAAAGCCATCGAGATTCTTGCTGACGATGGCATCGTCGGAGGAATCCACGATGGCGGCAAGCAAGGCATTGGTGCTGGCGGCCTGGGTACGCTCGGTAATGTCGCGCGTGACGCCAAGGTGTACGAAGCTGCCTTCGGATTGAAGCAGAGGGGCGGAATGGGTTTCCATATGGCGGCGGGTGCCGCGCAGGCCGACGATATCGTACTCCAGGGAAGCTTTCTCGCCCCGGCAGATGGTTTCGTTAAACGCGCGGAAGCGGTCGCGGTCTTCGGGCGCGACGAGGTTGTAAGCGCTCCTGCCGACCACTTGTGACGGGCTCTCCGCGCCGACCATCGCCAAGCCGACGGCATTCATGTGCAGCACGGTGCCATCTGCCCCAATCAGCTTCACACATTCGGGCGTCGTTTCGATGATGGCGCGGAGGCGCTGCTCGTTGCGGCGGACCGATTCCTCCATATCCTTTCGTTCGGTGATGTCCAGGACAACGCCGAACATGCGGGGTTCGTTACGAACGCGGCGTCCTTTGCAATACAGCCACCTGACGCCAAGCTCCGGATGGCGATAGCGATATTCGAACTCCATCTCGCCAGCATCGTACCCTTCGCGCATGAGCTGGAATACTTTCTCGCGGTCCTGGGGATGCAGGTTCGAGGCCCAGGTGTCAACGTGGTGCGCGTCGGAGGGATCGGTACCAAAAATCCGGTAAAGCTCAGCGGAAAGATTGCTCGTACCATCGGCGGCATCCCATTCCCAGGTGCCTATATGGGCTGCGGTCTGGGCGAGACGAAACAGTTCTTGCTCATGCGTTTCGTGCACTTGCTCCCGGTCATGCACGTGAGCGTTCGGGAGCTGGCTGCTGGTGTTCACCTCGCCGGCGGTCGCGGCAAAGCGGGATTTTGGCTTCGAAACACCGGGCGTAATCCTGGAGGCGGCTTCGGCAGAAGCGTTGCCATCTTGTCCGTTGCGAGCGCTGAAAATCGCGGGCATGAGATCGCGTGCGAGGTCGGATTTCGAAACATATCCGCAGGCGCCGATTTCGGCGGCTCGGCGGCTCAAAAGCGCCGGATCGTTCTGGCTGACGAGGATGATCCGGGAATCAGGAAGTTCCCGCCGGATGATGCGAGTAGCTTCGGCGCCATCCATGCGCGGCATCAAGAGATCCATGAGGATGACGTCGGGCCGCAGGTCGCGCGCGATCTCCACAGCCTGAACACCGTCGGCCGCCTCACCGCAGACAAAACAGTCAGCGCGGCCGGTGAGAAGCGAGCGAATTCCGTCTCTCACGGTTTTGTGATCGTCGACGATGAGCACACCTAACGTCATCGAGAATTTCTGATCCTCGCGCGGAGCAGCCCGGTGATTTCGTCCTTACATCAGCACATACGCACGACACATAAGCATTTTGTAAGGAGAGGTTCGAATTATTGCATACGGAGGAATGCGGGCCGCATACAGGTAATTCAGTATAGTTGATGAGGCATTGTACTAGAACTGAGCAGTACAGCAGACCGCGGCATGTTCGCGCTCAGCATTTCAACCGACGGCCATCAATGTGGTAAGTTCTCAGCCATCTCACCTTACCTTTTGGAGTGCCACATGATCCACTATCACATTCGCTGGACTGGCGCCGAAGCCATGGAGTGGGAGCCGTTCGCGACGCGACAAGAGGCCGAAGAGGCAGCACAAAAACGAATACGCTCAGGTGAGACATACAGCATCGAGGAGCTCGGCGAAGGCTGCACGCGCTGTCAGGCGGGCAACACTGATCGCCCGGCATGAGCTCGAACCGCGTTGTGTGGTTCAGTTGAGAATCTTGAGCGCCGAGGCGATTAACGCCGGAGCAGTTGCGGGCGGCTCTACCGGGATGGGAAACGCAATGTTTCCAACAGGATACGTTTACAACGCGTGTATTTCTGAACGCTATTGCCTGAATCTACAAACCAGACCCAAGCCGAGGTAGGCTGGCAGCCCGCTCCAATCTATCCTATTGAGGATCGGTTCAGGTTAAAGATCAGTTCAGGCCTCTGACAAGTTAACTCGAAATCTAAGGATATTTTCATGTCCACCAAAAGCAAGGCTTTGATCTGCGCCTGCGTGAACTTTGTCGCTCTGCTGCTCCTGTGCGCGCTACCACAAAATGCGTCGGCGGATGGTGATGACCCGCCTGGTCGCGTCGCTCGGATCAGCTTCTTGCGCGGAGACGTCTCTTTCCAGCCCGCAGGCGAGTCCGACTGGGAAGGCGCGGCGATCAATCGACCCATGACGACCGGAGACAAGCTCTGGGCGGACATGGATTCGCGAGCGGAATTGCAGATTGGTTCAGCGGCGATTCGGCTGGACGGCGGTACCGGATTCTCGTTCCTCAATCTCGACGACCAGACCGTGCAGATTCAGCTTTCCGCCGGCACCCTCTCGATACACGTACGCCGCCTGAATCGAGACGAAGTATTCGAAATCGATACTCCGAATCAGGCTTTCACAATTCTGCGGCCGGGCCAATATCGCGTCGAGGCTACCGAAGACGGAGACAGCACGATTGTGACCGTTCGGAATGGTGAAGGGGAAGCGAGCGGCGGCGGGCGCAGCTATACACTTGATTCGCGCGATAAGGCATATCTCACGGGTACGGATGTACTGTCGGCGGACATCGACCGCATTGGCCGCCGGGATTACGACGAATTCGACGACTGGTGTGAAGAACGCGACCGCCGGTGGGAGGAGTCGCGTTCGGCGCATTATGTTTCGCCCGAGATGGTGGGCTACGAAGATCTCGATTCAAGCGGCGTCTGGCGCCACGACCCTGAATATGGCGAAGTTTGGGTGCCCACGGCGGTGCCGGTGGGATGGGCACCTTACCACAACGGACATTGGGCATGGATCGCCCCCTGGGGCTGGACATGGGTAGACGATGCGCCGTGGGGTTACGCTCCATTTCACTATGGAAGATGGGCGTATGGGCGGGGAGCGTGGTTCTGGGTGCCCGGGCCGGTTGCGGAGAGGCCCGTCTATGCTCCCGCGCTTGTGGCGTTCGTTGGAGGACCAAACTTCAGTATGGCCATCGGCGTCGGCGGAGGTGCAGCTGTTGCCTGGTTCCCACTGGGACCCCGTGAAGTTTACGTACCGGCGTATCGCACGAGCCCCGATTACGTTACGCGCGTCAATGTTTCGAATACGACCGTCAATCGCGTTACGGTAACGAACGTTTACAACACCACCGTGGTCAACAATACGACGGTGGTCAACAACGTGACCTACGTGAATAGGACGGCGCCGGGCGCTGTCACCGCAGTTTCGACGACCGCGTTCGCGACCGCGCAGCCAATCTCCACCGCGGCGGTGCGGGTGAATCCGAACCAGATCGCAACCGCGCCCGTGGTGACGCGAGCGGCGGTGGCTCCGACGCAAAACAGCGTGCTGGGATCGGCGGAGCGAAGACCGCCGCGCGCGGTGCCGCCGCGCACAGTGGTGGAACGGCCGGTTGTGGCGAAAACTCCCCCGCCGGCGCCGCCGGTGCCTTTCGCACGCCAGCAGGAGGCGCTTGCCGCGCATCCCGGACAGCCCTTAGCGCGCAATGAAATTGAAAAGGTCCGCCCGGCGGAAACAGCGCACCCCTTCGTCAGGCCGGCGATGCCGAATCAGGAAACGCCAAATCGCGGAGCAGGTCAATTCGCCGGCGCGCCCGGAACACCCACTCGCGAGAATCCCGGCAACGGCCGTGGTTATGGACCGAACAACAATCCCAGCGCGAATTCGCCGGGACGGACAGACCGCCCCGAATTCGAACGGCCGGGTGATCGGCCCACAGTGACAGAGGCGCCGAATGGGCAGCCGAACCGTCGGAATGACCGACCCGTGGAAGCTCAGCCAACTTATCGCCCCGGCCAGCAAAATCAGCCGGAGCAGCCCGTGAGCGCTCCGGGAGCAAACTCGCAACCAGCAGCCAATCGGCCGGTGATGAACCAGCCGAGCTATCGTCCGCCCTCGCCGGAGTATCGTCCCAACGCAGGCGGTCCATCGAATGAGCGGCCCGCAATGAATAATCAGCCGCCGAATGCGCCAGCCACAATACCCTCAAACAATCGGCCGTCGAACGAGCAGCCCGTGTACCGGCCGCTCGCGCCCGGCGGCCGGACGGAGAGAGCAGCGCCTTCAAATGAACGGCCCGCGATGAATAACCAGCCACAGAGCGCGCCTGTCCAGGAACCTTTCAACAATCGTCCAGCAAACAATCAGCCAGGCAATCGGCCACAGGCGCCGGCGTATCGGCCGAATCCCGGCGCGAGTTCGAACGAGCGCCCGTCGATCAACCCGGCGATCAATAATGAGGCGCCGAACCGGCCGGCAACTGCTCCGAACGAACGGCCCGCAATCAATACGCCTCCGCAGAGCACGCCGCCCAATCGAGGGTTCGAACGGCCCGCGAATCAGCCGCCGAATCGTCCCGCAGCCGCACCGGCTCCGGAGAACCGGCCGCCCGCCACGCAGGCGCCCGGTAGCGTTCGCGCCGTCCCGGAAAACCGAACTCCGGCGGCAGCGTCGCGTCCTGCCCCTGCGCGATCGGACAACAATTCATCGGGCAATAACAAAGATAAACAAAAAGAGAAGCACAACTGATCCAGCTCACACGAATCCTGCGAGTTTGCCGCCATCGCGGGCGGCGAACTCGCAGCGCAGTAATCCGCAGGCAAATGGCCGGTCACCCCTTGGCGTCTTCTAATCTGTGCCGGAGCGGCCCCCTAGGCGACCCTCCGCCAAGAGTCTTAAAGAAGCAGAAACAGTAAAAACAGATGGGAGATCCTTCGCTCGCAAGGCTCGCTCAGGATGACAACGAAAGAGCAAAAGGCGTCAATGATCTGCGACATGCGTCACAACGAAGCCGGCTCTGCCGCGGTATTTGCGCGTAAACGGCGCGAAGAACCGCAAAGACCAACAGACATATGAGCAAGTCTTGGCTCGCGATGCCCTCAGTCCGTTTATAATGCGCGCAGATTCGCGAAATGCTTAAGTTCCCTTCCCGCCAGCTCGGATTTCGGGTCTTCATCGTTCTGGCGGCCGCGTATTTAATAGCCGTGATGCGGCCAAACGCGATGAGCAGAGAGCACGCGCAAGTCAATGGGTCTTCCAAGCAGGGGAGGCTTGAACGGCAAAGCACAGCAATGGCCTCCACGCCTACGTTTTATAAAGATGTGCTTCCGATTCTTGAAACGCATTGTCAAAGCTGCCATCGGCCCGGCGAGATCGCTCCGATGCCGCTCATGACGTACGGGGAAGCACGACGATGGGCGAAAGCGATCAAGCAAGCTGTGGAAAGCAGGAAGATGCCGCCATGGTTTGCGGATCCGCGATATGGACATTTCGCCAACGATCCGTCGCTCTCACCTGAGGAAATCGATACGCTCGCGCGTTGGTCCGCGGCAAATGCACCGGCCGGTGATCCGCGGAGCGCGCCGCCGTTGCGCGCGTGGACGAGCGGCTGGAACATTCGCGAGCCGGACCAGATTGTAAGAATGCCAAAACCGGCGTTGCTGCCCACGCATGGCGACGTCGAATATACCTACGAAATCGTGCCGACGAATTTTACGGAAGACAAATGGGTGCAGATGTCGGAAATCCGTCCACAGCATCGTGAAAATGTGCACCACGCCGTCGTGTACGTGCGGGCGCCGGGGTCGGCGTGGCTGCGGCACGCCCCGGTAGGGGTGCCGTTCACACCTTCCACACTCAGCGATCCGCAGGACCGGCGGGACGCGGAATTCACGACCAGCGATATTTTGCTGGTTTATGCACCGGGAAGTTCTCCCGACGACTGGCCGGAGGGAATGGCGAAATTTGTCCCGAAAGGATCGGACCTGGTCTTTCAGATGCATTACATAACGCAAGGCCGGGCTGTGGCGGATCAAACGGCCATGGGACTGGTATTTGCGAAGCAGACGCCCGCGCGGCGGATTTTGACGTTGCAGTTGACGAACAGCGATTTCGTGATTCCGCCGGCCGTGGATGACTACCGGGTGGAGGTACACGGCACTTTACCCAACGATGCCCTGCTGCTCAGCTTTTTCCCGCACATGCATCTGCGCGGGAAACGATTTGAATACAACATCATCGATTCCGCCGGGCGGATGGAACCTTTGCTGCGCGTGAACTACGATTTTTACTGGCAATTGAGTTATCGCCTGGCGATGCCGCGCTTATTGAAAGCGGGGACGGAGCTACAAGCGGTCGGCTGGTACGACAACTCGCGCAAGAATCCGCACAATCCCGATCCCGACAGCGCGGTGCGCTGGGGCGACCAGACGTATGAGGAGATGATGGTCGGTTTTTTCGATGTGGCGGTGCGCGCCGATTTGGATAAAGAGCACTATTTCATGAGGCAAGTTCGTGGAGCGCAGGCGAGCGGAAATTCGAGGCAGTGACGGCTCCAATCAATTAAGGCCAGGCTGCGGGAAAGCGGCTTTGATGATGGTCCCGGGATTGCCGGAAAGAATTTCGAAGCGGCCGCCCAACTGCAAGACTCGTTCACGCATTCCAGCAATACCGACACCGAGCTTCTTTGTCTTGTTCTGTTCGTCAGCCACCGCGCCGGTGCCGATGCCTATGCCCTCATCAGCAATCGTGAGAAAGATCTGGTCGGATCCCAGTGTCAGCTGGATGCGCGCCCTGGAACTGCCTGAATGGCGGTGAATATTGGTAAGGGCTTCCTGAATAATCCGAAAGATGGTGATTTCCAGCTCGTGCGGCAACCGGGAAAAGGTAGGCGAAATTTCCAGATCGGTTTGAATGCCGCTTCGCTCGATAAATCCGCCTACAAACCAGTGCAAGGCATCGCGCAGACCGGCCTCATCCAACAATGGCGGATGGAGCAGGTAGGAAAGTGTTCGCGTTTCCTTGATCACCTGGGCGACAAGACGAATGCTCTCCGCCAATCTGTGCGCAAGCAGGGACGCGATCTTGCCTTTGAGGGCCTCCTGCAACGATTCCAGGTTCATGTTGAGAGCTGCAAGAATCTGGCCGGCGCCATCGTGCAGTTCGCGCGCGAGCCGACGCCGTTCGTCATCTTGTACCTGCAAAAGCTGACCGGAAAGATGGCGAAGCGACTGCTGGGCTTTCTCGAGATCTTCCGCATGCTCCTGGACGCGGTCCAACAGCGCCTTGCGTTCAGTCATGTCGCGAGTGATCTTCGAGAAGCCAATGACATTTCCTGCTTCGTCTCGAAGCGGCGTGACGACTACGTTGCACCACAATCGAGAACCGTCTTTGCGGACGCGCCAGCCCTCTCCCTCGTAGTGACCCTCGTTGCGAGCGGTTTGTAACACTCTCGCGGGCAGCCCACGGTCGGCATCCTCGCGGGTGTAGAAGCGCGAAAAATGCTGACCGATGATTTCGTCCGCTGTATAACCTTTGATTCTACGGGCTCCGGCATTCCAACTGGTGATGGTGCCGTTCACGTCCATGCTGTAAATGGCGTAATCCTGAACACCTTCGACAAGCAAACGGAAGCGCTCTTCGGTCTGCCGCAACGCGCTCTCGCGTTCATAGGCGTGAGCTTTTTGTTGAAGCTGAGCTACGGCGCGCCGCCGCTCCTCATCAGCCATCAAGGCGGTATAGCTTTCGGCCGGAACAACATGAGAATGCTGCGCGCAGATTTGCACGAAAGCCTCGCTATAATCGCGGTTGGAAAAGCCGTTGATGGGATAGCCGCAGCGGAGCGAGAATGCGTGCGTTTCGGCGAGCACGTTCCAAAGCTGCTCGAGGCGAATAGCCGAATCCCTTTTCCCCTCGGCCCACAATAATGAGACCATCTCGCCGAAGGCCGCCACGCGCGCATCACCGCGCCCAACCGCGTTCCGTGCCCGGTCGATAACATTGCCAATCGCAGCGGAGAAGCGTTCAGGATCAGGATCGTCGCCGATCATGAACGACGCAAGCGTCTCGGCTGCATCCAAGGCGACGTATCGGCCTTGCGCGACAGCAACACAGAGGTCAAGACCAAATGACCCGAGCCGCTGCGCAATGGCATCACGATGTTGTTTGGTGGCAATCACAACTCCGGCGTCACCGCAGCCGAGGGCTGTACCTATAAAGCGGCTTACTTCGCTGATGAGGAACTCGTCAGTTTCGTAGAATTGAACAGTGTGCGCCTGTTCCTCGTATTCCTGCCAACTGACGAGCGTGTCTGTCGCGCCTGTAGTTTTTGTGGAGGCTGGCTCCACAGACTGGAAATCGCTCATCGCCCGACCCATGTTTGGTTCGATGCTTTTCTGCCTTGTGATGCCGTTGCAGCAGGGCCAATTCTGTCACGGCTGACCACAAAAAGCCGTACAGGAAAAACCTGAATCGACCTCATCAGTGCCCATCCTGCCGCCGACCGCGGCGGCGATCACCGCCGGTGAAGGGAGCTTTGCAATGTTTACCTCCCTTCGGTGGATCAGACGCGAACGTGGCAGCGCGTCATAGCCGCTGGCGAAATGCGAGTCCGGTGATCAGCGAGATAAGGAATAGCACAATAAAGATGAAGAACAGGATTTTGGCGATTCCCGCGGCCGCGACTGCTATTCCGGCGAAGCCAAAGATAGCCGCGATGATAGCAATCACGAGAAAGATGGCAGCCCAACGAAGCATAAAACCTCCATCCGATCTTGTAGGGGCGCAAAGCGAACAGGGGAAGGCACTTCGAGAACGAACCTCCGTTGACTGTACGCTACTGTACGTAGATTTTCCGAACCATACAGGGAATCGCGGGTTTTGTTGAATTTGAGGGCCGATTTGCGAGCAGAAATAGGACGCTTATTCTGTGCTTGCCATGAACTCCGCGACGGGAATATCGGAACCTTCGGAGAGGAAACGGCCGCGCCGGCCAGCGCTCAAGATCACGGCAGGGGCAATTCTCGCTCTGATCGTTGCAGGAGTTTGTCTAATCGCGGCGAAGTGGCCTTTCACGGCGGATAGGGTGCAGACGGAACTCGCCAGCGCCACCTCGAGCAACGTGAAAATTCGCAGCTTCCGCGTGAGGTATTTTCCTCCCGGGTGCGTTATCGAGGGACTGGAGCTGCGCCAGACCAGAAAGAGCGACGGGCCGCCTCTGCTGGCGGCGGGGCGTCTCGACATTCGGGCGAATTATCGCGGCCTGTTGTTCAAGAGGATCGAACAGATGCGCCTCGAAGACGTGCGCGTAGATATGGCGCAGAGGTCGCGCCAAACCGAGTCGCGCGCATCCGGTGCCAACGCTGAATCGACCCGTTCCGGCAGCGGTTCAAGTAGTTCTTCAGATTCCGTCACGATAGAGGAAGTCGTGGTGGATCACGGCGTGGTGGAGTTTCCACGCAGACAACAGCCCTTAGTATTCAAGATCGACCGGCTTACGTTTGCTAATTTCGATCGCCGCAAGCCGATCACCTTTCATGTAACTCTTGAGAATCCGCTTCCTCCGGGGCAACTCGCCGTTGACGGCCAATTTGGGCCATGGAACTCTTCGGACATCGCGGCCACTCAAATTTCCGGATCGTACCGATTCACAAATGCGAACCTGGGCTCACTTGGAGGTATAGCGGGTACGCTATCCTCGCAAGGCGGCTTCGCGGGGGAGGCGAAGGACCTTCACGTACAAGGGACCACCAACGTTCCCAATTACGAAGTGAAGTCGGTCGGGCATCCGGTTCACCTGCGGACAGAATTTCAGGCGAAAGTGAACTGCACAAACGGCGATGTCGATTTGCAGAGCGTCCGAGGGGAATTCGAAAAGACCAGCTTTGCCGTGGCAGGAGAGATCGCGGGCCAAGCAAACCCGCGTGCCAAAATGGCCATGCTGCAGGTCAATGATGCGGGCGGAAGAGTCGAAGACTGGCTGCGGCTTCTGGCGCCGGACGCGATGCCTCCCATGACAGGGCCCATCTCGTTTCAGGCGCGGCTGAAAGTTCCCGGCGGCACGGCGCCCTTCCTTCGGCGGGTCTGGCTGGCTGGGGACTTCGAACTCACCGGGGTTGGATTTACAAAAGAGAAATCGCAGCGAGGCGCGGACGAATTGAGCCTTCGCGCAAGAGGACAGAAAATCCCCAATGATAAGGTCGCTCTGCCTAAAATTCTCGGAACTCTTTCAGGACACGTCGAGTTAATCGATGGCGTGGCCAATTTTTCCACGCTGACGTTCGCGCTCCCGGGTGCCGTGGCAAACGTACACGGCACTTACAGCTTCGTCGATGAGCGCGTTGACCTGCACGGGCAGCTTCGAGTGGATACGAAATTTTCGAAAACGGCGGGCGGGCCGAAAGGTCTTTTTACGCGCGCCAGCGAAGCGTTGTTTGCAAAATCAAGAGGCGATGGCGAAATCCTCCCTGTGAAGATGACCGGCACGTACGATCAGCCTTCCTACGGCCTCGACAAGTAATCGAAAAACAATCCAACCGCTGCGATGGCACCGCAGTCGGCAAGAGTGGCGCTGGAGATGCCAGCGGCATTTTGATACCCTCGAAGGCGCTGCGTGGGAGACGTCAGCCGTCGATCCGGCTGTGCTTTGCGTTTGCATACGAGTGAGATAGCATCCGGGAAGCGGGACTGCGGCATCTTACAGTCAGTTTGCAAACGGGCGTTCAGCGTACGGGCACCAAGTGTAAAGTCAGCCGGGAAGGCGAACGTTGCGCCGATCGTATGTTGCGGTTTGGACTCCGCTGGGGCGCTGTATTTGAGCTCGGCCGCCGGAAGGATGTTTCGATTCAAAACGCGACCTTGAGCTCTGGTTGATGGCGACGCACGGAGGCAAGTGAGCGCAAGCTCCCCGCCTGCGTAAACTTCTCTGTGCGGGACGAGAGGTTACGGTCAACAAAGCTCGGAACGGCAGCGACACTCAAATAGTTCAAGTTTGCCGACAGACAATTTGATCGGGCGCCAGGGAATATGTTCGAGTTCTTATTCAAGTATCCTGTTTCCGCCTTTTACCGCGGAGAGTTAGTTCTTCTCGCGAACTGGCCGAAGTGGATACTGGGTACCCTGATCCTGGCGACGAGCGTAGGTTTCGCCCTTCTGCTCCGGGCAAAATTGCCTCGCACTCTTCCCCTGCTGCGCGGTTGGCGGATGGGCGTTCTCTGGGTTCTGCAAAGCGCTCTTGCCGCTCTGCTATTGGTTTTGCTCTGGCAGCCGGCGCTCATGGTGGCGGAGCTCAAGCCACAACAAAACATTATCGCTGTCGTGGTTGACGATTCCCGCAGCATGGGCATCAACGAAAATGGCACGACGCGGCAAGCCGAAGCCATCAAGGCGCTGGAAGGTGGCGTCCTTTCCGGTTTGCAGAAAAGATTTCAGACGCGGCTCTACCGGATGGACAGCAAGCTCGACCGCATTGACAGCCTGGATCAACTTCATGCCGCGGCTTCGGTCACGCGGATCGGAGACAGCCTCAAGCAACTGGCGAACGAAACTACGGATCTGCCGATCGGAGCCGTGGTGCTGCTGAGCGACGGCTCGGACAACACCGGTGGAATAGACCTGGATACCATTTCCGCGTTGCGCAGCCGCCACATCCCCGTCCATACAGTTGGATTCGGACGCGAACAATACCAGGATGTCGAGATTAACGACGTCAGTGTGCCGGCACGCGCACTCGCGGATTCGCGGCTTTCCGCCAGCGTCAGCTTTCACCAGCGCGGATATGCGGGCCGCAAAGGGATGCTCGCGGTGCGCGACGGCGCCAAGGTCCTGACAACGCGCGAGATCACCTTTGGTCCAGACGGCAATATCCAGACCGAAAGCCTGCTCTTCAATGCGGGCGCGGCGGGAGCAAAACCTCTTTCTTTTTCCATCGATCCGCTGCCCGGAGAAGAAAACCGCGGAAATAACGCGCTGACGCGTTTGGTTGATGTCAGGTCCGAGAAACGGCGCATCCTTTATATAGAAGGCGAGCCGCGCTGGGAGTACAAGTTTATCCGGCGCGCGGAAGACGACGACCGGATCGTGCAAATCTCCTCGATGGTGCGCACCAGCGAAAACAAAATCTACCGCCAGGGCATCGCCGATCCCAAGGAGTTAGCGGAGGGGTTCCCCAATAAAGTCGAGGACCTGTTTCCCTACCAGGGACTGATCATCGGCTCAGTTGAAGCCAATTACTTCACACCGGAGCAGCAGCAGCTAATCAAAGACTTTGTCGATCGACGCGGAGGCGGGCTGCTTTTACTGGGCGGGCGCTATTCGCTGGCGGACGGCGGCTGGGGCGCATCATCCATGGCGGATTTGCTTCCGGTCATGCTGCCGAATCGAAAAGGCACGTTCCATCGCGATGAAGCCACCGTCGAACTTACACCGGCGGGCGCTGATAGCATCATCTGCCGCCTGCTGGAAGATCCCTCCAAAAACATTGATCGCTGGAAGAAGCTGCCTCCACTGATGGATTATGAGGAGATCGGCACGCCGAAACCCGGCGCCGCCGTGCTGGTGGAAGCGAAGGTGGGCAGCCGAAACCTGCCGCTGCTTGCGACGGAAAATTACGGGCGGGGCCGCACGGCGATTATGGCAACCTCTTCAACCTGGCATTGGCGCATGCTGCTGCCGATCGAAGACAAGTCTCAGGAAGAATTCTGGCAGCAACTGCTGCGCTGGGTGGTCTCCGATTCTCCGGGGCGCGTCTATTCTTCGATTCCAAACCCGATGTTGTTTGACGACGGCCACGTGCGGGTATCGGCTGATGTTCGCGACAAAAAGTACATGCCGCTCGGCGATGCGCGCGTGGAAGCTCATTTCACCGGACCACAGAATACCGGCGCACTGGTGGAAATGACCCCCGATCCAAACTCGCCCGGCATTTTCAATGCGGAGTGGACGGCGGATAAGCCCGGCACCTACACGGTGGAAATTTCGGCAAAGCACGGCGATGAGGATGTGGGCAGCGATACGCTTTTGTTCCAGCGCATCGACGGCGTGGCCGAGAATTTCCATACGGAACAGAATCGCGACCTGCTCGAGAAGCTTTCTTCTCAGACGGGCGGACGTTATTGGCAGCGGCAGGATCTGGCCAAACTTCCGGCGGAAATTCCGTATTCCGAAGCCGGCATTACCATCCGCCAGCCCAAGGACCTGTGGAACATGCCGGCTGTATTCCTGCTGATTTTGCTGCTGCCCTCGGCGGAATGGCTGCTGCGGCGGAAGTGGGGGCTGGTGTGAAAAAACGCTGCCTCACTGGCTTTGGGTTTGCATGCATCTTGTTTTTTGGTGTGACTGCGCGCGCCGCGACCTACTACATCACCGTGGCAGGCCTGGGGGGCGAAGCGGATTACGAGCAGCGCTTTGAGGGCCTGGCGAACGATTTAAACAAACTGCTGAAAGACTCCGGCGGTGACCTGCGGGTTTTCACCCTTTCGGGAAACGATGCCACGAAGGCGAAAATCGAAGCGGAATTCGCGACCGTGGCGCGCGAGGCAAAACCCGAGGACGATCTCGTGGTGATTCTAATCGGTCACGGATCGTTCGACGGTTCCGAATATAAATTCAACCTCCCCGGTCCTGACATCACCGGAGTGGAACTTGCGAATCTTTGCGACAAAATTGCGGCCAAGCGCCAATTAATCGTCAATACGACGAGCGCCAGCGGAGGGTCGGTTGCCGCGCTTCGAAAACCCGGACGTGGCGTCATAACGGCGACCAAGAGCGGCACGGAAAAAAATGCCACGGTATTCGCGCGCTACTGGGTAGAGGCGATGCGCGACCCGGATGCAGACGTGGACAAAAACGAATCCATCACCGCGCTCGAAGCCTTCCAATATGCGGAACGGAAGACGGCGGAATTCTATGAGGCGCAAAAGCGGCTGGCGACCGAACATCCGCAATTCGAGGATACCGGCAAGAATGATCCGGTACGCGCGCCCTCGGGCGACCACAATGAAGGGATGCTGCTTTCGACGTTTACCTTACTGCGCATCGGTCAGGCGCAACGGGCGGCGGCCGATCCGGCGAAACGCGATCTGCTGGCAAAGAAAGAAGCGCTCGAGCAGAAAATCGACAAGCTCAAGTATGAGAAAGCGGCCATGCCGGAGGATGAATACAAAAGCCAGCTCACCTCCGCCTTGGTGGAATTGGCGCACGTCCAGCAGGAGCTAGATAAGTGAATTGCAAGGCTCGAACCGGCCTGTTGATCGTGGCGCTGGCGACGGCGTTTGCGGCGGCGAACTTCGCCTGCGCAGCTACGCCCGAAGAGTGTCAGACGCTGCGCAAGCACGGACACAATGATCAGGCGAGGACGTGTTTCGAGTCTCTGACGCAGTCGCGGGAAGCCGGAATCCGCGCCGAGGGATTTTGGGGCCTCGAGCAGTACGAGGATGCGAACAACGAATTTCGCACCGCCGTCGAGCAGGCGCCGAACAACGCCAATTACCGGGTTCGCTGGGGACGGCTGCTGCACGAGCGCTTTAATAATAAGGACGCCTCCGATCTGTTTAACGAAGCCCTGCAGCGCGACCCGAAGAATGCGCAAGCTTACCTGGGGCTGGCCCTGGTGAGCGCGGATGGCTTTGACAATAAAGCCGTAGAGGAGGCGAAAAAGGCGCTCGAGCTCGATCCCAAACTCGTCGAAGCCCATGAACTGATGGCGCGGCTGGCACTGGAGGATTACGACTCGAAAGCCGCCGCGGCGGAAGCGGACGAGGCGCTGAAGATTTCTCCCGAAGCGCTGGATGCGATGGCGATTCACGCGACCATCGACGTGCTCGCGGATCACTCTCCCGACGAATGGTTCGCAAAAATCGCGCAAATCAATCCACACTATGGGGAAGCATACGCGATAGTCGCGCACCACCTGACGCTGAACATGCGCTTTCAGGACAGTATCGGCTATTACCGCAAGGCCATCGAGGTTGATCCCAGACTGTGGCCGGCGCGTTCTGAATTGGGCATTCAGTTGATGCGTTTCGGGCAGACCGAAGAGCCGTTTCAGTTGCTGGAGGAGTGCTACAACAACGGATATCGCGATGCCGCCACCGTAAATACCCTGCGCCTGCTGGACAGCTTCAAGAACTTCGAAACCTTCAAAGACGACGAGACCATAATCAAGCTGAACAAAAAAGAGGCGGAACTGCTGCTGCCGTATGTGCGTGCCGAGGCGAGACGAGCCATCGCCACTTACGAAAAGAAATACAAAATGAAGCTCCCCGGTCCCGTTCAGATCGAACTCTATCCGAATCATGAAGATTTCGCGGTGCGCACGCTGGGCATGCCCGGGCTTGGCGCGCTGGGCGTTACCTTTGGCGAAGTCATCGCCTTGGATAGCCCTTCAGGCCGCCCACCCGGCAGCTATCACTGGGGCGAGACGCTGTGGCATGAGATGAGCCACGTTTTCATTTTGAATGCGACAAATAATCGCGTGCCGCGCTGGTTCACCGAGGGGCTTGCGGTACACGAAGAATCGCAGGTGGCTCAGGGGTGGGGAGATCGCGTCTCGCCGGAAATCCTGGTTGCGATTCGCGAAAAGAAATTGCTTCCGATCGCGGAACTTGATCGGGGTTTTATCCGGCCCGACTATCCAGCTCAGGTCATCGTTTCTTACTTTCAGGGCGGAAAGGTGCTCGACTTTATCGACCAACGCTGGGGCGACGACAAAATTCTCGACATGGTGCATTCATACGCCCAACTCAAGAAAACGCCCGAAGTGATTCAGCAGGATCTGGGGATCTCTCCCGAGGAGTTCGACAGCCAATTCACAGCGTGGCTGAACAAGGATGTGGGCAAAGAGGCCGCCTCATTTGACGAATGGCGGACCCGCCTGAAGGATCTCGCCGAAGCCGCCAAAGCAAAGAACTGGGACGAAGTCCTGGCCAAAGGCGACGCGGTGCGCCAGCTATACCCGGATTACGTCGAGGGCGCCAATGCTTACGAATTTATGGCGGAAGCCTACGTTGCCAAGGGCGACAAAAAAGCTGCTGCGAGCATCCTGGCAGAATATGCCAAGATTGGGGGCCGAAGCCCGGACGCGCTGAAACAGCTTGCCTCAATGCAGCAGGAATTGGGCGATAGTAAGAATGCTGCCGCGACGCTGGAGAGCATCAACTACGTTTACCCGATGGACGAAGACCTGCATCGCAAGCTCTGCGGTCTTCTGTACGACCTCGGTAACCCGGCGACTGACGTCCGAGAGTGCAGTGCGGTTCTGGCGATGCATCCCCTGGATCAGGCTTCGGCGCAATTTGACGTCGCGCGTGCATACTTTGCCGCCGGGCAACAGGACCAGGCTCGCGACCACCTGCTGGCTTCGCTCGAAGCCGCGCCGGATTATCGGCCGGCCCAAAAATTGCTTTTAGAGCTCGAGGACTCCCAGAAAGGAAAATGACCAGTGGCCACCCTTGCCGCACTTAATGTGGATTCGGTAGAACTGAAAAGGCGGGTTGAACGCTTCCAAACCGTACGAGACGGCATCCTCAGTCAAGTTCGGCAAGTCATCGTCGGCCAAGAGGAGGTGCTCGATCAGATCCTCACGGCGCTATTCGTAGGCGGCCACTGTCTCATCACCGGGCTTCCGGGCACGGCCAAGACGCTTATGGTGCGCACCATCGCGCAGACGCTTGGCCTCGTCTTCCGCCGCATTCAATTTACTCCGGACCTGATGCCTTCGGATATCACCGGCACCGACATCATCGAAGAGGACCCCACGACCGGACACCGGCGCTGGACTTTCGTTCCCGGGCCCATCTTCGGAAATATCGTACTGGCGGACGAAATCAACCGCACGCCGCCGAAGACGCAAGCCGCGCTGCTCGAAGCGATGCAGGAGCTTTCCTGCACGGTTCGCGGCAATCACTACACCTTGCCTTCGCCTTTTTTTGTTCTGGCGACGCAAAATCCCATCGAACTGGAAGGCACCTACCCGCTGCCCGAAGCGCAACTCGACCGCTTCCTTTTCAATACCGTGCTCGATTATCTGAGCGCGGAACACGAAGTGCAGGTCGTGGACCTGACCACGGCCACGCGGGTCGCCCACGTTGAAGCGGTCACGAACGCGGAAGAAATTCTGGATTTTCAGCAACTGGTGCGGATGGTGCCGATCGCCGAAAGCCTGGCGCGATACGTCGTGGATCTGGTCCGCGCTACGCGGCACCAGAGCGGGCAGGCGCCGGAGTTCGTCACGAAATACGTGAATTACGGCGCCAGCGTGCGCGCCGCGCAGTTCATCGTGCTCGCGGCCAAAGCCCGCGCCCTCTCGCGGCGCCGATATCACGTCACCTACGAAGACATTACTTCGCTGGCGATCCCCGTGCTGCGTCACCGCATCTTGCTCAACTTCCACGCGGAATCCGACCGCGTCGACTCAGACCAGATCCTGCGTCGATTGCTCGAGACCGTGCCGCCGCCGTCGGGAGCATGACGTGCAGAGATACCTCGATCCGGCGGTTTTGGCGGGAATTTCGGGCCTGGACCTGGTGGCGAAAACGGTGGTCGACGGATTTGTTGCCGGCCTGCATCGCTCGCCGGATTTCGGCTTCAGCCAGGAGTTTGCCGAATACCGCGCTTACACTCCCGGCGACGACCTGCGCCACGTGGACTGGAACGTCTTTGCCCGCACCGAACGCGCTTACCTGAAACGCTACCGCGGCGAAACCAACACCCTGCTGACCGTGCTGCTGGATGCCAGCAGCTCGATGAGCTATACCTCGCACAAAGTTACGAAAATGGAGTACGCGCGCTATATCGCGGCGTCGCTTTTTTATCTCACGACTCAGAACCAGCGGGACGCCGCCGGGCTGATCGTTTTTGACGACGAGGTGCGCAATTTCATCCGCGCCTCCACCCGGCAGGGCCAGCTTCACCGGCTGCTGAGCGGACTCGAGCACGCCGAGCCGCGCGCCCGCACCGATTACGCCAAGCCCCTGCTTCATTTCCAGAATTGGCTGCACAAAAGGGGTATGGTCGTGGTCATCTCCGACTTTTTTGAATCGCCTGAGCTCATCGTGCGCACAATCGAGCCACTTCGATATCACGGAAACGAAGTGGTCCTCTTCCACGTCCTCGATCCACAGGAGCTCAAGCCGGAGTTGGGAGAGCCGGTGGTGCTCGTTGACATGGAAACGCAGGAAAGCCTGGAAGTCACGCCGGAATACGGCCAGGACGAATACCGCACAAAAGTGCAATCACACATCACCCAACTGAAGGACCGGACGCGGGCCGCAGGCATGGATTATCACCTGCTGGTGACCAATCGCCCGCTCGACGGCGCTTTGCGGGAATATCTGACACTTCGGCAAGGGAGATACTGATGGGTTTCCTGGCGCCCTGGTTTCTGGCTGGTGCGGCGGCAGTGGGATTACCGATCTACCTGCACCTGTTGCGGCGCCATCGCACGACGCCTCAGCCTTTCAGTTCGCTCATGTTTTTCGAGCGGCGCACGCAAAGCTCCATCAAACACCGGCGGTTGCGCTATCTGCTGCTGCTGGCATTTCGTCTTGCGGTGATCCTTTTGCTTGCACTGGCGTTTGCTAATCCTTTCATCGAACGTTCCGCCGCGAGCATTACGGGCGAAAAGCTCGACCTGCTGGTGATCGACGATTCATTCAGCATGCGCGCGGGGACGCGCCTGGCTGACGCGAAACGCGACGCTCTGTCTTTGCTGGAATCGCGCAAGCCCGGGGAACGCGCTCAGGTGATGGCGCTCGCATCGCAGGTTCACGTGCTCACCGAACCCACGCAGGATGCCGGCGTGCTACGGTCGGCTGTAACGAGCATTCAACCCGCAGACACGCGGGCCAGCTTTGGCGAACTAGCGGGCACTTTGCGCTCCATGGCCGAAACCGTGCATACGCCGATCGAACTGCATCTGTTCAGCGATATGCAGCGGAGCGCGATGCCCGGAAGCTTCGGGGAGATGTCCCTGCCTGCAAATGTGACTCTCGTGCTGCATCCGGAAGCGAGGGGCCCGGAACCGAACTGGACCGTGGAGAGCGTAAACGCGCCGGGCGAAGTATTCGACCCGAAGAAATCGCGCGTGCAGGCGGTCATTTCCGGTTACCACACGCCGGCCGCAAAAAAAACTGTTTCGCTCGTCGTCAACGGAAAGACGGTTGCCACCCAGAGCATTGATGTTCCTCCTAGTGGCCGCGCGACGGTGGAGTTTTCTTCCCTCGACGTGCCCTATGGCCTCGCACGTTGCGAGGTGCGCATCGATGGCAGCGATTCCCTCTCCGCAGACGACGCCAGCCTTTTTGCGGTGAAGCGCTCCGATCCCCGAAAGGTCCTCTTCGTTTACGAAGCGAACGACACGCGCTCGCCGCTGTACTTCCGCGCCGCGCTTACCTCTGCCGCCGAATCCGCGTTCAATCTGGAAACTGTGACAGTCGATCGGGTGGCGAACGTGCAGCCGGTCGGCCACGATTTCGTTGTGCTCTCGGACGTCGCTTCCCTGCCCGCCTCATTTGAGGATGCACTCACGAAGTACGTCAAAGGCGGGGGCAGCGTGTTCATCGCGGCGGGGACTTCGGCCGCGCATCATCCGCGGATTCCGATATTCGGCGATACGATAACCGATTCCCGCTATTACTCGCGCGAAGGCGCCCGGTTTCTGAACGTGGGCGAGACCGACCCATCGTATCCCTCGGTCGAAAAGGCGAACCGCTGGGCGGGAGTGAAGTTCTATTTTGCGGTGCGCGTGGCGGGAAACGACGCTCGGGTGGCGGCCCGGCTGACCGACCAGACTCCCCTGCTGCTCGAGAAAAAGATCGGGGAAGGTCGAGTGATGCTCTTCACTTCCGGTCTTGATAATCTGACCAACGATTTCCCGCTGCATCCGGTCTTTATCCCGTTTATCGATCAGACTGCACGGTATCTATCGGGGATGGAGACACGCTCCGGCTCGAGGCTGGTGGACTCCTACCTGGAACTCCGTACCGCGAAAGAGCAATCGGTCGGCGTGGAGGTTGTAGATCCGGACGGCAAACGGCCGTTGTCGCTCAAAGAAGCGGCGTCGGCGCAGTCGTTTCAGTTAACCCGCGCCGGCTTTTACCAACTGCGGCTCGCCAACGGCCGCCAGGACCTCGTGGGCGTGAATAGCGACCGGCGCGAATCGGACCTCGATGTCATACCGAAAGATGTGCAGGCCCTATGGACGGGCAATGCCGGGACGCAAACACAGGAGACCTCCAGCGGAACCGTATCCCAAGACCAGAAAAAGCCTTATAGCCTCTGGTGGTATGCCATGTTGTTCTTGCTTGTCGCGGCCATTGCAGAATCCCTGCTTTCGAGTCAATATTTGACAATGTCGCGGGAGGAGCCATGACTACTCGGGACCACCTGGACTCCTATATCAAGCAGTTGCAGAGGCGCTTGCGTATCGGCGCTGTGTTGAGGGGAACCGCGATCTTCACCTCGGTCGCGCTCGCGATGACTGTGATTCTGGTCCTGATTGCCAACCACTACGCTTTTGCTTCCTGGACGCTGACCGGCTCTCGCGTGGTGCTGCTCGTTTCCCTGGCGTTGGCGATCGGCTTCGGGCTGGCCGTTCCCATGTACGGATTGAACGCGCGGCGTGCCGCCGGAAAGGCTGAAACGGCTTTTCCGCAGTTCGAGCAGCGGCTGGTTACCTACGCTGAACGCGACCTCACCCGGAAAGAGCCTTTCATCGATCTGCTGGCCGCGGACACGCTGCAGGTTTCTCAGGGCGCCCCGGTAAAGCAGTTGGTCCCGGATACGACACTGCTCGGGTCACTCGCGCTTGGCGTGGGTGCGCTTGGTGTGCTGGTGTGGCTTGTGCTCGCCGGTCCTGGCTATCTGGGCCACGGCGCGGCGCTGATCTGGACGGGTGCGGGGCATGTCTCGGGTCCGATCTATCAATTGCGCGTCTCCCCTGGTGATGCCGCTGTTCGCCGGAATTCCGATCAACTGATCACCGCGCAGCTGGCCGGATTGCAGACGCCCAATGCGCGGCTTTATGCCCGGTTCCAGAGCGCATCGAAATGGGAGCAGGTCACGATGCAGCCGCAGCCGGGAGGCTCAGGCTTCCAGTTCCTTTTCGCCGGCCTGCCCGAAGGCGTCGAATATTACGTCGAGGCCGGCCCGCTGCAATCGAAGCACTTCAACCTGAAAGTGGTAGACCTGGCTTCGGTGAAGCAGATCCGTGTGACCTATCGTTTCCCGTCGTGGACCGGGCTGAAAACTCAAGTCGAAGAACATGGCGGCGATCTGCGCGCCGTGGAAGGAACGGATGCCGACCTCGAAATACTGACTGACAAGCCAATGTCCAATGGCAGTCTGGTGCTCGATGACAAGCAGATCAAGCTCGGCGGTGGCGAGGGCAATGTTTACAAAGGCACTGTCCACATCGACAAAGACGGCCAATACCACGTGGCCGCACTCGAACAAGGTGAGACCCTGCGCATTTCCGACGATTTCTTTATCGAGGCGCGTAAAGCCAACCCGCCGGACGTGCGGCTGATCAAGCCGGGCGGCGACTATCGCGCCAACCCCATCGAGGAAGTTACTGTCGCCGTCAATGCCGACGGCGAGTTCGGGCTGAACGACGTTTCCCTGCATTACTCGGTCAATGGCGGCGACGAAAAGACCATCAACCTGCTCAAGCAAAAAGGAGTGAAGCAGGTGGACAATTCCGCCGTCCTGTCTCTTGAAGATTTCAAGCTGGTGCCGGGCGACGTGGTCAGCGTCTATGCCACAGCCAAGGACGCGCGTTCGGAATCGCGGACGGACATGTATTTCATTCAGGCCGATCCTTTCGAGCGCCAGTTCTCACAGTCTCAAGCCGCGGGCGGCGGGATGGGCGGCGGAGGAAGTTTCGGTCAAGGAGATCAGACTGACATCGCGCAGCGCGAAAAAGAGATCATCGCGGCGACCTTCAAGCAAAAGGGCGAGGGCAGCCAGAAGCCGTCAAAAGACGAATCCGCGGAGAACGCCAAGTTTCTCTCCGGAGTGCAGTCGAAGCTGCGCGACCAAGCCCTTTCGCTTGCGGGGCGCCTGGAACGCCGCGAACTCACCGACCAGAACCAGGAATTCAACGATTTCGAGAAAGATATGGCGGCGGCCGCACAAGCGATGGGACCAGCCGCGCAGAAGTTACAGCAGCAGAAATGGACCGATGCCCTGCCTGACGAGCAGAAGGCTTTGCAGCATCTGCTGCGCGCAGAAGCCACGTTCCGTGAAATTCAGGTGGCCTTCGGTGCGCGTGGTGGAGGCGGCGGAGGCGGCATGGCCGGCCGCGATTTGTCGAGCCTTTTCGACCTGGAACTCGATACCGAAAAGAACCAATACGAAACAGGTCAGACCGCCAGCTCGAATCAGCGGCAGCAGGAGATCGACGACGCGCTGCAAAAACTCGAGCAATTGGCCAAGCGGCAGGAAGAGCTCGCGCAACAACAGCGCAACGGTAATCAGAGCGCTGAGCAGCGCTGGCAAGAAGAGATGCTGCGCCGCCAAGCGGAACAGTTGCAGCGGCAAATGGAGCAGATGCAGCGCAACCAGCAGGGGCAACAAGGCAATCAGCAGGCGAGCCAGCAAGGCGGTCAACAGAGCGGGCAGCAGGGCGGACAGAGCGGGCAGCAGCAGGGCGGCCGGTCCAGTGGTCAACAGGGCGGTCAGCAAAGCGCCGGCGGACAAGGCGGGAACGGCAGCCAGAACGGACAACAATCGGCCGACAACCGCATGCAGGATGCCCTCGATCGCCTGCGGCAGGCGCAGGAAGATATGGCCCGCGCAGCTTCGCAACAACCCAACGACGCGGCGGCGCGCCGTGCAGCCGAACGGCTCCAGGAAGCCTCGAAACTCCTGGGCGGATTGCAGCAACGCGAAGCTTCGCAGCAGATGGATGCCATGGCTCGCGAAGCCGACCGGCTGCAAAAAGAAGAGCAGGACGAGGAAGCGCGCTCGCGGCGGATGTTTGCGAATGGCAATACCGCGAACGGCCTGAGCCAGAGCGATGAACAATCCAAGCTCGCCGACGATCGCCAGCAAACCGCGGAAGCGCTCGGCCAGCTCGAAAAGCAGATGCAGGATGCGGCGAGGAGCCTCGGCGGAAGCCAGCCGAATTCCGCAGGCAAACTACGGGATGCGCTCAGCGGTATGGAAACAGCCGATCTCCAGAATCGTATCAAGAAGAGCGCAGACTGGATTCGGCGCGGCATCGACCCAACTGCCAACGATGCCGGCGAACGACTGAAATCGATGAACGACAACAGCATTGGCGCGGGCATGCAGCGGCTCGACGATCAGTTGCATCAGGCGCAGCAGGCGTTCAACCGGCAACAGGAAAATCCGCAGGAGGCGCTCGACCGAATCGAGAAGCTTCGCAGCCAGATGGAAGCTCTGGCGCGCGGCATGAGCAATTCGGCCTCTCGCAACGGCCAGCAAGGACAGCAGGGTCAGCAGGGTCAGCAGGGGCCCGGTGGTCAGCAGTATCAGCAGGGCCAACTCGGGAGAAATCCCGGCGGACAACAACCCGGTCAGGCCGGACAACCAGGCCAGCAGCAAGGCAACGGGCAGACCGCGGGCGGCGCAAGTAATCCCGGTTCTCCGAATGGCGGACCCAATGGAGGGCAAATCGGTCCGCGGGGCGGCACGTGGGCCGGCGGTTACGGCCCGATTGATCGCCAGTGGTATGGCGGCGATACCGGCGGCGCGTGGCCGCAGGGGCGCGAGACGCAGCCGGTTCCATCAACGCCGGCGGAAATTCAGCGCGCCTACGAGGAGGCGATGCGCGAGCTCAACGCCTTGCGTCAGAACTTCCAGGGCCAGCCCGCGCCTCTGGCTGACCTGCAGGAATTGATTCGCTACATGCAGCGGCTCGATCCCAGCCGCTTCCCGGGGAATCCGGCCATGCTCCAGGAACTCCACGATCAGGTGCTCACAAGCGTGGATAAGCTCGAGTTGCGGCTGCGCCGGCAGGAAGACGATAACGATGCGGGGCAAGTGCGCAGCGGCGATTCGTTGCCAATCCCGGCGGGATATCAGGATTCAGTGGCGGATTACTTCCGGCGGCTCAGCAAAAATCCAAGCAGCAACCCGTAATCCCGCAAAAGTTATTTTCGAACTGAGGCTGCGGATCATCCGCAGCCTCACGTTTCTAACGTCTCACTTCTGAGGCCATCGCTTCGCCCACTTCCGTGGTGCGCGCTTTGCCTCCGATGTCGGCGGTGCGCGGGCCGTCGCCACCCAAGACTTTTTCGATGGCCCTCTCAATTGCGGCAGCAGCCTCGGGTTCGCCGAGGTGCCGCAGCATCATCGCGCCGGACCAGATTTGGCCGATCGGATTGGCGATGCCCTTCCCGGCGATGTCGGGCGCGGAGCCGTGCACCGGTTCGAACATGGACGGAAATTTTCGCTCGGGATTGAGATTTCCGGATGCAGCGATTCCGATCGAGCCGACCACGGCGGGGCCAAGATCGGAGAGAATATCCCCAAACAGATTGGAACCCACGACGACGTCAAACCAATCCGGATGCCGCACGAAATGCGCGCTCAGGATATCGATGTGGAACTGATCGGTGCGAACGCCGGGATACTCCTTGGCAATCGCCGCGAACCGTTCATCCCAAAACGGCATGGTGAAGATGATGCCATTTGACTTGGTCGCTGAAGTAACGTGTTTCCGGCGGGTCTTCGCCAACTCAAACGCGTAACGAATAATGCGATCGCAGCCCCGGCGCGTAAACACCGACTGCTGGACCGCGAATTCGTCCTCCGTGCCGGAATAGAGCCGTCCGCCGATATTCGAGTATTCGCCTTCGTTATTTTCGCGGACAACCACAAAGTCGATCTGGCCGGGACCAAAATTTTTGACGGCCGGCTCAATGCCGGGGAGCAGACGCACCGGGCGAAGATTGACGTACTCCTGAAATTCGCGGCGAATGGGGATCAGCAATCCCCAAAGCGAGACGTGATCGGCCACGCCCGGGTAACCCACCGCGCCGAGAAAAATGGCGTCAAAACTCCGCAACTGCTCGAGACCGTCCTCCGGCATCATGCGGCCGGTCTTGAGAAAGCGCTCGCAACTCCAGTCGAATTCTTTCCAGGAAAGCGAAAAACCGAATCGGCGCGCCGCGGCTTCGGCGGCGCGAATTCCCTCGGGCACGACTTCCCTGCCGATGCCGTCGCCGGGAATGGTGGCGATTTTGTAGGACCGCGAAGTGGCATTCATGCGGTGGACGCTACGCGGAAAGTAAAGCGCTCAGCTTGCTCATGTCGGGCGCGTTCTCGAGCGTCTTTACGAAGGTGATTATGCCCTCGGCCTTTTCTTTCGGCCATTTCGCAAATTCCGCGCACCCTCGGAATTTATCGGCGACTTCTTCGAAGCTCATCGGATTGGCGGGGCTGCCCTTGGCAAAGTCGGCGCGGCCGGCGAGAATCCGGCCATCTTTCAGGTGAATTTTCAGCAGGCTGGTCATTTTGTCGTAGCCCGCCGCCTCTGCAACCGGATCCACGTAGAAATTGACGCGCTTGATCATCTCCTGAACGTCGGGGCGCTGCACCACGGCATCTGTGTATTCGTTGAGTCCCGCCTTGCGATCGAGCAGGAGGATACTCAAGCCGAACTCCATACTGAACTTGGCCTGCAAACCGGTGGTTGGCCGATGATGGTAGAGCGTCGTCGTGAGATTGTGGCTCGTGCCGATGTCGATTTTCTCAACGTCGGCAGGCTTGAGATCGTTTTTGCGGATGATGGAGAGCATCTCGCCCATGGCAGGATGCGTGAGCGAACCTGAAGGAAACGGCTTGATGGAAACTCCGGGAAAAGCGAACGTCCATGGGCTTCCCAGCTTGTTCACAATCGAGGCGGGATCGAATCCACCGCCGGCAGCCTGAAAGAAGCCGAGTGGCCCTTCGAGGATGTCCGGAGCCGCGGTCCACCCCAGTGCCGCCAGGTCGGCGGCAACCGTGCCATTCTCGGCAGCGTGGCCCGCGTGGAACGGCTTGGTCATGGATCCGAAATTGTCGCGCAATCCGCCGCCTTCGGCTGCGGCGACGCCGAGCGCATAAGCGGTTTTCTGGGCATCGAGCCCGCGCAACTTTGCGCAGGCCGCGGCGCTGCCAAACGAGCCGCAGGTGCCCGTGGAGTGAAATCCGTCGTTGTAGTGCCGTGGATTGATGGCTTCGGCGATTTTGGTTTCGACTTCCACGCCCAAATGATAGGCGAGCATGAAATCCCTGCCGGAACGCTGCGCCAGTTCGGAAATCGCAAAAGAAGGGGTCACGGTGGTGACGCTGGGATGGGTGAGCAGACCGTAAACACGGTCCTTCGCGACCGCAAGCTGCGTATCATCAAAATCATCGGCATGGATCGAAACGCCATTCGCAAACGCGGCGAATCTCGCCGGCGCCTTCATGCCCGAGCCGATGATCGTGCTCTTCCCTTGCACCCCGAGCTCTTGCAGGTATTGATGGACCAGAGGAGCCATAACGGAAGCCGAGCCGGCCAGCGCCAGACCAAATCCGTCGAGAATCGATTTTCGCCCGAGTTCGATCACATCCGCCGGGATATCGCTGTACTTCGTATTTACGATGTACTCGGATACATATTTCGTGAGCCCCGGCGCTTTTGGAAACGGCGCGTTCTCGGTGGGGCGAGCGGAAGCAGCCAGCGTTTGGCTGCCGGACGCCAGCGCCTCGCTTCCGGCTGCCAGCGCGGCCATGGCCAGCGAACTCTTGAAGAACTCTCGGCGAATCATAGCGTTCCTCCGTATGAATCCGAATAGACTTTAACATTCTGATCGGCTTCCCTGCTACGGCGTGTCGTATGTCCGGCGAAACTCACTCCTGACAAGGCGCACAGGAGGATTCCGACGAATATGTTCTTCCATCGTACTCAGGGCTCGGCCAGCACGCGAGTGGCATCGAATAACAGAGCGAGTGTGAAGGAGGTGCAATATGGCACAAGGAACAGCGCACAAATGCAAGCATCCGTCGTGCTCGTGCGCGGCAGCGGAAGGCAGCGACTACTGCAGCCCGCAGTGCGAGGCCGTCAAGGGCACTCCCGATATCGATTGCCGCTGCACGCATCCCGGATGCAAGGGCAGAGCTCATTAAGAACGGTTCATTAACCCAGTCCCGGCTAAGCTGGAAGTTCAAACCAACCCGATCGCGGAGAATCGTTGCTATGCCAAGGAAATCACAATCACAGACGCGGGACGCACCGCAGAAGAATGCGAAAGAACTCGACCCAGTGGCCGAGGCTTCCGACGAATCCTTTCCCGCCAGCGACGCTCCGGCTTGGACGACGAGCGGCGATGGGCGTTCGAAAATAAAGAAGAAGAGAAAGAAAAGTTAATCCACATCGGCGGATTACGCTGTTAGTCGCACCATGAGCAGCCACGCAACGGCCCAGCCGCCGCTTTCCTCGACCGCGCACCTGACGCATATACCGGCCCGGCTCGACCGGCTGCCGTGGAGCCGTTTTCATTGGCTGGTGGTCGGGGCCCTGGGCATCACTTGGATCCTCGACGGCCTCGAAGTGACGTTGATCGGCGCGATCAGCGGTGTCCTTCAAGAGCCGAATGTGATGGATTTCACGCCCGCGGTGATCGGGTTCATCGCCTCGATGTACCTGATCGGCGCCGTCTCTGGTTCACTGATTTTTGGATACCTGACCGACAGGTGGGGCCGCAAAAAGCTGTTTTTCATTACGCTGGCAATCTATATCACGGGAGTTCTGCTGACCGCGCTTGCCTGGGACAAGTGGAGCTTCGCGCTCTTTCGGCTGATGACCGGCGCGGGCATCGGCGGCGAATATGCGGCCATCAACTCGACCATCGATGAACTGATCCCGGCGGCCTATCGGGGGCGAGTGGATATCATCGTCAATGGCAGCTATTGGATCGGCGCGGCGCTTGGTTCGGTATCCACAATCATTATCCTTGATCCAAATCTGCTGCCCCCAAACCTGGGCTGGCGCATCGGATTTGGCACCGGCGCGCTGCTGGGCCTGTTTATCCTGGCTCTGAGGAGATACGTCCCGGAAAGCCCGCGCTGGCTGATGACCCACGGCTACGAACACGCGGCCGAGGAAAGCATCGAGGCAATCGAATCGGAAATCTCCAGCCAGACCGGACAGAGGCTGGCCCCGGTTACAGCGAAACCGCTAAAGATTCATCCGCGCAAGGTGTTTGGGTTCGGGATCGTTGCGCGGACCATGATCCACACCTATCCCAGCCGGTCGATTCTGGGCCTGCTGCTGATGATTTCGCAGGCATTTCTATATAACGCCGTATTCTTTACCTATGCCCTGATTCTCACGCGCTTTTACGACGTGCCCGCCAGCCACACGGGTATTTACCTTCTTCCTTTCGCACTTGGAAATTTTGCCGGGCCGCTGATCCTCGGGCATTTCTTTGACGTGATCGGACGGCGCCAGATGATCTCAGCAACGTATCTGATTTCGGCGCTGCTGCTGGCGGCGACAGGCTGGATGTTCAGCCGCGGCTACCTCTCGGCGCACACACAGACGGCGCTATGGACCGTGATTTTCTTTTTTGCTTCGGCTGCGGCGAGTTCGGCTTATCTTACCGTGAGCGAAATCTTCCCTCTGGAGATCCGGGCGCTGGCAATCGCGTTTTTCTTTTCGATCGGCACCGCAACCGGCGGTGTTGCCGCGCCGTGGCTATTCGGCTACCTGATTGGCACCGGGTCGCGGGTGAGCATCTTCTACGGTTATCTGATCGCGGCGGGCTTGATGTGCGCGGCTGCAGTTGTGGAAGCGTTCTATGGGCTGAAAGCAGAGCGCACTTCACTGGAAGAGCTCGCGGTGCCGCTTTCGATGATCGAGGACTAGTTCTTTCGACCCGCTATTCTGAGGGAAGCTGCGATTCGCTTGGCCGAACGGCGGATCACGTTTTTGTGATGAACGGCGGCGCCAAATGCCTGCCAGACGCGCCAATTCCCTTCGTATTCTTCGAGCATTCGTTCGGGGTGGAATTGCAACCCGACCACGAAGCGATGGCGCGGGTCGTAGAACGCCTCGACCAGGCCATCTTCGGCATGAGCCATGGGCTGCAAATGAACGCCCAGGCGGCGAATACCCTGGTGGTGATAGCTGTTTACCTTGAGTTGGTGCCGGTGATACCAGGATTCCAGCGGGCTGCCGGAGACGATGCGAACCGGGTGACGGTAGTCGTCATAATGTTCGCCGGGACAGATGTGTTTTAGTTCGGAGTTCTTCTCCTTTTGCACATCGCCGTAAAGCGTGCCGCCATACATCACGTTCAACAGTTGCGAACCGCGGCAAATGCCCAGGATCGGAAGGTCGCGCCGCAGCGCCTCGCGCAACAAACGGATTTCGATCTCGTCCTTCAAGGGATGGGTCTTTTCCAGATAACGCAGGTTCGCTTCCTCGTGTTCGTAGCGGTGCGGCTCAATGTCTTCGCCTTCGACGAGCAGCAGCCCGCGCATCTCCGCCGCGTATTGCGGCAAACAGGCTTCCGTCCCTTCGACGACGGGAACCATAACCGGCAGGGTGCGCACGCGGATCAGCAACTGAAGGTGAAACTCGCCGACGTAGTCGATGTACTTGTGCTTGCGGGTGGTGCGGCGCGTGACCACCAGGACGACAGGGCGTTTCATTGCAACAGGACTCGCAACGCCTCCACCAGACGCGCATCCTTTTCGCGGCCCTGCGAGGCAACGCGAATGTGCCGATCGTCCATGCCTACCTTATTCGAACAATCGCGCACGTACATGTGATGCTCCTCGAGCAGGCGCAATTGCAGCTCGCCGGCGGTCATTGCTTTCGTCACCTTGAACAAAATGAAATTCGCGCCCGTGGGATAAACGTCGATACCGCGAATGGATTTGAGCGCGCCATAAAGCCAGCGAACATCGGCCATCAGGCGCTTGCGGGCTTCGTGGTAAGCGGCGTCGGTGGGAGGCAGAAGTGACAAAAAATACTCGGCGAGCGTATTCAGGTTCCAGGTGGGAATGAATCGCCGCAGCCGGTTGAGAAGATACAGATTGCCGCTATAGCAGTACCCGAGACGCAGACCGGGCACGCCGCAATGTTTGCTCATGCTGCGCACGATCAGCAGATTCGAAAATCGCTCCGCAAGCGGCATCAGGCTGGGGATGGGATCGCCCGCAAAGTCAATGAACGATTCATCGACAATTACGAGTTCGAGATCCGAAGCCGCATTCATGAAATCGGCCATTTCGTCCAACGAAAAGAATTGGCCCGTGGGATTGCCGGGATTGATGATCAGCGCCGAGCGCAAATTGCGCCGATGCAGCCACTGAAGATATTCGGGCAGACGCAGTTCGTACCGCCGATCGGGGTCGAGCGGATAGAGTTCCGCATCGCGCTGGTCCCGGAGTTTTTCGATGTATTCTCCGAAAGTGGGAATGGGCACAGCAAAACGGTCGATCAGAATGGTATCGATCAGTACGATCAATTCGGTCGCGCCATTACCGATGATCAGCTTTTCCGGGCTGACGTGAAGAACGGCCGCGAGGTTCTGCTGGCTCATAACCGGAGTGCTCGAGGGATAGGACTTAATGAGACTCGGCAGGTTCTGCTGCATATCACGAAGCATTTCGGCCGTCGGATAGTAGGGATTGGCGATAAAACAAAAGTCGATAATCTCCTTCGCCTTTTCGTAACCCACCAGGTCCGCGAGCGCGGGCGAATGCGATGTTTCGTAAAAGAGGTGCCGCTTCAATTCCGCGGCGGAGGCGATTGCGCTGTCAGGCATAGAGGATTCCCGAAAAAGTATACTTCCGAACATCACCGATGCGTGCGGCCGTCGCACAAAAGATAAATCGCGCCGAAATTTCTGCACTTCGCGAAAACAGGATACAATCCATACAGATCAAGACGCTCCCTGATATTGGAGTCTGCCAGATGGACAAACAGACCGCAAACGAAAGCCAGAGAATCCACAAAACAGACGCGGAATGGCGCAAACAGCTCAGCGACGAAGAATATGTGGTTACGCGAAAGAAAGGCACCGAGCCGCCCTTCACCGGACGCTACTGGGATACGCACAAGCAGGGCGTCTTTCATTGCGTCTGCTGCGGCGAGCCGCTGTTTGATTCGAATACAAAGTTTGATTCGGGAACGGGCTGGCCCAGCTTCTATGCGCCCATCGATGAAACCCGGCTGGAACTTGAAACCGACGAATCGCACGGAATGATCCGCACCGAAGTGATGTGCCGCCGCTGCGAGGCGCACCTCGGACACGTCTTCCCGGATGGGCCCAAGCCCACGGGCTTGCGTTTTTGCATCAATTCGGTTGCGCTGCGGCTCGAAGAAAGCGAAGGCCGGTAACGCACGGCTCGGCATCTGGCGCGCCAACGCCTTGACGCCGTTGCGCATTTTCGTTAGAGTCTTTCGGTCATGAATCTGCGCGGGCATCATCACCACCATCATCATCACGGCAACAGGCCGTGCCCGCGGAGGTTTGAGTAGCCGAAACCAAAGAGCTCTCATCGACCCGCTGGCGCGGCAAGCGACCAGCGGGTTTTTTTTTGCCTAACGCAAGGAGGCTGGATGGACCTGGATTTTGCAAAACTCGATGGGCTGATTCCCGCGATCGTGCAGGACGCGAGCACGGGCGAGGTGCTGATGCTGGGCTTCATGAACGAACAGGCGTATGCGGAAACACGCTCGAGCGGCGCCGTGACATTTTTCAGCCGCTCGCGTAACAAACTCTGGCGCAAGGGCGAGCAGAGCGGGCACGTGCTGCGCGTGCGCGAACTGCGCGTCGATTGCGACGCGGATACGATTCTTGTGCGCGCCGATCCGATCGGTCCCGGCGTCTGCCACGAGGGATACCGCAGCTGCTTTTTCCGCCGGGTCGGCGAGGAGGGAACGCTGCACGTGGTTGAAAAACGCGCCTTCGATCCGAATGCGGTCTATACAAAGGAGTCCCGCCGATGAGGCCGCTGAAACTCGGGCTGCCGAAAGGCAGCCTGCAGGACGCCACGCTCCAATTGCTGTCACGCGCCGGCTGGCGCGTAACCGTGGGTTCGCGCAGCTATTTCCCCACGATTGACGATCCGGAAATCACCTGCATGCTCGTCCGGGCCCAGGAGATGGCCAGATACGTCGAAACCGGAGCGCTCGACGCGGGCATTACCGGCCGGGATTGGGTGCTCGAGACAGGCGCGGAAGTGACCGAAGTCGCCGAACTCCTCTACGCCAAACAGAGCCTCGCACCCGTGCGCTGGGTATTGGCAGTACCCGAAAGCGCTACCGCCCAATCGGCGCGCGATCTGGAAGGCAAAGTCATCGCCACCGAAGTCGTGAATCTCACGAAAAAATACCTGGCCCGTCATGGCGTACAGGCGCGCGTGGAGTTTTCCTGGGGCGCAACAGAGGTTAAAGTTCCGCAGCTTGCCGACGCCATCGTGGAGATTACAGAAACGGGTTCTTCGCTTCGCGCCAATCATCTGCGGATCATCGACACCGTGCTGGAATCGCGAACCGTGTTCATCGCCAATACGGCCGCGGCGCAAGAGCCGTGGAAATGCGAGAAAATTTCAAATATCGTGCTGCTGCTTCAGGGCGCGATTGCCGCCTACAACAAAGTCGGCATTATGCTCAACGTGCGGCGCGAGCATCTCGATGGCGTGCTGCGCGCGCTGCCGGCCCTGAAGAATCCGACGATTTCCACGCTTTCCGATTCCGATTGGGTGGCGATCAACACGATTGTCGATGAAGATGTGGTGCGGCACCTGATTCCGAAATTGAAGGCGGCGCAAGCCCAGGGGATTGTCGAATATCCCCTCAACAAAATCGTGCTGTGATGCGAATTCTGCTCCTGACACCGCGCATGGAAGAAAAGATTCTGGCGGCACGGCGCCACCGCGACATACGATGCGAGGCGGCCGCTTCGCGCATCGTTGGCGACGTGCGGCGCCGCGGCGATGCGGCGTTGTTTGCCTGGACCCGGCGGCTGGACGGAGTTCGGCTTACCCCGAGGAATCTTTGGGTCAACGCGAACGAGCGGCGCGCCGCCGCCCGCTCGGTTCCAAGAGAGCTGGCTTCGGCGCTCCAGCACGCCGCGAGGAATATTCGCCGCGTGGCCGAAGCGCAACTGCCGCGGCCCTGGAGCATCGCGGTCGAGCCCGGGGTACGGGTGGCTCAGCACGTGACCCCCATAGAGACGATTGGCTGCTACATTCCCGGCGGGCGTTTCTCGCTGGTTTCAACCTTGCTGATGACCGCCATCCCGGCGCAGGTGGCGGGCGTGCGCCGAATCGTGGTGGCGTGTCCGCGCCCCAATGAGGCTTTGCTGGCCGCGGCGGAGATGCTCGGGATCGAGGAAATCGCGCACATTGGCGGAGCGCAGGCGATCGCCGCGTTGGCCTGCGGCACGCGATCCGTGCCGCGCGTCGAGAAGATCTTCGGTCCGGGAAATCGCTTCGTCACCGCGGCCAAAAAGCTGGTGAGCTCGGATTGCGCTATCGATCTGCTCGCCGGTCCGACCGAATTGCTGATCGTGGCGGCCAGCGGACATTCCGCCTATATCGCGGCGGATCTTGTGGCACAAGCCGAGCATGATCCGGATGCCATCGCGCTCCTGGTCACCACGTCGCGCCAGCTTGCGGCTGCCGTGCGCGAAGCAGTCGCTGAACAGCTCGCAAAGTTGCCCGGGACGAATCCGGCACGGCGTTCGCTCAACGAGCGCGGGGCCATCCTGCTGGCGAAGGATGCAGATGCGGCCGTGCGATTCGCAAACCGCTTCGCCCCCGAACATCTCAGCATTCCGGGCGCGCAGGCGGCGCTCGCGCACAAACTCGACACGGCGGGGAGCATCTTCATCGGCCCGTGGAGCGCGCAATCCATCGGCGATTATGCCAGCGGCACAAACCACGTCCTCCCGACGAGCGGGGGAGCGCGAACGCGAGGCGGCCTTTCAACCGCCGATTTTGTGCGTTGCGCGAGCGTACAGCATATTTCCGCCGCGGGATTTCGCAGCCTGCGCCCGGTGGTGGCTGCATTGGCCGATGCCGAGGGACTCATCGCACATCGGCGCGCGGTGGAGGTTCGGAAATGAGCTCGCCGCCGCGCCCGCGACGCATCGCAAGGCGGGCGGCGCGCGCGCAGTTGCGGCTTCGCCGGTCGGTCAGACGCATTCGCGATTACGAAGCGCCCGCGGAAGGCCGCGAAGGCAAGTTGCGCCTGGACTTCAACGAAAACACGGTCGGCTGCTCTCCGGCGGTTCTGCAAGCGCTTCGCAACGTAACGGCTGAACAGATGGCCATGTATCCGGAATATGAAAATTCGGCGCGGCGCCTGGCTGCCTACTTCGGCGTGCAGCGCGCGGAAATGCTTCTTACAAACGGAGTCGACGACGCGCTGCGCCTCATGATGGAAGTTTTCATCGATCCCGGCGACGCCGTGCTGATCGCCGAGCCGACGTTTTCGATGTACCGGTTTTTCTCGCAAGTGGCAGGGGCGCGAATTGATTCCGTTCGCTACGATGAGGAGATGCGATTCCCGCTGACGGCCACCCTGCGGGAGCTGAAGCGGTCGCCCAAAATATTGTTCCTTGCGAATCCGAATAATCCGACGGCCACACTGGTCGAGGAAGCCGCGCTCGCGCAGATTCTGGATGCGGCGCCGCGCACCATGGTTTTCGTCGATGAGGCTTATTTCGAATTCTCCGGGCTGACCATTCTTCCCTGGATTCGGCGGCGGAAAAACCTGATCGTCGCCCGGACGTTTTCCAAGGCCGCGGGATTGGCGGCATTGCGTATCGGCACGCTTTTCGCACACGCGGAACTAATAGCAGCGATGCAACGGGCGTTTACGCCATATCCGGTGAATTCCCTGGCGCTTGTTGCGGCCGAGGCGGCTGTAAACGATGAGCCGTTTCTGAAAAGCTACGTCGAGGAAGTGCGGGAAAGCCGCTCGCAGCTTACCCGCGGCCTCAAGCAATTAGGCGTGCGCGTGTTTCCGAGCGCAGCCAATTTTGTGCTGGCGGATTTCGGCGAGGGCGCCACGCGGCTGGTGAAACAACTGGAGCGCCGCGGAATCCTGGTGCGCGATCGCGCCTCCGAATTCGGGCGGGACGGCTTTGTTCGAATCACCGCCGGAACTGTGGCACAAACAGAACGGCTGCTGAAAGCGATCAAGGAGGAGTGGTGAAGCTGTCGCCCAAGTTGGTGATTTTTGATGTGGACGGAGTTCTCGTGGATGTGCACGGCTCCTATCACCGGTCCATTTTGGATACCGTAAAGCACTTTACCGGGCGGCGGTTCACCTACGCGCATATTCAGCAGTGGAAGAGCCGGTCGGGCTACAACGACGATTGGCGGCTTTCAACGGATTGGATCAATTCCGCCGGAGGCAATGTACAGTACGAGGAAGTGAAGCGCGTATTCCAGAAAATCTATTGGGGCGCGAACGGAATGCGCGGAAACGTGTGGCGGGAACGATGGCTTGTTTCGCCGCGCCTGCTGGAACGCTGGGCCGGGCGGGCGGAACTGGCGCTCTTCACTGGTCGAACCCGGCGCGAGCTGCGCCATACGCTGGAACATTTCGGCGTAAAGAAACTGTTCCGCCGTGTGGTCACGATGGACGACGTCGAAAATCTGAAGCCGCATCCGGAAGGTCTTTTGCGCTTGGTCGACGGGACGAATCTGAACGACGCCTTGTACCTGGGGGATAACCTGGATGACGCGTTGGCGGCCAAAAGCGCCGGAGTTCCCTTCCTGGGCGTGTTGCCGCATGGCAGCGAAGCGCACCGCGTGCGCGCGGCGCAACTGCGGGAAGGAGGCGCGCGCATCATTCTGCACAGCACGAGCGAACTGGAGAAACATTGGAAATGAGGCGCGTCACCGTGCACCGCGTGACAAAAGAGACAGACGTCCTTGTGCGCCTGAATCTGGATGGCCAAGGGAATGCGAAGGTGTCAACGGGCATCCGTTTTCTCGATCACATGCTCGACCTGGTTGCCCGGCATGGAGCGATGGACCTGGAGGTTGCGGCCAAAGGCGATCTCGACGTCGACCAGCACCACACGGTTGAGGATGTCGGCATCACCCTTGGCGAAGCGATCACAAAAGCTCTGGGGTCAAAACGCGGGATCCTGCGGGCCGGTTATTTCCTTATGCCTATGGACGAGACGCTCGCCGCCGCGGCCATCGACTTCAGCGGCCGCGCGCACTTTGTGGCGAACTGGAAATTTGCGGCCCAGCGCGTGGGCGATCTGCAAACCGAACTCGTGGAAGATTTCTTTCGCGGATTCACGCAGGCCGCAGCCGCAAACCTGCACTTGCGGCTGATGTACGGCCGCTCCACGCACCATCAGGTGGAGGCAATTTTTAAGGCATTCGCGAGGGCAATGCGATTTGCCGCCACGCGCGACCCGCAGTTGAAACGCGTGCTGCCCAGCACTAAAGGCCTCATATGAGCGGCGACCTGAGCGGGACAACGATTTCGCTGATCGAATACGATGCCGGGAATCTGCCTTCGGTGGAGCGCGCTTTGTCGCGACAGGGCGTCCAGACCGAGCGCGCGGCCACTCCGGAGTCGATTGCTACGGCTCGCGTCCTGATTTTGCCCGGTGTGGGCCACTTCGGGCAGTTGATGAGGACGCTCGCTTCACGCGAACTGCTGGCGCCGATCCGCGAGGCCATCACCGCCGGAGTTCCGCTGCTGGGCATTTGCCTGGGATTGCAGGCGCTGTTTACCTCCAGCGCGGAGGCGCCCGAAGACCGCGGTCTTGACATCTTCCCGGGCACAGTCGCCTGCCTTCCGGTCACCGCAAAGCTGCCCCACATGGGCTGGAACCAATTGCGCCGGGTGCGCCCTTCGGCTCTGCTCGAAGGTGTCTCCCCGGACGCGTACTTCTACTTCGCGCATTCCTATGCCGCCCTGGATGCGGGCGACGCCGCCATTGCCATGTGCGATCACGGACTGCCTTTTGTCGCGGCGCTCGAGCGAGACAACGTGTTCGCGGTTCAATTTCACCCCGAAAAATCCGGCGATGCGGGCGCCCAGGTGCTTGCGAATTTCCTCGCCTATGCCAGCGAGGGGAGCGGCCGATGACCCTGGCGCGCCGGATCATTCCTTGCCTCGACACCGATGGCGAGCGCGTGGTGAAGGGCGTGCAGTTTTTCAATCTCCGCGACGCCGGCGACCCCGCCGTATTGGCGGCGCGCTACAACAGCGAAGGGGCCGACGAACTGGTGGTCCTGGATATCGCCGCTTCGCGTGACCGCCGGCCCACCTTCCTCGAGACGATTCGCCGTGTGGCCGCCGAACTGGCTATACCCCTTACTGCAGGAGGTGGCGTCGCGACTATCGCCGAGGGCCGGGCAATTCTCCGTTCCGGCGCGGACAAACTTACCGTGAATACCGCCGCGCTCCGTCGCCCCGAACTTCTCACCGAACTGGCCGCTGAATTCGGGTCGCAGGCGGTCGTCCTTGCCATCGACGCCAAAAGGCTAGGCGATAAGTGGGAAGCATTCGTGCGCGGCGGGCGGGAGTCATCGGGACGAGATGCGGTAGGGTGGGCTCGGGAAGGCGCCGAACGCGGCGCCGGCGAGATCCTGCTGACGTCCATGGATCGCGACGGAACCCGCAGCGGCTTCGATCTGCCGCTCACGGCCACAATTGCAAAACAGGTCACAGTGCCGCTGATCGCATCAGGCGGTGCGGACAGCCCAAAAGATTTCCTGGACGTCTTCGAAGACGGCCACGCCGATGCCGCCTTGGCGGCTTCTATTTTTCACGACGCGATACAAGGCTTGCGTGAATTGAAATGCTTTCTCCATTCGAAAGGGGTACCGGTAAGGCTGAGCGGGTAACACCGCCAGAATGGCGTTCGGCAGACCGGCTAGTGACCTCCTCGTGATCGTTCCCTGCATTGACTTACAGGATGGCCGCGCCGTCCAGCTCGTCCACGGCCGCAAGCTGCGGCTTGCCGTAGAAGACGTCTTTGGGCTGCTCGAACGATTTCGCGAATATCCGCTCCTGCACGTCATCGACCTCGATGCGGCAATGAGGCGCGGCAGTAACTCACGCCTGGTCGGCCGGCTCTGCCGCAAGGCTCCGATGCGAGTGCGGGTGGGGGGCGGCATTCGAACTGTTGCGCGGGCGAAGCGGCTGATCGCCGCGGGCGCCGAAAAAGTGATTGTGGGCAGCGCGGCATTTCGGGATGGCGGGATCGATGAGCGATTTCTCTCGAGCCTTAGGAGGGCCATCGGCAGGAAACGGATTATCGTCGCGGTAGATACTCAGGGCGGGCGGATTTTAGTGCGTGGTTGGCAAGAAAAGCTGCGCCTCACTCCTGATAGGGTGTTTGCCCAATTAGAACCGTATGCTTCGGAATTTCTGTGTACCTACGTCGACGCGGAGGGCACGATGCGGGGTACAAACCTGCGGTGGTTCCGGCAGCTTCGGGATGCTACGCGTCTGCCAATTACGGCTGCGGGCGGCATTCGAAGCGCGCATGAGGTGCGGGCGCTGGAGCAACTGGGCATGAATGCCGCCGTGGGAATGGCACTCTATCTGAACCGGTTGCGGTGACCGCCAGGCCTAATCCGAAGCAGCGTTGCATCCCATTGCAAATGCGCAACTTATTGCAGTCTGTATTTTTGATCACGGCGAAACAATCATCCTGCTAGAATTGGAGTGTACGAGTGGCGGCACGGGTTTGACGTTCGTCCTTCCCGTCCTCTTGGGTTTTTCCACATGAAACGATATGGCGATCATCGCATTCCCGGACGGCTTTTTATTGTCGAAGGCATAGACGGCTCGGGCAAATCAACCCAATTAATGCTTCTGCATCAATGGTTGAAAGCCGAAGGCTACGGGGTTGTGTTTAGCGAGTGGAATTCATCGCCGCTGGTGAAAGACACGACCAAGCGCGGCAAGAAGAAGCAGTTATTGACGCCGGCAACCTTCAGCCTCATCCACGCTACCGATTTTGCCGAACGCACCGAACGCAATATCATTCCGCTGCTCAAAGCAGGCGCGGTAGTACTCTGCGATCGTTATATCTACACGGCGTTTGCCCGCGATGCCAGCCGGGGGATGGACCCGGAGTGGATTCGGGAACTCTATGCCTTTGCGGTGAAGCCGACTGTGGCCTTCTATTTCCGGGTACCGCTCGAAGTGGCCATGAAGCGCATCAGTGATGCGCGCGCGGGCTTCAAATTCTATGAAGCAGGAATGGACCTGGGTCTCAGTGACGATCCTGACGAGAGCTTTCGGCTGTTTCAGAGCCGGATCCTGGAAGAGTATGAAAAGATGATTCCCGAGTTCGGACTCACCGCAATTGATGCAACACTTCCCATCGAAACGCAGCAGCAGGAGATGCGCCTGCTGGTCCTGGCAAAGCTGACACAAGCGAAGCAACTCCGGGTGGCGCCATGAAGGAAAACTACGGCGTCAAGCTGCCGGGCCTGAACCTCGACGATCTCGTCGGCAAGCTGATTGTTGTGGAGGGGACCGATGGCGTGGGCCGCTCGACTCAAATTCGGCTGCTGAAGGAATGGCTGGAGCAGCAAGGGCACGCCGTCCTCGACACCGGCCTTACGCGCTCGGGACTGGTCGGTAAAGGCATCAAACGCGCCAAAGAAGGACATACCCTAGGCCGCATCACCCTGACTCTTTTCTATGCCACCGATTTCGCCGACCGCCTGGAAAACGAGATTGTTCCGGCTTTGCGCGCTGGATTTGTGGTTTTGACCGATCGCTACATCTATTCGCTAATGGCCCGCTCGATGGTGAGGGGCCTCGATCCGGTTTGGGTTCGCAACATCCATCGGTTCGCGCTGAAACCGGATGCCGTCTTCTATTTGCGAATCGGCGTCGATGAACTCATCCCGCGCGCGGTCTTCACTCGCGGTTTCGATTACTGGGAATCGGGGATGGACCTGTACTCCACCGAGGATATGTACGACAGCTTCCGTAAATACCAGACAGCGCTGTTGCAGACGTTCGACCAATTGGCCGACGAGTTCAATTTCGATGTAATCGATGCGCGACCCGAGCCGCGCGTGATCTTCGAACAGCTCAAGACCGGGATCGATCGCATCCTGGCTCCGCCCATCGGTCGCCTGCCCGTGACCATGCCCGGCGGCGCGGCGCAGGCGGCCCAAGTTGAGGCCGAAGCCACTCCAGAGGAGCGACGAAAGCGGGCGTAGCACATGGGCAAGCAGAAGGAAGAGGTTCACGTTTCACCGGCTTCAGAAGCGCTACAGCGGTCCTTGCAACGGGCGCTGCGCAACCAGAAACGCGCCCGGAAAAGACTTAAGACAGGTCCGGTGCACGATTTCCGCGTCGCTTTGAGGCGCTCCCGCACGCTGGCCGAGGGTCTATCCGCCATCGATCCCGACCCGGTTTGGAGACGTCTTAGAAAGACCGCAAAACGCCTCCAGGGTGGAATGTCTGATCTGCGGGATACCCAGGTGCTGGAAAGCTGGCTCAAGCCTCTGCGCTTCACCACGGGCCCGGTGGCAAAGGCTTTGCATTCATATTTGAAAAAGCAAAAACGAACTGCAAAGCGAGGGGCCCGAAAGATCATCAAGTCCTTCCCTCGAAAACGATGGAAGCGGTGGCTCCGGCAGCTCCCCGAAAAAGCTGAGCTAATTCCCGCAAGCGAACGGCGAGTGGCGCAACTCGTGCTCGAACAGTTGACGCACGTGATCGATCTTCACAACGGCTGGACAAAAGAGCCGAACGCCCAGAGCTGGCACAAGTTGCGCGTAGCCGTCAAACGCTTCCGCTATATGGTCGAGAGCTTCCTGCCCCAAAAGAGCGGCGCCTGGGGTGCGGAACTGGAGCGGGCCCAGGATCTGCTCGGCGAAGGCCACGACCTCGACGTGCTGCATGGGCTGGTAGTGAAGATTTCCCGCAAGAAGGCTCTGCCCAAGGGCTCGGTTGGCCAGTATCTGCGCCGGATCGATAGTGAAGCGCGAAAGCGTCGGGAGGAATACATCGCGCATGTTTCGGAACGACCGCACCGGAGCGGCCAGGAAGCAGCTATTGCTGAAGCGAATACAAATCGGGATATGCTGTGGAATCGCTGGCGCGCACAGCTTGAAGCGATGGCCGAGGTCAATCGCCGAGGCGCCGAAGCACCCGCGAAGTCAGAACCCAGATTAGGATTGCGCGCAGCGGCGCGAGCGAATCGATATCCATACAGGCAACGCCGGATTTCTTCAGCGCCGTAAAAGGCGCGGTAGCCTTCATGGCATGGGCGATGAATTCGTCCACGTGCGGCGCATGCCCGAAACAGATTACTTCCCCCCCAAATCGAGCCAGCTCTTCCGCCAGCCGAGCCGGCTTGGCCTCAGGTTTCAGCGCGTCGGTGGTTCGAAGTTGCTTCGCGTCCAACCCTAAAACTTCGCAAACGATTTCGCCTGTCTGCACCGCCCGCACGTAAGGACTCGTCAGCAACGCGGCTGGCTTGACCCGCAGGGCGCGCAAGCCGCGGGCCGCGGCGCGCGTGCGCTGAATGCCTTTGGGCGTCAGGTAGCGTTCCGCATCGGGAGGACAATCGGGGTCTTCGCGGTCAATGGCAATGCCGTGGCGCATCAGGTAAAGGCGCATAGTTTTGTCCGGCAACTCTTCGCGTTCATCGGCTACGTCGGCTTTATCACGCGGCAACGGGGGCATCGGTAAACGTTAGATGTCTCGACTACGTAAACTGGCGGCTGGGCGGCGAGGGCTCACGCCGCTGAACGCCCGGCTATGAGGGCTGCGCGCCGTGCCGTGCTTCCATTTTGAACCCGGCGCACGCAAGCAAACCGCAGCGGATACCCAAACCTGCGCTCGAAAAACTTGGCCTTACGTCGCAATTCACGAAGGTTGATTTGATTTTCGGAGGCAGTCATGAGGCGCACGAGGATCACGCGGCGCTGAATCTTCACTTCCACGCGGCGCACGGCCTGCGTTCGCCCTGAATCGAGAGCCACGGCAATTCGCAGCAGCGCCGCCAACTGCTGCACGCGCGCTCGGTCGGCCGGCATCAGCGACTTGTAAAGCCGATGGTGCGGCTCGGGCGTGGAGTCGCCGTGATATCTCACCAGGCAAGCGACGACGGCCTGCTGATGCTGGCTCAGGCCGGGAATATCCGCATGGCGAACCAGGTATTCGCCGTGCTTGTGGTGCCCGCGCGCATTCACCGCCACGCCGACATCATGCAGAAGAGCGCCGAGTTCCAGCGTGACGCGCTGCGCGGAGGGAAGTTCGTGAATTGGCGCCAACTGATCGAAAAGCTGGGCCGCCAGGCGGCGCACATGTTCGCAATGCCCGGCATCTGAATGCATTCGTGCGGCAAAGCGGCGCGCCTGCTGGCGCAAGGCTTCAGCACGCTCGTCGTCAGCGCTCGCCGGGCCGAAATGCGCAGCGGCCAATTCGTGCAGCACGCCCTCGCGAACGCCCACCCCCGGAATAATGAGTTGCCGCGCGTCGAGAACTTCCGCGAGCGTGGTAAACACAACGGCAGCCACACCCATTACCTCGGCGCGGTCGCGCCGGACGCCAAAACTATCCACGCGGCCCTCAACATCGAGCCGGAGAATATCCCACAGCATCTGCCTTAAGCGCGTGAGGTTCAGGGTATTGAAGCCCGCGACGCGAGGTCCCGGCGCGATGCGGGCGAGGGCCTCGGCATTGCCGCCGCAGGCTACCGCGGCGCTGCGGCCGATACGCATGGATTGCGGGAGGTGGGAACGCAGCGCGGTACGAATGTGCGATTGGAGAGCGCTAAAGCTTTCCGGAGTAAACGGTCCGGCGAGATCAAACCGCTCCATCAAACGAACGGTGCCAAGAGGAAGCGCGAATCCGCGATCCACTCTTCGTCCGCGTAAAAAGCTCAGTTCGAGACTGCCGCCTCCCAGGTCAAGAATCAATCGCGGAGAGAAGCGGCCCACCGACACGGCGAAGACCGCTTCGCGCACCAGCCGCGCCTCTTCCGCGGCGCTGATGGCCACCAGTTCGGCCCCGGCTTCACGATAAATGCGCGAGATCAGGACATCGCGATTCTCCGCTTCGCGCATGGCGCTCGTGGCAACGGCCGAGTATTCGTCAACCTCATATCGGTCAAGCAAGCCTCGGAAATGCTGGAACGCTTCGACAGCACGCGACATGGTACGCGGGTCCAGTCTCTTTCGCGTGAAAACATTGTGACCCAGCCGCACCGACCAGCGCGCGCTGGCAAGTTCACGAATTTCCGTCGCTGAACTGGCGCGCGCCACGACGGCTCGAATCGCGTTCGATCCGGCATCGAGCGCCGCAATCACCAATGGCGACGGAGTCAGCGGCATGACCGGACACCAGAGAGAAAAGTATTCCTGCGGGCGGGACGGACAGCGTAAATCACAGCAGCGGACCTGAACCGATTCAGCGAGGCCTCCCTAGCCCAAAGAATCGTCGAAGCAGATTCCTGGGCGGCAACGCGTTCGGCCGCAACCATTCCAGAATAACACCACTGGAAGAGTGCGCTATTAAATTTTCTTTACAAAGATAAATACAGTTACCTGGACGCCGGGAGCGATCAGGACGGAAGGGCCGCCAGACTTTCCCGGCAGGCGCGGGCGGCGCCGAGCAGATCTTCATCGGTGTGTGCCGCGGAAACGAAGAGCGCCTCGAACTGCGATGGCGGCAGCAAGATCCGCCGGCGCAGCATTTCGTGGAAGAAGGCAGCAAAGCGCCGCGTGTCGGATGTCTTGGCGACAACGTAATTCTCGACCGGGCTGGGCGTAAAGAATAATGTCAGCAACGATCCCGTTCGCGCAACATAACCAGCAATGCCGGAGTCAGCAAGCGCCTGCTGGATGGCCCCGGCGAAGAGCTTCCCTTTTCGCTCAAGCGACTCATAAAAACCGGGCGCGTTCAGCCGCTTCAGCGTTTCGATGCCCGCACGCATCGCCAGAGGATTGCCGGACAAAGTGCCCGCCTGGTAGACGGGACCAAGCGGTGCGACTTGTTCCATGAGCTCGCGGCGGCCGCCATAAGCAGCCACGGGCAGCCCGCCGCCAATAATCTTGCCAAGCGTGGTCAGATCCGGCTGGATACCGAAAACGTTCTGTGCGCCTCCAAAACAGAGCCGAAAGCCCGTAATCACTTCGTCAAAAATCAGCAGAGCGCCATATCGCCGGGTTAATTCGCGCAACCCGGAAAGAAAACCGTCCACAGGCGGGACGACTCCCATATTTGCCGCGATGGGCTCGACAATAATGGCGGCGATGGCCTTTCCGTGCGTATCGAAAAGACGCTCGACACCGCTCAGGTCGTTGTAAGGCGCGTCTAATGTCAGCTCGGCCAGCGCCTGCGGCACGCCGGGAGACGCGGCAATCCCCAACGTCGCCAGACCGGAACCCGCCTTTGCCAAAAAGCTGTCGGCGTGTCCGTGATAGCCGCCCTCGAACTTCAATATCAGGTTCCGTCCCGTTGCCGCACGCGCCAGACGAATAGCGCTCATGGTCGCTTCGCTGCCGGACGAGACAAAACGAATGCGCTCCATCGGGGGCACAGCCTTTTGAATCATCTCGGCTAATTCAACTTCGAGCTCGCTTGTCATGCCGTAACTCGTGCCGCGGGCGGCCTGTTCAGCTACGGCAGCCGAGATTTCCGGGTGCGCATGCCCGAGAATCAACGCGCCCCAGGACGAAATAAAATCGGTATAGGCATTGCCGTCGATATCCCAGAGCCGCGCGCCCTGTGCCCTGTCGACGATGATCGGCACGCCGCCCACCGCGCCGAAAGCGCGTACCGGACTATCGACGCCACCGACAAGAACGCGACGGGCTCGTTCGAAGACGATTTGCGAACGGCTGAGCTCTTTTCCCGGGACGGTTGCCACGCCGTTTACTCCTCAAAGATCAAAGGATCTTGTTCCATCGCTAGCGGCGGATCAACAGGCCTTCGTCCATCGCGCCACATCTTTAGCATGATACGTCAATACGATCTCCGCGCCCGCGCGCTGAATCGCCGTCAGCACTTCCAGGACGATCCGCCTTTCCTCGAGCCAGCCGTTTCGCACCGCGGCTTTGACCATGGCGTATTCGCCGCTCACGTTGTAAGCGCCCACGGGCACGTCAAAGCGGTCGCGAACCTGGCGGATGATATCGAGATAGGCCAGCGCCGGTTTTACCATGATCATGTCCGCGCCTTCTTCGAGATCGAGCGCCACTTCGCGCAGCGCTTCGCGCGCGTTTGCCGGATCCATCTGGTAGCTGCGCCGGTCTCCGAATTGCGGCGCCGATTGCGCAGCCTCGCGGAAAGGACCGTAAAATCCGGAGCAATACTTCGCTGCGTAAGAAAATATCGGCAACTGCGAAAAGCCATTGGCATCGAGCGCCTGCCGAATGGCAGCGACGCGGCCGTCCATCATGTCCGAAGGCGCCACCACATCAGCGCCGGCGCGCGCATGCGAGAGCGCTTCATCCGCCAGCAATTTCAATGTCGGATCGTTGGCGACTTCGCCATTTTCGATGACGCCGCAATGCCCGTGATCCGTGTATTCGCAAAGGCAAACATCCGTGATGACCACGAGGTTCAGTTTGGCTTTGCGGATCGCCTCGATGGCCCGCTGCACAACCCCGGTCGATGACCAGGCCTCCGTGCCGCGCGCGTCTTTGTGCTCGGGAATACCAAAGAGCATCACGCCGGGAATTCCCAGCCCTTCGACTTCGCGGCATTCCTCGAGCATTTGGTCGACGGACTGTTGATAGACGCCGGGCATGGAACTGATCTCCACGCGGGCGCCTTTGCCGGGGCCGACGAACATGGGATAGATGAAACCGCTGGTGGAAAGCCGCGTCTCGCGCGTCATGGCGCGCAGAGCTTCGGTGCGCCGCAGCCGCCGCGGCCTTTGCACGGGAAATGTCATGCTTCGCTCCTGCTTGCTTCCATTCGGGATCTGCCGTTCTTCCGTCCGCGCGCGGCAAAGTACGATTCCAGCGCCGCTACAACCGACGCCGTTCTTGCCTCATCTGCTTCGACCTCGACCGTCAGGCCGGCGCCGCGAATGGCTTCGGCAGTGACCGGTCCGACGGCCGCGAACGCCACCTGCGCCTCGCAAATGCGCGGCAGATCGGCTCCAAACAGCTTGTGAAACTCGCGCACAGCCGAAGGGCTAAAAAACGTGACCGCATCTACTTCACCGTTGCGAATCGCCTGTACTCTCTCCTGGTCCAATGCATCCGGCCCCGCGGTGCGATAGGCAATAACCTCGGTGACCTCGGCCCCGGCACGCCGCAGCGCCACCGGCAAGTCATCGCCGGCACGGTCGCTTCGAGGCAGAAGCACGGTCTTTCCCGCGATGGCCGCGCCGAATTCCTTTGCCAGCGCCGCGCCGCTGAATTCGACGGGCACGAGCACGGCCAACAGCCCTTCTCTATTCAACGCCGTCTCGGTGGCCGAACCAACGGCCGCAATTTTTGTCCTGCCGTTTTTCGCCGATATTCCCAACGCCCGGCACCTGGCCATAAAAAACGACACGGCGTTGGCGCTTGTAAAAATCAGCCACTCGAAATCCGCCAGCGACCGGATGGCGCGATCGAGGCCGCTGCTATCCTCCGGTTCCAGGAAGCGGATCATGGGAAGCAAAAGCACTTCCGCGCCCAACTCTTCCAGCCGCGCGCGCAATTCCTGCGTCTGCTCCGCGGCGCGCGTAATCACGATGCGCCAGCCTTGCAGTGTTCGCGACTTAACGGTGCTCAACACCGCGCTCCGCCAGCCGTAGTAACCGGCCCGCACCCCGCTCGAGCAGCGCCCTAGCCGTGGATTCTCCCATGTTCCTCGCGCTTTCGGACGAGCCTGTACGGGTCTCGCGGATCACTTCGCTGCCGTCCGGGGAAAGCACGCAAGCGTCGATGTGCAACCTGTCGTCCTCGATACGTGCCCACACCCCGATCGGCACCTGGCATCCACTTTCGAGACCACGCAACACTGCGCGTTCGGCATCAACCGCTATTTTTGACGGCGGATGGTTCAGCTTTTGCACCGCGCCTGCAAGCTCCGCCTCGCCGCTGCGCATTTCTATGCCGATCGCCCCCTGCCCTGCCGCGGGAAGGCATATTTCCGGGGCGATAACTTCGGTAATTTGCCCCGCTCTTGCCAGCCTGTCGAGGCCCGCTTTTGCCAGGACGATGGCATCGTAATCGCCTCGCGCTAGCTTCGCCAGCCGTGTATCCACGTTGCCGCGCATGTCGAGCATTTCCAGGTCGCGGCGATAATGCCGCAATTGCGCCTGCCGCCGCAGGCTGCTGGTGCCCATTCGCGCGCCGGACCGCAATTGATCGAGTTTCACGCCCTCGCGCGAAATCAAGGCGTCGTGCACATCTTCCCGTTCGCAGATGGCCGCGATTTCAAGCCCCCCGGGAACCGTTGTGGGCATGTCTTTCATGCTGTGCACTGCAAGATCGATACGCCCATCGAGCAGCGCCTCTTCGAGTTCTTTCGTAAAAACGCCTTTGCCGCCGATGACCCGGAGCGAAGTTTGCGCGTCGCGGTCGCCCGACGTGCGGATAATTACAAGTTCGGCATCGACGCCGTGGCTTGCCAAACCGGCGCGGACGAACTCCGCCTGCCATCGAGCCAGAGCGCTGCCCCGGGTCCCGATGCGGACCAATTTCAAGGCTTGCCCTGATCGAGCCGGAATAGATCGCGCAGCGCCTCGAGATTTTGGAGCTTGCGGCGCAGGTCGGGAACAGCCTTCAATTGCTCGGCAGGTTGCAGCAAGACGCGATGGAGCAGTTCGTCCATCAGGCCGGAGATGCGCTCCTTGTCGTGCGCTGACAGATGCGACATGTCACCCAGTCGTTCGCGCAGAAACGCGTCGCGTTCGGATTCCAGACGAGATCGCAATTCCCGCAGCACAGCGCCAACCTCGACGCCCGCCTGCCACGACTCGAATTTCGCCACATGCTCTTCAACCAACGCCTCTACTTTGGGAATTTCCGCTTCGCGGGCCCGTTTATTCTGTTCCACGATTTCCTTCAGGTCATCGACGCCATAAAGATAGACGTTGTACAGCTCCGATGCCGCCGGCGCCACGTTGCGTGGCACACCCAGATCGATAAAGAGCAGCGAGCGATTCGAACGCGCGGCCATGGCGCGTTCCACATCCTGAACGGAGACAACCGGCTCCGAACTGCTCACCGAGCAGACCACCAGATCGGGCCAAACCAGCGCCGAGTCCAGCCCCTCCCAATCCACCACTTCCGCGCCGAAGCGCTGCGCCAGTTCGATGCCGCGATGACGCGAACGATTGGCGACGCCGAGCCGCGCGATTCCGCGATCTCGCAGATGCGCGACCACCTGCTCCCCCGTCGAGCCGGCGCCTAAAATCAGCGCGCTGTGCGAACGCAAGCTGCCGAAAATCCGCTCGGCCAGCTTCACTCCGGCAAAAGCGACTGACATCGGCCGCGAGCTGATTTGTGTTTCGGTACGCACGCGCTTGCCGACTTCCAGAGCGCCCTGGAACATGCGGTTCAGGACAGGCCCGGTTCCGCCATGATCCACCGCTATCCGATAAGCGTCGCGAATCTGGCCAAGTATCTCGGCTTCGCCGAGCATCATCGAATCCAGGCCGGCCGCCACGCGGAACAGATGCCGCACTGCCTCGCTATCGTGGCGACGATACAGGCTGCCGTTGAGTATTTCGGGTGCAATCTTGTGAAAGGTGGCGAGGAAAAGTTCGATCGCGCCGGCGTTATCGCTCGCGGATGAGGCCGATTCGGGCGGCACGCCATACAGTTCGCTGCGATTGCAGGTAGAAAGCACGAGCGTTTCGGAAAGCACGCCGCGGGAACGCAACTGTTCGGAGGCAAGCCGCGCGGCCTCTTGTGTGAAGGAAACTCGCTCCCGCAACTCCACTGGAGCCGTGCGGTGGTTCAATCCGATCAGGACGATCTCCGCCACTTACGTCCTTCCCCGCCCTGAAATGATGCTGCCTGTTTGAACTCTGCATATTATTGTGATGCCCCTTTCGACGTCATTCCGAAGACGAGCAGCGCGATTTCTCCGCCTCGCGGCTCGGATCGCGCAGAAATCGCGCGGCTTTGCGAGGATGTGCAATCTCGTGCGGGGTCCCCGGCGCATGCCGGCTTTGCATGCGGTGGCGTGCAATCTCGGCGCCGGAACGGCGGAAACCTCCCATCCGCCCAGTGGGTCACTATGTTGTGCAAAGCTCACTAAATGCCGCATCAGAAGAACCGATGAAAATTCGACAGGTCGAGGTTCACTATGCTGTAGCTAAACAGCACAAGAATGAAGTTGAAGACGCAAAGCGCGGAGGCTCTCGCGCCGCGCCACGATCCCGTGCGCCCGAGCCATAAATATCCCGCGTAGACAGCGAGAATCGCGACCGTGATGATCTCTTTGGGATCGCCATTCCAGTAATGACCGAAAATCCGGTTCACCCAGAAGAGGCCGAATAGGATGCCGACCATGAGCGATACCAGGCCCACGATCACGCTGCTGCGGCTCATGCGCTCGAGCGATTCCAATGCGGGGAACCGCCAGATAATCCTCGCCAGGCTCCGGTTTCGAAGCAACCTGTTTTGCACCAGATAGATCGCGCTCAGCACGAACGATAACGCAAACGCCGCGTATCCCAAAACGTCCAGAGTGATGTGCAGCGCCAAGAGCGGCCCCTGTGCCGGCAGCGGCGCCGGAAGCTCAGTTCGCGTGACCTGCGCGACCGCAAACACCGCAAGCACGAACGGCAGGACAAACGCGCCAACCGAGCGATCCCGGTGGAATAGCTCCAATCCCAGGTACGTTACCGCAAGCAGCCAGGCAAACAACGAAAGCGAACCGTACAGATCGTTGTACGGCACGGTATGCGCAAAACGCGAACGCTCCAGCAATGCCAGATAGTGGCAGCCTAATCCGGCGATCAGCAACAGCGTGCCCAGTCGGCCAAACCCCCGGCGCGCCGTTGCCATGAAGGCCACATAGCCGCCCAGGCTGGCGGCATACAAAACAATCGTAAGCAGAACCAGATGATTTCTCATCGCAGGCCCATCGCGGGGAGGATAACCGCATCATTATACAGCCGATTCACGCATTGCAAGCGCCCGCGCTTAGGGCCCTGGTTCGACATCGGCTTGACCCTCGCGGTAAAATAGATACAAAGTTCGCGAGAAAACTTCTTGGACGCATCATCTCGCCGAAAACGACCCTCACACATCGGCGAGTCCAAACAGAAAAATCCTTTTCGAATGAAGCGAAGATCTGACCGGATCGCGTTGATGTTTGCGTCCACATGCGCATGCTCGCTAACTGCAATGGAATCACATCGTTTGCATAGGAGTGAAACGTAACCCAAATGGAATCACATCGTTCCACAAAAACTACGCAGGTGGGGCTACCCTCGACCGTTCCTTTGAATTCAGTTCCGTCCGATGACTCTGGCCAGGATGATCGTTCCACATCGCCGGATCCGCAGCTCGCTCCCGCTAAAGCTGAGGCAGCGCAGTGTGGTTACGTGGACGGACGGGGACACCGCTGCCGCATGCTCGTCCTCAGCATCGATTCGGACCTCTGCGCCTACCACGCTCGGCGCGGCCGTCAAGCCGCCACCGCCGGGCTTGTCGCTTGCCTGAACGACCGTTTTGGCGACGCCGAATCGATTCATGGCTTCCTTTCAACTCTGCTCAAGGAAGTCACCCTTGGGCACATCCCTCGCCGCGACGCCGTTACGCTTTCATATATCTGTCAAACGATTCTCAATACTCACGCCGCCGGTTATCGAGAGGTCAGGTTCGAGCTCGAGCAGCAACGGGTCAAGGCCCAGCCTGCGGCCAAGCCTGTCCCAAAGATTATTTGGGATATCCCGCATCCTCCGTACGAACCCGACGAACCGGTCGAACCCGATTCGCATAACAGCACGAGATGAAAAACGACGCACGCCGCCTATTTTTTGACTACGCCTGGTCGGCATGCGGGCCATAGCCGAATTTGTTATGATTCGAAGGAATTGGCCGATCCGAATTGAGCTCCTAAGGATAGATTCGAGAAGCCTTTCGCCGCATGCAGCCCAAGTCAGCCGAGGTTCTCCCCGCGTCCGCGAACCTGTGCCGGACTGCGCTCTTTCTTGCGGCGTGCCGCCGGGAGCCGGTTTCGCGCGTGCCGGTCTGGATGATGCGGCAGGCCGGCCGCTACCTGCCCGAATATCGAGCGCTCCGCGAAAAACACAGCTTTCTCGAGGTGGCGAAAACGCCGGAGCTTGCCGCGGAAGTCTCCCTGCAGCCCTATCGGCTCCTCGGCGTCGATGCCGTGATCGTCTTTTCCGACATTCTCATTCCCGCCGAAGCTATGGGCGCGCCGATCGAATTGGGAGATGCGGGGCCGGTAATTACCTCGCCGGTTCGAACTGCGGCACAGGTCGAAGTCTTGGCGGAATTTGATCCCGACAGTAAGACGCAGTTTATGGGTCAGGCCATCAACCTGCTTTGCCGAACGCTGGGAGCGGAAGTTCCCGTGCTCGGATTCGCCGCCGCTCCCTGGACCCTCGCCTGCTATCTGGTGCAGGGCAATTCCCGCGACGGATTCCCGGCCGCGAAGACTATGATGCGAAGCGAACCGCGCGTTTTTCGGAGGCTTCTCGAAAAAATTGCGCGCGCTACGGCCGCCTACCTCAAGGCGCAAATTGCCGCCGGCGCGACAGCCGTACAACTCTTTGACACCTGGGCCGGTGAACTCGATGCCGCCACATACCGCGATTTTGAGTTGCCCGCAACGCAGCTGCTGATTCAGGAACTCGCGGCCGGCGACACCCCCGTCATTCTTTTTTCGAAAGCGTCAAACCATCTGCTCACGTGGCTTCTGCATACCGGAGCAACCGTGCTCAGCGTGGATTGGCGAATGGATCTGGCGCAACTGCGCGAGAAATTCGGCAATCGCGTGGCGATTCAAGGCAATATCGACCCCACGGTGCTTCTGACCTCGCCCGAAATCATTGCGCACGCTGCGGGAGAAGCCGTTCGAGCCACCGGCGGCCAAGGGCATATTCTGAATCTGGGGCACGGAATTCTGCCGGAAACACCGGTGGAGAATGCGCAGGCTTTCGTTCGCGCCGGCCAGTCTGCGCCAGTCGAATATTCTTCCTCGACGCCGCGTGCCGGCGGCCGATCGGGGATTTCCGAAACGGCGCGTTTGCCATGAGCGATCCGCGCAATCCGGACCTCACGCTCGGGCTCGAGCGCGAGCAATTCCGCATCTCACCCGAATTCCTGGCGCTCTACAATCGCCCCGGACCGCGCTATACCAGCTATCCGACTGCGCCCGTCTGGCGCGACGATTTCGGTCCCGGCGACCTGGAACGCGCTTACGAACGGGCTGACGCAGCGGGCACTCCCGTTTCGCTCTACATGCACCTGCCATTTTGCGAAAGCCTGTGTCTGTTTTGCGCCTGCAATGTGGTGATCACCAAAGATCACACCGTAACGCCGCCATATCTCGCGACGCTCAAACGCGAGATCGCGCACGTGAGCGAACGAGTTTCGCGCTCGCGTAAGGTCGTGCAGTTCCATTGGGGCGGCGGTACGCCCACCTACCTGATGCCCGCGCAAATGGAAGATCTTTTTGGCTTCGCCGCAAAGAGCTTTTCGTTTGCTCCCGACGCGGAAATCGGCATCGAGGTCGATCCGCGGGTCACCACGGGAGAACACCTCGAGGCTCTGCGGCGTCTCGGATTCAATCGCCTCAGCATGGGGATACAGGACTTCGATCCGGAAGTGCAGCACGCCGTGCGGCGCGTGCAGCCTCTGGAGATGACGGCCGGCCTGATTGCACGCGCGCGAGCACTGGGTTTCGAGAGCATCAATGTCGATCTGATTTACGGTTTGCCATACCAAACATCCGATCGCTTCGCGCGCACAGTCGATGAGGTGCTGGCCCTGGCGCCGGATCGCATCGCGCTATTCAGCTACGCGCATGTGCCGTGGCTGCGAAAACAGCAGGGTTCGTTTGCCGGCTCATTGCCCGAAGGCATGGAGAAGTTTCGCATCTTCAGTACGGCCATCGAGAAATTCCTCGGCGCCGGTTACCTCTATATCGGCATGGATCATTTCGCCAAACGCGACGATGAGCTGGCGGTTGCTCAGCGGCAGCGTTCCTTGCACAGGAATTTCCAGGGGTACACGACCAAAGCCGGCGCGGACCTCTATGGCATGGGTGTGAGCGCAATCAGCGCGATTGGCTCCACGTATGCCCAGAATTACCGGGAACTGTCGCGCTATACCGAAGCGGTCGAGCGCCGCGGCATCGCCACCATGCGCGGTTATCGGCTCAGCGAAGACGATCGCCTGCGCCGCGCCGTCATCACGCGCCTGCTCTGCCATGCGGTGATCGATAAGGCGGAGATCAGTAAAGAATTCGGCATCAATTTCGATGACTATTTCGCGCCCGAACTCGGCCGGCTCGATCAGTTCGTCGCGGACCGGCTGATCGAGTTGGACCAACAGGAGATCAAAGTCACATTTTTAGGCCGCATTTTCATTCGCAACCTCGCCATGATTTTCGATCCCTACCTTGAGAAGCAGCGGCTTGCCGAGCAGCCCCTCTTCTCGAAAACGCTGTAGCCCAGACATTATTGTGACTGCCCCCAAGTTTCTCATCATCGGCGGCGGAATTTCGGGGCTGGCGTGCGCCTGGCGTCTGCGCGAACTGGGCATAGCGTCTCTCTTGCTGGAGAGAAGCCCCCGCTACGGCGGTGTGATCGACACGGTCCAGCATGACAGCTTTCGCTTTGACGTCGGGCCGCAGAGCTTCACAAATACGCCGGGGCTCTCGGCATTGATCGACGAACTCGGCCTGGCCGGTGAACTGGTGCGCGCCGATCCTCGCGCACCGCGATACATTCTCAAGCACCGCCGCTTGGTTCCCGCTCCCCTGGGTCCGCCGCAACTGTTGTCGACCTCGCTGCTGAGCATTCGAACCAAACTGCGCATCTTCTCCGAGCCGTTTCGGCGCACCACTCCTCCTGATGGCGACGAATCCGTTGCGGAATTTATTCGGCGGAAATTCGGCGCCGATCTGCTCACCAATCTCGCTGGTCCCTTCGTGTCGGGAATATGGGCGGGCGACCCGGAAAAGCTGAGCCTCATTAGCGCATTTGCGAGCCTGCATCGGCTGGAACAGAAATACGGCAGCATCATTCGCGGCGTCATCAAGCAGCGCCGCGCGGGCGGAGGCGAACGAGGTTCGTTGTGTAATTTTCGCGCAGGGATTTCGGCGCTGACGCACGCACTCGCATCGAAACTCGGCGACTCTGCGCGTGCCGCAGCGGAGGTCACGAGCGTGCGCAGCAGTTCCGCGGCAAAAACAGCGGGATTCGAAGTCAGCTATAGAGTGAACGACTCGCAGCAAACCGTGACCGTGCCCGCCCTGATCGTCGCCACTCCTGCGGACGCGACCGGGCGGCTGCTAGAGGGGATCGAGCCCTCATTCGCAAGCCTGCTCGGGAAAATCGAGTACGCCGGGGTCGCGCAGGTGTCAGCCGGTTACGGCGTCGAGCAGATCAGTTTCTGGAATTCTGAACGAGGTCTTGAAGGTTTCGGCTTTCTCGTGCCGCGGACGGAGGGGATGCGCCTGCTGGGTACGGTATGGAACTCGTCGCTTTTTCCCGACCGCGCGCCGCACGGAATGATGAGTTTCACGAGTTTTCTGGGAGGCGCGACTGATCCCGAAATGCTTTCGAGGGCTCCGGAAGAGATCGCCGCGACGGCCCATTCGGAACTGGGATCAATTCTCGGCATCACAGGCAAACCGGCCGCTCAGCATATCTCGATTTGGCAGCGCGCCTTGCCGCAGTACAACATCGGCCACGAAGCGATCTTGTCTTCGGTGCGGGCCCTTGCGACCGGCCTCCCGGGCCTGTTTCTGACGGGCAATTATTTCTCGGGCCCTTCGATCGGGGCGTGCGTCGAACACGCGAATTCAGTGGCGCGCCAGGCCGCAGAGTTCGTAGCAGCCGCGCACTGACGATCGCGGGGCCTATGCCGTGCTCTTGTTCGCGAGATGGGCGAGCCTCTGCTTGCGCCTGACAAGCGCTTCGCGGTAACGCCTGCGATCTTCCTCGGTTTCGCAGATCAGGGCAGGCACGGGCTTGGGCCGGTGGTCCTGATCGAGCGCGACAAAGGTGACGTAGGCGCTGGTGGTGTGTTTTTTCTCGCCGGTCAAGACGTCTTCGGAAAACACTTTCACGCCAATTTCCATGGAGGTGTGAAACGCGCGGTTCAGGCTGGCTTTCAGCGTGATCACCTCGCCGACGCGAATGGGATTGCGAAAATCGATGTGATCGACCGAGGCAGTCACGGCCATGGAACGGCAGTGCCGGACCGCGGTGATGGCCGCGGCCATATCCACCAGGTGCATGACGCGGCCGCCCAGAATGTTGCCAAAAACGTTGGCGTCCTGGGGCAAGACGACTTCCGTCATCTCGGTGCGAGAAGCGCTGACGGGTTTACCGCGCAGTTGAGAATTCGAGTCGCTCTCTTTTTTCGGCAATCGCGCTCCTCCGTCGCGAATCCAGCCACGCGATTTGGTGCGTCTGGAAGCGAGCGGCTATAATACGCGCTTGCGACGGCGCGCCCAACCCTGTGCGCTGGGGCAAATGCCGATGACTCAAGCAGCAAAACAATCACGCCGCGAGATGCTTGAGGGGTTCCTGGCAGCTCATCCCAATGACGCTTTCGCGCGTTATGGATTAGCCATGGAGTGCGCCAACCAGGGCGATTCCACCGCAGCCCTGGAGAACTTCGAAAAACTGCTCGCGGATAACCCCAACTACGTCGCGGGCTATTTCCAGTGCGGGCAACTCCTGGCGCGGCTTTCGCGCACTGCCGACGCGAAACGCACGCTGACGCAAGGCATCGAGGTGGCTCGCCGAACCGGCGATCATCACGCCGGTTCGGAAATGGAAGCAGCGCTGGCGCAGTTGCCGGAATAATTTCTGCTTAAATTCTGCTTTCGTAACGATCGCAGGCCAGGCCCGCCCGGCCCGGTGTTACAATTCAGGTATCCCACAATGACCACGCGGCACATTCCACTTTTCCCGTTGAACGTTGTGCTTTTGCCGGGAATGACCTTGCCGCTGCACATCTTTGAGCCGCGTTACAAGCGCATGATCAAGACGGTGATCGACGAGGAATCTCCTTTTGGAGTCGTTCTCGCGCGAGAAGACGGCATGGCGACGGTCGGCTGCACGGCAGTCGTCCGGCGGGTGGCCCGCACCTACCCCGACGGGCGCATGGACATCATCACGCTCGGCGAATCCGCATATCGCATTCGCGCCGTACACAAAGACAAAGAGTATCTGGAAGCCACGGTTGAGCTGATGAAGGAGGATTTGCAGCCGGGCCCTCCGGCTGAAGCGGCGGAGTTGCTGACGCTTTTCACCGATTGCCACCTGCTGCTGCACGGCAGCCCGCCCGGCGATATCGATATGGACGACCAGATCGATGGACTTTTGTCTTACCGGATGGCAAGCGAGCTTCCGCTGGAACTCGAGACGTTGCAGGAACTGCTGGAGACTCGCGTTGAAGCTGAGCGGCGCGTCAAGCTGATCAACCGCCTGAATCAGCTCTTGCCCCAGCTTGTGCAGATCCAGCAGATGCGGTCGAAGTCCGCCGCCGGCGGACACGGACCAAATTGAGGCGCAGCAAACACAGCAGCCGGCAAGGCGCGGATTGGGCGCAGCGCCGGGGCACGATTTCTTCGTTCGGCTATAATGTGAAAGTAAAGCCGGCGCGCGCGCCGAAAGCATCCAGGTAAGAAGGGGACCCTATGGCGAACGAACCCGCAGCAAGCAAGCCATCGACGATTGGTGAGTGGCGGCGCATCGCCGGTCCCGGCGGCGCCGCGGATCGCGGCGTCAAGGACGAAATGCGATGCAACCTGCTGCGGAAGCTCGAAGCCCACGAAAGCCTGTTTCCCGGCATTCGTGGCTACGAGGAAACGGTTTTGCCTCAGATCGCGAATGCCATTCTGGCGCGCCACAACTTTATCTTATTGGGACTCCGCGGCCAGGCCAAAAGCCGTATCCTGCGCGGGCTGGTGAGTTTCCTCGAACCCGAGATTCCGTATATCGCCGGCTGCGAGATTCACGATCATCCGCTGCGGCCGATCTGCCGCGCATGCAGAGAATTGGTGGCCGCGCATGGCGACAACACTGCTATCGCATGGCTGAGCCGGGAAGATCGCTTCGTGGAAAAGCTGGCGACACCGGACGTGACCATCGCGGACATCATTGGCGACGTCGATCCCATTAAAGCGGCGCGGGGCGGGCGCGACCTCTCCGACGAATTGACGGTGCATTACGGATTGTTGCCCCGTGCCAATCGCGGGATTTTTGCCATTAACGAACTGCCGGATCTCGCCGGCAAAATCCAAGTCGGGCTTTTCAACATCATGCAGGAAGGCGACGTGCAAATTAAGGGGTATCCGATTCGCCTGCCGCTCGACGTGCTGCTTGTTTTCACCGCAAACCCGGAAGACTACACCGCGCGGGGCAAGATCATTACGCCTCTTAAGGATCGCGTGGGCAGCGAAATCCGCACGCATTATCCGTCTACCGTCGAAGAGGGCATGGCCATCACCGCTCAGGAAGCCTGGATGAGCCGCAACTCCGGCCACAAACTCATTACTCCGGACTACATCCGCGAAGTGGTCGAGCAGATCGCTTTTCTGGCGCGTGAAGATAAGCGCATCGACAGGCGTTCGGGCGTCAGTCAACGCCTGCCGATCGCCTGCATGGAAGCGGTGGTCAGCAACGCAGAGCAACGCGCGGCGCGCAATCGCGAGCCGCACGTTTCGGCACGAGTAGCCGATGTGTACGCAGCGATCCCGGCCATCACCGGTAAAATGGAATTGGAATACGAAGGCGAACTGAAAGGCGCGGAAAACATCGCGCGGGAGCTGGTTCGTTCAGCAATCGGCAAGGTCTATACCAAGTACATAGCGGACGCCAACATGCAGCCGGTGGTGCAGTGGTTTGAGGGCGGCGGCGAGCTGAAGGTTCCCGAGAACGCGCCTGCTTCAGAGCAGGTCGCGGCTTTGCGCCGCGTGCACGGTCTTTTCGATCATCTGGAACGGCTCGGCACAAACGGCAAAGCAGACCCGGCGCTGGTGGCGGCGGGAGCCGAATTCATTCTCGAGGGCCTGTGGGCGCATAAGCGCATCAGCCGCAATGAAGAGAAAGGCTTTTTTGCGGAGCGGCCCAAGGCGCCCGAGCCGCGCGAGCAGTTCAATCGTCCGCCGCGGCGGCAATACAACTAGGCGGAAGGAGCAGCGGTGAAATACATCCGCTATTCGCGATACACGGGTGAGCCGGCCGACGCCGTCGATCTCGAGGAGTTGATCAAGCGGCTCGGCGATTTCTTCCTGCAGAGCGGATTCGACTCGCAATATTACGGCGTTTCCGAATTCGATCCCGAGAAAACAATGGAAGCGCTGCGGCAGGCCATTCTCAAGGCGCTTGCCGAGGGCGATCTGCTGCCCGACGACCTGCTGGAGCAATTGACTCAGGCGAATTCGGCGCAATCGGAGCAGGATTTAAAGCAACTGATCGATCGGCTGATCGAGAGAATGATGGAAGAGGGCTATATCAATGGTCCCCCGCCACAGGTTACCGCGCCTCCGGACAAAACACAGCGCGGTCACATCGGTTCGGGGCAGGACGCGCAGAATCAGGCGCGGTTTGAGATCACGGATAAGACCATCGATTTTCTGGGCTTCCGCACGCTCAAAGAGCTGCTCGGATCGCTGGGCAAGAGCAGCTTTGGTCGCCACGACACGCGCGAACTGGCCACCGGCGTCGAATCGGGAGGGATTTCGCGGAAATATGAGTTCGGCGACACGTTGAATCTCGATGTCAGCGCGACGCTTTTCAACGCCGTGCGCCGCGAAGGCGCCAAAGTTCCCATTGTCCTCGATTATCCGGACTTGATGGTCCACCAGTGCGAGTATCAAAGCTCCTGCGCCACGGTGATGATGCTCGATTGCAGCCACAGCATGATTCTGTATGGCGAAGATCGCTTCACGCCGGCGAAACGCGTGGCCTTGGCGCTTTCGCACCTGATTCGCACGCAATATCCGGGCGACTCACTGCATCTGGTGCTCTTCCATGACAGCGCGGAAGAGATTCCGCTGGGCGAACTGGCCCGTGTGCAGGTGGGCCCGTACTACACCAACACGCGTGAAGGCCTGCGGCTCGCGCAGCGCATTCTTTCGCAACAGAAAAAAGATATGCGCCAGATCGTGATGATCACGGATGGGAAGCCATCCGCGCTGACGCTGGAAGACGGCCGCATTTACAAAAACGCGTTCGGCCTCGATCCGCTGGTCGTGAGTCAGACGCTCGAGGAAGTCGCCAAGTGCCGAAAATCAGGCATCATCATCAATACGTTCATGCTGGCGAGCGACTACAGCCTGGTGCATTTTGTGCAGAAGGTCGCGGAAATTTGCCGCGGCAAAGCCTACTTCACCACGCCCTATACGCTGGGGCAATATCTGTTGATGGATTACATGTCCAAGAAAACCCGTCACATTCATTAGCGCGCGCTCGCTCTCGCGATGGCCAAGATAAGAACCGGCAACCAAGCCCCCGATTTTGAACTGCCTGACGTTGACGGCAAGCGCGCGTCACTTCACGAAGCCTTGAAGCGGGGACCTGTAGTCGCCGCGTTTTTTAAGGCGAGCTGCCCAGTTTGCCAATTCACGTTTCCATTTCTCGAACGGCTTCACCAGGCTTACGCTTCGGATCGCACGACCTTTTGGGCGATCTCCCAGGATGACCCGGAATACACTCGTGAGTTCTGCACCGAATACCGCGTCAGCTTCCCCGCCCTGATCGACGAAGACGGGTATCCTGTTTCGAACGATTACGGGCTGACGAACGTCCCGACGTTCTACCTCATTGGGCCAGACGGCAAGATCAAAGTGGATAGCGTCGGCTTCGGAAAGAAGGCGCTGGAAAAAATTTCGGAGGAACTGGCGCGCTTCCTCGGCCGGCCGGTCGCGCCTGTTTTCAAACCGGGCGAGATCATTCCCGACTCAAAGCCGGGTTGACATTCGAAAAACTAGGCCCGGTCGGGCCTGCCAGGCTCACAACTCGACGATATCTTCGGGCGGCTTTTTATGCTTTGGAGGTTTGCGGCGCTTGTCGGGAATAACGCGCTCGTGCGGCGGCGCGCCTGCGGCCAGCCGGGCGCGGCGGCGTGCTTCGTTGGCTGCCGTGAACTTCGTTCTGCGCTTTTTGCTGGGCATGGAAGGCTCGGCCTCACCGAATTTTAACTCCGCTTGCCTGTGAACGGGCCCTGCCGCGGCGCGCATTTTCCTCCGGCTTTGGATAAACCACTTTGCCATTCTGAATGCGCGCGAATGGCGTCAGATGGTGAATATCGCGCCGGCTTCCGCTCATAATGTGCTCGACCGCAATGCCACGCGCCGCCAGCGCATCGGCGAGCAGAGAGCGATGGCAGCGCCACGGGAGAGCCTCGGCGCACATGACCGCGCATCGCTTATGGGCGCATAACTTCAGCAAGCGGTCGAGGGCCTGATCAAAGTCCGGAGTCTGCATGTAATCCGCATATCCACGAAAACTCGCGTTCCGCCACCCCGTATTCACCGAATCCGGGCGGGGATGCCGCAATCCGCCAAGTTCTTTGATGTGCGCGTAATCGATGCCGGAGTCTTTAAGCGAGTTCGCCAGCGCCTCGCGATTGAATTGCGGATTGTGCCGCGAGCGCGGAATCGTGCGCACATCGGCGAGCCGCTCGACTCCGTGCCGCTGGAGCAAGTCGATGAATTCACCGATCGGCCGCGTCGAATGGCCAATCGTCAGGAGAGGCGACGCTGCGCCGGCGGATTTGCCAGCGCTTCGCGATTTTGACCTTCGCGCCACTCAACTCGCCCCGCCAAACAAGCTATACATCAGAACGAGAAATACGATGACGGTTATCACGATATAGAGACGGTCCCGCTCGAGTGCAAACCCGATTATGGAAAAGACAACCCTCGCCACCGGTGTAGCAATCAGAAGCAAAAGACCAAGCTCGATGATCGCGCGGCCATCCCCGTGCAATGCGCCGCGACCCACCACCCCGAAACCGCGAAAAGCTTCCCGTTCCGCCGAGAAATTCTCATATTGCAGCGCCAAATGCGCGTAGCGCAGCAAGTAAAGGATGCCGCCGGCGAGCACGACGAGGCCCGAGATAATTACACCGCTTTGCAGGAGCGTTCCCAGGACAGCTTCGACCCGTTCGTCAGTCCATTTGGATCCGGGCGCGCTTCGCCTGGGAGAAGCCATTTTGGCCTGGGTGTCTTGCGGCGTTTTTGGGAGCTCAGACAGCTCGAATTGCGGATCTGATTCGGCCATCAGAATTTCCCCGTTACGCCGCCGTAGATCATCTCTATGCCCAGCGCTGCAATTACCAGGGCGAAAATGATTCGTAATACTGTCGTGTGCGCGCGGACCAGCACCCGGGTGCCAATCACCGATCCGGTGAGGACTCCCAGGACGACCGGCATCACTAAACCCGGCGCGACGAAACCGCGGCGTAAGTAGATACCCGCGCTGGCCGCCGCGGTGACACCAATCATGAAGTTGCTGGTCGTGGTCGATACCTTGAACGGAATTCGCATGACCTGGTCCATTGCCAAGACTTTGAACGCGCCAGATCCGATGCCGAGCAATCCGGAAAGAGCGCCGGCTCCAAACATCATGCCGAATCCCGCGGGAACCTGGCACACCTGATACGACTCAGCACCGTGCGGGGTCGGATAGCTGGAGTTCAATTTCAGCAGGGTTGCCCAGCGGTCCGGCCTGCCTGTGAATTTTTCCTCGTGCCAGCGTCGCGCGGAGACGGCGGAGGAAATGACCAGCACCGAGCCAAAAACAATAGCGATGACGCCGGTAGCCAATCGTGCAGCCAGAAAGGCGCCGAAGATAGCGCCAATGGTGGTGGCAATCTCCAGAAACATGCCGATTCGAATGTTTGAAAATCCCTCGCGCACGTACGCGGCAGCAGCGCCGGAGGAAGTTGCGATCACGGAAACCAGCGACGCTCCGATCGCGTATTTGATGTTTACGTGAAAGGCGACGACCAGCAGCGGCACAATGACTACTCCGCCGCCGAGGCCAGTCAGCGCGCCCAGCAAGCCGGCTATAAAAGAACCAGCGAGGACCAGCAGGACAAAAGTAAATGTAGTCACGTGAATAGGATGGAACGATCGGCGGTTTTAGCCAAGTGGCTCCAGGCGGTGCGCGAACTTGCATTTCTCACAGGTGCAGCCGCACACGGATTATGAAATGAGTACGAGCCCGCATTTGCTCGGAGATGTGAGAAATACTGGCTAACCGCCTTTCGCCAGCAGAATGGCAAAAAGGATTACATCCAGCAGGGCCATTACCGCTACCGCCAGTTCCAGAACAAACGACCGCGATTGATTGAACTGATCGATCATAAAGTCGTAGAGTTCGCCCATAGTACGCAGCTTTTCGTCGACCAGATTCCGATACTCGGAGACGCCCAGACGCGCGGCGGCGGTTCGATAGACGCGGGCATAGTAAACATCGCTGACAAACTTAATGGCGTTGTCGATGCGTTCGGTAAGCTCCATCACATCCAACCGGATGGTATTGAACCTCTCGGCGTCCCGCGGGAGGCTCCAGCGGCGGAAGAGGAGATTCCGCTTGGCCTCCAAGGTGTCATATACATCCGAAAGCAGCCGGGTCATCAGGCCGTCGTAGTAGCGAAACTCCAAAAGCTGCATCTTGGCGTATTCGATGACCTGAAAGGTTGCGGTGGCGTCTTCCGCGCGGTCGTAGATCACGGCCGCACTTGGGCCGACAACAACCAAGTCGGTGGGATAATAGGAGATGCTCGTCTCCAGAATTTCTGCGGAAGCTTTTGCCGCGAGCGGGGTGAATTCACCGCGGACTAGCTGCACAATTTCGGCGGCGCGGTCGGCAAGCAGTTCGGTGGCTTTGGCGGGCTCGCCGCCGGCCGTGAGGACTTGCTCTAAATTGGTGATGAAATAAGACTCAAACACCCATTCCTGGGTTGGACGGATAACAGCCGGGGCCACCAGCTCCAGGTGACGGCGCGCGATTTCGCGGGCATGCGTATCGATCTCGGGAGCGTCCATCCATCGCGAGGCCTGGGTCAGTACGCTGGACCAATCGCCTTCGAAGGGAAGCTCGAATTGCACAACGACGGCGGCAAATGAGTAGTACCGCAGCGAAACCGAAACTTTCTGACCTCCGCCCAAACTGAGTGGTTCGGTTCGTTCAATGATGGGCGGTTCTTCGAAACGGACGTACTCGGGCGTGCGGCGCGGAAAGGCACCCCTCACCGGCCCGCCGCGTGGTCCGATCAGTTCCCGCAGCCTTCTAAGATCGATGGCTTCGGCGACATCATAAAGGAACAAAAGACGGAAACACCCGCGCAAAAGCACGAGAATCTTTTAGCATGAATGCCAAGGGAATCCTACAAGCCGAACGGATTGCGAGAGTTCCCTGCGCAGTGAGTGCCTTTTATCTTCGGTTCAAGCGCAGCCGGGCTGAATTCCGACGCTCCGGGTTACGAGACTCCGGCGGTTTTAGCTTGAACGGCTACATTCCTGGTCGCCGCCGCTTTGGGCGCGGTGAGCTCGAGAATGCCGTTGTTAAGGGTCGCCGTGGCGCGCGAAGTATTGACTTCGACCGGCAGTTCGATCGATCGCAGGAGTGCTTTCGAACAGCGCTCGCTGTAGAGGACGTTCCCCTTTTTCCTCTCATTATCATTCTGCTTCTCGCCGCTGATGGTGAGCCGCCGGGGTTCGAGGCTCAACTTGAGTTCATCCGCACTGAACCCTGGGACTTCTGCAGCCACGAGGATAGTGTCATCGGCTTCACGCACCTGAACGTGAGCAGGATGCAGCACTTCGGCTTCGGCGCGGAACCAGTGATCAAGGTCACGGCCGAAAATCCTGCCATCATCTTCGAAAAGTTCGAACGCGCGTCTCGAGATTGCATCGTAGATTTCATTCATGCGGTTGGTGAGCGCGTGGGCTTCGACAAATTTCGGCGTCATCGCGGTCACATTTTCCCGGCCGCCGGCAGGCTTGCTAACCTGATGCGAAATTGCTCTCTCGGCCATCGATTCCTCCTTGGAAACCAGAGTCATAGTCCCGCCCGCAGGCTTTGGCTCTGCGATCGGGACTATGGCTTGATACTCCGGTGTTCACGCAAGAAAAATCAGGCAAACCTGGTAATTTCTCTCGTCACGCAAATACCTGCTTAAATTTCGCTTACGCTGCAGGCTGAAGCTTCACCTTCACCCAGCCCGGCTCGCGCCGGTCAAACGATTTGTATGCTTCGATGGCCGAAAGCAGCGGTTCCTTCTGCGTCAGAATTTCCGCCGGATCGATGGCGTGGGTACGAACCAGCTGTACCAATTTGGGAATATATTTTCGGTGATTGCAGTTTCCCATCTTCAAGGTGAGATTTTTGTTCATGGCCACGCCGAGCGGGAACGTATGCATCTGGTCCGGATAAACTCCGATGACGCTCAGTCCACCGGCTTTTGCCAGCGCCTCCACGGCCCATTGCAGCGCCTGCGAGGGCCCCTGGCCTGGCCACCAGTTTTTGCCTCGCGGATTCGCGTGAGGAGCGATCTCTTCCACCTCTCTCTTGAATTGCTTTTCCCTGGACTTGTCGTGCGCAGGTCCTCGCTCGGGATGGACCGCATCCACTCCCACGGCATCGATCGCTCGATCGACGCCGATGCCGCCCGTCAACTCGCGGATGACCTCGACGGGGTCTTCGGCGCCGAAATCGATGGCCTCGGCGCCCTGTTTTCGCGCCATCTCCAGGCGCGACTCGATGGCGTCCACGGCGAAGACCCGCGCCGCGCCCATCAGAAAGCTGCTGGCGATGGCAAACTGTCCCACAGGGCCGCACCCGAAGACCGCGACGGTGCTGCCGTCGTGAATCTTGGCTATATCCGCGCCGAAATATCCGGTCGGAAAAACGTCCGAGATCAGGATGGCCTGGTCGTCGCTCACTTCCTCCGGCAGTTTGACCAGGCCGACATTCGCGTACGGAATTCGGGCGTATTCAGCCTGCAATCCGTGAAACGGCCCGCTGTCTTTCGGACCGCCGAAGAAAGCGGTACCGGCATCTTTGCCGTTGGGATTGGCCTGATCGCATTGCGAGAAATAGCCGGAGCGGCAATAAGAACACGTCCCGCAAGCAATCGTGGATGGAATGACCACGCGGTCGCCTACCTCCAGATTCCGCACCTTTCTGCCGGTCTGCTCCACAACCCCCACGCCTTCATGGCCGAGAATCGTGCCTCTGGCCATGCCGGGCAGTGTGCCTCGGATCATGTGCAGATCTGTGCCACAAATAGCACTCGCTGTCAGGCGCACAATCGCGTCGAAGTCATCCTGAATTTTCGGTTCGCGCACGTTTTCTAATCGTATGTCGCCGATGTCGTGAAAAACGACAGCCTTCATAAGCTCCTCCTCGAATTTGCGGACTGTGGCGACTTCACAGTAGCGGCGTGAACCAACGGAGAGATATCGGGAAAATCGTGTAACCAGGTGGCGCGCAGCGAAAGAGCGGACGGCGCGAAAAACAAAATGCGGAGCCGCTGACAGGGGGCTCCGCATTTTGTTGAAAGGGCTTAGCGACGCGTTGCTATTGATTCTTTCGTGCTGTATCTACGGGCTCACGAGCCGGCGCCTGGTTATCGCTGACGGGGCCAGCCGTATCGGTTGGAGTCTGCGCGGTTTCCGTGGGAGTGATCTTGTCCCGCGTGAGGTAAAGGATGAACGGAGTAATTTCGAATGGCATCTTTTCGCGCTCCGCCACAGTGCCTACCGGCTTTGTCTTCAAGAGTTCGACTTGATCGTCCCAGGGATCAAACTTGAGGCGGCCGCCCAAAGGCAGCGCGGCAAAGATGACCTGCCCTGTCTGTGCAGCCTGGCCATTCTGTGTATCTTGTGAAACGTTTTGAGGAGTTGCGGCCAGGCTGTTTGCTCCCGTCCAAGTAATCGGCACACGATCTCCAAGATGCGGGCTGATCAGGTTCGGAATCTCCTTCGAACGAGTCTGCAATACCTGCACGAACTGACGCGCCGCCTCGAGTTGATTTTTGTAGGGCGACTTTGCAAGCAACTCCACAGCTTTCTGGTTCGCCGACTGCTCTTCTTCCGGAGTACGCGCGAAACCGAAATGGCGGAATGTATCCTGATCGTCCCAGAGCATGCGGTCGAAGAACGCGTATCGTGTATCCACGCGGTGGCCAAGGACCACATGCGCCAGTTCCATGGCGAGGATGGTGGCGAGGCTTGCTTCATCGGGAAGCACGTCGATCAAACCACGGCTGAGAACGATGGTGTGGCCGATAACGAATGACTCGAGGGTGGAGGTCATCAAGACTCGGCAGCGCATCTCCGGTTGGATATCGAGGTTGTTGGTCACTTCCAGATTGTTCACGACGGTTTCGAGAACCTTGTCCACATCGCCGCGCGGAGCGAGCACGCCAAGCTTCTCCATACGATCGGCGATGTTGTCTTCCGCCTGGCGCTCCCAGAGGCGCTGCTCTTCGATGGGCGAGTAGTCAGTGCCGGCGTTGGCCTGGTCTTTCACTGGCGTCTTGGCTTCCACCAGGACTTTGTTCAGTTCCTGCTCGCGGCGCACCTTGACGGCGTTCAGGTCATAGCCCCACAGGCGCACCTGTGCCTTGAACATGAGTTTGCGGGCGACGCCATAACGAAGATCAGACTCTTCGGAGTAGATATAGGTGGGCAGCCACTGATTGTCTCCGGCATAGACGCGCCAGCTATCGAAGTGGAAAAAGTAGGTGGCCTTGCTTGGCTTCTGGTAAGCGCCGTTGAAACGGACGATATGGAATCCCTGATCTTCGACCCAGATGCGTCCTTCGAATCGTCCATGGTCATTTTCTTTGGCCGGCGTGACGTCAAAAACCAGGCAGCGCACCTCGCCCAGAAACTCGCGCCGCACGTAGTCGAACTTGTAATGCTGCTTATCGAAATTCGTATCCAGGTAGATCATTTGCAAGAAACCGCGCGGCAGGAACTGCATGGACATGGAAATAAATGTGCCGAGACCTCCGGCGGTGTACTTCAGGTTTGGCGCGCCCTTGTCGCTGGTGAGCGGCTGCAGGTCGAGCCCTTTAGCCAGATTGGCTTTGCCAAGGTAATACTTGTCTCCCGCCGGCACGGTGCCCAGGGTTGGATCTGGCCGCAGGAGCTGAATGTAAGTTTCGACCAGCGGAGAATACTGATGCAGTAACTGCATCTCCGCCTTCTCCTGCGCCACGATGCGGTCAATCACTTGATCCACCGTCGAAGGTTGCCCGGAGGATTGCGCGGCCAGCACGCCCGGAATTGCCGCGAATACGACTACCGCCAGAAAATTCGCTGTGCGCGAACGCATATGGCCCTCCGAAACTTCAGAACGCAATTTGGAAAACAATGTGAACGGTCGCCGGGAAATCCACGGGACGCCCTTCCTGCAACGCCGGCTTGAAGCGAATCTGCTGCGCCGCGCGGATCGCCGCTTCATCCAATCCGTGGCCCAGGCCTTTCGATACGCCCTCCACCTTCACCTGCCCGGAAGCGAGGAAGACGACATCCACCAGAACTTCTCCTTCGATCCCCAGCCTGCGGGCTTCGTCGGTGTAGACGGGAGTCGGTTTCGAAAGGATCGCCACGGCTTGAGTCGGGGGCGGAACATCGGCCTGTTTGGCTGCGCCTTTTGCCGGCGCCGCAGGCGTCACTTCGGCGCTTTGAAAGCCCGTTGATTGCACCTTTCGCGGCGCTTCCGCGGTTCTGGCCGAAGCAAAAGCCGTACCATCGGCAAATCCAGCAGCGGCAATACCGGCTCCATTGCCGCGACCACCATTGCCGCCCACGCCTGTGCCGTTTCCATTTCCGCTGCCTACGCCCGAACCGACATTCGAATCAAAGGCTCCCACGTGCGCGATGTTCACTTGCTTGCTCGGGTCGGCGGCGCCGGGCAAACCGTGCGGATCGCCGAAGCCGCCACCGGCGGGTGAATCGCCGAGCACGCCCATTTTCACTTCGCGCGGGCGGACTGGCGCCGATTCGGGAACATCCAGCTTGGGAACTACGGGCGTCTGTTCCACTTTGGGAATGTCCGCCGTGCGCAGCTCCACTGGTTTGGGCTTCGGCGCGGGCAGCGGACGCGGCGCAAACAATTTGGCAACGTGCTGCGGCGGGGTGACCTGAATCGGGTGAGGCTCGACTTTTGGCCTTACGGGTTGCCGCTTGGCGGTTGGGATTTCGATCATCGGACCGGCCAAAGGAACGACGTCGTAGGCGATGCGCGTCATGAGATTCTGGGGGAAAATGATCTGGAGGAGCAGAAAGAGAACCACGACGGCGACTTGCGTGAACGTGCTGGTGGCCAGCGCGCGCCAGTTGGTAGGGTGTTCCGGCAGCGGCTCCAGGCGTGCGCCAATGGGTCTGTCGCCGATCAGCTTCTGCCACGCCTCGGGGTTTTTCGAGGGAATCGGCGGCCGGAAACGAATGTCGAAATTTCGATAGGTAGAGGGGGTGAGTGTCTCGCTTACCAGCGAATTACTGTGAATCGGGTTTTGACCACCACCGCGGAGGTGATGTCCAATGCCTAAAGTGCTCATCAGCTGGAACTCCGCAGCAGGCCGATGGCCAAATGCCAGCGAGATGCACCGGACCGGAAGACAAACCCGGGCAGAAGCACAGAGCCCTGCTTCAACGAATTTGAATGCATGCCAATCGTGTGCACGATAGCGCGCGGTGGATTTAACGGAATACGGCTCAGGCAGGGAAAGGGAAAGACGTTTCGCTGTAGGTCCAACGGCTATGTTCCCCGCTGAAAAGTCCCCGGGCTTGGCTAGAGACTATTGCGGATACTTTCGGCTCCTGCGGGCTGGCCGATTGTGCGGAAAGAGCCAGGTATCGCCTGCGGCGCAAGATATTCTCAATTTGCACTTTAAGCTCATCCAACGGTTATGAACTATTTCGCTCTGGCATGCGACTTCGACGCAACGCTGGCCGACAGAGCCGTCGTAGCGAAGGGCACTGTGGATGCGTTGCAGCGGCTGGTCGGTTCAGGCCGGAAGCTCGTCCTTGTAACGGGCCGGCAGCTTGACGATTTGCAGCGAATTTTCCCGCATCTCTCGCTGTTTGAAAGAGTGGTGGCGGAAAATGGCGCCGTCCTTTTTAATCCTTCGAATGGGGAGACGAAGCTGTTGGCCGAGCAGCCTCCGCAGGTCTTTATCGAAGCTCTTCGGCAACGACATGTGTGGCCGCTGGCGACCGGCCTGGTGGTCGTTGCGTCAGAGCAGCCCGAAGATGCCAAGATTCTCACTGTCATCCGGGAATTAGGACTTGAGCTTCAGGTGATCTACAACAAGGGATCCGTGATGGTCCTGCCCTCGGGCGTCAATAAAGGCACAGGACTCTCAGCGGCACTCGCCGAAATGTGCCTCTCCCACCACAATACCGTGGGCATAGGGGATGCGGAAAATGACCATGCTCTGCTGAACGCCTGCGAATGCGGCGTGGCCGTTTCAAATGCCATTGAGACGCTCAGGCAACGCGCCGATATCGTCACGAGCGCGGCGAATGGCGCGGGCGTACGGGAGATAATCGAGCGTTTGTTGCAGGACGATCTCCGCGGCGCGCGGAATCGATTGAGGCGCCAGCCAATCCTAATCGGCACCGCGGCGGACGGGACAAAGGTATGTATCGACACCTTCGAGACAAGCCTGTTGATCGCCGGGCCTTCCTCAAGCGGTAAATCCACGCTCATGATCGGCTTGCTCGAGCGGCTGCGAGAGGCTGAATTCCAGGTCTGCCTGATTGACCCCGAGGGGGATTACTCACAACTGGAAAGCATCGTGACGCTAGGAAGCGCGGAACGCCCGCCCAATGTGTCGGAAGTCGTTCAGATTCTCAGCAACCCGAAATCATCCCTGATTATCAATTTATTGGGACTTCCTCTTTCCGACCGTCCGCTCTTCTTTGCCGCTCTTTTTCCCAAGCTTCAGGAGCTTCGGGCCAGAATGGGACGCCCCCACTGGATCATTGTTGATGAGGCACATCATCTTCTGCCAAAGGAACGCAGTCAGGTGAGCGAAGTCATACCCCGGAATTTAACCGGCGTCATTTTGATCACCGTGCATGTCGACAGCGTTTTTCAAGCGGCCCTTAAGTCCATGAGCCGCATACTTGCCGTCGGCGGTTCGCCCGAAGAGACGATCCGGCAGTTCAGCACCGCCTTGGGAGCGCCGCCCCCTGTGTACAGCCCCCTGCTCTCCCGCCCCGGGGACGTGTTCCTGTGGTCCCCGGAAAATGGCCGTGGCCCCGTGGCGCTGCGCCCGCAGCCGCCGAGCAGCGAAATCCGGCGGCACAAGCGCAAGTACGCCGAAGGCACACTGGGCCCCGAAGCAAGTTTCTTCTTCAAGGGTCCGGCCGGGAAGCTCAACCTCCGGGCGCAAAACCTGAATATGTTCATCCAGATCGCCGAGGGTGTGGATGACGAAACCTGGATGCACCACCTGCGGAGGGGGGACTATTCGCGCTGGATCCATGAGGCCATTAAAGACGACGTCCTCGCAAGAGAGGTACACGACATCGAGATAAACGGATTCGAGAAAAACGGGAACCAGTCCGTCCAAAGGACGCGCGCAGCCGTGATCGATGCGATCAATCGCCGCTACACCCAGCATGAATGAGCGCGGGTGGTCGCGCGCCACAGTTTTCCACGGGCTAGTACAACCTCACACCGTAAATACGGGAATTGCCCTATGACGATGGTCTGCACACTTGCGTACCTTCGGGCCGAGGAGGCGTCCAGTGGTGACTGGAGTCGTCTCCCGCGCGAGAACAACTGCAAAGGAGTTCAACTATGCCTAGAAAGTCCGACACGAAGCGAAGCCCTTCTCGTTCGAGCCGCCAGGGCGGCCGCACCCGCACCCGCAGCAGCAGTAAGTCTCAGCAGGGCCGTCAGAAGCAATCGGAATCCCAGATGAATCGTGGCGAAGAGAATACCGATATGGACATGGAGGACAAATAGCCGGTCTCGCTTTGAATTGGTATGCGCCAGCCGCAGCGAGATCCCGACCGGGTCTGGGTCGCAAGCCAGCGATTCACGCCGCGCGGTAATCGGCGATTCGCGCTGGGCTAAAGAGGGCGAGCGCCTGAATTTGCGGCCTCGCCCCGCGCATGCTTCCCTCCTGCATTACCCCTGTTTTCCCGCCCATCTGGACATGCTCTTACGGCCGTCGCGTGCCGGCCGTGCCGGGCTGTGATATAAAACCGAAAGGTGATGCGGAGGTGCCACGGTGCGCAAACTGAGGGAAGGTTCGCGGAAGAAGAGTTCGGCTGACCCGATTGACCGTCGCGCATTCCTGAAGAGCGCGGCTGTGGGCGCTGCTGCGCTCGCCGCGACGCCAACCGCCGTTCGCGCGCAAGAACTCGAGGCGCGCAACGTCCCGCCAACTCCTATCCCGCCGGAAGCCGAAATCGGAGAGCCCGCAAAGCTGGAGGTATTGACCGAGAGCCGCTCCGGCTCCGATTTCATGGTGGATGTAATCAAGTCGCTCGGGATCGAATACGTCTGTTCGAATCCGGGGTCGAGCTTCCGCGGGCTGCACGAATCGATCATCAATTACGGCGGGAATAAAAATCCCGAATTCATCACCTGCTGCCACGAAGAATCATCCGCCGCCATGGCGCACGGCTACTTCAAGATCGAGGGCAAACCGCTGGCCATCATGGCGCACGGCACGGTGGGGCTGCAGCACGCCTCGATGGCGATCTACAACGCCTGGTGCGACCGGGTTCCCGTTTACGTCATTGTGGGAAATATCGTTGATGCCACGAAGCGCATCTCCGCCGTGGAATGGGCGCATAGCGTGCAAGACGCGGCGGCGATGGTTCGCGATTACGTGAAGTGGGATGATTTGCCGGCCTCGCTTCCCCACTTCGCCGAATCCGCCGTGCGCGCCTACAAAATTGCCATGACGCCGCCGACGATGCCCGTGCTTCTGGTGGCCGACGCCGAACTTCAGGAAAATCCGATCCCGGACAATCTTGCGATCCATATCCCCAAGCTCGGCCAGTTCTCGCCGCCGGCAGGCGACCCCGCCGCAATCGCGGAAGCCGCCCGCATGTTGGTGAATGCGCAAAATCCGGTGCTGCTGGCCGACCGGCTCGCGCGCACATCGGTGGGGATGAAAAATCTTGTCGATCTTGCGGAAGCGTTGCAGGCGCCCGTAATCAGCCGTCAGGGGCGGCTGAATTTTCCGACGCGGCATCGGCTGAATCAAACCGGCCGGGCGAACGCGCTGATCCGCCAGGCGGATGTGATCCTGGGCCTGGAAATGAGCGACTTCTGGGGAAGCGTGCACGAGTTCCGTGATCAGATGCGGCGCACTTCCGAGCCACTCACAAAACCCGGCGCAAAGCTCATCAGCATCAATGCCGACGATCTGTATACGAAGTCCAATTACCAGGACTTCGACCGTTTCCCGGAAGTTGATTTGGCCATCGCGGCGGATGGCGAATCAACGCTGCCGGCGCTCACCGAAGCCGTCAAGCGCCTGATGACCGATGACAAGCGCCGCGCCTGCCAGGAGCGGGGAGCGCAACTCGCCAAGGCGCACCAGCAGACGCTGGAACGCGACCGCGAAGCCGCGGCCGTCGGTTGGGATGCAAGCCCGATCAGCACGGCGCGGCTCTGCGCCGAGCTTTGGAACCAAATCAAGGATCGCGACTGGTCGTTCGTTTCGCCGGCTATTTTCGTCAGCAATTGGCCTCAGCGGCTGTGGAATATGGAGAAGCCGTATCATTACATCGGCATGCACGGCGGATATGGAATCGGCTATGCCGCGCCGGCTTCGGTGGGCGCGGCGCTCGCCAACCGCAAATACGGACGTTTCTCGGTGAATATCCAGTCGGATGGCGATCTGATGTATGCGCCCGGCGTTCTTTGGACCGCGGCGCATCACCAGATTCCGCTGCTCAGCGTGATGCACAACAATCGCGGCTATCATCAGGAAGTGATGCAGGTGCAGATCATGGCCGACCGGCACAATCGCGGCATCGATCGCGCCAACATCGGGACCACGATTACCAAGCCGAATGTCGAGTACGCCAAGCTGGCGCAAAGCATGGGCATGTACGGCGAAGGACCGATCAGCGATCCGAAGGAGCTTGGCCCCGCGATAAAGCGCGCGGCGGCGGTCGTCGAGCGGGGCGAACCCGCCGTGGTCGACGTGGTCACGCAGCCGCGGTGATGAAAGGCTTGCAATGAAATTTAGCTCTGAGCTGATGAAAGCAATCTTCGTGGCGGTTGTCTGCTTTGCGGCATGTGCGGCGCCGCCGGCGGCGGCACGCGGCGCGGCGCAGAATCAAGGCAACCGCGCCCAAGCCAGGGCCGCCGGGAATGCGCAGAAAGGCAAAGAGGCATTCTCCGCGCATATGTGCGCCACCTGCCACGGCCCCGAGGCACAAGGCGCCGTCGGTCCCGCCCTGGCGCCGCCGCCGCGACCGCTTCCCGACTTCGTGCGTTATGTGCGCCAGCCCGCGGGAAAGATGCCGCCCTTCACGCCGCAAGCGCTCAGCGACGCCGACCTGGCGGACATCTATGCATTCCTGCAATCGGCGAATCCCGCGCCCGCGAGTGATCTGTCGAAGCTGACCGGCAATGCGCAGAATGGGGAGCGCGTTTACACCGCCGACGGCTGCTATGAATGCCACGGCCGCATCGGACAAGGCTCGGTACAAACTGGAGCGCCGCGCATAGGCCCACCCGCGCTGACAATCGATGCCTTCGCGCGTTACATCCATGCGCCGACGGGCAACATGCCGCCTTATACCAGCAAGGTGGTATCTGATCAGGATATTGCTGATATTTACGCGTTCCTGAAGTCGCTGCCGCCCGCGCCGCAGGCGAAGGACATTCCCCTGCTGAACCAATGAGCCCCTTATCGAGCCTTGCAATTGACGCGCGAACTCTTGCGCACGATACATGCGTCAGGGACCCGCATGAGATTCCTCATCCTCGCCACACCGCGCGATTTCCGTGCGATCCGAGGCGTGAGGCACGGAAATCGCGCTGCTCGGCTTCGGAATGACAGTGGAAAGCAGAGTCGAAACAAAATGCCCTCGTTAATGAGAGAAACTGGCAAGAAGGCCATAGTGCTGTCGCTCGCTTTGTCGCTGGTATCGCTTGGGGCGCGCGCCAGCGACCTGAAAGTTGTAAGCTCGGGCGCATTCACGGCCGCGTATTTGCAGCTCGTCCCCGAATACGAGCGCACCTCGCACGATAAAGTTATTACCGAGTTTGGCCCCTCGATGGGCACAACTCACAACGCCATTCCCGTCCGGCTTGATCGTGGCGAATCGATTGACGTGGTGATCATGGCCGCTCCCGCGCTCGAAGTTCTGATCAAGCAAGGCAAGGTGCGCGGCGACAGCCGGGTCGACCTCGTGCAATCGAAAATCGGGATGGCCGTGAAAGCGGGCGCGCCGCACCCCGACATAAGCACCCTGGAGGCACTCAAACGCACACTGCTCGCGGCGAAATCGATTGCGTATTCCGATAGCGCCAGCGGCGTCTATCTTTCGACGGAGTTATTTCCAAAGCTCGGAATTGCCGGGCAGATCAAGGCCAAATGCCGCAAGATCGAAGCCGACCCTGTGGGCGGCGTGGTGGCTTCCGGCGAAGTGGAGATCGGATTTCAGCAGATCAGTGAACTGCGTCCGGTGAAAGGGATCGATATCGTGGGAGAGCTTCCGCCGGGGGCACAGCGCGTTACGATTTTTGCCGCGGGCATTCCGGTGACGTCGAAAAATCCGGAAGCAGCGAAAACGCTCATTCAGTGGCTCGCTTCCCCGGAGCATTACAACATCATCGAAAAAACGGGGCTGGAGCCGCTCACATCCTCTTCCCGCGTAAACTGATTTTTCTCGCGCCGAACATGCTGGAAGATGGGTTCATGACCGACGCTCGATCGGCTTCACGCCCATGGAGAAGTGCTATCCCGAGAAAGTTCGCCCGCGTCTCCGCGCGGACGAACGACGAGGGATCTGCAGTGCGCTTTGGTGAGCGGTTCTCTGAGTGCATGACCGCACACAAATAGCTGGGATTTAGCTCGCCATATTTGCGAGTTGCTCCCGGAAATACCTGCGCCAACTTTCGGGTAAAGCTTCGACCCGCAGCGCGCGTTGCACCAACTCGCGCTCGCCCGCATCAGCCGGATAGATCCGGTTCAGATCGGCGATACTGATGGTATTTGTCTCCCGGCGCACCAGCTTCACCGGATCCCCCGCCTTGACTTCGCCTTCTTCGGAAACCGCGAAGTAAAATCCCGAGCGCCGGCTCCGCAGAAATTGCTTGATCAACCCGGGATCGCCGAATCTGATCCCCAGCTTGTAGCAGGGCGTACGCGGCTGCGTAACCATCAATTCCGCCGTGCCCACGCGATAGCGGTCTCCGACGTAAACGTCGGCTTCGTTCCATCCTAAGGTAGTCAGATTTTCGCCAAACATGCCCCATGGAAGCTGGTCGCGTCCGAGTTCCCTGCTCCAATACGCGTAGTGTTCGGAGGGATAGGCGTAAACGGCTTTGTTGGTTCCGCCATGTGCTGTCAGATCGGCCTGCTTGTCGCCGTCCAGGTTCAAACGCCGCACGCGAACGCTGCCGGCCAAAGATGTTTTGAAAATGCTCGTCGAAACCAGGCCGTTGTTCCACGGGACCTCTTGCGGCTGCCCCACGTTGACTGAAATGATCTTCATACCGGGCTTCGATGTAGCGGCATGCCCTGCGGATTCACGAATCAGCGCAGAATCTCAGATCGCAGATTTCAGATTTGAAATTTCAAATCTCAAGTTCAACGCGGCGCCGGGCTCGGCACATTCTTGCCGCGGGCTGACGTCCGAGTGTTATCATGGCCGCTCTTGAGGAGAGCACCATGAAACCAAAGTACATCGTCTTTTTTGTGCTATTCGCGCTCATTGCTGCACTTTCCGCTCGCGCTCAAAACGATAATTCCAGCCCCACGAAAGTAGAGGGAAAATCAAAGAAGACCCCCTCAGGCGCCGAATATTGGGACCTGAAGCAAGGCACCGGGGCGACCGCGACGGCGGGAAAAACCGTCACCGTGCATTACACGGGCTGGCTGGCCAAAGACGGGAAAAAATTCGACAGCTCCGTCGATCGCGGTCAGCCGTTTATGTTTCAACTCGGCGCCGGTCAGGTCATCAAAGGCTGGGATGAAGGCGTGTCGGGAATGAAAATTGGCGGCAAACGCCAACTGCGAATCCCGCCTGAACTCGGCTACGGCGCTCGCGGCGCAGCCGGCGTGATTCCTCCTAATGCGACGCTGATCTTTGATGTCGAGCTCCTCGGGGTTAAATAATTCGCCCGGTTACTACTGAGCCTTGGAAAATACAAGCGACGCTGCGATGGCAGATGGGAGCGTCCAGACGTTCCGGGGCCGAGATTCCTCATCCTCGCAAAACCGCGCGATTTCCGCGCGATGCGAGCCGTGAAGCGCGGCAATCGCGCTACTCGTCTTCGGAATGACATCGAAGGGTCCTTCACAATAAGATGCGATTCAAATAGTTCCGAAACCCGCGAAACGGAGCATGAAACATGGCGCTTTCCCCCAATACACATCTGGTTTGGTTCATCACCGGGAGTTCGCAGGGATTTGGCCGCGAACTCGTGCGCGCGGCCTTGGAGCGCGGCGATTCCGTCATGGCCACCTCGCGCAAGCCGCAATCGCTGCCCGCGGCTTTTCCGAAGGCGGGAGATCGCTTGCTCGCCGCAGCGATGGATCTGCGCGACCCGGAGCAGATCTCCTCCGCAGTCAACCAGGCGATTGCGCGATTTGGACGCATCGATATTCTGGTGAATAACGCCGGTTACGGGGTAACCGGCGCGGTGGAAGAGGCCAGTGATGACGAAATCGCGAGTGTCTACGACACAAACGTATTCGGGCTGCTGCGCGTGACGCGGGCCGTCCTGCCGCAGATGCGCAAACAGCGCAGCGGCCACATTGTAAATCTGTCTTCCATCGGCGGACTCACCGGAATGCCCGGATGGGGCATCTACAACTCCACGAAATTCGCGGTCGAAGGCCTCTCGGAAGCCCTTGCGGCCGAGCTTGGCCCGCTTGGTATTGGCGTCACGATTGTTGAGCCTGGACCTTTTCGGACAGAGTTCCTGGGCGGCTCGTTAGTCAAGACGGCCAAAACCATGCCCGATTACGCGGAAACAGCAGGCAAGACGCGAACCAGCGCCGCGGAACGCAACGGAAAGCAGCAGGGCGATCCCGCCGCAGCCGCGGACGCCATCCTCCGCGCTGTCACCGCGCCCAAGCCGCCGCTGCACCTGGTCCTGGGGAAATTTGCGTACGATCGCTTCAGCCAGAAGCTGGATGACTTTCGGCGGGAAATGGACGCCTGGCGCGATATCGGTCTAGATACCGATTACAAAGCGTAGGTTTGGGAATTCATCCGCTTTACTGCGCGTATAGGCAAGCGCCCTGTGGCAGAACTATAGAGGATCTCCGGCGAGCCACCGCTTGCCGCGCCGATATATCGCGTCCGCTTCCGGCCCGGGCAGCACAGGCATATCCGGCTTGACGATATAACCGGAGACTTCATGCCAATACGCCAGATGCCGATACGCTTCCGGGTAGCGACTCAGGATCTCAGGACGAAGTTCGACTGTTTCGTTGACGGCGACCGGCGTTATCCAGTCTTTTTCGTAGATCGGCAGATGCAACACGATGCCCCAGCGTCCAGCGCGTTTTTCGAGAAAATCATAAAAATGTCCGGTGCCGGCCACGTCGCATAGCACATCATGCAAACGGGCGCGCTGGCAGAACTTGATCCACGTCTGTGCAATGGCGCGATGGCCTGCAACCTCGACGCTGGTACCGGCGGGTGCAGTCTGAATGCCCACGGGACGATGCCAACCCTCGCGGCTCAGGCGGATGAATTCGCTGGCCGGCCCCTGAAACCACATGGTCACGATATAACCATCGTCGTGCCAGAGATTGCCGAAGCGCACCCAATCTCCTGCGTCGCGCCAGGCGACCCAATTCCGGAGCATATCGGCGATGATCTGTTTCTCTGCCGCTTCAGCAGCCATTTGGGGAGTTCCTATTCTAACGCCTGTCGATGCCATACTCACGCGCGGCCTCTTTCCAGTTCCGTTTGAAACGCGCCAGCCTGCCCGCGAATTCGGCCGCTCCACAATATAGCCAACGACGCAAGGAGCGCCGGGGCCATTCCCGCGAGGAAAATGCGCTGCGGCGTCCAGCCAATCGAGAGCAGAATGCCTCCGATCGCCGGTCCCACGATCGAACCCACTCGGCCGACTCCCAGCGCCCACCCGACGCCGGTGGACCTCACCGTAGTCGGATAAAAATTCGCGGCCAGCGCGTTCAAACCCGCCTGCGCTCCCTGGATGGCGACGCCAAGAACAAACGTGACCGCCATCATGGTAGCAAACGAGCGTGTCAGGAAGGCCATGGCCCCGACGAGGAGAGCGGAAAAGACGAATTCGACAAGAAGAGTCGGGTAAGGGCCGCAGGAATTCATTATTCGCCCTTCAGCAATGCAGCCCACGATTCCTCCAAGGCTGAAAATCGAAACCGCAATGACTCCGGCAGACACCGCCAGGCCAGATTGCCGCAGCAGCCCGGGCAGCCAATTCACGATGAAGTAGAGCATCAGCAGGTTCATAAAGAACGGAATCCACAGGAGAACCGTTCCGGTGGCCCTGCCGTCGGTGAAAAGACGCCGCACCGGAGTGTCCGCCGTTTCTGCCACACCCGCGGCAGCGAAAGACGAGTTGAGTCCTGCGACACTGATATCAGGCGCAATTTTTCGCATGATTGCTGAAATTGCGGCCGTATTTTTTCCGCGAGCCGTGAGAAAGCGCACAGATTCCGGCAAAGCCTTGATGAGAATGACCGCAATCGCGAGCGGCGCCACGCCGCCAAGGTAAAAGACCGACCTCCAGCCCCATAGCGGAATCATCACGGAACTGACCAATCCGCCGACCAGCGCGCCGAGCGGCATGCCGACGAAAAGCATGCCGACGAAAACGGCTTGCAACCGTTTGGGCGAGTATTCGGAAGTAAGCGCGACGACATTGGGCATCGCGCCGCCCAGTCCCAGGCCCGTGAGGAATCGCAAAACGATCAACTGCTCGAGAGATGCCGCGCGAGCCGTGAGCAGGGCGAAAATCGCAAAAGTCGCGGCGGAGAGAACCACGGGCCATTTGCGTCCCCAACGATCGGCGACCGGCCCCATAACCATGGCGGCGATCATCAGGCCAATGAGCGCGGCGGAAAAAACCGGACCGAAAGCTTTGAGCGGAATGGAGAGGCTTTCGGAGATCCCCGGAGCGAGAAAACCGATGCATTGCGTATCAAAGCCATCCAGCAACAGGATCAGGCCACACAGGGTGATGGTGGAGATTTGAAAGCGGCTCAGCGGGCGTTCGTCGATGATCTCGCTTATGCCGGCGGCGGGCATTGGGACGCTCCGCATGGATGTTCCCCTGAAACACAGAGTCTAGTTCATTCGCGGGCTACACCGCCAGAAGGGCGCCGGCCGGGGTGCGCGCTGTTTTGCCGGCTTCTTTTCGCGCATATACTAAGCCCCTTGAGTTCGCTGCTGCATCGCGAGAAACAGGCGCCATGACACCCGCATCGGGCAGTTCTCATGCAACCGAAGCCGCGCCGGCGCAGCCGCCTGCGGTCAGGAATCGCCTGTGGCAGATGACCGCGACCGAATGGCTGATCTGCATCATCGCCTGCATCGGGTTTGCATTCGATACGTATACGCTGCTGGTGCTGACGCTCATTGTGCGGCCGGCCTTGAACGAAATGCTGCCGCCGAATTCCGGTCCCGTCGTGTTCAATCAATGGGTGGGGATTCTGTTTTACGTTCCTGCCATCGCCGGCGGCGTTTTCGGGTTGCTTGGCGGCTACCTCATCGATCTGCTGGGCCGCAGGCGCATCCTGATGTGGAGCATTCTGCTGTATGGCGTGTGCACGTTTGGCAGCGCCTACGTCACCACGCCCATGCAATTCCTCTTGCTGCGCTGCGGAACATTCATCGGCGTGTCGGTGGAATTCGTCGCGGCCACAGCCTGGCTGGCTGAGCTTTTTACGCAGCGCGAGCAGCGCGAAGCCATTATCGGCTACACCCAGGCTTTTGCTTCCACCGGCGGCCTGCTGATCAGCGCCGCGTATTATTTGGCGGTTACCTTCAGCCCGCGCCTGCCGTTAATTCACGGCGAACACCAGGCCTGGCGCTACACGGCTCTGTCGGGACTGATTCCCGCGATTCCACTCATCGTGCTGCGGCCCTTCCTGCCGGAGTCGCCCATATGGCGACGGAAAAAAGCAGAGGGAACGCTGAAGCGCCCCAGTTTCACCGAACTTTTTCGTCCGGCATTTCGCAAGACGGCGCTGATCACCTGCCTGATGATGGCCTGCTCCTACGCCGGATCTTTCGGCATGCTGCAGCATTTCGCGCGAATCATTCCGGGCACGCCGGGGGTGAGAATTCTGCCGGCGGCGGCACAGGAACAGCGGGTTGGCTTTCTGCAAGGGATGCAGGAGATGGGCGGGCTGGCGGGGCGCTTCATCATGGCTTTTCTCGCCGTGCGAATTTTGAGCCGCAGGCGCTTGCTGCGCCTGTTTCAGATTCCCGCGCTGGTGCTGGTTCCGCTGGTGATGTTTCTTCCGGCGGTTGGCGATCGGGATATGTCGACGGCCGGAATTTTTGCGCTCGGGTTTCTGACCGTCGCGCAATTCAGCTATTGGGGTAACTATCTGCCGCTCGTCTATCCGACGTATTTGCGGGGAACGGGCGAGGCTTTTGCCGCAAACATCGGCGGCAGGATGCTCGGCACCTCAGCCGCCTTGCTGGTCACATCGATTGTGCAGTTCATGCCCGGCGGAACCGGCAGCCGGCAACTTGCTTATGCGGCAGGGATCGTGGGGCTGCTGTCGTACGTGGTGGGATTTGTCGGCAGCTTCTGGCTGCCGGAGCCTTCGCTCGAAGCCACGCCTGATTAGCAGCTCTCGCCGGTGAGAAGCTGCCGAAAAAAAACAAAAAACCTAACACAGAGGGCACGGAGGCGCGGAGTGCAGCAGAGAACACCGAAAGTGAACGCGCACTTCCCCCTCAACTCACCACCTACCAATCACAACGTGTCATTCCGAGCGGAGTCGCGCGATATCCCGCTTACGCGCGAGGCAGCGAGGAATCTGCTTTTATTCTTTCATTCAGACGACCCGGGGCTGGTGGCCATTTGCAACGCGTGCGCCGTATCGCTTATGAGAAATGCGGAGCTATGACGGCAGCTTGAGCCGCATCAGGCGGCGGGCGTTGCCTTCGTAGATTTTGCGGCGATCGGCTTCGGGAATCTCCATCGCGTCGAGGCAGCGGATCGTTTCGCGAATATAGCCCGCGCCCTTTTCCGGATCGAACGGCGAATCGGAAGCAAACAGAACCTGATCGGCGCCAAAAAAATCGAGCCCGCAGCGAATCGCCGCGCCGGAACCAAAGGTCGCCGTATCCGCGTAAAACATCTTGAAATATTCCTGCGGGCGCTTTTTCAGCCGCCGCAAATAAACCGTCAGATCCTCGTCTTCAGTGCGCGCGCCAAGTTGATCGAGCCCGGGACCGGTCCGGCCGGAAAAATAGGGGACCATGCCGCCCAGATGATGGGTGATGATCTTGATTTTGGGGAAGCGGTCGAAGATTCCGGCGAAAACCATGCGGGCCATGAAAACGCTGGTCTCGTAAGGCCAGCCGAAAACCCACCAAAGCTCAAATTTCGATTTTTTCTCGGTCTGATAATCGGGAAAGCCCGCCCCTCGCGCCGGATGAACCCACAAAGGAACATCAAGTTCAGCTACTTTCTGGAAGACCGGCAAAAAGTCGGGCTCATCGAGGGGGCGCCCGTTCACGTTGCTGAAAATCTGAGCGCCGGCCGCGCCGAGCTTTTTCACCGCACGCTCGATCTCTCTGACTGCCGCATCGGGATTGTTCATGGGGAGCGAGGCGATAAATCCGGCAAAGCGGCTGGGGTGCTTGCCCACGAGTTCGGCCAGGCCATCATTGGCAATTTCCGCCAGTTCGGCGGATTGTTTCGGATCGCCGATGGCTTCGATGGGTGGCAACGGCAGGCAAGGCACCTGAATGTAGTCCTGAAACTCATCCATGATGCGGAAACGAACGTCGAGATCGACGATGGAAGGAATCTCGGTGACGCGTTTTTTTATGGTGACGCCGCGCTCGGGCAGCGCGACCATGCGTTCGTAAAATTTCCTGGGGAAAATATGGCAGAAGATATCGATTTTCATTCAGGCCTCAGCGTTTCATAGAGCCTAGAACCACAGTTTTTGTGAGTGGTGCGGGCGCGGTGGAAGCTATCAGGCGTGCTCACGGATGTCAATGCATCGGCAGGCCAACATAATTTTCGGCAAGTGACAGCGAGGCGGCGCGGGAACTGGTCAGATAATCCAGTTCCGCGAGCTGGCGGCGCTGGTCGAATGCATTGTCGTCGTGGAACCGATGCAGCATGGAAGTCATCCACCAGGAGAAGCGCTGCACTTTCCACACCCGATCAAGGCAGTTGGCGGAATACTGGTCGAGCAGATCCTTGCTTCCGGAGCGATAAAACTGCGCGATGGCGCGGGCGAGAACGCGGACGTCCGCAACCGCCAGATTCAGTCCCTTGGCTCCCGTGGGCGGGACGATATGCGCGGCATCGCCGGCCAGAAACAGGCGGCCATATTGCATGGGTTCAACGACGAAGCTGTGCATCTTGGCCACGTTCTTTTGCAGCACCGGGCCCTCGACTAACTTCCAGCCCTCTTCAGAACAGAGCCGGATCTGGAGCTCGCGCCAGATCTTTTCGTCGGGCCACAGCCGCAGATCCTCTTCCGGCGTGCATTGGATATACAGGCGGCTGATCTCCGGCGTGCGCATGCTCAGCAACGCAAAACCCCGCTGGTGATATGCGTAGATCAACTCGTCGGAAGACGGCGGCGCCTGGGCCAGAATGCCGAGCCATCCGAAGGGGTAATCACGCTGATAAACAGTGAGGGCGCCGGCCGGTATCGAAGGGCGGCAGACGCCATGGAAGCCGTCGCAGCCGGCGATGAAATCGCAGGAGAGTTCGTTTGGCTCGCCTTTGTATTCAAAACGGATTCGCGGGCGAGCAGTTTCAACGTCGCGGGTGCCGACATTTTCGACTTCAAAGAAGAGTGGGCCGCCAAACGCGAGACGCGCGTCGGTTAGATCCTTCAGCACTTCGCCCTGCGCATAAATCATGATGTAGCGGCCGGTCAGGCCGGCAAAATCTATGCGATGGGTGCGCCCGCGAAAGCGAATGTTGATCCCGTGATGCACCAGCCCCTCGCGCTTCATTCGCTCGCCGACGCCAATTTCAGTGAGCAAATCCGTCGTGGTCTGCTCGAGCAGACCGGCGCGCACACGCTCCTGGCAATATTCGCGGCTGCGCGATTCCAGCACCACGGACTCGATGCCCTCGAGATGCAGCAGGTGGCCGAGGACGAGACCGGCGGGACCGGCGCCTACGATGCCGACTTGAGTGCGCATCTGCTTCATGGGAATCGGACGGCGGCGGCTATCCGGCGGGGACCGCGGCTGCGGACAAGAATTCGCGCACTGCGGCCGTGAACTGAGCTTCGGCCTCGATATTCGACAAATGCGAAGCGTCCAATTCGAGGTAGCGCGCGCCGCGAATCATCGATGTGAGCTCGCGTCCTTGCGCCGGCGGCGTGGCGGGATCGTGTGTTCCGGAAATGACCAGAGTGGGCGCGCTCACGCGAGCGGCGTCCGCGGTTAGATCGGTATCGCGGATGGCTTCACAACAAGCGATATAGCCCTGCGGCGGTGTATCGAGGATCATGCCGCGTATCCAGTCGATCTCTTGCGGCGCGCGCGCAATGAATCTCTGCGTGAACCAGCGCCCGATCGTTGCGTCCACAATCGAAGGCATCCCGCCGGCGCGAATGGTAGCGGCGCGCGTATTCCAAACCTCGGGGTTGCCGATGTGGGCTGCGGTATCGCAGAGCACCAGGCGCGCAAAGCGGTCCGGCGCGTTGGCGCCGAGCCAGATGCCGGCCTGACCGCCCATCGACAATCCGCAGAAATTCGCGCAGCGGATTTCGAGGGCGTCCATGAGAGCGAGAACGTCGCGGCCGAGTTGCTCCTGGGTATAGGCGCCGGCGGGAACGGAAGAGAGGCCGTGGCCTCGCGTGTCGTAGCGGAGGATGCGAAGATCCTGGCGCAACGCGGCGACCTGCGGATCCCACATGGAGAGATTCGTACCGAGAGAATTAGAGAAAACGATCATCGGCGCGCCCGGTTTTCCTTCCAGGCGATAACGCAGGCGCGCGCCGTTAGTTTCGATGAAAGGCATGGGACGCTATCCTCGCTTAGAGCTGCGCTTCGAACGTGAGATCATTTTTTGATGCCATTGCGGGCCGACAGAAATCTCTCCGTCATCTCCACAGCGGAGCCGAGATAATTCGCGGGATCGAGCAGCCGTAAAAGTTCGGCGCGGGAGAGATGATCCGTTACTTCGGCATAGGAGAGCAGCACATCGGCGAAGTCGCTGCCATCCAGCACGGCGCGGCGCGCGGCCTCTTCGACGATTTTGTGCGATTTTTCCTTGCCCATGCGCTCGCGCAACGCAAACGCCACAGCTTCGGCAAGCACGAGGCCGTGCGTGCGGTTCAGGTTTTCCAGCATTCGCTCCGGGTGGATCTCGAGGCCCTCCACAACCTGCTTCATATGCGCCAGCGCTCCCGCAGTGAGCCGAAAAATCTCCGGCAGCGTTTCCCATTCGGCGTGCCAGCCGCCGAGGCCGCGCTCGTGCTCCTGCACGAGCGACACCAGCATTGTCGCCACCAGCGCAGGAAGACGAAGTGCGGCGGCGAGAATCACCGCGGAACTCACGGGATTTCGCTTGTGCGGCATGGTGGAAGACCCGCCGCGCCCGGGAGCTGAAGGTTCGACGACTTCATCGATTTCCGTCTGCGACATGAGCGAGAGGTCGCGGGCGATCTTGCCGAGCGAGCCAACCAGCAGGCCGAGAGATGCGGCAACTTCCGCGAGGCGATCGCGATGGGAATGCCAGGGAAGCTCGGGAATCTCGAGTTTCAATTCGCGGGCGAGCGCGGCCGCGACTTCGGGGCCACGGGCGCCAAGAGCGGCCATGGTACCGACAGCGCCGCCGAACTGAAGGACCAAGACTTGCTTGCGTGCGTGTTCAAGCCGATCGCGGTGGCGCTCGAGCGCGGCGAGCCAGCCGGCAGCTTTCAGGCCAAAGGTGACAGGAGGCCCCTGCTGCAGCCAGGTGCGGCCGGCGACGAGAGTGGACTTATGTGCCGCCGCAATGCGCGCAAGAGATGCATCGATATGCAGCAGATCGCGACGCAAGAGTTCGAGCGCGTCGCGCAACTGCAACACCAGAGCGGTATCGATGACATCCTGGCTGGTGGCGCCGTAGTGAACAAACGAAGCGGCACTCGAGTCGCCCGCCGCCACCAACTCCGTAAGCGCTTTCACCAGGGAAACGGCCAAATTTCCCGATTGCGCCGCCGAACGGGCGAGCGACTCGAGGCTGAATAGTTCGGCGCTGCATTTCGATTCAATCGCGGCGATGGCGCTCCGCGGCGCGATGCCGGCCGCCGCGAGCGCACGCGCGAGCGCGGCTTCGACATCCAGCATGTACTGGAGCTGCCGGCGGTCCGAGAAGACCTGCCGCATGGCGTCTGTGGTGAAGAGAGGATCAAACAGGCGGATGGTTTCGGGCGTGGCCAACGTGGTTCGCCTCTGAGATGCGGCTGCGGATCGAGCCTACCGAGCCTTGCACAATATAGTGACGTTGGGGCGCGATTGAGAGCTTCCCGCCATTCCGGCGCCGAGATTGCACCCCAACGCACGCAAAATGGGCATGCGCCGGGGACCCCGCACGAGATTCCTCATCCTCGCAAAACCGCGCAATTTCCGCGCAACTGAGGCCCTAAGGGCGGAAATCGCGCTGCTCGTCTTCGGAATGATAACGAAAAGCAGACGTCACAATCGTATGCAAAGCTCAATCATAGTCGAAGAAGACCGTCTCGCCGTCGCCTTGCATCACGATATTCCAATACAGCAGGTTCGGCGCGCCCCGTTCGCCGGAGGGCGTGGCAATGAGAGTCGAACGGCGCTCAGCCGGAACAAGGTTCAAGACCGGATCATCCGCATTGCTCGCTTCATCAGGAAAATAGATGCGGGTATGCAGCGGCTTCAGCAAACCGCGTGAGAAGAGCGTGATCACAATATGCGGCGCCTGCATGGGTCCCTCTGGCGACCGGACCCGGCCGGGCTTTATCGTGGCGAAGCGGAACTCGCCCTCGTCATTGGTTTCCACCCTGCCAAATCCCAGAAAACGCGGACGGTCGGAACTCCGCGCGGGAAGCTCGCTCGCGTATTGACCGGCCGAATCGGCCTGCCAGATTTCGAGCACCGCGTCCGGTACGACGTTTCGGTTGCCATCGAGGACTTTGCCGCGAATGGTGATGCGCTCCCCGGAGACGCCCTCCGGCACGAAATTTTCGCGTTCGAGATAAACCATTCCCAAATGAAAGAACGGGCCGACGGTTTGCGATGCGCTGGGCGGCGGTGTTACCTGATCGCGGGCGGCGCTCATCGCGTGGCCTCCACCGGTGTGGCTTGACGGCCGCGGAGAATGAGATCGAAGTGATAGCCAAGCGCGTGCCCCGGCATCGTCGTGTCCCAGTCAAAAAGCGAGATCAGGCGCTTGCGCGCGTCCTCGTCAGGGACGCTATTCAAAACCGGATCAAACGGTATCAAAGGATCACCGGGAAAATACATCTGGGTAACGAGCCGAGAGAGCAGGCCGGCGCCAAAAAGCGAAAAATGAATGTGCGCCGGGCGCCAGGCGTTGGGATGGTTCTGCCAGGGATAGGCGCCGGGCTTTATGGTGACGAAGCGATAGCGTCCTTGGCCATCGGTAAGCATGCGCCCGCAGCCGGTGAAATTCGGGTCGAGCGGGGCGTCGTGTTGATCCACGCGATGGCGGTAGCGTCCGGCGGCATTGGTCTGCCAAATTTCCACGAGCGCGCCGGGAATGCCGCGGCCCTCTTCATCAAGCACGCGCCCGCTGACGATGATGCGTTCGCCGAGCGCTTCGCCACTGTGCTGGTGAGTGAGGTCATTGTCGTCTTTGCCGATATCGCCGTGGCCAAAGACGGGGCCGCTCAGCTCAGACAATGTGTGCGGCAGCAAAATCAGTGGCTGGATGGGGGAACGCCGCACCGTTGACGCGTATGGCGGATAAAGGTATTCGGGTTGTGTGCCGGCGGGCGCGCGGCGATAACTCAGGGCGATTGCCATATTGCTTACGACCGAATTTAACCGCTACCGCAAGCCACGGTCAAGTTCGCTGAAGGCTGCAGGCTGATGCAAGCGGTGCTCGGCGCGATTCAGGGCTCCGCCGGAGATTTGGGGTACTGCATATCAAAGTCCTCGAGAGTCTGAACAATGATTTGCGAAACGGCCAGGTTTCGAAACCATTTGTGATCGGAAGGAATGATGAACCAGGGCGCGTACTCGGTCGTGCAGCGGGAAAGCACCGCTTCATAGGCGGCGATGTAATCATCCCAGAGTTTTCTTTCCTTCTCGTCCGCCTTCGATAATTTCCACTTTTTGCGAGGGTCGTGCATCCTCTCATCAAGGCGCTTCTTCTGCTCTTCCTTGCTGATGTGCAGAAAGAATTTCAGAATTTTCACGTCGTTTTCGGCGAGAATTCTCTCGAAGTGATTAATTTCGTTGTAGCGCGGTTTCCACACGTCCTTGGGGACCAGTTTGTGCACGCGAACCACGAGAACATCCTCATAATGCGAACGATTGAAGATGCCAATTATCCCTCTTGGAGGGACCGCCTTGTGAACACGCCAGAGAAAATCGTGCGCCAGTTCTTCGGAATTGGGGACCTTGAAAGATGTGACCGAACAGCCGGCCGGGCTGACGCCGGACATGACGTGGCGGATCGTTCCATCCTTGCCCGCTGTGTCCATACCCTGTAGAACGATCAGCAGTGCGTGTTTTTTTTCGGCATAAAGCAACTCTTGCAGTTCATCCAGCCGTTTGAGGGTTTTGGCCAGTTTGGCCTCGAATTTTTCGTCCTGATCATAACCAAGCGTATCGGCAGGGTCGTATTTGGAGAGCTTAATCTTTTTGTCGAGCGGAGCCATCAGTTCGCGGCAGAAATCCACGGAAAAACTCCTTGGTGTCGATGAATTCTTATATTCAGTCGGCTGGGATGCGGACGGTCAACTATTTTTTTCCGAAAACGAGGGTTTGGCGACAGTGACTTCCATTCCCCAGAAGTCGATCTCGGTTATAAACTCCACCCCAGCTTCGATCTCGCCGGATCCATTGGCACGAGCCCAAACGACGCGCGCGCTCACGCGCTTGCCGGTATCCAGGCGGATACATGTGAGGGTATCGCCGCCGCAGAGTTCGTGATGGCAAGCGAACGAGAAGCCATGCACGCTTAACTGTCGGGTTTGGGTTTTTTCTTCCCAGGGATTTTGCTCAGTTTCGGAGCGAAGCAGAATGGGAATGTTGGCGCGAACACGCGGGCCGCGGCGCAAACGGCCATAAAGTTCAGAGGCCCACAACAGAATATCCAGGAGCTGGGCGCGTTCGAGGTTGCTGGGGAGCTCGGCCGCGCAGGCGATATTCGTAGCCTCGCGCATGCATTGCTCGAGGAAGCCGCCCGCCAGATCCGCCGAACTATCATGGAAACGAGGTTGTTGCATCTCGTCCGCCATGGACTCGAGCTGCTGGTATGCGTGGACGAGGAAATGCGCTCGGCAGAGCGGCCGTGCGTCCAGAGACGCAACAGCCGCCTCAGTACAGTTTTCGGCAACACACTTCAGCGACACGCCTATTAGCCTGCGGCGAAGATATACAACCCCCGAGAGGCGCTCTCATCCTACAGCAAATTCGCGGCAAGCAGAATTGACGCGGAAGTTACCGTGCTCGAATCGATTACGTATCGGGCAGGCTTCAATTCGCTTGGGCATTCGCGGCGAGCAATTCGCGTGCGGCGGCCTCGGCAGCGGCGCCGAGCAGCGGAGCCTCTTCATTCAGGACGATGTGAATCGGGAATTGCGCCAGTAAATCGCGGAATTTTTCTTTTTCGCAGAAGGCCGCAAAGAATTTGCCATTTTGGATTTTCGGCAGAATTTTGGGCGCGATCCCGCCCGCTACGAAAACGCCGCCGCGCGACAGCCCTTTTAGCGCGAGATTGCCGGCCTCGGCGCCATACAGCGTGACAAAAAGGTCCAGCGTTTGCGCGCAAACCGGGCAAGCGCCTTCCAAACCGAGGCGCGTGATCTCCGGCGCGGGATCCGCACCGGGCTCGTCGAAGCTGGCATGGCGCACATCTTTATTCAGGAATTCGTGCAGGGTCAGGAACCCGCGGCCGGAAAGGATCAGCTCCCAGCTCACGTACTCATGCATCGTTTTCATGAAGCGAAGGAGTTCGATCTCCTGCTCGGTTCGCGGAGCAAAGTCCGTATGGCCGCCTTCACTGGGAGCGACGATGTAGCGCGTGCCATTCCACATGAGCAGGGCCTCGCCCAAACCCGTGCCGGCGGCGATCAGCGCCTGGGTGCCCGTGGGTGTGGGGGAGCCGGCGTTCAGTGTGAGCATATCCTCCGGCGTCATGGAGGCGAGAGAATAACCTGTGGCCTCGAGGTCGTTCAGCAGAACGACATGCGGCGTGCCAAGTTGACGTTCGACGGCATCCGCCTGAATTCCCCAGCTGAGATTTGTAATGCGCACTCCACGCCCGATGATCGGACCGGCAACGCCGAAACCCGCGGCCTGAATTTTGCGCTGCCCGGGAGCAGCCTGAAGGAAATCTTTGCCCCGACCGAGAAAATCCTCGATCATCTCTTCAAAGCGGGTGTAGGCGTCGCTTGCATAGCGGTGGAGGAAGGCAACGCGAAGCCGATCGCCGGTTTTTTCCAGCAGCGCCAGGTTTGATTTCGTACCGCCAATGTCGCCCGCCAGGATCACGAGTTTCCTTTCGGCAGTGGCTGTGGCTGTGAACTCAACTGGGCCGCGGCGGGTTCATCCACCAGGAAAATCCGTTCCCCTTCCCGCGGCTGAACCATTTGCGCGGGAAGAGGTGGGTCGCGGCGCTCGCAAAGGAGTACGCGCAAAATGGAGGCTTTCTCGGCTCCGGAAACGAGAAAGACGATTCGCCGGGCGCCCTCCAGCACCGGAAGCGTGAGCGTCATTCGCCGCGCGCCCGTCTTGGGCTGGATCGGAGTGCTGACCCAGCGGGATGTCTCGCGCAGAAGCTTGGAACCGGGGAACAGAGAAGCGGTGTGGCCGTCGGCGCCCAGGCCCAGCAGAATCACGTGAAAACGCGGAAAGCCGCGATCATCCAAAGGCAGAAACTTGCGCAAGGCGGCCTCGTAATTGTGGGCGGCGCGGCCGATATTCGCGTCTTCGGCTTCCATGCGATGCACGTTGGCCTGCGGGACGGGGACGCGGAGCAGCAATTCGCGGCGCGCCATTCCGTAGTTGCTCTCGGGATCATCGGGCGGCACGGCTCGTTCATCGCCCCAGAAAAGTTGAACGCGAGGCCAATCCACTTGCGCCCGGAACTCGGGGGTGGCCAGGAGCCTGTAAAGTTCGCGGGGGGTGGAACCGCCGGACAGGGCTACATTGAAAACGCCGTCTTTCGCGATGCTTTGCCACGCCCAATCGACAAATCTGCGAGCAGCAACGCGAGCCAAGTCGGCGGCATCCGCACAAACGTAGACGCCGGGCAGAATTTCGCGCGGGAGCATATCAGGGTGTGCGCCAGCGACGCCCATCGCGGCTCAAGAGATCGTCGGCTTCGCGCGGACCCCAGCTTCCCGCCGGGTAGAACGATACCGAGCGCCCGCGATGCTCCCACACGTCGAGTACGGGCTCAAGGAAAGCCCAGGCGGCCTCAACTCCATCCGCGCGATCGAAGAGGGTGGCGTCCCCACGCATGCAATCATTGAGAAGGGTAGCATAAGCGCTCCGTTCGCTGGCGCCGAAAGAGGCAAGGTAGCTGAAGTCCATGGCGGCAGGAGCCAGGCGCATCTGCTGGCCGGGAAGCTTGACGTGGAAGCCTATAGAGATGCCTTCCTCCGGTTGGATATTCAGAACCATGGTGTTGGTATCGACGCTCTGGCCGCGGAAGAGCAAATGTGGCGCGCGGCGGAAATTGATGGCCACTTCGGTGACGCGGCGGCGCATGCGCTTGCCAGTGCGAATGTAGAACGGCACATCAGCCCAGCGCCAATTGTCGATCAGCACTTTCGCGGCGACATACGTGTCCGTGGTCGAAGACGGTGTCACCCCTGGCTCTTCACGATAGCCGGCGACCTCCTGCCCATCGATCTCGCCCTGGGCGTATTGTCCGGCGACGACGTTGGCGGCGACGGTATCGGGGCTGTAAGGGCGAAGGGCCTGCAGAACCTTTAGTTTCTCGTTCCGCGCGGCGGTGGCGTCGAAATTCGAGGGCGGCTCCATGGCGGCAAGACAGGTGAGCTGCAACACATGGCTCTGCACCATGTCGCGAAGCGCGCCCGTGGTCTCGTAGAACGCGGCACGCTGCTCGACGCCCAGACTCTCTGCTGCGGTGATCTGGACGTGGTCCACATAATTGCGATTCCACAGCGGCTCGAAGATGCCGTTCCCAAAGCGCAGCGCCAAAAGATTCTGCACCGTGTCCTTGCCCAGAAAATGATCGATGCGATAGACCTGCGATTCATCGAACGCGTCGAGTACGACGCGATTGAGCTTTCTGGCCGACGCGAGATCGTGGCCGAACGGCTTTTCGATCACGATTCGCGCCCAGGAATTGGTGTTCACCGGGCGCGCCATCCCCGCATTCTTGATCTGCGCAATTACTTTCGGGTAAACGGCGGGCGGGGTGGCGAGGTAATAGAGGCGATTGCCTTCGAGGTTGCGCTCGCGGTCGATTTCATCGAGGCGGTGCGCGAGCTTTTCAAAGGCGGCTGGGCGGTCGTAGTCCCCCGCGACATATACGAACGATTGTACGAAGGCGCGAAGGACCTCCTCTTCGACTCTGCATCCGCCATTATTCTGCCGCACCGCGTCGGCGGCGGATTGCTGAAAATTCGCATCGCTCATCTCACTGCGGGCAAAGCCGATAATGGCAAACCGGCGAGCCAGCGATTGGCACGCGGCCAATTCGAATAATGCCGGTATCAACTTGCGGCGCGTGAGATCGCCCGAGGCGCCAAAGATGACGATGGCGCAGGGCTCGGCCACCGACACCGAGCTTCGCTGATCGACAAGCGATGTTTCGGCAATGTCGTTGGTGATGGAAGCCATAGGTCATCCTCCTGCAAACGCCCGGCTCAGGCCAAGCTCGGATAAGGAGGCACGCAGCTCGGCTGCGGAGCGGAACTGAATCGTTCGCATTCCCAGCGACCTTGCGGGTTCGAGGTTTTCCGGCCGGTCATCTATGAAAATGCACTGCCCGGGAGGGCGCTGGGTGATTCCAAGCACAAGCTGATAGATGAGCGGATCGGGCTTGCGGGCACGCAAATAGCACGACGTGAAAAACGCGGCGAAGTTGCGGGCCAGATCGAATTTGCGGATGCGAAACTCGTTCAGCTCTTTAGACTCGTTGTTGAGCGTAGCGAGGAAACAGCAGCGGCTGGCCGCGAGATCATCCAGAAGAACGCGTGTCTGTTTATTTTCCCGCGATTGCGAAAAGATGAACTCCTTGAACTGCTCTCTCGTGAACGGGCGATCGCGGAAGAAAACAGTTCGATTCAGATAAGCTTCGAGCGTCAGCGCGCCGGTCTCGAGTTCACTTTCGGCGCCGCCATGTCTTTTCTCGAACTCCTGGAAATCGAAGCCAAACGCTCGGGCGGCCTCGGCCCGCGCAGCGTGATCCCAGCCGTTGGATAGCACGACGCCCCCGACGTCCCAGAATAATGCGGGCATGTCCGTCATGTCTTCAGGCTTGAGCAAAACCTACCTGCTTACGATGCGTGCGGCCGGACCCAGGGTAGATTCTCCGGCATGGACATCAATCGGCCGAATGCGACGCGGAGAGGGCGTGATCGACAGCTCGCCGCAAATTACGCAAACCAGCCAGGGCGCCCTCGGTCAAATGCAATCGCAAAACAGGCTTGCCCAATCGTCCCAGCGACTGCATATCTCCCAATGCCTGCGCCATTTGGAGCTGGCCGAAAGTGTATCGCGCGCCCGGAATGGAGAGATCCTCGCTTTTCTCCGAGGTCAGCATCAGGAACATACCCGACGGAGGACCTCCTTTATAAAGCTGACCAATGGAATGCAGGTAGCGCGGCCCATATCCGAGCAGGACGGGCAAATTCAGGCGCTCTCCCAGGGCCGCGCGCAAGGCATCGAGTTCCACAGCGATGGCGGCATCACGGTGCACATATGCGAGAATGGCTACGTAATCGTCCGCACGGCGCTCGGAAAAAAAAGTACGAAGCGCGGCGGGAAGTTGCAGCGTCGAGATAACGCCGCGGACCGATCCCTCGGCATAAACCTCGATCCCGGAATCGGTCAGGCGCGCCGACCCGACCGGGATCTTTCCGGTGCTTTCGAATTCCTCGAGAATGCGGGCGGTATTCTCCTTGCTTTCCTGCACATTGGGCTCATCGAAGGGATCAATGGCGAGGGAAGCCGCGGCCAGCGCCGTGGCGGTTTCCCACTTGAAGAATTCGGCGCCCACTTGCTCGGGCGCCCTCAGCTGAATTTCAGCAAAGGCCCCGCCACGCTGCTCCAGAAGGTCCAGGATCGCTTGCAGTTCAGTTTTGTTGTCGCCGTCGAGGAATAAGGCAGCAGTCATGCCTCCGCGGGCAAGCACGTCGATCGGCGGCGCAACGCCTCCCGCTAGCGGAACAATGCCCCGCTCCTCCTTGCCCGTGCTTTCGGCGATGAGTTGTTCGATCCAGTTCCCGAGAGGGACGAGCTTCGGCGTGGAGAGCACAAAGAGCTTGTCGTCACCTCGCCGTGCCGCCGCGCCAAGCAAAGACGCCAGCTGCAAAGCCGGATTGGCGTCGGCTTCGATTTGAGCACAGGCGGCGTGCATTTCGATGGCGCTATCGAGGACAGCCTCGATATCGACGCCCCACAGCGCAGCGGGCACGAGGCCGAAGTAGGAAAGCGCCGAATAGCGTCCGCCGATATCCGGCGGATTGCGGAAGGTCATGCGGAACTTGTATTCGTCCGCCAAGCGGTCGAGATAGGACCCCCGATCGGTTATCGCCAGGAAGCGCTGGCCAGCGGGGCGGATACCCGCATGGTTCAAGCGATGTTGAAAATAGAAGAACTGAGAGAGAGTCTCGATCGTTCTGCCGGATTTGCTGGAGACGATAAACAGACAATGAGGCAGGTCGATCGAACCTTCGACCTTCCGGACAGCGGCGGGATCGGTGGTGTCCAGGACGAAAAACCGCCGAACGGACCGCGGCGGAAACGTCAGCGAAAACATCTCAGGCGCCAGACTGGAGCCACCCATCCCCAGCAGCACGATATCCCGCACGCCGGAATCGTCAATGCCGCGTGCAAGGTCCTGGAGCGCGGGCACTTCGGCACGCATCGAATCGAGCACGCCAATCCAGCCAAGCCGATTGGCGATGATGCGCACATGTTCGGCATCGCCTTTCCACAGGCTCGGCTGGCGGGCGTAAAGTTTTCGGACCGCTTCGCCGGCGCCAAGCCGCTCTCTCTCTTCTTGATACGCATCTGTTAAATAACCGGGTGAGATCCGTTGAATGGTCAGGGGCATGGGGGACCTTGGGATTGAGATTCCTAATGGCAGTCACGAGCTTACATCTTTTCCATAAACATGACGAATCGGGCGCCGCGAATCGCTGCATGCGCTTTCATGGCGGCTAGGAATTTGAGCAGCAATGCAGTATGGTTAGAATGCAACGCCGATTATGCTTGTTGTCGATGGAGGCCCATATGGCTGATGAAAGTTGCGGTCCGCCGAAGCCGGCAGCTACGATTCCCAGCCAGCCCGGCTCGCGCACGGTGATGTGCGTCAAGTTCGGCAGAAAAATGGAAGCCCTCGACCGAGTTCCGTGGAAAGGCGAACTCGGACAGCGCATTTACGAGAATGTTTCCAAGGAAGCATGGAAGCTCTGGATCGAACATTCGAAAATGATCATGAACGAGTACAGGCTCAATCCGCTGGATCCGCAGTCGCAAAAGATCATGGAAGAGCAAATGGAGCAATTCTTTTTCGGCGAAGGAGCTAAGCTGCCCGAAGGTTACATCCCGCCGCGCGCCAAGGGCTAACTCGCTAATTCCGCTGCCCAGCGAAACTCGCCCTGCCTCAAAAAGCAGTATGACCGGAAACCGGGTGCGCCACCGGGAGCCTGGGGACAATTTCGAAGCGCAGCGCGGCGTGCGCTTTCCGAAGCGCCGCTTCGACCTGATCGGGCGCGCCGCCCCGGGCGAAGATAAACCCCAGGTAGCTCGATCCTTCCGGCCAGGCGGCGATAAAGTCGTGCAGCCGCGCGGTGATGTGAACTTCGCACACGCCCGGGACAGCGAGGGCGGCTTCGGTTCCCGCAACATTCTCCAGAATGCCGCTCCGAGGAACCGGAATCATCATCACGCCTGCTGCATCGGTTTCTCGCTGAAGCTCTTCCCCACCCAAACCGATGGCGTGGCGGATCAGCAATTCCTCCAAAAAAATCCTCCGCGGTCCGAAACGAAGCACGCGCGAACAAAGCCCTCCGATGGGGCGCGGTGCGACTTCGAGAATCCAGGCGCCGTGTTCATTCAGCCGAAATTCGGCATGAACCGGCCCTTCAGTCAAGCCAAGAGCGCAGACTGATTGGGAGGCGGCTTGAAAAATTTCCTCCTGATCCCCGGCGGGCAGCCGCGACGGTGTGACGTAGATGGATTCTTCGAAGTAGGGGCCCACGAGGGGGTCGGGCTTGTCGAATAGTGCCAACACGCGCAGACGGCCCCTCTCCAGCAGCCCCTCGAGTGCAAACTCCGCTCCTGGAATATAGCGCTCCACCATGAGACGATCGAGATCCGCCTCGCGGGTCACCTGCAAATCGGGCGAAGCAAGCAGCCGGCCGAGCCGCTGAACCGCCGCCACAAATTCGGCGGCGTTGTTGGCACGAATCACACCCTGACTCGCCGCAAGCCTTATCGGCTTTATCACACACGGAAAAATCACGCGGTGCAGAACCGAATCGAGCCGCTCCGGGAACTTGAAGGAAAAGAATTCGGGCACGCGCAGGCCGGCTTTTTGCAGCACTTCGCGCTGGCGGAGCTTGCTGCGGCAATTCTCGACCGAGTCGGGCGAGTTGTACTTCAACTGGAAAAGACGAGCGGCATAGGCGGCGGTGACGGTCTGACGGTCGCCCAAGGCCAGGATGGCGGTGATTTTCGCTTCGGGTGACCGGGATTTCAGCGCGCTTACCAGCGAAGCGGCGGCTTGGCGGGGATCGTCAAAGTGAAGCGAAATGGCGCCATCGGCCCAGGGATCTTCCAATTGATGACAACGATCGCTGCCGATAATGACTTCAACGCCCAGGCGGCGCGCGGCTTCGGCAAAGCTGCGCGTCTGATAGCCGAGCTTACTGGCGAGCAGAAGCAGCGAGGATGCAGGTGTCGCACTCATGGCGGGACGCGCGCTAGAAGAATGTGTCCGACTGGAGTTTCGGTGCGGCGTGCGAGGCAATGGAAACGAACTGATCCTCAGTCGGCTCGGCGCAACAATACCAGGGTTCGGTGAAGTGAGGCACCTTGCGGCCCGATCCATTTGCCATGCGAAGGCGGGCGCCGCCATCAGCGCCCGCCAGCTCATTGGCGGTGCGCCAGATGAGCATAAACGTTTCGCTCCGCGAACGCCGGAGGCGGTCGCCGTCATTCGCCAGTGTTTGAACGCGTGGCGCTAAGGCGTCCAGGCGCGGATCGGAATGCTTCCAGGGATAAACCAGCGCGGCGGGATCGAACGGACCAATAGCGTCGCGGATATCATCGAGATCGAGCAGACGCGAGCCGGCCGGGATGAGAAGACGAATCCCAAGCTGAATGGGCGCGACGTTTTCGATCAGATCCTCCTCCGCCAGCAATGAGAGAAGCTCACGATAGCCGTCGAGTGAAGTCCACGGCGTGAAAGGAACGAAGGTCGGATGCAGAACCAAGCCAAGATCACGGGCTCGAGCGACGACTTTCAGGAAATCGGCGCGGGTGTGCCCTTTGGCCAGCCGCGCAAGGATTCGGTCGTCGATGGACTCCACCGCGCTGGTCACAAACAGGCAGCCGGTATCACGTAATTTCGGCAAGGAATCGGCCTGCCGCAGCAAATGTTCGATTTTGATGGTGACATCGTAGGTGAGCTGCGGGAATTCGCGGTGCATGGAGTCTATGATCGCCAGGGCGTGCGTGGGTCCATTGAAGAAATCCGGGTCGCCGAACGTTATGTGCTCGGCGCCTGCTTTTACCTGCTGACGGATGTCATCAAGAACGACGTCGCGCTGCACGATGCGGAAAACGCCGTCATATACAGGAACGATGGGGCAATGACGGCAGAGATGCTTGCAGCCGCGGCTGGCTTCCGTGTAGCCGGCAATTTTAAAGCTGCCGTCAGGCATCAGCAGATGCGCATATTCCCGCAATCGAGGAAGACCATGACGGTCGGGCGGAATGAAAGTAAGGCGATCGAGGGAAATCGCGGCGCTGTGAAGATCCGGCTGTTTTCTCGGGCCCGAAGCGTTGCCGTTTGTTTTTTCACGAGCGACTCCCGTGACAATATCCGCCAGCGCGGCCTCGAACTCGCCGCCCACAATCGTTTGCACGCCGAGCTCGCGCAAATAGGCTTCGTTCACCGGCGCATAAAGGCCGTAAAAGCACAGGTGCGCGTGCGGATTCAACCGCCGAATCGGTTCGATCAAACGGATCGCCAGGCGGGTGGCGGTGTGCATGGGAACGTAGAGGGCGACGACGTCAGCCGCGCGCACGGCGGGTTCATTTAGCGGCTGTCGAGACAAATCGAGACACGTGACTTCCGCGCCGATGCGGCGCAGCCAAGCCGCGGGCGAGGCGAGTCCAAACGGCTGGTGGCCTAATTCGTAGGTCGAGATGAGAACGACTTTCATAGGCTGCGACGGCCAGACCATAGCGCCTTGTTCCATTCTAAGCTATTTATCGAGGCGGGTGACCGCGCACAAACGGGTGACGGGATCGTGTGGTTCTGGAATCGGCTCGCATGCAGATTACGAGCACATGTTATCTCCTCGCCGGCGAAAGTGACTTCGTAAGGCGCAATACCGTTATCAGCTTACCCTCGCGCTGCACATATCTTCGGCGGTTTGCGTTATGATGCAGAGTTGATCCAGTCCATATAAACCGGGTGTCAGAGAGGAAGCAGAATATGCCCGACGCCTCGAAAAACTCGTTTGGAGCGCGCGATACGCTGGCTGCAGGGAAGGAAAAATACGAAATCTATCGGCTCGAAGCGCTGGAGCGCAGAGGCATCGGCCATGTAAGCCAGCTTCCGTTTTCGATTCGCATTTTGCTCGAAAATCTGCTGCGGCAAGAGGACGGGCGCTTCGTTAAAGGCAAAGACATCGAGGCTCTTGCGGAATGGCAACCCGTGACGGACAGGCGCGAGGAGATCGCGTTTATGCCGGCGCGCGTGCTCCTGCAGGACTTCACCGGTGTCCCAGCCGTGGCGGACCTGGCGGGCATGCGCAACGCCATCGCCAAAATGGGTGGCGACCCCAAGAAGATCAATCCCCTGCTTCCCGCCGAACTGGTGATCGACCATTCCGTACAGGTGGACAAATTCGGCAGCGACATGGCTTTTGCTTTCAACGCGGAGCTCGAATTTCAACGCAACGTGGAGCGCTATCAATTCCTGCGCTGGGGCCAGAACGCCTTTCGAAATTTCAAAGTGGTGCCGCCCGATACCGGCATCTGCCACCAGGTAAACCTCGAATATCTCGCGCGCGTGGTGTGCGATCGCGCGCCGGACGGGCGGCCCGCCGCGTATCCCGATTCCCTGGTCGGCACGGATTCGCATACCACAATGGTGAATGGGCTGGGCGTCTTCGGCTGGGGGGTCGGCGGGATCGAAGCGGAAGCCGCCATGCTTGGCCAGCCGCTCTCGATGCTTGTTCCCGACGTCGTCGGCTTCAAGCTGCATGGGCGCTTGCCCGAAGGAGCTACCGCCACAGATCTCGTGCTGCTGGTAACCGAGATGCTGCGGAAGAAAGGCGTTGTGGGGCAATTCGTGGAGTTCTACGGAACCGGTCTTTCCAGCCTTACGCTGCCCGACCGAGCCACGATCGCCAATATGGCGCCCGAATACGGCGCAACAATGGGATTTTTCCCGGTGGACGCGGAAACCCTGGCTTATTTGCGCTTCACCGGCCGCACCGCGGAACGGCTGGCGCTGGTGGAGGCGTACACAAAGCTGCAGGGAATTTTCCGGACGGACCAGACACCGGACCCGATCTTTACCGACACGCTCGAACTCGATCTCAGCAAAGTGGAACCGACACTCGCCGGGCCGAAGCGCCCGCAAGACCGCGTTCCTTTGCGTCAGGCGAAGAATTCGTTCGCTAAAGCTATGGAAGGAGCCGCGGCGAAGCGCGTCGAGGTAAAGAACAATGGCGATCATTTCGAGCTTTCGAACGGCTCCGTGGTAATCGCCGCGATTACCAGCTGCACGAACACCTCGAATCCTTCGTTGATGCTGGGCGCTGGTCTGGTGGCGAAGAAAGCCGTGGAGCGCGGGCTGGAATCCAAGCCCTGGGTGAAAACGAGCCTGGCGCCGGGATCCAAGGTCGTAACCGACTATCTGCAGGCCGCCGGGCTTACTCCGTATCTCGAAAAACTGAAGTTCAACCTGGTGGGCTTCGGCTGCACGACATGCATCGGGAATAGCGGTCCGCTGCCAGAAGCGATCGGCTCGGCAATCAAGGAAAACAGCCTGGTCGCAGTTTCCGTTCTCAGCGGCAATCGTAATTTCGAGGGCCGCATTCATCCGCTGGTGCGCGCGAACTATCTGGCTTCCCCGCCGCTGGTGGTGGCGTACGCGCTGGCCGGGCGGATGGACTTCGATATGGCCACCGAGCCGCTCGGCAATGATCGCACCGGCAAACCCGTGTACCTGCGCGACATCTGGCCCACGCCAAAAGAAGTGGAAGAGACGGTACGCAAAGCCGTGAACACGGACATGTTCCGCAAGGAATACGGAGCGATATTCGACGGAGATGACCGGTGGCGCGGGCTGCACGTGCCGGAGGGTGATCTCTACGCCTGGCAGGAGAAATCCACTTACATCAAATGCCCGCCATTTTTCGACGAGATGCCGCGGATGCCGGCCGAGCTTTCCGACATTCGAAATGCGCGGGTTCTGGCCAAGCTCGGGCACAGCGTCACCACCGACCACATTTCGCCGGCGGGTTCGATTCAGCCCGACGGCCCCGCGGGAAAGTATCTGATCGCGAACGGCGTAAAAGCTTCGGAATTTAACTCTTACGGCGCGCGCCGCGGCAATCACGAAGTGATGATGCGCGGCACGTTTGCCAATATCCGGCTGCGGAACCAACTCGCTCCGGGAACCGAAGGCGGATGGACCCTGCATCAGCCGAGCGGGGAAAAAATGACGATTTACGATGCGGCTGAACGCTACAAGCAAGAGGGAGTGCCGCTCGTCGTGCTCGCCGGCAAGGAGTACGGCGCGGGCTCGTCACGCGATTGGGCCGCAAAAGGGACGCTGCTGCTCGGCGTGCGCGCGGTTATCGCGGAAAGCTATGAGCGCATTCACCGCAGCAATCTCGTGGGCATGGGCGTGCTCCCGCTGGAATACAAGGCAGGTGAGACGGCCGAATCGCTTGGCCTTACCGGCCAAGAAAGCTTCACCATCGAAGGCGTGACCAAGCTTACGCCGCGGGCCACGCTGCGCGTACAGGCCCGCGACGAACACGGCAAGACCAAATCGTTCGAAGCGGTCGCGCGCGTCGATACGCCGGAAGAGGTCGCCTACTACCGCAATGGCGGGATTCTGCCGTACGTGCTGCGCCAGATGTTGTAACCCGGACTTCTCACGAAGGAATGGGGTAAAGATTTTCCACAGATTTTGCGATTGTACCCCAAAGGATCTTCGTGTTATATTCGCCCCGCACGAACGCTTACTAAAGGGGGGCGAATGCCTGGCGCGCCGTCGCCAATTTACCTCGATACGACGCAACTGGAACTACTGCCGACCAGCCTCTCAACGCGGCGCCGAAATCGAAAGAAACTCATCGCCTTTGGATGGTATGGCGGGAAGTACAGCCACCTTCAATGGTTGTTACCGCTACTTCCAGGCTGTCACCATTACTGTGAACCGTTTGGCGGGTCTGCCGCCGTTCTCATCAACCGACATCCATCCCCGGTGGAGACCTACAACGACCTTGACGGTGAAGTGACTACATTTTTTCGCGTGCTACGCGACAACGGCGATCTGCTTGTAAAGGCGATCGGCTTGACACCTTTTTCGCGCGAAGAATTTTTCATAGCTTGCTCCGCTAATGTGGACAAAATTTCTGATTTTGAGCGGGCGCGTCGCTTTTTCATTAGGGCACGTCAGGTCCGTACAGGCTTGGCACAAACGGCGAGCATTGGGCGTTGGGCGAATTGCAAGAACACAACTCGGGCTGGAATGTCCGGTGTAGTATCGCGCTGGTTAGGAAGCGTAGACTTGCTCCCCGAAATCGCGGAGCGGTTGCTAAGGGTCCAAATCGAAAACCGCCCAGCGGTTGAACTTATCAAGCTGTACGATGATAAGCAGACTCTATTCTATTGCGATCCACCTTATCCCCACGCCTCGCGTACCGATAGCAAGGCCTACGGGAACGAAATGACTGATTGTGATCATACCGAATTAGCACGCGCCCTACACAGGATTAGAGGGAAAGCAGCTGTCTCAGGCTATCGTTGTGACCTGACGGACACGCTCTACAAAGATTTTAGGCGTTTCGATGCACCGGCCAAGCTGTGCCACTCCGTCAAGAAGCGTAGACAAGAAGCCCTCTGGGTGAATTACTAGAGGGCGGAATGCCGTCAATTGACTACGCGGCCGCTCGAAGAGTCCTTGAAGCCGAATTCGCCACAGTCGAAGCCGAATCGCTGCAAGGAGGCGAGCCCTCGATAAGCGAAGAACCTAGAAAGCACTTCAATGCTATATTTGCCTCAAATACCCAGGCCTATCGAGAGGTATTGCTCGGTTGCATTCTGGCGCGGCTTAGTTCCCGTGACATCGATATTCATAAGCCTTATATGGGTCATGGGGAGGATGCCTATAATGGACGAACCCTCGACGAAAGGGTTGTGAATCCTTTCCTGCAAGATAAGCGCATTCCGTGCTCGCGCGGCCCTTTTCTGTCTACATTCCGGCGTTCCGTTATGTTCGACGAACTCACCCGGGATGGATTGCGGGATCGGCGGGGCTACGATTCCTTGTTGGCCCTAATAAACATGGTCGCGAGTACGAATACTGACGAGGACCTGAAGGGGATATTGCGGTATCTCCTGTTCAGATTTATTCGTCTTCGAACCGCAAGGGATGTACCACTAGCGCGACTGCATAGAATTAGCCTCGAACAGTACGGACAACTGCTCGATGGTCTCTTGTCTACTCCGAGCGGCGGAAGATTTCCACTCCTGCTTACAGAAATAACGTTCACGACCATCAAGAGCACGTACAGCCTCGATTGGACGATCGAGGTCCAGGGGATAAATGTCGCGGATCGGCCTTCGGGTGCAGGCGGTGATATCACGATTAAGCGCGGCACAAAAGTACTGATGGCCGCCGAAGTCACGGAGCGCCCGGTTGAAAAGAGCAGAATCATAGCCACCTTTCAAACGAAGATTGCCCCGCAAGGCATCGAGGATTACCTATTCTTGCTCTCGGAAAAACCAGACGAGGAAGTTATGCTGCAAGCCCGGCAATACTTCTCCCAGGGCCACGAGGTCAACTTCTTGAGCATCAAGAATTGGATTCTCGTAATTCTGGCAACCATTGGCAAAACTGGACGTGCCATTTTCAACGCAGTGCTTTCGGAAAAGCTACAGGATGCCGATATTCCAGCCGCGCTCAAAATGGCTTGGAACAAGCAGGTAGAACGGGTCACATCAGTCTAAGTCCACGTTAGTAGCGTTCTCGCGCATCCACCCAGTCCGTTGTCTCCTTATTCGAAACAGCAGGGCTTGTCGGCAGGCGCCTAGATCACCTTTTTCTATTTGATCCTTTTCTGCAGCGCAATCAACACCAGTGAGCCCGCCAAAATCGAAGCCAGGCTGGCCGCCTGCGCATTGCTCATGCCGAAGAACGAACGCGGGTTGATGCGGATAAATTCCACCAGAAATCGCGCGATGCCCGTCAAGATCAGATAAAACCCAAAAACCTCGCCGGCGGGACGCAACTGGCCAACCGCTCGTGCCCCGATGCGCCACAAGATATAGCCAATGACCATGGCCGCGAGGAATTCGTAAATCGGGGTGGGATGAACTCGCTGGGTCGTGGGAACCAATCCATTCGGGAAACTCATGCCCCAGGGCAGCGACGTGGGGATCCCGTAATCGCCGTCACCTGAAATCAAGCAGCCGATGCGCCCCACACCGTAACCGATCGCGGCCGCAGGGGAAGCAATGTCAAGCATCAATAAAACGCGCATGCGGTAATGGCGCGCCAGGAAAACGAGAGCGATGAACCCGCCGATTACCGCTCCAAACCAGGCGAAACCCATGGTGCTGAAAAGAAGCGGCAGGGGATGTGCAAAAAATTCGGAAGGCGATTCCAGCAAGTGATAGAGACGCGCGCCAACGAGACCAGCGAGGCCGGTCGTGCCAATGATGTTTTCGGCTTCGGCGCCATAGCCCCTGCGGCCCAGGTCGGCGCGAATCATGAAGAAAGCGCAGATCAGGCCCGTGGCGACCAGGATTCCGTACGTTCCCAGCGTGACAGGACCGATGTGGATGAAAGGGTACACGATTCGAGTTCAGGCATCACGCAGTATAGCGGAGTAGAGGTCATTCATTCGCAAAACCCCGAGCTAAGACAGAGGGCATTGAGGCACAGAGAGCCCAGAGAAAAGAAGCAAAATTTTCAGGGCTAACGCGCAGGATAATTAGAAGCGCTGCACGCTACCTAACCGCGCGAATAAAACCGAGGAAGAAAAAGACGCGGCCTTCCGGAGCCGGAAGGCCGCGTCCACCCTGCTCTGCCCTGCTTTAACGGCCGCGGCCGCCACCTCCGCCGCGGGAACCTCCACTGCCCCCGCCTCCGCGGGAGCCACCACCGCTATATCCACCGCCGCCACCACCTCGCGAAGCGCCTCCCGAGTACCCTCCGCCTCGGTACCCACCAGACCCGCCCGAGCTATAGGAGCGCGGAGCCGGAGCACTGCGGTAAGCCGGCTGATTCGAAGGATAGCTGCGATAGCTGGGTGCTGAATAACCGCGCGACGAGTTCGGCGCGGAATAGCTGGGAGCCGGGTTGCGATAGCTCGGCTCGGAGTAACTCGGAGCCGGGCGGTACGCCGGCGACGAACTGCCGCGACTGGGCCTCGCATAGGCATCGGCAGTGTTGCCGCGATAGGAGCGCTCGTTCACGATGGGTTTATTCATGTCCAGCGTGGGGCGCGCGTTGCCGGAACGCGGCGCATAGCCGCCGCTGCCTCTGGGAGCATTGGCGGCGCCGGAACCGGAGAATCGCTGCCAACCGCCCTGCGCGGGAGACTCATGGCCACGGCTGAACGCGCCGTTTGATCCGGCTGCCGGATTGCCGCCCGGACGAGACTCCTGCTGCGGCGATTGCCGGACCATGGGAGCGGCACCGCCGCTTCCAAAACGCGACCAGCCGTTCGCATTCTGGCTGGGCGCCTGTCCGCGAAAACCGCCCTGCGCGGGAGACTCATGGCCACGGCTGAACCCGCCGTTTGATCCCGTAACGGGATTGCCTCTGGCCTGTCCCTGCATGGCTGACCGCGAATTCGTCGGCCTGACCGAGTCGTTGTTAAAGCGCGCCCCGGCCGAGCTATTGATCGGCTGGATTCCGTTGCGCTGCATGGATGCACTCAGGCGCGCGGTTTGAGCCGAGAAGGACTCGGGGCGAGCGGCCGGCGTGTTCCTCGAGAAAAACGGACGCTGCGCCGTCATTCGCGAGGCCACCGCCGAGTTGACTGGCCGATTCGATACCTGCAGGCTCTCGCGCGTGGGCACGACAGGCACGTTGCCCGTAATCATGCGCCCCCCGCGAATTTCCGATGCCGACACCACCCCAGGCCGCACGCCGCCACGGCCGAAGCTCTGGGCCGGGACCCCCGAGACGCCGGCGCGGATGCGATCGTTGGCGAGCACGCCACGCACGTTGGAGAACTCCACGCCTCCGTGAAGCGGCGCAATACCTCCGCGATAACCGCCGATGCGATCAAATCCCACAACTCCGAAACGCTCGCGATACCCACCCCACCACGGGTGGAAGTAGTCGCAGGGTCCGATCGGCAGCCACCCGATCGAACCGAAACCGAATCCGACGCTGAAGCCTACGCCGCCGCCGAATCCGAAAAACGATACATATGCAGGAGCCCAAATCGGACGGTATACCGGGTAGATCGGGCCGGGCCACCACGCCCACGAACCTCCCCAGAGGAACCATCGTCCGTAGTGATAAGGCGCCCAGCCCCAAGGCTCGTAGGAGACCCACGTCCAGCCCCAATACGGTTCCCAAACCCAGCGGCCAGCCCGATATGGCGCCCAGCCGGGGTCCACAGCGGGGATCCACACTGGGCCGTAATCGGGCACCTCGCTCCAGGCGCCGTAGGCATCGAGGTCGTGCGCGCCCGTGTAGTAGCGATTCGTTTTGTGATAGGCATTGGCGTCGTAGATCGTGTAGTCCCGATCGCGATTCCATTTGTCAAAGTCGTCGCCGTTGGGCGCATCCGAAATCTTATATTGAGCGTCGTTGCCCATGCCTCGGATCGTGATGAGCTGGCCTTTTTTGATGGTCGTGCTGCCCTCCGCCGTGGAGACCTGAGCTTCGCCTTCGTTTACGATGACGAGCGTGTCACCGTCAGGTTGGACCTGAACGCGATAGTTCCCCGCCCGGGAGGGATGGACGGAAACGTTGGGCGTGTCGATCTCAACGTCTGCCTGAGAGCCCTTCAACATCGAGTAGCCGGCCAGTCCCTGGCTGACCTGTACCTGAATCCGGTTATTGTCCAGGGTGGCGATGTTGGCCTCGGAGTCGTTATCCAGACGCAAAATGTTGGCGTAATCAAGTTGCAGTTCGGTGCGAGAACCCTCACCGGTGGCAACCTTGTCGCCGGCCATCACGGGCATATTCAGCGTGACGGAGGAGAAGTCGCCGGAGTCGCCACGCTGCATAGTGACGTCGCCGTGAATGAAGCTGACGCGGGCTACGCCGGGATCATTACCGGTGCTTTGCTCGGAATCGGGGCCTTGCGCGGGATCGGGTCCGGGATCTTGTGCCGCAGCCGGAATCGCGGCCAAAGCGACCAGAAGAGCTAGTCCGAGCCAAGCCGCTCTATTTGTCATTTTGTGTGTCATGGATGGCCACCTCATGCAACATCCCGACCGGATAAAGGGCAAATCCATTGCCAAATCCGGCCAAGCGGCTCCACGTATCATATTGCAAATGGAATGTTTAGCTGATATTACGAAAACAAGGAAATGGCCCAGCCTGGCTGGAATTCAGCATGTGGTGCTTTTCAACCACCGGGAATCGTCTTGCTGGTCGTTGGCGCGATTTAGCCCGCCGGCTATGAATCGTGAGGGACGGTCGAGGATTCGTCTGCTATGCCGATTTTCTCCAGGCGATAACGCAGGGCGTTGCGGGAAAGGCCCAGCATGCGGGCGGCTTCGCTCTTGTTGCCATTAGCGCGGCGGTAGGCTTCACGGATGATTTCGTCTTCCAACTGGTCGAGCGTCTTGCCTTCGGGCAAAAGAGGCGCCGTCCCGGAATGGGCGCGATCGGGTGCGTGATCCATTTGGATATCGGCGGCTTCGATGAAAGGCCCGGGGGCGAGGGCGCAGGCGCGCTCGATGATATTCTCGAGCTGCCGGACGTTGCCGGGCCAGTGATAATCGATCAATTTTTTCAACGCTTCCGGCTTTATGCCCTGCAGCTTTTTCTGCGATTTTTCCGCGAGACGGGAAAGAAATAGATTGGCGAGATCCGGAATATCCTCCTTGTGTTCGCGAAGCGGCGGGATGTCGATGGGAACGACATTCAGCCGGTAGTACAGATCTTCGCGAAACGTGCCCTGCTCGAGCGCGGCGCGCAGATCGCGATTGGTAGCGGCGACGAGCCGGACGTCCACTTTGATGGTTCTCGTGCCGCCCAGGCGTTCGAACTCGCGTTCCTGCAAGACGCGCAGCAGCTTGACTTGAGTCGCGGGGGGAATGTCCCCAATTTCGTCGAGAAAAAGCGTGCCTTTGTCGGCCAGCTCGAATTTCCCCGGCTTGCTGGTCGTGGCGCCGGTAAAAGCGCCTTTCTCGTATCCGAACAGTTCGCTCTCGAGCAAATTTTCGGGTATAGCAGTGCTGTTGATCTTTATGAACGGACCCGAGGCCCGGCTGGAGCGCTGGTGGACCAGGCGGGCGATCAGGTCTTTTCCCACGCCGCTTTCGCCGCCGATCAGTACGGTCGAGGGCGTGGCCGCGACGCGCTCGGCCAGCGCCAGCACCTCCTGCATCTTCGCGCTGCGCGCAACGATGTTGGGGTAGTTGTACTGCCGTCCGAGCGCTTCGCGCAGATTGCGGTTCTCTTCGCGCAGGCGGCGAACGTCGAGCTCTTTCTGCACGACCAGGCGCATTTCGGCGAGGGCAAAGGGCTTCAGGACGTAATCGCTGGCGCCCGCCTTCATCGCCTCTACGGCGGTTTCCACCGACCCGTACGCCGTCATGACCACAACGGGGAGAGAGCCGTTGAGCCGCTTCGCGGATTGCAGAAATTCCAGGCCGCTCATTCCCGGAAGCTTCAAATCGGTCAGCACCAGATCGATCTGTTCGCGCCGGAGCAGATCGAGGCCCTTCTCCGCATCATCCACGGAAAACGTGCGATAGCCGGCCTCGCCGAGATTCAACTCGAGCAGCCGGCGCATGCGGGCCTCGTCTTCGACGATGAGAATGGCGCTCACGTGATCATGCCCTGGAGGCCGCCTCCGCTTCGGGCACAACAGTGTGTTCCGCCAGAGGCAGGAAAACTACAAAGCAGGCGCCGGATTCGACGGGAATCGAGCGGCGCTCACTGAGTTCAATGGACCCGCGATGCTCATCGACAATTTTCGAGACGATCGAGAGCCCCAGGCCCACGCCGGTTTTCCTTGTAGTGAAGAACGGATTGAAAATCTGTTCGCGAAGATCGCTCGGAACTCCCGGGCCCGAATCTTCGATGCGCACCTCGATCCCGCGCTGTTCACCCCTTTCGGCAGCGGCGATTGAGACTCGGAGCTTGCCCCCGGTTTCGCTCATGGCGTCATAAGCATTCTGGATGAGATTGATGAAGACCTGTTCGCACAGGTTTTCGTCAACGGCTCCCGGCGGAAGCTCTCTGTCGTACTGCCGCTCGATCTTCATCTCCGCGCCTTTCCAATTGGCGGCTACGGCGCGGAGCGCGTGTTCAACGATCTCGGTAATGCTACAGGCGCGGGTTTCGACCCGCAGTGGCCGCGCAAAATCGAGAAAGCGGCTGACCAGCGCGCTGAGCCGGTTTACCTCAGTGAAGATATATCCGGCCAGCTCCGCGCCCAGCGGTTCGGACGTTTGCAGGCGCGAATTCAGCATCTCCGCCGAACCCTTGATGATCCCCAGCGGATTACGAATCTCGTGCGCCAGACCGGCGGAAAGCTGGCCGAGAGCGGCCAGGCGTTCGGAGCGGCGAGCGTCGGCCTGCGCTTGCGCCAGTTGCCGGTTCGTCATCGCAAGCTGCTCGGCGAGCACCTGATAGCGCCGCGTCTGGCGTTTGTTTTCCACGGCAAATCGATTCACAACCATGGCCGCGAGGAAAAAAAACAGGATGCGCAGAACGAGTTCTTCAGCCGCGCCAGGCGCCAACTCATACTCCTGCAGCGCGGGCCAGAGATACGAACAATACGCCGCCGAAGCGAGCAGGGTCCATGCCAGCGTTCCCCAAGCCTCGAAATAGATAGCGGCGGTCACAATCGGCAGATAAAAAATGGGGTAATAGCTGCTGTTGATGCTGACGTCTCCGGTGTGGCCGATAAGCAGCATCGCCAGAAGAATCTTCAGCAAGACGGAATAGTTGCGGCCGCGCTGCGGCAGTTTCTCCACAAGCTCGCCTTCGAGAAGCTGGAGAATGCCGAAAGCCAGGAGAATGATTTGTTTGTGGATCTCGCGCACCGGCGGCAGGACCGCGAGGCCCAGCAGAAACAACAGCCAGGCGAGGTCCATCCAGTCGAGCTTGCGCTGCCGCTCCGCGCTCACACGCACTCCATAAACCCGCACTCCATAAAAGAAAACGGGCCGCCCGCCACATCGAACGTGGCGCGCGACCCATTATTCTATCCCGCGAGCGGCGCTAAGTGAGCAAAGGCCTAAATGAATGCGGCCTTGGATCTTGGTTGGCGACGGCCCGCGCCTCCCCAGAAAAGTTCGCGCATCTTCTCGTTGAATTTCGGAATGTCGCTCGGTTTGCGGCTCGATACCCAGTTCCGGTCCATCACCGCTTCTGAATCGACCCATTCGGCCCCGGCGTTGACCAGATCGTCGCGAATCGTGTGATAGCTGGTGAGCGTTCTTCCCTTGACCAATCCCGCTGAAGCCAGCAGCCAAGGCCCGTGGCAAATCACCGCGATGGGCTTGCCTTCCCGGTCGAAATTCCGGACAAAATCCTGGGCTTTGGGTTCGACGCGGAGCGCGTCCGCGTTCAGCGCCCCTCCAGGAAGCAGGAGAGCGTCGTAATGGTCGGGATTTGCCTGGTCGAGAGTCTCGTCCACTTTATAATCCCCAACCTTTTCGTCGTGACGAACCGCGTGGATCTTGCCTCCATGCGGCGCGATCAGAGTGGTTTTGGCACCTTGCTCTTCCAGGAATTTGCGCGGCTCGGTCATTTCCGCTTCTTCGAAATCGTCAGTGGCGATTATGGCCACTCTCAGAGTGTCTTTGTTTTCCTGCGCCATGTTTTCCTCCCCTACAGAACTAAAAAACGGCGGCTCATCCGAAATATGACCGGTGTCTTGCTCCCTCCCAATCGACTCTTCCATGTAACCGCGAGCAGAAATCGCCTGCGGCCCGTCAGGCAGCGGCAGCGGCGCACGCGAAAATACAATCTTTCACGGATGGAGTCGCCTGTTTCAGCCGGTAAGCTCTTTAGGGACAATTGTCGATGGCGACCACGGTATGGAAAGGCAGCATCACCTTTGGGCTTGTTTCGATTCCGATCCGTTTATATGCAGCCGCGCGCTCCAGAGGGATCGCCCTGCACCAACTACATGACAAATGTCATACCCGGCTGAAGCAGCCGCTGTTTTGTCCCACCTGCAACCGCTTTGTGGAACGCGGTGAAGTCGTAAAAGGATACGAATACGAAAAAGGCCAATACGTGTTGATCGAGCCCGAAGAGGTGAAGAAGATCACTCCCGCCTCGGGGCAAACCATGGATATTCTGGCCTTCGTCGACGAAGCCCAAGTCGATCCCCTCTATTTCGATTCTTCGTACCTCGCTGTTCCCGAAGCGCAGGGCGCGAAAGCCTACCGGCTGCTCATAAAAGCTCTGGAAGAAACCAACCGCATGGGTGTGGCAAAGGTAACCATGCATCAGCGTGAGTACACCGTCTTTCTGCGTCCGCGGAAACACGGCCTCACGCTTCACACCATGTACTATACGAACGAGATCGCCACGGTCCCCGAGTACGGCAAGCAGGACGACAGCAAGCTCAATCCACAAGAGCTCAAACTAGCCGAGCAGTTAGTACAGAGCCTCGACGCCGATTTCAATCCGCGTCAATATCGCGACGAATTCCAGGAGCGGCTCAATCAGTTGATTGAGGCCAAGATGAAGGGCCGATCCATCGCGGCAGCGCCGGAGGCGCCGCGCGCTCCGGTGATCGACATTATGGAAGCTCTAAAGAAAAGTCTGGCGGCAACAAGCAAGAAGCAGGAAGAGCCCCGACCGGAAGCACAACCCGCGCGTGCTGTGGCACGCAGGCAACGCCGCAAGGCAGGATAAGCGCGCCTTCGTCTGGCCGTATTCGGGCAAACCGCCGGGTGACGTAACTGAACCAGCATCGCAATCAAATCATCGCCGGGATCAGCCAAGTGGAATCTGAGCCTCTCGAACGTGGAGCCCAAGGAACGCAGGCGCCGGTCATCGAGCCGGGCTACACGATCTCGACCGTTACCGACAAGATCAGCTCGATTGTTCTGGCGCAGCGCCGCCGTCCCGGCTGGTTCCTGGGCTTTGCCGCTTCGTTTTTCCTGCTGCTCGTGCTCCTTTACGCGGTCACTGTGCTTTTCGCGATTGGCGTAGGCATCTGGGGCGTGGGCATCCCGGTTGGGTGGGGTTTCGCCATCGTAAGTTTCGTGTGGTGGATTGGAATCGGCCACGCGGGCACGCTCATTTCCGCGATTCTCTTGCTCCTGCATCAGAAATGGCGTACATCCATCAACCGCACCGCCGAAGCGATGACCATTTTTGCGGTCCTCTGCGCGGGAATGTTTCCGCTGCTGCACCTCGGCCGGCCCTGGCTGTTTTACTGGCTGTTTCCCTACCCCAACACGATGTGGTATTGGCCGCAATTCCGCAGCCCGCTGGTGTGGGACGTTTTCGCCGTGACCACCTACCTGACCGTTTCGCTGCTCTTCTGGTTCGTCGGATTGATTCCCGATCTGGCGACTTTGCGTGACCGCGCGCGCACGCGAGCAAAGCAGATTATTTACGGATTTCTCGCCATGGGCTGGCGCGGCTCTGCCGTGCATTGGAAGCGGTACGAGATGGCTTCGCTGCTCCTCGCCGGGCTGGCCACGCCTCTCGTCGTGTCGGTGCACACGGTGGTGAGTTTCGATTTCGCCATCGCCATACTGCCCGGATGGCATACCACGATTTTCCCTCCCTACTTCGTTGCGGGCGCGATCTATTCGGGATTTGCCATGGTGCTTTGCCTGGCCATTCCGCTGCGGAAATTCTACGGCCTGGAAGATTTCATCACCATGCGCCACCTCAACAACATGGGAAAGATCATGCTGGCGACGGGCCTGATCGTGGCTTACGGCTACATGATGGAAGCTTTCATGGCGTTTTACAGCGCGGATATCTTTGAGCGTTACGAGACGCTGAATCGCATGGCAGGCCCGTACGCCGCCGCGTATTGGTCGCTGATTGCATTCAATGTGGTGATCCCCCAATCGCTATGGTCGCGGCGCGTACGCACGAGCGTCCCGGCGCTGTTTGCCGTGGCCTTGGTCATCAATTGCGCCATGTGGCTGGAGCGTTTTGTAATCATCGTGATCAGCCTGCACCGCGATTTCGTGCCGTCGATCTGGCGGATGTACGGACCGACGATCTGGGACTGGATGACGCTTTTCGGATCGCTGGGACTTTTCCTGACGCTGCTTTATCTCTTCATCCGTTATCTGCCGATGATTTCGATCTTTGAAATGCGCAGCCTGGTCAGCGAGACGCAGGGAGAAACCAGATAGCGGCTGAGGCCGCGCGGCGAACTATGGCCCAGGTCTTTCATCACAGCACGAACCTGATTTCGCGCCTGACGATCTACGGATTTTTTGTGTTCATCATTGTCGCAGGATTCATTCCTTATTGGATTGATGGCTCGCCCTACGTTACCGAAGCCAACGTGCCCAAGGTCCAGCCGGTGCCCTTCAGCCACAGGCACCACACCACGGAACTGGGAATCGACTGCCGTTACTGCCATACCTCGGTCGAGGAGTCTTCGTTTGCGGGATTGCCGCCGACGGAAACATGCATGACCTGCCATTCGCAGATCTGGAAGAACAGCCCGATCCTGGAGCCGGTTCGCGAAAGCTTTCGCAGCGATCGCTCGATTCAGTGGGTGCGGGTAAACGCGCTCCCGCAGTTCGTCTATTTCAATCACAGCATTCACATCAACAAGGGGATTGGCTGCACGACGTGTCATGGCCCGATTGGGGAGATGCCGCTTACCTGGGCCGAGAATTCGCTGAAAATGTCGTGGTGCCTCGAGTGTCACCGCCATCCGGAAAATAACGTGCGGCCGAGAGATCAGGTTTTCAGTGTTTCGTATCAGCCGCCGGCGAACCAGGCGGAACTCGGGAAGAAGCTGGTGAAGGAATACAACATCTATTCGCTCACGGAATGCTACACCTGCCATCGCTGATGGCGTGGCATCCCCGCGCATCATTTTTGGAGCATGTGATCGATGCATCCGGAATCAAGAACACGGCTCGACCTGCAAGCCATCGCCGCGAAACTCGACAAAAGTGACCAGCGCCGGCTGTGGAGCGGCCTGGACGAGCTTGCCGGCACGCCCGAGTACGAGGCCGGCCTGCAGGGCGAATTCGGCGATCCCGAGAACGAACCAGCAATAGCCAAACATGGCCTGAGCAGACGCGAAGCCCTGAAGTTGATGGCCGCATCCGCGGCGCTCTCCGGCCTGACCGCCTGCACAAAACTGCCGACCGAACACATTGTCCCTTATGTCCACGCGCCCGAAGAGATCATTCCGGGCAAGCCGCTTTTTTACGCCACGTCGATGATGCAGGGCGGCCTTGCCGTCGGCCTGCTGGTGGAAAGCCACATGGGACGGCCGACCAAAATTGAAGGCAATCCGAATCATCCGGCGAGCCTGGGAGCCACCAACATTTTCGCCCAGGCCTCGGTGCTCACGTTCTGGGACCCCAATCGTTCGCAAGTGGTCCTGCGCGACGGCCGCATCAGCGACTGGGCGGAATTTCTTACGGCGGCCTCCGATCTTCGCAACCGGCTGATCGGTACTAAGGGCGCGGGGCTGCGAATCCTGACGCAAGCGACATCATCGCCGACGTTTGCGGCGCAAATGCAGTCGCTGCTCGCGCAGTTCCCGAATGCAAAATGGTACACGCATGAACCATTCGGAAACTTCAGCGCCGATGGCGGCGCGCGCCTCGCGTTCGGCAGGAATGTAAACACGATCTATCGCTTTGACAAAGCGGCTGTGGTCGTTTCTCTCGATTCCGATTTTCTCGATCACGGAGCTACGTGCGTCCGCTATGCGCGGGATTTCGCCGCCTGGCGCGGAATCGAGACGCCGACTTCGCAAATGAACCGGCTATACGCCGTCGAGAGCGGACCGTCTCTCACCGGAGCGATGGCGGACCATCGCCTTCCGATCCGCTGCGGCGAAGTCGAGAATTTCGCGCGGGCGCTTGCCACGGCACTTGGATTGCCGATTCAAAACGCATCATCGCCGGTTGCGGGTCAGCCTGTCCCCAATGAATGGTTCAAAGCGGTGGTGCGCGACCTGCAAAGCCATCGCGGAGCCTCGCTGGTGGTCGCCGGAGCATGGCAACCCCCGGCCGTCCACGCGCTGGCCCACGCCATGAATGAAGCGCTGGGAAACGCGGGCACGACGGTGGTTTATACCGATCCGGTGGAACTCGGGCCGGAAGCGGATTCGCTGCCGGACTTGGTTAAGGAAATCGACGCGGGACAGGTTTCCGCATTGCTGATTCTCGGCAGCAATCCCGTGTTTACCGCGCCCGCCGACCTGCAATTTGCGCAACGGATGCTGAAAGTTCCGCTGCGAATCCACTGCGGTCTGTACGATGACGAAACCGCCGAAATTTCCCACTGGCACATTCCGCAAACGTATTTTTTGGAATCCTGGAGCGACGCTCGCGCGTTCGACGGAACCGCGGGAATCGTCCAGCCGCTCATCGCCCCGCTTTACCACGGCCATTCGCATCACGAAATGATCGCGCTGCTCACCGGTAACGTCGGGAAATCGGACCACGAATTGGTTCGCGAATACTGGAAAGCGCAGCGACCCCAGCAATCCGAGCGCGATTTCGAGAATTTCTGGGCCAGGACTCTGCACGACGGCGTACTGGCCGGGACGGCCCTGCCCGCGATCTCACCCAGGCTGACACTGGATTACGGGAAACTGCCCGATCCTCCCGCGGGCAATGCTCAGGCGATCGAAGTCGTCTTTCGGCCTGATCCCACCATCGGCGACGGCCGCTGGGCCAACAACGCATGGCTGCAGGAACTGCCCAAGCCGCTCACCAAAGTCACCTGGGACAACACCATCGCGCTCAGCCCGGCGACGGCATGGCGGCTCGGGCTCAACACTGGAGACGTCGCTAGTCTGAGCATTGGCGGGCTAAAAGCGACCGGCCCCATATGGGTGATGCCCGGCCACGCGGATAATTCCGCGACGGTGACGGTCGGTTATGGCCGCAAGCGCGCCGGGAATGTAGGCAGCGGCTTCGGCTTCAACGGCTATCTCCTGCGCACCTCGTCTGCGCCGTTTGTCGCGAGCGGGCTTCAGATCGAAAAGACCGGGCAGAACTATCTGCTTGCGGAAACGCAGATTCATCACCCCATCGACCGCAATCACCAGCAGGTCGAGGAAGAAAGCATAAATGCTTTCGAGCGTGACGTGATCCGCATCGGCACGCTCGAGCAATTTCGAACGAATCCTCGATTCGCGCAGCTTCCCGATCAGGAGGTCAATCAGAATCTGTCGCTCTATCAGCCGTACAAATACACCGGTTACGCCTGGGGCATGTCCATCGATCTGAGCCGCTGCACGGGTTGCCAGGCCTGCGTCGTCGCCTGTTACGCGGAAAACAATATTGCCGTCGTCGGCAAATACGAAGTGATGGCCGGGCGCGATATGCAATGGATTCGCGTGGATAACTACTATCGCGGCGGCCTGGAAAATCCCGAGACCTATTTCCAGCCGGTGCCCTGCATGCAGTGCGAGCAGGCGCCCTGCGAACTGGTCTGCCCGGTGGGCGCCACGCTCCACGATCATGAAGGGCTGAACGAGATGATCTATAACCGCTGCGTCGGCACCCGCTACTGTTCGAATAACTGCCCTTATAAAGTCCGGCGCTTCAATTTCAAGCTCTACTCGGATTGGGTCACGCCGAGCCTCTATGGCTTGCGTAATCCCGACGTAACGGTCCGCAGCCGCGGCGTAATGGAGAAATGCACCTACTGCATACAGCGGATCAACGAGGCCAAAATCGCGGCCGAAAAAGAAAATCGGTTTGTGCGCGATGGCGAAATTCAGACGGCCTGCCAGCAAGCGTGTCCCACCGAAGCGATCATTTTCGGGAACATCAACGATCCCAACAGCCGCGTTTCGAAATTGAAACAGCAAACGCGGAATTACAGCATGCTGGCGGAACTCAATACGCGTCCGCGAACGACATATCTGGCAAAGATACGGAATCCGAATCCGGAGATTTCGACGAGCTGATGATATCCGAGTGCCCTGTAAATGCCTTTGTAACTGTTGATGGGCTGAGTTGGCGATGAATCCAAAACGAATTTACGGATTGGTGGCGGAATTCGAAAGCCCCGAGCAGCTCCTGAGCGCCGCACACCGCACGCGCGAGGCGGGATATCGCCGTATCGACGCATTCTCTCCGATGCCCATCGAGGGACTGGCGGAGGCGGTCGGATTTTATTCGACGCGTCTCCCCCTGATTGTGCTGCTCGGCGGCATGTTCGGAGCGGCGGCCGGATTTTTTTTGCAGTGGTACGCCAACGTGCTGAGCTTTCCGCTGAACATCAATGGCAAGCCGCACAACAGTTGGCCGGCATTCATCCCGATCACCTTCGAGCTGACGATCCTCTGCGCCGCCATTGCGGCGACCTTTGGCATGCTGGCGCTGAACGGCCTGCCCACGCCGTATCACCCGCTATTCAACGTGCCGCGCTTTGCGATGGCCACGCGGGGAAGGTTTTTTCTTTGCATCAAGGCCAGAGACCGAAGATTCGATCTCTCCGGCACAAAACAATTTCTGGAAAGCTTGCACCCGTTTGGAGTTTATGAGGCTGAAGTCTAAATCTCGCGAGGGCTCAACGCCGGCTAAGGCCATCCTGGCTTGCGGCGTGTTTGCCTGCCTCTTGCTGCTGGGGTGCCGCCAGGATATGCATGTGCAGCCCAAATACGTGCCGGAAGATCCCAGCACGTTTTTCCCCGACGGCCGTTCGGAAAGGCCGCCGGTCGAGGGTACGGTGGCGCGCGGCGAATTGCGAACCGATGAGTTGCTTTATACCGGCCGGGTGAACGGCGTGGTTGCCGATCTTTTCCCTTTCCCGATTACTGCCGCAGACCTGGCGCGCGGACGCGAACGATACAACATCTATTGCTCCCCCTGCCACGACTACACCGGCAGCGGCAACGGCATGATCGTGCAGCGCGGCTTCCCCTCCCCGCCTTCGTTTCATTTGGACCGGCTCCGCCAGGCTCCTGCCGGCCATTTCTTCGAGGTGATCACCAATGGCGTGGGCCTTATGTACAGCTATGCCGCCCGGGTGGCGCCGGAAGATCGCTGGCGCATTGCCGCCTACATTCGCGCGCTGCAACTGAGCCAGCATGGTTCCTTGACGGACGTGCCTCCGGCGCAAGCTGGCGCGCTCACAGGACAACAACAATGACGCCGGTCGATACGCTGGCGGGGCGCTTTGATCGAACGCAGAAGCGCGCCTTTATCATTGGCGCGATCGCGCTTATTGTCGCGGCCATTGACGGTGTACGCGCACCGGATCAATTTTTCCGCTCGTATCTGCTGGCGTTCATTTTTTGGCTGGGATTTCCACTGGGTTGCGCCGCGTTTCTCATGGTGCACCACCTCACCGGTGGATATTGGGGATTGGCGATCCGGCGGCCGCTGGAGGCCGGCACGCGAACTCTGCCGCTGGTCACCCTTTTCGTTCTCCCTCTTTTCGGTTTTCTGGGACACCTGTTTTCCTGGACGCACGCAGACGTTGTCGCGGCGGATACCGTCATCCGGCTGAAGCATTTCTATTTGAATCTGCCGTTTTTCGTCGTGCGCAACGTGATCTACTTCGCCATCTGGTGGTGGCTGGCGTGGCGGCTCAACAGCTTGTCTGACGAGCAGGACCGCACAGGCGATCCTGCGCTGGCATCACGGCTGGAGGCCATCAGCGGTCCCGGACTGGTTCTTTATGGGCTGACCGTGACCTTCTTCTCCGTCGATTGGGTGATGTCGCTCGAGCCGGATTGGTTCTCCACGATATTCGGGATGATCTTTATGGTTCTGCAGGTGCTGGCGGCGCTTGCCTTCGTCACTTTCGTACTGGGTTTGCTCTCCCAGCGCGAGCCGGTCTCGGGCGCCATTACGCCGGATCGTCTGAATGATCTCGGCAATCTCGTTTTGACCTTTGTGATGTTGTGGGCCTATCTGGCTTTCTCGCAATTCCTGATTATCTGGGCCGGCGATCTCATCAAGGAAATACCGTGGTATGTGCGGCGCGCCGAAGGCGGTTGGGCCATCGTGGCGCTCGCGGTCATCTTCCTCTCGTTTGCAATTCCCTTTTACCTGCTGCTGATGCGCGCTATCAAGCGGCGGGTTCAGACCCTTTCGGTGCTCTGCGGCGCGCTCGTGGTGGTTACTTTTCTGGATGTCTACTGGATGGTGGTCCCGGCGTTTCAACCGGCCGGCCCGCACTTTTACCTGCTCGATTTCCTTTTGCCCGTGGCGCTGGGCGGAATTTGGATCGCGGAGTTCGTGCGCCAACTGAGGAGCCGCCCGTTGCTGCCTCTGCACGACCCGAGATTCGAGGAAGCGTTTCAAAATGGCGACTAATCCGCACCCGAGCCCATCGCCGGGCTACGAGAAAACAGACGCGAGTCCGCGCGGGTTGATCTATTTCGTCGCAACCATTGCGGCGATTCTCGCCATTACCGCGGCATTCTTGTTTTTTCTTTTTCACTATTACCAGAGAAGCGAAACTGGAGGGGCCTTCGTTGCACAACCCTTTGTAGCCGCCGAACCCACTCCGCCGCCGCCGCGAATCCAGCCCGATCCCACAACGGACATGCGAACCTACGCGGACTCACAGCAAAAATTGCTGAACACCTACGGCTGGGTCGACCGCCAGAATGGAATCGTGCGCCTGCCTATCGACCGGGCGATGCAATTGCTGGTCGAGCGCGGTCTGCCGACGCGTTCAACAAACGAACCAGAGAAGCGCGCGGCGAACCCCCGGCCCAGGCAGCAGAGCCAAATTGCCGTATCCCAAGGAGCCGGACAATGAATCACCGATCTGCTTGCTTTTCCTTTGCCGCGCTGGTGAGCCTTGCGGGCTGCCTTCTGCTCATTCCCGCTCGCGCGCGCGCGCAACTGGACGACAGGCCCGTGCAGACCGCGGGCATCAAGCCGGATCTGCTGCGCGACGTCGGACTCGATCAGAAACTTGGCGACACCATTCCGCTCGATCTTACGTTCCGCGATGAGCACGGCCGCAGCGTCCCGCTTCGGCAATTTTTCGGGCAGAGGCCCGTCATTCTGACCCTCGTCTACTACCAATGTCCGATGTTGTGCACGGAGGTTCTGAACGGCCTCATGCGCAGCGCCAAAGAGTTGCCGCTCGCGATCGGAAAAGACTTCAGCATCGTGACCTTGAGCATTGATCCCAGCGAGCGTCCGGTCCTTGCGAACGTGAAGCATGAACTCTACACGGGCCTTTACGGCAAGCCTGGGGCGCCACAAGGCTGGCACTTCCTGACGGGTGACGAGCCGCAGATCAAAGCACTAGCGCAGGCGGTGGGCTTCCGTTACGCCTACGATTCCGCCAGCGGCCAGTTCGCCCATCCGAGCGGAATCATGCTGCTCACGCCGCAGGGAAAACTGGCTCGCTATTTCTATGGAATCAGTTTTCCTGCGCGCGATCTGCGGCTGGGCCTGGTCGAAGCTTCACAGGAAAAGATCGGCTCTCCCATCGATCAGATCCTGCTCTATTGCTATCACTACGATCCGGCCACCGGAAAATATGGATTGCTCATTTCGCGGGTGATCCAGATGGCTGGCGCGCTGACGGTTTTGTCGGTGGGTCTGCTGATCATGGTTTTGTTCCGGCGTGAACACTATGGCCGGCCGCGGCCCCAGAGTTGAAATGGCCCGATAGGTCTTATGTCGTTCACGATGATTTCGGCGGCGCTCTCGGTTTATTGGCTGCAACTGCGGCCGACGCCGGCCTCTACATCGGCTTCGAGCTTCGATCACATCTTTTTTTTCCTGACGGGCGTGACATTGTTTTTTACCGTTCTCATTTTCACCACGATTTTCGTTTTCATGATCAGGTACCGCCGCCGGTCCGAGCAGGAGCGTCCTCCCGAAACGCGCCAATCCATGCTGCTGGAAGTGGCCTGGATTGTCATTCCAGGGGCGATCTGCGTCGTGCTGTTTTTCTGGGGGGCGAGCGTCTTTTTCGCCAATGCCCGAGCGCCGCAAGGGGCCATGCAGGTTTTTGTCGTCGGCAAGCAATGGATGTGGCACCTGCAACACGCCGAAGGACAACGCGAAATCAACGAACTGCACGTGCCGGTGGACGTGCCGGTGCGTCTCACCATGACCTCCGAAGACGTGATTCACGATTTCGCCGTCCCGGCCTTTCGCATGAAGATGGACGTCCTTCCGGGGCGTTACACGAGCGAATGGTTCCGCGCCACCGAGGTGGGCCGCTATCACCTTTTCTGCGACCAGTATTGCGGAATGCTGCATTCGGGAATGATTGGCACGATCGTGGTGATGTCGCCCACCGATTACGCGCAGTGGCTGCGCGACAACGCCGCGCCCAAATCCATGGCCGAGATGGGTCAGGAACTTTTCTCACGCCTTGCTTGCGATACCTGCCACCTGCCCGACGGAAGCGGCGCGGGCCCGGCGCTGCAAGGAAAGTTCGGCAAACAAGTCGTTTTGAGCGGCGGACAAACCCGCGTGATGGACGAAGCTTACCTTCGGCAGGCGATTCTTGATCCCGGTTCCCTGCCCCTGCCCAATTATCGTCAGGTGATGCCCACGTTCCGCGGGCAAGTGAGCGAAGAGCAGATTCTGCAACTGATCGCCTACATCAAGTCGCTGGATTCGGGAGAAAGGACGCAGGCGCCATGAGCACGGCTGTCGCGGAAGTCCCGGTCGAAACGCGCATTCACTACCTGAATGCCAATTACGGAATCAAGTCGTGGTTGCTTACCACAGACCACAAGCGCATCGCGCTGCTGTATCTCGCTTCCATTACACTCATGTTTTTTATTGGCGGCCTCGCCGCCGTCATGATGCGTCTCCACTTGGTCGAACCGGCCGGCGCCCTGGTTCAGCCGGAAACCTACAACAAGCTCTTCACCATCCACGGCATTGTCATGGTCTTCTTTTTCCTGATTCCCTCCATCCCCGCCACGCTCGGCAATTTTCTGGTACCCATGATGGTCGGCGCGCGCGATCTGGCTTTTCCGCGTCTCAATTTGCTTAGCTGGTACATTTACCTCACGGGCGCGGGTTTCACGATTTATGCACTGGTTTCCGGCGGCGTGGATACGGGCTGGACCTTCTACACGCCGTTGAGCACGCAGTACCTGACCACTCACGTCATCGCCGCCGCAATGGGCATATTCATCGCCGGATTCTCGTCCATTCTGACCGGCCTCAACTTCATCGTGACCATCCACAAAATGCGCGCCCCCGGCATGACCTGGAAGCGCATGCCGCTTTTCCTTTGGTCCATCTACGCCACGAGCATCATTTTTGTACTCGGCACGCCGGTCATCGCCATTACGCTGCTGCTGGTCGGGCTGGAACGAATCTTTCACGTCGGCATTTTTGATCCCGCTCTCGGAGGCGACCCGGTCCTCTTCCAGCATCTCTTCTGGTTTTATTCGCACCCCGCCGTATACATCATGATCCTGCCCGGAATGGGCGTGGTCAGCGAACTGGTAACCTGCTTTGCACGAAAGAAGCCTTTCGGCTATATCTTCATCGCCTATTCCAGCCTCGCCATCGCGCTGATCAGCTTTTTCGTCTGGGGCCATCATATGTTTGTCTCCAGCCAATCGATCTACGCTGGATTCATCTTTTCCGCACTAAGTTTTGCCGTGGCCATTCCTTCGGCGATAAAGGTTTTCAATTGGACCGCCACTCTCTACCAGGGTTCGATCTCCTATGACGCACCGATGCTGTATGCACTCGGGTTTATCGGATTGTTCACCATGGGCGGCCTGACCGGGCTGTTCCTGGCGACACTGGCGACCGATGTGCACCTGCACGATACATATTTCGTAATCGCTCATTTTCACTACATCATGGTAGGCGGCGCGGTGATGGCCTATATGGGCGGCCTCCATTTCTGGTGGCCGAAGATTACCGGCCGGCTTTATCCCGACGCCTGGGCCCGCTTTGCGGCCCTGGTGATTTTCGTCGGTTTTAATCTCACTTTTTTCCCGCAATACATGCTCGGCTATCTCGGAATGCCGCGGCGTTACGCATTGTATCCCGCCGAATTTCAGACTCTGAACGTCATGTCTTCGGCCGGGGCATCGATTCTCGGTGTCGGTTATCTGATCCCCTTCATTTATTTGATCTGGTCGATTCGCTACGGACCAGTAGCCGGACCGAATCCGTGGGGCGCTAAAGGGCTCGAATGGGAAACACCTTCGCCCCCGCCGACCGACAATTTCGAAGTGGCGCCGGTTGTTACCGAAGAGCCCTATGGTTACGCCGAACCGGAGCACGCCCATGTCTGAAGCCGCGGCGGGCAGCAATGCTATAGCGCGGCCGGCGCCGCATCCTGCAAGCCCGGCGCTGCACCATCAGTTCGAGGATCTTGAACAGCAGTACGAAGCCAGCAGCATGGGCATGTGGGTTTTTCTTGCCACGGAAATCCTGTTTTTCGGCGGCTTGTTCACCTCCTACATCATCTACCGGTCACTGTATTACCCTGGCTTTGCTGCCGGCAGCCACGGCCTTAATGGCTTCTTTGGCGCGATGATGACCTTCATTCTGCTCACCAGCAGCTTCACCATGGCCATGAGCGTCCACGCTGCGCGTCATGGTAAGCGCCTGTTGCTTATTCTGCTGCTGATCGCGACAATCGTTCTGGGTATCGCCTTCCTCGCGCTGAAGTTCACCGAATACGGACAAAAATGGCATGAGGCCATGGTTCCGGGTTTTAATTTCCATCCGGCAGCCGAAGCCCTGCGCGGAGCGCCGCCACGGAGCGTCGAGCTCTTCATGTGTTTCTATTTCTTCATGACCGGCCTGCACGCGCTGCACATGATTGTGGGTATCAGCCTGCTGTCGGTCATGACCATCCTGGCGTGGCGCGGCAGAATCCGCACCGACAATTACGACAAGATCGAAGTTTCGGGATTGTACTGGCATTTCGTGGACGTTATCTGGATCTACCTGTTTCCGCTGCTGTATCTGATCGGCGGGCGGTACTCATGAGCGCAGAGAGCCCTTCGGTTCGAACTTACGTTTTCGTCTTTATCGCGCTGCTCCTGCTGGCGGGATTGACCACCGGCGTCGCTTACATTGATCTGGGGCCCTTCAACACGATCGTTGCGCTGCTCATTGCCACGATCAAGATGTGCCTGGTCGGTCTGTTTTTTATGCATCTTCTCTACAGCCACGGGCTCACCAGAATCGTTGTGCTGGCGGGACTGTTTTGGTTCGCGCTGATGCTATCGGGCACGCTGGCGGACCTTTTCAGCCGTTCCTGGTTAACCGGTCCCTGACACTTACGTCATCCCGAACCCGGCCTGCATTTTGGACGGGGGTGAGGGATCTGCTTTTGCTTTCCGGCCCCCGCCTGTGGTCATCCCGCTTGTGGCACCAGGATTCGCGAGGATTCGCGACATTCGCCTTGGTACTTCATTTTCTGATTTCCTTTACAGGCAAATGCCGATGTTTCGCTCCAGAGCCGCTGCCTAGACTCGATATGTCACAGAAGGCGCGGGCGTTAGAGGCATTTCATGCGGATGCAAAGGAGCGAGCGACCCGTCGTCGGCCACACCCGATGGGCGATCGCGGAAGGCTACATCCCTGGCGAGAGCACTGGCAAAGCGCCTGAATTCACCAGCCACGAGACAGCGTGCCTGCTGAACACAACCGACCGCGATGCGCACGTCCGGATAACGATCTTTTATAGCGACCGCGAGCCGGCGGGACCGTACACGCTGACTCTTCCGGCGCGGCGAACACGGCACCTGCGCTTCAACGAACTCAACGATCCCGAACCGATCCCACGGGACACCGATTACGCCAGCCTGATCGAATCGGATGTCCCCATCGTCGTTCAACACACCCGGCTGGATAGCCGCCAGCCGGCAAACGCACTGCTGAGCACCGTCGCTTTCGGCGCGGAATAGTGAGGACAACATGGCGCGTACATCTGCGGATATTCTCTTCGATACGCTCATCGATTGGGGTGTGGAAGTCATCTTCGGTCTGCCCGGTGACGGTATTAACGGCAATATGGAGGCACTCCGCAAACGCCAGGACAAGATCCGCTTCATTCACGTGCGGCATGAGGAATCCGCGGCTTTCATGGCCTGCGCTTACGCCAAATACACCGGCGGCAAGCTGGGGGTGTGCATGGGTACCTCGGGCCCCGGCGGCATTCATCTGCTGAATGGCTTGTACGATGCGAAAATGGATCACCAGCCGGTGCTGGCGATCACCGGCCACACATTCCATGACCTGATCGGCACAAATACGCAGCAGGATGTGGACCTCGACAGGGTCTTCTCCGACGTAGCGCTTTATAGCGAGCGCATCATGGGCCCGGCGCACGTGCGAAATGTGACGGACCTCGCCTGCCGCACCGCCCTGAGCTATCACGGCGTCGCGCATATCAACATCCCCAAAGACATTCAGGAAATCTCCACGGATGAGCGCTCCATGCGCAATGTCAAGAACCATAACGCGGCCCTTCTCGGGTCCAGCGGGCGCCTGCCGGGACAAAACGAACTCAAGCGCGCCGCGGAGATCCTGAATCGCGGCAAGCGCATCGTGATCCTGGCGGGCCAGGGAGCGCTTCACGCGACGGATGAATTGGAAGAACTCGCGGAGAGGCTGGCCGCGCCCATCGTGAAGCCGCTGCTGGGCAAAGCCGCTGTTCCGGACGATTCGCCGTATACCACCGGCGGCATTGGGCTGCTGGGGACGAGGGCTTCACAGGAAGCGCTCGAAGATTGCGACACGCTGCTGCTCATCGGAACTTCCTTCCCGTACATCGAGTTTTATCCCAATCCGGAAGAAGTGCTTTGCGTGCAGATCGACATCAATCCGGCCCTCATCGGGCTGCGGTTTCCGGTCGATGCCGGACTCGTCGGCGACAGCAAGGCTACGCTCGAGGCGCTGCTTCCGATGCTCGATCGCAACAAACATCGCCGCTTTCTGGAAAAAGCACAGAAAGAGACGGCGAAGTGGTGGAAGCTGATGGAGGAGCGCGGTACCCGCCAGGACAAGCCCATGAAGCCACAAGTGGTCGCCTGGGAACTGGGCAAGCGCCTTTCGAATACGGCCATTGTCTCCTGCGATTCGGGTGCGATCGCCACCTGGTTCGCGCGCCACATTCCGGTCAAGCGCGGCCAGAAACATTCGCTTTCCGGCACGCTGGCCAGCATGGCCAACGGGTTGCCATATGCCATCGCCGCCCAGATCGCATATCCGGAGCGGCAGTCGGTGGCGTTCATCGGCGACGGCGGATTTTCGATGCTCATGGGCGAATTTGCCACGGCCGTGAAGTACAAGCTGCCCATCAAGGTGTTTGTGATCAACAACAACACGCTGGCCATGATCAAGTGGGAACAGATGGTGATGGACGGCAACCCTGAGTTCGGAACCGAACTCAGCCCCATCGATTACGCGGCAGTCGCGCGCGCCTGCGGTGCCAAGGGCTACCGCATCGAGGATCCGTCGATCTGCGGCGACGTGATTCAAGAAGCGCTGAACGAACCTGGTCCCGTTGTCGTCGACGCCATTGTCGATCCATTTGAGCCGCCGATGCCGCCCAAGGTGGAGATCAAGCAAGCAGCCAAGCTGGCCGAAGCGCTTGCTCGCGGCACGCCGCATCGCATGCGCACCGCGCTGACCATCGCTTCCGACGAAGTGCGCGAAGTGATCTGACCGGCCGACAGTAGTCTTTCGCTCAGGCGGGAGCTTCAGCGGCTCGCAGCCGTCTGATCGCGCAGACTCCGCATGCGGCGGAGCGCTGGTTTTTCGCCGAGCGTAAATATTCGAACAGAGGGATTTACGGGCGCAGGACGACCTTGATGCACTTGTCTTCTTTATTCGCAAAGATGCGATACGCTTCGGGCGCCTCGTCCAGCCGCATGCGGTGCGTGATGATCTCCGCGGGATTGATGTCGCCGCTCGAGATTTTCTCGAGCAGCGGGCGCATGTAACGGTGCGCGTGCGTTTGTCCCATCTTGAAGGTCAGCCCTTTTCCGAACGCCATGCCCAGCGGCATACTGTCGATCAGCCCGATGTACACGCCGGCGAGCGACACCGTTCCATTTTTGCGGCAGGCCTGAATGATTTCGCGCAGCGCGGTCGGCCGGTCCATTTGCAGGCGCAGCATCTGCTTCGAACGGTCGTACAAATAACCGATGCCGGTGCCGTGCGCCTCGAGGCCCACGGCATCGATACACGCATCCGGCCCGACTCCGCCGGTGATCTCTTTCAGGCATTCGACGATGTCGTGCTGCTCTTCGTAGTCGATGATTTCCGCGCCCGCTTTTTGCGCCAGCCCGAGCCGCTCCGGAAAGCGGTCAATGGCCACGACGCGCGCCGCCCCCAGCAAAAATGCCGAGCGGATGGCAAATTGACCTACCGGTCCGCATCCCCATACGGCGATAGTGTCGCCCGGTTTGATCTGGCAATTCTCGGCGGCGAAATATCCCGTCGGCAGAATGTCGGAGAGAAAGAGCACCTGCTCGTCGCTCATGTTGTCCGGAACCTTGAGCGGCCCGACGTCGCCAAAGGGTACGCGAACATACTCCGCCTGCCCCCCGGCGTAGCCTCCGTATAGATGGCTGTAGCCGAAAAGTCCGGCGGCGCTGTAGCCTTGCAGCGCTTCGAGCGCCGCGGCGTTGGGATTGGAGTTGTCGCAGGAGGAGTAGAGTTGATTCTGGCAGAAATAGCAGTGGCCGCACGCAATGGGAAACGGCACAACGACGCGGTCCCCGGCCTTCAGCCCGTTTTCGTGGCCGACCTCGACGACTTCACCCATGAACTCATGTCCCAGAATGTCGCCGCGCTGCATGCTGGGCACGAAGCCGTCGTACAGATGCACGTCGGAACCGCAGATGGCGGTGAGCGTGACACGCACGATGATGTCGCGAGGATTAATGATGTGGGGATCGGGCACGGTTTCGACACGCACATCCCCGCTTCCATACCAGCAGAGCGCCTTCATGATTTTCTCCTCTGGAAGTATTTCTAAATGCGAATTTCAGCCGGCGGTTCCTGAGATTGCCGCCTTCGTCTGTTCACCGGGAGTCACGCGCATTGGCTCGGCCCCATGTTCTTGCAGGCGCTTATGACGCTCCTCCAAACGCCGCGGATGCGATGGTCCGGCCGGCTGTCCTTCGATGCTGGCAATTTCACCGGCCTCCAGGATCTGTTTCATGCGCCGCAGGTCGTCTTTGATTTGTTTTTCGGGTTCCTCGCCGAAGAGTTTGGCGATAGCCGCGCCAAGCGCGCCCGCCGGCGGCAGGTAATTCAGGGAAACACGCACGACGGTTCCACGATCCCCGGGCGCTCGTTCGAAGCGAACCGATCCCGTGCTCTCCACGTCCGCCGAGCCGACCGATCGCCAGGAGATGAATTCGTTGGGTTGGTCGTTGATGATCTCCGCATCCCACTCCAGCTCCATACCTGCGGGACCGCTTACGTACCAATGTGAATGTTTGTCGTCGATTTCGCGGACCGCATTGACGTGCGCCAGGAAGCGGGACAGATTCGAAAAATCCCGGAAGAAGCGATAGACGTCCTCCGGCGGACGGTAAACAGAAATGGAACGATCGACCCTGATTCCCAGTTGATGAGGCACGAGCGCCCGTAGGCCTTTGGCAGTGAGCCCAGTCAGGCCCAAAACCTCATGCAAATAATGTCCGGTAAAGCTCCAGTTCAGCAGATCCAAACCGACTGAGGAAACCACGGTCCCCGCTACAGAACGCCGCCTCAATCCCCAGAGCAGAAGCGCGGCTCCCCCGACCCCGTAAACCCAGCGCATTTCATCCGAAGCGTGCTTATCTTTTCTGGGAAGAATGCGTTCCACGATTCCCTCCGCTTGCTCGTTCAAAAGTTGTTCAAGAGTGGCAATGCGCAGCCGGCGCCGCCGCGGCAAATACCAGCGCTCGAAGACCACCGCTTCAGACAGTACGACCCATCGTGTGCGAACGCCGGAGGGCAAACTATCGGATGAAGCCTTAAATGGCGGGGGGAACTTACTGTATTGAGGCTGAGCGGCGCGCAGGTGTATATGTGTTCATTCCAACATCATAAGATTCTGCATTCACGCAATTAAAAATACGAGGCTTCCCGGCCAGCCGACCTCGCATCCAACTTTTCGCACCGAACGGAGAAGTCTTACATGACTGAAAACGACGCCCCCGGTCCCAACGCTCCGATGGTCCACGGGGAAAGACGAAAGACTCCGCGCGTAACGATCCGCCGCTTGGCCTACGTAAACCTGGGCCCCTACGATAACGGAGGCGTGGTCACAGACATTTCCAAGGACGGGCTTCGCTTCCACATGGTCAATCCGGTAGAGCAAGGCGGCGTGGTGCGAGTTTCCATTCTCCTGGGCGCGGCAAATCAGATAGAAGCGGTTGGCGAACTCATTTGGCTCGATGCGGCGCGCAAAGCCGGCGGGCTGCGTTTCACCGTTTTGCCTGCCGGAGCAGCCGAACAAATCATCGAATGGGCTTCGAATAGCGCGGAGATAGCCAAAGCGGCGCCGCCGCGCGGCAAAGTTCAGGACACTTCGATTTCGAAACCGCTTTCGAATCAGGCTCGCTCTGAAAGCGTCTCGCCGTTGAGTGCAACGACATCCGGTGCGGCAACCGGAAGCGACTCGCAGCGTCTTCCAGGAATCCCGCCACAACCTGCACCGATGCCGCCCCTGGACACGCCTGCTGTTGCCCCACCCACTGCGCGCGCCGCCTGGGTGCCACCGATGGTGCGCGCTTCTTCCGCCATTCCCAACCCGGCGGCAGCGTCGATGCATTCATCGGATCAACCGGCAGCAGCGCCGCCGATTCCGCAACCGTCCGCGATTCCGGGGAATCGGCAGCCGGCGCCCATGCTGCAGCCGGCGGGTGCGATGCCCTGGATTACGCATTTCGACCCCGATCCGCCGGCCCGAGATTCCGCGTTTTTCCGGGGGATTCTCGGCGGAATCGTTATCTCCGCTCTGCTCGGGTGTGCCGGCTGGTTCGCGATGCGGCATTACGGCTGGCAAAATTCTCTGGCATCATTCGGCAATTTCGGCAATTCCGGTGTAGCCGATCGCGATCTATCGAGCCCCCCCGCGCCCGCTCCTGCTCCGGCGTCATCAACTCCCCTCCCATCCGCTCCCGCTGTTTCGAGCTCCTTCGGGGCGCCGTCTGCGACAGAAGCTCCTAATGCGGCGAGTACGGCTGCTTCGAGCGTTACGCCGGCGCAAACGCCGGCCCAGGCCACAGCGTCCACGCCGAATCAAGCAACTGCGCGCGTTTCCGACGCCACCCCGCCGCAAGCAGACGTTTCAGACGAAAACAGTTCCGGAGAACCGCAATCAGCGTCACCGACTTCGGCAGGAGCGATCCCCGAGGTGGCGAGAGGCGCATCGCACAATGCGTTCCCTCAGGCTCAGACTCATGAGGCAGCTCTAAGGCCGGCTGTGCCGGCCGCGGCGGTTCCCCCCACATCTGTGCCGTCGTACGGCTCCGCGGCCGCTTCCGCGCAGACGAACCGCGGCGATACGGGCGAAACTCAACTGCAACTGGCGCGTCAATATCTTGACGGACGCGGACGCCCCCGCAACGCCACCGTGGCCTCGCAACTGCTGTGGTCGGCGGTGCAAAAAGGCAATTCGACAGCAGAGATGGATCTCGCCGATCTTTACCTCCACGGGGACGGCGTGGCCAGGAATTGCGATCAGGCCCGGGTGTTATTGTCGGTGGCGTCGCAAAAAGGCAACTCCGAAGCAATAGAGAAGCTCAGCGAACTGAATCGGACCGGCTGCCGATAACCTCCGATCCAGATCGTAGCGCTCGGTCTCCCCTGTTGCGTCCTCTCGCGGCAGAATCACGTCTGTTTTCTCACGTCTCTTTTTTATTGCGCCCGCAGCATGTACGCTTATGCGGTACAAGCACGACCACTCCAGGAGAAGGAATACGACTCGATGCCTCAATCGGCAACCAAGGGCCTGTTTGACGAATTGAAGATCCGCGACCTCCGGCTGATGAACCGGATCGTCGTCTCCCCGATGTGCCAGTACTCATGCGAAGACGGAATGGCTACCGACTGGCATCTCGTGCATCTGGGCAGCCGTGCTGTCGGCGGCGCCGCCCTGGTGATCGCCGAAGCGACGGCGGTCCTGCCGGAAGCGCGCATCAGTCCTCAGGATCTGGGGATCTGGAGCGATGCGCATATCGAACCTCTGGCGCGAATTACCAAATTCATTCACGCCCAGGGGAGCGTGGCCGGCATTCAGCTCGCGCACGCAGGGCGAAAAGCCAGCACGTTCCGGCCCTGGGAAGGCACAGGGAAAGTTGACGAGCGACAAGGCGGCTGGACCGACATCGTGGCGCCCAGCGCAATTCCCTTCTCTCCCGATTACCCCATGCCAATAGCCGTAAGCGCCGACCGCATTGCGGCCATCGGAAATGCCTTCGGCAAAGCCGCCGAGCGCGCACTCGATGCGGGCTTTCGCGTGCTCGAGATTCACTCCGCGCACGGGTATTTTCTGCATGAATTCCTCTCGCCGCTGAGCAATCACCGTAACGATGCTTACGGAGGCTCGTTTGAGAATCGCAGCCGCATTGTTCGCGAAGTGGTGAACAAAATTCGGCGGGTCTGGCCGGAGCGGCTGCCGCTCTTTATTCGCATCTCCGCAACCGACTGGGTCCAGGGCGGCTGGGACGCCGAACAGGCGGTGGAACTCGCGCGCGGTTTGCGCCCGCTTGGCGTCGATCTGGTGGACTGCTCTTCGGGCGGCAATATTGCCGATGCCAAAGTTCCGATGGCGCCCGGTTATCAGGTGCCGTTTGCCGAACGGATACGCCGCGAGGCGGGTATTCTCACCGGCGCGGTCGGCATGATCACCGAAGCGCGCCAGGCCGACGACATCATTCGCAACGGCCAGGCTGATCTGGTGCTCATGGCGCGCGAGATGCTGCGCGATCCCTACTGGCCGCTGCATGCGGCCGCACAGCTCGGCGAATCCATATCGTGGCCGGCGCAATATCTGCGCGCGGCGCCGAGTGGAACCACGCAACGCAAACCGGCCGAGGATGTCGATTCCGTTGAGGCCGTCGCCGAGGGCGGCACGATTCGAGGCTGACTTCGAGCTGGATCCGGCGCTGAACCGCACGATTCAACCCATTGCGCCGCCGTATTGCGGTCTGCTTAAACATGAGAGTATCGTAGAGTCCTGCCAGTGGCTCCGAGGTGACCGGCCGTTCGGCCGTTATCAAGCTGGAGGAACGTGATGGCTCGCATGATCTCTGACGCTTCTCGCCGTTCATTCTTGCGCCGCTTCAGCCTGTTGGGCGCCGCTCCGACGATGCTGGGCGCTCTCGGCGAAGGCGTGCTCGCGGCGGCCGAGCCGGCGCAGAAAAACAACGACGATAATCCCTCCGCTTCCAGCCAGACGAAGATCTGGAGCGACGAATACTGGGCGCAACGCGGAAATGTGAAGCTCTCTCTTTTTCGCAAACGGCGGGATGCGCCCCGCTCGCGGAGCGTCGCGGATCCGGTGCTGTTTCTGGTGCACGGCTCATCGATCTCGGCCCGCCCTTCGTTCGATCTCACCGTTCCCGGGCATGGCGAATACTCGCTGATGAATAAATTTGCGGAGTACGGATTTGACGTGTGGACCATGGATTTTACGGGTTACGGCAAATCATCAGCAGGCGAGGGGAATTCGAATATCGCCGACGGCGTGAAGGACCTGACAGCCGCCGTGGAGGTCGTCAAGCGCGAAACCGGACAGCAGCGCTATCACTTTTTCGGCGAATCCTCAGGCGCGCTCCGCGCCGGCGCTTTTGCCATGGACCATCCGGAGCGAGTGAACCGGCTCGTCCTCACCGCGCTGACCTACACCGGTGAAGGTTCACCCACGCTTGCCGACCGCGCCAAACAACTGGAGTTTTACCGCACGCACAACCGCCGGCCACGAGACCGCGCCATGATCCACAGCATCTTTACCCGCGATAAGGCGGGCACGTCCGATCCGGCGGTGGGCGATGCGCTCGCCGACGCCGAATTGCGTTACGGCGACAGCGTTCCTACCGGAACATACCTGGACATGACGGCAAATTTGCCGGTGATCGATCCGGAGAAAATTCACGCGCCGGCGCTTGTTGCGCGCGGCGAATACGACGGCATCGCCACCGACGCAGACTGCCTCAATTTCTATCGAAAGCTGGTGAATCCGGACCGGCAGTTTGCAATTCTGCCGGGCATGGCTCACTCATTGGTGCTTGGCCTCAACCGCCACCAACTCTGGCACATCGCTCGGGAATTCTTGGAGATGCCGCCGCGCCTGGATTCGCTGAGGCAGGATGAAGCCGTCAGCGCCCGGCTGGACGCGCCCGCGAGGTAACTGGGAGCTTCCCGCCATTCCGGCGCCGAGACTCGAGGCCTTTCGCCCGATTGCCGATCCGCCATCGCCTGTCTGCGTTTGTATTCTCACATCATCTATATGCCTCCGGTGGTAATCCCGAACCCATTTTCCGCTTTTGCAAAATGAAAAAATTGTCATCCCGAGGAAATTCGCGCTTATAAGCGCGAATGACGAGGGATCTGCTTTTAGCATTCCGGTCCCCCTGCGCTTCACGCGAGCGCGCACCTGCCTCGTTGTAGCGCGGGTCGGCCCCGATCTGTGGGCCAGACCCGAGGCTTTTCGCCCGATTGAAGCAAACGGGCATGTCCGCCCCCGTTCTTCGCCTTCTCGCATCACCTCTTGGCCCGCCCGGTTGTCATCCCGAACCCAGTTGCCGGTTTTTGCAAATGGGGGTGAGGGATCTGCTTTTGTTGTTCGGTTGTGCCTGAGGTCGGCCTGAGCCGCGGAGGTCCAATTTCACCAGGCTGAGGGATATGCGGTTGCCTTCTCAAATCTCAAATATGCGATTTGTCATTTTGGGCAGCGGCCGCTTTGGCTGCCAGTTGTGCTAGGGTTGGGATTGACGGTCGCGATAAAATAGAAGAAAAAACGATGACTGAGCTGGAACCGTGGGGCGGCTTGTCCTCGTCGCCTGCCGCGAGCCGACCGAAGTGCGCGGGACTCGATTCGAACTGCCGCGAGGCCCCAGGTCGATCGGCGCAGCTGCAAACGAAACGACAGTGAAGGGACGTGGCTGGCCGAGGATTTTGACCGCAACATAAGTCGCGCGCCGGCCTAAGTAAGTCTTTTAGAATACGCACTTGCACAAAACAGGGGGAGGGGGTCACACTCCCCGCAGATTTGAAACTTCCAAAATTCGGGAGGACCTGAATGGAGATTAAATCCGAATTCGTCACTACCAAAGTGAGCGACGGCACTTCCATGCGGCTTTACGTCGCGCGCCCCTCAGGCGCGGCGCCGCAACGCGGGCTGCTCGTGATGCAGGAAGCTTTCGGCGTCAATGCCCACATCCGCGACATTGCCGAACGCTTTGCGCGCGAAGGCTTTCTCGCCGTCGCGCCGGAGTTGTTTCATCGCAGCGGCACCGGCTTCGAGGGCCGATATGATGATTTCCCGTCGGCCATGGTGCATTTGAAGGAATTACGCGATGCAAACCTGGAGGCCGACTTTCGCGCCGCCTACGACTGGCTGCGCGCCAATGGTGTAGCAGCAGGCTCGCCGGTTGCGGCGGTAGGATACTGCATGGGAGGACGCGCCGCCGTGCTGGCATCGCTGACTCTGCCTTTGGAATGCGCCGTATCGTTTTACGGCGGCGGCATTGCGCCCAATCCCATGAACCCGGGACTGCTGGGGCGCATCAAGGACCTGAAAAACCCGGTTCTGCTGTTCTGGGGAGGCAAGGACCAGCACATCACGCTGGAGCAGCGGCGCGCCGTTGCGGACGCATTAACCGCGGCGGGCAAGAGCTACGTGAACGTGGAGTTTTCGGAAGCCGATCACGGGTTTTTCTGCGACGCCCGCGCCAGCTACAATCCCGTCGCCGCATCGCAGGCCTGGCCGCTCACTCTCGCGTTTCTGAATACTTACACCGCTTCGCGCGAGCAGCGCGCCACCGCGTAGGGCGACTGGGTGCGCAGCCGCAATCGGCGAAAGGCCTCGGATCTGGCCCACAGAGCGGGCCCGACCCGAGCTACGACTGAAAGACAGGTTCCTGCTCGCATGAAGCGCAGTATCGGACCGGAAGGATAAAAGCAGATCCCTCGTCCGCTGCAGGCGGACTCGTGATGACAGCGCCGACGGCGGGCGCCGAACAAGTGCATCAGCGGTTTGTGGCGGTGGGCAAAGAGCGCAGGTAGGCGATGATGGCCTGCGCGTCGGCGTGGCTCAGATGGTAGATGTGCATGGGCGGCTCGATGGCGCGGCCATTTGCGCCTTCGCCCTTTTCCAACACGCGCTCGACCTGATCGTCGCTCATGCTGGGGAGACCGGCGAGCGTGGGCGCAAATTGCGCCCAATTCGTGACCGGCTGGACCGGTTGGATCCAGATAGAAGCGCCCTGGAGCCATCGCCCGCGGTCGAGTTCGAAATTGGCATCGCGGGGCGTGTGACATTCGGTGCATTTGGCCACTTCTTCCACGAGGTAACGCCCGCGCGCGACCTGGTTGTCAGCGGATCGCGGCGGCGTGGTTTGAGCTCCGCTGACGACTACGGAAGAACGAACTGCAAGAAAAAGCAGAAGAAGAAAGGCGCCGATGAGAGTGGCTCGCATGGTTGGCTCTTTGTGAGTCGAGGATGGTCGTGCTGTGTCATTCTGCAACTGAATGGCGAGGAGGTGCAATCCGGCCGATCGCGGAGATCATTCCCGGCGCCGTTGAATTGAAAATTGCGTTCCGCGCTCGCGGGCTGAGCCCCCGCTACAGTCAAAGCCAAAAAATAAAAGCAGATTCCTCTCTCCCTGCCGAGTGCCGCTGGCACGGAGAAGTTTGGTGGGCGTCGGAGCGGCCCGCGTATAGCTATAAACGCGTTGCGACGTCGCAGTGAAAAACGTGCCGGCTTTCGGGGAAAGCCGGCACGTCAAAACGCCGCCGCCAATTCGGCGACGCGGGTGGAGTTAGACTTTCACGTCAGCGAGTCGTACGGCCGCCGGAGCCAGTGCCGTTGCTCGGATAGGATTCCGTGCGTCCGGTGGTGCCGGTGGTTCCGCTATTTCCGCGGGTATTGTTTTCATTACCGCTCGCGTTGGAGGCTTGGTTCACGCTCTGCTCCATTTGACGAGCCTGCTCGAGATGGCTCTGCAGCGTGGGGACGGTTTGCGCCGCGAAATTCTTTATCGCTTCGTTGCGCCCGTTTTTGGCTTCCTTCTCGAACTCAGATACGTCTTTCGTATGATCTCTTACCATGTCGCGCGCGTAGGCTTTGTCGAAGGCTTCACCGGAAAGCTTGGAGAGGCGATCGTAGGTGGCCTGGTCGGCCTTGTCCATCTCCGTCGGGAGCGTCAGATTCTCGCGCTGGGCCGCACTCTTGAGTTCGTTGTTGGCCTTGGAGTGATCCTGCACCATGCGGCGGCCAAACTGCTTGACAGCCGGATTGGAGCCCTTTTCTTCGGCCAATTGGCCGAGTTTCACTTCGGCCATTCCGCCCGAGGCCGCTTTTTCGGCGAAAGTATCATCGGTCTTGTTAGCGGAAGTGTTCTGAGACGTCTGGTCGTTTGCTGTCGCATGACCCTGACGCTCAGTGGTGCCGTTACTCTGGCGCTGAGTCGTGCCGCCATTGCTGTATTGGGCGAACGCCGGACCCGCGCCAAAGACGAGCGCCAGTGCGGCCACGCCAGTGATGGTGTTCATTGTTTTTCCCATGATTGGCTATTACCTCCCGAAGTCTCATTCCAGCGTAGGCGGGCAGGTTTGGGCCAACAATAAGGTGATGCTGGTAAAGGACGCCGCGAACGGCTGTTAAGGTTCAACGGGAGGCGGGTTAGGCACCTGAAGGCGGGTGGAAGCCTCCGCTGTGCACCGTCACCACTCGTCCGGCGCCACGTCGCTATTTGTGTACGGTTCGCTCCACAACGCGATTTGCAGTTGCACCGACTTGCACCAGGCGCGGTGCATGCGTTCGACGTCCTGGGGCGAGTGGCCCCTGGCGGAAAGAAATGGCTTGATGCCGTCATTGATGACGGCGGTGAAGGCGATCACGTACCTGAGAGGGATAGAAACGGCCGATTCCACGTGGTCGGTTTTGTTTTTCTTGACGCTGGTGTGACGAAGCGCGATCTCCTGTTGGTAGTTCAGCCAATCCTGATCATACGGGCGAAAGCAGGTATCCAGAATCCATTGCCGGAAGCGCAGGCCGCTGGCCGCGGAATAATGGGCGATCGGCCTGCCTTCGGAGTCGAGCGAATATTTGGCGAGATGCGGATTGGCGGCGATGACGGCGCGCCACGCTTTGACCACGTTTTCAGTTTGATCAGCGAGAACCTCGCCCGCCAAGCGAAGATATTTCTCGTCGTCTGGTGTGAAATCGACCGTTTTCTTTAGCAATTCGAGATCGGCCGGCGAAACCGGGGACCTGGCGGCGCCGCCGGTTCCGTAGGTATAACCGGGAATGTCGGCAGCGACTTTTTTGGGGGATTTTGGATGCCGCGCAGGCTGTAGGCTCATGATTCAGTTCGCCTAGCATATAAGGATACGCCGAATCTTAGGCCGTGTTGTACCTTTCAGGGAACTGCAGCACGCCGCACTGAAAGCGATAACGGCCGGGCTAAAGCCCGGCGGCTACAAAACGAAAACGCCCGTCTCAAGCTGGGGTGATCTCTTTTCCGGGTTCACGCACGCGATTAGGGCACGGTGATCGATGCGGTGGCGATGTTGACGACGGCTCCGCCGGATTGCGCGACGACCGTCAGCGGGAAAGTGACGGAAGTGGTTCCTGGCGGCGTAAGGGCGCCGGCGGAGGTACCGCTGGTGCTTTCCGTGGGTCCAAGTGCGCCGCTGCCGCTGGGCCCCTGCTCGGCAGCGCCGGTTGCTCCAGTTGCGGCGACGCCGCCGATCCTGTTGGTGCCGACCGCCCCGCCGCAGGAAAGCATAAGTACCGCTAAGGCGATTGTCAGGGAAACGCCGGCCCACCTGCGCGCGAGGGCAAGACGTTGGTTCGAACGAGCGACGGCAATTGCCGCGGCACAGAGCAGGCAAAGAATGAACGCAAGAGCCGGTACGATGTTTGTGGGGCCAAGGAGTTGAATGCCTTGGGGATTCTCAGGCGCACTGCCGGCGGCGGGAAGGCTCGCGACCTGGACGTTGAGCGCAGCGGTAGCTCTGCCGTTGATCGGCAGGAAACCGGGATTCGGCGTGAAAGTGCAGGTCACTCCGGCTGGAGCAGAGCAATTAAGGAAAAATTGCCCGGCGAAATTTCCGGTGCTGACGACCGTTACCGCAAAGTTCGCCGACCCGCCCAATGGAATTGCCGTTACAGAAGGCGCAATTGATCCGCTGGCGGCGCCGACAGTTACCTGCATATTCAGAAATTGGCTGATTGTGGGCGTGGAGGCATTCACGGTGAAAGGAAAGCTGCCGAAGGTGAACGTACTGGGAACCGAGACGGCTACGGTGACAGTCGTACCAGAGATTCCCGGCGTGACCGATGCCGGGCTGAATGAACACTGCGCGCCGGGAGGCAGACTGCCGCAGGCAAAGCTAACGGATTGGTTGAATGCGCTTGCCGCGGTTAAGGTCAACTGAGTTGTGGCCGTTCCGCCGGGCAGCAGGGTCATCGAATTCTGACCACCGCTGATGGTGAAGCCGCCGGAGGACGAAGCCGAAGCGCGGCTGAAGAAAACCTTGCCGGCATTGGCGGCGGCCCACACGACATTTACGTTTCCAGCTGAATCGAGAGCCATGGCCGGACTGCCGGAGCCGGGATTATTCGAGATGTTCTGCGCCGCGAGGAAATGACCGCCCGCATCGGTCGAGCGGCTGAAGAAAATGTCCGGCGCGCCTGGATTCAAAATGTCGTCTTCCCAGATCACGTCGATATTCCCGGCTGCATCCATTCCCATGGATTGGCTATTTGCACCGAAAGCGCCAGCGGAAGAGGGGGCCGGGTGGGAAGCGCTCACCAACAGAGGAGCGGAGAAGCTCGTTCCCTGATTGGCCGATTTGCTGAACAAAACATCGTGATTGGGAAACGAATTGAGAACGGCGTCGATGGTACCGGCGTTTGAATTCAACTGGCCGCCAAACCAGATCGTGGCAGGGAGAAAAACGTTCTGCGAATTCGTAAAGGTGTTTCCGCCGTCAGCGGAGTGGTAGAAGGTCCCGTTTCCATCGAATGACAGAACATTCACGCCGCCCGAAGAATCGAGCGCGAGCCTGGCGTCGCATTCGGCGCCGGCGGCATTCAAGGTCAGCGTGGGAGAAAACGAGGCGCCGGAATCGGTGGAACGATTGAAACGCAGTGCGCAGGTATCGCCCGCCTGAGTCGTCTGCTCCGTCCACAGAACGTAAATGACGCCGCTCGTCCCGATGGCGATCTGCATCTTCGCGCCGAAAGCAAAACTGCCGAGCTGAACGGGAGCAGAGAAGTTCGCGCCGGCGTCGGTGGAGCGGCTAAAGAGCACCGAGCCGGCCGAACCGAACTGCGCCCATACGAGATCCACATTGCCGTTGGTATCGAGCGCCATGCGCGGCAGGTTGCCGGAGAAAGTTCCGATCGCCAGAGCGGCGGTCAAATCGGCCGGTGTGGCGAAGGAGCGTCCGTCGGCGGAGTGGGCGAGCCGAAAATGCAAATCAGACCCTTGCCACAGGAGATAAATCCCTCCGGCGGCGTCAAGGCTCATCTGGACACGGTTTGAGCCGGTTCCGTTTGAAATGGTTAGAGGCGCTGTAAAACTCTTTCCGCCATCGGTAGAACGCGTGAAGACGACGCCCTGGGACGCGGCCCATGCCACATCGATATTGTTATTCGAATCGACGGCGATTACGGGCAATCCGGCGGGACCGCCAGCGGCCAGGTCGATGGGCGTGCTGAACACCTGGGCGTTCGCGGCCGCGGCGATAAGGAGGAAAGCGGCGGCGAGGAGCATGGCCGAAAGCGAGCGCGGATGTGCCGACTGGCAAAGTTGCACGGACGTATGCGATTTCGTTCGATTCATGGAAGTAAAATCGGACGGCAAGGAAATTTTGTTGTGAACTGCGTGCGGGGACTGGAACTCATAGCCGGCCTAGTCGCGCCTGCCACGGAGCGGCAAACCGGCTACGATCCAGGTTGAGCGAGCATGTCGTCTGCCACTTTCGGATAGCAGAAAGCCTTGGACGCGAGCAAGCTTCGCTCTCGGGGTCGCAAACGCTTGCACATAGTCGCTCCGCGACTTCCGTTTTCATCTTGAGAATCAAGGCACGACCCCGCGATTCGCGGGGACGCTGGGGCAGGGGGGAGGATTGCTCGTTCAGGCAGAAAACGAAATACCGCGAATCAGGCACGCGGGTGCACGAAATACCGTACGGGGGCTGACAGGCGGGCCTGCGGAAACCCGGATTCGACACAGAGGACGCACAAGCACAGAGAGCACGGGGAAGGCTGCTCGAAATGACGGTTCTAAGGCGGCTAGCCGTGCACTAAGGAACGGTAATGGAGATGGATTGGAAGGTAGCTGTGCCGGAGTTCGCATGGCCCTGTAACGTGAGCGGGAAAGTGATAGGACCGCCGCCACCGCCTCCGTTGCTTTGGGTCGAGCCGCCGCAGGACGACATGCCTGTCGCGGCTGCAGCGAGCAAAGCAGCCAGCGCCAGGGTGCGAGCGAAGCGCGGCAGACCCGCGGGCAGGCCAAAGGCCACCACGGCAGCAAGAAGAATAAACGCGAAAGCGGGAAGCCAGCGACTCATTCGCAGCAGAAAAACGCCGCCAGCGGGAAGTGCAACGCCGGGACTATTTACGACCGATCCGATGGCCGGTTTTACCGCGACAGCGACGGCAAGAGTTGTGGACGCAGATCCGTTTGCAGCGAGACTAACGGGATTCGGATTGAAGTTGCAGCTTACTCCGGAGGGCAGGCCACCGCAGGCCAGAGTTACGCTGCCAGGGACGGAGTTTGCGGAGTTGAGAGAAAGACTAAAATTGGCCGATTCGCCGGCGTTGATCGTGGCCGAGAGCGGGGATGCCGAAAGCTTTACGCCGTTGATGTTGAACTGAGCGGAGGCCTGAAGGGCGGCGGAATCGCCGTTGAGCAAAATGTCTGCGCTGCTGCCGGAGTTTCCGTCCCACGTGGCGTAAACATTGCCGGTGCCGTCAGCGGCGATTTGCGCCGTGCCGCTTTGCGTCGTAGGCGTGCTGTCGAGGGTCGCCTTTGTGAAATTTATGCCATCGGTCGAGCGGGCCAGAATAATGTCGTATGCAGCGCTGGGATTGGCGGCACTGGCCTGCTGCCACGTGATATCAATCGCTCCGCTCGGCTCCACCGCAATCAGCGGAAACCCGGTAGCCAGTCCCGCTACGGGTGGATTGGTGAGTATGGGTGGAGTCTTGCAGGAAGAATCTTTGCCACCGCAGAAGCTTGCCGGGTCTTGAGGATTTGTGGAACGGGTGAAATAAATCGCATGGGGACCCCCGTTTTGTTGATAATCCCCGATCCAAACCACACTGATGTCGCCACTAGCGTCGATGGCCATCCGAGGTGTGTAGGATGACGTGCTGGACAGATTATTAAAGTAGCTGCTTGCGCTGCCGGGTGGCGTGAACGGGTCGGTATCGACCGAATATGTGAGGATCACGTCTTGGATATTCTGGTTTTCATTCGCCCACAGAAGCCAAATCGTGTTGTTTGCGCCGGTTGCAATCTGCACGTCAGAGGTGCAGCCGGTAACGGGCTGGCCGGCCACGGTCAAGTTATCGGCAACAGAATAGGGCGTGAACGTCCCGCCTTTGTCCGTTGATCGTGCCAAAGTAATCGTGGGGCAACTCCCCGCGTTTTCCCAAACGATGAAAACATGCCCGGCCGCGTTGATAGCGATTCTGGGGCTCTGGCTAGCCATCGCGGATGCTGTGAGTTGAACCGCGGGCGAAAACGTGCCGCCGGAAAATCGCGCGAAGTGGGCGCCGCTTTGACCCCAGACGAGATCGACGCCGCCGCTCGGATCAACAGCCATGTGCGGGACGGGCGCGGCGCTGCCGGGCGTGATTCCCTTGCCGAGGGAGACATTCACGGGCGCGGACCAAGTGCTGCTGCCGGTCGCGAGGCTGCTGAAATAGACATCGCTGGGGCCGGCCCATGCGACATAAACGCCGGCGGAATTCACCGCGATCTGCGGCTGCGAAGCCTGCGAGGGCAAAAGCGTTGTGGTGACAACCATATTCGCGGAAAACGACTGGCCGCCATCGGTGGAGCGCCGAAACAGAATGGCGCCGGAATCCAGCCAAACCACATTGATATCGCCGGCGGGGCCTATGGCGATCGAGGGGACGACGGCCTTGCCCGTGCCGGAGAGATTGACCGGAGCAGTGAGAAAGGTTTGAGCATGAGCGAAAGCGGCCGGCAGGGCGATTGCCATCGCGACCCAAACGACCACTCTCCTGATTTTTTGCGGCGCGACCCAGTGCATGTGCGGCTGAATGAGGAAGCCTCTGGGAGGCTACCCGGAATGTTGTAGCAGAGGAATACGTGCAACACCCGGGGGCACACCGGGGAGTTTCGGTAGCAGGGACAGAGATAACTGCGGCTTTGCCGGGAAACCGGGGGCGTTTTGGTATCAAGGGTGGCCGTGCGCGCGCCGGATTGCGTATCGATCTCTTCGAGGACGCTGAATGTATCCGGAGAATCTTCGAAGGCGGCGCGTGCTGAATGCGCGGGCAAAGGACGCCGAGACCAGATCGCAAATCCCAGATTTGAGATTTCAGAAACTGCAAAAGCAGATCCCTCGCGTCGTCCGCCAAAGGCGGACTCGCTCGTGATGACAGTAACGCGGCGCGTGCTGAATGCGCGGGCAAAGGACGCCGAGACCAGATCGCAAATCCCAGATGTGTCAGTTCTCGGAATCGGCGCTCGCGGAAGCGCTGGCCTTGGCGCGAATCGCGTCGGCGCGTGATTTGGCCTGGGCGGCTTCCGCGGTGTGATTGGTCTTCAGTAGCAAGCCGGCATAGTTATCCAGGATAGAGGCGAGACGCGGATCATCCGCTGCAAGCGCTTTCTCCTGAATCTGCAGTTCGCGCTGCAGTGCGGTGAGGGATTCGGTAAAACGGCCCTCGAGGTAATAGATTTCGCTCAGATTGCCGAGCAGGGGCGCCAGGCGCGGACTGGCGGAGCCGAAACGTTCTTCGAGAATTCCCGCGGCGCGCGTGTCCAGCGGTTCGGCGGAAGCATAACGCCCCTGGGCGACCTCAAGATCGGCGGCATCGCCGAATATCGTGGCGGCGAGTGGCTGGCGGGCGAAGTTGCGTTCGGCCAGGGCCATGGCCCGCTTATAAAGGGGTTCGGCGGCATCGTACTTGCCTTCGGCGACATACACGACGCCAAGATCGTCGAGGACGGTGGCGATCTCCGGCTCTTCGGGACCAAAGGTCTTTTCGTCGATGGCCAAAGCACGGCGGTAAAGCGGCTCCGCTTCGGAGTAGCGCTTCTGCTCGCGATAAGCTCCCGCGAGATTTACGAGACTCTTGGCAATTTCCGGATTATCGGGAGCAAAGGCCTTTTCACGAATGGAAAGCGCGCGCTCGTAGAGCGGCAACGCGTCTTCTTCTCTGCCCTCGAGGTCATAGAGCACGGCCAAGTTGTTGAAGCTCATGGCGAGATCGGGACTTTTCGCATCAAGCGATTTTTCCCGTATGGCAAGGGCTCGTTCGTAAAGCGGCTGAGCCTGGGCGTACTTGCCTTCATCGGCATATAAGGCGCCAAGATTGTTGAGGCTGGCGGCAACCTCGGGATTGTCCGACCCGGCGGCCCGCTCGCGGATGGCGAGGGCGCGCTCGTAAAGCGGCTCAGCATCGGCAAGGTTGCCAACTTCCTCATACAGCACAGCCAACTTATTCAAGCAGGAAGCGACATTGGGCGATTCGGGGCCGAACTTTTCCTGGGCAAAATCGAGAAGCTGGCGGGCGGCGGAAAGCGCTTCCGCGTAGTTGCCGGCCTGATAGAGCGAATCGACACGCGCGTTCAGTTCAGCCCAATCATTTTGTTGATGGGCATTTTGCTGGGCGTTTTGCCGGGCGGCAGCACCGGCAAGGGCGGCAAAAACGGAGCCGAGTGTCAGGACCGCGATAAGGCCGTACACACTTTTTCGAGCGGGAAAAATCACGAAGTTCTCCTTGGCAGACGCTTGCGCGGAGCAGGAACAAAACCGGAGCTGGACCGGCCGGCGAGAGAAACGGCGCAAGTTCATACAGGTTATCCGGTAGATTAGGGCGGGTCAATCAATTAGGCCGGTGCATTTTGCGAAAACGGCACGGCGGGGAGAGCGCCGCCGTTAAGAACAAGGAAGGGTGGGCACGCCAAAAAGGAAAAGCAGATTCCTCGCGGAGACGCGCGATTTCCGCGCCATTCGGATGGCGGGCGCGGAAATCGCGCCGCATGTGGTCGGACTGAGAACGAGCGCGGGGCACCACCACAGCTTGTGAAATCAGAATCGAATTGACGGCGAGAAAAGGTTATTGGGTTTTCTGTTCGACTTTATCCGCGCCCTGTTCTGTCTTCTGCGCGCCTTTTTTGGTTCCCTTTGCGCCCTCGTTTACCGCTTTCTTGCTTCCATTCTTCACGGCTTTGCCGGTCTTTTTTGCGGCGTTCTTGGTGTCATGGCCGGCGGCTTTGGCGTTGTCTTTGGCCTTTGTTCCGCTGTCCTGTGTGGTGGTGTTGTCCTGCTGCGGGGGAACGGCTTGAACCTGATATGCGCCGAGCGCGAATAGCCCCATCAAAGTTATGACGAGCGACAAACGTTTCATGGCTTGCCTCCTGTGAGTGCCTACCCGGAATAACCGGACGGAGCAATTAGGTCGATAGGATGAACAGGGTAGGTTGCACGCGTGAATGCCTTAAGGGGCCATGCGCAGGCGTCGGGCACAGCATTCAGCGCGGCGATTGGTTAGAATCCAACGCATGACGCTGGCGATTGAATGCCGGGAACTGCGCAAGACCTATGACGGCAAGGTTGAAGCGCTGCGCGGGCTGGACCTGGAGATCAGTGAAGGCGAATGCTTCGGTTTGTTAGGGCCGAACGGGGCGGGCAAAACGACGGCGATCGAGATCCTCGAAGGCTTGCTGGCGCCGACTTCGGGCGAAGTGAAGATTCTCGGCCGCACCTGGCAACACCATCCGCGCGAGTTGCGGGAACTGCTGGGCGTTTCGCTGCAGGAGACGCGACTGGCCGAGAAACTCACGGTTCGCGAAACGATTGAACTCTTTGCCAGCTTCTATCGCCGGCCGCGTTCGCCAAAAGAAGTACTGGTTGAACTTGGGCTGATGGAAAAATCCGATTCGTGGGTAGGCAAGCTTTCCGGCGGGCAGCGGCAGAGGCTGGCCGTGGCGACGGCGCTGGTGGCGGATCCAAAAATTCTTTTTCTCGACGAGCCCACGACGGGGCTCGATCCGCAGAGCCGACGGCAACTGTGGGAGATCATTCGCGAGTTCCTGCGACGCGGCGGAACGGTTCTTTTGACGACGCACTATATGGACGAAGCCGAACGTCTGAGCAACCGGCTGGCGATCATCGATTACGGGCAGATCATCGCCGAAGGAACTCCGGCTGAATTGATCGAACGCCTGGGTGGGCAGCACATGGTGGAGTTTGCAGTCAGCACGCTCGATGACAGAGGAGCCGATGACGCACCCCCGCCGGACGTTTGGCGGCAATTGCCCGGAGTCGAAGCGGTGCACGCGGATAACGGACTGATCTGCTTGACGGTGCGGCAACCGCACGTAACCATCCCCGCGCTGCTGGAAGCGATTTCGCAGCAAAGCCGGCGATTGACGCAACTGAACACGCGGCAAGCCAGCCTCGAAGATGTCTTCGTGCGGCTCACCGGCAGGCACTTGAGGGAAGATGCATGAGCACTCCGCTGAGAACCGACGAGGAGCAAAAGGTGACGGGCGGCGCATTGCCGAGCGGCGGCGGGATGCACCCGGAATGGACGAACGTCCGCCAAAATGGGCGATGGTCGGCTTACCAGCATCTTCTGCTGGCTCGAATCAAAGAGATGCAGCGCGAGCCGGAAGTGATTTTTTGGGTTTTCCTGTTTCCTTTGCTGCTGGCGGTCGGGTTGGGCATCGCTTTTCGAACGAGGCCGGCGAGCATCCCAAACGTGGTCATCGCCGCGGGTCCGGGGGCCGAATCTGTACTTCGGATGGCGCAGTCGGCTCCGCAAGCTTTACATGCGCAAGTCGTGCCCGAGGCGGTGGCGCTGAACGGCTTTCGACTCGGCAGGTATGATCTCGTGATCATTCCGAAGGGGCCGGGGGACAAGGGGTCAAGTGCTCGCAATGGGGTTGGCGGCGACACCTCTGGCGCCGGCGGCGAAGTCGAATACCGCTACGATCCGGCTCGTCCGGAAAGCCTGATGGCGCGCGAGGTGGCTGACAATGTGTTGCAGGCGGCTGCCGGGCGAAAAAATCCGCTGAGGACTTCGGCACAGGCGTCGAGTGAGCCGGGCGCGCGTTACATCGACTTTCTCATTCCCGGCCTGCTGGGCATGAACCTGATGAATTCGGGGATGTGGGGGGTCGGGTTTGCGCTGGTGGATTATCGGCAACGCAAATTGCTGAAGCGATACGTGGCGACGCCGATGCGGCGGAGCGATTTCCTGCTGGCGCTGACGAGCAGCCGCCTGGTGCTGATGGTCGCGGAGCTGGCGCTGCTGCTGGGCATCGGCATTTTCGTCTTCCATATGCGGGTGATCGGCTCGTGGCTGGGGATTGTGTTGCTGGCTGCGTTAGGTTCAGCAGCTTTTGCGGGCCTGGGCCTGCTGACCGCAAGCCGCGCGCAGAAAATCGAAACGGTAAGCGGGCTGATCAATCTGGTGATGATGCCGATGTGGGTGTTTTCGGGAGTGTTTTTCTCGTACGAACGGTTCCCGGCCGTGGTGCTTCCGCTGATTCGCGCGCTGCCGCTTACGGCTTTGAACGACGCGCTGCGCGCAACGATTCTCGAGGGCGCTCCGCTGGCGGCCCAAGCGGGGCGGCTGGGCGTGTTGCTGGCGTGGACGACGGTTTCGTTTGTGCTGGCGCTGGGCTGGTTTCGGTGGACGTAGGGTCGCGTGCTGATTTGAAATTTAAGATCGCAAAGCGAGGCCGGAGCCGAGGAACGAGCTGCGCCGAACCCGAGAACCTGCATCTAACAAACATGAAAATGACGGTCGCGAAAACGAGTGGTTTTCGGGGAGCGAGAAATCTGGTTGTGCTGGCGTTCTTTATTGTCTTCGCGGCGGGCTGCACGGCGACGAAGATTTCGGCGATTAACAGCGATCCTGCCCGTTACATGTCAAAGGACGTCACCATTGCCGGGCAAGTGGTCACGTCTTTTGGCGCGATGAAGCAGGGCGCGTTTGAAGTCGATGACGGAACCGGGCGCCTGTGGGTGTGGAGCAGCGGGTTTGGCATTCCGGGGCAGGGGGCGCACGTCGTGGTTACCGGCCGAGTGCAGGCGGGTGTAGCCGTCGGAGGCAGATTTTTTGCGAATGTCTTACGCGAAACTCAGCCGCACAAAGTGGCCTGATCCAAGAAGCAAAAGTGGGCGTGCGCGCCCGCGCGACGCAAAGGCCTCAGGTCTCGCCGACAGCGGCATCGGCGCGACCTGAGCTACAAAAAACTTGAACTGCCCGGCTGAAGGCCAAGCGTAAATCGCACACCAGCAATGCCTCACGGAATTTGCAGCTCGGGCCGGACCGATTTCCGGTCAGACCCGAGGTTTTTTCACGGCGGCGTGCGCGCCCGCGCGACGCAAAGGCCTCGGCTGGTAGATGAAGCGCAAGGGCCCGCATTGACAGGCCGTTGAGCGCGGCACTAGCATGGCAGGCCAGTTTCACGCGTTAAAGTCAGAAAATAAGTTGCGGGTCGGTCATGCGACAGGCAAGGAGGCGCTTATGAAACGGCGAGCTGGCATCCTGGCGGCAATGGTATGTCTGGCGGCAGCGACGGTATCGGCGCAGGATGTGCGCGACGTCCAGAGCGTGTTGCAAGCCTCCGCCCAGGCGATGGGGCTGTCGAACCTGAAGACCATCCGCTATTCGGGCGCGGGATGGTTTTCGCAAATCGGGCAGACGTATGGCCTGAACGAAGACTGGCCGCACTACGAAGTAAATCCGTATACGCGCACGATTGACTACGAGGCGATGTTTTCGCGCGAGGAATACACGCGCAAGCAGGGCAATTATCCCACGCTCGGCCGTGCGCCAATGCCGGAACAGCGCATTGTGACATTGCTGAACGGCAACTTTGCGTGGAATGTGGAAGGCGACAAGATTGTGCCGCAAACGAGAGGTTATCTCGATGGCGTGCCGGTGAACGATCTGCGCCAACTGGAGATCATGATCACGCCGCACGGATTCCTGAAGGCGGCGCTGGCCGCAAAGGACGCCACGGCCATCTCGCTGCCGATTGTGGGACCGGCGGATTACGGGCTTTCGCAAAACGGCCGCAAAGTGACGATCGTTTCGTTCACGGTGATGGGGGGCAAATACACAATCAACGGAACCATCAACGACCAGAATCTGGTGGAGCTCGTGGACACCTGGTTTCCGAATCCGATTTACGGCGACATGAATTACGAGATGCGCTATACCCAGTACAAGGATTTCGGCGGGGTGAAGTTCCCTACCCTGTTTCACGTGCACCAGGGCGATCCGCGCTTGAATCCGGCTCACAACTACTACGAAATTAAACTGACGGCGGTGGAACCGAATGCCAGGGTAGAGGTCGAGGCCGTTCCGGAGGCGGTGCGGTCGGCGAAAGCGCCGCCATTAACGGTACAGACGCAAAAACTCGGGGACGGCGTGTGGATGCTGGGCGCGGCGAATTACAACAGCCTACTGATGGAGTTCAACGATTTCGCCGCGCTGGTCGAGGCTCCGGTGAATGAGGCGCGGTCGCTGGCAGTCATCAATGAAGTGAACCGGCTCGTGCCGAACAAACAGATCAAATACGTAGTGAATACGCACCATCATTTCGACCATGCGGGCGGGCTGCGCACATTTCTTTCGCAAGGCACGACGGTCGTGACTCACGAGACGAACAAAGATTATTACCTGGGGATCCTGTTTCATCCCGGCGGATGGGCGCTCGCTCCGGACCGCATGGCGAAATACGACCCGATGTACATGATCAGCCGGCGTCCGGCGCCGATCGAGACGGTCGGCGGGGACACACGCATCACCGCTCCGTATGTGATCACCGACGGCACGCGGATGATGGAAGTTTTCCATGTGCTGGACGTGGCGTACGACATCGGCGATTCGTCTTACCGTCAGGGGAATCACAGCAATGACATGTTGATGGTTTATTTGCCGAAGGAAAAAATCCTGGTGAACGCAGATTTGTATTCGCCGCCGGCGCAGGGCCCCGGGCCGGCGGCGGCGACGCTCGGCATGCGCACGCTGTATCAAAATATGCAGATGCTGAAGCTGGACGTGGCGCAGCACGTTCCGATTCACGGACGCGTGGCGGGCAATGACGAGTTTTTGAAGCTGGTGGGCGGCAAGACGCTCAGCAGCGAGAAGTGAACTGGCGCGCAAAGGCAACTGCGGATCCCTCGCTCGTTGGCATCACGCGCTCCCGCGCGTGATGGGAAAGCACTCGCTCGTGATGACACCGAAGCCAGCGCGAGCGGCGCGAGCAAGGGTCTAACCATGCCGTGCTGAAGCCCGACGCCTACAAGGACGTTCCGCCTAGAGCGCGAGCGGCGGGCCACTGGCTCCCGGACGAAAATCGCAAATCGCAGATTTGAGATTTCAGAAACAGCAACTGCAGATCCCTCACCGCCATCCGCAAGAGCAGCGGCTGGGTTCGGGATGACCATGTGTGCTGGGGCGTGACGATGGCGGCAGCTTCGGGAGAAATCGCAAATCGCAGATTTGAGATTTCAGAAAAGGCAACTGCGGATCCCTCGCTCGTTGGCATCGCGCGCTCCCGCGCGTGATGGGAAAGCACTCGCTCGTGATGACAGACGGCGACGGCGCGAGCGAATTCAACGGACGGGATTTCGGAGGGCGGCGAATAAGGCGATGACGTCTTCGCCGTATTCGGTGCGCAGGAAGCCTTCATCCAAACGCAGAACTTCGAGGCCCGCATCAGCGGCGACTTCGCGGATGTGCTCGGCGGTGTGAGTGTAGCGGCCGTTGTCGGTAAGACGGAAAGGATATTCAGCGCCGCGTTCCACGCTGAAAGCAAGGATTCCGCCGGGCACGAGGATTTTCGCCACAGGAACGGCGACCTGACGGAGGTCGCCGAAATAGATCAAACAATCGCAAGAGGCGACGAGATCGAACTGCTCCTGATTGCGGCCGAGCCATTGGGTAATCTCGGCGACTTCGAGGCGATCATAGATGTTGCGGGCGCGGGCAAGGGCGATCATTTCCGGCGAGAGATCCACGCCGACCATGGTTGCGGCGAACTCTTTCAGCCGCAGGCCGGCAAGTCCGGAGCCGCAGCCGAGTTCGAGCACGGCGAGCCCCGTCCTGTCGCCGAGGACCTGTTTGAGCAGATCGTGGAGACGCTGCGGTCCCTGGTAGGAGAGCTCTTCGCAGAGATTGAATTCGAAGAAGGATGAAAATCTCTGATACATCTGCTGGATGCATTCGTCGGAAGCGCGCGGCGGGGGCGGTTCATCGCGGAGCGCGATCAGCAGATGCCGGATTTCGGCGTCGTCAGGCTCAATCTCGAGACATTTTTCGTAGGCGGCGCGCGTTTTGTCGCGCCATCCGAGAATGTGGGCGAGATCGCCGAGATAACTCCAGGCGCTTGCGTCTTGGGGGTCTAAATCGGTGGCGCGGCGCTGGCAGCGGTAAGCCGTTTCGATCTTTCCGCGATCGCGCAGGCGCTTGGCCAATTTGTGCAACTCTTCGGCCGACAGCTCTTCGCGTGCGGGTGGAGGCGATCCATTAGCGGTTGTGAAAAGCCCGGCTCTGGCGCCCTCGTCAATCCAGCGACTGACTTCTTCCTCTGCCGTGCCTTCGGGGAGGAGCGGCTTCACCAAATCCTGGACCTCACGGACCGGCCTGCTGCCGTCGCAAAGTTCCACAATCAGCGCGGCCACAGGATTCAGTTCGTGCAGGCGGTCGGCGGCCGGATCATAGGCGAGATACCCAGTTTCAACCGGGGCCAAACGAACGGCGGGATTCAGAACAGGATTGTGCATCTGAGGATAAGGCATCGCGAGCGAGCGGCCGGGAGATGGCACTGGCACCTCCCGGCTACCGGCCCTTCGAACTCAAAACCCAACAGCGGAGCTAAACGGAGGGACTAGTTTTCGCCCTTGCCCTTGCCCTCGTCGCCGCCGCCTTCTCCACCTTCACCGCCCTTCTTGCCTTTCTTGCCCTTCTTGCCTTTCTTGCCTTTACCCTCTTCGCCGCCTTCTCCACCCTGATCCTGAGCCAACGCATCCGACTTCATCAGCGGCAGGGCTGCGAGCGCTGCTGAGCCAAGAAGCAGCCCCTTGAGAAAGCCACGCCGACTCTCGTCAACGTTCGCGAGGGCCTGCTCGATCTTAGCCTGGTCCGATTTCGACATACACTGGTCTCCTTGTAGATTTATACAACTGACTGCCACTGGATCTCGGCTCTGCCTTAGACGTATACGCCCAGGCCGCCGGTTGCGCGAATCTTACCAGAGGTCGAGGGGAAATTGGCAGCGGATTATCGTGTAGATGCGGGAGGTCCCCCTCTGTCTGGCGAGGGCGTTTTCTGACATCATAGGATGGCCAGTCCAACACACACCATCAGCACCCGAGGAACGAGCGGATTATGCAGGAAGTGATCAGCCGCTGGAGCGAGACCGCGCCGTACTGGGAAAAGCACCGCGCGGTCATCCGCGAGATGTTTGCTCCGGTCACTCAAGCGCTTATAGAAGCGGCGCAAGTACGCCGCCGGATGAACGTTCTCGACATCGCCACCGGGCCGGGAGAGCCGGCCCTAACCATCGCCGAAATGCTCGGGGCCGAAGGTAAGGTTGTCGGAATCGACGCGGTTCCGGAGATGGTGGAGGCGGCGCGGCGCGAGGGGCAACGGCGGCAACTGCGGAATGCCTCGTTTGCGGTGGCGCAGGCCGACACATTGCCGGGGCAGACGAACAGCTTCGATGCCATCGTGAGCCGCTTCGGGATTATGTTTTTCCCTTCGCCGGGGGCCGCGGTGCGCGAGATGCTGCGCGTCCTCAGGCCGGGAGCCCGGATGGCGCTGGCCGTGTGGCATTTTGCCGACCGGAATCCTTTTCATTACGTGCTCTCTCGGATCGTGGACCGCTATGCCGCATCACCGCCGCTCGCGCCCGATGCACCGGACGCCTTCCGTTACGCGGAACCGGGAAAACTGGGGGCGATCGTCGCGGAAGCCGGGGCGGCCGGGGTCGCCGAACAGATTCTGGAGTTTTCGGTGCGCGCACCAGTTTCGCCGGAGGAGTTTTGGGTGTTGCGATCGGAGATGTCGGAGCGGTTGCGCAGCAAGCTGGCGAGAATTCCACAGGAACAGATGAATGAGGTGAAACGCCAGGCGGTCGAGGCGTTTCGCGGATACTTCGTCAATGGCGCCGTGACCATGCCGGCCCAGGTGCTGATCGTGACCGCAAGCAAGGCGGGTTGATGAAAAAACCTCGGGTCTGGCCGGAAATCGGCCCGGCCCGAGCTACAAACTTTCCTCGATGAGAACGTTTTTGCGTTCATTGAAGAATCGTGCGTCGGGACAACGGCATCGATTTTTTGAGCTAACACCAAAACTGCGTTTGCAAGGCGTCGCCGGGACGGTGATATCCTTGAGCTCAGAGCCGCGGAATATTCGAATGAGAAGCTTCTGGCAAGCCGCCTGCGCTCTTATTTTCGCTGTGACCGTGTTTGCCGCTCTTTACGCGCAGCGGCCCTTCCGTGAATACCCTTCGGTTGAATATGGCGAAGAGATTCCGCTGCCGCCTGATTACCAGCGGCTGGCGGAGTGGACGTTTGCCCGCATGATGTTTCCGCCCGGGCCGCTCGATGGCTACCGGGGGCGGTTCGATGGCGACTGGAGGCTCGGGCTTTCGCTGTGGACGCAGGATTATCCCCGCGCCGACCGCGCTTTTTCGCAGGCGGTGCGCCGGCTGACGCGCATCGACGCCCGTTCGGTGGAAGAGCCGGTGAGCCTGGACGACGGCGACGAGGTCTATCACTGGCCCTGGCTCTATGCCGTGCAAGTGGGCGAATGGGGCTTGACCGAGCATGAGGCGCTGAAGCTGCGCGATTACCTGCTGCGCGGAGGCTTTTTCATGGCCGACGATTTTCACGGCTCGCAGGAACAGGCTTACTTCGAACACAGCATGAAGATGGTTTTTCCGGACCGGCCCATCGTCGATATTCCCAACAACGACGACATCTTTCACACGCTTTTCGATATCGATAACCGCTATCAGGTGCCCGGCGCCGAGCACCTCGACACCGGCTACAAAAAAGACGGCAGGGTTCCGCGCTGGGAAGGCATCTACGACGATAAGGGCCGCATCATGGTGGCGATTTCGCTGAATTCCGACATCGGCGATTCGTGGGAATGGTCAGACACGCCGAGCTATCCGCTGAAATTTTCCGATCTGGGAATGCGTTTGGGAGTGAATTACGTCATTTACGCGATGACGCACTAAATGCCGACAGATGAAGCATCGACTCTGGCCTTGTACAGGACAACGCGCAAAAGAGCAAAAAATTGGCAGTGGGCTGTTTTGAATTTAAGCCCTAGATGCGAAGCCTCACAACTCTGTAGAAATCAAAACAGCCCACCACCAAAAAATTAGAAAGATTGCCACACTTTGGCTATAATGTTGTTGACGACTCCCCGGCTGACAAAGCCGGTTCGGGCAATCTACATGATTGCCCGGTTTTTTTATGGGCGCACAGCCGCCGAAATCCCCGCCTCGACCTCGCACGATTATCTATATTGACGGATTCAATCTTTATTATGGAGCCGTACGGGCGACGCCAGGTCTGAAATGGTTGAACCTCGAACGATATTGCAAGCTACTTCGCCCGAACGACCATATTGTCTGTATCCGTTACTTTAGCGCCCTCGTCAGCGGGCCCACGAAGAACAACCAAGAAGCTTATCTACGTGCTCTCTCGACAACGCCACTCGTTCAGGTAATCTTAGGGAAATTCAAATTCAAGAACGTGAAGTGCAGTGTTGCGACGTGCACTTTTACGGGCGGAAAGTGGTATCAAGTCCCAGAGGAGAAGCGCACCGATGTAAATATCGCTGTCTTCATGCTCGATGATGCATATCAAAACATGTGCGATCAGATGATTATTTTTAGCGGAGATTCTGACTTAGTCCCTGCAATCAACATGGTCAGGAATCGCTTCCCTGCCAAAAAGATCGTCGTATATGTGCCGTCGCGTAATCCGGTACGGGGTGCTGCGGTGGAATTACGCACGGCCGCGCACGTCAACAGAACACTTCCTCTTCAGTTGCTTCCAAAATGTCAATTCCCCGATCAGCTTCAAGATGGTTCCGGAGGCCTGATTTCGCGACCGGCATCTTGGCGGTGACAGGAGTGAGGTCTGAAGGCTACCTATAACCGTCGCGTGTTCACACACCCTTAGTATTCAAGAGAACATACATCTTGTTAAGGATGCTGGCGCGCCTGGAGGGGCTCGAACCCCCGACCCTCTGCTTCGAAGGCAGATGCTCTATCCAACTGAGCTACAGGCGCGCGGCAAACTACCACAATCGTATCACTGAGTTAGCTGCCTTTGGTCCGAATTCGCTGGAATTACGCTTTCGTCGCTGTGCCCAATTTTGTGCCCACCCAGCCGCGAGATCGCAGCGAACATCGCATCCTCGGAGGGATGAACGTAGCGGGACGAGATTCCAATTTGGCTGTGACCGGCGATACGGGCCAGCGTCCACACATCGCAGCCGGATTCGCCCAAGCGAGTGAGAAAAGTGTGACGCAACGAGTAGATCACGAATGGGCGCACGGCTTTCTGATTGTTCTTGGCCGCTTGTTCCGCGATTAGTGCAAAAGTCTTGGCGTGTTGCTTTCTGAGGCTCGATACCTCGACGTGGCCGCTATGAGTCGCAGCGGGCCAAATCCAGCCGTCTACGGGTTTCCCAGCGCGTTCCCAGCGGCCTTCTAGGATGGCTCTGACTCTTGGAGTCATAGGAAGAACCCGGCGCGCCGCCGCAGTTTTGCCGTGAGTCACGAACAGGGTGCCGTGGCGTCCGTTCACCCAAGTAATTGCATCCCAGCCCAGCCGGAAACACTCTTCGGGGCGCATACCAGTATCGGCAAGCACAGCAGCAATAGAAGCTAGAGGCTCTGGCGCAGCGGCAAGATACCGTGCCTCTTCTTCGGGGCTAACAACTCGCTCCCTGTGCCGCTCACCGGGCAACATCTTGACTTGTGGTGCGACTTCCAGCTCTCCCCATTCCACAGCAAGCCGCAACATACGACGCAACGCCCGCAGCGAGTTATTGACACTTGAGACTTGCATCTTGAGCGATTGCCGATGCGCCGCGAATTCCGCAATCCGTTCGCTCGTGATTTCGTCGAGTCGAGCAGACGCCAGAGGCTTGTACTTCAGGACGGCTCGCATTGTCGTCCGATACCAAAGCCAAGTCTTCGGCACATTGCTTTCGAATCGAGCCTTTGCCCAGGGTTCGAAACGCCGAGTTAGAAAATCATTCAGGGTAGGGGCGGGCTTCTTTTCTCGAATGCCTACTTCGCCCTTTGCCAGAGAAGTGCGGTGCGCGGCTTCCATTTGACGCGCAACTTTATCGTTCCCTTGCTTTGTGGACTCGCGCACGAGCTTGGCTTGCCACATGAACTTGTACCAGTAAACGTCGCCGCGCTTGTAGATCATCGTCGCCCTCCCTTGTGGGTTTTCTTACGGCCGGTCTTTGAGCCTTTGCCCCGATTTCGCACCCACCATTTGTTCTTCTGTTCCAGCCGTGACTCCCGGAAACAGGACTCCGAGCAATACTGGGTTCGCGGATGCGTCTTAACGAAATAACGTGCTGTGCACCCCTCGCGCTTGCAGATTGCGAGGCTCCGGCGAAGGTGTAAAAGCCAGCTCGCTAGCCAATCGAGAAGCGTCGCAGTGGCCGTCAGCACGCTTTCGCCGCTCGAATAATCAACCCCTATGCTTGCGTGATAACGCGGATCCCTGGCTAGAACGGCCTCTAAGACGCCGAATCCCGCTGCGGACGGTTGTTTTACGTGTGGCCGGTTCCTGCGATTGAACAGGTTGCTAAGATACCTGCCAACTGCTTCTTTCTCTCGCACACTTGTCGCGTGCCAAGCTTTGCGAAACTCTGCCACATCGATCCAATAGTGCTCGGGGTCGAGTCCAGGGAATAGCTCGCCGAAGCGTTCGCGGAATTCTTCGGCCGGTTTGGTGTCTCCGGGCTCGTCGGGCAGATTCACAAACTTATCCAGCATGTATTCTGGCCCGTACGTCAGCGCTTCGGCGTTTTTTGCATCCATGCCCGTAGCCTAGACAATAGGAGCACTTTATATTGTCACTACATTGAAGCACCGAGAGCATACCACTACACTCGGGACCGTTCAAGCACTCACTTCAATTATCAGGAGCGATACGTGGAGAAAATTGGAGTTAGCTTAGATGAAGCCGCAAAACTGACCTCAGTATCTGCTTTTACTCTTCGCCGTCAAATCAAGGCGGGCAAGCTGAAGGTCGCCCGCGTGGGACGTAGGCTCGTAATACCAGTTTCGGAACTTGAGAAGCTTCTGAAACCCGTCGGGGCAAACTAAGAGTGGCGACGACGTGGGCGATGAGGATCCCCGCTGATTCCGGCTATCGAAGCCCCCGCGCGAAACGCTATCCCTTTTCCGGTACGCATTCGTTCAAATTGCCAGTGGAGCTGTACGATAGGGGCTATGCTGCGCGAATGACCCCCAGCATGCTCGCCCGCTACTGCACGTTGCTCCGGGTTGCGAACTTCAATTACGGAAGAGACACAATCCCCCTGACGGCTCGCGAGCTTCAGATGCTAGACGGCATCTCACCTCGCACTGCGCGCCACGTGAATACAAAGCTTGTTGAATTGGGACTCCTGCGTAGAGAAACGAATCGGCGCGCCCTTGTTCTAGTTCACCCCTTCCGCTGGCCAGTGCTAGGCATTCCGAAGCCTTGGCTTCACCGCATGGCTTCGGGAAAGCTTATCTGCACGACAAAAGAATCCCAATTAGAGAATGAACCCCTTAAACAGGAGAAGACAACGACCAGTAAGCGTCACGTCTTCAGTGAAGTAGAGGGACGCGAGTAGCAGGAATTGCCACTTTGAGTTACAGAATGCAGCAAAAATTGCCGCTGCAAATGAGCGGAGACACTTCCGTACGGAGAGACGCGGCATCTCACAACGGGTTCACAACGAAGGAGTCCGAATGGCATGTCGGCGAGTTGTGACGGCAAAGCACATCGCCGTCGCACGACTACTCGTTCTGGACGGTATGAGCGGCTATAGGGCTTTGCGCCAGGTTGGATATTCCCATTGGTCCAGCCGAAACTTTGGGCTCGTCCTGCGCCATTGCTGGGGCCTTAGAGAGGCAATTAGGCTCGAGCAAGAACGGCACGGTAAATATCTAATGCCACGTCCCGCACGCCGTCGCCGGGATCGATATTCACGGCGCGCAGTTGGAAACGCCGTCCACCAGTACGTCGCCCCGGATATCCAGGGATCACTAAACAACACCTTGTTGCAAAAGTTGCATGCGGAAGGAAAACGCGCACAGGCCATCGCCGAAGGCCGGTCTTTGACCCCGGTGCGCTGTTCACTCTGCCAAGGACCACTTGAGGGCAAAGATCATTGGTGCCCTCGCTGCCAGCGGATTGAACGAATTCTGAGGTAGAGAAGACAAAAGACCCGACCCGCGAATCGGGCCTCGCAATTCCATTCCGGCGACACTCCAAACCTAACATAGGAGCGTCCCGCACCCCTCGGGTGTTGTAGCAGTTACTTGAACAACGCAAGTATCTTATGCCAGAGCAGAGAGCTACCAATGATCACCCCTGCAACAATGGCGATGGCTACCGCCGTCTCCGAAGCTTCACGAAAATATGAGCCGACACTTCGTATAGGACGCGATGGGTAAGTTTGTTCCAGATATTCTTGCTCGGCCTTATGTTCGCACCATTTCTGCTCGTCTTCGCGCTGTTGCTCGCGTTCCTGCCACAGTTGCTTTTCCCGGTCCCATTGCTCCTTTAGCTCTTTCTTTCGCTCCCCGCTCGCCTGGTGAATCTCTGTCAATTGGTTTGCCAATTTTTCAGCTTCAATTTTGCGTTGCTGCTCTATTTCGTTTCGGACTCGACGGCTCTTGGGATCAAGAAAGTATGCAATCTCACCAATGTTGCGCGATAAAGCTAATCTCGTGCGATACGCTTCGATGCGCTGAGTGTCCCGAATCTCTGAGAGTACGAGGCTGATCGAAGACAGCGCGGCACACATGGCGACGCCAACGAGGATGAGAGTCAAACAGACTGCGGCCAGCAAGAGCGTGAGCATTTCCAATTACCTCCCAAATGAGGCACAGAATGCCGACGATTTTATAGGCTTAGATGGGAAGCGGATTTGAAAACTTTTTTGGGTCAGAACGCGAGCCATATAGCCGTCGCGACACCGGGGGAGGGGTGACCCGCCGGGGTCAACCTTTCCAGAGGAACTCTATTCGACTGTGCCCAATTTTGTGCCCACCCTCGAAATAGCGGGGGTGAGCTAGAGAAGCAGACGCAGCACATAAACCCAGCAGAAACACACTCGTATGACGGATTCTGGTATTTACTGCAAAGTGCTGCTAACTTCTTGATTCTTGGTGCGAGAAGAATTCGAAGGCAGATGCTCTATCCAGCTGAGCTACAGGCGCGCGGCGGAGGAGTCATCGTATCATTATATTTATTGCGGGAGCGGGTTTGTATTCCCACTCATGCCGCGGGGCTGAAACACAAAAACAAACGGAGGGATTCCTCGGGCGTCTGCGCAGCCTGTGCGCCGCAAACGCGCGGCGCAAGACGCCCTCGGAATGACAACGTCTCATTCAAAGGGTGAGGCTTGGCCTGCAGCGCACCGAGGCAGCCATTGCCGGATCGCCCCGAAGCAGGCCCCGCCTCCCATCCCTGGGCATGCGAGTTCTTTCGATGCGCGAGGGCTGCCCGCGCTGAATAACAACAGAAGCGCCAGGCGCGTTCGCGTTAACGGACATTTCCCAGCTTGCTGGGGAGGAACATCAGGACCAGCAAGATGAAAGCGGCAATGACCGCGGCGATCAACATGGATCACCTCTCCCGCCTCGCTCGATGCTCCGACGAAAGCTACCAAGCGCCTATTTCGACGGCGGCGCCTGATTTGCAGAACCTCCCATCCGCGGCATGTTCGGCATGCCGGCGCCCTGCTGCATCGCTCCGCCCGGCATCATGCCGCGCTGCGGCCTCATCGCGCCTCGCTGCATCATTTCGCTGTGCATCTTTTCGAGCAGCGCTCTATGGGCAGCAAGCTTGGACTTCAATGCTGCCGGATCTTTTTCGGCTTCGATGGCGCTCATGCTTTGCATGAGCTTATCCATGAGATCGACCATCTGCTGGTGACGAGCAGCCATTGCGGGCATTCCCATCGGGCCGCCGGCCATCGGGCTGCCACGCATTGGGCCGCCACCCATCGGGCCGCTATTCATGGAGCCCATCATTCCGCAGCCCATGGTCCCGGCCGTCTGGCCAGGCGGAGAGGGTTGGCTCGGAACAGGCGGTTGCTGCGCAACAGCAACGACAAACGCGGACAGGAGCACCATCAGCACCAACACACCAATCTTCTTCATGGGTTCTCCTTCCGAAGCGCAGTATCGGGCAAAGGCTCGCAGAAGTAAGTGACCCCTGTCACAGTGCCGTGCACGTTATAGTCGTGGGTCGCCGCGGGAAACACGTGCCCGTTGCAAAACCGCCCCGCGGATGCGGGGAGCAACGAAACATGGTACGAAGTGACGGATGAGCGAGTGGCCGGAGATTTCGGAGCGAGCGGTGGTGGTTTACGGCGTCGGGCTGCGCGACGGATTGCAGGCGCTGGCGAAGCAATGCGCGCCGGGGCCGCCGGCCGAACTCTCGCTGGCGGCGGACTGCGTGCTGTCGCCTCTGCCGGTGGACATTCAGGTGGCGATTCTGGTCGCGTGGATGAAGGCGGCGGTGCTGATCAACGAGGCCATCCACCGGCGGCCGGCATGAGGGGCGCGAGCCGCACGGGCACAGGTGCTAGCCGCGAGGGAGGATGTGGCGGACGGCGCGGCGCGCAGCCGAACGGGAAATCGCAAATCGCGGATTGTGAAATTGCAGAAAGCGAACTGCAGATCCCTCACCCCCCATCCGCAAGAGCTGCGGCTGGGTTCGGGATGACAATGTGCGCCGGGGCGCGGCGCATACAATTCGTGTTAATTGACGAAGAAGTCGGTGGGCGGCAGCGGCTCTGTCGTCAGCTCGTCGTCGGCAATGGCATCAGCAGGAGAGGCAACAAGAGAGTCAGCGTCGCTCTCGATCAGGCGCTCAAATTCTACGGCCACTTTTTCGCGGAACTGCAGCACGCAGTAGATGCGCTGGCCGTCGGTGGGAAATCGCTCGGCGTAAGCGAGCAGCGCTTCCTCGACGGGTTTAGGGACAGCGATCAATTCGCGAATCTCCTCGATCGAGGACGAGCCGCTGCGCACCATCCTGTGCAGGTCGCGGGCTTCGTCGCGCGGATTGCGAATGGCCCAGGGATTATCGTGAGCGTTTACGGGAATCGGTTCATCGCTGTTTAGCAGATCAGCAATCGTCTTCATGTGAAAACTCTCCCTTCGGCTCGATCTCCGGAGGAGAAAGCTACTTCTAACGCGCGCGTATGCCTATATAGGAGATTCTGTAGTTCCAGAGCCATTGAACTCTTGTATTCGAGGTAGCCACCACCGTAATGGTTGTATGTCTCCGGAGGATGATGCCCGCTGAAAATACCTGATCCCGGACCTAAGCGCCTGCTGTGAGAACATGTGCAGCTCAATCACTGGGGGCAGGTTAGGAGCTTCTGGCGCTCAAAAGTCAGGGAAATGCAGGAAGGGATTGCTGCTTCCCGTTTATTGTTTTCAGGTGTCTGGATGAATAGTGTGAGCTTCATGCGAACAACGAAAGCACGCACTTCGGGGCGCTCGAAGCGAAAAATACGTTACGCCGTGGTGGGACTGGGACACATCGCGCAGGTTGCGGTGCTGCCGGCATTTGCGCATGCGGCTGAAAATTGCGAACTGGCGGCTCTGGTCACCGACGACCGCAAGAAGGCAAAACAACTCAGCAAGAAATACCGCGTGCCTCTGAGCTTTTCGTATGACCTATATAACGAGTGCCTGCACAGCGGCGAAATCGATGCGGTGTATATCGCACTGCCCAACAGCATGCACCACACCTATGCCATGAGCGCGCTCGAAGCGGGAATCCATGTGCTTTGCGAGAAGCCGCTTGCGATTGATGAAGCGCAATGCGTTTCGATGATCGACGCGGCGGCGCAAAGCGGCGCAAAGCTGATGACGGCGTACCGGCTGCATTTCGACAAAGCCAATCTGGAGGCGATGGAGATCGTGCGTTCCGGCAAGCTCGGCAATCCGCGATTTTTCGCTTCCACATTCGGGCTGCAGGTTCGTCCCGGCAATATCCGGCTGAAGCGAGACCTGGGCGGCGGACCGCTGTGGGATTTGGGCGTGTATTGCGTCAACGCCGCGCGCTATTTATTCCGGGATGAGCCGGAGGAGGTCTTCGCGGCCGAGGCGACGAGCCCGGATTCGCGTTTTCGGGAAGTGGAAGAATCCGTGAGCGCGATTCTGCGCTTTCCGGAGGCGCGCCTGGCGTCGTTCACTTGCAGCTTCGGCTCGGGTGATGTATCCGCGTATGAAATCGTCGGCAGTAAAGGCAGGCTGCAGGCGGATCCAGCGTACGAATATGCCGAAGGGCTGCGGTTCACCGTCACGATTGAAGGCAAGAGCCGCGAATACAAATTCGGGAAATCCGACCAATTCGCTGCCGAACTGATCTACTTTTCGAATTGCATCCTAAAAAATCGAGAGCCCGAACCTTCCGGTGAAGAGGGATTGGCCGACGTGAGGATCATCCGCGCGCTCTACCGTTCGATGGAGACGGGGCAGCCGGTAAAGGTCGAACCGGTGAAAAAAAAGAAAAGGCCCAGCGTCGAACAGGAGATCCGGCGTCCTCCGGTGGAGAAGCCGGATCTGGTGCGCGCGAAATCCGCCTCGAGCTGAGGCTGTGCGGGCTCTGTGATTTTTCTGCGCCAATAAATCGTATGAGACGAATATCGCTGTTTGGCTGTAGCCTGGTGGTTGTTTGCGTTGCTTTCGCGAGTTCGGCGGCCGCTCAGGCGCCGAAGCGATTTGCGGGATTTTTCGGCTATTCCTCCGAGGCGGACGTCACGTTCGCGCCGGCAACTTCGATTCCCATCTCCGTGCCGACAATATCGCTCAACGGATGGAATGGCTCATTCGAAGCGAGACTGCTGCCGTTTCTTGGGGTCGTGGCCGACGTAAGCGGACATTACGGCTCGTTTGGCGCGACGATCGGATGCGAAGTCATCGTGGTTTGCGCGCCGGTGTCCGGCAGTGTCGACTCGAGTCTGTATACCTATATGATCGGGCCGCAAGTGTCGGTCACGTTGTGGCGACTCACGCCGTTTGTGCACGCCCTGATCGGAGGCGCGCGTATCGCCCATCATGCGGCCGCGACGGGGCTTAACACGCTTACCACCAGCGACACTTCTTTTGCAGACGGCATTGGCGGCGGACTCGATATCCGGCTGGTTTCGATTGTCGGATTGCGGTTACAGGCGGATCTGATCCAGACGCGATTTTTCGCCTCGCTCAGCCCGATTAATTTTTTTACGAGCACGCAGAGCAACTTCAGAGGATCGACGGGGATTGTCGTTCGATTCTGAGTAGCAGCCGGGGTGCTATCAGCACGGGGACCAGAGGAAACTGCTGGCCGCACGGGCGCATATAGCGAAGGCCGCGCCGAAGGCAGCACCCGGACGAAATCGCAAATCGCAGATTTGAGATTGCAGAAAAAGCAATGTTTTCGCCTGCGGGCGCCCTCACGATCAGGGAGACGATCCATTGGCCGCGATCGGAGTGCGTTGGGGGAGCGGGTAAAAACTAAAAGCAGATCCCTCACCGCCATCCGCAAGGGCAGCGGCTGGGTTCGGGATGACAGCGGGTGGGGCGGGGGTGGCGGCGAACAACAAGATCGCAATTTCAGATTTGAGATTTCAGAAGCGGTTAATGACCAAGCACAAATCGAGATGCGAGATTACAGAAAACAACTGCAGATGCCTCAGCGCCATCCGCAAGGGCAGCGGCTGGGTTCGGGGTGACAACGGGCGAGCGGAGCCTGGCGGCGCAATTGCAGATCGCCGGACAGCATGACAACGCGGAAAAGCACGGAAATCGAAAAGCGATCAAGCTACAACGCCCTTCGGCGAAATGGCGCGGCCGAGCAGTTCGCCGTTATAGGCGAAGGGCTGCTCGCGCAAGGCGCTCGTGAAACGCGGGAAAATCTGACCCGTCAGCGTGCCGCCATGCATGGCGTGAATCCACTCAGGCTGGAGGCGTTCGACGCGATCAACAACGCGGCGCACGGGATCTTCGTGCGCGAAGATGCCGGCGTGGCGGTAGAGCTCGCACATGGCCCCGCTGAGATTTTCGCGCATCACCGGCGGCTGATCGCCCGGCTGGATGAACAGGTCGGAGGGGAAAAGGCTGCGCGTGCTTTCTTCCCACAGCATCATGGAGTCCCAATGATGGACGTGCGGAGTCTCGAGGAAACGCAGCTTATGGCGGCCGAGATCGATCAGTTCGCCGTCGCGTTTGCCGAGGATGCGCCCCTGGCAGGCGAAGTCGAAGCTGTTGAGATTCAGGTAGGCCGATAGCTCGCAGCCAACCACCTTGGCAGCGGGCGCCTGTGCCATGAAGCGCTCCATGCCTCCGCACTCGTCTCCTTCAAAGTGCAGCAGAATGATGTAAGCGAGCCGGGCGGGGTCGAGCACCTGCCGAATGGCGTTGTAAACGCCGTCATACATTCCGGCCATGCCCGTGTGAATCAGCGCGGGTTGAGCGTCATCAATCAGGAACTGATTGAAAGTGATCGGCGAATCCTTGGGCATGGCGGCGATGCGATAAATTCCGTTCACGATTTCGTCGATGCGATTCATGAGACCTCCATTGTTCCGGGTGCGGATCATTGTTTCAGCTACTTCGGGGTTTCGCAATCAGGGAGACGATACGAAGCGGGTATAAAAATAAAAAGCAGATCCCTCACCCCCATCCGCAAGGGCGGCGGCTGGGTTCGGGATGACAACGGGCGCTGGGGCGCGGCGCACAGCCAAACGGAAAATTGCAAATCGCAGATTTGCAATTGCAGAAGGATACTGTGCTTGTCGGTTCACCGTGATGGCTCATCAAATGGCAGCGCGAGTCGGGGATGGACCTTTCTTTCGTGCATGACGGGGTTTTCGTAGCGATCATTGCCCACGGCCTGATCGGCATAACCCTGGTTTGGGACAAGATCCTGCTGCGGCAGCCGGAGACGAGAAATCTGGTGTCGTACGTTTTCTGGCTGGGGTTCATCAGTATTTTCGGACTCGTTTTGATCTTCTTCGGATTTCACATCCCCGCAGCACCGGTGATCGGGATTGCCTTTGGCGCCGGACTATTGCAGATGCCCGCGATGTTTTTCTATTACGGCGCCCTGAAGGCCGGCGAAGCGTCGCAAACGCTGGCGATCATGGGAGGGTTCAGCCCGGTGGCAACCGCGCTATTTCCATCCCGCTGCTGCGCAACCCGATCGGGGGAAAAGCGGTATTCGGGGGCTTTCTGCTTCTGGTTCTCGGCGGGTTTGTGATGTTCATTTCCGAGAAAACCGATGTTCGGAAAGTTCTGCCCAACGTTCTGCTGGCGTCGGCGAGCTACGGGCTGGTGAACGTGCTGCAGAAACTGGCGTTCGATCGAACAAATTTTGTGAGCGGGTACGTTTTTTTTACGCTGGGCACATTTTCCGGAGCGCTCCTGTTGCTGGTGCGACGCAAGTGGCGGCGTCAGATTTTCAGGAAGGAGAAAAAGAGGCACGATCCGGAGGAAAGGCGGGAGTGGTTCTGGTATTTCGTGAATCGATTCTTGAACGGGCTTGGTTCGTTTCTTGTCTTCTACGCCATCAGCCTGACGCGGCCGGCGGTGGTGGACGCCATTACCGGCGTCCGGTATGTCGTCATTTTCGCCGTATCGTATGGGCTGACGCTGCTGAGGCCGCGATTGTTGCGCGAAGATTTCAGCGGCGCCGTTCTTTTTGGCAAAACGGTGGCCACAGGACTGGTGGTCGCAGGCCTGGTGCTCATAGGCTTGCAAGGCGGCGGCGCCGAGTCGCAAAGCACGCAATTGCAGAGAAAGGCGGTTACCACTGCAGCAGCACTACGCCGCATGCCACCAGAGTCGCCGCCGCCCAGCGGCGCAACCCGACTTTTTCTTTGAGGATGTATTTGGCCAGGAATGTTTCCAGAACGTAGCTCATGGCGGTGGCCGGCACGGCGAAACTGACATTGGCAATCGAAAGCAGCGACATCATCGCTACAAATCCCACAGTGAGAGAGGCCACGCCGCCGATCACCAAAGGATTCCGCACCGTCAGCGCAAGCATGGCAAACAGCGAGCGCGGTCCTAACTGCTCGACTTCCGGTTCGCGCTTCATCCCCGCGGTATTGAGAACGTCACCCACCGTATTGCACATGGAGGTGAGGGCGGCGAGTCTCCACTGAATAGCAATCACAACGACTCTCCTTGCGGGCGCGTGGTGCGGTCCGGGGTAGTCTCGGCAACGAGCACACCGAAGGTGATCAAGACAATTCCGATCCAGCGCAGGCCCGAGACGCGTTCGTCCAAGACGAAATGCCCCACAAGGGCGATCAGCACGTAGGACGTGGCAATGACCGGCAAGACGAAGCTCAGATCGGCCCGGCTCAGCAATGCCAGGTCGGTAATCATCCAGATGGCCAGCATGCAAACACCGGCGACAGTCCAGGCATTCAGGGCGCGAATGTAGTCGAGGGGTGAAGCCGAGACGATAGCGCCTGCGTCGCGCATTCCGTGGCTGAGGAAGACGTTGCCAGCCACTTGGGTGACGATAGCGATCAAAACCAGGAGCTGAGTTCGGCGGCGATGGCGACGTGTGGTTGGGGCCCTCATCTGTAGAAGATGTCAACCTTCATCTGATGCGCGGAACGGAGATGCGAATCACTCCTGCGGGCCACTGTAAACACAGATCATCATATTTTTGAAGGAGGACAGACAAATCCGGGATTGTGTGATATACGGCTCTACGATTTCCGCTACAGGGTCGAAATGGTTAATTCCAAGGAGCTACGCATCCTGGTTGCCGACGATCATGAGATCGTGCGCAGAGGGGTGAAGTCGCTCCTATCTTCAAAGCCGGAGTGGAAGGTGTGCGCGGAGGCGGCCAGCGGCCGCGAAGCGATTGCTTTAGCGGAACAGCATCGCCCCGATATCGCGGTCGTCGACATCAGCATGCCCGGCCTGAATGGCCTGGAGGCGACGCGGAAGATCCGCAAAGCGAGTCCGAAAACCGAAGTGCTCATTCTGTCGCTGCACTTTTCCGATCAACTGGTGCGCGAAATCGTGGACGCAGGCGCGCGAGGTTACATTCTGAAATCAGATGCGACGCGGGACCTGGTCAAGGCAATCGAATCACTCGCCACACGGCGGTCATTTTTCACTTCAGGCGCGAGCAAGATCATCATCGACGGCTTCGTTAATCCCGCCGCCAAAGAAAAGCCGAGGAGACTGATGCGCCACCAACTCAGCGCCCGCGAGCGAGAGATCGTGCAACTGCTGGCGGAGGGCAAGAGCAGCAAGGAGGTGGCCGTTACGCTGGGCATCAGCGTGAAAACCGCCGAGACTCATCGTTCGAATATCATGCGGAAGCTGGAGATGCACTCCATCAGTGAACTCGTAAGGTTCGCCGTAAGAAATCAAATGATCGAGCCCTGAAGCTGGCGCCGCAGAAGTCTCGTGGCGGGAAGGGCAAAAGCAGATTCCTCAACGATATGAGTAAATACGTGATTCTCGGCGGCGGCATGGTCGCGGGTTACGCGGCAAAGGAACTGGCGGGCCGCGGACTGGGGCCGGGTGAATTAACCATCGTGTCCGCGGACGAGGCGGTCCCTTATGAACGGCCGCCTCTTTCGAAGGGCTTCCTCGCCGGAAAAGATACGGAAACGGGAATTTTGATCAACGGCGCGGAGTGGTATCGAGAGCACGGAATCAACCTCCAACTGAAAACTACGATCGACGGGGTCGATCTAAAGAAAAAGCGGCTGCACACGGCCGGGGGCGAATCGTTTGAATTTGAAACGCTGCTGATCGCTACGGGCGCGCGTGCCAGAAAACTCGAATGCCCCGGAAATGACCTTCCGAATGTTTTCTACCTTCGATCACTTGAGGACTCACGAAAAATCCGCGCCAGGATAGCCGATGCGAAAAAGGCGGTGGTAATCGGGGGAGGCTTTATTGGAATGGAGGTGGCCTCCGTACTGGCGCAAAAGAAAATTGAAACGACGCTGGTTATTCGCGAGGAGCGTGTCTGGAAGCGCGTTTTCACACCGCAGATATCGGAATTCTTTGAGCGGTACTATGCGGCGCGCGGCGTGCGGCTGATCAAAAACGAAAGCGTCACAACGATACAAAAGGGCAGCCCGATGCAGGCGGCATTATTGAGCGGAAAAACAATCGAGTGCGACATGGTGGTGGCGGGTGTCGGCGCCGCTCCGGTGACGGAGCTTTTTGCGAGCAGCGGCCTGGGCGTGGAGAACGGCATCACGGTGAACGAGTATCTGGAGACAAATATCGCGGGCGTATTTGCCGCGGGCGACGTGGCGAATTATCCGGACAAGATTTTTGAGAAGCGCCGCCGGGTCGAACATTGGGACAATGCCGTATCTCAAGGGCAGCACTGGGCGGGCGTTGTTCGCGGAGAGCGAGAGCCGTTCGTACATGTTCCTTATTTTTTCTCGGATATATTCGATCTGTCGTACGAGCTCTGGGGTGACGCCGCGGGAGCCACGCAGACAGTTGCGCGTGGCGACCTGGGCAGCTCCAGCTTCAGCGTGTGGTGGTTAAAACGAGATCGGCTCGTTTGCGCGTTTGTGATGAATCGTCCGGACGAGGAACGGCAAAGCGCACAGGACTGGATTAAATCCAAACAGCCGGTTTCAGCGGAGCGGCTCGCGGATCGGGGGAAGCAAATCCAGGAAGCCGCTCAAAAGAGTTGAGCCAAGGATTCGATTGCAGGGCAGCTAAGGCGCGCCGGGGTGCAGTGTTCCGATTGTGCGGTCGCGGAACCCCGTTGCGCGGAGTGAAATTCGCGCAGGTTATGGATGCAAACGCCGGCTGGGCGAGAGGCCCGATGCGGTTGAGAAATCGCCGCGCGGGAGGTACCATCAAATGCGTCCCCGCGTGGCGAGCAGAAATGTGAACCGGGTATTCACCATTATTTTTCTTCTGTTAAGCCTGGCAGTGGCCACGCGAGAAATCCCCGAACTCGCGAATCTTGCCGACGACCCGTCGAACGACGCACACGTTTTCAATTATCAACGCCAGGCCGCGACGCAGGCCACGAATGCCCTGGAAAAGAACACACTCGCCTTACCGGCAGGGGCCATCGTCTTCGCCAACGCAGAAGAAGCCCAAGACAATGGGGCGGCGAGAGGCAAGACGGGCCGCGATGTCTTGCGTCTGCTCGGTTCCCTGCGAACATAAAGCAAGCAATAGAACCTGCTTTTCTCTGTAAGCCACGCTGAAATTGCCAATAAGCCTCCGTTGTTTCAGGGGCGCACTGTCTGCAGGCATAGGCGGCGTTCAGCGGGTGCAAACCATCCATGACAACTCTACAAGTGTGACAGAGCCCGACAGGGCGCCGAGCCGCGGCAGAGGAGAAAACAATGAAGGAACGTCAGCGTATACGCGAGGAGTGCCTGAAGGCACTGTGGGAATATGTGAGGCAGGCACAAGAGACTTGCAAGCTTCTGGCCGATGTCGAAGGCGGCGCACTAACGCTGGATCACCTGCTCGGCATTCTCGAGCAGGTACAGTTTGAAAATGATTTGCGCGACACCTACGCCGCTCTTCGACAGAAACTTTTTAATTTCGTTGGTGAACAGCAGGGCTGGGAAGCATCGAATGGGTATGGCGGCGACGAGGCGGAACGAGAAAACAGAACGAATTAAGAAGGGGGCCGGGCATGAAACTGAAAGATATCGTACCGGCGTGGTCCCGAATTCTGCATGGACGCCGGCCCTTCCTGTCTTTGGAAATCACCCGGGAATGCCCTCTTCATTGTCCCGGATGTTATGCCTACGAGCCAAACCACCTGGGAACGGGCGGGCCTTTGCGGCAATTAGCGGATTACCGGGGCGACGAACTGGTCACCGGGGTTTTGAGTCTGGTCCGAAGGCTGCGGCCATTGCACATTTCCATTGTGGGCGGAGAGCCCCTGGTTCGGTACCGTGAATTAGGCATCCTGCTGCCAAAGCTGGCGCGACTCGGGGTCGAAGTACAACTCGTGACCAGCGCGGTACGTCAAATCCCGGCTGAATGGCATAGGCTTCCAAATCTGCACCTGGTGGTTTCTGTGGATGGGCTTGCCCCGGAACACGACCGCCGGCGTTCGCCCGCTACTTACAGCCGCATCGTGCAGAACATTGCCGGCCAACAGATCATCGTGCACTGCACCATCACCAGGCAACTGCTCGCCCCCGGGTATCTGAGGGAATTTGCACGCTTCTGGTCCGCGCGCGCTGAGGCGAGAAAGATCTGGTTCAGCCTGTTTACTCCACAAGAAGGCGACCAGAGTGCGGAGCGGCTCGGGCCGCCGGACCGGCTGGCGGCAATCGAAGAGCTGGCGCAACTGCGGCGTGAGTTTCCGAAAATCCAGATGCCGGACGCGGTGCTGCAGGGTTATGTGCATCCGCCGAATTCGCCCGCGGAATGCATCTTCGCGCAGACCACGAATTGCATTTCGGCAGACTTAACGACTGAGATTACTCCCTGTCAATTCGGCGGCCGGCCGGTGTGCAGTGAATGCGGCTGTATGGCTTCGGCGGGGCTTGCATCGATCGGCAACTACAAGCTTGGCGGAGTGCTTCCCGTCTCCAGGATTTTCGCTGCTTCGAAAAGATTAGGAGAGCGTTTCGCAGAGGGGCCAACGCCAAACCGCGGTTTCTAATCTCGAACCTGGCGGGACAGAGCCTGGCCGGACAGAGGTTGAACAGCCATGTTGAGGCTAAATCAAAGGGTCTTAGTATCTGATATCACGTCAGCCCTGGAGGGAGAAAAGGGCCGATTCCTGGTCTCCGCGCCTACCGGAGAGACGCTGGAGATCGGATTAGAGGGAGGCATGGTAGCGGTGCACTGCTGCGCGTATATGCCAGACACGAAGAGGAATGACGAGCTTTGGACCATCGTGAAGATTGAGGAATTGAATTGAAGGCCGGCCGAACAGTTTTGGCGGCGACGCAAGCCACGGCCGAGAGCGCGGGCCAGCTTCGAAGAAACGAGTCGTAACGTCTAGCCGGCGTGGTGGGCGCGCTGGCGGAACTGCTGGGCAGCTTCGGAGTTTGCCTTGCGCGGCGCGGTAGATAGAGGAATGACCGCCTTCACGCAGGTGCCGCCGGGGTCTGAAGTAAAGTCGAGCACGCCCGCGAGTTCCCGCACGCGCTCCTGCATTCCGCGAATGCCGACGCCGGGACGAATGGCGTGTTCGGCGAGGGCAGCGCGCCGGCCCTCATCGCGCACCTCGAGCCACACTTTTGCCGGATCGTGCCCCATCCGCACCAGGGCGGTCTTGCTGCCCGAATGGCGGTGCACGTTGGTGAGCGATTCCTGGAGCACGCGGAAAAGAACGAGCTCGGTATCATGATCGAGGCGCGGCAAATCTTCGGGGATCTCCACCTGGATCTGAATGCCGCTTCGTTCCGCAAAGCCCTGAACGCACCAGCGGGTCGCGGAAGGCAATCCCAACTCCTCAAGCAGCGGCGGATGAAGCAGGTGAGAAATTGTGCGCACCTCCGCGCTGCACGCGCGGACCGAGTCGGCCGCCTCCTTGAGTTTCTCCCGGACATTGTCAGGAAGTTCCGTGCCGGTTCGGAAAGCCCCTTCGATGTTCATGCCGATGGCGGTGAGATATTGGCCCACGCTGTCGTGCAGTTCGCGGGCGATGCGGCGGCGCTCGTCATCCTGGGTGCGCAACAGGCGGGCGGAGAGTTCGCGCAGCTGCTGGTTGCTCAGCTCGGCGGCCGCGGCCTGCTGGGCGATTTGCAGGTTTTTCGCGCGCAGCTCCAGGTTGTGCCGGCGGTTGGCCAGGGCCATTGCCAGCAAAAAGCCACAGGCCAGAAAATAAGTCAGCGTGGCAGGCAGTTCGCCGCGGGTGAAAGCAGTCCAACTGTGCTGCGGCGGCGTGAAAAAGAAATCGGCGGCGGGCAAGCCAAGCAGCATGGTGACCAGGCCCGGCCCGAAACCCAGAAACCAGGCCGAAAACGCCGCCGCCACCATGAAAGTGGCGTACGGTAAAGACGCTCCTACGATGGGCGTGAGAGCGTCGCGCACTACCAGCGCGAGCAGAAACGCGACGACGCTCAGCACATAGGCTAGAACCTTGGGCGGAATCCTGCCGAGTAATGGAACCGTCTTTGTCATCCGCCAAAACCCCAGACCGTCGGCGAAGTGGGTAGAGTACACCGATTCGAGAGTTGATGTGCTCCAATTTGGGTCGCGCGGCTTGACTTCCCGGGCGGTACAAGATCAGATAGCGCCGGGAGCGGCCACGCGCGTGCCGAAAAAGAACGTTAGCGAAAACCAGAAAGCGAAGCAAACCGCGCCGGCCGGGGACGCAAACACCGCCGAGGCCGAAATTCAAGCACCCGGAATTCCGCCGCGGATGCCAATCCTGGCGCTGGACGTGGGCTGCGGGATCCGCAAGCAGCCCGGCGCGATTGGCATCGATCGGAACCCGGCGAGCCGGCCGGACGTGCTGGTGGATCTTGAGAGGTTTCCGTATCCATTTCGCGACAGCAGCTTCGACCGCATCACGGCCATTCACGTCATCGAACATCTGAGCAACGTGATCGGCACCATGGAGGAGTTTCACCGCCTGCTCAAGCCCGGCGGAACGCTGCGCATTGAGACGCCACATTACACCGACTACAGTTCTTTCTGCGATCCGACGCACAAGAATCACCTGAATAGCTTCAGCTTCCGCTATTTTGGGGAGAACCACGGCGGGTTCGGTTATTACACGCAGGCGCGGTTTCGCGAAAAGTCGGTGCGGGTGAAGCTGCTTTCGTTGTGGAAATGGCTGGGATTTGAGTTTCTGGTGAATCATTTCGCGCGCTACCGGCGATTCTGGGAGCATTACTTGTGTTACATCGTGCGCGGCAAGGTGATGGAGTTTGAATTCATCGCGGAGAAATAAGGACAAAAAGCAGATTTCTCGTCACCGCGCCCATACGGGCGCGAACCGCTCCTCGAAATGACGATTGGGGGGAAGCGGGGCAAGGTGATGGAGTTTGATTCATCGCAGAAAGACAGAATATGGGCGAAACCCGGCAAAATGTAGCGTATGCGGCCTACACGCGCCTGGCCAAGGCATCCAGTATTCACCTGTATTGAAAGAGTTCCGACCTTCGCCGACCATAGTGACGTTCAGTCCGTTGTCCCCGTAGCGCCAATGAACAATGAGTGAAGCACGTAAGCTCGGCGAATGGTGCTGTCCACGGGAGGATCTATCGGTGTTTGAATCGACGCGACGCTACGCGACTGGCGCGCTGAGGGAATTTGTGGTTCGAACGGCCATTTTATTCAGCATTCTTGTGTCGGTGGAATTTTGCGTTGACGAACCTAAGCAAAGCCCGCCAGTTGGTACTGCCAGGCGTAGTGATTGGGGCGTCTCATTTCGCAATTTCTTCGGTTAACGATCCGCGATTATTGAAATCACGTTTACCCGCTGCCGGGTGTGAGCGGTTTGCCGGCAGATCTGTTGCATCGATTCACTCAAGAATTGAACCCTTGAGAGGTCTGAAGGTAAATAGGCAATGTCTATCGTGCAGTCTGACTCAAGCGCCATGCGGAACGGTCCTGCGCCGCTCGATTCCAATACAACGGGAGCCGAAAAGGTCTTGCCCCCATCTGTCGAGCGGACGAATTTGAGACCGCCTGTCCAGGTACAACGCCCCGGCGTGCAGGGACCGGACGAACTCGCATCGGCGAAGGCGACATCGATGTTGCCGGACGAATCCACAATGATTTGGGGAAAATTGCCCGTGCCGTCCTTTGAAATATTCCCCGGGGTGGTGATGCTGATACTACTGGCGGCGCGCAGAGGCGATTTGGCGGGCACAACTCCGAGCAGCACCCAAGCCAACGTTGCGTAAGAAAGGAATCCGCTGGTACTCACTAACCCCTTCGCTCGTGAGATGCGATGATGCGAGACACCCCATCCCATAAATTGACGTTGCGCGGGAGCATAGGCGCGGGCCGGACGCGCGGGAATACGCAGGAATACGGGCAGCAAAAAAAAACGGTACCGCCAGTAAAGTACGCGGCTACGGCATGGCTTACCGTAGATGCCGTATGCGACTGGTTTCTCGCGGGGACTTGCCGTTTTTAGCGGGTGGTGGTGACGGCGACGCAGGCTTGGGCGAGGTGGTCGCCCCAGGGCTCGCGCACTTCGAGAGCGATGGCGTAGGGCAGAAATTCCGATGACTCGGCGGCATGCGGATCGGCGACGTCGAGGCGCCGCAGCGGATCCTGTTCGACTTTTTCCAGGAATTGCCGGAAGCCCTCGATCTCGTCGGAAACCTGGCGGCCGCGCGAGGTAAGCCGCTTGAGCGCCGGGAAGGCGGCGATGTTGATGCCGACGAGGGCGGCCAACGTGACCGCATAGGCAAGCGACAGCCCGGACCGCAACTGCCACAGCACCGCCGTGCCGCCCGCACCGAATACCGCGACCGCGAGGCTGCCAACCAGGACTTCTCTGGCGCCGCCGAGCCCGCGCATCATGCGCATCCACGCCGGGAAAAGCGTCATGACGCAGATAATTCCCAGCAGGAAGAAGCAAAAGAAGAACCACCAGGTGAGGAACACCAGCGTCATGAGGTCGCTGTTGCGCCCGTGCGCGGTGAGCGCCATGCCGATGGCGGTGAGAAACGAGGCGAGGGTCGCCAGCACGAGCCACCGCGCGTTTCGCGTGAAATAGAGGTTCTGCATCACGGTTTGCAGCGAGGCGTTGATGTGGAAGATGTAGCGGTTCAGCGTCGCACCGTTTTTCGGATCGAGAATTGCCGTGCGCCCATCCTCGAAAAGCAGGCCGTAAAGGCTCAGCTCTTCGGGCGCGAGCGGCGGCTGCAAGCTGTTGGCGTCGATGCCCAGGCTGGTGAGCTTGTATTTCGAGTCTTGAGGTTCGATGGCGATCAGGCCGCGCGCGCCGAGTTGCGCGAGCGTGGCGGCGAGGGTGCGGCCATCGCAGCCGGTCGTTCGAATGTAACGCATGGCGCCGGGCGAAAGCCCCTCGGGCGGCTTGTACTGGATGGCGACGGCGCCGGGATGCGGCTGGCGCGGCAACGCAAGCCATACGACCAGGTAGTACAGCAGCAAGAGCGAGGGCGCGATCAGCAGATAACCATCGTGCGAGAGCGGCCCGAGCGCCGGGGGCATCAGGAAACCCTTCGGCCAGGTTAGTGAGGCGCTGAGGCTTTCGGTTGAGCCGAGATTCGCGGCGCTAAACTCGAAGCCGTCCGCAATGGGTTTGGCCGCGACAGCCGCCGCGCCACGATGACCTGGCGTCGCGCCGCGCCAGCCGGAGTAGGCTGCGGGGGTAACTACACCGGATGGCACTTCCGCAGGAAGGTGCACACGGACGACGGCTTCGTCGACCGGCAAGCGCCAGTAGTGGCCGACGGCATTCCAGTAGAGCTGATCGCGACCGGCGAGGAACTGTGTCACGCCGTCGGCTTCGTAGCGTAGGACAAGGTGATGGTCGCCGGCAGCAACGGGTGTCCAGGGGATAATGCGCAATTGCGGGTAGCTGAAATCGCTGCCCTGCTCGTAGGAGACGGGCGCGCCGTCTTCGCTGACTTCCAGGATCTTGACGCGAATGCCGGTGTCTTTTGCGTATGCGCCGGCGAGGCTGCGGTCCCAGCGCGCTTCGGAGTCGATGGGCAGGTCTCGGACTAAGCCGTAACGGAAATAGTCGGCCGCGCTGTGCACGATGAATTCTTCCCGGACATCGAGTGTGGCGTCCTTGCGCAGGGTAATGTCGCTCGTGAAGGACAGGATGCGATCGAGCTGCATGCCCGTGCGGGCGTCCGGAGGCTCGTTTGCGCGGCGTGCCGGTGCGGAGGCGCGCGCCTTCTGTATAGCGCGGGAGGCGCGAATGCTGGGGCCGATCCGCAGGTAAACGAAGCCGAAGCAGAGGGCCAGCCCAAAAATGAATTGCAGGAACTTTTTCACGGAAGCACGCGATGGTCATATTTTATCGAGTGGCCGGAGGGCATCCGACGCAAAACGCGATCCCTGGTAGCGTGTCGCGCATTGACACTTTGTAGCCGGATGCAAAGCGCCGGGGCTCAACCGGCTCTCGGCGTGCCGGACTCACACCGCGGGACGCGCAACACCTTCGCATGCCGGGAGGTACGGTTCACGGCTTCGTGCGTGAAGGAAATCTTCTTCTCATCAGGCGCTTGGCTGTTTGCTTCGGCGTGCCGGGCGAAAGTCCGGCGTTACCTGTGCGTACATCGAAAGGCCGTAGGGCCGCGGAGGACTTTTTTTCCTGCGCTTGCGGGCAGGCTTCGAACGGCATGGGCTACCAACGGACAATCGGCCACAAATCCGCGAAGGACCAGAGCTATAAAGGCGAGACCTGGGCTACAATCCCGCAACCCCGGTGCGGGCGTGCCAGCCGGAAAGATGATGCATGAAACTCATTCGCGAAATGCCGGACCTGTTTCGGCTGGTGCACCGCGTGCCCATCAATTCGTATTTCGTGCGCGAAGACGACGGCCTGACACTGGTGGATGCGAACCTGCCCGGCCGTGCGAACGCGATCGTGGAGATCGCGCTGAGGCTGGAATTGCCGATTCGCCGGATCGTGCTGACGCACGCCCACATGGACCACACCGGCTCGCTCGACGCGCTTTGCGAACTACTGCCAACCGCGGACGTTTTTATCGGCGCGCGCGAATCGCGCCTGCTGGAAGGCAATCTCTCGCTCGACCGCACCGAACCGCAAAAGAAGATACGCGGCCGATTTAATCCGGTGAAAACAAAACCCGGGCTGCTCGATGCCGGCGATCACGTGGGTTCGCTGCGTGCGCTGGCGACGCCGGGGCATACGCCAGGGCACTTTTCTTTTTTTGACGAACGCAACGGGGCGCTGCTCGCGGGCGATGCCTTTCAGACCGCCGGCGGCGTGGCCGTCGCCGGGGATCTGCGGCTGCTCTTCCCGTTGCCAGCAATCTTTACCTGGGACAAAAAACTGGCGTTCGAAAGCGCGCGGCTGCTTCGGGACCTGAATCCCACGTGCCTGGCGCCAGGCCACGGGAAAGTCGTGCAGCTTCCGCTGGCGAAAATCGACCGCGCGCTGCGCCGCGCGGCGGCGAATTTCGGCTGATTAGGTTTCCGGCAAAGGCACCCCCCTAAAGACGAGGGGTGGGGCGAAAAAGCAAAAGCAGATTTCGCGCGGCTGGGGACGACATTATTCATTCCAATCGGCCATGCAAAGCGATGAACCCACCCCTAAAGACGAGGGGCGGGCACCCGAAAAAAGCAAAAATCGGAAATGGACGTGCGGCAGTCAAGTTCGACTGAACCTGCTGTGCGCCGGGGGCGTCAGTCGGACAAAATTGTCAGCAGGCGCGAGATGTCGGCGGAGGTGTTGTAGATGTGCGGGGAAATGCGCAGGGCGTTTTCCCGGAGACTGACGGAGATTTGCGCCGCGCGCAGTTTTTCGTAAAGCGACGCGGTCTCCTCGGGAGAGCGCGCCGCGATGCATATGTAGGGGCCGCGGCGCTCGCGTTGCGCGGGAGAAACGAGCGAACATTTCGTGCGCGGCAGAGCTTCGAGGATTTGCGCCACGAGCGCGTCGTTGTGGCGTTCGATGGCCTCGACGCCGGTCTGCAGCACGTAATCGAGCGCCGCATCGAAGGGCGCAAGGTTGGTGAAGCTTGCAGGCTCGGCGGAATCCCAGCGCCGCGCGCCGGGCACCGGTCGCAGGTCGCGGCGAGGCATGGAGTGAAACTCGCGCGCGCCTTCGAGGGCCATGAAATTGACCGCGCCGAGCGGCAGCCGCTCGGTCCATTCGCGGGCGACCCAGAAAAATCCGGTGCCGTAAGGGCCAAGAAGCCACTTATATCCGCTGCATGTAGCCATGGAAGCGCCGAGCGCGCGCAGGTCGACCTGCATCGCGCCGGCGCACTGCGCGAGATCGAGCACCAGCGCCGTGCCAAATTTTTCGCAGGCGCGAGCCAGGGGTGCGGCGTCAAGCCGCGCTCCATTTTCAAAGCGCACCAAACTGGCCGAGATGACGCGCGTGTGGGGCCCGAGGGCGGCGATGTAGTCGTCAGCACAGATGAACTTGGATTGCGGCTCGACGATGCGCACGCGCAACTTGCCGGCGCGTTCGTAACGCAGCCAAGCGGAAAAATGCGCCGGGAATTCGCCGCGGCCAACCAGAACTTCGTCGCCTGGATTCCAGTCGATGCCGGCGGCGACCGCCGCCAGGCCCGAGCTCGTGCCTGTGGTTATGGCGATTTCCTCGGGCGTGCCGCCGACCAGGCGCGCGACTTTTTCGCGGATGCGGTCGGGCAGGTCGAAGTAGAGGCCGTCCGGGACGCGGTACGGGTGCTTTTTCCATTCGAGCGCTTCGACCGCCCGTTGGACGGCCGCGAGCGGCATGGCTCCTTGCAGCGCGGTGTTGAGGTAAGCGACACCTTCGAAGTCGGCGAAGGCGCTGCGGTGGTCTGTCGTCATAGAAGCAGTTTGAGTTGCCATGAGGGAATTTTATCGGCGGTCAGCGGCGGTGAACAGCGGCGCGGAAGTGCGCGGCCGAGACAATTTGGCCTGTCCGCGCGCCAACGTTTGGAGTTCCCACTTAGACGAAAGGCGGGGCGCCCGGAGAAACCATTGCCGGTTCAGAAGTTGCGGACAGGAGGTGAAGCGGGGCAACGTGGCGAAAGCGGGCGCATCCAATTACGAGACACCCTCGGGGAGCAGCTTGCAGTAAGACTGGGTGCTCCGCAGGCAGCGCGACGAGTTAGGGTGGGGCAAGGGCGGGGGATACCGACGTTGTTCGCCCGGCGCCAGAACGGAGCACCCAGCCACCTCGACGACACCTTGGTCGAGTGAGCCCCATATAAAGACTGGAGGAGACAGACTCGAAGGAGTGATTCAACCTCCCGCAAATCCCTCCGTCGCGGTTCCCTTTCCAACCTGTTACATGCTGCTAGCTGTCGCGAAGCTTTGATTCGATCTCAGCATGCGCAGGTTGAGGCAACTTGATTGAATCCGTTACGGTAATCTCTCCGGCGCTCAGCCGGGCCACCGAAAGTTCCTCGATCTCAAGACGCTTGAGCCTGGCCCCGCCAACAGCCAGCCGCCCAAGAGCGGCCCTTCCAATGGCCATACTACCTATGGCCAAAGTTCCGATGGCAAAGGCTCCGAGGGCGGCCGCGCCGATTGCCACGCCCAAGATGGCGGCGCCGGGAAGGGTCATTTGACGAGAGCTATCATTTTTGTGCATGGATTCGCCTCCCCGTGCTATTTTCCACGAACTCGCTGTGTCGGAAAGGACGGAGTTTGCACCTCTGGCTCGGGATTTTCCTGATTGGAGTGATGGGCTTGATCCTGGGCCTGCTGGGGGGAGGCGGCTCGATCCTGACCGTGCCCATTCTGGTGTACGTCCTGGGAATGGAAGCGCATTCGGCGATCGTTGTTTCGCTCGTTCTGGTGGGCGGCACGGCGCTGGTCGGCGCGCTTTTGCACCAGCGACATTGTCAGCTCGCCTGGAAGCAGGGGCTGCTTTTTGTCGCCTTCGGCGCTCCATTGAACTTTCTCGGCGCTAACGTTTCGTCCCGCGTGCCCGCGGGGATGCTGCTGGTGTTGTTTGGTTTGCTGATGGGCGTGGCGGGGGCGGCCATGCTGGTCAAACGCGCCGAACGCAAAAATTTGCCTGACGGCCGCAGCATCTGGCCGGCGGTAGCATCGGGTGCGACGGTCGGGTTTCTGGCCGGGTTTTTAGGCGTGGGCGGCGGGTTCATGATCGTGCCGTCGCTCGTTCTGTTTCTTCAAATGCCGATAAAGACGGCCACCGGGACGTCCCTTCTGGTGATCACGGCAAATAGCTGCGTGGCGCTTTTCGGACATCGGCATGCGCTGAATCCGGGCGGGCTGTTGCTGCTCGAACTCGTACCGCCGGCGCTGATCGCCACCTACGTCGGCGTGTGGCTCGCGCAGAAGCTCAGCGCGCACCAACTTCGCGAGATTTTCGGGGTTTTCGTAATACTGCTGGGCGTATTGATGGCCGCCTACAACGGGGTCATTCTTTACATTCGCTGACGGGCCTCTACAAAAGTCTGCGTGATGACAGGGCCGAACTAGAATAACGCAGAGCACATATGGAGACAGAGCCAAAACCCATTGTCAAGCAGCCGAGCGGCGACGGCCCGGGGGACGGGTTCTAAAGCTTTCGTACTATCGGATGCCGGCTCTGGAAGTTACCTCGGTCATAGCAGGTACCACCCGAAGCGACCCCCTCAAAATGATCTGAACTTACCATTCAAGCCGCACCGCGACTGGCTTACATTGCATTCGAAGATGAGCCTTGCAGCACGCAAGCAGAAACCAGGGACCCAATGGCATTCAAACGCATTGCCGGGGTAATCGGCCTTACCCTTCTTGCCACCGCAGCATTTGCCCAAACCAGTCGCGACGGCGAACCCAAACAGGGCCAAATTACCTTTGGCTTCGATGGACTCGATTACAACACTGGCCGAACTGCGCGTCTGGGATCAATCGATGCCACGGTCCGGCTTTTTCCGCAGGTTACGCTGGAAACTCTGGCGACGGGCGGGAGGTACTTTGGCGAAGCTTTGGGCGGCGGGGGCATTTACCTTACGTGGAAGCCTGACCGGAAGAGCTATTTCACCGCGGGTGGCGGGCGCAATTCCAATACATCGACGACCATCGCCTGGTCGGGTTCGCTTGAAGCAGGCCGCACGATTTACCAGGCGGAAAACGACCCCGTTCACCACAATTTGATCACCGCAGTGGAGAGCGATCTTAAGGTGACAGAACGAGCCTACGGCCTTTCGCCTTCGGTTCATATCTTGCTTTTTGATCCCACGGTGATCGTTTACCTGCCGCGAGACTGGGCTCTGGCAGTTCGCGCCGGAGCGATGCATAGCAGGGTGGGGGGCGCCAGCACCTGGACGGCTTCGGGCGGCGCCAAGCTGAACATCACGGTCACTCGCCGGCTCAACGTCTCGCCAGCGGTCGCTTTTGATTCGGAACTTTCCGACGCCTTGCAGATCAACAACATTTCGTCGCGCGAATTCGGCGGCGGAATGCACTTCTGGCTGACGAAAAACGCGAGTGCCGGCGCCTACTATTTCCGCGTGCTGTACGGGGCGAATCACCTCGCCAGCCACTCTTACGGAGCCTCTTACGCCATTCGCTTCTAGCACCGCCGGACCGATGATCGCTCGCGCGAACTGGATATTCTTTTGGTATTACGCGGGCAGCACCATCAGCTACATCGCGCTGGTGGTCTTTGCGTGGGTATACAGCAGGCGGTACGGCGAAGAGGCCTGCGTGCGCAATCTGGCGCTCGGGCATTTACCGCTGCCGCGAGTGACTCTGATCGCGCCGGCAAAGAATGAAGAAGCCTGCATCCTGGGGGCGGCCGAATCCTTTCTGGCATTGGATTATCCGAACCTGGAGGTCGTATTCGTAGACGACGAAAGCACCGATGCGACCTTCGAACTGCTTCGCGAAGCATATCGACTGGAGCTCGACGAGCGGCCGGTAAAATCCACGCTGCCGCACCGGCCGGTCCTCAGCGTGTGGCGAAGTACAGACGATCGACGCCTGATCGTGGTGCGCAAGCTGAGCGCGGGCTTCAAGGGCGACGCCACCAACGCGGCGCTGGAAATCGCCTCGGGCGAATACACGGTGGTTACGGATACAGACAGCGTTCCGGAGAAGCAGGCGGTGAGGCGCATGGTTTCGGTGGTGCTCGCCGATTCCTCGGTAATTGCCGTTGGCGGAAATCTGCATGCGGTGAACGGCTGTAATGTCAGCCAGGGGCGGCTTTCGATCCGTTCGCCTCGCCGTTATTTCGAGATTGCGCAGGTGGTCGAGTACTCGCGCGCGTTTTTCATGTCGCGCCTCGGATTCTCGCTTTTCAAGATGACGCCGAACATCTCCGGCGCGCTGGGGCTTTTTCGGACGGATGTGCTGAGGGCGGTCGGCGGGTATGCGAACGTGCTCGCCGAAGACATGGACATGACCTTCAAGGTGCACCGCTACATCCTTGACAAACGGCTGCCCAGCCGCATCTGCTTTGCTCCCGATGCCAAGGTTTGGACCGAAGTCCCGCCGAGCTACCGCTACGTGGCCAGCCAGCGCGCGCGCTGGCATAACAGCCTGTGCGATGTGCTGTGGCGCTTCCGGGGGATGCTGTTTCGGCCGAAATACGGACGGATCGGGTGGGTGCTGCTGCCATGGTTGTGGATATACGAGTTGCTGATACCACTGGTGGAATCGGTTGCCTGGGCGACGATTGCGCTGGCCGCCGGGTGCGGTTGCCTGAACTGGAAGCTCGCGCCGGTCATCCTCGGGGGCGGCTATGGGCTGACCATATTTCTGTCGGTCATTTCGATCCGCCAGAGCGAACGGCGGTATCCGCGTTACTCGCCACCGGACCGCGTGAAGCTGATCCTGCTCTCCGCGCTGGAGATTTTTCCGTTCCGGTTCATGCATGTTTTGTGGAGATTACGCGGGCAGATCAACTATTTCCGGGGCGACCGGAGCTGGCGGCCCATACCCCGGCTCGGCTTCGAACACGCGGCATATCGGAAGGGAGCTTAATCGAAGATGCGGATTTTGATCACGGGCGGAGCGGGGTTCATCGGTTCGCATCTCGCCGAACGGCTGGCCGAGCGGGGAGACACGATCAGCGTGCTCGATGATCTCTCCACCGGCAATCTCGAGAATATCGCGCCGCTCGTAGAGGAAGGACGGCTGGATTTCAATTTGGGGAGCGTTCAGGACCGGGAAACAGTGGAAAAGCTGGTCAGCGAGGCCGATTTTGTGGTGCACCTGGCGGCGGCGCTGGGCGTCAAACTGATTCTGGAAAAGCCGGTCGAATCCATTGAAACCAACGTGAGCGGCACGCAGGTAGTGCTCGAAGCCGCCGCGCGGAGGCGCACGCCGGTGCTCATCGCTTCCACGTCGGAAGTGTATGGGAAGAGCAACAAAATTCCCTTCTGCGAAGACGACGACGTCGTTCTGGGGGCCACGAAAAAGAGCCGCTGGAGCTATGCCGCGTCGAAAATGCTGGACGAATGCCTGGCTTTTTCTTATTTCGAGCAGAAGCTGCTGCCGGCGATTGTCGTGCGATTTTTCAACACGGTAGGCCCTCGGCAGAGTTCGCGCTACGGCATGGTGCTGCCCACATTTATCAAGCAGGCGCTGGAGGATGCTCCCATCACCATTCATGGCGACGGGAAACAGTCACGTTGTTTCTGTGACGTGCGCGACACAGCCGAGGCCCTGGTGAGATTGATGGACGCACAGCCTTACGGCGAGGTCGTCAACATCGGGAGCACGCAGGAGATCACGATTGAAGATCTGGCGTTTCTCGTTCGGGAGCGATTAGGCAGCCGCTCGCGGATTTTATACACGCCCTACGATCGCGCCTACGGCCACGGCTACGAAGACATGCACCGGCGCGTTCCATCGGTCGAGAAGCTATACGCGCTTACCGGATTCCGGCCGGAGATTGCGCTGCCCGAGATCATCGAGCGCTCCGCAGATCATGTGCGGTCCACAATGGCGGAAATTCTCTGCGAGTCATAGCTCCGAGTCATAGGGCTTTAAGTTTTGCTCCTGTGGGGTGCGGCGGGGCTTAATTTACGGGCAACAGGGGCGGGTCCAAGAGACCTTTGATAGCGGAAATCAGTTCTCTTCCGGCGCCGCCTTTTGGAACGAAGCCTTCGGCTCCAAGCGATCGGGCGATCGCGCCCGATTGTGGAAGATCTTCGACGGTAAAGAAGAGAATTTTTGTTAATGGTGCAATGCGGTGGATCCTGCGAGCGGCTTCGATCCCGTTCATGACGGGCATGAAGATGTCGAGAATTACGATATCCGGGTGCAGTTCACGAACTTTTTCGATGGCTTCTTCACCGTCTCCGGCTTCGCCACAAATCTCCAGAGACTCCCTCGCCAGCAGGGAGCGAACGCTTCCTCGGATGATCTGAATATCGTCAACGACCAGGATTCGCGCGCGCACAGTTGGATCAAACGTACTCCGGATCGAGTTTTGCTTCTATACAGGAAAGGCCTTCATTTAAGAACTTAGGCGCCTGTTTGCGCTGTCCCGAACAGGGAGAGCAAGTGAGGGGGTCTCGGGTGAACCGGGTAGGCGCTAGTTCAAACACTTGTGCTAACATACGGCATCCTCCGTGTCCGGCCCCGCCCGGCATACATGAGAATGCTTAGGAGCGGTATCGGGCATTATGCTGGCGCGTTGCTGGTGACTGCAACAGCGCTTCTTGCCGGGCAGCTTTTATCAGGTTCGCCGGTCAGAACAACAGGCGCTTATCTCGCGGTTTCTTTAGCGGTTGTTTGCTCCGCCTGGTTTTTCGGATTCGCTCCCTCCATCGTCGCCGCGCTTACAGGAGCGGCGGGTATTTGGTTCCTGGATCTGACTCCCCGAAGTTTTGCCTTTCCGCCGAGCGAAAGCGAGATATTTGTTTTTCTGGGATTTCTGCTAGTGTGCGCGGCCATCGTGCAGCTCGGAGAGGCAAATCGCCGGGGACAAGCGGCCAGATTGCACCAGGCGAGTGTCCTCGACGCCGCCAATGACGCGATCATTGAGATGGATCCGGCCGAGAATACGATCCGGTATTGGAATCGAGGAGCCGAAAAACTGTATGGCTGGAGCGTGGCCGAAGCCGTGGGGAAAAACCCAATTGAATTACTTAAGGAGAATTCCCAGCAGGCGGATCAGAGAAAAACGGCGCTGATGCGGCAAAAAAATTGGGAAGGCGAGCTAATCCATACCCGGCGCGACGGCACTCAGGTCTATGTGGCGAGCCGTTGGACCTTGCGCCAGGAAAGCGAGCACGAACCTCTGATCTGGCTGGAAATCAACCGAGACATAACGGAACGTAAGAAAGCCGAGCAAGAACTGCAGAAGGCCGAGGAGGCCCGCAGAATCGCCCGCGAGCAGGCTTTTAAGGAACTGGAGAACCAAGTGAGAGCGCGCACCGCTGAACTGGAGCAAAGCAATCAGCAGTTGCGCCAACTGTCGGCGAGCTTGATCCACTCGCAGGATGATGAGCGGCGCAGGATTGCGCGCGAATTGCATGACAGCGCGGGTCAATACCTGGGGGCAGTGAGTATCGCGTTGGATATCGTGAAACAGGAGCAGGATTCAGCCGCCAAGAAACTTGCCGAGGCAAGCGAACTGGCGAAGTCATGCACATCGGAAATTCGAACGATCTCTCACCTCCTGCATCCACCTTTGCTTGAAGAGCTGGGATTTGCATCTGCCGCCCAATGGTACATCGATGGCTTCTCCGCTCGGAGCGGGATCCAGGTAAAAGCGGAAATCCCGAAGCAACTGGAGCGCCTGGGGAATGCGGTGGAGCTTGTGCTGTTCCGCATTCTCCAGGAATGCCTGACCAATGTACACCGGCACTCAGGGAGCAAAACGGCGGCGATCAGAGTCGGCGCGGATTCACAGCAGGTTTGGTTGGAGGTGCAGGACGAGGGCATCGGCAGCGCGGGGGGATTCACGCCCGGCATCGGCATCACGGGGATGCGCGAACGAGTGAAGGATCTTTCCGGTACGCTGGACATCAGCTCCGATGCGAGCGGCACTCGTATACGAGCGGTTCTTCCGTTATCCGTCAAGCAGCACAAAGCCGGGGCAAGCTAAGGCGACTCATCTTGCGTTGTGTATCTTCGCGCCATGGCTATTTCTCGCGCGCGGCGACCGGCCGCAATCGCACAAACATGGCGACGCCCACAGGGTGCGCTCCGTAAATCGGTTCAAAAACATTCGGCACTGCGTATGTGGTCACCTGGATTCCAAGGGCCGAAGCGAGATGGGGAACCAAAGGAATATCCCGGTCATAGCCCAGGGTGTAAGCCTGGACGCGGCCAACCGGGAGCTCCTCAAAACCCACAGGCAAAGGATTTTCGCCGAGGATCAATTCGTTCGAGCGTTCGGCGTCTTCGATTCGAGTCCACACATAATTTCGTTTGCGGAATTGGACCGTCGATTCGAGCAGGTAGCTGTCAAAAATGGAGCCATCCTGTAACGATCGCGTTCGGCCCCAGAGAATGGTGCTGGCCCAATTTCCATCGTGAAGCGGGCGGTTATACATGACCGAAGCGGTCATGCGTTCCTGATTTTCCGCCGGGAACAGCGCTTCCGGGCTGGTGATGCGCGCATAGGAGTATTGGCCGCTCCAGTTTTGGCCGGGCTGAAGCGTCAGCCGCGTGGACCACGAGTCCAACTTTGCCTGATCGATGGTCCAGCGGTTTTCGCCGGGCTCGCGGCCGTGAAATCCAGAGGCTTCAATGCGAACGATGCGATGGCTCAGGCCGAGGGTAACCACGTCGGCAGCGAGGTGTGTGGAATCCTCCTGATGATGGCCCAATGTCGCGACAGGATCCTCGAGAGCGGAGACGCGATGCGGAAACGCTGTCGGTCCGATGGCAGGATCACCAGCAGGCGCGGCATACAGCGAGAGCAGAGTCCGCGGCCCAAGCTTCAGATCGTACATTGCCGCGATCTCCATGAAGAAATTGTGCGGATGCTGGCCGTCAGCAATGGGCAGGCCAAAAGCGGTTTCGCCTTGCTGAAAGAGCAGCGGATAGCGCCGACCGGTCGCCGTGGCGGGTTCGGCACTCAGCATCACTCGTGCCGTGAAGACGCCTCGACCCAGATTGCGTTGGGCCATGGGCATAAACCAGTTTGTAGAAAAAAACCTGTCGGCGCCTCGCGGGCCCGATTGTTGCTCATCCAGGATGAACACATTGGCGTGAAACATGAACATCCACGATCCGCGCCTGGTCATGAGCATGGGAATGGGGGTCGAATTCGGTTCCGCGCTCGTGCCGGAGGAGGCGTGATCCAGAATTTGCTGCGTGAAGGAGTCGGGGAGCATATTCGCGGCGCCGCCCGGCAGATGCATGCCGGGCATGTGGTTGTGATCGGTGTCGGCGCCCTGACCGAGCTCCACGCCCGCCATACTCTGCATTTCAGTGCTGGCTTGTTGCGCCGCTGCAACTGACGAAAACAAGACAAACGATAAGATGACGAAGCCCCTCATAGCACCCTCGACGTGAAAAGCCGGATTGCAATCGCTCGATTCGAACGGAACGACGCCTGACGGCACACGACGCGTGCGCCACAACGCTGAGTGGAGTTGAGGGTGTGCCTAGATTCTAAGGCTTACCGACAGAGGATCGAAGGGCTGAAGGTCAGGCGGCTCTGATTTTGGCACCGGCCAGCCCGCCCGCACGATGCCGGCAGATGCCACGGGCAGCTCAAGCGCAACCAGGGCCAAAGCAGTTACCGGATGCTGCGCCGCCGATTTTGTGAGCGCCGATATCAGGATTTGGTCACACGGACTATGGGTGCAGGAGTTCGCGCGCAAATGAAGCGCAACGCTGGGCGCGGTCAGCGGCATCTCGCCCGACATGAGCATGCCCGCATCCATGGCTGCCTCTGAGGACGAACGAACGTGCTCCGCGGAGGCCGCGGCCCCACTCACCTCGCAGGTTGAATGAGAAGGGGCAAGCGAACATGCGAGATCGCAAGCGGATGCCCACGAGGTCATGGCCACCAGCAAAATCACGATGAATGCGGCGAGCGTTCTGCGCATGAAGGTCAGATTTTATCATCATTACGATCGGAGATTTGAGCCTGAAAAGCGAGGTGTAACCAACATTTCATGCGCGAAGGCCGACAAGCGCCGGCAGTTCATGTTGGCACTTTGGGCCCGTGGTACTCCGAATGGGTACCAACGTTCTATTTCGAACGGCCGCGCGAAACCGTACAAAGGGGGCAGGGGCGATTATGTCCACGGTCCTGCTGGTTGAGGATAATGAAAATAACCGCGATTTTCTGCGGCGACGCCTGGAACGCAGAGGCTACGCCGTGGTGATCGCGCATGACGGCGAAGAGGGCTACTCGCTGGCCGAATCGGAGAAACCCGACGTAATCCTAATGGACATCAGCCTGCCGGGTATGGATGGGTGGAAGGTCACTGAGCTGTTAAAGGCAAACGAGGCCACCCAGCGTATACCGGTCATTATCCTAACGGCGCACGCCTTGATCAGCGATCGCGCCAAGGCCTTTGAATTAGGCTGCGCCGAGTACGAAACCAAGCCTGTCGATTTTGCGCGGCTGACTGAAAAAATCGACAGTCTGGTGCCCGCGAAACGTCTCGCTTGATCCCGAGGCCGCTTGCTTGACGGATAGACGTACCGTGCAATCGAACCAACTCCAGGACGCCGGAATTCTGGAAGCCAAGCTCGAACTAGCCGAGCGGATTCTCGAATTTTCGAATCGCAACATCGAGCTCACAATGCAGATTTTGCTGGGCTCTCCTCAAGAGATGAATCCGCTTTTGCGCGAATTATCCGAAAATGGCGCCGCGATTTCGAATCTGCTTCAGAAAATCCGCAAACAGGCTGAGTCACAGAAGGAACGCGAATTGCTGGATGCGGCGAGTTCATCCTGGCTTCGGCCCCATAGTTACACCGAGTCGCTGCAATCGCTGTTTGAGAATCGCAGGTCTTTTGACGCCACGACCGCGACCTCAAACATCATTCTTCCCTTGCTTCTCGACAACAGCTCCTGGAAAGCCTTTGTGCATTTTTTGCGCAGCCAGGCAGGCGCCGGGCCGGTTGAGCCGGCAAACGAACTGGTCGGCGCCACTCGCCAGCTGGTACGCGCTCATCAAGAGGCAAAAAGCGCGGTGGCCGAACGCAAGCGCATCGCGGAACGGCTTTCACAACTGGCATCGATCATCGAGTATTCGAGCGACGCCATTGTAATATTCACGCTGGATGGCCTAATCGTCAGCTGGAATGCCGCCGCGGAAAATATCTATGGCTACTCCGCGAGCGAGGTGCTGGGCCGGCCCCGCAGACTTTTGTTGCCCGCCGATCACGCCGATGACCTGCAGTCGGTTGTGCAAAGGCTGCGACGCGGGGAGAAGATCGCGCGTTTCGAGAGCGTGCATATCGGAAAGAACGGGCAACACATCCACGTATCGATGACCATCTCTCCGGTAAAGGATGCTCACGAACAAACCATCGGGGCGGCAGCAATCACGCGAGATGTGAGCGACCGCAAGCTTCTCGAAAAGAAACTTCAACAAGCGCAAAAAATGGAAGCGATCGGCCAGCTTGCCGGCGGGATCGCTCACGACTTTAATAACCTGCTGAGCGTCATCAACGGGCATTGCGAACTGCTGGCCGAGCAATTGCCTTCCGAGGGGGCCGCCGGGCGAAACTGCGAACAGATCAAAAAGGCGGGAGAGCGAGCCGCAGGGCTCACGCGCCAACTGCTGGCGTTCAGCCGGCAACAAGTTTTGGAACCCACCGTTTTGGACCTGAATGCCGTGGTTGTCGATTTGGGAAAGATGCTGAAGCGGGTGATTGGAGAGGATGTCGAATTCAAAACGTCGCTCAATCTGAAATTGGATCGCGTGAAAGCGGATCGCGGTCAAATCGAGCAAGTGATTATGAATCTGGTTGTGAATGCGCGTGACGCGATGCCAGAGGGAGGACTGCTGACGATAGAAACGGCCAATGTAATCGTCGACGAGGCCTTTGTCCGGGACCACAGACCTCAGCTCCCCGGGGCTTACGTGCGACTGAGTGTTCGCGATACAGGTCACGGTATGGATCCTGAGACTCAGGCGCGCATTTTTGAACCTTTCTTCACCACAAAGGAAGTGGGCAAAGGGACTGGATTAGGCCTTTCGACGGCATATGGCGTCATCCGCCAGAGTGGAGGTCACATCTGGGTCACCAGCCAGCCGGGGCGGGGCTCAACTTTTGACATTTATTTCCCGGTCGTAACAGAGACCGTCACGAATGAGAGGGCAAGCGTTATGCCCAGTCCTGTCGCAGGCGGCACAGAAACAATCCTTCTCGTTGAAGATGAGCAGGCGCTGAGAGAATTGACGCGCGATATACTGCTCGGCAGCGGATATAAATTGTTAGAGGCCGAATCGCCCGAGCAGGCGATCCAGATCGCACGCGGCCATGCCGGCCCCATTCATCTGCTCTTAACCGATGTGGTCATGCCAGGGATCAATGGGCGAGTTTTGGCGCAAAAACTGATGGTAATCAGGCCGGAAATGAAGGTCCTCTACATGTCGGGCTACGCCGGTTTCAAGCACTCGCAAATGGCTGGTCTCGAATCCGTGTTGCTTGCGAAGCCATTCAAGCGCGACATGCTGCTCCGAAAGATTCGGGAGACTCTCGCTGCGGTAGAAAGCCACGCGCTCCGTTAAGGTTATTCTCGGTCACGACAAATTATCCTCGCCGATTCCGTCGCCGATTCCGATTCCCTACTAAAGTTTTCCCGCCGTTGGGACGTGATAGAATCCGCGGCACACCACAACACCAAAGATCGGGAGGAGGGATCCTTGAAACGCATGAGACAGCTGTATTCAGCGATTTTCGTGCTCGCGCTTACGTTCGCCGGCGGCGTCGGCGCGTATGCTCAGAATGAAATCACCCTGATGGCGATGGGGCCGGGGCGGAGACCGACCGATAAGAACATCGCGAACTTCGAAGCCAAGAGCGGCTATAAGGTCAAAGTGACCTACGTGAACGGCGTGGAGACGCGGCAACTGGTTGCGAAGGGGCAGCCTCTGGACGTGAATCTGATCGTAGCGCCATTTCCGGGTGCAGTCGCCTCGCAGACCATCGACGCGAGCAGCGGGACACCGGTGACGAGCGTAGTTTGGGTGCTCGCGGTGCCGAAAGGTGCGCCGAAACCGGATATCTCCACACCCGCCGCAGTGAAGAAGGCTCTTCTCGCAGCGAAGTCCATCGGATTCGAGGACCCCGACTTCACCGTCGCCGGGCAGGGGCCTTTGGAGATACTTACGCACTTAGGCATCGCCGATCAGGTTGCCACGAAGTGCAAGGTCGAACTGGGCCCCGCGGCCCGAGGCATCGATCCCAGCGTTACCGACGCGGTGGTCAAGACGATTACGCGACTCGAACAGGGGACAATCGACATCGCCCTGCACGATCTCAATGACCTGATTGCCGATCAGGACAAATACCAGATCGTGGGGGTTCTGCCGCGAGACGTCGTTGCACCCACGCCTATCGTCGGGTTCCTCTCCACGCGCGCGAAAGACAATGTGGGCGCCAAAGCGTTGCTGCAATACCTGGCCTCACCGGAAGCACAGGCGATCTGGAAAGAAGGCGGCTTGGGCGCGCCGGAGAAATGGCCGGCGCATTGATTTGGAAGCCTGGACGGACAAGCACCGGTAGCTTCGTTTCGTCGTGGCGCGGATTTCGGGTTGAAGTGCGTTTTTATGCCGCTGCGCCGGTGCTTGCGGGTGGCAGGGCGAAGAGAAAATATTCATATCGATTTAAGCCTTCCTTAAGGTTATCTAGGCTAAACGATCGCGCATCACGTCGTTGTTTTTTCGGTTGCAAAGACAAGTGGGGCGCCACGGCACATGAAAGTGGGGAGCTTTGTGGTGCATGCGCTCAGCGTGATTTGTTAGAGGCGGCTTTTGGGTGCGGTTCTATTCCTTTATCTATTATCTAATATCTATCTGCCAATTCGGAAACTCCACAGTAGGACGGCAGCACAGGGGAATGGTTGCCGTTTCTCAGTAAAGTGCGCGCTCTGAACGGCGCGTGAAGTCCACCGGGGCCTCGATGCGAGTGGCGGTGACCTATCACGCCGCTCCGGGAGGAACCATGGGTGCGCACGGTGCGTCGTTCAGGAAAAATCTAGTGTGTCTCGCAGTCCTCGTTCTGGCTGCAATTCCCGCGTTAGCTCAATTGCCTACGGGCACAATTCTGGGAACGGTTAAAGACTCGTCCGGCGCGTCGATACCGGGCGCTACGGTGACTGTCAAGAATACAGATACGAACCTCACGAAGACCGCCACGACAGAGGCGGATGGCAGTTACCGCTTCCCGGAACTGCCAGTCGGCCATTATGAAGTGACAGCGTCCGCTGCTGGATTCAGGACCGAGAACCGTGCGGGCTTGACTCTGGAGGTCACGCAACAGGGCGTGATTAATTTTGCGCTGCAAGTCGGTGCTACGACACAGCAGGTGACGATCACCAGCGACATACCTTTGGTGAATACGCAGGATTCGACGCTGGGAGGAACGGTAAACGAAACCAAGATGGCGGACCTGCCGCTGAACGGCCGCAATTACGTCGATTTGGCCCTGTATCGGCCAGGAGTGAACCAGGACAAGAACCAACGCAACTCATCGGGCACGAGCTTCAGCGTGAATGGAGCGCCGGTTCGATCTAACAATTTCACGCTGGATGGGGCCATCCTGCAGAACAGCACGGGCCGCAGCCCGGTGGCGGGCAGTTCCGGTGACGCGCTGGGTGTTGACGGAATCAAGGAATATCGAATCGTTACAGGAACCTTCCAAGCTGAGTATGGAATGGCGATGGGCAGCCAGATGGTGGCGGTAAGCAAGGGTGGAACAAACCAGTTCCACGGCGACGTTTTTGAATACCTGCGGAATTCGGCGCTTGACGCCAACGACTTCTTCAACCGCGGAGCGGGCGCCCCCAAGCCTCCGCTACAAAGGAACCAATTTGGAGCGGCATTCGGCGGACCCATCAAGAAAGATAAAACTTTCTTTTACGGTGTTTACGAGGGGGTTCGGCAGAATCGCGGCGTCCCCATCAACAACGTCGTGCCTGCGGCGGGATGCCACCCGGCAAACGCCACTGCGGCGAACAATTATGGCGCTGGAACGGTGATCACGGCCGACCAATGTCCTGATCTTAATTTCGATTCGGACGCTTCCGGCAATCCAATCACTTCGGTCACTCTTAGTCAATACACGGCTCCTTTGCTGGCGCTCGCACCTCTACCCAGTCCCGGCTTCGACAACAATCAGATCGGCAGCGACCATAACACCCTCAGCGAAAATTACGGGCAGATGCGTGTGGATCAGAACTTCTCCACGAACGACACGTTCTTCGCCCGCTACACCATCGACAATGCGCTTCAAAATAATACATTGGGGGACTATTCCTATTTCCGCGAGTTGCCGACTGCGCGAAATCAATGGATCACACTTGCTGAGAACCACACCTTCTCGCCAACCATACTCAATACGGCAAGGTTTTCTTTCAGCCGCACGAACAGCAACACCACGCAAGACAATATCGGCCTGCCGGGCGGCACCGGTCCGCAGATCGTGCCGGGGTTTTCCACCGGCGTAGTGGACATGGGCGGGTCCGGCGGGGGCGCCTATACGGAGTTCGGATCAGTCAACGCGGCCCCTACGACGTTTAGCCTGCAAAATATCTATACACTCAGTGACGACGTAAACTGGTCCCGCGGTAAACATGCCTTCAAATTTGGAATACTGCTCAATCGGTTCAACCAAGGAAGCCAGGCTACCAACTCCTACAATGGGCAGCTGCAATACAACCAACTGTCCGATTTCATGCAGGACATACCTGCCGTCGTGGAGTTCGCGCCTACCTGGGCCAATGAAAACCGCTATTTCATCTACAACACTTATGGATTCTATGCGCAGGACGACTGGCGAGCCACTTCGCGGCTAACTGTAAACCTTGGCTTGCGGTATGAATTCATGAATACGCCGCACGAGTTACAAGGCAAAGAATCCCGGCTGATCAACGATTACAGCGATTTGTTTACCCCTGGTCCCGTTATCAAGAACAATTCGCTCAGAGATCTCAGCCCGCGGGTCGGAATGGCCTATGACCTCTTTGGAAACGGAAAAACGGCGATCCGCGGCGGCGCCGGAATCTACTACGACATAGGCAACATTGGCTCATCTCTGGGAGGCACCACGAACGGAGCCATACCGTATGGGGCGTTGATCGATGTTCTTCCGCCGGGTTGCACCTCGGGCTTTTTCAATACGAACAACGCTACTCTCACACCAACTGATCCCGGTTTCCTGCCGTGCACCACAAATGATTGGGAAACCCGGCTCGGAACTGCCACGACCTTACCTGACGGGTCACAGGGTGGGTTTCCAATTCCGATTCCCCCTACAGTGCTGAACTTCTATCAGCCGACGTGTTCGGGGACCTTCGCCCACAGTACCGCAGTATGTACGGCGAATCCCGGTATCGTTACCCCTACCTTCCTGGATTACAACTATAAGAGCCCGTACATGATCCAGTACAACGCCAGCGTCCAGCAGCAATTGCCCTGGAACATGGCGATCGGAGTGGCTTACGTGGGCAACCATGGAGTGCACTTGCCCATGGTTCGCGATGGGAATCCAGTTCCACCGACATCGTTTGGCCCCTGCGGTGATCCTGCCAGCCTATGCGTGGACGGCCATGTGCCCTTCTGGGATAACAGCTCTCCCGCGTACGCCAACATCAACCCGAATTACGGCAGTGACATCAATATCGCCACAGCCGCGGATTCTCGTTACAACGCTTTGGAAGTACAGGTGGAAAAGCGGACGAGCCATGGACTGGAATTCTCAGCAGCCTACACGCGTAGCAGGGTAACGGACGAAACTCAGGGTCAGGCCAACATACAAGACTGCGTCGTTTCGGGCGGCCTGCTGGGCGTTTATCCGCTGGATCCGCGCGTAGACAGAGGTCCGGCCTGCTTTAACATCCCCAACAACTGGGAATTTAATGTGCTCTATCACTTGCCTAGTCCGCAGGGAAGCGGCTTCAAGAGCAAGGCGCTGGGAGGCTGGTTCATGAGCAGCATCGTGAGCATCCAGAGCGGGCAGCCATTCACGCCGATTGTGGACGCTAATCGCTCGAATTCCGGCGTGGCGCAGGCGCAACAAGGCGAATGGGTGAATATCAATACCCCGGCATTGCTGGCGGCGTATCCTTGCACATCGCAGCCGGGTCAGCCGCCTGCGGGCAGCAATCCGTGTGCATATCAACCAATTGTGTATGACCCTAATACGGTGATCACCGGGAATCCCAATCAATGGTTCAACCCCGCTATGTTCTCGATTTCACCGAACTGCACCGGTCCCGGGTTAACCAATTGTTCGCCCACGATCGGGCAGTTAGGCACGGGCGGTCGCAATATTCTCACTGGCCCGCCGGAAAGGAACTGGGATTTTTCGTTGGTGAAGAACACAAAGCTGGGGTTCCTAGGAGAGGGCGGAAATCTGGAGTTCCGGGCGGAGTTCTTCAATGTGCTCAACCATCCGAATTTCAGCGGGACCGGTCTGCATACCAGCGTATTCGATGGTAGTGCAGGCGATACTCCATTCTCAGAGAAACCGCACAAGAGCGCGGGAGAAGTAACCCGCATGCTGGATAACAACCAGCGGGAAATCCAGTTTGCATTGAGGCTTGAGTTCTAGGGCAACGCTTGGGGGAGCCTTTTTCTTGCACGTGGAAGAAAAGGTTCCCGTAGATTCTGATTGGGGCCAAACTGCAATCGAGCCTACCGGGGCGAAATCGCGAATGGTGAGCCGTCTTCGGGTCCACCGGCCGCGACTCAAATAACACGAACGCGGAGAAGGTAAATGAACAGACTAAAGCTACTGCTATCGGCAGTTGCGCTCCTCAGTGCTCCCGCGGCTTTTGCTCAAAATTCCGCGCCCTTGAAGCTGGCCACGAAATACGAGATACCCGCGTCGGTGAAGGGCCGCTTTGATCATCTTGGAATCGATATTCCCAGCAATCGGCTCTTTGTAGTGGCCGAAGAGGGCGGACAGGTTCTGGTCTTCGATCTCGGCAGCGGCAAGGTGGTACACACGATCAGCGTGCCGCATCCGCATGCCGTGCTCGTCCGCGACGAACTCAATCACATTTACATCACGGACGAAGAAAAAGGCGCAGTAAACATTTATGACGCCAAAACCTATCAGATGCTCAAGGCGGTTCCTCTGAAAGTGGATACGGACTCGATCGGCTACGATCCGGCTACACATTACCTCTATGTCGTGAATGGCGGGGATAATGCCCATGAAGAGTTCACCATGCTGAGCGTCGTGGATACGACCGCCGGCAGGAAGCTTGCGGACATCAAGATCGACGGCGATACGCTCGAAGCGATGGCCCTGGAGAAATCAGGAAACAGGCTGTTCCTGGATAATCCAGCCAAGAATGAAGTCGAAGTGATCGACCGCAAAACGAATAAGGTAACCGCGACCTGGCCGGTGAAGATGGGCAAAGGTAATTCGACGATGGCATTCGATGAGCCGGCGCACCGGCTCTTTGTCGGATGCCGCAGCGGACAGGTAGTTGTGTTTGACACGCAGACAGGAAAAGAACTGCAGTCGCTGACGATCGGCCGCGGAACCGACGATCTGATGTTTGACGCACGGAGCAAGCGGATCTACGCAACCTCGGGTGGCGCGGGCGTGATCGACGTGTACAAGGAGACGGATCCCGATCACTATCAGTCTCTGGGGCAAGTCCCCTCAGGCCCCGGAGGAAAAACGGGGCTGCTCTCGGCGCAATTGTCGCGGCTATTTGTTCCCGTCCCGGCGACGAAAACGGCGCCAAGCGCGGTGTACGTCTATCAAATTCAATAAAAGCGCCCGAGAGAGCCGAATCTCAAGAGGGGCTAAGAAAGTTACTGTTGAGCTTGGCCGGCAGGTCCACGTCCTAACTTCGTGCCGTTGGCAGTGATGGCCTCGACGATGCGCCCGACCGGCTTGCCATTCTTAGCCTGGGCGGCGGTAACGGTGACTTCGTCACCGGGCTTGAAAGAATCCTTGCGATAGCCACTGGGGTACATGACGGTGGGAGATTGGGATTCGAGGACCCAGTGGCTTACTTCGCCGTTGTCACCTTTTACGTCAACCATCAATAACATATGAGGGCTGGCGTAAAGCCATCGGGTGACGGTGCCTTTCAAGACAACTGTTTTATCGAGTTCGTAAGAAGCGCTGCCGTGATGCGCGAATAGAGGAACGGAGACCAAAAGCCCCAGGGCCAAAGTCAACGCGATGACCAGCTTCTTGCTCATGATGCGTCCTCCCCTCTAAGGGCCCTGTCAGGGCGTTTGCGAGTGCGTCTTCTATTGCAGGGCAGTTTTGCAAATAATATCAAGATTGCTTTTCTTTGGCGTCACTTTTTGCTCGCGTCATCGCCAAAAGCATCGAGATAGTTCTGATAATTTTGGGGCGAGCAAATGTTTTCGTTTTCCTCAGCACCAGGATCCTGCAGCCTGAAAGCCATCTTTAGCGCATCGAAGGGCTGACTATACATGATCGGATCATTGACGGTCTCCGACCATTGCAGCGTGTCATAATCCAGCCGCCGGAATGTCTCGGTCACGCGCGCCTGATCGCTGATGGGGCGGCCACCATTGTCGAGCCAAACCCGGTCTTCCGGCATGGTTCCGACAGTTTGGACTTCGAGGGTGAAATCGTCCAGCCACTTGCCGACGGAATAGCCCATCCAGCGCGGTTCCCGGAGCTGGCCGTCTACTTCCACGCCGCCATCCACCACTTTGGGCAGCGGACGGCCATCGATCCAGATTTTGCGCCAGCGATTGTCGTAGTGATAGAGAATCGCCACCTTTGCCTCATCCTGAAAGATTTGGACGAATCTGAGGGTGTAGTGATTCCAGCGCGGAAAGCCGAGGGGCTCGCAGAAATTTCTGGGATCGTTCTGTTCGCTGGGGGTGGTGGCCTTGATCCCCTCGGTGGGCTTATGGGTGTTGTACACCTCCAGCGCATGCGGCGTGTAGGGCAGCGCATTCTCCGGTTTGCCGTTGTTTGGTTTTAGCTGCATGCCGGCGGCCTGGGTTCCGGCGTCCGGCCCGGCGGCGGTACTCCACGACCCGGCGATGCTGCGCTTGGGCGCGGGTTTGCGATTCTGGGCGGTAATCGGAGGCTTGCGCCAATCCACATCAGGCCAAGCCGGCTTGGAGTTGCTCTGGGCGGATGCGCCAGGAGAGATAGTCAGCGCGGCGGCCGACAGAAGCATCATTGACACCCACAAGCGATGTAGCATCATCGGCGCCTCCCGGAAGGAAATATCCTAGCGCGGCATTGTACGCCCGGACGCAAGCTATCGTCGTCTGATCACAGCGGTTCACGTTCACAGGTCCCAGGTGCGTTCAGAAGACCGGGACTTCCACATAAGAACCAAAGACGGTACGGAGGCACTTGACGATTTCGCCCATTGAGGCGCGCGCCGTTACCAGTTCGATGGTCGCGGGCATGAGGTTTATGGAAGGATCGGCGGCTTCCTGGGCCAAGCGGTTCAGGAGATTATCTACTTTCCGCTGATCGCGGCGCGCTCGCGTGGCCTGGAGCCGCTTGATCTGGCGGGCTTCGACCTCGGGATCGAGGCGGTGAATCTCGATTTCGGCGGGCGACGCCGGTTCAATGAATTTATTCAAGCCGATCACCACTTGCTCGCCCGAGGCTTTGCGGCGGGCAACGAGGTAGGCCGAATCGGCGATCTCCCGTTGGAAATATCCCTCTTCAATGGCTTTGATCGCGCCACCCAGGGCGTCGACTTTTCTCAAGATATCGGAGACTTCATTCTCGATGCGATTGGTCAGTGCTTCAACGTAATAGGAACCTCCGAGCGGGTCGACAACATCGGCCACGCCGGTTTCCTCGGCGATGATCTGCTGAGTGCGGAGGGCAACTTTCATGGCCTGCTCGCTGGGAATGGCGTAAGCTTCGTCGAGGCCGTTGGTATGCAGCGATTGGGCTCCGCCGAGCACTGCCGTTAATGCCTGAATCGCAGTCCGAACGATGTTGTTCAGGGGCTGAGCCTTGGTCAGGCTGAACGCGGCGGTCTGGCAGTGAAAACGCAGGCGCATCGATTCCGGTTTTTGCGCGCCGAATCTTTCTTTCATGATGCGCGCCCAGGTGCGCCGAGCGGCGCGGAACTTCGCGATCTCTTCGAAGAAATCGGCCTGGGAGACAAAATAAAACGCGAGGCGGTGCGCAAAGCTATCGACATGCAGCCCCGCCTTGACGACTTCTTCGACATAAGCGATGGCATTGGCCATAGTGAACGCCAGTTCCTGCACGCCGGTGGCCCCCGCCTCTGAAATGTGGTAGCCGCTGATGTTGATTGGATTGTAGCGGGCCATGTGCCGAGAGCAGTAAACGATCATGTCACGCACGAGCCGCATCGATGGCCGGATGGGATAGATCCACTCTTTTTGCGCAATGAATTCCTTCAGGATATCGGCCTGCACCGTTCCGGAAAGATTATTCAAGTTGTTGCCGCGAGATTCGGCGATAGCGAGGTACATCGCGAGCAAAATCCATGCGGTGGGATTGATGGTCATGGACACTGAGATCTTTTCCAGATCGATACCTTCGAATAGCGATTCCATGTCGTCGAGTGTGTCGATAGCGACTCCCTCGCGACCCACCTCGCCCTCCGAACGCGGATCATCGGAGTCGTAGCCCATCAAGGTAGGCATGTCGAAGTCGACCGAGAGGCCGGTCTGGCCCTGCTCGAGCAGATATTTGAATCTGCGGTTTGTGTCGATTCCCGTGCCGAAGCCGGCGATTTGGCGCATCGTCCAGTTGCGGCCCCTGTACATCGTCGGGTAGGGTCCCCGGGTGAAGGGGTAGCGGCCCGGCAGACCGATATCTTCCAGACGAGTAGCCGCAATATCCTCAGGCGTATAGATTCGCTTTCGAGGAAGTCCCGATGCAGAGTGATATTCGGCGCGCGTTTCGGGCTGCCGTTTGGTGAATTCGCGCAGTTCGTGCGCTTCCCAATCCTCGCGTTCAGACTGGATGCGTTTGATCGCTTCCGGATCAAACATCCTGCACCTCTCTTATCGGCGAGCTCACCAGTTTTTCGAGCAGAGCCCGCCCCGCAGCATGGGGTGTCATCTCGCGGCGCAAAACTCGTTCGAGCACTTGGCTGGAATCATCTTTCAACTGCGCAGTGCCCTCGTTTACAAGATGATGGGCGATTTCGAGCACTTCGGCCCAGAGAATGCGACGGCGCCGCTCGTCGAATTCACCGGAAGTTTTCAGCGACCGCAGGTGATCGACGACGGCATCAAGCAATTCGGCAATTCCCTCTTCGCGGATCGCAACGCACGGCAGGATAGGAGGCAGCGACGCAGCACCGGTTTGACCCAGGGCAAGCATGTTACGCAAATCCGCTCGCAATCTCTCCGCTCCCTCGCGGTCGGATTTGTTCACGACGTGGATATCAGCGATTTCCAATAAGCCCGCTTTTAACGCCTGGATGTCGTCGCCCAAGCCAGGAACGCTCACGACAATGACGGTGTGAGCGGCGCGTATGACGTCGATTTCATCCTGCCCGACTCCCACTGTCTCGACAAAAATGAAGTCTTTTCCGGCGGCATCCATCAGGTGAATCGAACTCGCGGCCGCGCGGCTCAAACCGCCCATCGCTCCATGAGTCGCGAGACTGCGGATGAACACCCCCGAGTCGGTGGCAACGTCGCTCATGCGGATGCGGTCTCCGAGGATTGCGCCTCCGGAAAACGGCGATGAAGGATCGATGGCGATGATCCCCACCGTGCGCCCGCGCGCCCGCGCCGCTCGAGCGAGACCGCGAGTCAGAGTGCTCTTGCCGCTTCCCGGGCCGCCTGTAATGCCGATGACATGAGCGCGGCCGGTGTGGGGGTAAATCCGCTCGAGCAAGGCCTCGGCAGGAGGCCCGCCGCGTTCGATACATGTGAGAGAGCGCGACAGGGCCCGCTCGGAACCGGCAAGGAGTTCGGCTGCGAGCGCGTCGACTGAGTCCGCAGCGGTCATTTGCCCTGCCGATTTCCGGCGATGACCTGCTGGTAAAGATCGCGATTGTCGACGATCCTGCGCGACTTAAATTCGGTGCGCGGGAGCAATCCCTGTGGAACCAGTTCGATGGTCGGCCGAATGCCAAGACGGCTTCTGAGCTGCTCGGTCATAATTGTCTTTAGCTGCTCGATGGATTTGGCGTCGCTGTGAGTGGGGGCATGTTCCGCCTGGACCAGCAACTCATCCATATGATCGATTCGCGAGACGACAATTTGAAATTCTCCGCCGAAGCCTTCCACTCTCCGCAAGACATCTTCGATGGCGCTCGGATAAACATTTTCGCCGCGGACGACGAGCATGTCGTCGTATCTGCCGTAGATGCCTTCGGGCAGCCGGGGGTAGGTGCGCCCGCAGGAACAAGAAGTGTCAATCCAGCGGGTGCGGTCATTCGAGGCGAGACGGATCATCGGCTGGGAGACGCGTTCCAAATGGGTGTAAACGGGCGTGCCTTCACAGCCGAACGGGACTGGCTTATACGTCTCGGGGTCACAGACCTGTGTGTAAACGACATCCTGCCAGAGGTGCATTCCCTTTCGATAGGAGCATTCACCATTGCTCATCCAGGGCATCATCTCGGCCATGCTGCCCATGTCGATGCACGTGGCGCCGAAAGTCTCTTCGATGAGGCGCTTGGTGGCCGGGATTCCGGCTCCGGGTTCACCGGAGAAGAATAGGATTCGGAGGCCGAGGGAACGAGGATCGACGTTTTGTTCGCGTGCCGCCTCGGCAAAACGCAGAGCGTAAGAAGGCGTGCCATAGAAGGCCGTGGGTTTGACGATCTGCGTCCACTGGACAGCCCTGGCGGTCTGACCGGCAACACCCGCGCCAAACGGGAACATGGCGGCCCCGAGACGCTCTCCGCCAATCAGCGCCCCCCAGGAGCCCACGTACAGGCTGAAAAACGAACAGATGATAATCCGGTCGGCAGGGCGCAGACCGGCGGCCCACATAATTCGCGCATGAGAATTGGCGATGCGCTCCCAATCCTCGGCGCTGATTCCAAAGACCACCGGCCGGCCGGTAGTGCCGCTGGTGCCATGGATGCGCGCAACCTGCGAGGGCTCGACACACAGCAGATCGCCGAAGGGCGGATTTGACTCCTGCACTCGCCGCAATTCATCTTTTTGGACGACCGGGAATCGCGAGAGATCGTCCAGAGTTTTTAATGTCCCAGGCGAGACACCGGCTTGCTGCCAAAGCCGTCTGTAAAACGGGCTGCGGTCCCAAGCCCATTGCACCTGTTTGGCGAGCTTGGCAAAAATGACCTCATCGCGATCGCAAACGGCAGCGCACTCGAGCTCAGGCAGCCAGTGCTCCTGCCCATCGGGAGGAAGGTACTCCCGATCGTAACGCGGGGGCCATTGCGTAAAATCCGCGCCACGGTGGATGCGCAAGTATTGAAGATCAATCCTCAAGGCTAGCCTCAGGCATTCTGGCGGCGGGTGCGAACCAGAGCACGCAGTTCACCCGGAATTGCATCGACGGGAGTGTCTTGCGACAGGACCTTCGCTACACCCATATTTAAAAGTCCGAACACGTCAGTATCGGGAATGACTCCGCCGGCAACAACGATGATGTCGTGGGCACCGCGGTCGCGGAGCCCCTGCATCAGTTTGGGCATGATGGTCATGTGAGCGCCGGAAAGCAAGCTCACGCCGAGGATGTCCACATCTTCCTGCACGGCCGCAATGACGACCTCGTCGGGAGTGCGGTGCAGCCCGGTGTAGATGACGTCCATACCGGCATCGCGCAGGCAGCGAGCGACGACTTTTGCTCCCCGGTCATGGCCATCCAAACCAACCTTGGCGATCAATACGCGAATCGGAGTGTCCATGGTCATTCAGCCGCGGGCGCGCAATTCGCGGCGCATGATTTTACCAGTCGCGGTGAGCGGCAGCGCATCGGTAAAGGCAATCTGGCGGGGATACTCATGCGCCGCCAAATGGAGGCGCACGAATTGCTGAATGTCGCGCGCTAATTCGTCAGATGGCGCGTAGCCGGGGCGCAGAACGATCCAGGCCTTCACCACTTCGCGGCGAATCGCATCGGGAACGCCCACCACGGCGGCGACTCCAACGGCGCGATGCTTTGCGAGACATTCTTCGATTTCGCCAGGGCCGATGCGGTACCCGGCGCTATTGATCAAATCGTCGGAGCGGCCGACGAAGGTGAAGTATCCCGCATCATCCTGGCTCGCCAGGTCCCCAGTCAGCAGAAAGTCGCCGGCAAATTTCCGGGTGGTGGCGTCGGGCTGATTCCAATAATTCAGGAACATCACAGGATCGGGCCGAGCGATCGCAATATTGCCGATCTCTCCCCGGGGAACCTCCCTGCCGGAGTCGTTCACCACGCGCACGTCATGGCCGGGGACGGCGCGCCCCATCGAGCCGGGCCGCACCGGGAAGAGCCGGGCGTCGTTTCCAACTACCAGGTTGCATTCCGTCTGGCCATAGAATTCGTTGATGGTGAGGCCAAAGATCTTTTGGCCCCACGCGAGCATTTCTTCACCCAGAGACTCACCGCCGCTGGCAATGGTGCGAAGGCGCACGGAGGAATTCCGCACCTCGGCCTGGCGCATGAGCCGGAGAGCCGTTGGCGGGAGAAAAGCATTTCGCACATTGTGTTCAGCCATCAAACCCATGGCTTGGTCCGGATCGAATTTGCGCAGGCGGCACGCCAGCACGGGAACGGCATGGTGAAGGGCGGGCAAGAGGAGGTCCAGAAGGCCGCCGATCCAGGCCCAATCGGCGGGAGTCCAGCAAACATCGCCGGGGTGCGGGAAAAAGTCGTGGCTGAGTTCCATGCCGGGCAGATGACCCAGGAGCACACGGTGAGCGTGGACCGCGCCTTTCGGGTTGCCGGTCGTGCCTGAGGTGTAGATGACTAATGCAGGATCGTCGGCGCGCGTAGCGACCGCGGCAAATTCAGGAGAAGCTGACTCAAGCGCGGTTTCAAAGGAGGTTACGCCGGGGGGCAATGCACCGGATCGGGCATTTTCACCGACAACATAGATATTCGTGAGGTGGGGCAAGCGTTCGCAGATCGGCAGAACCTTGGCGAGGCCGGCCGAGTCGGTAACCAGCGCTGTGGCGCCGCTGTCGGCGATACGAAATTCGATGGCATCCTGGCCAAAAAGCGTGAACAGCGGCACGGAAACAGCTCCGGCTTTGAATACGGCCAAGTGCGCGATCGCCGTTGCGGGCATCTGGGGCAGAAGAATTCCGGCGCGGTCTCCTCGCGCGAGACCATGCGCAACCAGAACGTTCGCGAAACGATTCGACAAATCTTTGAGCTGATCGAAGCTGTAGCGGCGACAGCGGTGAGTTTCATCCACGTAGAGAAGGGCGGGACGTGCTGTGCCATCGGCGTGGCGGTCGCAAGCGTCGATGCCCATGTTGTAGAGCTCGGGTATCCGCCATTGGAAGGAACCGATCAGCTCATCGTAAGTTCCGCAGGGCGTGAGCATCTACGCAGTTTGGCCGGATACGCTCATTACAGGAGGTCAAGATACGTTTCGATTGGATGGCCGCTTCATCGGGAGTGAAGACGAATCGAGCACAACGATTTTCGCGGCGAGATGTTGCTACACGCTTGAGTGGGTGTCAACCAGCACTGACGACGCGCTGGAATCGGGATCACGCGCAATGTGCGCAGATAAGCGACGGTCGAAGATTTATGGGATGGCTGCGTCGGTATTCTATACGGGAAAGACTGTACCGGCGCTGTTAAGCCGCGAGGATTGCTCAACATCTGCTTGTCCGTTTACCACGGCGGCGATAACTCGCTCCAATTCGTGAGCGGCACCAGACTTGGTGAAAAACGCCTGGGCGCCCGCCTCTTTCGCCTGCGTCACGATCGCGGGTGAGTCGTGAAGGGATATGATGACAACTCTGATCGCTGGAAATAGTCGCCGTATCTCCCGCGTGGCCTCGATGCCGCCCATAACCGGCATGCTGACATCCATGAGCACGAGGTCAGGTTCAAGGGCGGAGGCCTTGTCAATCGCCTCTCTTCCGTTCGCGGCTTCTCCACAGACGTGCCAATCCGAACGGGTCCCTATCAGCCTGCACCATCCTTTGCGAACAATCGTGGTCGTCAACGACCAAAGTTCTAGTATTGATTTTTGACCTGATATGGTTTCCTGCGGGACGGATGACTGTAGTGGACGCCGAGCGCATCCACCATACACACATTCATGTAGGCTGAGGCGTGTCAGATGCTCTTCGATGTCGAATCGTTAAATTCCCAGGTATCTACCCAATGTCGCTTAGCCGACGTGCCTATCGCATCAGCCGACCACCCGCAAACATTGCAGGCAAGGGAAAACGATTGAGCGTCCGTCTCCTCGGGGTTGCGCGCATCGGCAGTTGTGGCGGAAGGGAGTGGAGAGCCGCAGCCGCCGCACTCAAACAGGAATACGTGAACGAAGAGACCGTCAGGCCGCTGCATATTCCCTCCGGGCTGGCCTTCACAAACATACTCCCGTCCATAGTCTTCGCCCATACGCGTGACGGTATAGCCGATGAGACCAAAGCCCTTAGCTGAGGCCGGGCAGAGGTGTAGCCAGCCGATGGCGGGCGCCTATTCGACATCCGCGACTGGTGCTTTGAAGTGCGGCTTTCGCATAATCCAGACAAAGGGAATCGTAATGAGCAGCAGGATAGCCATGACCCGAAAACCATCGAGATAACTCAGGGCAGACGCTTCCTGCAATAATCTGCGGTAGATAAGCGCGAGCGCCTGACGCGCGGCGGGCGCCGAGCTTCCTCCCTTCTGCCCCAAATAAGCTTGCACGCCCGATAGTGCTCTCGAAAACAGGCCAGGTTCGGGCGCCATGGATGCGGCCAATCGCAACTGGTGAAACTGCTCGCGCCGCGCTACAAACGCGGTGAATACGGAAATACCAATTCCGGCGCCCAGATTCCTGGCGAGTGCAATCAGGCTGGTTGCGTAGCCCATCTCCTCTTGCGGTATGGGATCCACCGTGATGGTCGCCAGCGGAACGAACATGAACGACAGGCCCGCACCCATGACCATCTGTGGCCAGAAGAAATCCCAGGGCCCGGCATTCAAATTCAAAAACGAAAACATATAGGCGCCAATTCCCGCAGCGATCAGCCCGCAACTCAACAGCGCCCGCATGTCCCAGCGCTTGCCGATCAAATAGCCGGCAATGGGCATCATGACAAGCGTCGCAATCCCGCGAGGCGAATTCCAGATCCCGGCGGTCACGGCGGGAAAACTCAGGAGTTGTTGCATGAAAAGAGGCAGCAGCAGGATGCTGCCATAGAGGGAGAAGAAAAGAACCAGTGAAAGAGTCGTGCCGGTGACAAAAGTGCGATAGCGAAATAGCCGGAAGTGCACAACGGCGTCGCGCGCATGCAATTCCCAAAGCGTGAAGGAAACCAGCCCAATGACCGCAATTACGGTCATGGCGACAATGAAATGCGAGCTGAACCAGTCGTCTTCCTGGCCTTTGTCGAACACCACCTGCAGCGCGGCAATTCCCGTGGCGAGCATTCCCATGCCCCAGTAGTCGATGTGACGGGAGGTGCGGCGAATGTAGGGCGGATCGAAGACGTAAGTCCAAACGAGAAGCAAGCCGATCGCGCTAATGGGCACATTGATGAAAAAAACCCAGCGCCAGGAATAGTCCGTAGTCAGCCATCCTCCGAGCATGGGAGCAATGATGGGAGCGATGACGATGCCCACGCCCCAAAATGCCATGGCATGTCCGCGTTCCTCGCGGGGAAAGGTCTCCAGCATGATCGCCCGCGTGGTGGGTTGCAGAGAGCCGCCGGCAGCGCCTTGCAACACGCGGCACAACACGAGGATTGGCAGCGTCGGCGCCAGGCCGCAAAGGACGCTCGCCGCGGTGAAGCCGGTGACGCTCATCATCAGCAGGCGCCTGCGGCCGAAATGGCTCGCCAGCCATCCGGAGAGCGGCAGGATGATCGCATTCGCCACCAGATAGGAAGTGAGGACCCAGGTGGCTTCATCGACGGTTGCGGAGAGATTGCCCGCGATGTAAGGCAGGCTGACATTCACCGCTGAGGTATCCACCAATTCCATGACCGCGCTGGCCATCACCGCGACAGCCACCATCCAGCGGGTCCATTTGTCAGCTTGGACGCCGACCTCTTGCGCGCCACCTCGGTCTAATGCCATAGACGTTCGCTCTTTGGATGAGCCACATCAGGAATAACGGCCAAGCCAACCGCGCGATCAGACAGCAGGGCTATAGCAGCTAAGGCGTTGCAGACCGGGCGCCATGCAGGCGGATCGGCGGACAACCCGAGCTCGCCGCTATCCTTTCATTAGCTTGTTGAGTTCCGGCGTAGGAATAGCCGAATCGATGTAGCTGAGAGTTCCCTTTTCACGGATCTCGTGCGCGGCGTTTAGCAGCGCGGTTATGGCCGTGCGGTAAAGCGATGACGCGAGGCTGATCCGCTTCACACCTGCATCCGCGAGTTCGGCAACGGAAAAAGATTTTCCCTTGATGCCGGCCATGAAATTAAATGGTTTCGAAAGTGCCGCGCAAACTTTGCGAACGGATGGCAAATCGGGTAATCCAGGGGCCATCAGCACATCCGCGCCGGCGGCTTCGAAACTCAGCAAGCGGCGGATGGTGTCATCCAGATCAGGATTGCCTCGGATAAAATTTTCGGCTCGTGCAGTGAGAGTGAAACGGAACGGCAGCCGGCGCGCAGCTTCCGCCGCCGCGGCAATACGTTGCTGGGCATGATTCAGGTCGAACAGGGGCTTGCGCGGGTCGCCGGTGGCGTCTTCGATTGAGCCGCCGACAACTCCTGATTCGGCGGCCAAGCGAATCGTCAACGCCGCGTCCTCGGGTTTGTCGCCGAAACCTTTCTCCAGATCGGCCGAGACCGGCAGGTCAGTGGCTTCCGCCACGGCGCGTGCGTTCGACAGCGATTCGTCACGGGTGATGGCCCCGTCGCGCCGCCCGAGCACTGCTGCCGCGGCTCCACTCGAGGTTGCCAGAGCGGCAAACCCGGCGCCCGTCAGTACGCGCGCCGATCCTGCGTCCCAAGCGTTAGCGATTACAAAAGCGCCCGGCGCGTGGTGCAATTCGGCAAATCGGATCGCTTTGTCGGCCTGGCTCATGGCTCTTGCTCCCGAGTGTAAGTGGTCACTTCAGAGGAAACCGAACCCCATGACAGTGTACCGCGCCGGAGATTCTGGAGCGCCACGATCAGGCGGCTGGGAAGACGCGACAAAGGTTGTGGATAGCAGTGAATCCGAGCGAAAAAGCCAGTTCGCGAAAACTGTTCCGGTTGGGGCGGCGCGGCTTAGTAAGAGTTGACGGAACGGCTCTTTCGAAATGGCGGCTGCTGCGATCTGAACCCGTTGGCGCATCGGGGGCAGTTGCGGTCAAACTCCTCGATCGTGAACTCCTCGCCGGCACGAGCTAACTCCCTCGCCAGCGCCTCGGCTTCTGCCCGTGTGGTGAAAGCTTCCCAATCGAGATTGGTCTCTGACCAGCGGATGTGATAGTGCATATGTTTTTGTCCCGTAATTTTAAACTAACTACCAGTCCGCATTGAAGAGATACTAAAGATATACAAACGATATGATATAACCAATGTCTAAAAAATCAAGAGGGACTGTATGCGTATGCAGACGTGACTTTAAAGGTTTTCTGTGGTAACTAATTAGAGTGCCCAGCCACAAGCAAAAGATCGCGCCACGGCGGTTCAAGAGGATTGGACTCGCGGAGTTGCGCCAGGGACGCCGCGGCAAACATCACGATACGGTGATGCCCATCGTTGAAGAGATCGCCACGCTGCCCGATAGCGAAGCGATCGAAATCCCTCTGCGCGCCGTCAATCTTCCGCTGACCAATTTACGATCCGCAGTCGTGAAGGCTGCCGCGTCTCGCGGATTGAAGGTGGCCACCTACTCGGATAAGACCACCCTGTATGTCTGGAGAAGAACCGCAGCAAGCCAGGCTTACGAGCGCGCGGGCAGGGGTCGAGCAAAGCCGACATCGTTCCAACGGCGCACCTCATGAGCGACCGAATTGCGGGGATTTCGGCCGGGCCGGTTTCCGCCTGCATCTACCCGTCGGGACGACTGCAGAGCCGGCGAGCGGGATCAGGTCCCGCAAGACCAGCTTGCTGTACTTTCGTCCAGCGAAGTGCATTTTTACATCTGCGGGGTGAATGCAGATCGAGTTTGTTCCTCGCGTGCTGCTAATCGAATCGACACCTCACGCGCCCGGTGCAAGTAAGTTCCTTTCTTCTCTGCGAGCTGGATTGTCACTAACACGGCACGCGCCAAAAAGAAACCGATGGGCCGAGGTGAGGCATGGTCCGGCCATTGCTTCTGCTGAAAACCCGCGCCACAAACTACGAAAATGGGGGAAAGGCGATGGAACTGGAGAAAAGGCAAACGGCGATCATCAGCAATTCGAAATGGGCCGGCCTGGGTGAGCAGGTGGCGAAGCTACGGGATGGCGAAAGTATCGTGCTGGAACCCACAGGTGATCCAGCCGAAGAAGCGCGGAAGATACGCGGCGCCCTGAACAGCACGAGAGCCTGCCGCCCGGTAAGGCGCACGGTTAAGGTCGTTGACGAAAAGATCGTGATTACGCGGGTGGGCAACTGGCCCGCGCTGACGGCATTCAAAGCGCCGATCGCTCAGGAAATTGGAGGAGCATGATGCAATCGCGATGGTGCTGCATTGACTGCGTATCTGAAATTGACCTCGATACCCATGGACGTTGCGGCACCTGCGGGTCCGATGCTGTGGACAGAATCGGGCGAACCGGAAATCGAGCGAGCTCGGACACGCCCGCTCCCCTTTCGATTGCGCGAGCGACGCCGCTCGCTTGGCTTGCCAAGGGAATTCTTACGCTGCGGGGATAATGCCGGACGGGCAGCGCCGCGAGTACGGCTATTCCACGTTTTTTCTCTTCAACGAAGAGCCAGTGAGCCGCCGCATGAGCGCGCGAACTATCGTTACGGGATGCGTAATAAGAATGGAGAAACGACCCAGCGCGGTCTGGGGCTCGTGGAAAACGCCGAGTTGCCTCAGTACGGTCGCTCGGTCGTAGTAGATTTTTTCTCCCGCCAGGCGGCTACGGGCGTCAAAGGTGTACACGGCACAAAGCGGGAATTCGACTCGCCGCCCGGTGGCGGGAAGGCCGCGCCACGCGCCGAGATGAGTTCCCCGAATGATGACCTCGAGGAGAATTGAATCCTCCGCCGCGTGCCGGCGTTGCACATCAATCTGCAGGTCGGGCAATGCCCGCATGAGCTGCTCGTAGAACCGGCGGACTCCATCGGGTCCGCGATAGTGTTCGTTCCAGGGCTGATCGTCATACTGCGCGGTATGGCCAAAAGTGCCGAGGACGCCTTGGAGATCATGAGCGTTCTCAAAGCGAATGTGCTCATCGACGATTGCAATGCGGGCCAATTGCCTGTCCGCGGGAACAGAAGCGGCTGCCACGTTCACCCCCGTTGTGGTTGGGATTGTCAGTGCGGCCTAGTCATTCGGGAAGATTATACGCCGCTGTTTTTCGTCCTGGCCTTTTCCCACGGAAGGGCGCGCTGCAACAACAACGAAGAACATCGAATTGATGGGCTGATTAAACACACATTCTCAAATGATGAAGCGGCATGAAAAGGTTATTCTGCTCGATTTTGACGGCACCCTCTTTAACGACGAACGGGTGGTTCAGGACATGCGACGCTACCTGCGCCGGTGTCTGGGCAGCGGGCGGGAGCGGCGCTACATCACCATTCTCAAGCGGCTTCAGCGCCGATTGGGGTACGCGGATTATCTGGGTGCTCTTCAGCGCTATCGTTTAGAAGATCCCGCTGATCCTGACATCCTGCGGGTTTCCTGCTTTTTGATGGAATATCCGTTCCGCAAGCTCGTCAAACCGGGCGCATTCCAGGTGCTCCGGCAATGCAGCCGGTGGGGTCCGGTGGTCATATTAAGCGACGGCGATGCCGTTTTTCAGCCGCACAAGATAATGGCGTCGGGAATCTGGAAAGCGGTGACCGGCCGTGTTCTTGTCTTCGTACACAAACAAAGGATGCTCTGGGACGTGCAGCGGCTCTATCCGGCGCGGCACTACGTCATGGTCGAAGACAACATGCAGGTCTTGCGCGCGATGAAGAGAGTCTGGAAAAGCCGGCTGACTACTGTTTGGCTTTCGGAAGCCCGTCACCACAGCACCAAGCGTATGCGGCGGCGTTATCGGGGGCCGGATATCAGCATGGCCCGTATTCGGGAGCTGCCCGGAGCGCTGCGCGAATATTTTCGAAAGCGCAGCTAGGGGGCCTAGGGCGCCTCGTTAGAGTGGAAGGGACGACCTGCGGGCCAAGCTGCCGATCGTCATTTGCGCGCGATTCGCCGGCCGATGCGCTTCGCGGGCTTGACTGCGACGACGCGACGCCGACGGACGGCAACACCGAGCATTTCTTTCGCGGCCACGGGAGGTTTCGAAGACGACAAATAGATATCGAATGCCATCTTGGCAGCTCCAGCCGCGACCGCCAGATGCTTCAGCTTGGCAGTCGACACCGTCAGCGCTTTGCTTGCCGCGTCGGTAATATGAGCGCGAACGCCTTCTTCGACCTCGCGTTTGATAATGCCTCCCATGGCTTCCACCATCCCGCCGCCGAGGACGATCATTTCGGGATTCAAGAAATCCACGAGATTAGAGAGCGCGATTCCGACGATCTTGGCGCGGCTACGGACCAATTCTTCCACGTTTTTATCACCTTTCTCGATTGCTTCCGCCAAGTCGCTGCTGCAAATATTCCTGACGTCGGTACCCGCCTTTTCCGCCAAATTGGGCGCCCACTGTTTTGCCGCAAGCGTGGCGGCTTCTCCCGCGATTGCGGCACGGCTGGCAAGCTCATCCAGAGTTCCATCGCGGTCCGAGCCCCCGAGCGGTCCGACGGGAGAGAGAAGATAGTGGCCGATATCACCCGCATAGCCGCTCGCGCCGGTGAAGAGGTTACCGTCCAGGATGAGGGCTCCGCCCAAGCCTGTTCCCATAAAAATACCGATGACCTGCTTCAGGCCTGCCGCTGCTCCCAACTGGTGCTCTCCATAGAGTCCCGCATGGCAGTCGTTAAGAATATGGACGGGAGCACCGGTTAGTTTGGCAATTTTTGACCGAAGCGGATATCCGGGCAAAAAAGAGATGTTCGGCGAATCCGTGAGCATTCCCTTATCAAGATCGACGTGACCGGCGCAGCCCACGCCGACTCCGGCCAAATCCAACTCTCTTTTCTTAGCTTTTCTAAGCAGCGCTTCAATCGATTCCTCGAGATTCCTGGCGAAATTTTTTTCGCCTTTGCCGGGTTCCGTCTTAACCTTGATCTCCTTGACCCGCTGGAAGCGCTCATCAAAAAGAACGAAAAGCATTTTGGTCCCGCCAATGTCGATACCGATGGTCGCGCGCTTTGACATAGTTTTGCTCGGACAGATCTGGGCAAGGATGCGCCCGGCTTGGTATCTCAGGCCATCGGGTAAACGTGTCGGTCAGGTGGGGTAATTAATGGGTGAATAGAAGTGTGCCACCATCAAACGGGAAGCGGAAGAACTGTAGTTGGATTGAACGGCCCTGTGGGCATAAACCCGCAAACAGCCATTTCCGGAATTCGCCTGATCAGGAATTCGTCTTCAACAAGCGAAAGGATTGTTGCCAGGGGGAAGGTTCTATTTCACATTCCAGACGTACAGGAATTTGTCATCGGTGACCGTGGCGATCCTGCGATTCGCCTTTCGCGTGGCGCGATTCAGAGCTGACCGAACGTTTGCCTTAGAACCACCCAATTGTGCGAGCGGAACCTTGAATGCCGTCCCGGGTTTGAGTTTGTCAAGGTCGTTGAGAATTGCAGTGACGATGTCTTTGTGTTTACTCCTGCGATCTTTGGGGACATCGCTTTCCGCCAGAGTCTTGAACCGAGCGGCCCATTGCTTTCTCATAATTCGCCCCCCTCATCGGGTAACGTATGAGAAACGTAACCGTATTGTACGCACACGTAATTGTCAAGCATGGTTCCACAAGCGCTGCTCTACAACGAGAATACGCCACAGCTAATCACGGCAACGCCACGAATTCCCATCCGGATCTCACAACTGACGCATGGGGAAGCGAGTGCTCCCCAACGCTGATCCGACAGCGAACTTGAGCTATGTAACTGCTCCGGCGTAACGAGGAGAAATTTTAAAGAGTTTCCCCGTATGAGTCGCCAACTGCTAGGGTGGGTTCGGGGTAAGGAAAGTGCGCCGACGAAAACGCTTTGAGACCGTTGAATTAGACCAAATCAGGCATTTGCTTGGGCAAACCGAAGAAGGTGAGCCTGACAACACCTATGCTACACAGCCATCGCAGCCTGGGACGGGCGCCGCCGAGCGCCCACCTAACGAAGTTGCCGGTAAAAGAGAACGCAAATGAACCACTATCATATCCGTTGGTCAGGCAAGAAAGAATTGGATTGGGAAACATTCCCGACACACAATGAAGCCAACGCTGCGGCCAAACAGCTTGTGCGCCGGGGAGAAAGCTACACCGTCGAACAGTTTGATGAGGACTGCTTGGTGTGCCGCACGCTTTCAGAAAGCATCCGGCGGAGCCAATCCGCGCAATCAGAACTGATTTCCAAATACCCGTGGCAGCAACCGGTCCTCGACGCTTTTCTGGAGGTCCGACCACAGTTTCTACGGGCGAAGGTCAACGCGGCGGAACGTGCGATTGCCGCCCGATTGCATGACACGAATCCCGCCGATCTTGACGAAACAATGGCTCTTCAGGACGCTCTGCGGAGCCTGCACGCACTGCTCTCGGATGGCGAGCCCGAGAACGAACGGGCGAAAACGAAACATACTGCGTGAAGTCGCAGTGGCATGATCTTTTCAACCAACTCAAAGTGGCGGACGATCCAGAGTTAAAGCCCTCGGCAGCGGACTATCCCACTAACTAGGCGCGACACGGTTAACCTGCTGCTATGCCTGGGGCCGCTCCCCAACGGATTTTCAATGGCCAGGCTGCGCAGGTCACTTCCGCATGTGGGACAAAATCAAACGGGCTGGAGCGCGAGGCTCCAGCCCATGGACGGAACGGCAGCACCTGGGAGCGCGCCTATTTTCTGGTAATGATCACCGGCACGGCCTGTGTTTGGCTGCCTGCGGCCAGCAGTTCGCGTTCGGCCCTGGTGGGCGGAGCGAAGACAACGGATTTGCGAAGCTCAGGCAGGTTCAGGGAGCGAACCCGATGCTCATTCCCCTGATTCGTGATCACAAGGGATGTAGCCCCTCCCTTGCTATCCGCGACCGTCGGAATCCGCACGAAGACCGTGCTACTGCCGCTCGCCGAGGTCACAACAGCCGGGTCCGTGGTCGAATCCATGTGGATGAAATACTCCCCCGCGGGAAGAACAGCATGGTCCCAACGGACTTCGAACGGCAGCGTGAACTTGCCCGCGAAGCTCGGATGAGCGTTTGCCGCAGCAGTGAATATGCAAATAGCCGCCAAGACGCCTAGGACCATCCTGAAAGACATCAGCCACCCGGTGGCACGCGAAGTTGTCATTGTCATTCTCCTTTTCTGAAATCGCTTCTTTCGCGAGTTGGCCTTCCGTGGCCTGGTGAAGAACTCGCTCTACCCTTAACAGCGCAAATTCGAAGGGAATTTGATCATCGTCCAACAAAAAATTTTTGTTTGCGGCCAAAGGCGGGTGTTTTCATCACTTTACGAGTCGTTTGACATCGCCGGCCGAAATCGCTACGCTGGCAGCCAATTTGGAGGAATCTGTGGAGCCCGAGGCTCCCAGTGAAGTGTCGCTCCTTTTGCGAGGGTGGCGAAGCGGCGACCGTGAAGCCCTCGATGCGCTGTTGCCGCTGGTCTACAGAGAGTTACGCCGCATTGCCCACTTCCAGTTGCAGAAGGAACGACCCAATCACACGCTCCAGAGCGCCGGCCTGGTAAATGAGGCCTACCTGCGCCTGATGGGGCAGAACACCCCCGCATGGGAGAGTCGTACCCATTTTTTCGCCATCGCCGCGCAGTTGATGCGGCAGATACTCGTAGACTATGCGCGGCGCCACGGCGCACGAAAGCGGGGCGGCAGCGCTTTCAAACTCTCGCTGGAAGAGGTCACAAACGCATCGCGACAAAACGATGTGGATATCGTAGCCTTGGATGAGGCTCTAAAAGCTCTCGCTGAAATCGATCCGCGGCAGAGCCAGGTCGTGGAGTTGCGCTTCTTTGCCGGGCTCTCGCTCGAGGAGATTTCCGAGGCCATGGAAATTGCGCCGGCCACGGTGCAGCGCGATTGGACGGCTGCGCGGGCCTGGCTCTATCGGGAGATTTCGCGGAATCCCCGCCTATGAGCAACGACCGCTGGGAGCATACCAAGGAAATTCTGGAAGAGGCGCTGCGGCTCGCCCCGGAACAACGCCGGTCGTATCTGAGCCTGGCCTGCGGAGCCGATGGCAAGCTGCGAGCCGAACTGGAATCGCTTATCGCGTCACACGAAGCGGCCGGCGCCGAGTTCCTGTCCGTGGCGGCTCCAGAGATCCTGCGACTGGCGTCTTCACCGAGCGCCGCCCAAGCTGCGCTGAACGAGCCGGCCGGATACTACCGGTTGATCGAGCAAATCGGTCGCGGGGGCATGGGCGTGGTGTACAAAGCGGAGGATAGCCGCCTGCATCGCTTTGTGGCGCTGAAGTTTCTGTCCGAGGAGATCGCCAAGGACCCACAAGCCCTGGCGCGCTTTCAGAGAGAGGCGCAGGCCGCCTCCGCGCTGAACCATCCGAATATCTGCACAATTTATGACATCGGCGAGGCGACCGGGCGCGGCTACATCGCCATGGAGTATCTGGAAGGGACCGCGCTGAGGCAGATGATCAGTAGCGGGCCCTTGGACCATGAGCGCCTGCTCGAGGTCGGCATACAGGTTGCTGATGCTCTGGATGCAGCCCACAACAAGGGGATCGTTCATCGTGACATCAAACCCGCGAATATCTTTGTTACCGAGCGCGGCCAGGTCAAGGTGTTGGATTTCGGCCTGGCTAAGCTGCGGCTAAAGGATCAGGGGAAGAAATACGGACACGCGGCCAGCGTTGGCTCGTTCGATTTGACCGATGACCATCTCACGAGCGCCGGCACGGCCTTGGGAACTATTGCTTATATGTCGCCTGAGCAGGCGCGAGGCAAGGAGCTCGACGCGCGCACGGACTTATTCTCGTTTGGCGTTGTGCTTTATCAGATGGCCACCGGCGCGTTGCCGTTTAGCGGAGAAACCTCGGCGGTCATATTCGACGCAATTCTCAATCGCACGGCCACTTCCCCGCTTCAACTGAACCCCAAATTGCCGCTGGAACTCGACCGCATCATTACCAAGGCGCTGGAGAAAGATCCGGACGTTCGCTATCAATCCGCAGCCGATTTACGTGCTGACCTGAAGCGCCTCAAACGCGGATTGGATTCGACACAACAGGCGGCTTCCGGAACAACTGGGATTAGCAGGCGGGCCGAAGGCCGCCAAAAGCGGACCGCGCTCGCAGGTTCGGCGCTTCTGCTGCTGGTCGCCGCGGTTTCTTTGTTTGTGTGGCACAAGCCTTCCGTTGCCCGTTCCACCAATCCGCGCGCCATGCTGGCGGTGCTGCCCTTCGATAATCTCAGCGGTGACGCTCACGACGATTATTTCGCCGATGGCCTCACGGAAGAGATGACCGCCCAACTGGGCCAGCTGCAGCCCGATAAGCTCGGCGTAATCGCGCGAACCTCAACGATGCGCTACAAAAGCACCAAGGAGACAGCCGCGCAGATTGGCGCCGAATTAGGCGTTCGCTATTTGCTTGAAGGGAGCGTGCGGCGTGGCGGCCAGCGCGTGCGGATCACTGCCCAACTGGTGAATGCCGAGGAGCAAACGCCCTTGTGGTCGGAAACATACGAGCGGCCTCTTACCGATGTGTTGAGCATACAAACAGAAATTGCCGAAAAGATTACGCATTCGCTTTCGATCCAACTGCTGCCGGCCCAGCCGAGCCTTTCCGCCAGGTCCCGCATGGATTTCGAGAGTTATGACCAATATCTCCTGGGCCTGCACGAACTCGGTCAGGGCACTCACGAAAGCGAGGATAAGGCGCTTCAATACTTTCAAGACGCGATCTCCAGAGATCCAAACGACGCCAGGCTTTATGCGGCGGTGGGAGAAACCTACGACGCCCTGAACACCTATTACAGTTCTCCCATGGAGATGATGCCTCGGGCGAAAGAGGCGGCATCACATGCGCTTCAACTGGACCCCAACCTGGCGAGCGCTCATGTCCTGCTCGGCGACGTGCATCTGCTCTTCGACTGGGATTGGCCCGGGGCTGAAAAGGAATACCATCGCGCTCTGGATATCAATCCCAGCTTGCCCGAAGCCCAATTGGGCTACGCCACTTACCTGGCGACGCTGGGTCATTTCGATGAAGCCATCTCGCGCGTTCAGCAGGCATACCTGTTTGACCCCCTGGCGCTGGACACCCGCAACGATGCGCTTTGGATCTACTATTTTTCCGGACGCACGAAGGAAACGATAGAGCAAGCGAAGAAAACGATTGAGATCGAACCCGGCGCCGGTCTTCCTTATGCCATGCTGGCGCTGGCCTACGCCCAATCAGGACAGCGCGCTGACGCCATCCATGCCGCGGAGAGCGCCGTTCGCCTGGCGAAAAGCCCGACGGTAATTACCACGGCTGCGTCCGCGCTGGCACGCGCAGGCGAGAAAACCCAAGCCAGACAGCTCATCACCAGGGCGCTGGAGGAGGCCGAACACCGTTACGTTTGCCGATTCATTGTCGCCGCTGCTTATGCCGATCTGGGGGAAGATGCACAGGCCATGAATTCGCTGGAGGAAGCCTTTCTCCAGCGCTCCACTTGAATGCCGTTTATCGGGGTGGATCCCCGATTAAACCCGATTCGTAGCGATCCCAGATTCAAGGATCTTGTTCGGCGGGTGGGCATCCCGCTGTAGATCCTGCTCCTTCGCGCGGCCGCGGGGCCTAGCCGCGCGATTGGCTTAAGAAAAATCCGCGATCACCGCTCCATTCCGATCCCGAGAAGCTCCTTTCAACGAGCGCAGATTCCCTCTTAGCATTTCGCGAACAGGCTCGACAACAGCGCAGCCGCCAAGTACGATGTGAAGTATGGATAACTCATCAGGCAAAAATCCGGCTCAGGAAGGCCATCCGCGGCCCCGAGTGGAACGAAAACCCCTGGCGCAGGTCTGGGCCGACTACGTGGCTTTAGACCACAAACCAAAAACCGAGTTCAACCCGAGCCGAACCACACCAATGCAGCAAGAACGCGACCGCGGATCCCGTTAAAGCAGGAGCGTTCACGACTTTTCTTGTTTGCTGCTTCCCGGCATCGATTCAATGTTTTCTGCAGCCAACCCTGATCTTCTGTAACATCGCGGCGTGAAACTCTGGCAGTTGCTCGGCCAAAGCCGCGCTCCCGACGGTACGCTGCTGAAGCTCGTCCGTCGCAGCGACGAATACATCATCCTCGCCAACGGCAAAAGCCTCATGTCCAGCCGCATGCACGGCTCCGAGGAGGCGCTGGCCAGCTTCGGCTGCAGACGCGCGCGGACGCTGGAACAATGTCGCGTGCTCATTGGCGGGCTAGGAATGGGGTTCACGCTCCGGGCGACGCTCGATCTGCTCCCACCGAAGGCGATGGTTGTTGTCGCCGAGTTGGTGCCCGCCGTAGTGGAGTGGAACCGAGGCCCGCTCGGGACTCTGGCGGGACGGCCGCTGGACGATCGGCGGGTACAGGTGGAAATCGATGACGTCGCCCTCACGATCCGTTCACGCGCGGGCCAGTTCGACGCCGTGCTACTCGATGTGGATAATGGCCCCAGCGCTTTTACCAACTCAATGAACGCTGGTCTCTACGACCATAGCGGAATAGCTGCAGCTCGAGCGGCTCTCAGGATGAATGGGGTGCTGGCCGTGTGGTCCGCTCGAGAGGATCGAAAATTCGAACAGCGCTTGCGCCACGGAAGATTCGAGACGCAAGTCGAACGCGTACGGGGCCGCTCGGAAAAGGGCGGTCCTCGTCACACAATTTTTGTCGCCTACAAATCTCCCGGCAGGTAAGTCTTGTATACGCAGGTCACGCCTAAGAGATGTGCCGCAATCACAATCTGCCAAAAAGACCGGGCTGATATAATCCCTCGCACAAAGGACAGGAGGCGAAAAATGAGGGCTCATCTGGTGTTCGCAACTGCATTGCAAGTGCTGGTTTTCTCCGGTCTGGGCATGAGCCAAGCAACGCCGCCCGAAAAGCCGCCTGTATTGAAATTCGTCGGGCGTATCCCTCTCACCATCGACGGGCGGATCGATCACACGAGCATCGATGTGGCGGGCCAGCGCCTGTTCTCGTCCGGCAACGGCAGCAACAGTCTCGACATCATCGATCTCAAGACGGGCAAGGAGATCAAGCAGATCAAGTCCCTAAACAAAACGCAGAATTCGTTTTATGTCGCCTCGGTCAACCGTCTGTTTGTTTCCTCCGGAGGCGACGGGACGGTAAAGATTTTTGATGGCACGACCTACGCGCTTCAGCGGACGGTGCAGCTAACCGAGGACGCCGACAACATTCGCTACGACGCGCGCCGCCACCACGTGCTTGTCGATTATGGAGGAGAGAAATTCATGCATGGCCGGGCCGTGAATAGAGAAGGGATGAAGGACGGGGCGGTGGCGGTTCTGGATGAAAACGGCAACAAGGTGGCGGATATCCCCACCAGCGGCCACCCGGAGTCGCTGCAACTGGAACAGAAGGGACATCGAATCTTCATCAATTCTCCGGACAATCACTATGTGGTCGTGGCCGATCTGGACACCAACAAGGTGCTGGCGCACTGGAACAACCCGGGGTGCGAGAATTATCCGATGGCGCTCGATGAAGATCACCATCGGCTTTTCGTCTTCTGCCGCAACAGCCCCGGGTACGTGTCGGTCATAGATACCGAGAGCGGCAAGCAGGTGACGACGATTCCGGCCACGCCGGAATCCAGCTCGGACGATATGTTCTACGATGCGAGCAAGAGCCGGCTGTATGTCCTTTCGTCGATAGAGCCGGTGGCTGGAAATCCCGGCGTCATCGATGTAATCCAGCAACACGATGCCGATCATTACGAGAAGATCGCAACCTATCCGACGGGGCCCACCGGGCGGGATGGACTCTTCGTGCCCGAGTTGGGAAAGCTCTTCGTGTCGTCGCCTCGACAACCGACCGGGCAGGGCGGAGAATATCTGGTCTACGAGACAAAGTAGGCATTGCGCAAGCCCACGCAGTTTCGACGTATTAGAGACGAATTCATTACCCACCTTTAACGAGGCTTTGACACCCTCCGGCAGGACCCTGGGTAGTATCGCCGCACCCGCCAGCCCATGCTCGTGTTGCTGCTAAGGAGATCACAAGATGATAAAGCTCAAGAGGGCTGTAAGCTCCATCGCGCTCGTGACCGTACTTGCTATGGCTGGCTGTGGTGGTGGGCAAGGGACGGCTTCCATCTTGCCCATGAACAATCCGCAAGCCGCGGCCGTTACCATAAACATCGGTGACTCTCCCAACGACCGCATCGCAGCTCTCGAACTGACAATCAGCTCGCTTTCCCTAGTCGATACTTCGGGTAACAAACTACCGGTATTGAAATCACCTGTGGAGCTGGAGATCCGGAACCTCGCCGGAATTCTTAAACCCATTTCTGTCAGCTCTGTTCCTGCGGGCACTTATACAGCGGTAAGCCTGCAGCTCTCGGCCGCAGAAATTACCATGTTGGACCCGGTAACGGGTCAACCGGTTGAAACAAATCTCTCCGTTCCAACCGCGCCTATATCCGTCAAGTTTGCCTCCCCTCTTGTGCTGGCGAGTGACGCGGCAACTGTGAACCTCGACTTCAATTTGGCTGCATCTGTGTCGATTGACGCGAGCGGCAAGGTGACATTCTCGCCCGTTGTTATAGCTACGACAGGGATGGTCCCCGCGCAAGCCAACCAGGAGAATGAGGTCGAAGAAGGCGAAGTGCGGGAGATGGTGGGGGCGGTCAGCAACATCAACCTCGCGGGCGGCGCGTTCACAATCATGGTCGGCAAAGGCCCGCAGACGCTGACCTTCCAAGTCGATGCGTCCACCAAATTTGAGGGCATTGGCAGCCTGGCAGGACTGGCGGCAGGCGCTATCGTTGAAGTCCATGCCCTCACCGAACTCAACGGCACGTTACTGGCGACAAAGGTTAACGCGGAAGACGACAACAATCAGGATGCGGAAGTCGAAGGCCTGGTCGTAAGCACAACCGGAAATCCCGTTACGCAGTTCGCGGTTCTCGTCCGCGATGAAACCGGAGGTTCACTCACGACCTCGGCACTAGGGCATACCGCCACCGTAAGTATCAACAGCGCCACACAATTCGCTATCGATGGCGACGAAATTAGCCTGAGCGGTTTGAACTTCACACCGCGCTTCGACAGCGGCACTCTGGTCAAAGGGCAAAACGTCGGCGCCGACGTGGGTGAGCAGGAATTCGAAGCCGAAGATATGGGTTCGAGCAACGGAACCGGCTCCGGCGGAAGCGCGATTACGGCCAAGAACGTTCGCCTGAGGCAGCAAGCGTTGACGGGCACCGTATCGGCGGTGAATCAGAGCAGTGGAATGACGACTTTCACGCTGACCATGCAATCCGATTCCGTATTCGCGATGCTCAGCGGTCAGACAACGGTCACCGTCTCCGCGTCGCCATCTACCCAGATGAAAGTTTCCGTGACCGACGGCGCGACCGTTCAGGTTCGAGGGCTACTCTTCTTCACCGGCGGCAAATACGATCTGGTTGCGGGGCGCATCGTGCAGCCATGATCTATTTTTGCAGGGATTAAAGCGTATCCACGACATCTTGCGACGTGGCGTATGCGTCCGGGGGATGACGGTCCGGAAACCGGATTCGGCGGGCTTGTCTCATCACCATCCGTCCGGTGCTCAAAGCATAAGCCGTAACTGATTGTCCATTCGTTCGAGGAATGCTGCTTCAGGGGCATCCCGCCCAAATTTTAGACTGCTTACAATTCGAAATTTCCCGCATTCAGGTCTCCAGAGGTGATACGAGCATGTTGATCCCGCTTGGGCACGAGAACATGAGGGGACGCAGGTGGCCTGTTGTCACCATCGCTATCATCGCGCTCAACGTCTTTATTTTCCTGGGCACTCACGGATCGATGGATCGGCAAGCGCCGGAAATGTTTGAGGCGAGAACCCATATCCTCATGCTGGCTGCTCTGCATCCCGAACTCAAATTGCCGGCTAAGGCGCAAGAGCTTGTCACCAGCTTCCAGACGAGAAATCCCAGCCTATGGCAGGAAATGAAGAACCCGAACCGCGACGTGGAAGACGCCTGGGACGCACGAATCCGGCTTCAGGAAAAGCCGGAAGTCTTGCAAGAGGAGATGGACTCGCTTTCGAGCCACTACGCGGAACTGGAATCCGGCTCAATCCTCGGAAGATATGCCTTCGTTCCGGCGCGACCGTCGGGGATGAGTTACATCACCGCCAATTTTCTGCATGCAGGATGGCTGCACTTGATCGGCAATATGTGGTTTCTGTGGCTGGCGGGCGCAGTGCTCGAAGATACCTGGGGCAGAATCCTCTATCCGGCATTTTATTTGATTGCGGGCGCGCTCGCCTTGCAGGTTCATGCGCTGGTCAACGCGGGAAGCCTGACGCCGGCGATCGGCGCATCGGGCGCTATCGCCGGGCTGATGGGTGCATTCCTGGTGCGCTTTCCCACCACTAAGCTCGATATGGCCTGGGTTCTGATGTACCGAATCTATCGTTTCAAGGCCGCCGCTTATTGGCTGCTGCCGATGTGGCTGCTGACGGAAATTTTTTATGGGTCTTTGTTTGGGCAGCTTAGCGGCGTCGCACACTGGGCGCACATTGGCGGGTTCGTGTTTGGCGCATTAATCGCGCTGGCGGTGCGGGCCTCGGGCCTGGAACAGATGGCTGAGAAACAAATCCAGGAAAAAGTCACCTGGGTCAGCCATCCATTGCTTGCAGAGGCGACCGAGCAGCTTGCAAAGAAACAGTTGGATGACGCCGCGTCCACTCTGAGGAGATTGATTCAGGAAAAGCCCGATTCCATCGATGCATACCGGATGCTGCAAAATATCTGCTGGCGCAAAAATGATCTCCCGGGCTACCGCGAAGCGGTGGAAAAACTCATTGAACTGGAGCTGAAAGCAAGCAATTTTCAAGAGGCGTGGGAGGCATACCAGGAGCTGAAACGTTCAGGAGCGGCAAAGATTTCTGCGCGAGTTTGGCTCGAGCTCTGTCGCCAGATCGAAACCCATTCGGACCCACGGGTTGCCGCCGACGAGTACCAGGAACTGGCGCAAGCTTACCCCGGCGAAAAGCAAGCGCTGCTCGCCCAGATTGCCATTGGCCGAATCTATTTGAAGCGACTGAATCGCCCCACGGAAGCACTTCGGTTTTATGAAGCCGCCCAGGCTTCGCCTGTGGCGCATACGGAATGGAAGGCCAACATCGAGCGCGGCATTGCGGACGCCAGGAAGGCGTTGCTACAGACTGCGCCTGCCGCACCCTCGTCTTGAAGGCCGAGCGGAAATCGAAACGGCCCGAGCGCTCGCTCCTAGCGCACAGACACTCTACACATCAACGACACGGACACACGTGCCATCTCAATTCATCCAAGGAGATGGTTCACTTGCTTCGGTCATGCCCCTCTGCTGAGCTTCCGGGAAGGTCATTGATCCTCTCGTAATGAATCGCCACGTTGTTTCCGGGAGTCAGGCTCATTCCGAGGATTTCACTCCCGTTGTGGTCGACAACTAAATAGGCGAACGGGCTGCCGCTTAGGTCATATGCTGCGCCTGTGCAGTCGGGATTAATGGTGTATGTGGCGGTGATGGCGGCGGGAGTCGGAGGCGTGAAAACGCCGAAGCGACTGATCTCCTGCCTCGCTGTGGTGTTTCCCTGGCCATCAAATTCGGCGACGCCGACAGCCGTCAGCGGTCCGTTCGCGGTCGTTCCATTGCGCTGAAAGCCGTACGCCCCCTGCACGGTCGCGTTGTTGCATGAAAATGCATGATGCTCATCAGACGGTCGTGCGTTTGCTTGCTTGGTACCAAGTCCGCTGGATAGAATCACCGCTGCCACAAACACGCCCAACAAGATGGCCGTGATACTCCTAGGTCTCGTTTGCATATGAAGTCTCCTGTCGTTTGAGGTTGGGGCGAACGCGCTGCATCATGGATTGTGTTCCAGCTTGAGACGACGGTTGGGAAGGTGTAGGTGCTCCAGAATCGTTGAGCCCATGATGGGAAAACAGATAGGAGTAGGCCACCCCAATGCCACCGAATACTTGATCCGGATCACATCTTCCTCCGATCGAATGTGAATCCAGTTAGATCAGGGCTACCGAGTGCGCAGAGTCTATCACGTTTGGCGACGGTCGTTATAGATGGCCACAAGACTGAGAACGCCACGGCGCAGATCACTTCACTCCATAAAGCGGAATCGGGAGCGTTCTTGGCTCATTGAGGCGCGGATATTAACGACAAGTCCCGTGAAAGGATTTTCAACTCTTAAACTGCCCAACCTCGAAAAACGGAATTTCCGTTGACTGGAAATGGGCAAAAGCCAGTTGACGATATCCCGACTTCACAAGACTTGGGTTTGGAAAAGAGGAACCCCGCCCGGCGGAGGAAGACTGCCGGGGCCGGAGCCGCGAGGTTCCGGGCTTTTTGCTTTTTAGGGTAGAATCCGTGCCCACGGAGGAGCAAGAATGGCGCAACTGGAAACAGGCAAAGACTTGGCGTCACTAGTGGCGAGAGGAGAGGCGCCGAGTACCGTACTGGTCGGCCCTGCGATAGTTTGTTATCTTGTCCGACGCTTGCCGGAAGGAGTGGTGCGATGAGAGACAGCAAGAAGGGTGTGCTGGTGCTCGGCCTGGCGGTGGCAGCCTTGTGTGCTCCGGTTTTAAGCTTCGCGCAGGCGCATACTCCGATGAGCGGCCCGCCGCAACCGCCGAAAACCACCACAAAGCCGACAGGAACCTGGCTGCCGAAATCGATCGCCTACATCAAAGCTTCCAATACGGCCAAGGACGATCAGTTCGGCTCGGCGATCGCGCTTAGCGCCGACGGCAACACACTCGCGGTCGGCGCTCCTGCCGAGGAGAGTGCCGCCAAGGGTGTCAACGGAGTTTCCAAGGAGCGCGCGGTAAATTCCGGCGCGGTGTACGTCTATACTCGAGACAGCAAGGGCTGGAAGCAGCAGGCCTACCTTAAGGCCTCGAACACGGCGGAAGGCGCGCAATTCGGAAACTCCGTGACCCTGAGCGCCGATGGCAACCTATTGGCTGTCGGCTCGATCGGCGAAGCCAGTTCCGCCACCGGCGTGAACGGCAATCAGAACGACAACTCCATGCCCGGCGCCGGCGCCGTGTACGTTTTTGCGCGCAAGGGCGGAACCTGGTCCCAGCAGGCTTACGTGAAATCGTCAAACACCGGCGGACCGGATGTGGGCTACCAGTTCGGGTACGCGGTCTCGCTCAGCAGGGACGGAAGCACGCTGGCGGTGAGCGAGACCAGCGATCCCAGCAACGCCACGGGCATCAATGGCGACCAAAAGAATACGGCTGCGCCGGATTCCGGAGCGGTGTTCATCTTCAACCACAGCGGCGACACCTGGTCGCAACAGGCCTACATCAAGTCGAGCATGACCACGCGCAATGTACTGTTCGGCTACTCCGTCGCCTTGAACGGCAACGGCGATACCCTCGGCGTGGGCTCGTACGGTGACGCTGGCCGCAGAGGCGCCGTTTACGTCTTTACGCGCAACAATGGGACGTGGTCGCAGCAAATGCGTGTCATGGCCTCGAAGGGCGAGCCGGGCGATTACCTCGGGTGCTCGCTGGCCATCAGCGACGACGGCAACACCATTATCTCCGGAACCGTGGATGATAAATACAACACGCCCGATGCCGGTAAGCCAGACGTGGAATCCCTCGGCGGGGTTTACGTTTTCGTGCGTGCGGCAGGCCAGTGGTCGGAACAGGCTTATGTGAGGGCCTTCAATCCGCGGGTGTACGACCAATTCGGATTGGCTTTGGCCATCAGCCGCGACGGCAACACCATTGCCGTCGGCTCGCACTTTGAGGATAGCGGCGCCAAGGGCGTCAACGGGGATCAGTCTGACGCATCCATGGAAGACTCCGGCGCGGCCTACGTTTACACGCGCAGCGGCACGGCCTGGAATCCCACGGCCTACGTCAAGGCTTCCAACACCCAGGCCGCCGCGGAGTTCGGCACCGCGGTTGCGCTTAGTGGCGACGGCAAAATGCTCGCCGTCGGCGCGCCCAAGGAAAATAGCGCCGCCACGGGCGTCAACGGCAAGCAGGACGATAAGTCGGCCGCCAACGCCGGCGCGGCCTACGTCTATTACTGACGAGAAAGAAAATATGATGCGCTACGCACCCGGCTCAGTTCCTGTCAGTTCGGACTTTTGATTGTTTCGAAGATCAGGACAATCGCGCCGATAACGAACCAGACGGCAAGGAAAATGATCCAGGCCCATACCCAGGGCGGCGCGACGCGTTCGGCGTAAATTACGGCTGCGGACACATCGAGCACCCCCAGAATCCAAACCGGAAGCAGCATGCGGCGGAAACGGTTGCGCGGAACACCGCGTTTGGCGTCAACGTTTCCCGAGATGCCGCCGGCCGGGAGCGTAGAATCCGCGGCAGGGGAACTCGGCGCTACTCCTGCCGTCGCGGTTACAGGCCGTTCGGTCTTAGGACGCAGGTGGTCGCGCACAATCCATACTGAGTTCGCAAGAATACGCGTGTCAATAGACTGAACCACATTAGCTAACGGCCTCGCGGATTCTGTCCAAAATTCACTTTCGAAATTTCCCCGCCACTTTTCCCTGCCCGGAGACTGTAGCGTTGACCGTGTTAAACGAGAGGGCTATTATCCGCGGCACTGGAGGGTCCTGTTATGTCCTTGAAAGGGAAAAATGCACTTGTCACCGGAAGTTCCAGAGGAATAGGCCGAGGAATCGCGCTTAAGCTGGCAAGGGAAGGCGCGCGTGTTGCGGTCCACTATTACCGCAACCGGGAGGCGGCTGAAACAACGTTAGCGAAGATCCGCGAACTCGGATCACATGGATTCCTGGTCCAAGCCGATGTTTGCCACCCGGAAGAGGTGCGGCGCATTTTTCAGCAGGTGCGAACCGAATTCGGCTCGCTCGATATTTTCGTCAGCAACGCGCGAACAGAAGCTCCGACGTTTTCGAAAAACAGGTGACGGCCCAAGCGGTCGAAGCACACCACCTGGTCTATTCGCAGAAAAGCCTTAGCTCCGAGTGTAGGGGGCGGGATTACGCAGCCGCGGTCGGGCCGGAGTAGTCGAATTCGCCGATGGCCGTGTATTTGCCCGAGTGATCGAAGCGGATCGCGTCATCCAGCCGGAAGACTTTCGACGAGCCCAAGTCAGCGCGTTTGGTGACCAGCCCCTCCGGCAACACCATCGATGGATGCGCCTCAGAGCCATTCACGGGATTTTTGATGGTATCCAATTCCAACTCGAACGACGACCCTGCTGTGACGCGCGAATGGATCCCGTCCTGCCGCAGCATGTAGCGAACATATTTGGTGCCGTGGATGGTTGGCCAGGTCCACGCCAAAATTTTCCACGGACCCCCGACTTCGCCCTTAACCAGCGTGGCGATAGCCTGGCGCTGCCGCTCGTTAGCGCGTTCATCGATAAAGATCAGCGCCTCGCCATTGCCCTGATGAATGGCCCCGGGCCACTTGGCGAAAAGCGAAAAGTTGAGGTCATTGAGCGGCACATCGCCGAATTTGCCGGCCTTGATGTGCCAGGTCCACTGGCCTTCGCATGTGCCGTGCGAAGGCGGCGCGTTGAAATTGCATGGGCAGCCGTAGTCACAATTGCAGGCAATGAGGATGGTTCCGCTTATGTTCCAGGTCTGTGCTGTTTGGTTGCTCATAAATGCTCCTTCTTCGCCTGTCAATCAGGCGATCATTAGGATTCCATAGATGATCAGGGCGCTACCCGAAATCTTTGCCACGGCCGCACCATACGGCCCGACTTTTTCGAGCAGCACGAAGGCGGCAAGTGCCGCTACCCACACCAGATTCATCACTCCCATGACAAACAGGATGGCCATCAGCGCCCAGCAACATCCCAGGCAGTAGGCACCGTGGTGCGCGCCGGTCCGGAACGTGCCCCAATGGCCCTCGCGCCAGTGCGTCATCAGGAAACTGAGCGGGCTACGGCAGTGCGTCAGGCAGGCATTTTTCCACTGCGTGACCTGATAAATGCCGGCGGCAATCAACACCGCCCCGCCGATGCGCGGGCTGAGCAACGCCATTCCCGGAGAGAGCAGAGCGGTCTGATGCAGCGTGAATTGCGCCACAGCCGCGCCCGCGCTGAATAACGTCCAGACGAAGGCGTAACCCAGGCCGAACGTTCCCGCCGAAAGAGCCGCGCGCCGCATTCCGCGTTTCGATTGGGCCTCCGCAAACAGCAGAATCATTGGCGCCGCGGACGGCCCCATCATGCCAACCATCATTACCGCCCACATGGCAAACGTGAAAAAAAGATCCGACGCAGTCCAGGGCTTATCCACGGCCATGCCCATGGCGGCCATGGCCTGGTTCTCGTGGGCCGTCAGCGTCATCTGGCGGTCAAGGCGGACGAGGTACAGCCAAGCCAGAATCGTAATCAACGCGATGGAGGCGAGAATCAGGATCGCATCGCGGCGAGGAAGAGTGGCCGCGGGCGATCGTCGATAAGATGGAGTTTGCTGCCCGGGGCCGATGCTAATGCCGGCCTGATGTGTGGTGTCGTGCGTCATATCGCTCATCACCTGGATCGCACCGAGCATATGTACACCCTGGTGTTTTGCGGTGCAAGCCAGCCCGAATAGTCGTCGTCCAACGCGGAGTCCTGAGGAACGGTTCAGTGTCAACGGGCGAGCTAATGCCCTGCTTCCGAGATGGGCAAATGGGATTCCGGCTGACTGACGAAGGTAAAAGCGCGGCGGCCGATTCAATTTGCTCCGTGCTCCGCCTTTGGTGGAAGTGCTGGAAGCAAACGCTGCAGCGCGGGAATCAATTCGGTTCCAGCATTCGATTTCTGAATGTAGCCGTCGCCGAGCAGCCGCGCTCCGGCTCTCGCTTCTTCAGCTCCAATCACGCTGAGGAAGAGTATTTTGGTTCGGGGGGAGACTCGCCGGATTTCCAGCGCGGCCTGCATGCCGTTCATCACCGGCATGTTGATATCCAGGAGGACGACATCGGGATTCAACTGTTTGACTTTTTCGACCGCTTCCCGGCCGTCTTTCGCTTCTCCGCAGACTTGTATTTCATGCCATCGGAGCAGCTCCCGAATCGTGGTCCGAGCAATTGCGTAGTCATCGACGACAAGGATTCCTGACAATTTTCCTCATAAGCCAAAGACTGCGTATTGTGCCAGCCGCGTCCGTGAGGGCTCTATCCGGGAATTGCTGTAGGCTGCCGATTGCAGCAACCCTGACCGCAGCAGAAGTGAGGCATCAGAAGAAGATAATAGATGGAAGGTTAAAGATAAAGATAAGGTCTTGAAAACGGGATACGCCGCCAAGGGGAAGCAGCCCCAGCGGTTCACTTATGCGAAATGGGCGATGCCAAATGGGCTTCAGAATCGCGGGGAAGACGAAAGCTGGATGCGATCGAGCACCTATACGGCCCGACTCTCGGGCGGCAACGCACGGCTGACAGTGGCTACCAGTTCTTTCCCCAGTGCGGACTTTTCGATAAAGTTGCCATCCCCAAACAAGCGGGCCAGATGCGCGGCCTCTTCCGCCGTGTAGTAACTGCTGATCAGGATCACTTTGGCTTCCGGGACGGCTCGGCGGAGTTCATAGGTAGCTTCGATGCCATTCATGTTGGGCATAACGATGTCCATGACAACTACGTCTGGGTTGATTTGACGTGCACGTTTCAACGCGGCCCGGCCGTCTTCAGCCTCGTAGACTTTCCAGTGACGTTGCTCACGCAGCAAAGAACGCAAAGCGGCGCGGACCAACGCCTGATCGTCCACCACGAGGATTGTCGCCGGCATGGGCATCGCAGTACCTATCGAGCCGCGGTAACGACGTTATTGAGTGCGGGGATCAGGGCGGTGCCCATAGCCGATTTCGGGACAAACGCCCTCGCCCAAGTGCGGGCGGCGTGAAGCGTGCCGGGCGTGTTATGGACGCTAAGGAAGATAATTTTAACCCTCGGTGATTTCGCCAAAATTTCGGCAGCGGTTTGGATCCCGTTCATGCCGGGCATATTGATGTCGAGCAGCACGATCTCGGGTTTTGACCGGCGAAGCGCCCGGAGAGCTTCCGGGCCATCGGCGGCTTCACCGCACACTTTGAAACCATGCCAGTCGAGGAAGGCGCGAACGGTTTTTCGGACAATGGGATTGTCGTCGACCACCAGAATGCGTGCCGGCAAGCGCGGTTCTCCCCAAACCCGATTTGCCAGTTCGGAGAGGCTGGGGAACCTCCGGTGCGGGCGATAAAGTATCGCCAACAACTTTGTCAGTCCAAATACGTGAGACACCTGAGGCGGAGCACAGCCGCGAAAAGCCGGATGCCAGCGGCGAATCGCCATCTTGCGAAATGTGGAGAATACGGCCGCCGGGGCTATTTCTGGCGTGAGGGCTGGCCCTTGATCACGCTCACGTAGCCGGTGACTTTGTTTTTGCCGATTTGGTTGACGACGAGTTCGGAAGGCGCGCGAGTGCCGTGCGTATAGAAGTAGATGGGTTCGTCGACGGCGCGGTCCTTTTTCTCCAGGCGCAGGTCGTCCACATAGAGCGCGACCGTGAATTGATTTTTCTTAACATTGGTGGCGCGCAGCTCGACCATTACATCGCCCACTTTGGTGCGGTCGCCCTTGCCGTTGAGCGTGAACTCCTCGTAATTGCGCTCTCCCATGCGGCGAAGCTCATCGATTTCGTCGTGGTTGCGGGCAATCAGGGTCGTGAATTCGGTGCGCGTGGCGTCGAGATTGCTCTTGGTCGTCTGCAATTCGCTCCTTACGCCATTCACGTCGCCACCTAAAGACTTGAGGTCCTCCGCATTGGCCTTGGTGGCCAGCTCGGATTGAATGCCACCCAGCTTTTTCGAATAATCATCACGGATCTCGCCATTTTGGCGGCGGGCCGACGTGACCTCGCCTTCGGTCATCTTCAGCTTGTCGGTCACCGCTACAAGTTCATTCTGAAGCTCGGTGTTCACCGCTTCGGATTCGGTCAACCGCTGATTCAGAGCCTGGACGTCTTGGCCCACGAGCTTGCTTTGGCCGATCTGAGTGGCCAGGGCCTGCTCGGCTCTTGCCGCTTGCGTGGTAGCTCGCCAGCCCACGGCTACACCAAGGACGGACACCGCGGCGAGAATGATTACGGCCAACGGCACCCAGCGAGGCGTTGGGGATGCTTCCATGCGTGTTTCCTCTGGTTGCCTCTGCTGCGTGTAGGGATACCGGTCTTCCGATGCCTCGCTCATGCGATTGCTCCTTGTCTGCCTAGGGTATTCGACGGCCACTGGCTGACACTATTCTATGGGGGCGATCCTGGGCATTTCAGGACCCAGGCGCCGCCTGCTGCCGAAAGAGGTATTGCCTTTCCCGAAGCTATCCTTAACCCCTTAGAGAGACGGGAATAACCCAAAGAAAACAGGGGGAGCCTACAGCGTCTCCCCCTGAATGAATCGCGAGGCTTACTTCTTCGCCGTGACCACCGGAACCGTTTCGATTTGCTCCGTTTTTGCCAACGTTTCCCGCTCTGCCTTTGTCATCGGCACGTACACCAGCGAGATGCCTGACTGAGGCAGATTCAAGGACGCCACCGTGCGTTCGTTGCCACGGGTGACAATGGTGAGGCTGCTGGGACCGCTTTCGCCATCCTGTCGCGTCCCCATCAACACGAAAGCAGCAATCTTGCCATCAGTCGAATGGATCGTAGCAGCCGGCGAGTTGAAAGAAGCAATGCGGATCGAGTAGTTGCCCGCTGGGAGCATGGTTTGACCCCATCGAACCGCATGTGGCAAGCTGACATTGCCTGCAAAGACTGCCTGGGCATTTGCCCCAGTAACCGAGATCACAGTCGTTAACGCAACCAGGAGCAAGGTCACGGTTGCATACCGGATAGTTTTCGTTTTCATGGGGGCCTCCTCCTCTTTTTGAGAGCGAAAGCCCTAAGGACCTTCGCATTAATGAAGGAAGCGATGCGTTGTCTTGAGTGAACTTCGTATCGTGCCTTCACTGTGTAAAGCGAGAAGACGGGCCAGAGTGGCTCACGAACTTCAACAGCTCTATAGGGCCGAAGCCTGGGCACGGGGATGGCCGGAATGAGCCGAGATCCGCGGCTCGGCACATTCCCGTGGCCGCCCCAAGAACTTAAACCCGGGCTGCTCCATTCGAGAAAGCCGGCTTTCGGTGATGTCTCACTTTGCCAACTGAGACACTACCGACTTTCGGTACTGGCAACCATGAAAGACAAAAACGTGGTATGATGCTGGTGCGTTTGTTGCTCTTGTAAAAACCTTTGGATTTGTTTAAAGGGGCTGCGAGTTCACACAACTCGCGGCTTTTTTTGTTTTCGACCGAGGGCGTTCGAGTGCAGACAAACAGCCCAGTAAAGAGGAAAATCAGTGAAAGAACAAGGAACAGTAAAGTGGTTCAATGCAAGCAAGGGGTTCGGCTTTATTCAGCGCCAGTCGGGAGAGGATGTTTTCGTCCATTTCTCTGCCATTCAGGGGGATGGGTACAGATCCTTGAATGAGGGTCAGGCCGTTGAATTTGAAGTCGCCAAAGGTCCCAAGGGTTTGCAAGCAACCAACGTAGTAGGGCTCTAACCATCCAATAAGTAGTACGACTCTAACGTATCGAGCGGGGCACCTTTAGCCAGGGTGCCCCAAATCACTTCGGCTGAACGTTTGCCAACGCTCCCGGCAATGCGCGGCAGAGCTTCAAGCATTGATTTGGATCCATATGATTTAGATCAGAGAGAGGCAGGATCTCCTTCGTGCCGCCTGAAGAATTACCCGATCTGTTGAATGAACTCGTGTTGCTCGGCAAAGAGCGGGGCTACCTGCTGCTGGACGAGGTCAATGACATTATGCCGGCGGACGCCGATTCCGAATACGTTAACAATACGATCTCTGCGCTGGAACGCAGCGGCATCAACGTTTACGAGGACGACACGGCGGCAAAGGCCACGTTCGTTCCAGAAAACGAATCACCAGCAGTTGAAACGAAAGCGGAGACCGGTCTCGATGCGGATTCCAGCCCGGATTCTAACGCGGCTCCCGACCTGACGAACACAAACGACCCTGTCCGTGCCTATCTGCGCGAAATGGGGTCGGTCGCACTGCTGACCCGCGAAGGCGAGGTGGCGCTGGCAAAGCGCATCGAGAGTGGCAGGCTTGTCGTTCTGAAAACCATCACCCGTTCTCCCATCATTATCAAGGATCTGTTGCAGCTTGCCGGCGAAGTGCGCGACGGCAGGCGTTCCATCAAAGAGATCCTGGTATTTGACGACGAGGAGTTAACCGACGAAAAGATCGAACGCAAGGCTCAGCAATTCTTGAAAACCATGGGAAAGATCGCGGCGCTGAACCAGGCCGCGATGAGCCAGGCTGCCCGGCTGGAGCGTATTCCGAAGTCGAAGAAGCGCCCCCGCCTGCATGCGCGGTACAGGCTCTGCCGCACCCGAATTGAGATATCGCGATTGGCACGATCGATTGAGTTCACCTCACGCCAGCAGAGCCGGCTAATCGCGAAGCTGCGGGAGGCGGGCGAGCGGTTGCAGGCTCTGGAACGGGAAATCAGCAAACTGGAACGTCGCGGAGACCTATCGCGGCGCGATTCGGTATCCCGGCGCGAACTGGATCACCGCCGCACCGACCTAGCCAAACTTTGCAACGAGAGCGAAGTTGGCATCCGGGAGATGAGGCGGGCGGTGAGCAACATTATGCGCGGCGAGGCCGCCGCGCGCCGAGCGAAGCAGCAGCTCACCGAGGCAAACCTGCGGTTGGTTGTGTCCATCGCCAAGAAATATACCAACCACGGCCTGCACTTCCTGGATCTGATTCAGGAAGGAAATATCGGCCTGATGAGAGGCGCAGAAAAGTTCGAATGGCGCCGCGGCTATAAGTTCTCGACCTATGCGACGTGGTGGATCCGCCAGGCTATTACCCGCGCCATCTCGGACCAGTCCCGCACGATCCGCGTTCCCGTGCACATGGCCGAGCAGATCAACAAGATGCTGCGCGCCAACCGGGAAATGGTGCAGGAACTGGGGCGCGAGCCCAGCCAGGACGAATTGGCCCGCCGGCTGGAAATTCCCATCGCCAAGCTGCGCCACATAAAAAAGATCGCGCAGCAACCCGTCTCGCTGGAGGCGCCGGTAGGCGAGGAGGAAAGTTCGCGTTTAGGCGATCTTATCGAGGATAAGGGTGTGGCTTCGCCGTCGGATGCGGCCATCAAGCTGAATCTGAAGGAACAAACCGCCTCGCTATTGAAGACGCTCAACCCGCGCGAGGAGCGCATCATCAGGATGCGCTTTGGCATCGACGGCGATTCCGAGCGCACGCTGGAAGAGGTTGGCAATACGTTTGCCGTCACTCGTGAGCGCATCCGCCAAATCGAAGCAAAAGCCCTGCGGAAACTGCGGCACCCCTCGCGATCGGACAAACTTCGGGCGTTTCTGGAAAGCTGAGTGGATTGTCTGCAGCTGGCGGCGTGAGCCCGCTCAAAGAAAAAGAGGAGAGGGCGTTCACCCTCTCCATCCTTTGTTGCACCGCGGCATTTCTATCCGATAGGCGTACTGCTGACGCCCGCACCCGCACCGGAAGTATCCACGCGAATCACGCCCGATTGATCGGTGTAGTACATGTTCTGTCCGGTCGTACCCACCGTGATGGGTGTCGCCGTGACGCTGTAGGACTGATTGGCCGCTCCGGGCGTGAAAGTAAAGTTATAGCCGCTCTTCTGGCCGGCAGCCAGGACTGAGTCAATCAGGTCTGCCGAAGTCGAGCTGGCCGTACCACCCGCAGCGATCGGACCGAGGTTGGTCAGTGCTGTCGGGAATTGGCCGTAGCTGGTGGAGTAGGCGACGCACGCTGTATTCAGCGTACGCAGCGAACCCACCGCGGATGCCTGATTGGCCGCAATCTTGGACCGCAACAGGTTCGGGATGGCGATGGCAGCAATGATCAAAATAATCGCCACAACGATCAAAAGTTCTATTAAAGAGAAACCCTTCTGCTTATTGCGCATCATTCTCCTTTGAGCCTCGTAGGCGGGTCGGTGAGGGTTGCGAGGCAGGAACAAACGCATTTGTAGGTCGAATCAATCTAGGCTGCGGTTGGAAGCGCATCTACTGGTCTAAGGGACAGTTCACAGACACCTCACGATCATGGGCTGAGCGGAGCCGGCTTCTCGACGTGTGGCGAATGGGTACTCACGTTGCGGAAACCTGAGTTTACCGGCCACTGTTTCAATCCAGCTCAAACGATTATTCTAAAATGTGGCTGAGATTCCGGATACGCATCCCGAAACTCCGGTTCGGAACGTCTCTTTCCGATTCCTCGCACGATGTTTTTTAGCCGCGCTGGCCCTGCTTTGGTCGCTGGCTGTGCTGATCCTTATCGCGGCGCGCTGGATCGACCCGCCGACTACCGCGGTCCGCATGGAGCGCCGCATGCAGGCCTGGATTCAACGCACGCCATACCACGAACGATATGAATTCGTTTCGCTGAGACAGATTTCGCCCGATTTGCAGCATGCCGTCATCGCCGCGGAAGACGCGCGCTTCTACCAGCATCATGGATTTGATTGGCACGCAATGGAAATCGCCGCCGAAGGCGATCTGCAAGGCCGCCGCATTCGCGGAGGGTCCACGCTTACACAGCAACTGGTGAAGAACCTGTTCTTCGGAACCGGCCGCTCGATCCTGCGCAAAGGTGCGGAGTTCACCCTGGTTCCGCCGGCCGAACTGGTGCTCGGCAAGCGGCGCATTCTGGAGCTCTATCTCAACGAGGCCGAATGGGGCCCCGGTGTTTATGGCGCGGAGTCAGCATGCCGCTACTACTACCGGACCTCGGCCCGGAAGGTCGATCGCGAAGAGGCCGCTCGGCTCGCCGCAATTCTGCCGTTGCCCCTGAAGCGGCGGCCCGACCACATGAATTACTACAGCGGACTGATTCTCGAGAGGATGCGCCAAGTGGGTTGGTAGCGGCGCAATGCGGTTTCGCAGATTCGAAATGGACGTAAGGGCAGGCCAGGAAACTCGTTCCAAGCCACGGAAAAGGTGCCGGACTGCCGCGACTCGGAGCGGACGTGCGAATGCCAAGTTCGAACACCTGATCGTCCCGGAGAGTCGGTTTCGAGCTTCCCGTGGTGCATCTGAAATAATGATTACGATTTATGTGCTAAAGTAGAGCCATCGGTTATGTTCCAGCGCAAAGCGCACCGGTAAGCTGCCGCCTGTTGAGCTGCTTGTTTCACTCGTCAAAGGGGTCTACCGTGAAAAAACTGTATGTCGGCAATCTCCCGTTTCAGGCTAATGAAGAAGAAATTAGAAATTGGTTTCAGCAGGCAGGCGCGACGGTTGCCAGCGTGAGCCTAGTGACGGATAAGTTTACGGGACAGCCGCGCGGGTTCGGCTTCGTTGAAATCAACAACGATGAAGAAGCGAGCCGTGCCATACAGAGTCTCAACGGCCAGGATTTTATGGGCCGCAATGTCGTTGTCAACGAAGCCCGCCCGCGCGAAGGTGGCGGCGGTCGTGGCGGCTATGGCGGTGGAGGGCGCGGACGTGATAGCGGAGGCCGGGACAGCTATGGCGGAGGTCGCGGCGGCCGTGGAGGCAGTGGCCGCGGAGGCGGTGGCCGCGGGCGTTATTAGCACGAGCTTGTACTTTCGCCTCAAAATCGAATCGTTCCCAAGCTGTGCGGCGAAAGCTTGGCAGTTCAACCCTGCGCGGTAGCTCAGGACCCTAAGGAGAATTGATGAGCCGAATCAAGTCTCAGAAACGCCAAAAAGAAGCGAAGCGCAAGGAAAAGCAACTGGCTAAAGCAGCGCGACGTGCCCAGAAAAAGTCAGCACAGCGTGAGATCGGCGCAATCAATCACAACACAATCGATGTCCCGGTTACCGCTCCTAACTAAACCGTTCCAGCAGCGCACGTCCCATGGCCGCTGGTTCTGCTGTCATGTCTTGGAAGTTGACTGAAAACCTCGCGTCGCACTAAAGACGCGCTGGCTGAAGAACTCGACGTTCCGATTGGGCTGCACATGTATCCTGGAGGGCCTCCCGGATTTGCTTACCTTCCAGGCTCTCATTTTCGCGCGGCTCTCGGTGATCCTCTGTTGCTCGAAGACGTGTTAGCTCATCATCCCAAGCTGCGCATTTACGTGATGCATGCAGGATGGCCGTTTTTAGAGCGGATGATCGCGCTGATGTACGCCTATCCGAACGTTAACGTAGATTTGGGTGTTATTTCCTGGGTGATACCGCGCGCCGAGTTCTACCGGTATCTGCGTGCGTTAGTTCAGGCTGGATATTCCAAGCGAATAATGTTTGGCTCCGATTCATTAGGATTTCCAGAAAATATCGAAACCGCTGTGAATGCTGTGAAATCTGCGAACTTCCTCACGCAGGAGCAGAAATCCGACATTCTTTATCACAATGCGGCACGGTTTTTCAGGTTAGAACCGACGCCCCACTTTGCGCCCCCCGGTGCGATGGAAACTCTTCCCCGCTAGTTTTCGCTAAACAACTTCTGGCCGCTTTTCCCAGTTAGTGAAAAGCTCGTGGGCATCGCCGTGGTGGCTTACATCGTAGCGAGCTATTGATCGAAGGACCGGCGCCGCAGGTAGAACCCCAAATGAGAACACAGCAAGTGCCGGTAAAGCAGCCACCGGCCAAGCCGCAGCCTCGACTGCCAAAACCACATCCTACCCAAGACGTAACATTCGAACTCGAAGGCACGCAAAGGGGCAATCTATCGGTCGCTGCAAGCACCGCCACAGGCTACACAGCCGCGAGCGGTGAGGAAAGCCCCCTCGGTCTATGAATGGGAGACAAGCTTCAACAGCGCAATGGAGGAAAAAGACTCATCAAAACGCCAGGAGCGCATCGACGCAGCACAAACCGCGATAAATCGTCGGCTGGAAGAAATCAAGGCCAACCCTGATGACGCTTCGCCCCGAGAGAGAAAAGCGCTTCGGAACGCTGCTATCCGAGGTTCACGGGCAATTCGGCCAGAGTGATCTTCCTATTACCGCGCTCGATCCTCAATATACGGTTAGCTCAACTCCTGTAAGGTCGTATTACGGAAATCACGCTCAGCCACAAATGCGCATGGGCTGACGGACCGGCCTAGCTACGAGTGGGCATTCAAAGCGAATGCGCTTCGGTGCAAAGGGGCCGGGGATGTGCTATATTTACCTAGCCATTGATGCCACGGTTGTGTCGTGCGGCTGATCAAAGAGTTGCTCTGTAGAATTGTTGCTCTGAGAAGCCTTGATCTGAGAATACCCGCCTGGCGGTTTCTTCCGTAATTCTTCGGCGTGAACTAAATTCAAAAGTGGCCGGTTTCGCTTCGGTTCGCCCGCGAATTCGTGTGCGCGTTCCCATCGCTCCGGCCGGAGAAAGACAATAGAGTGCATAGTTTTTCAGAATTACAAATTTCCTCGTACATGAAAGATCGTTTGCTGCAAGCTGGTTTCTTGACGCCCACACCCGTGCAGGCGGGGACCATTCCCCATGCCCTTGGCGGGAATGATGTGCTGGCCACCGCGCAGACCGGAACCGGGAAGACGCTAGCTTTCCTGATTCCCGTCCTCGAGCAACTCCTGCGGGAAAAGGCGACGGGAGTAACGGCGCTGGTGCTTGTGCCCACGCGCGAGCTGGCGATGCAGGTTGCCAGTCAGTATGACTCCTTGCGCGGCCGGCAACTTTCGCCCGCAGCCGTCGTCGTTGGAGGGTTGGCGGAGGGCCCGCAGCTTGCCGCAGTGCGCCGCGGAGCTCGCCTGGTCGTGGCCACGCCGGGGCGTCTCGAGGATTTCCTCGAGCGCAAGAGCTTGGATTTTCGCGGCCTGCGCATCCTCGTGCTCGATGAAGCCGATCGCATGCTGGATGTGGGATTTCTTCCCGCCATTCGCCGCATCGTGGCGGCTCTGCCCAAGCACCGCCAGACCATGTGCTTTTCGGCCACGCTCGAAGGCGAGATGTTGCACCTGATTACGGACTATATGAAGAATCCGATTCGCGTGGCCTTCGGATCCACGTCCAAGCCATCGGAGAACGTGCGCTTGCAGGCCTTCGAGGTAACCCCCGAAGGCAAGCAGCAAGTGTTGCGCCACATCCTGTTGAAGGAGACGGGCCGCTGCCTGATCTTCGTGCGCACCAAGCGCGCCGCCGACAAACTGGCCCAGGGGCTCACCCGCGACGGCTTCGCCGCAGCCGCGATCCACGGCAATCGCTCGCAGTCTCAGCGAAACACGGCGCTCGCTGGATTCCAGCAGGGGCGCTATCGCGTCCTGGTAGCCACCGACGTCGCTTCCCGCGGCATCCACGTCGAGGAGATCGTCCACGTCATCAACTACGACATCCCTGAAGTGGCCGAGAACTTCATCCACCGCGTGGGCCGCACCGGGCGCGTGGGCAAGCGCGGTTGTGCATCCACGCTTTTCACGCGAAGCCAGCGCGCCGACCTGCAGCAATTGGAGCGCAGGCTGGGAATTCGCATGGAAAGCACGCGCCCGGAGGACGCGCCCTCCGAACGGGAGATTCGCGTCCGGAGCAGCAAGGTCGAGCACCGCGAAGTGGCGCCTCGTTTCAAGCTGATTCCGCTCCAGGGAGAGGTCTTGCAGGGACAGCTCGGCAACTAGCGCGAGCTGTCTCTCTTCCGCTCGTCAAAGTGAACTAGTGGTCGCAGACGGGCATTTCGGAACTGCGATGGCGAAAAGCATGCGCGGGGGGAGAGGCTTGCCTATGGCTCCAGCCACTGATGATCAATGAGCGTGCATTTGATTGTTTCTGACTTCCCTTTCAACGACACAGCGCGGATTTCCAGCTTGGCTTTTTCCTTGTTGTAGAAGGCGTCGTAAACCCCCGCATCGATTCCTTTGTCGCATCTCATCGCGTACATGCGGTCCGGCGTGTTTGGCCCGCTATCCTGGAACTCGGGCAGCACGATGTTGGCAGTAAAAACTCCGCGTTGCGTGAACCATTCGCTGACGCGGACTTTGACCGGGACAGAGGCGGCGAATGCCGTGGAGGCGATGAGCGAGACGAAAAGCAGCTTTCTCATGGCGTTACCTTTGTTCGCGGGATGCGACAGCGGATGGCAGCAGGTGAATACATGCGCCGCGCCCGTAGTGGAGACTGGCATAAGGCCAGTCGTTCACATTTATCGGATGCGAGGGGCATTGCGTAAGGCTGAGCGTCGCGCCCCGACGCCCGGCTTGGCAAAATTGCTGAACTGTGCCTTTAGCCGTCGCCGCCTCTCCCACCCCTGTCATCCCGAACGAGCGGGACGCCGTCGTGTGCTCTTGCATATGATGGCGTGCGAGCGAGGGATCTGCTCTTAGTTTGTCTTATGCCGTCCTCCCGACTGAGGAGCTCCCGGAAAACTCAGATTGCGAAAGGCGGCCTTTGTCGGGATGCGAGGCTTCCATCGTGCGCTACTCTCAACAGTTTGCTCCCGATGCCGAAAAATGCGACATTACACGGCCACAACTTAGACTGAGGTACGCGTGAGCCCGATTAAGGTGGCCTTTGTAGTCTCTTTTTTGCTCTGCGCGGGAACGGCCCTGGCGCAGTCGCGAGAGGCTCAAAAGGAAATCGCAGTTATCGAGCTGGGTGGGGCTGCTGCCCAAAGTCTCAGTGGCGGTGGGTCGAGTTTTGGCGGGGACGCGGCAGTTGAGGTCACGCCTATACGAAATTGGCTGGAGCTGGAGGCCGGTGTCACACCCCTGTTTAGCCGTCACTCCACAGAATGGGATACGAACCTTTTCTTCAAGAAACCGTGGACGCTTTCCAGGAAAACGGAGTTCATGGCCGGCGTCGGTCCAGAATGGATACACACAAGAGAAGGCGGTCTGATAAGGAACGCACCAGGAGTTGCAGCCGTTCTGGATTTCATGTTTTGGCCGGACGGGAAACATAAACTCGGGTGGTTTCTCGAACCGAGTTACGACCACACCTTTGGCCCCGGCCATGAACAATCGCTCGGGATGAGCTTCGGATTGCTGATCGCCATTCCCTGACATCGCGTTTTGGATAACGCCGGAGCGGCTTCGATGCGCTCCAAAACTTCAGAGCATTGGTCCGAAGTCATAAACTTGTCACAGCGATTCAAAACAGCCCACTGCCCCGATGGTTCGATGGTTTTTTCGGGGAGGGTCGAGTCTTGAGGCTTTCCGGAATGTGGATTTTGCGGCCCAAGCCTTGTTGGAAAAACGGGCTGGCATGGGGCGCTGAATACGCCGGCTATCCGGTGTGCTATTGCTGGCGGTCGTCGGCCATCATTTGGCTGATAAAAATCGAGGCGTCGACATACATCTCTTCAGGGCCCCCCTGTGAAGGAGGAGGGTCGCTGTAGATATCGCCGGACTTTACGCCGTTTTGGCGGCGTATCGCCGCCAGCATCTGCCCGGTCTGTCCATCATACAAATACTGCTGAAAATCCTCGTCGCCCTGGTTCGCATTGGCGCTCCGGATTGTCAGCCGAACGTAGCAGCGATTGGTTTTGGGATCGTAGTGCGACAGTTCTTCTTTCTTCAGATCGGAGCGTGCGGCGGCGTTTTTCATTATCTTCTCGCCGAGTTCGGCGCATTTCGTTCGCAAATCAAAGACCTCGGTTGCAGTCGGAGCGCGAAAGGCGGGTGCATCCGCGGAAGCCGCAGATGTGGAGGGCGAAGACGATTTCTGACAGCCGACGAGGAAAAGAAGCACGGAAAGCGCCGGCAGGGAAAGGGCGAACAGTTTCATAACGCCGCAATTCTAGCATCTGGTTCGACGTCGGCCACTTCGATCGTCGCTAGAATTGGATTCCCTAAAGCTCAGGAGATGGTGGGTCAGCTTGCGGCTTACTATGGAGCCAGGCGCGACTCACACCTGGGTGAGGCCGGATTGGACGCAAGGGACAAGTTCCCCTTCTTGTGCGCAAGGTTTTGCACCTTCCAGTAGTCACTTAGACTCATTTTCAAGGACTTGTAGTTTGGTCTAGGAATTGCTTCTGCCGCAACAGTTTCGTGTGTCCCTAAATGCACTCTTGTGAGGCGCGCTGAGATGAGAACCTATAGACATCTGTCGATATGGATTCCAGCGATTCTGTTTTGCATAGCTGTTGCGCCATCAGCCAAGGCCGACACGACCTACTTGTACACGGGCACTCCTTTTACTATTTGCACTTATGGTCCTTGCCCGGCGAATTTCACGTCGGATTACATTACGGCCTCGATTACTTTCGCTACCCCGCTCGGTTCCATTCCGACGCTCACCCCTGAGACCCCTCTTGCCTGGACCCTGGGAGACGCATTCGGCAATTTCTCATTCTCTTCCAGCACTACCCCTACTTACCTGACTGGGTTTCCTTCCGCGGGGGCCCCGCCTCTGGCTTTATCGACCGACAGTAACGGGAACATCGTGGACTACGGCATGTTCGCACTTCCCGATGAGGTATTAGGAGGAATAGTCGGAGTGACTGAAGTTGGTATCTTCAGTCCGGCGATAACGTTTACGAAAGGCTGCAGCGGCGGGGGCACCTGCACCGCCGCAGGCTTCGTGGAGATCAATTGGGACCCGAATTCTCCCCAAGACGGGCGTCCGGCGGAATGGGACGCGGTCGCCTCTGTTCCCGGCCAGTGGACCCGGGCCGTCCCGGAACCATCCAGCCTGCTGCTGCTCGGCACCGGTCTGCTGGGCTTGGCTGGCATGACTTGGCGCAAGAAGTTATTTGCCTGAGGCGCCGATACCCGACGTCACAGTCTCCGCGCGGACTACGCGCGCCGCAGACCATTTGTCTGGAAAATCCATCGCCTGACATGATATTTCCGGCCTGCTCGTAACGCAGACCCAGCGCACCTCTCTTCCATCGTCTTTGCATCCGAACACCACCTAGTCAATTTCAATTCGACAAGGCTTTCCTCAGAAGCTGCAATAAATTACAGATTTCGCCACGGGCGGAGAAGCACAAGCCATATTGCTTTCAACAAAACCCGCTTTGGCATTTCCTTTGCGAAGAACTTGGCGGATAGGTAGGGCTGAGTCGGCCCTGCGTTTGGAAACCTTTCCTCAGCCCGCCCGCTTCCCAGGCCAATTTTCGATTTGGGGGCGAACGTGAGAACCACGAAATACGTGCTGTCTGCGGCATTAGCCGCGATTCTGGCATTGTGCTCCGCCCAACATGTCAAGGCCGATACCATAGTGCAGTACACCCTGACCGGCGTCACGTTTTCGGACGGCGGTACGGCGACGGGGTCGTTCTCGTGGGACATTACGACAGGCACGTATGCCGCAGTCGATATCACCACGACGGCCGGATCGCTCTTCAATGGAACCCAAGGAACGGGTTCGGCCGGAGCAAACTACAAGACAACCGTCGTACTAATCGCCCCCTCCGACACGCTGCTAGCACCGGTGTCCGCTGACACCACGACCATTACGCCAACTCATTTGACCACGATACAAAACGTACTTTCGCTACAATTCTCCGAATCACTAAGTGACGCAGCACCCACGGTTGGCTTCGCCTTAGGCCCTGGCGGGTCCCCACTGGCCTACGAGCAGATGCAAATCTCCACGTTTGTTCCTGAGGGGACCTGCATACTTCCGGGTTCGAAGTTTCGAGATGGCTACTGCGAGCAAACCGAACCCTACGGAACACCAGAAGAACTGCGCTTCGTCACTGCGGGATCGCTAACCCTCTCGACTATCGCCCTTAACGCAACGTTGCCTGCGGCACTACCCACGTTCGCCACGGTAGACGACGCAGCCGCCGCGACGGTGCTGCCCGAACCTTCCTCGCTGCCGCTGCTCGGCACCGGTCTGCTGGGCTTGGCTGGCATGACTTGGCGCAAGAAGTTATTTGCCTGAGGCGCCGATACCCGACGTCACAGTCTCCGTGTGGACTACGCGCGCCGAAGACCATCGTCTGAAACATTCATTGCCTGACATGATATTTCCGGCCTGCTCGTAACGCAGACCCAGCGCACCTCGCGACGGAGTGATGACCAATTTGTTGCCCACCGTTTTTGACCCGTTAGCCAGATAATCCGGCGCAAGGCCTCACCGACAGACGCGCTGGCGGCAACTGATTGAATTCAGGCAAGTTGGCCGGCAGGGGCGGTCTTCCGTGCGGTAAATGTTAATTGTATTCCCCGACAAAGGTACCTGAACAACCCACCGAACGGGCTATTACCAGACCCTTCCCATATTGGAATGATGGAAGGAGGGGCAGAGCTACTCAGGAGGATCTACATGCTTGGCCGCGCAGTGCCTGCTGTCCTGGTGATGATCGCGCTTGGGTGCTCAGCGCGAGCGGGCGATATCGAAGGCAATGTCATCATTCAACACAAGCTCACCAAGCGTAAAGTGACCGCATCCGCCGACCCGTATCAAAGAGGTACGGCTGTAGTGCTTGGCTCCGACCAGGAGAAAGATCCGCTCTCATTTGAACGAACTCATGTCGTCATCTATCTGGAGGGAGATCTCGGAACCAACAAGATCGAGGCCGAACTGAATCAGCAGGACCGGCGATTCTCGCCCGACCTGGTCGTTGTACCCGTTGGTTCGACTGTATCTTTTCCGAATCTCGACCCCATCTTTCATAACGTCTTTTCGCTGTCGAAAGCAAAATCATTCGATCTGGGGAATTATCCAAAAGACGAGACCCGCACGGTAACCTTTCCCAAGCCGGGCATCGTCTTTGTCGACTGTCACCTGCACCCCAACATGTCTGCCGTAATTGTCGTGACTCCAAATCGGTGGACCACAAAGGCTGATGCGTCGGGCCGCTTTGTGCTGCCGGACGTGCGCCCGGGCAGTTACACCATCGTAGCCTGGCACAAATCGGCCGGATTCTTTCGCAAGACGGTGCGCGTGACCGACGACCACGCCGCAAACGTGGACTTCACAATCCCATTGAACGAAGAGGGAGTTGTTCAGCAGGCGCGCCGATGAGGATGCGGTTCGCCACGCGCGCCTTCCTCTGGTCGTTTGTCCCCTTCGCTCTTCTTCTCGCCGGCAGTTTCTGGGGCATTCAACAGCGGGTGCAGACCACCGTGCGCACCGGCCTGCGCTCTTCCCTGCGGGAGGCGCAAATGTCCATGGCCCGTCTGCGCCAGGAAACTGAGCTTCAGAACAATCGATTCCTGCGAATCGTTGCCGAGAACCCTCCCCTGAAGGCCGGGTTGCAACTTCTGCTGCTGAATCCCAAAAGCGGTTCAGCGCGGTTGACGCTCGAAGACCAGTTGAGGGAGATCGCGGAAAATCTTCATTTCGATTTCATGCTGGTGTCGAATTCCGATCATGCTCCGCTCGCCGGGATCGTGCGAATCGACAATCAGCTCGTGGCTATCGATATTCAGCACATGAAGCCGCCGGAGCAAGGTTTCTTTGTGCTGGGCGAAAACACCTATCAGGTGGCATCGTTCCCGATCGACAGCAACCAGGAAAACATCGGAATCCTTTCCATCGGGGAGCATTTTGATCTATCGGAATTCAGCACGCCGGAAGTTCTGGCCCAAAGCGGCAAGGTTCTTCGGTCGACTGTGCCCAACGCATCGGCTGCGGAACTGGAATCTGCGCTTCGCTACTGCGGAGATCAGAACGAATGCGAAACGCAGGTGGCAGGCGAAACCTATCTGACGCTGGCTGCCGATACCATCACTCTTGGCAATGGCTATGCCCTGCGCTCACTGCAAAGTGTGGACTCCGTCAGCCGGCCGGTGCAGCGAGTCGTTCGAGAGGTTTTCCTGATCGCCAGCTTTGGCGCCCTTCTCGCGGCTGCTGCTTTGAGCCTGTTCTCTTCAAGATGGATCGTGCAGCCCATCGCCGGCGTGGTGTCGAGCCTGCGACAAAGCGAGCAAACCGGAACTTTGCCCAGCTTCGAAACGGATCGCGCGACAATCCACGAAATCCGGGAGCTCACCGATAGCTTCACTCGTGCGGCTGCAGCGGTTCAGGAGAGCCGCCAGAACCTGCAGCAGGCATACCTCGAGTTCATTGGCTCGCTGGCCGGCGCTTTGGACGCACGCGACGACTACACCGCAGGACACAGCCGCCGCGTGAGCGAGTATTCCTGCGTCATTGCCGAGATCCTGAACGTGAGTGAATCCGATCTCGAAGTAATTCGGGTGGGCGGGCTGCTACACGACATCGGCAAAATCGGAGTGATGGACAGCGTCTTACGAAAAGCGACGAAGTTAACGCCCGAGGAGATGGCCCTTGTGCAACAGCATCCCTCGATTGGCCGCAGGATTCTGGAAGGTGTCAAGGGATTCCAAACCTATCTCGCTATCGTTGAACTGCATCACGAGAACTGGGACGGAACAGGCTACCCGCTTGGTCTAGCCGGTCTGAAAGTGCCTCTGAGCGCTCGGATTACGCACGTGGCCGATGCTTATGATGCGATGACCTCCGCACGGCCTTACCGATCGGCGTTGAGCCACGAATCCGCCATGCGCGAGATAAAAAGGTGTGCCGGCACTCAGTTCGATCCCGAAGTTGTGAGGGCTCTGGTTGAGGCCGATGAGATGGGAAGACTTCCGCGGAGCCGGGATGCCGAGCCGGGACGCCTGGTCTCTGTTCCGCGAAGAAGCGAAGCCTCGTGATGAGACTGCGTGTAAAAAGCCGAGTCGTGCTTCTCTGCTTGCTTGTGCTGGCCACGACAGCCAGGGTCAAGGCTCAGGAGGCAAGCTCCGGCTTTGATTTGAGCGCGACTTTTGGCGCCGAGGCGCTTTACTCGCGCCAACTCACCGGTCCTCCTCGCAACGGGGACGATTTCACGGGCGCTTTCCGAGCCGTCCTCTATCCGACCTGGAAAGTCAGCCGAAATTGGACATTCTCCGGGGCCGTTGAGGCGTATTCACATCCGTACTTCTTCGAGGATTTTTCGAACGCAAGAAATGGCACGAGCGTTCAAATTCTTCATGCCGACGTGAGCTACTCGCGATTCTGGGAGAATCGCTCCATCGTGCTCCGGGCAGGGCAACTGCCCTCTGCGTTTGGCTCGTTTTTATTGCGATATGACGATGCCGTGAACCCGCTGATTGATATGCCCATCTCCTACGGCTATTACGGAACCGGAGTGAGCACGGTCAGCCTGGCAGGCGTCGAAGTGGACGGAACCCTCGGACAAATCGACCTTCGCGGGCAGTTAACCAATTCCTCACCCGCGAACCCGCGCAGCATCTTGCAGACCAACCAGTATCTGAATTGGACCGCCGGAGCCGGTTACACCATCGTTCAGGGATTTCGCGTGGGTGTCGCTGCTTATCGCGGACCATATTTGGATCGCCAGTATCCCTACTACTTTCCCGGCGAGGCTGATCCCAGGAATCTGCCGGGGACTGGAATCGGTGCGGATGTTCAATGGGGTCACGGGCACTGGAATTTCAATGGCGAATGGCAACGCTTTCAAATGGACTACACCGTGATCCCGACATTCATTGAGACCAGCGGTTATGGCGAGGTCCGACTGGTGCTGCACCCACGATGGTATGTAGCCACGCGCCTGGGTTACGTGCGTCCCAACGTGATTTCAGGCTGGCAATCCTATGAGGCGAGCATTGGGTATCGGCCCGGCAGACACGAACTCATAAAATTGGAATACGAACTCCAGCAATGGCCGAACACGAGCGCGAGCCAGAGGAACACGCTCGCCATTCAGTTTGTCACGACACTGCACCCCATCTCGATCGCCGGCAATTAAGAACTGATTGTGCTTGAGTTCGGCGGCAGCGATTGAGAAGCCCAGAACAGCTTCCAAGCCTTAATAGGGAGTGGCGTTACGTTTCGAGCAGGATAGGGTCGCCGGCCCGCACTTCGCCGGGGGTGAGAACCGTCGCATAAATACCCGCGTTCTGGCCACAGTTATGAACGACGCATTTCAGAATTTCAGGGCTCGATTCACCGGTTGCCGGATCAAGAGTGATCATGACGCAGCGTCGATCAAGTTCAGTGATGGCGATTCGCGCTGTGCTTCCGATGCGAAGAGTTTTGCCGATCCACTCCAGCTCGTCGAAAGGTCTGCCGTTCTTCAAATCGACCAGCAAATTAGGGCGAAAGCGCCATGAATTTTCCTTCGTTCCGCTATCTTCCGCGATGCGCGCAACCGTTTGGCTGCTGATGAGCGAGACGGGCGCAACATCGTACGAGCCGCGATAGTCACGCAACAAAAAGAGCGATCTTCCCGATCTTGTTTCGAGCGCTGTGCGTAGCTCGTTGCTCTCAATGGGCCAATTCTCTCCATGGGCCGTCGTCACCGCAACGGCCACCTCCGGCTTGCCAGCGTTCTCGACCGTGGTTCGGTAATGGAGCAACTCCGGCAATTCGCGCGCGGTGAGCCAGGGAAATGAACTCCGAGAGCTCGCCTGGACGAAGGCATAGCGTCTGTCCTCCACGAAACCTTGAAACGTCAGCGCAGCCGAGGACAGCGCTTCACCCTGCATAGACTTAACGGGGTAGCGTGCAAGCTGGCGAATAGTACCCAAAGATTGCATGCGATCTCTGCTCAGCGGTGGACGCAACGCGCAGCATTGTCGCGTATGCCGCCTGGCGCCGGCAATGGGACGGGAGACTAACCGGATGTCTTCAGAAAGGATTTTTCGTCAACTGGGAATCAGCGGAAGCCATCAGCCGACAGACCGACTTCGCGGCAGTTGAGGACGGTCATCAGGTAATCGTATTCTCGGCTCTGCGGTTCGGCTCGGTGAACATGAACGGTTTACGCTTGAGAGGGCTCAGAGGCTCAGAGTGGCGCCTTCAGGAATTTCAGCATCTGTAAAGCGTCCCGCAGTCCTTGCCATTCGCGCCCATCTGAAGGTCTGACTTCAATCATTCGTTTCCGGATTGCGAGCTCTGCTTTAGTAATCTTTAGTAGCAGTCGTTCGGACTGCGTCTCCACAACTGCTTCACGGAAAAGTGTTTGCCATTCGGCAGTGATTTCTACCGCCGGTTTTATCGGTTGCACGATTGGCTCAAACCGACGGCACGTGCACAGGGTGACGCGACCGTCGTTGGTAATTTCTTCCCAGCAGCCGTCATCGAAACTGTGATCTTTTCTGTCGTGACCGCAGTTTCGACAGGTAGAGGCGGACGGAGCCGCGATTGAGGGGGTAGCCATTGCTGAACCTCCGAGAGAAATATCGGGGCCCAGCGACATAGTCCGGTATTCCCGTTTTCCCGGGATGTGAGCCAGGTCACAAGTATTATGGCCAGCCTGTGGAAATCACAACTCGGCAGATGCGAGTTGCGCCATTTAGCTGCTCATAAGCCAGTGAGGCTCAGCCACGGTCAACTCGCTGCAACAAAAGGGATGCGTAAGATTCCGGCGCGAGAGCATCGAAATCGTCAGCCGCGGCGCACTCAAGAAATGCAACTGCGAGTGTTACTCGGTTATGGCCAATCTAAAGTTGCTCGCGCCTGCGTAGATTCGAATTCTGGGTCGTGGATGACTTCCGACAAGCGGGGATATCGTCAACTGGGACTGAGGGCAAAAGCCGGTTTAGTTGTATAGTTGGCGCGCAGGAAAATGCCCGCTCGCGCGCAACTTAAGGAGCCAGCATGAAAACGTTATTAAGGGTCCTCGGAATCGTGGTGGTTTGCCTGGTCGTGGCGCTCGTGATCCTGCGCGTCACCGGCCTGAATCCACACGGCGACACGCCCGGCCCCGGCAGTTATCCCGGTTTATGGCTCACCGGAACACTGGTCACGACTCCGGTGGCCGATTGGTCGTTCACGGATGACGTAAAGACGGTGAAGCTTCAGACCAACAGTTGGTACCTCATTCCTCACTCAGTAACGATCTGGTGTATCGCCTACAATGGCCAGCTTTACGTGGCTACTTCGGGGGCCGCGACCCGGGAATGGCCTCGCAACGTGGCGCGTGATCCCCACGTGCGCCTGAAGGTGGGGGACAAGTTGTACGACCGCACCTTAGTGGTGGTCACCGATCCGGCCGAAAGGGAGGGCGTGCTTCAGGCCAGGGCGAAGAAATATTCTCAGAAATACCCGCCCGTCGGGCAAACATTCACCGTGTATCACGTGACGGGTAGCTAACGGTGACTGCGGCGGGTTGTCAGGCCGTAAATATTGCGCCGGGATTCAGCCCGGCATAGTTCGATCCCGATTCTCCGCCGCCGTAAAGGACGGCTACGCTGTGCAGTTCTCCCATTTAGTTTTGCAGGCCGCCGGGATGCAACCAGCTGGTTTCATGGCGGTGCTTTTCTCGAACACAAAACAAACGCAACTCGTATTACCCGAGGAAGTTTGCCCGCGCGTCCTGACGGGCGCAAAGGACGAGGGTCTGCTGTTGAAGGAGGGGACGGCATGATCGGAAAAATTGAAGCGCTTCTCGGTTCCTACGAACGCGGAGCATTGACCCGGCGTCAATTGCTCTGCGCCCTCGCCATAATGGCGACACCGGCGGCGGGCGCGGCGCAAGCTTCGCCAGGGCTCATGAAGGGCCGCAACCTGCATCACGTCAACGTGCGCGTCTCTGACATTGCACGCTCGGAGGCGTTTTACCGGCGTCTATTGGGCGCCGGACCAAGCCGCCGCGTGCAAGGGCCGGATAATCACGGGCTCGATCTGCCGGGCGGAGGCTTGATCATCCTGCAAAAAAGCGATGACGCCGGGCGGATCGATCATTTCTGTGTTGGCGTGGAGGATTTCCATGCCGAGCGCATGAGGGCTGGGGTGAAAAGCGCCGGCATCGGCGCCGTTCAGGGCGACGCCGCCGACAATTTTTCCATCAGCGATCCCGACGGCGTGCGCGTGCAGGTGTCAGCACCGGACTGGAGCGCCTAACCCGCAACTTCTTCCAGACCTCGCACCCGCGAACTGCGGCATCACCAGCGGCGAAATCGTTTTCGCCGTGGCTCGCTGCTTTGGTACTGCTTTGGCACCCAGGCAAATCAGCTCGCGGAAGCCGATTGCGCGGCACCGCATGGCAGGGTCGCCGTCACCGTTGTTCCGGCAGCGCCGGATGCGACTTCCAGCGTGCCGCCCAGTTGCTTGGCGCGCTCTTGCATGCTGCGCAATCCGACGCCGGCCGACTGCGTCTTCATGCCTGCGCCGCTGTCCTTCACTTGCAGCAGAATCGCGCCCTCGGCGAGCCGCAAGTTCACCTCGGCGGTGTGGCTGCCCGAGTGACGGTGAACGTTCGTAAGCGCCTCCTGCAGAATACGGAACAGCGTCAACTCCAACTCCTGGGACAGGCGCTGCAAATTCTCAGGCATGTCGAGCTTGGTCTGAATTCCGCTGCGCTGTTCGAAGCCCCTCACATACCAGGGAATAGCCAACTCCAGGCCCATCTTTTCGAGCAGCGGCGGATACATCAAATGCGAAAGCGTCCGGATCTGTGAGATGGCCTGGTCGCTGAGTTCCATGCATTCGGAGTAGCGCGCGCGGGCCGCCTGGTCGTTTGGCGGAATCGCGCCCTCGAGGAAGTGCAAGGTCAGCTTTAGCCCGGCCAGGCATTGGCCCAGGCCATCGTGCAACTCCCGGCCGATGTGGCGGCGCTCTTCGTCTTGCGCATGGAGCAGTTGCGTCGAAAGCTCGCGCAGCGAACGTTCCGATTCGCGCAACTCCTGCTCCACGTGGATCCTGCTGGCGTTTTCTTTCTTTAGATCGTCCGCGGTGCGGGCCAGGGCGGCGGTGCGTTCCTCGACGCGCCGCTCGAGCAATTTACGGTTCTCTTGCAGTTGCAACTCGGCTTGCTTGATCTCCACGATGCTGCGTTCCAGCGAGACAAGATTGCGCAACCGGAGGTGCACCGGCACCGCGACAACCACCAGCGCCAGGGCGGTCATGGTGCGGTTCAACCAATCGATCCAGGTCACCGCTTGCACGACCGGCGCCGGAGCCAGCACAAGCCCGCCGAACGTCAGCAGGACGAACACCGCGGTTGAAATCCACAGCCATCTCACCGAGCGTGTCCAGCCGGCAAGAACGATGGAGACGACGTAGAAGGTGGCAATATTGATGTTGGCGGGAAGCAGAAAATCAACCCCCGCGACAATCGCGGCGGCCAGGCACACCAGAACTCTGGCGAGTCCCGGAGAAATTTGAACTGACTTGGGCTTGCCGCGCGCCACAATCACCCCAAGCTCCGATTCAACTCTCCTGCTCTAATAATGTATCGTGCGGCGAGATTTTGCACAAAAGCGCACTGCCGAGCAAGGCGGCCCGGAGACCGCTTCAGTCGAGGCTGTCTGACGATATTTGCCGATCAATATCCTCAGCATCCTCAGCACGCCCGTGACGGTTCCGGCCTCAACCTGAATGCGCCTGCCACAGGGTAGTGGCAACAGACGGGCACCGCGTCTATCTGGACGCTGTAGAAAGCGCTTTCGGCTCCAACATCGATTATTCAATGCTGGTCAAAATCTACGGAAACGACGCGCCACAAAAACCAGAGACGCGCTACAGTCCGCCAGAGTGCATTGGATGTCAGACGGTCGGAATAGCTGGACGCCCGAATCCGCGTTTCATCTCTACAAGCCATGTGGAGCGGCAGAACCTCACAATGCGAATGAGCATGCGGCGCTTCACGCGGCTAACCAATGCGTTCTCAAAAAAGCTAGAGAATCACATTGCGGCGGTTTCGCTGCATTACATGTATTACAACTTCTGCCGGATTCACCAAACCCTGAAAGTGACACCAGCAATGGAAGCCGGAATCAGCGACCACGTTTGGTCACTAGAGGAAGTTGTGGCCCTACTGGAAGCGGAAGAGAAAAGAGCGGCGGCTTAGCGATGAGCAAACTCGCGATGAGTAGGTTCAGGCTCCGGGAATTTAATTTCCGCTTGTTTTGCTTCCGGCTTCTTGCGTTCTGGGAAGAGACACTCCGTCCAAATGATTGTCCCGATGAACAGGAGCGCTCCGAAAACGCCTATGACGAAGAACGGGATATATTCGCTCATGTGCGTCTCCTTTCTATCCAAATGCCAAACATGAGCAAGACGAATGCCAGAACCACGGTTGCCAGCGACCAATAAAAGGTGATTCCCTGTTGGAACACCAACTTATCAAGGAAAGCAAAAACGATGACGAGCGCTGCGATTTCACGGAAAAACTCCCCCACCATCTCCTTGACATCTCTGCGGCGAGGGTTTTGGTCGTCGCTCAAAGTTTATGACGCTATATATAGTGCCGTGGTTGTAAACCCCTCCGGTAGTAAAAGTAAAGCACTTTTGTGCAATTCACCAATAATTAGACTCTGGCAGAACCGAGAAGGGTACACCTTGGTCAAAATTCAAAGTCGCCCACTACCTGCCACAGGCCTCGCTTGACACTTTGAATGCGTACGTGATAAGACGCCATCACTTTGCCGGGGTTCACAGGGAACGCGGTGGTTGTGTGTGCTTCTAATCCGCACTGCGGGCGGTCCTCCGGGAAACGACAGCCTGCAGTCCATCAAATAAATCCCTGGGCCCCGGCAAAATGCATCGTGTGCTGACGCGATGCCCGGCATTCTTGCGTGCCGGCCGGAGAAACTGCCGCATCTTCGCTTCTGCGGCTTGCGGCCTCCGGCGGCGGGATCTCAACTTCACGGGGGGTTCGCAAAATGAGCGACATGAAGGCTCAAGGTTGGCTTTTGGCGGTTGGATTCCTGCTTTTTTGCATGCCGGCTCTCTCGCAAGTAAACCTCGGACGAATTTCAGGAAACGTGACGGATGAAACGGGCGGCGTGCTGGTCGGCGCGAAAGTGACCATCACTGACCAGGATCGAGGCACTACACGGTCGCTGGTGACCGACGACGCCGGCGCCTATGCCGCCCCCACTCTTACTCCCGGGCAATACACGGTCAAAGTCGAAGCCAATGGATTTAACACCACCGAGCGCAAAGACGTTCCGGTCACGGTCGGCGGCGACACGCGCGTTGATATGTTGATGAGGGCCGGCTCGCAAATACAGGCGGTAACGGTCACGGAAGCGCTTCCCCTGATCAACACCACCAGCGCGACTTTGGGCGGCGTCATGGAAAACAGGGAGGTGACAGAACTGCCGGTGATCGGGCGCAATTGGTTGCAATTGCTGCAGCTCACCCCTGGCGTGAACACCAAGCCGGGCGGCGGATCAAATGCCCACGCGAGCAATGGCATGCGTTCGGACGGCAACAACTACCTCTTCGAGGGCATTTTTAGCGGCGGCGTCAGGACCGCCGGGAACATTATCAATACCAACAGCAGCACCGGCGACGGCGCGAGCCTTCTGCCGACCGACGCGATTCAGGAAGTCGGCGTAAATTTTCAGAACAAGGCCGAATTCGGCTGGAGGCCGGGCGTGGCATCGAACGTGGGCGTCAAATCCGGGACCAATACCATTCACGGCACTGCGTTCGCTCAAGGCCAGACGAGCGCGTTGAATGCGCGAAACGTCTTCAATCCTGCGCCTAATCCGATACCCGAACTTACCTACGAGCAGTACGGCGCGACGGTTGGCGGGCCCATCAAGAAAGACAAGATTTTCTGGTTTGCGGCGTTTGAGGGAATGCAGTTTACCGAAGGAACACCAACCACTTTCAGCGTTCCAACCACGGCGTTAATGGCCGGCAAGACTGCTCAAAGCATCCCGGCCGCGTACCAGGATTTGGTGACCAAGGGAAAGATTCCCGCCGGCGCTATCGACGCGAACGGGAAGGTCGTCAACTCCGCTCTGCTCAGTCCGCAGCAGCAGTTGAGCGCCCAACTCGTAAATGCCGGAATTTTCCAGACGGCTATTCCCGATGCCAACGGCTTATTCAATTATGCTTTCACCTCAAAGCGAGACCCCAACAAGAACCTGCTTGGCAAGGTGGATTGGGCTCCAAACGAAAAGAACCACATTACCGGCGAATATTTCTATTCGCGTGACACTGAACTGGATAATTCGAACACCATCACCCAGCCGTACTGGATGACAGACTACTATCTGACCGGCAACGTCGCGCGGGCGACCTGGACCTATTTGCCGAACTCAAGCTGGGTGAACGAGTTTCATTTTGGATACGACCGCAAAGTCGAGAACCAGTGGCCCGCGGAATGCAATCCGGGCCGAGCCGCGGCGCCACCCGACTACGGGCCGTTGAATACAGGTCTGACGCCTTGCAGTGGCTCGCCGAATCCCAGCCAAAATGCTTTGTTTGATATCGGCATTCAGGGATTTCTTACCTCCGGCAGGGGAACCACCAGTTCGCCCGTTGTTACTCTCGGTGGAGGCGGCGGCCAGAGAAGAGTGGAAGGTTATTGGACGATCGATAACATTGTTTCGTACGTCCACAGCAACCACAACGTGAAGTTCGGATTCGAAATCCGCCGTCCTTACTTCGACGGGGCGTCTTACACCGGCAAACTGGGTAACGTACTTTTCGGCACCGGAGGCATCGACGCTTTCACCGGTGCGACGGCCTTGGAAGATTTCCTCATGGGCTTCCCCAGCAACGGTTCGTATACGGCTGGAGATCCTACTTCAACTCAAAGGAACTGGAACTACGGACTATTCGGGCAAGACGACTGGCGCATAACTCCCCGCATAACCCTCAACCTCGGATTGCGCTGGGAGTACGAGACCGCTTTGAGCGAAGACAACGACAAGCTGGCCATATTTGATCCCACGTCGCCCATCGGGCTCACTCAACTGGGAAATGGAGCCAGTAGCCCCTGGAACCCCAATAAGTTCCGCAAAAATTTCCAGCCGCGCCTGGGCTTGGCATGGGACGTGACCGGAAAAGGCACCACGGTAGTGCGCGCAGCTTACGGCCTGTACAGCAGTTGGCCCGTATACAACGTAATTAATGGAGGCACCGCCAACCCGACCTCAGCCGCTTTCTACACCGCTAGCGGCACAAAAATTCAAGGGACCGGAACGATCGGGACCGGCACGGTAACGTTCCCCACTCCGGCGACCGGCGGCTTGCCGCTGATCAACTGGACATCGGCTGGACCCATGTTCCCGACCGGACAGATTGCTTGCGGAAATGGCCTGGCCAATACGCCTGCAAACATAGCCGCAGGCGCGCCCGCAAGAAACCCCGGCACCTGTGCAATTTCGGCCGTCGATCAGAACTGGCGTATGCCGTACGTGCAGGAATGGAATGTCGGCATCCAGCGCGCCATCACTTCGAACATGTCCCTCGACCTGGCGTACGTGGGCAGCCATGGCACAGACCTTTTTGGCCAAATAGACCTCAACGAACCGCCGGCGGGAACCACCAGTTCGACCAGAATTCAGACGTCCCGGCCGTTCTATAGCCAATTCCCGTGGATGGGGCAGATCACCGATGTCGGCAACATGGGTTTCAGCAATTACAACGCTTTTCAGGCGACCTTGACGCAGCGTACCTGGCATGGGTTATTCACAACCGTAGGCTACACCTACGGCCACACTCTGGATACCGCAGGTACCGACGTTGGTCTTTCCATTTGCCCAGACCCGACGGTCGGGACGCGTTGCAATTACGGGCCGACGGCGTTCGATATCCGTCACAAGGTTACCGGCCGAATCACGTATAACTTCCCCAACAAAAAGAGCCCAGCGCAACTGCTCGAGGGATGGCAAGTCAATAGTGTGATCAATATCCAGGGCGGCATTCCGTACGATACGAGGGATACCTCCAACAACATCAGCGGCACCGGCGAGAATACCGATCGCTGGGACTTGATTGGAGATGCAAACGATTTCAACGGATACGGAAGGACCGCCCACATTCCATGCTTTGGCGTCGCGGGGAGCACGTTCGGCAAGGACACCGCCTGCACCAGTGAGGCGACCATGAGCCTGATGCCGGCTGCTTGCGTCAGTGCCGCCACGGCTTTGCCGATTAATCCTGCCGTCGGCACCACCGGATTACAGCAGCTTGCGGCATTTGGCTGCTATATGTCCGGCAATTCAGTGATCGTTCCGCCCGCCCAGGGAACTTTCGGCACCATGGGCAAGGCTCTCTTCCGCGGCGCACCCTTTCAGATCGGCGACGTTGCGCTCCGGAAGCACACGAGGATCACTGAACGGCTTGACACCGAATTCCAATTCGATGTGTACAACGTCACCAATCATCCTGAATTCGCAATTCCAGGCGGAAACGGCAACGGCAGCACCAACAGCTTGACGCAGCCGTCCGGCTTTGGCCGCTCGATCGCCACACCGAATGTGAGCAACGGAAACGTGGTGGCCGGGTCAGGCGACGCGCGCCGCTACCAGTTCGGTCTGAGGTTGACGTTCTAAACCGGCGGCCGAGTGAACTTGGGCTTTTCTTAAACGCATCGAAGCCGCCTGATCGTTCGGACAAACTGCACGCGCCTGAAGACTTGATCCGCGGCACGCGCGTTTTATAATCAGGTTATGCGACACACGCGTGTCGACATCGGCGCATTTGCCGAGAAGGAGGTGATCCAGTGAGGTTAGCTTTACCTTGACGCAGTAGAGGAGGCGCTTGTGAGACTAGCCGAGCGCCTCCCTCCTTTTTTCCCACTCGCGTTTTTCCCCGTCGCGCCATGGCCCAAAATGCTTTTCAGTAATTTGGCCCCAGTATTTTCACTGGGCCTTGCGCGTGCTATTTGGCCGCGACGATTTGCACCGGCTTATCGAGCTTGAAGGTCAGCACGGTTTCCGCCGGCACGCGGATCGCGGATCCCTTCGTCAGAATTTGTGTCAGCGCTCCGCCGCCCGCGCCCGCACCAGCTCCAATCGCCGCCCCTTTCCCGCCGCCGGCAATCGCGCCGATGATCGCGCCCAGAGCGGCGCCGCCGCCGGTGTATTCCGCCGTGCGCGTGTTGGCGCCAATGCCCGATTTACCGCTCTTCCGCAAATCCGCGGTGCTGAGCAGGTATTCCTTGCCTTCCACCGTGACGGAATTCAAATCGAGAACAAGATCGGAGGCTCCGCGGAAGCGACCGCCTTTGGAGGCGGACCGGATGACGATCTGCGCATTCGCCCCGTGAGGAATGGCCACGTCTCCCGCGCCGTCGCGCACATCGTCGGCGATCTCCGCCGCAAACGTCTGTCCTTCGGCGGCTTCGCCGGAATCGATGGTATCTTCGGTGCGCACCGAAACATCGGTGCCGGCGGGCAGTTCGTAACTCTTGGTGTGAATTTCCGCGCGGCTGGGATGATAGTGATTTTCGTGGACCTCGGCCGCCTGTTTGGGCGACGGCGTGGGCTCGTTTTGTGGCGCGGCGGTGTCGCCGTACTCGATCGATTTCACCTGATTCAACGCGACCGTATGCGTCGCATTGTCGTCGCCGGCGAGCGTCACTCCCGAGGCGGAATTCGACGTAACCGTGCCGCTGAGCCGAGTGCCATCACGCAATAGCAGTGTCGCATGCGGCTGATTCGAACTTCCGTTATTCCCGCACGAACTCAAAAGGGCAGCGCCAATCGCTGCCGTTAGAAGAATAGACCGCGGCGCGGCGAAAAAAACATCGAGCGATTCGAGGGCGCGCTTCATACGTGACGCATAAGTCATGGTAAGCCTCCGATGGTGTGGCTCCTCTGCGGACCTGGGTACCCGGATTCTAGCAGCAATTCCCTTGTCGCTCAGAGCACGGAAGCACACACCTGTGGTATTGGCCGCCGAGTGGGCGGGATTCCCTCGGGTGTACACCCTCACGTTCCACGCTAAACTACCGCGGCTATGGCTTCCGAACGCATATTGCGGCCGTCGATGGCGGTGCTTCTCTGGGCTGTGCTCAGCCTGGGGGCGGCGTTGTATGCAATCCGGGAGAGTTTAGCCACCCCGGGGTATTTCGGGCTGCTGGTCGCATTTCTGGTGCTGCTCGCGGGTGAGATCTGGCTGGCATCGCCGGCAATTCTGAAATCGCTGCAAGCTGCGCTCGGGCCGCGGGCCGGCATCATTGTCGCGTTTGTGCCTCTGGCGGCGTACTTCGCGTATGCGCTGGGCACGGGAACATTCACGTGGTGGCGCGGCGGGATTGCCGCGGCGTATGCCGTTGGTCCTTCGCTGCTGGCGGCATCAGCGGGCGGAGGCAAATCGGCTCGGGCCGGAAAACTTGGCGCATGGCAAGACTACGCGGCCATGCTCGTCATCGCGCTGCCCATCAAGCTTGGATGGCTGCGCGTGCTCTTTCCGGTTCCGGATTTCCGGCTGGTCTACCTGCTGACCGTGCTGATGGGCGTGAACGCGGCGCTCGCCGCGTTTGTTTTCGTGCGGCGCGCGGACGGAATTGGTTACGCGGCGGGATGGGCCCCGGGCTGGGGTGTGAACTACGTCGTTGCGCTCGCGCTGATCGCCGCAATCGATATTCCGCTGGGGATGAAGCTGCGGTTCATCAGCTTTAGTCCGCGGCACGCCGGCTGGCAGGCGATTGCCGTAAACGCGCTGGCTATTTTTCTCTTCACCGCCGTTCCGGAGGAGTTGCTCTTCCGCGGCCTGCTGCAAAACGCCCTCGGCAAAACGCTGGCGAACGAAACGGCGGGATGGATTGCGGCTTCCATCATTTTTGGATTTTCGCATATCGCCAACGGACGGTTTCCCAACTGGAAATATGTGCTGCTGGCGACGATCGCGGGATTTTTTTATGGCTACGCCTGGCGCCGGAGCCGGTCGTTATTTCCGGGAGCGCTGGTGCATGCCAGTGTTGACGCGCTGTGGTTCGCCCTGTTCCGCACGCTGTAGAACACAGGCGTCCCCGTGCAGGCCCTTCGGCCAGGTGTTGCGAACCGCGTATCAAACAGCGCAAAACTGCCGGTGTTTACTGATACGCTGTATCGCCCTGGCATCGTTTCCAACCAGCGGAAAGCGGGCCGGTTCTAATTCCTGCGTAGTATTAAAGGAGCGTTTCTTGGTCAAACGGGAGATTCGAGCGATTCTGCTGTTTGCATTGCTGGTGTTGGCCAGCGCGAGTTTTGCGCGCGCGCAGAGCCTGAGCCCGTATTTCGGCATGGGAACGGGCACTGCTTCCGCGGGAACGAGCACGGGATGCCCGCCGCAGCGGCTCTTCGACAGCCTCAACGACGCGTGTGAGCCGGCACCCAAGATGGGCGGCCTTTTCGGTATTTTCGGCGCCGATTTGATGCTCCTGCCTCACCTGGGTATCAATGGCGATTACGCCTTTCGCTTCGGCCAGGCGCCGTTTCTGCCGCTGGGAGGATTGAATTTTCGTCCTGCGTTCTACGATTTCAACGTCGTCTGGCAGCCATTCTCGCTGTTGCGCATCGTTCCCGTCGTTGAAGGCGGCTTCGGCGTTGCCAGAGTTTCGCTGTACGCCACTCAGACCACCACCATCGCTGGCATCACCAACACGACCAACGTCGGCGCGGGCGGCGCCAATCACTTTCAGGAGCATGCGGCTCTCGGCGTGAAGCTTTACATCACATCGGATATTTTCATCAAGCCGCAATTTGACTTTCACTACGTTCCGCATCTCACCGATCAGTTCGGCCGCGACTGGGTCCCGCAGTACACCGTTGCCGTCGGTTACACATTCGGTCGGCGGTAGCTCAGCGCGAAGCGTCTCTGGACTCACCGCCTTCACCCGGCGCCAAAAGCGCCACTGTGTTGGCTGACAACCAGCACCTGTCGGGAGATCGACCTAATCGGTGTAACCTCCCGCGCTCTAAACGCATTTAAATCATGACGGGCTGCTGATGGGTTCGACCCGGCCGTTCGTCATATACAGCGAGGCTCGGGCCAACCGGGGAAACAGCGGCTCAATTTTTGGGGTGGCCACTCGAAGTAAATGAAATACGAATTGTCTCGCAACATACCCCTCGCTCTGCGGCATTACATGCTTTCAGTTTTCTCAGTCGCCGCGGCGGCGGTAATAGCGCGTCAAATCAACGGTTTCATTCCCGGACTGTTTGCCTTTCCTTTTCTCGCGGCCATTCTTGTCACTGCTCGTTGGGCCTCGAAGCGAAGCACCATACTGGCCGTTGTGCTGTCGGCAGCGGCGATTTCTTATTTTTTTCTGCCGCCAGTGAATTCCTTTGCCGTCGCGCCGAGCGCCTTCCCATTTTTTGGCTGCTTCCTGGGATGCGCCATGACGCTGAGCTTTCTGATGACAGAGTCCGGGCAGGGGGCATTCGACGTTTACGAGAGACCGCTGCGTCAGTCGTTTGACCTCGGAAAAAAAGTGTGGGAGCAAAGCGGCCACCGGCGGGCTGCCGCGCGCTCTTCCTCAAAGGCTGCCATCGGTCCAAACTCGCGCCTGGACTTTCTCGCCATTGGCCTGGTTGTCTTCATAATTTCCGCGCTCTACTGCGCGCCCGCCGCCTTGTATTACCGCAACTGGTCCGGCGGTTTGTTGTTTGCGGTGCTTGTGACTTCAATCATCACCTATCTTGTTGCCCGAAAGTGGCGGTGAGACCAAGCGGCTCCGCCGCACGAGGTTAGCTTTCTTCTCGCAACGGCGCTCTCGCAAGGGCGGTTGCCGGCCAATCGCATAGCTGTTTGCACGCGCCCTGATTGAGGTGATTAAGCGGAATCGGCTCTGCTCTTTGGGCAAAAAGCCGGATATGTGTGCCGGTTTGTTTTCGCGGTGGTCCGGACGGTCCGAGTTCCGCTAACTTTTTTGTGCTGTTATCATCTTTGGACGCAACGCCACTCGCACTGCGGCCCTGGAGTATGCCGTGAAGGATCTGGCCCGCATCCTCGCACTCGTAATCGTGATTTCAGCGCCCGCGCCAGTCGCGCCGGCAGCGCGGTCGATTTTCGCGCAATATGCGTCGACCGCCGCGGCACAGAATGTGTCGCAAGCTGCTTCGACGGCGGCAGCCCCGAAGCCGACAGCGGACGAGCGCATTCAGCGCCTGATTGGCGCAATTTCCGAAGAGCGGCTGCAATCGATCGTGGTGAAGCTCGCGGGATTCGGCACGCGCGAGACGCTTTCAGACACGACCTCGAGCACGGGCGGGATCGGGGCCGCGCGCCAATGGATTTTCGACGAGATCAAGCGCTCGAGTCCGCGCCTCAATGTTTTCTTTGACACTTACCAGATCGCGCCGCAGGGCCGCATTCCCCGCGCCATCGAACTGCGAAACGTCATCGCCATTCTTCCCGGCAGGACCGCTCGCCGCATCTACATCACCGGCCACTACGATTCCGTGAATCTCGGCGCCGGCGTCTCAGCAACGCTGGCCGCGGCGGCTCCCGGCGCGCGCGGCGCGGATTCACAACGTTCGCCGCAATTCGATGCGAACGCGAATGCTCCCGGCGCCGACGATGACGCGAGCGGCGTGGCCTTGACCATGGAACTGGCGCGCGTTTTTGCCGATAGCGGAATCAAGTTCGACGCGACGCTGGTCTTCGCCTGCTGGGCCGGCGAAGAGCAGGGCCTGGTCGGCTCTGCCGCGCACGCGCAAAAGCTCGCGGAGGACAAAACCGCGGTCGAAGCCATGCTCAGCAACGACATCGTCGGCGGAATTCGCGGCGGAGATGGCATCGAGGATGCGGCGAACGTCCGCGTCTATTCGGTGGGTCCGAGCGACTCGATGTCGCGCTCGCTGGCTCGCTATATTCGGTGGGCGGGCGAAGTGTACGTGCCCTCGCATCGCGTGCGCCTGATGGCGCGCGAAGACCGCTTCGGCCGGGGCAGCGATCATTCCTCGTTCACCACGCAGGGCTATCCCGCCGTCGTCTTTCGCGAGTCGAAGGAAAATCTCGCAAGGCAACACAGCGCCAATGACACGCCCGATGGCGTCAACGCCGCGTATCTCGCGCAGAACGCGCGCATCAATGCGGCCGCGGCAGCCTCGCTGGCGCTCGCTCCGCCCGCGCCAAAGGTGACCGATGAGCGCGGCCAGCCGCTCATCGCGCGCGATCCTTCGGGTTACGATGCCAGCCTGCGCTGGGCCGCATCGCCGGGCGCGGTGGCCTATCGCGTGTATTGGCGCGACACGTGGTCGAACGATTGGCAGCGCAACCAGATCGTCGGCAACGTCACGCATTTCGTTTTGCCGGGCGTCTCGATCGATGATTTCGTCTTTGGAGTCGCCGCCATCGGCTCTGACGGCCACGAAAGCCTGATCAGCGCCTATGTTTCCCCGGAACGCCCCGTTTCTCCTGTGAGGCTCGCCAATTAGCGCGTCAGATTTATCGGCTCGTTACGAGCTGAATCCTGCGCTGTCATATTTTGCGTCGACTCGGGCCTGCCGCGCGGCAGTTGGCCTAAAACCGAAACCGGGCTACCCTATCGCGTCCACTAGGTGGATTGCAGGACTCCGGCTCAGCTTGAAGCGAACAAAAGCAGCCGAAAACAATTCAGGAGAGACAATGAGCGAACACTATCACGATCCCGCTGATTTGCGCTTGCTGAAGCAGATGGCCAGCCTGGCGCCCAGCGATTTCAACGCGTGGCTTGCGCTCGACAAAATCGTCGGCCGCGAAGATGGCGCGATTCCGCGCAAATACCGCGAACTGATTGCGCTGGCCGTCGCCTGTACCACGCAATGCCCTTACTGCATCGAAGTCCATACCAAAGCCGCTAAAAAAGCGGGCGCCAGCCGCGAAGAGGTCACCGAAAGCACGCTCCTTGCCGCCGCTCTGCGCGCCGGGGGAGCCGCCACGCACGGCGCCATGGCGCTTAAGTTTTACGAACAGGAATAAACGCAATGGCGGATAAAGTGACCGCGCAAGCGGCGGGCAGGCGCGCTAACCTATTAGTGTCGTCCGAGGAGCGCCGGCGCCGGGCTGACGCAACAGCCGCGCCCCTCCGGCGCATCTCATTGGGCAGGGACAAATCTGGAGCAGGAAATGTCCAAGTTCACCATGAGTCCCGCCCGCGCGTGTGTTGACTTTTTTACCGATCCCCGTATCTTGTCTGACATGCCAGTGGTCTTGTGTACGGGTGTGGAACCAGGCCTCCTTTTCACGCGAAAGGTAATGCTGGAACAGGCGGGATACACCGTCCTGGTGGCGATCACGCAATCGGAACTGATTCAAGCGTGTAAGCAGCGCCGCGTCAATGTGGCTGTCATTGGCCACGAACACAACCCAGACACAAAGAGGCAATTTTGTGCCTTGGTGCGGCGGTACTTTCCGCTGGCAAAGATTGTCGAAGTGTACCCAGTCGAGTTGGGCAAAACGCTCAAATCAGCGGACGCATGGATTGCTCTGCCCAAGCAGGAACCCACCGAGCTTGTGGAGTGTATCGCAGCCGTTCTGAAAAGACGCGCTCGCATGCCACGGCGCTCACCTACGGACCGGCAATCTCGGCCTCCTGTTGCAAAATAGCCTCGGATTTAAAAGCGCAAGCGGATACGAACACAAGATTCTGAGTGCCCACAGGGATTCCTGCTTTGGCGCGGGCATTCGCTGACTAATTTCGGCGATCGCCCCTATTTTTGACGCCCTATTTTTGACGATAGATCGATTCTCCGGCCGCCGTCATTCTCGTTGCATTGGACTTTACAGCCAACGCCTTGTCGGTGGCGATATAGCCGACGGTCATGGCCACCACGAGCAGGGCCCCAATCAGTTTGGGCGGGCTCGGAACGGGAACATCAAACAAACGGCAGGCCATGCCAATCGCCAGCCCTATGAGCAAGCCGATAATGCTTTTGATCATTCTCCGCCTCCGAGGAAATTTTTGACATTCTAGCCTTGTGGCGGAGGCAAAACGAAAAAATCAGTGGAGAAAGCCGCGCCTTAGGGGGCGACGAGTGTAGTTACTCCGCCGGAGTTGCGACGCCCGGTGCGGAGTTATGATAGACTCCGGCGCATGCGGCGGCGGCAATTTCTGGTTCTTTCCGCGACCAGCGTGGGCGGAGTGATCGTCTATTCGCTGGACCGCAAAGTCTCTCGCCTCTCCGCGCAGGATAAATCCCTAACCGCCAAAAACGGCAAATCCGGCAAAGGCGCCGGCGCGAGCGGCGAAAAGACGCTGCGCATCCCGCTGCGCTTTTTCACCGAATCCGAAGCCGCTATCGTGGCGGCCGCGGCCTCGCGCATTTTCCCAAGCGACGATGCAGGCCCGGGCGCTAAGGAAGCGGGAGTGGTCATCTTCATTGACCGCCAGCTCGCCGGCCCCTGGGGACGCGACGCGCGCCGCTACACGCACGAGCCCTTCGATGAAGGGCTCGCTCCCGAATTCGGTTATCAGGGCAAGGCTTCGCCGCGCGATGTATATCACGCCGGGCTTAAGGAACTTGCGGGCTTCGATTCCCTCGCGCCCGCGCAGCAGGATGAAAAGCTGAAGCAGATCGAGGATTCCGTCTTTTTTCAGTTGCTGCGGCGCAACACCATCGAGGGCATGTTCTGCGACCCGATCCACGGCGGCAACGCGGATCTGGTGGGATGGCAACTGATCGGCTTCCCTGGGCCGCGCATGAGCAATATCGCCGATATTGATACGCACAACGGCGTCGCCTTCCGGCCGAAGCCGGTGACGCTGAGCCAGGTGGCAAAGCCGGTGCGTCCGAGCGAGGACGAAACCGAAAGCGAGCCGAAGCGCAAGAAGACCAGCGCTTAGGCTAAATTTTTGGCTGTTGGGTTTCGTTGTCATCCCGAACCCGGGCGCATTTTGCACGGGGGTGAGGGATCTGATGTTGGCAGCCGAAAACCGGAGAGAAAAGCAGATTCCTCGCCCCCGTCCAGAAAACGGCCGGGCTCGGAACGACCGGTTTGAAGCAGGGCGCGAAATTAGCAAGTTGTCATCACGAGCGAGTCCGCCGCTGGCGGACGAGCCGAGGGATCTGCAATCTGTGATCGAGAGCAAAAGCAGATTCCTCGCCCCCGTCCAGAAAACGGCCGGGCTCGGAACGACCGGTTTGAAGCAGGGCGCGAAATTAGCAAGTTGTCATCACGAGGGAGTCCGCCGCTGGCGGACGAGCCGAGGGATCTGCAGTTTGCGGATCGAGAACAAAAGCAGATTCCTCGCTCCCGTCCAGAAAACGGCCGGGCTCGGGATGACGATTTTGATGTTGGGCGCGAAATTGGAGAATTGTCATCACGAGGGAGTCCGCCGTTGGGGGACGAGCCGCGGGATCTGCAGTTCGTGATCGAGAACAAAAGCAGATTGCTCGCCGCCGTCCACAAAACGGCCGGGCTCGGAATGACAGTGATTTTAGTTGGGCGGCGAATTTTAGAACATGAAAAATCTGCCTAAAGTCGATGCGGTAATCATTGGCGGCGGATGGTCCGGGCTGCTGATGGCTTCGCAGCTCGGTTCGCGCACGCACCTCAGCGTGGCCGTCATCGAGCGCGGCGGCGCGCGCAAGCTGGCCGATTACGCCGGCGGCATGGACGAACTCGAATACAACGTGCGCTTCCGCATGATGCAGGACTATTCGCAGGAGACGGTCACGCTGCGCTACAACCTGCGCGACCGCGCCGTGCCCATTCGCCAGCTTGGCAATTTCCTGCCCGGCACAGGCACGGGCGGCGCCGGCGAACACTGGGGCGCGGTCTGCCCGCGCTATGTGGACGATCTTTTCGAGCTATACACCAAGACGGTCGAGCGCTACGGCGCAAAAAAGCTGCCTGAAGATCACGCCATCGTGGACTGGGGCGTCACCTGGAAAGAGATCGAGCCTTACTACACCAAGGGCGACAAGCTCATGGGCGTGTGCGGCAAAGCGGGCAACATCAAAGGCAAGGTGATCGAAGGAGGCAATCCCTTCGAAGGGCCGCGCAGCGAAGAGTATCCCCTGCCGCCGATGAAGTTGCCTTACGCCTCCGCGCTTTTCGAGCAGGCCGCGAAGTCGCTCGGCTACCATCCCTATCCGAATCCCGCGGCGGCGCTCAGCCATAACTACACCAATCCGGACGGGATCTCGCGCCTCGGCTGCCAGTATTGCGGATTCTGCGACCGCTTCGGCTGCATGATCGGCGCCAAGGCGCAGCCAACGAACACGCTGCTGCCCATCGTCGAAAAGCAGAAGAGCATTTCGCTGCGCAATAACTGCGCGGTGCGGCGCGTCACCTTCGACAAAGCCGCCAAGCGCGCCACCGGCGTGCAGTATGTCGATGCCCATGGCGAAGAGGTCTTCCAGCCCGCCGATCTCGTGATCATGGGTTCATGGACGCTGAACAATACGCGCCTGCTGCTGCTCTCAGGCATCGGCGAACAGTATGACCCGGCCACGGGCAAAGGCGCCGTCGGCCGCAACCTCACCCATCAGGTGAATGCGCCGACGCAGGTTTTCATCGACAAGCCGCTTAACCGATTCATGGGAGCTGCGCCGACGGGAATCTGCGTCAGCGATTTCGACGGCGACGCTTTTGATCACAGCAATCTGCCGTTCCTTCGCGGCGGCACATTCCGCGTGGCGGGCACGGGCTTTCAGCCCATCGTGAGCTTTGGACTCGTGCCGCCCACGGTGAAGGCGCGCTGGGGCGCGGAATGGAAGAAAGCGGCGATTGAGTGGTACGACAAAGTCGCCACCATCGGCTTTGCCGGCGAACACATCGCCTACAAGACGCACTTCTTCGATCTCGATCCGCGCTACAAGGATCATTTTGGCGATCCGCTGCTGCGCATGACCATCGACTGGCGGGAAAACGAGAAAGAGATGGTCAAATTCGCCAGCGCCAAAGCCGCCGAACTCGGCCGCGCCATGGGCGCGAAGGCGATTATCGGGCCGCCGAGCTACGAACGCTACGACGCGCGGCGCTATCAATCCACCCACGTGCAGGGCGGCACGATCATGGGCAAGTCGCCGGAAACATCCGTGGTCAATCCCTGGGGCCAGAGCTGGGAACTGCCGAATCTTTTCATCATGGGCGCTTCGACCTTCCCGCAAAACGGCGCCGCCAATCCCACCACCAGCGTCGTCGCCTTTACCTACCGCACCGCCGACGCCCTGATCGACCGCTACCTCAAGTCCCCCGGCTCGCTGGCCTGATTAGCGGGGGCGCCTGCCGCTAAATCGTGGCTCGCACGGCTGTAGGTTTGGTCGTCATCCCGAGCCCGACCGCGTTTTGGACGGCGGTGAGGGATCTGCTTTTGGACGGGACAACGAACAGCAGATTCCTCGTCGCGCCACCGACAGGCGCTCTCTGTTTTTCCATGGCGCTTCGGGCCTGGGCCGCGCGATGGGGAACTCGGCGGCGCTCCTCGGAATGACACCTTTTTGAGTGCGGCGCGTTTAATTGTCGTAGCGGTCACGCCTGCCGACGCGCACCGCTCGGCAGATTCACTTCACGACGTGGAAAGAGGCGATGATGGCGGCGTAGGTGGGCTCGAGTTGCGCCTGGCGCGTGTAGCCGAACGACAAGACATCGGTCTCGTGCAGCAGCGTGAACGTGCTGTGCTGCGTGCCAAAGCTGTTTGTATTTTCCATGAACATCGCGGGCTGGCCGCCAATCGTTACCGCGCCTTGCGATTCCGGAGTTGCCTTCAGGGCGCGCAACTGCCCGGCAAACCATTCCTTGATGGAAAGCTTCCTGGGATTCTCGTTCGGCTGAATCGCCAGGGTCATCGACCCGCGCGGCTCGCCCGCGCCGAGAGGCTGGCTGATGGCGATGATCTCCGCTCCGCTGCCCGAGCCGGCATTGATGCGCCATCCATCGGGATACTTCACCTCGAAGCCGTACTTGTCGTTGTGGTAGATCCGCCAAAACGAACTAGCGACGGCGGATGGCGCGGCGGATGGCGCAGCCGCGTCCTCTTGCGCCGCGGTGGGCTTCTGCCCGGCAGCGAGGCCCGCTGACATCACAACTGCTGCCGCGCATAAAAAGAGAAAGAGGGCAAATCGCATGCTCGCTCGGTTCATGAAAGCACTCTAGCATGGCGCAGCGTGAGCGCCCGGCGGGAGTTCGCCGAAGAGTAACACCATAGGAGCGAAAATCGTGAAACCGGCAGGGGCCCGGCGTTCTATGCGCGGAAGTTAGGCGCGAAGGTTCGCTGACTAAACACTTTGCCTCGAATGGTTGGCTCATCAACCCCAAGCCGCGGTTTCGCGGTCAGGAGCAACGCCGCTTAATCCGACGCCCGCTTCCAGATCTCGCGCGAGATGTCCGTATAATTGAAGCCGCCGCTCCGTCTTGGTCGGCTACCTATGCCTGTCAGGGAAAACACGCGGCAAAAGCAAAGGTCCTGGAGATCATTCTGGGCCGCTTCCCCGCTGACCGGCGGACACCCGCTGATCGACGTGCTGCTTGTGTTTGTCCCGGCCGCTTTCATTGTGCGATACCTGGTGCATGCCGGCGCGTTGCTGACGTTTTCTCTGGCCGCGCTGGCGGTTATTCCCCTCGCCGGAGCTCTCGGCGAAGCCACCGGCGATCTTGCGTCGCATCTAGGCGCTCGAGTGGGAGCTCTGGTCAACGCCACCATGGGCAACGCCAGCGAACTGATCGTGGGCATCGCGCTGCTCTCGGGCGGGCATGCCGATATCGTCAAGGCATCTCTTTCGGGCAGCATCATCTGCAACATTCTTTTCGTTTTCGGTATGAGCGCGCTCGTGGGCGGCATCGGCAGGCAGCGCCAGCAGTTTTCAAGCACAGCGGCGCGGCTTACCTCCACATTGCTGTTTGTCTCCGTCGCCGCTTTGATCATTCCCGCAATCTTCAGCCTCTCGATTTTCGGCAGCCTTCGCGAGCGCGGCCCGAATTTCGCGCCTCTCAGCCGCTGGACGAGCATTGTGCTCATCATCGTGTACTTTCTCAGTCTCATTTTCACTTTCCGGCGCCCCTCGTCGGTCACCGCCCGGCATGAAGCTCCGGTGTCGAGATCCGCCGTCTCTGCACTTATTTCGTTGCTCCTGGCGACGATTTTGCTGGCTTTCGTCAGCCAGATCCTGGTGGACGAAATCGAAGCCGCAAAACAAATCCTCGGCTGGTCGGATCTGTTTATGGGCGTTATCGTGATCGCCATCATCGGTAATGCCGCCGAGCACGCCGCCGCCGTTATGATGGCCCGGCGCGACAGCATGGAGCTTGCGCTGGGCGTCACCGCAGGGTCCAGTGTGCAGATTGCGCTGCTGGTTGCGCCGGTGCTGGTGCTGATCTCCTGGATAATTAATCAGCCGATGTCTCTAATATTTACGCCGCTGGAGATTGCCGGGGTGGCCATGGCGGTTCTGATTCTCGCCATGATCGCTCTCGATGGGGAGACCACCTGGTTTGAAGGCGCCGAACTCCTCGCCGTGTATGTGATCTTCGCAATTTCGGCCTATTTCTTGCCGGCCACATTGCCCTGAGCAGCCGTAGTGGTTATGTCGTTTCATGCACGACCCTGTCTCGTGTGGTTTCGCAATTCGTTGTCCGAAGGAAAATTGAGAGGCATAAAGGCCGCCATGAAACACCAGCTTGCGTCGCCGTGTCACTTGGTCAAACGCAAACCCTCACATGTTTTTTGTCCGAATGGCCCTGCGACTCCTGTAGAGAAAGGGCCGGACAGCAGTACTTCGGTCTATTACCTACGGTACCAGGGGTTTAGCACCATCTGTTCATTGTCCCGGTACCATCCCGGCGGCTATTTTCTGAATCGTAATAGTTGGGATCGACCAGGGTTAGGTTCCGCGGGAGAGGCCGCCATCAGGCTCGGCCTCTCTCCGCGAGCGAAGCGGCAGACCGAAACTCTGGGGGAGGGCCAAATGATGCGGGTTTTCGTGGTGCTGTCCTGGGCAGCCTTCGCGGTACGCCAAATTTTAATGAAGCCGGCGAGGGTCCTTCATAGCGGCGCAGTTCGCTCGCGTTGATCTCTTTCGCATCGCTCCTCCGAGCGGCCCATCACTTAGCGCAGGGCCAACAGCGCTAAACGATGGGCCGTTGCCTTTTCTGAATCCGAACTGCAAAACAGCGAATTGAAGCTTAAATATTGCGTGTTTGTACGCGCATATCGCGAACAACGTGCTCGCGACTCTCCGAAGCGTCAACACATATCGGGTATTGACATGCGTTGTGCATGTAATTATGCTGATCGCATGTCGGTCATGGTGCAGATCCGTAACGTCCCCGCCGATTTGCATCGCGAGCTAAAGGCGCGTGCAGCGCTCGAAGGAATGTCTCTCTCGGAGTACCTGCTGCGGGAACTTCGCCATGCCCTGGAGCGGCCTACGCTTGAGGAAATGCGCAAGCGTCTCGAGCGCCGCCAGCCGGTGAAAGTTCATCCCCAGCCCGCAGCGGCAGTTCGCGCCGAGAGGAATAGCCGCTGATTGTCGTTGACGCTTCCGCGATTCTCGAAGTTCTTCTGCAAACGCGCGATGCGCGGCGCGTGAGCCGCTTGATTTTCGCCTCAAACCAAACGCTGCATGCCCCTCATCTTATCGACCTCGAGGTGGCCCAGGTATTACGGCGCTACGTGCGCAACTCGGTCATCTCGCCTGAACGCGGCGCCGAAGCTCTGGCCGATATGAGCGAGTTCCCGATTACCCGGCATCCTCATTTCGTCCTTTTTCCACGCATGTGGCAGTTGCGGCACGTTCTTACCGCTTATGATGCCTCTTATCTGGTGCTTGCGGAAGCACTTAGCGCCACACTGGTGACGCGCGACCGGGCTTTGGCTCGATCCGGCGCCGGAGTGCAAGTCGAAGTCATTTAGACGCTGGGGCGCTGTTGCTCGGGCAACCAGCTTGTGTTATCACATTGCGCTCCTGTAGGGCCGGGCTTCAGCCCGGCAAATTTTTGCGGCCGCCGCCCTCAATCCACCGCAACACGCGTGGAACCGCCGTATGTTTGGGACCCGGGAAGGGCGGGGCTACACAACCAGGTAAAGGGCGGCGCACCGCCGGAGGGGACGAACCAATATGCATCGAGAGTCGGAGAACAAAGCAATTTCACGGCGGCAATTGTTGCAAGGCGGTGGCGTACTCGCCGGCAGCGCCATCCTGGCGCAACTCTTCCCTGCCACCCTGTCGGCTCGGGTCCGCGCCGCGGGGGCCGTGCCTCGATTCGCTCCGCCGCAGGCTGCGGCCAAATCGCCCGCCGAAGTGCTGGCCGAGATGCGCGCTCAAATGGGCGCGGCGCCCATCATGCCCACCAAACTCGCCGACAATCTGACGCTGCTCTCCGGCCCGGGGGGAAACGTCGTCGTCCTGCACGGACCTGACGGCAAGATTGTCGTGGATTCATTTGTGCAGCCGGCCTGGCCCAAGCTGAAGCAGGATCTCGATGGCATGGGCAACCAGCCCATCAAGCTGTTGATCGATACCCACTGGCATTTCGACCATACCGACAACAACGAGCACTTCCACGAGGCCGGTGCGATGATCCTGGCGCACGACAACACCAAGAAGCGCCTGATGGAATCGCACGACCTGCTGGGCATGCACTTTGATCCTTCGCCCGCGGGCGCGCTGCCCAATCAGACGTTCAAGGAACGCCACACGCTCAAGGCCAATGGCGAAGAGGTGGAACTCGGCTATATCCCGCCGGCGCACACCGATACCGATATCTACGTCTGGTATAAGAAAGCCAACGTGCTGCACTGCGGCGATGTTTTCTTTAACGGCATGTATCCTTTCATCGACGCGGGCACGCGCGGCAGCATCACCGGCCAGGTCACCGGCGCGGAAAAGCTGCTGAAGATGAGCGACAACAATACCAAGATCGTTCCGGGGCACGGCCCTCTGGGCGATAAGGCCGCGCTCCAGAAATATCATGACGTGCTGAGCGCTATTCGCGAACGCGTGGTCAAGATGAAAAATGGCGGCAAGAAGCTCGAAGAAGTCGTCGCCGCCAAGCCGTCAGCGGAATTCGACGAGGCCTGGGGCAAAGGCCTGCTCACGCCAGAGCAGTTCCTCACCATCGTCTACAACACGGTGTAGCTGCTTGGGCGCTCGGCGCCGCGCTGGGCCTCCTCTGCTGACCTGCGCCCCCGGAATGAACCAGTTCCATGTATGATCTGGCCGATTGCACAGGCTGGAGACGGCGCGCATAGTGGCCGCAGGAGACCTTACATGAAAGCCGCTTCCCTCCTGCTGTTGTGCGCGGCAGGTTTTGCCGCGAGCCCCTGCTTTGCACAGCGAACAGCCCTTGCGCCTCAAGCTGAACAGCCATCGGGTGCATACGCAACGCCGCAGCGGGTCCCGGCGCCTCAAACCAGCGCCGCCTACGCCTATGGCGCAAATCTCAGCTTCGGCACCGAGCCGTCAAACATGGCCGTGAGTACCGAGCCATCCACTTTGCACGTCGGCATCGAACCCTCAACCCTTCACGTCGGGATCGAACCTGCGACGTTGTATGTTGGCATCGAGCCGTCGAATCTACACCTCGGTCTCGAACCTTCGTCTTTGCACATCGGCATTGAACCTTCGTTTCCGTCGGTCAGCCCGATGCCTCCGTATGTGGGCCTGATGCCCCCGCTCGTGGCAACGCCGGTGCCTCCCTTTGCCATGACGACGCCCTTCCTGCCGGCGAGGCGCTGACGCATCCTCAACAGCATGCGATCCGGGTTTGTGCATGGTGTTTGACGTGACTCTCAATCGCAACCCTCGCCCCGGAATGCCTGTCATTCCGAGCCCGGCCGCAGTCTGGACGGCGGCGAGGAATCTGCTTTGCTTCCGTTACCCTGTGCACGTCCCGCAGGGACTGTTCACAACCCTCGCCCCGGAATGCCTGTCATTCCGAGCCCGGCCGCAGTCTGGACGGCGGCGAGGAACCTGCTTTGCTTCCGTTACCCTGTGCACGTCCCGCAGGGACTGTTTGTGCGCTGAGATCCTGCCATGACGGATTACATTTTTCGATGAGCCATACCTTCTTTTCTCGCCTCCACGCTTTGATCTCTTTCTCGCGTGCGATCGCGGCTTCAATGTTCCCGAATATCTCGAAGTGCACGAGCCGGAAAATTCGGTACCGCGACGTGAATCCCGGTACGAGCCCCTGGCGGTGTTCCGCTATCCTTCGCGAGAGATTATTCGTCACGCCTACGTAGAGATTTCGCGAGCGGCTGGCGAGAAGGTAAACGCAATATGTTTTGTTTACGATGCACCGGCCGAGCGGGCACTATAGTTCGAGAAGCTCTAAATACAACAGCAGATTCCTCGCCCCCGTCCACAACCCGGCCGGGCTCGGAATGACAGCCGTCGCCGCATGCGCACGGCGGAAAACGAGCTCAACACCCAGGGCGACCCCGCATGCGCGCAGCGGAGGACTAGGGGACGAGCCGCATGCGCACGGCGGAGACCTCTTCCGGCTGTGACACTGGCGTGTGACGGCAACGAAAGGGCGAGTCGCGGCACGGTTCCAATGAACGTGTGCGCGCGGAGTTAGTGGCTGGGGCTGGGGCGCTTGCTGTACTTGTAGCGAAGGAGCACGAAGAGAGCGCCGGCCACAGCGGCCGCGATTCCGCCAATCAGGATCGGTTCGCGGTATTCGGAGATCCAGCCAAGGATCGCGCCGCCATACATCGCCGCTAAAAACGCCAGTACGGTATAACGAATGCCGCGCCCGAGCGCCAGCGCGGCTATGAACTTGCCGCGGGAATACTGCATCGCGCCCGCCGCCAGCAAAAAAGGAAACATGGGCAACGGCGGCGGCAGCAGCGCCGCGACGGCCACGGCTCCGAAGCCCCATTTCTGGAAGGTGCTATAAACCTTCTGCGCCTTCCTGCGCGCGATGCGCTTCTCGAGAATTTCCCTCCCCTCTCTGCGCGCGAGGCGATAGGTGATGTAGCCGCCGATGACGGCGCCAACCGTGGCCATCAACGCGTAGTAAGGCCACCAGGTTTTCTCTCCCGCGGCAAGAATGATCGTCATGGCATCCTGGCTGCCGGGGACGGGAACAGCGGAATTGTCCACGATTCCCAGGACGATCAGCCCCGGCCCGCCTACGCGCCGCGCCCAGGAAACGAGGCGGCCCGTTGCGCTCAGGTGCAGCGTGGTCGCGAGAAGGTGGGAAACCATCGTTCGTTCGAAGCCTCAATTGTTGGACGTGGGCAGACGCTCGTCCGGCTACCTGGGCCGAATGCAGAAATCGTGCGGAAATCGCACCCATACGAGAATGCCGGGCGGGCAAAGAAAAACGGGCGGCTTTCGAGCCGCCCGTCTCGATCTCAGCAGGCAGGGATTAGAAACGCCTGCCAACCAAATCCTACTGGCAATCGTTGTGCAAAATACTGGGCGCCGGCGGCCCCTCGACGCAGGGGATGGCGCTCAGGTATTCGTAGATGGCCTGCAATTCATGATAGGTCATGTTGCGGAAGGTAGGCCAGGGCATGATTTGCAGCAGATCGCCGTTGAAAGGCGGCGGCAGACAATTGCCATTGGGAGCCCCAGTGCAAGTCGGGTGAATGTGATCGAAATCGGTGCCATGCTGCATGATCTGTATAAATTCCGAAAGCGTGTGACCGCCTTCGGGGCGTCCCGTTTTGTCCGGCGTCAAATTGCGAGAGACGATGTGCGGAAACGGACCCGGCCCGGGGAACGGACCGAAATCCATGCCTCCGCCCAGGTATGTGTCGGGATTGACTTTTGTCGGCTGCCCGAAATAGGGATTCCCCCCGGGAGCGAATTCCGTGGCCGGATCATGAGTATGGCAGCCGTTGCAGTCGGCCTGCGCGTTTACGATGAAGCTGCCTAGTCCGACCAGAGCGCGGTTTTTGCCGGCCAGGTTGAGGTGGACCGGCGCGATATCGAAACCAATTTGGATTTTCGAATTCTCTTCATTTCTTTGTTCATCTCGTTCATCAGCGCGGGCACGCAACGAGGTGATTGCCATCCCCGCTACCACCATAACCGCCAGGATCGATGCAGTAGCTGCGGCCCGAATCAGGTGCTTTCGCAACATTTTTTCTCCTCATTTTCAGATAGGCCAATTGCACGGATTCTATGCGGCGGATTGTGTTTCGGCGCCGATGCCAAGTCAAATGAAATTTCGCATAACGAAAGGAAGCAATAGCGATGCGGACGAATGCGCGCGCATTTACTCTTTGCTGCGCGCGCGGCAGCAAAGTCTTGGGCCAGCGGCAGCTTCCCGATAGAATGGCGTTGCGTGAAAATCACTTACGCCATCTCTCTCAGAGAATTCCGCACATTGCACCCGGCGGCGCGCCCGAACTCGGGCCGCACCGCGTTCGTGGTAATGATGGGGATGATCTGCCTGGCGCTGATTGTGCCCGGCGCCAGCATCGTCATGGAGCAGGTGAACTCGGGCGGGCAGCCTCCGGCTGCGGCGCTGGTGTCAATCACCCTGGGGATTGTGCTGGCCGCGGTCGCCTGCGCGCTCAACCGCCGCGCCCAGTTACGCGCGCGTGTAAGACAAGAAGATGCGCTGCTCGCCGCCTACGACCGCATCCACTGCCGCGACTCGCGGACCGTGGAAGCGACGTCAGAGTCGCTTTCGCTGAATTGCAAATGCGGCCTGGTCTCCCGGCCCTGGACCGAGCTGACCGGCTTCACGGAAACTCCGTCTTTCCTGATCCCGCTCACCCGCAACGAGTCTTTTCCGATTCCCAAATCAGCCTTTGCCAGCGAAGGCGCGCTGACCGAATTCCGCCGCCTGATCCTCGATAAATTGCACACTGGCCGGCCCTTCACCGCCGCGCCCATCGATTTCGCGCACACGCGCGCGGACTTCTGGCGCGCCAAATGGCTGCACATCCGCAAAGGCGGAGGCTGGCGGCGCGTGACCAAGATCGGCTTCGTCCTGGCGGCGTTTGCTTATGTCGTCGCTTTCATTATCTCCGGCGCGCGTGCGGGGCAGATTCCCGCGTGGCTCGTGCCGATCGCCGTGGGCGCGTTCATTTTCTTTCTGACGAGAACTGTGCGCCTGAAGCAGCATTACTATGGGCCGCTGCGCTTTTATTTCAGCGAGGAAGGATTTCACGTCGAAGATCCCGCATCCCAGAGCCGCAGGCGCTGGAGCGAACTGGCCGGCTACCTCGAAGACCGGCACGTTTATTTGCTCTATCTCAATCCCCTGCTCTACCGCGTCGTCCCCAAGCGCGCGCTCGGCCATCGCGCCGAAGATTTCGGCCGCTTGGTCCAGGCCGCGCTGCCGCAATTCGACTATCGCCGGCGGCTTCCCGTGGCCGACGCCGCCCGCATCTGATTCCAACTCGTTCCCAAAATTCTCCCGAATCGCAGTTCGTTCGCATCGTAAGCAAAGCGTATCGCGTTTATGTCAGCCGGCCCCGTTCCCCAACCTCTATTCGTCATGGACGAGGTGAGTGGGGCGCTTGCCTTGCTTTTCGTCGGCAATCTCTTCTTCCAGAGCTTCGCGGCGCAGCTTGCCCGCGCATAGCGGACAAATCAACCGCAACGAAGGCTTCCCGCAAATCAGGCATATCGCTCTGGATCTGATTTTCTTGTTGGGCATAATCCGTCCCCGGGCCTATTCGTCTCCTCCTCGCCCGCCGAAGCCGCCCGCGCCGGCTCACTAATTAGATGCCCCGGGAAAAACGCGCGTCGCTCGAATCGTAAGTCTGTTGCTCAGGTCGCGCCGGCGCCCGGCACAGCAGGGCGCAAAAAGCGGTCTTCGGCGAAACCTGAGGCTTTTTCAGTCGCCAACCATGCCGATAACCGATAAACAACATCGGGTCTCCCGCATAATCCGCGGGGCGACCCGAGCTGCAACGACCTCGTGTGGTAATCGCTGTGGCGTGGAGTAAAATGCCCGCCGCGCAGCGGCCCGCGAGTCGCGACGGCGAGCGCCGGCCGCGACTGCGACAAAGGAGGTCGTGCAATGGACCGGGTGCAAGCCTTCAACATACTCTTTCTCATCGGGCGCATTATCGTGGGCGGATACTTCCTTATGGCGGCTTTCAACCACTTCACCCATACCGGCATGATGGCGGGCTATGCCAAAAGCAAGGGCACGCCTGCGCCAAAATTGGCGGTGCAGGGCACGGGCGTATTGCTGCTGCTCGGCGGCCTGAGTTTTCTGCTGGGCTACCATCCCACGATTGGCACGGGGCTTCTGATTCTTTTTCTTCTCGGTGTCACCTTCAAGATTCACGCGTTCTGGCTGGTCTCTGACCCCATGGGCCGGATGAACGAGCAGGTGCACTTCGGCAAAAATGTGGCGATGATTGGATTTTTGCTGATGACGCTGATGATCTATCGTCCGTGGCCGATGAGCCTGGGAGGAGGGCTTTCGCGGTGAGGCTGGGGGACGAGCGAAAATTGAAAAAGGCTCCAGGGCCTCCGGTTGCCTTTTTGGCAGACACCGAAAAGCAGGTTCCTCGCCCGCCGGCCAGAGAAGCCGGCCGCGACTTCTTTCTCTTCGTGGCGCTTCGCGCCCGGTCTCGGCCGCCGGCGCGCTCGCAATGATACCGTAGGATCGGGGCCCGATATTCATAGGTTGTCATCACGAGCGCAGCGAGGGATCTGCGGTCGCCGTGAATGCAGCGCCTGGCCCGGCGCGACAAACGCACGGCCAATAGAGAAACGTGTCCGCTATCGAGAACTTTTTTCGCGATAAGGTCGTGCTCGTCACCGGCGCTTCGTCGGGCATCGGTGAAGAGCTCGCGCGGCAACTCGCGCGCGCCGGCGCGAAGCTGACTCTGGCGGCGCGGCGTATCGAGGTACTCGATGAATTGGCGGAAAAAATCGCGGCGTCCGGCGCGGCGAGGCCGCTCGCCGTGGCCTGCGATGTCACGCGCGACGGCGACCTCGAGCGCGCCGTAGCCGAGACGGTGCGCGTCTGGGGCAAGCTCGACGTGGCCATCGCCAACGCCGGATTCGGCGTTGTCGGCGCGCTGAAAAAACTCACGCTCGAGGATTACCGCCGGCAATTCGAAACCAATATTTTCGGCGTGCTGCGCACGATTTACGCCGCGCTGCCCGAAGTCGAGAAAACGCGCGGTAACCTCGCCATCATGGGCAGCATTTCCGGATGGGGCGCCGCGCCGGCGACTTCGCCTTACGCCATGAGCAAATTCGCGCTGCGCGCGCTGGCCAACTCGATCACGCCGGAACTCGAGCGTTCCGGCGTAAAGGTCACTCTGATCACTCCCGGATTCGTCGCCAGCAACATCCGGCGCGTTGACAATCGAGGCAGATTCCATCCGCACGCCAAAGAGCCTGTCGCCCCCTGGCTGGTGATGGATACCGGCAAAGCCGTGCGGCAGATGCTGCGCGCCATCGCGCGCGGCAAGCGCGAAGCGATCATCACCGCGCACGGCAAGCTGCTGGTGGCGGTAGAACGCCTCGCGCCGTGGATCAATCGCGCCGTCGGCAAGCGCCTGGCCCGCGGCAAAAGCGGCGGATGATACCTGCGCAGGTGTCATCACAAGGCCGCCAAGGCGGACGAGGAATCTGCAGTTTTATGGGTAACAGCCGAACTGCGGATCCTCCTCGCGCCGCCCAAACACAAACCCCGCGCGGGCAGGATGGTGCGCTGCGAGAAAGCGGCGACGCCGGAGGTCTTTCGCTTTGACCTACTTCGCTGACTCCGTCTTGCCGCCGGGATGGCCGATGATGTTCATGTAGTCGATCGCTTCGGAAGGCACGCAAAGCTGTTCGTCCATTTCCTGGTTCGGTATCCACTTGAAGGTTTCGTTGCTGAGTTCTTCGAATGGCTGCGTGTAGATTTTTGGATCGTCGATGACCACGGTCATGTGCAGGGTGTCGTGATCGGCGCGCGTGTAGCGCTCCTGCACGTGCATATCGACGGTATGCGGATGCCCCGAGGGATCAAGCCAGGTGCGCTCGTCCATGCCGACCGTATCGATCACAAACGTGTAGTCGCCTTCCCAGTGCCCCACGGAATACCCGTACCAGCGCGAAGGCGATCCATCGGGCGTGTCGATGCTCTTGGGGAGCGCGCGGCCGTCGGTCCAGATTTCGCGCCACACTCTTTGATACTGATAAAGAATGACCATGCGATCGGGCAGTTGCGCAAAACGCATGCCCCGTGTCTCGTTGATGATGTTGCGCGGAAAGCCCAGAGGATCGCAGGTCGTGATGGGATCGTTCGTGCCGGCGAGTTGATAGACCGGTTCGGGTTTGTTTTGCCTGGCGCGCTCGGCGCCCAGCGCCGTGTAGGGCGCAAAATGCCCCACGAAACCGACCGGGCCGGTCCAGGCCCCATTCAGATCGCGTTTGGGAGCGGGGGCCGAAGGCTTGTTCTCGGCCATCAGTTTTTCGAAGAGCGTTTTCGTCTTCGGCACGTGGTACGGCTCGGCATCGTTCGTTTGCCCCGCGGCAAGAGCCGCCAATGCAAGCGCGCCCGCCATGCCGATGGCCGCCCGAAAAACGAATCTTCGCATTGCACGCTCCTCAATTCCCTGCCGAAGACACCCAGCCCCCTCTGGAATGAGAGAGCACCAAAAAACCTACACCCGCTTTGCGGCTAAACGCAATGTGCTTCAACGTAACGTCGCCCGGCTGACATTCTCATCACGAAGCCCGCTGGTGTCGGAGTTTTTGTAGCTCGGGTCGGCCGCGCCACACGAAAGACACAGCTTTTGCTAAAGAACTGCACTACTGCGCCGGGCCTCGGCGCGACCTGAGCGACAAGGGGTGCGCCAACGATGGGTGCTACTCTTTGTGACGGAACCAGCCGATGCCGGCGCGTAGCTGAATGACATTGATTCCGGGATTATCCGCCGTCAGTCCGGCATCGGAGATATGCAGCCAGCGCGCCTCCATGCTCCAATGCGTTTTGCCGTGCCCGATATTCACTCCGATCGCGGGACCTGAACCGAAATTGATGTTTGAAATCCCGGGCGGCACCTCCCGCGTGCTGAAGATGACACCGCCGCCAAATTCGAAATAAGGCGTTACGCGGCGGTGCGTGGCAAACATCCACTTGAATGCAAAGGGATTGACGCCCGCGCCGTAAACGGGGCCGCTCGGCTGAAAAATCACATAGACCGGCACGGCATCGACCGCGTATTCGAGCCGTCCGCGCAACAAGCCCGGGCCGTGCGGGCCGGTCAAGATAACGCCGTAGCGGATGCCCAAGTTCCACACGGCGGTGTGGTCGGTTCCGTTAACGGCGGAATGTCCCGTACTCGACCACGTCTGAATCTCCTCGCCGCCTTGTTCAGCCTGGACGTCGCCGCTTACGTCGTGGACAACAACCGGGTCGGGATCGTTGCCTGACGGCACGATCTCTCGTCTGACCTGCGTGCGGGCCACAGGCGCTGCCAATAGCGCCGCAACAAAAACGAGGAACGCTGTTCTCACTCTTGCTCCGACAAAGATCGGGAAATGCCGCGCGAGACAAATGTTGAGATGCCGCCGACAACCCGAAAGTGACGCGACAATACCACCATTCAGCTCAGCGCCGAAGCATTCGTTTTAGAATTGGAAGAGCGGCGGAAAGCCGGCAAACCCATGGCCCGAGTGAGCGAAAAAATCACCTCGTTTCTGCCGTGGTCGGAGATTGAGCCCGAAGCGCAGAAGCAGATCCTGAACACGGCCGAGTTGCCATTCCTGTTTAAGTGGGTGGCGGTGATGCCGGACTGCCATTACGGCAAAGGCGCGACGGTGGGCACGGTCATCGCCACCAAGGGCGCGGTCGTTCCGGCAGCCGTCGGCGTGGATATCGGCTGCGGCATGATCGCACTCGAGACTCCGCTCTCGCGCGGCGATCTGAAGGAGCTTCACCGGCTGCGCGAAGGCATCGAGCGACGCATCCCCATGTCCGCCGGCCGCAATAATTCCAAAATTTTTGACACGGCCGAGCCGCGCATCGCCGAACTGAAAAAGCTCGAATCCGCCACCGGCGCCAATTACAACAGCTTCGATAAAGAATGGCCGGTGGCCCTGGGCACGCTCGGCGGCGGCAATCATTTCGCCGAAGTCTGCGTCGACGAAAACGGCAAACTCTGGCTCACCCTGCATTCCGGCTCGCGCGGCGTAGGCAATCGCATTGGCAATCACTACATCCGCAAGGCGCAGGACTGGTGCAAAAAGCGCAACATCGTCCTGCCCGACCGCGACCTCGCGTATTTAGCCGAAGGCACCGAGGAGTTCGCGAGCTACCTCCGCGACCTGCACTGGGCGCAGCATTTCGCCCTGCTTAACCGCGAAGAGATGATGGACCGCATGCTGCGCGAGCTGAGCCACCACGTTTACGGCGAGGCTGGGCACGAGGGCGAACTGGAAGTCCAGCGCATCAATTGCCATCACAATTTCACGCAGGTCGAGCACCACTTCGGCCATAACGTCTGGGTGACGCGCAAAGGCGCGATCGAGGCGCGCGAAGGCATGCGCGGGATGATTCCCGGCTCGATGGGCACGCGCAGCTATATCGTTACCGGCCTCGGCAATCCGCAGTCGTTTCAGTCCGCGCCGCATGGCGCGGGCCGCCGTATGTCGCGCAATAAGGCGCGCTCCTCGTACGCCATGAAAGATCTCGAAGCCGCCATGGCCGGCATCGAGTTCCGCCGGTCGAAGGTGCTGCTCGACGAGATTCCCGCGGCCTACAAAGACATCGACCACGTCATGGAAAACGCCCGCGAACTGGTGCGCATCGACCACACCCTGCGCCAGATCATCAACTGCAAAGGCGATTGACCGCGGCTGCCTGGCCGCCAAATGCAAGCGCAGATCCCTCGGTCGTCCGCAACCGTTCCGAAACATGGACCAGCCGCGAGGACTCCCTTGAGATGACAGCCTTTGCCGGGCGGTATCCAAGCCAACGCCATAAGAGGACGGTGTCATCACGGGTCTGCATGCGTATCAGAGTGCGGGCTGGCCGTGGGTGATGACATAAAAGCAACGGTGTCATCACGAGGCCCGCCTGCGAGTGCAAACGCGCCGAATGCTCCGCACTCTAAAGCGATGTCAGGACCGGGTCTGTGCCCCCTGGCGGGCGGGCCGAGGGATCTGCAGTTCCTCAAACTTGGCGCCGTTTGCAAGCGCGACGCCACATGCCACCTCTGCCCCGCGCACACATAAAAGCAACGGTGTCATCACGAGGCCCGCCTGCGAGTGCAAACGCGCCGAATGGTCCGCACTCCAGGGCGATGTCAGGACCGAGTCTGTGCCGCGGCGGGCGGGCCGAGGGATCTGCAGTTCCTCAAACTTGGCGCCGTTTGCAGCCTACGGCTACGCATCGGCGGCGTGAGCAATCGAAATCCGCGCACACCGGAATCACAAACCGGAAGCACCAGCGCGGTGGTACGCGCGTTCTATCGACTCCGCGCGCGGCACATTCTAATCTGCGCCTATTGGCGACGCGCTGCAGTTTTATCCCCCCGGGATGCAACATCCGCGGGCGCTGAACACGCCTGCGAAACGTGGTTTTTACACTGCGGTTTTCGACCCTAAGCAGTCACCGCTCGCCGGATCGCGCAACTCCCGTTGCGCAACACACCGTGTGCACAATCTGTGCACCACAAAAGGAGCTGCCCATGGCTGACATTCAAGTGCAGATCCCCCCGGACCAAAACGATGCTCGCGTTCGGCCGCAAGAGAAGCCCGCGCGCCATCACTGTACTGAATCGCGTCCCGAACGGCGCCGCGACCGCCGCCACAAAGGACCGCGCCAGGTGTGGGTTCAGGTGATCGACGCCGATGGAAAACTTTTCGAGGAAATTCAGATCATGCGCGATTACAGCCGCGGCGGGTTCTACTTTGTCTCCAGCCTGCCCTGCTATCGCGTGGGCATGCGAATGAACGTGATTCCGTCATTTGGTTCGCTGAACCTGGAGTTTGTCGCCGAAGTCGTGCGCGTCGAGCCCCGGCCGCGTACGGCCTGCGGCGTCGGGGTGAAGCTGCTCCACGCCCGCGACTCCGCCATGCAGAATTCGTAACGAGCCTGTCGCCAGCCTTTCACCGGCTCATGTGAAGGTCAGCGCACGACCTGAACGCTGGGTGTTTGGCAAAACCAACTGCAGATCCCTCGGTCGTCCGCAACCGTTCCGAAACCATGTATCAGCCACGAGGATTCCCTCGTGATGACACCCTCTGCTCGGCGGCGTAAACTCCGCGAATCGAAGTCCGCTTGCTCGGTGCAAGCTACCCCAAATGCCAGGTTCGCATTCCTATTTCGTCTACGTTGTCGCCAGCCGCTCGCGCAACTTGTATACAGGAGTCACCAACAATCTGGAGCGCCGCATCGTCGAACATAGGGAAGGCCTTGTCGTCTGATTCACGAAGAGGCATCGAATTCATCGTTTGGTATATTCCGAGACCTTTGGAGATATAAAGGCGGGGATTCTTCGAGAAAAAGAAGCGAAGCATTGGAACCGTCAAAAGCGCCTCGCGTTAATCGCCTCACAAAATCCCACCTGGAAAAACGCGGTATTCACGCGAAGATAACTAAAACGGAGGTGTCATCACCAGGCCCGCCTGCGCCGTGCAAAAGCGGCGAATGATGCGCAGTGTAGAGCAATGTCAGCACCGAGTCTGTGCCCCGGCGGGCGGGCCGAGGGATCTGCAGTTCTCCAGACTTGGCACCGTTTGCAACGGCGACGCCACACGCCGCCTCTGCCCCGCGCACACATAAAAGCAATGGTGTCATCACGAGGCCCGCCTGCGCCGTGCAAAAGCGCCGAACGGTCCGCACTGTAAAGCGATGTTAGGACCGAGCCTGTGCCGCAGCGGGCGGGCCGAGGGATCTGCAGTTCCCCAGACTTGTTGCCGGTTCCGGGCCGACGCCGCTACACCGCCTCTGCCCCGCGCATGCATAAAAGCAATGGCGTCATCACGAGGCCCGCCTGCCCCGTGCAAAAGCGCCGAACGGTCCGCACTGTAAAGCGATGTTAGGACCGAGCCTGTGCCGCAGCGGGCGGGCCGAGGGATCTGCAGTTGCGTTATGGCCGATTGAGAGAGCGCGTAAGACCTACGCCTCTGCTGCGGCGCGCTCGCCAAAAACGTAGCGGTTGCCATTCGGGAAATTCGCGGCGAGAAAACATACCCACTTCGCGCCCGCAAAATCCGGCAAGACGGTAGTCGCGTCTTCGTATTCGTAGTCGGCGCCTTCGAGATTCACGGCGACGGTGAGGTATTCGCCATCCACCAGCGCCGCGATCAATACCTGGTGCGAATGCGGCAGCACGCTTTTCACAAACGTGGAGTTCACCGCGCGCAGCCCGGGCGGGCGCTTCATCACCAGTTGCAGCGAGGCCTGCTCCTCGCGCCACTTGTCAAAAATCAGATATGCGTCTTCAGCCGAAATCTTGCTCACAGCATTGTATTTTCGCTTCGCGGCTGGCATTTGTCGACGCTGTCGCGCGTTCCACGACGAGGTTCAGACCCACGCCCCGTCGGCTAATTCAAAATAAGGCCAAGAGGGACTCTTCGCTCCGTGGCCGGCTGCCGAGAAACAGGTTAGATAGGCTCGCCGGCCACTCCGCTCAGAATGGCAGCATCAAGCAGCGCCTTGTCCTTTCCGAGGCCAGCATCGGGGCGCGCATGCGAGCACGGCGCACGTACTAAAGCGAAGTCGAGAGGCGTTCGTTGCATCTTGACTCTCACGCTCAGCCTTTACGATGTCATTCCGAGGCCAGCGTCGGGCGCGTCTACAGCGCGAGCACCCGGGCGCTACAGCGACAGTCGCGCCCGGCTTCACTGTTCGCTGGCCGAGGAATTTCTCTGCGTTTTTTCCCTACACATTGAGGTATGACCAGGGGCCTTGTCGTCATGCTGCCGGCCCATCGCACCTTCCCGGAAATAGCGCGCGGGGGGATACATGCGCGCGCGGATGAGTTCCGCGCCGACCCGCTGGCGAACCTCCTCGGCCCAGTCCGACCAGGTGCGTTCGGAAAGGCCGAGCAGGCGCCGCGCGGCTTCGTATTCCGCGCCGCCCAGGTAGTACATGCGGAAAAGAATCAGCCGCGAAGCCCGCGGCGTGTAGTAATGGTGGTGTCGAGCCCGAAAAGCGCGTGCCGAATCACGCGGCTTTTCGGGCCTAAAAGAAGTCTCGCCCAGCGCTCTTTCTCCGCAGCGCGCGAAATCGGCGACGTATTCCACCAGGCGCGGACGCAGGTCCGGACGCCACAAAAATTTCGACGCCGAAGTGAGCTGTGTCGTGGGCACGCGCGAATTCACCAATTCGCGCGCGGCTGTGTAGATTTCGTGGCAAATGAGAAACGCGTCATTGCAAACGGCGCTCGGCTTCATCGCGCGCCTCGCGCTTCGACCCCAACGCGTGGACTTCCTTGCGGCGTGGCGCTGCGCGCCTGGGCGGCGCGCGTCGAGGACCCCGGGTGCAAAGACACAGATGCACAACGGAACTGCAGATTGCCCGCGCGCACATCAGAAAACCGATGTTTTCCCCTGCGGCGGACTCGTGATGACACCCGCAGCGATTGCCCTTCCGATCGCGGTCCCCGGCGCGCACCCGCTATGCGCGTCGAGGCGCTCGAGCGCGGCGCCGCATGCGGCAAGTGCCGCCGTGCCGGTTTTGCGGGCGCCCCGCCCTACCGGACTCGCGGCCCCCACGACTACCACATCAGCGCCAGAAGAAGGTGTCATTCCGAGGAACGGGTGCGCTTTTTGCAGTGACGAGGAATCGGCAGTTCGGTTCTTTATTGGGCTCGAAGGCTCCGCACCACCCTGTGTAGCGCTGCCCTTTAGGGCAGTACTGCTGGGATCGACTAAACGAGTGCCCGGCTGAAGCCCGGCGCTACATACGGCGGTACATCCTTCTCCGGGCTCTGACATGGGTGTCACGACTGCGCACGGTCTACCGCCCGCTGGCGTTGGTGGCTGTCTCAAAGGCGGAAGCGGCGCGTCCAGCGCCGCTTCCGTCATCTCCTCGGCGATGGCCGCGAGCGCGAGGCCGGCGGCGGCGCAGGCCTCCTCCCACGCGGCATCGCCGCGATGCACCGCCAGAAAGCGTTCGGTCTGCAGATGCAGTCGCAAACGGCCGAGCAGCGGCCCCACGCGCACCGCGCCGAATCCACAGCGCGTGGATTCGGCAGCACTGCTTTCCTCGGCCCGGCTCGCAGGGGCTTCCATGCCCACGCACACGCCCGCGCCCGCCCCCGCTGATTTTGCGGCGGGCTGCATCGCAGCCGCCAGCCGTTGCGCGACGCTTTCAGGGTTGGAGACCGGCAGTCGCGGCGGCACTTGGCGCCTGCGCGCAAACATCCGCCTCCCGGGGCCCTTCTTCAACAACCGCGTACGGTTTCGCTTTCCCGAAGCTGCTGTGTGAGGCCTGCGCATACACCTCTCCTTTCGGGAACAGACACACGTTCCCCGCCGCCGTTTTCAGGCGTTTTGTCCGGCCAGGTGGTCTGTGAAGCCTAGGGAGTTCCGGCGCTACTTAGCGTGCTGCTTGTCCGGCGCCGAAGCCGATAATGGCGCGGGCGCGGCTCGCGCCTCCTGTGGGCCCCAATGCCGCGGTGCGTTGCCCGCACCTGCTTGTGCTTGCCGCGCGCAAATCCGCTCGAGCGCCGCCGGATTTACGCGCACGCCGCAGTCCGCCGGCCGCGGCGCTATGCCCACGTAAAGATCAGGCAGCCCGCGCCGTTCGGGCCGCGGCTTCGTCGCGCGTTGCGCTTCGCCCGGCGCATATTCGCCGGCCAGCACTTTGCGCGCATTGCCGGGATCGGCGATCAGCCAATCGAAGCCGGCCCGCCATCCGCGCTCGCCGCCGCCCGTCAAAAATGGTGTAGCGGCGGCGACGCGCACCACGCGCCGAAACTCCCCCGCGCTTAAACCATGGGCGAGCCACTGCGCGCATCGCCGGCGGCGTTCGGCCGTCATGGCACCCGCGGCACGCAACTCTCCACGTTCCTGCTCGTATATTTCGAGCAGCTCTTCGGGAGTTCTTCCGGCGGAGGTCGATTGATTTGCGGGAGGAGAGACCTGGACACAATTTTCGGAATCTTTTTCCGAATCCTTCTCCCAATCCTTTTCCAAATCCAAATCCCAATCCTGTGCTTGAGTCGGCTCAAGCTCCTGCTTGAGTTCCCCTTGAGGTAACTCAACGGTGAGGTTGATTGTGCGCGGGCGGGAATCGGTTTCGTCCGCGGCAGCGGCACAAATTGGCTTGTGATTCGCGGCGATTACTCCGGCGCCGGCGCGCCGAACGATGCCTTCTTTGCTCCCGCCAAACCGCGCGCTGTACGCCGCCAGCGCCTCGGCCGGGACACGCGGCGCCAGCTTCTCGAAGCGCGCACGCAAGGAAGGAGCCGGCAATCTGCCCGGCACGTCGCTGCCGGTCCAGTGCCCGTACCGCTTGCCGTTTTCCTCCCAGGTAAATAAAAGCCCGCGCGCGATGAATTCGTCAAAGATCTCCTGCAGGCGTTCCAGCGTGAGATTTTTGCGGATCGCCGCCACCCGTCCCCAGATCACGCGCAGATTTGTTAATTCGAAGCTGCCGCTCGCATCCGCCAGGCCGTAGAGCCAGGCGTATTCGGCCTGCGCCCATTCGGCGCAGGCCGCGAGCTTGTCGCTGGCCCACAGCGCTTCGAAATCGATCACGCGTTTTGGCATTCGCTTCCTCCGCTGGGCGCCTCTTTATCCCGAGTCGCTGCGATCCGGCTGTTTGCATCCGTTTTGTTCCGAACGTCATGCTGCTCGTCCCGCAGGCAAATCCATGCCGTCATCACGAGGGCCGCTTCGCGCAAAATCCACGTATTTTGCGCGCGAAAGAAGACCGGCCCGGGGGATCTGCCGTTCGTTTCTTCCTCGCTCATCCTTTTCCTTCAAAAGCGACTGTCACCTGAGCCCGTGCGGCCGGCATCGGGAAACAGCACGCGGTACTCCCAGACCACCTGCCGCCTGCGCGCATCGCGCGCGCGGCAGCTGGCTCCGGGTGATCGCGGCACAACCCTGTTGCGCTTTTCGACGCAATAGCCGCCGTTGTGCGGCTTGCGCAGGTGGCGCAGTTGCGCCGAAATCGAAGCTTCCGCAAATTCCGTTGACTCGGCAATCTCTCCCAGAGTTAGCCACACGCCGCGCGCCGCGGCGCGCGTCATCAGCTCGCGAATCGCTGCGAGCTGCGTTTCGTCTTCATCGCACCCACTCGCAAGTTCCACTGCCTGCGCGTTCGCGGCTGTTTCAGAGGCGCTCCCGTCCAGTTCATTTACCGCGTGTTGCACTTCTGCTACCCCTGATTTGTCGCTTCGAATTCCGCATGGTTCGGAGCCGCGCTCCTCGCCTTTCTGGCCTCCGATTTCATGTATCGGGGGCTGCAGCCCTTCTGTTCGCGCCGCTTGCATCTGCCCTCCAACCACTGTGCATTTCAGAAATCGCGCCGAGACAAATGCATGACTGCTTCCACGCGGCGCGAATAGATGTTTTGAGTTTTTCTACTGCCGGTGCCGCATTCCGTCGTCGGAGTGGGGGCTCGAGCCGGACTTCCGCGCTGCTGCGGCACGACTGATAATATTTGGCACTCTCAGCATTCGAGTGATACGCGGCCGTGGCTCCCCTGCCGCGCTCCGCGTCGCGCCAATTCTCGGTTTCGTCGCCAATGCTGCGGGAACTGTGGATCTCCACAATTCGTGTGGCGCTTACCAGAACTTCCCAACCGCGCTCCGCGCCTTCAGCTCGAACCGGCTGCAGTCCCGCGGATCGTGTGTCTATTTGCGAATGCCGGTCGTCTTCCCAATTGCGGCGCCACCAACTATTGATCGCTCGACGCTGGTTCGCCGGCGCAAGGTTTTCGCCATCGCTGCCGGTGTCGAGCTCGCCGGAATCGTCAAAGCCGCCCGTGTAGTCCCCCGAACAACCGCTGCACACGCTTACCTCCACGAAACTGGTCTGCTGCTAGCGCCGCCGATTTTCCACAGCCCTACAGGAAATTACTTAAAAATAGCTTGGACCTCATATTACATATATGCTAATAGTCCCGCCGATATAGGAGTTACCCAGCCCGTGGGAGATGAAGACGCATGGCCAGCCATCGCATCAGCCCGGCATGGGAGTTCTTGCATCGTGCTTCTCTGCCCTTCTCTCGAGAGTTTTGAGCTTTCGCGGTTGAATCACAGCGCCAACCTCCGCAAGGAGGTCGCGGCCTTGCTCGAGCAGTGGATCGCGGAAACTGCCGAGGCTCTGGTGGCGCGCTGGATACGCGAAGACCGCAGATTGGCTCCCGAACCGCCACAGCACGCGGACATACTGCCTCAGCCCGAACTGCCCTCTTCTTCGTCGCAACAGATCGCCTTCGAGCCGCGTAAGGCTGAGCGCCGCTCGCCTCCGCGGCGCGCCAGGGCTGTCTGACCGCCATCCGCGCGCGGGATTCGCCGAACTGCTGGGTCAAGGCCGTTCGCGTTCGGCCGTCCGCAACTCGTCCTGGCATTTGCCGTGCACAGTCAACGGCAGTCATGCAGCCACTCGCGCTTTTCTGCCATCGCGGTGAGCGCATGGTTACTATGTGGCCGCTTACTGCGCACGCCGCAACTCCGCCAGTCAGCGCGTATACACAGAAAGTCGCGATGCCCGTTTTCGGGTTCATAGGTAACTGCAATCTTGCGTCAACGGCCGCATATACCCGGATTCCGCTCGCGCCTTGGCATCTCTCCGCACCCGGCACGCGTCCTTAGCATCAGTTTTGGCTTCGAAGTTCTCGCTTGAATCGCACTGCGTCCGGTTTCTGGCCGATTTGAACACTCGACTGAATGCGCGGCGCATCCGTCATTTCGCGTTGGCAGCATTTCGCTTCTCCCGCGATTTTTCCCGGCTCTTGGTACGAGCACTCGTGCTTTGCGGCCACCCTGCGAGTAATTTGTCTCGCCGCATTCTCGCCTCATCACCGCGCAATCGTGACCGGATCGCCCAAGCTCGCGTCCTGAGAACGCACGAGCCGTGATAACCGAAAGTTGCTCCCGACAGCGATAACGATCAAACTCTTGTGCCATCCAGTTCGCGTCTTTCGCGCTCCGTGAACCCAAGGCCTACCCACAACACGCGCCCTCCGCCTACCGCACAGCCCGCGCCCGCAAGAACTCGCTCCCCAAACCCCACACCACCGAACTCTTCTGCCATCCAATCCGCCTTGTTCACGCTCCATGAACTCGACGCGTACTCACAACGCGCGCCATCCGCCTACGCGCACAGCCCGCCCCCGCGAGAACATGCTCCCTAACCGCACACTCGCCGGGATCTTATGCCATCCAATTCGTGTCTTTCGCGTCTTTCGCACTCCGCGAACTCGATTGGCACGCTCACAGACTTCGCGGTTCGCCGGTGTTTGGTGAGGCTGATGGCGGCGAGCGCGAGACTGCTCGGCCAGGCCCGAAGGGCCGTGCTGCTGAAAACGCCGCAGCCACTTACGGACCGTGGGCACGGTGGTGGCAAAGAGGCGCGCGGTGG
>DASRHB010000005.1:0-183636 GCA_035650755.1 Candidatus Acidiferrales bacterium
TGACAAGCCGGGGGCGGGGGGCGGCGATGGTTTTGGTTGGCGAAGGATTTGGGCTTTTCTTGAACGGAGGAAAAGCCTCGGGTCCCGCGGCAGCTTATTCTGAATGCACGCGCTTTGCGCTGGGCGCCGCGCGACCCGAGCGACAAAAAACTGCACGGCCAGCAGGGAATTATGCGGCATGAATTACTTGCAGGCCAGACGAGCCCAGAGCGCGGTCGCGAAACCGCAGATCCCTCGGTCGCCGTCTTACAGCGCAGAAAACAGAGGTTTTTGCCTGCGGCGACCTCGTGATGACAGTTTAAATTTGAGTCGTCCCGATCAGCGCATTAGTCGCCGAGGACGTAGGCAAAGACCAGCGGCGCGACGATGGATGCGTCCGATTCGATCACGAAGCGCGGCGTATTGCGGTCGAGCTTGCCCCAGGTGATCTTTTCGTTGGGCACGGCGCCGCTATAGGAGCCGTACGAGGTGGTGCTGTCGGAGATCTGGCAGAAATAGCCCCAAAGCCGGCACTGCTCGCGGAGATCCTGCATGATCAACGGCACCACGCAGATGGGAAAATCGCCGGCAATGCCGCCGCCGATCTGGAAAAATCCGATGGATTGATCCTTGCTGGTGGCGCGATACCAGTCGATCAGCAGGGCCATCTGTTCGAGGCCGGACTTCACCACGCCAATATTGCGGACATCGCCACGGACGCAATTGGCAACGAAGATATTCCCGAGCGTGGAATCTTCCCAGCCGGGCGTGAAGATCGGCAGATTTTTCTGGCAGGCCGCATACACCCAGGAATCTTTGGGATCGATTTCGTAGAATTCGCGGATGTTGCAGTTGCGGATGAGCTGATACATGTATTCGTAAGGGAAGTAGCGCTTGCCCTCGTTTTCGGCCTGTTGCCAATACTTCAGCACCTGGCGCTCGATGCGGCGCATGGCTTCTTCCTCGGGAATGCAGGTATCGGTCACGCGGTTCATCCCGCGTTCGCGAAGCGCGAGCTCTTCGTCATCGGTCAGATTGCGGTAGTTGGGAACGCGGCGGTAGTGATTGTGCGCGACGAGATTAAAAATATCTTCTTCGAGGTTGGCGCCAGTGGTGCAGATGGCGTGCACTTTATCCTGGCGGATCATCTCGGCGAGCGACAATCCCAATTCCGCGGTGCTCATCGCGCCGGCCATGGCCAGCAGCATTTTTCCTCCCTGATCCAAGTGGCGGCGATAAGCTTCAGCGGCATCAACAACGACAGCGGCATTGAAGTGGCGGAAGTGATGCTTGATGAACTCGGTCACGCTCATTTTCGTTTTCGTGTCCACGCTCATCTTCACAACAGTTTGAGTTTTCAGTCAGTCACCTCCGAGTGCAATTTGCCCTGAATCGTAAAACACACGCGCGCGAGTTGCAAGCAACTAAACGCAGCCGCAGCGCGCCGCGAACTGCCGCGAAATACTTTAGCAAAATTTATTTCAGGAACTTCGAATAAAAAAGAATGGCGGCGACGGATTTGGCGTCGTGGAGCGATCCGCGCTCGATCATCCTTTCGAGAGCGCCCAGCGAAAATTTCCGAGAGGTGATGCGCTCGTCCGCTTCAGGCCGGGCCGCGCCTTGGCGCAATCCAGTTGCGGCAAAAATCCACATGCGCTCGGTGACAAATCCCGGGGAAGGAAAGATCTCGAGAATCTGGCGCACGCGGCTGGCGGTGTAGCCGGTCTCTTCGATCAACTCGCGCCGCGCCGCGGCGGGGCGCGACTCTCCCTGTTCGATGCGCCCGGCCACGAGTTCCCAGATCGAGGCGCCGAGCGCATGGCGGTATTGGCGCACCAGTAAAATTCCGCCATCCGGAAAAACCGGAAGGAGCACCACGGATCCTTGATGAACGACGAGGTCGCGCGTGACCTCGACGCCGCCAGGCTCGGTCAGGCGATCCTGGCGAACGCTGAAGACGTTGCCCTGGTAAAGAGTTTTGCTGCTGAGAATACGCGCGGGACGATTGGGCATGAGAGCTCCCGATTGGGATGACGGCAGCAATTTTATCGCAGGTGATCAACGTTGCGCGGCCCGCGAATCGCGCGGCAAGTGTGCGGGCGCTGCAACCAGAAGATTTCAAAGAGCGACTGCAGATCCCTGGTCGTTTGCCTGCATGCGGACATGCCAGGCAAATCTCCTGGTGATGACAACTTCGGGGTTATAGCGATTGTGCCGATTTATCTATCGCGGTGATGAGAAGGCGATTTCAGAGGGTGCTGAAGGGAAATGCGAGGTACAAAAGATCGATCTTGCTCAGCGAGAAGGCACCTATGTGCCAGACGCCGTCAACCGGACGCATCCAGGCAAGCTGAAACAGCAGTTGTGAGGTTCCCGCGGGAAGGGAAGTGCCGCCCGGTACGGGGCGCAGCGCCAGCGCAGAATCTTTTTGTGGGCGCGTGCGCAGCCGCAAGCAGCAGCCGCTGCGGCTGACGTTGACGGTGGAACAGAGTTCGATGAAAAACCGGCCGGCGGAGGATAGGCCGCACACTGCGAAGGTAAGCTCGGCGGCTGAGCGCGGCTCGCGGCGCGTGGACGAAAATGTTCTTGTCTCTGGCGACTGCGCACGCTGGCAGCTTGCTGCCAGCGGCACCATGCCGATTGTCCATCCCGGGCGCAGCACCTATCCTCCTAGACCGTGATTGGCTTCGTTGGCCAAAACAGAGGCAAGACAGAGGCCGAACTCGCACAAAAACTGTGCAGTCGGGGATGTCTTTATGGCAGAGGGGGTTAGGAAGGCAACGGGGCGGCACGCTTTTCGTACCGTAAACACCTGAGGTGTGAATTTTCTCTGTGGTACTCGAATTTTTGGACTGGTTGACCTGCCCAACGTAACAGAATTCGGCCAGGCCGTTATTATCAGGCGTGCAAGAGTCAATTTTGGCTCAAGAGAGGGCGTTCACAAATGCGGTGCCGGTTGGGAACAGTTCCTAACGCGCCCAATTCGGACCGCTCGAGGACCGCTTCGGACCTGCGCTGCCCTGCCTCAGCAATGCGGAGGCTGTTGGCCGGGCCTGCGCATGCGCCGTATACTCGTGGTGCGCGGATTTCCGCTGGAAACGACCAGTTGGAGCGGATTACGAATGCAGATGAATACGCTAATCATCGACGACGAAAAGCCGGCGCGTGACGAGCTTGCCTTCCTGCTGCGAAGTTTTCCCGATGTGAGTGTTGTTGCTCAGGGGAAGAATGGCCTCGAGGCCGTGGCGCTCATTAAGGAGCACGACCCCGATCTGGTTTTTCTGGACGTGCAGATGCCGGGCCTGGATGGTTTCGGCGTGATTCAGAAACTGATGGATCGCAAGCTGCGCATGCCGCACATTGTTTTCGCCACGGCATACGAGTCGTACGCCGTGCAGGCTTTCGAAGTGAATGCGGTGGATTACATCCTGAAGCCATTCGACAAGCAGCGGCTGGCGCGCGCGGTGCAACGGGCGCAGCGGATCGTAGGCAGCCACGTTTCTCCTTCGGAACGGCTGGAAACGCTCATGACCCAACTTGGCACACGCACGCAGCCAGTGAAGCTGCTGGTGAAATCGCAGGGGCGGCTGCTGCTGGTGGACGCCGCCGACATGGTCTGCGCTTCTATCGAAGACGGGACGATCACCATCTGCACGCGCGAACTCGAGGGCACTTCGAATTACCGCACGATCGAGGACCTGGCGGAAACGCTCGATCCCGAGCGTTTCTGGCGGCCGCACCGTTCGCACCTGGTGAATATCAACCACATCAAAGAAGTCCTACCGTGGTTCAAGTCGAGTTACATGCTGAAAATGGCCGATAAGCGCCAGTCGGAAGTTCCCGTCAGCCGTGCGCAAACCAAACGCTTGCGCGAACTGCTGAAGATGTAGCGGCGGATGCAGCCACTTCTGGCTGCCCAGCTAAAAGCAGATCCCTCACCACCGTTTCTGCAAACGGCGCAGAACCGGGTTCGGGATGACAAGGCGCCGCAAGGGCAGCCCTCACGAGGGCGTCTGCTCGGGCGGACGACCAAGCGATCTGCTTTTTTTCTTCCTGCGCTCTGTGCCGCACGCCGTGTGTGTTAAGGTTTTTCCTGCGCCATGGATTTTTCCCTCAGCGACGATCAGCGCCTGATCCGCGATAACGTGCGTCGCTTCATGGAATCCGAAGTGCGGGGCAACGTCCGGGGAAACGACCGCGAAGAAAAATTCGCGGGCGCGGAAATCCGCAGGCTGGGCGATCTCGGCTGTTGCGGCATGCTGATCCCGGAGGAGTGGGGCGGTGCCGGTCTCGATTCGATCTCCTACGTGCTTATGCTCGAAGAGGTCGCGCGCGTGGATGCTTCGATTGCCGTCGCGCTGAGCGTGACGAATTCCGTGGTCGCGTGGCCACTCTGGCGGCACGGCACGGAAGAGCAGCGCCGCAAATATCTGCCGCGGCTGGCGCGCGGTGAAATGCTGGGCGCGTTCTGCCTGACCGAGCCGCAGGCGGGCTCGGATGCGGCCGCGATCGGCATGCGAGCTTTGCGTGCCGGGCGGTCATACAAACTGAGCGGCACGAAGAGCTGGGTGACGAATGGGGGCGAGAGCGGCATCTATCTAGCTTTCGCAAAGACAGATGCGGCCGCGGGCGGTCGCGGTGTGACGGCTTTTCTGGTCGAGCCGAGTTTCCCGGGCTTTGGCGTCGCGCGTTACGAAGATAAAATGGGGCTGCGCTCGTCGCGTTCGGCGGAAATCGTTTTTTCCGATTGCGAAGTGCCCGAGGAAAATCGCCTGGGCGAAGAAGGGCAGGGACTGAAAATCGCGCTGGAAGCGCTCGACGGCGGCCGCGTGGGCATCGCCGCGCAGGCCGTGGGCCTCGCGCAGGGCGCGCTCGAAGCCGCGACCGATTACGCCAGGCAGCGGCGCGCGTTTGGCAAAAGCATCGGGGAATTTCAGGCGATTCAGTTTATGCTGGCGGATATGCACACCGAAATCGAAGCGGCCCGGCTGCTCGTGTGGGAGGCGGCCTGGATGCGCGATGCGGGCGCGGCGCGCGCGGGCGCTTTCGCTTCGCGGGCAAAACTTTTTGCGGCGGAGATGGCCAACCGCGTGGCATACAGGGCCGTGCAGATTCACGGCAGCATGGGTTATTCGCGCGAAAGCGACGTGGAGCGCATGTACCGCGATGCACGCGTGTTGTCGATTTACGAAGGCACCAGCGAAATCCAGCGCATGATCATCGCGCGGGACGTGCTGGCGGCAGGCCACGCGGGCGGCTTCGCCGACGCACAAAGAGAGATTCCTCGCCCGCCGAACAGAAGGCCGGCGCGAACTGCCGCGCCGACGGCGGGCTCGGAATGACAAACCTTTATCATTTTGCCGCAGCGGGAGAGCGAGAGGCGCCGGACAAGCGCAAGCGCGTGCTCAGCGGGATGCGGCCTACGGGACGGCTGCACATCGGCCACTATTTCGGCGGGCAAAAGCCTCAGGTCTCCCGGCAAAAACAGGCCGGGCGACCTGAGCTACAACACGAGCGCCTGCCGGCGTGGGGTGCGTATTAACGTGGCACCAATCGCAGAAAATGCGCCGGACAAGCGCAAGCGCGTGCTCAGCGGGATGCGGCCTACGGGACGGCTGCACATCGGCCACTATTTCGGCGCGCTGCAAAACTGGATTCGTCTGCAGAACGACCCGCAGTACGAATGTTTTTACTTCATTGCCGATTGGCACGCGCTCACCACTGATTACGCCGACACTTCTTTTGTCGCGCAAAATACCATCGAAATCGCTACCGACTGGCTGGCCGCGGGGCTCGATCCCGAAAAATCGACGCTGTTTGTGCAATCGGAAGTTCCCGAGCATGCCGAGTTGAATCTGCTGCTCACGATGATTACGCCGCTCGGGTGGCTCGAGCGCGTGCCTACTTATAAGGAAGCGCTCGAAAACATCACCAACAAAGACCTGCATACCTACGGCTTTCTCGGCTATCCGGTGTTGCAGACGGCGGACATCGTCATGTACGGCGAACCGGATACTGAGCTCGTCGTTCCGGTCGGCGAAGACCAGAAATCGCATGTGGAGCTCGGCCGCGAGATCGTGCGGCGATTTAATACGTTCTACGGTCTCGAAATAGATCTGAATGGCTTAGGTCAGAATAGAAATGACGCCGAGTATGTTGCCGATATTGTGAACCTTGCTCAGAAACCAACAGTTGGACGAATAGATGAGGCTTGGCGTACTGATATTCGGAACGCCGCGGCCCAGACCGCTGCTGAGTCTGGAATCCAAAATTTTTTAGACAAACTCGGGACCCGGGCACGTTTCTTCCGTTATGAGCACAGACTGCGGGAGCCGGAGGTGATGCTGACGCACACGCCGCGGATTCCTGGGCTGGATGGGCGGAAAATGTCGAAGAGCTATGGCAACGCCATCATGCTCAGCGAATCCGACGACGAGATTCGAAAGAAGACGAAAGTGATGGTCACCGACCCGCAGCGGAAGAGGAGAACAGATGTAGGCGACCCGGATAAATGTCCCGTTTTCGACTGGCACAAGCTTTTTTCGCCGAGAGAGGTGCAGGATTGGTCGGCGCACGGCTGCCGCACCGCGGGAATCGGCTGCATCGAGTGCAAAAAAGCAATGGCCGACAATCTGATCAAGTGGATCGAGCCCATTCGCCAGCGGCGGCTCGATTACCAATCCGCGGCGGGCCAGCAGCAAGTGCTCGAATACCTGGATATCGGTTCCGAGCGAGCGCGCATGGTGGCGCAGCAAACCATGGATCGCGTGCGCGAAGCGGTCTTTCACTGGAGCGAAAAGCGCGCGGAGTTGGGGCGGCCGCGCGAGGCAAAGAATGCGCCGGCGGGGTGATGAGCATTTTTTGTCATCACGAGGTCGTGCTGGTGGCAGATGGATCTGCAGTTCAGGCGTCGCAAAGCAAAAGCAGATTCCTCGTCGCCGGCCGCCTGGTGGGGGCGAACCGCTCCTCGGAATGACATGGTTAGAGTTTGCGCGAGATTCGAACGTGCGGGTTGATGAGTGACTTGCGATGGTTTGCGCGGGTTTGCGCGTCGGTTGGGGACGGCAAAAGCAGATTCCTCGTCGCCGCCCGCCTGGTGGGGGCGAACCGCTCCTCGGAATGACATGCTTACAAACTTGCGCGAAGGTTCGGCGAAATTCGTGAGCGCGTGCCTCGGACCGTGTCATTCTGAGCGAAGGAGGCGCGCCGTTTTTCTGCGGGCGTTTTTTTGCCCGAGCGCCTCGGGAGTCGAAGAATGTCTCCTGGGATTTACGGAGGGATTCTTCACATCGTAGCCGCACCGCCGGAGATGCAGGCAGAAGGGAAACGTGCGGCTACTCCGTTCAGAATGACAACGGGTTGATAGTGCGAAAGCGCAGCCGCCGGAATGACGATCGTGTTGGTTTGCGTACATTGCTAAAATTGCGCAGGCGCGTGACGTAATTCGGAGGTGATGTGGCGACACCATATAAAGTTCTGATCGAGAATACGTACGAAGGGCCGCTGGACCTGCTGCTGGACCTGATCCGCAAGCAGGAGATGGATATTCACAACATCCCCATCGCCAAGATTACCGGCCAGTATCTCGAATACCTGCACCATCTTGAAAAGCTCGATATCGACGTATCGGCCGATTTCATCTACATGGCGGCGACGCTGATCCTGATCAAATCGAAGATGCTGCTGCCACCGGACCCGCTTGCGGGTGCGGACGAACAACAAATTGACCCGCGCACCGAACTGGTGCATCGGCTGATCGAGCACGAGCAGTTCAAGAGCGCCGCGCAGTTGCTTTATCAGAAGCAGCAGATCGAGGCGCACGTGTGGTCGAAGCCGGACCGTTCGCTTTATGAAGGCGAAGACATGCAGGGCGAGCTGGTGGTGTCGCTGGTGGACCTGGTGCGCGTGTTTCAGCAGGTGCTCGAGCGGCGCAAGCAGGTCGCGAAAATCGAGCTGAAGCACGATACGTTCACGGTCGAGCAGCTGATGCAGGTGCTGCGCGGGCAATTACTGGCTTCGGAAGATGGAATCGAGCTGGTGGCGTTTTTCGAGTCGTGCCCGTCGCGTTCGGCGATGATTTGCGCACTGCTAGCGGTGCTGGAACTGGTGCGGCTGCACGCCATCGTTCTGGCGCAAGCCGAAATTTTTGGCGCGATTTTTATTCGCAAGCATAAGATGTTTGATGTGTTTTTTGCCGGCGGGGCGACGCCGGGCCTGGCAACCGAGCCCAGCGGCCGCAGCGCCGAAGGGGACGTCGGCGAAACAATCAGCGGTGATACAAACATCGCGGGAACGAGTAACGATGACGCCAGCTGAGCTCAAGAGCGCCCTCGAGGCGATTATTTATGCCGCGGATGAGCCGGCCACGGTGGACCAGATGGCCGCGGTCATTGGGGAAGAGAAGCACGTACTGCGCACGGCGCTGGATGAACTCGTCGCCAGCTACGCGAGCGACGAGCGCGGCGTGGAAATTCGCGCGGTCGCGGGCGGCTACCGCGTTTACACCAAGCCACAGCACCACGATCTGGTGCGCAGATTTATCAAGAGCCTGCGCCCGCCGCTGCGGCTCACCATGCCCGCGCTTGAAACGCTGGCGGTGATTGCCTACAAGCAGCCGGTGACGCAGCCGGAGATTCAGGAGATTCGCGGCGTGAACTGCGCGGGCGTGATCGAAACGCTGCTGGAAAGGCGCCTGATCACGACTGCCGGGCGCAAGCAGGTGATCGGGCGGCCGATTCTGTATCGCACGTCAAAGGAATTCTTGATGCGCTTTGGACTTGGCGATGTCGATGAACTGCCGAGCCTGAAGGAGTTCGAGGCGCTCGCGCGAGAAGCGCTGGGCACCGACGACGGCATCGCCGTCGAGGCTGAAACGCCCGAGGGCGAGCCGCAGACGGAGTTGACCGAAGCTGCCGCCGCAGAGACGGGAGTTGCGGCGCCTGAGACGAGCGGCGGCGCTACGGATGAAGCTTCCGGTGAGGCAGCGGCGACGGCAGAGGCAGCGCCAGCACCGGAATTCGCGCCGGGACCCACGGCAGAGTCCTCTGCGGGGTTGAAATTGGATTCCGCGCTCGATACCGCGCGGGAAATTGCCGGCGAAGCGCTCGGCACGGTTTTTCCGCTGGCCGAAGATGCCGTTCATGAAGCGACGGCGCAGCAAGATGCAAGCAGCGGCGGGGATACTGCGGGCGAGAGTCCCGCGAACCCTACTGGTCACGCCGCGAAAAAGGCCGCACCCGGCAATTCGGATTAGACTCAGCAAAACGATGCTTGAGCGGTTACAGAAAATCATCGCGCGAGCGGGAATCGCCTCGCGCCGCCATGCCGAGGAACTCATCCTCAGCGGGCAGGTGCGCGTCAACGGCGTGGTCGTTACCGAACTCGGCGCCAAGGCTGATCCGGAACGCGACCGCGTCGAAGCCGCAGGCCGCGTGGCCGAGCGTCCCGCTGAGGCGAGCTATTTCATATTGAACAAGCCGGTGCACGTCGTTTCCACCATGTCCGACCCCGAAGGGCGCGCCACGCTGCGCCATGTGTTGCGCGGCCTGGCGGGTGGGATTTTTCCCGTGGGGCGGCTCGAATACGACGCTTCGGGGCTGATGCTGCTCACCAGCGACGGCGCGCTCGCCGATCGCATCTTCAAGGTTTCGTCGGCCATTCCGCAAACCTATTGGTTGAAGGTGGCGGGCCGCTTGGTTGACGACGAAATGCAGCAGGTCCGGCGCAAGGCGCATGCGCGCATCCGGCGCTTGCCCGCGCCCGGAGCGGCGGCGCGAGAGGCACCGAATCCGTGGTACGAAGTGCAACTCAGCGACGCACGCAGGGATCTGTTGCGGCGAGCGCTTTTTTCCATCGGGCATCCGGTGGAGAAAATGCGGCGCGTCAAATTCGGACCGCTGGAATTGGGCGATCTGGCGGAAGGACATTACCGGCGCCTCGAGCCGCACGAAGTGGCGCGGTTGCGGCGATCTGTCGAACCCGGAGCGCAGAAGCCCACTCCTGATTTCGTTTGGACGCGCGAGCGGCGCGCGATCCGGGGCGAGGGGCGGGGCACCCGTAAAAGTAAACGCAAAGGCAAGGGGCGGCCAGCGCGATGAGTTCTCGCGCGCAAGGCGAGCATCCTTCCGATCAGCAGATCAAAGAGTTGCTCAAGAACTCGCGGACGATTGCAGTGGTGGGCTTGTCGTCGAGCCGCTTGCGCGCAAGCTACGGGGTGTCGCAATACATGCAGTCCGCGGGCTATCGAATCATTCCGGTGAATCCCAAGGAGCGCGATGTGCTGGGTGAAAAAGCATACGCACGGCTCGAGGACGTTCCCGAAAAAATCGACATCGTGGATGTATTCCGCCGCTCGGAATTTGTCGGGCCGGTGGTGGATTCCGCGATTGGCGTAGGCGCCCGCGCCGTTTGGATGCAGGAAGGCGTTTACGACGAAGCCGCGGCCCGGCGCGCCCGCGCAGCGGGTTTATTCGTCGTGATGGATAGCTGCATCTTGAAGGAACACCGCCGCCTGCTGCGTTAATACTGATCAACGATGACTCTGCCCCAACAACTATTACCTGACCTCGTCGCGCCGCCCATTGGCACATGTTTGTGGTGGGCTTTTAGCTGGAGTAGTGCGAGGAGTCTTCAGGGCGGTGAAATCAGCGAACGAACAAAGAGGTGGCTACGGGCAGGGTTTCGTATAGTGCTCTTCGGCGCATACGTCCTGATGTTCGGATCACTCTATATTTCCATTTCGTAAAACGCAGCCCTGAATAAGTGGGATCCTCAGGGCTTAGTTGAATCAGAGGCGCGGCGGGATTTGATGTTGCGAATCTCTTCCATGCGCGCGCGCAGGCGCTGCTCCAAGCCTTCGTCGGTGGGCTGATAGTAGCGACGTCCTGAAAGACTCGGCGGCAGGCAGTCCATATCGGCGACTTTGTCGGGCTCATCGTGCGCGTATTGGTATCCGCGGCCGTAGCCTTCGTGCCGCATCAGCGGCGTAACGGCGTTGCGCAGATGCAGCGGCACAGGTTCGGACGCGGTGGTCTGCAAATCTTTTTGCGCTTCGCCGTAGCCGGTGTAGAGCGCATTTGATTTCGGAGCGAGCGCGAGATAAACCGCCGCCTGGGCCAGCGCCAGATTGCCTTCGGGTATGCCGACAAAATCCGCCGCCTGCATGGCAGCGACGGCAATTCCCAGCGCCGCGGGATCGGCCAGGCCGATATCTTCGCTGGCCATGCGCACCAGGCGCCGCGCGACGTAGAGCGGATCTTCGCCGGATTCAAGCATGCGCACGAGCCAGTAAAGCGAAGCGTCGGCATCGGAATTGCGGACCGACTTATGCAGCGCGGAGATCAGGTTGTAATGCTCTTCGCCGGACTTGTCGTAGAGCAGGAATTTGCGCTGCAGGGCGGTGGAGAGCAGTTCTTCGGTGAGCACTCGCTTGCCGTCAGCATCGGGATTCGCCGAGCGCACCAGCGCTTCGAGCGTGTTGTAGGCGGCGCGGGCATCGCCATTGGCAAAAGTGGCGATGCGGTCGAGCAGGGATTCGCTCGCTTCAATTTTGTGGTTGCCGTAGCCGCGTTCTTTGTCGGAGAGCGCGCGTCGCAGCAAGCCGACGATTTCGCGGGTGGAGAGCGCCTGCAGAGTGTAGACGCGCGTGCGCGAGAGCAGCGGGGCGATGACTTCAAACGAAGGATTCTCGGTGGTCGCGCCAATGAAGATGATGTTCCCAGCCTCGACGTGGGGCAGGAAGGCGTCCTGCTGAGCTTTGTTGAAGCGATGCACTTCGTCGACGAAGACGATGGTGCGGCGGCCCAGGCGGCGGGAGTGTTCGGCCGCGGCCATCACGTCTTTGATCTCGCGAATGCCGCTGAGCACAGCGCTGAAGGCGACGAATTCGGAATGCGTGCGGCGGGCGATGAGCCGCGCGAGCGTGGTCTTGCCGCAGCCCGGAGGCCCCCAGAGGACCATGGAGCCGAGGTTGTCGCCTTCGATGGCGATGCGCAGCGGCTTGCCGGGACCGAGCAAGGCCTGCTGGCCGGCGAATTCTTCGAGCGAGCGCGGGCGCATGCGTTCGGCGAGCGGCGCGCTTGCGGCGGCGGTTTCGGCTTCAATTTTGGCGAAAAGACTCATGCCGGCTTTGCTCATGGGAGTCTGATTACACTAAGAATAACTGTTTTGCGGCGATTTCGCTTGCCTGTGGCGCTAAGAAGACGGTTGTCTGCAGAACCCGGAAAAGCAGATCCCTCGGTTCGCCCGCCGCCCACACCCCAACACGCGCAACAGCGGCCGGGGGCTCCCTCGGGATGACAGTTTTTCCTTGGGGCGCGGCGGCCAAGTTTCGCGCTGAGAAAATTTCGTTTGTGCCGAATTCTTAGGCGAAGCCGCGCTGGCGGGCGGCTTCATATAAGAGGATGCTGCCAGCGATGCCGGCGTTCAGCGATTCGCCACGCGCTGATTCCTGATCGGCGCTGCCGGCCAGGGTTGCAGGTGTTGCTTGGGGAATTCGAACGATGCCATGAGCCGAGCGCACCAGGTCGGCGGGCAAGCCGGCGCCTTCGTTACCAATCAGCAGGGCAGAGGGCTCGCGCCAATCGATCTCCCAGGGGGCGAGCGGTTTGCGGGCCGGTTGGTCTGACCCGGCATCACTCGCGACGTCTTCAGGGCAAGCGGCGTAGGTGCGCACTCCCGCAATTTTCATTTGCGCCAGAAGCACCGGCGCGGACATGCCGCGGAAGACCGGCAGGCGCAAGGCAGAACCGGCTGAGGCGCGCAGCGCCTTTGGGGCAAAAGGATTTGCGGTGCCGATGCCGCCCACGGCACATGCAGCGACGCCGGTGGCGCCGAAAGCTTCAGAGGTGCGCACGAGCGTGCCGACATTGCCGGGGTCCTGCACTCCCGCCAGCACCAACACCAGAGGAATTCCGGACACCAAGTCGTCGAAGGTTGTCGCGCGCGGGCGCACGAGCGCGGCGACGCCTTGAGGCGTTTCGGTTCCACTGACGGAAGCGAAGAGGCGATCGGTCGTACGCAAGACGCGCGCGTCGCCAGGAACCCATTGGGCCAGGCGCGAGAGATGCTTCGCTCCGGTCAGGCTAAAGAGCAGGGCCAAAACTTCGATGCCGGAACGCAGCGCAGTTTCGACCAGGCGCGCGCCCTCCACACCCACGACGTCACCCGGGAGGCCGGCGGATGCGGTATGCGAGTCGAGGGAGTCGCCGGCAAGCGCGCCGCGAAATCGCTTGAGCCAGCGATTGTCGCGGCTCTCGATGGATTCGGAAAAGCGTGGCGACGTCGCGCTTTCGCGCCTCTGCACAGGTCCGGCGGCTGCTGAAGAATCGGTGGCCATCGCCCCGACATGCGCAGATTCGGAACGTGCCGGTCGCTCCGGGGGCGGGCTGGGACGGATTTCGGCCGTCCGCTTCATGATGCGAGAGTAGCAAAGGCGCTTACAGCGGTAAAGCCGTGGGAGAGTTGGCGATGGCGGGCTCCGGCCCGAATCTACCGGGGCGGACCGAGTCGGGAGCGGCAAAGCCTTTGCTACGGTGCTTCCGAACTGCACCTAACGTGGACTCCTTAGGGATTTGCGATGCACGCCTTATTCCGATTGGTAGGGTGCGGTCGGAAAAATAGATCAGCTTCGCCCAGCTTCCTGAGACTTGGATCAGAACTGGTGCGCATCAACATCGGAGGCACCAACATGGCAAAAACGTTTCGAACTAAGTTGATAGCCGGATTGAGCGTCATCTGCCTGATTGCGCTTGCAAGCCTCACGGCGCGGGCACAAGAGGGGCAAGGAGTCGATCCACGCGCGAGCTTTTTCGCGGGCGCTTCGTTGCTGGGAGGCGGCAGAACGTTTTTCATCGGACCCAAGGGATTCACTACGAAATTCCAGAATGGCGGCAGGTTTGGGTTTCGGGGCGATTTCAATATTCGCGACCACTGGGCGGTGGAAGGGACGTACGCGTTTGAGTCTGACGGACTAAACGTCACGCACACGACGCCGGTGCAGAGCGTGAGCAATTTTGGCACGCACATACATCAACTGGAGGCGAACGGGCTCTATTACTTCACGACGAGGGGCACCCGTTTCCGGCCATTTGTAACAGTGGGGTTCGGGATCCTGCGGTACAACCCGACAGGCGATGCGCGGCTGGCGGCGGCAACGCAGTTTCTGGACCAGCCGGTAGCATTGCACGGCGAAACGCATCCGGATTTCATCCCAGGCGTCGGGATAGAGGCGATGATCGTGAACCATATTGGCGCGCGCATTGATCTGCGCGACCACATTACCGGATTGCCACGCTTCGGGTTGCCGCAAAATCCGCAAAGCCCGAACGGCCCGCAGTATCCGATTTCCGGAACGGTGAGCAACTGGGAAATCTCGGCCGGGGTGACCTATCACTTTATGTAAATTGAGGTCGTGCGCTTTCCGGCGAGGACATTTAGAAGTGCAGGCGGGGTTTGATAGGGAAGCTAATTCAGCCAGCCGACGATGGAAAGTGAAACGTTTGGCTCGGGTGAATTCGGTGGATTTGGGGGAGGCGTGGCCAGGAGTTCCTTGTCTTCACCGGTTTCAAGGTTCTTTACCCAAAGGTGAAGCTCGCTGCGGTAGTCGGATGTCGTGCGGCGTTCGATATAAGCCAGATATCGTTCCGAAGGCGAGATGTAGCATGCGTTAATCGCGAACTTCAGCGGAAATGCCTTCTGAAATCTTGAATCTGGGCCGGACAAGGCGAGAAAGGGATCGGTCTGACTGAGGGGCTTCTCCTGTTTTGCAGCGTACTCGAGAAAAAGATTGCGTCCGTCGGGCAACTGCCCGAGGAATCGATGCCCGGCAAATTTTGGGTGCACATAGCCGGGAAATTGAAAACCGATTATGTTGAGAGGAATGGGACCGAGATCGGCGCCACCGCCGGAAAGAACGTATGTGCCTTCATGGTTGAGTTTCGGGTGGTCTTCATCGTCGCCGACGACGGCGAGTTCCACATAAAGGCGGTTGCCGTCAGCCATCCAGCCGAAGGAGCTCGGGCTGCAATCTGGGCAGCGAGTCTGCAGCAGTTTTGAAAGATCCCACGTGGCCAAAGGCTTCCAATCGGGGACGGCGTAAATCGAAACAATAAATTTTTCGTTGATGAAGCCTTCGGCCACCGCTTTTGTGCCTTGCGGATTCAAAAAAGCGGGTGGCGCGTTTGGCGGGGCGTCGCCGATTCTGCGGAAGTGGTTGGAGCCATCAAGCGAAACCGCGTAGTAGCCCTTGTTTTCGTAGGCGCCGGGGTATGGCACGGTGCGCCATTCTCGCCAGAGTGCGAGCAGATACGCTTCGCCGCCTCTCAGGCCGCCGATGGCTTGGGTCTCGAGGTGAGGACCTTCATCGGAAAACAATAACGATGTTTTTCCATCGGGCAGCGAGACGGAGTAGATATCGGTCTTGCGCGTGCGGCGGAGCATAGCAAGATTTTGTTCGGGCGAGCGCAGTCCGGGAAAACTAGAGACGTTGGAGAAATGAGCCTGAAAGCTGGATTGCGTTTCCGTATAGGAGAGCGAATAAACGAGGGTCTCCGCGCGGGCACGAGCGCCGAAAAGCAAGGTTACGACGACAGCGAATTTGGCGCCGGATCTCACGATTTTTTACATTGGGTCAACGGTAGCGTGGTGGGACCGCCGGAGCAATATTTCCCGGGTAGTGCGCGACCTAAGGCTAATTGGCTTATGAGAACAGGCGCGAGCGGAGACCGGTGAGCGCGAAGTGCCAGGCGGGGGAATCGGCGAGTCCCTTAAGGCCAAAAATCAGCGCGATGAGAAGGCAATGCAGTTCGGCGCGAACGGCTTTGGCGGAAAAGTCATTCCAGAAAGAGATGGGGGGGAGGCCGCTCAAGCGCGGCAGCCAGCGCGGGACGTTGCGCATGTAGCGTTCATACGGCCCGCCATAGAGTTCGAGCAGCCAGCCTTCTTCATAGCGGACGACCCGCGAATAAACCATAAAAACCCAGGCGAGGATGAAAGGCGCAAGCCAGGGCAGGCGCGCGAAGAAAGTGGCGCTGGTGCACACAAGCGCATTGCCGATGTAAAGAGGATTGCGAACAAGCTGATAAGGGCCGCCAGTCGTGAGCTGTAGAGGAAGCTTGAGCCGATGATGAATGTATGATTGCGCCCAAATGCGAATGGCCATGCCCGTAAAGAGAAATGCGAAGCCCAGACTCCACAGCAACACCGGGTTCGTTGTTTCGCCGGGTCTCCAGAAGAGAACCAAAACAAGAGGGGAGTGCGCGAGCACCCCGCGATGGCGGAAGACCCATTTGCCGGAGAACATGGGCGTCAGTTTAGATCATGGCCAGGGGCGATGCGAATGGAAAAAACATATTTTGTGCGGTCACAGAACGCGGCTTATCCCGCGGGGATTCACTGGCGGACCGGGTGCGGCGGTAAAGCTTACTTGCCCGCTTTGGCGCTCATGCGCGTGGCGGAGTTTCTCATGTACTCGTCGCGACATTGGATCGAGCAGAGATGGATTGCGCCCAGTTCCAGGACGCGGCGGTCATCCCAGTGGTCCAGCAGGCGGATGGAACGCTGAACCGATTTCGGAGTCTCGGTTTCGAGATCGTAGCCGAGTATCCACTCCACAGTCGCGGGCAGCTTTTCCGGTTTTTCGGCGCCGCAATTGTCGCAAGTGATCTTCACCATTGGATGGTTCTCCTTCGAGGGCTTACCCTATGAGATGCACGGGTTCGAATCAACAGCGCCCTGCGGCAAGCACAAAAGTCGACAGGATTTACACGGAGTTCACAGGGACGCGGAGCTTATAAGGATGAACAAGCAAAGACTTTGCAGGACGGGTGTTCTGGCTAATCGGTTTGCAGTGAGCGCTTGAGGGCGGGAATGAGGTCGGTCGCGGCGCAGGATTTGCAGATAAAGCCCTGGACGCCGAGGAGGCGGACGGCAGCTTCCGCTTCGGGAGTGCAATCCTGCACGGTGAGAAAGATGATCTTGGTTGCGGGCGCGATCTGCCGAATCTGGAATGCGGCCTCGACGCCATTCATGCCGGGCATATAGAGATCGAGAAGAACCAATTCGGGCTTGAGTGCTCTTACACGGTCGATGGCCTGAAGGCCGTTTTCAGCTTCGCCGCAAATGGAGAGCGCGTTTGCGTCCAGGAGAGCGCGCACGCCTTTGCGGGCGATCTGGTGATCGTCAACGAGGAGGATTCCGCCCGTGATCCACCGCCCTGAGTGAGTTGGAGCGCTACAGGAGCGATGGTCGTGCCTCACAGAGATTGTTTTCCATACGGTGATCGCTGTATCTGTTCAAAACTGCACAGATTGTGTTTTTGTATTTCCATATCCGCTAAAATAGAGCGCCCCCGACAGAAAGGGATTCTTTATTGGACACTATAAACAGGCCCGAAGCCGCGGACCCCGGCGATAGTGTGAAGCGTGTTGCTCATCCAGAGACGGAAGAGCGACTTCGCTTCTTGATTGACAATCTGCAAGAGTACGCGGTTTTCGCCCTGGATACGCAGGGGCGGGTGCTGAGCTGGAATTCCGGAGCCGAGCGTATCTTCGGCTATCCCGCACACGATATCATCGGCAAACATTTCTCGGTTCTTTACCCGCAGGAAGACCTGCGATCCGGCAAGCCCTGGGTGTTTTTGGAGACTGCCCTTAAAGCCGGTCGTATTGAAGATGAGGGCTGGCGCGGGCGCAAAGACGGCTCTCAATTCTGGGCAAACGTCTTAATTACAGTTCTTCGGGAACCAGACGGCGGCTTAGCCGGTTTCGGGGCGGTGGTGCGCGATTTCTCGGAAAGAAAGCGCGCCGAAGAAGCGCTGCGGCTCAGCGAGGAACGCTTCCGATCGCTGGTACAGGGCGTGACGGACTACGCCATCGTGATGCTGGATCCGGAAGGCAGGATCAACAGTTGGAACGAGGGAGCCGAGCTAATCCACGGGTATAAAGCCGGTGAGGTCATCGGCAAGCATTTCGCGATCATTTATCCGGAAGAAGACCTGAGGCGCGGGAAACCGGCATGGGAGCTGGAAGTCGCTTCGCGCACGGGCCGTTTTGAAGATCATGGCTGGCGTGTGCGCAAAGACGGCACGCGCTTCTGGGCGAATGTAATCGTCACCGCCCTGCATGACGGAGATGGGCGGCCTTGCGGTTTTGGCAAAGTTACGCGAGACATTACGCGGCAGCGTGAAGCGGAAGAGGCGCTGCGCGCGAGCGAGGAGCGGTTCCGGCTTCTGGTGCAGGGCGTGCGCGATTACGCGATTTTCATGCTGGACCCTCGTGGCAACGTCACAAGCTGGAACGAGGGCGCGCAGCGCATCAAAGGCTATACGGCCAGCGAAATCATCGGCAAGCATATCTCGGTTTTTTACACCGATGAGGACGCCGCCGTCGGAAAGGCACAACTGAATCTCGAACGCGCTGTGAAGGAAGGACGAATCGAAGACGAAGGCTGGCGGGTGCGCAAAGACGGTTCGCGTTTCTGGGCGAGCGTGGTGATCACAGCGCTGCGAGACGATACCGGGGCGCTCTACGGATTTTCAAAAGTAACGCGCGACATTACCGAAAAGCGCAGGGCGCAGCAGGCGCTGGAAAAGTCGCACGCGGCGCTCATCGCGTCGGAACATTCGCTGCGCGAGCTTTCGGGCCGTCTGCTGCGCATGCAGGATGAAGAGCGGGGGCGGCTCGGGCGGGAATTGCACGACACCATAGGGCAGTATCTCAGCGCGTTGAAAATGACGCTGGAGGTGCTGACTTCAACGCCGCCGCCCAAGCGTTCGGAGGAGCAACTCGCCGAATGCATTCGCATCACCGACGATTGCATCCGCGAAGTGCGCACCATCTCGTACCTTCTGTATCCGCCGATGCTCGAGGAGATGGGATTGGAAACGGCCATCGAATGGCATATCGACGGATTCACAAAGCGCAGCGGGATACGCGTGGAGTACGAAGTTGAAAACGAGATTGGACGGCTGCCACGTGATATCGAAGTGGCCCTTTTCCGGATCTTTCAGGAAAGCCTCACGAACGTTCATCGGCATTCCGGGAGCCCGACGGCGCAGGTACGACTCTGGCTCGAAAAGGGCAAGGTTATCCTCGAAGTGCAAGATCAGGGCAAAGGCGCGCCGGCCGGCGTGCTGGAGTCTTCGAGCGATTCGTTGGGAACCCTTGGAGTGGGACTGCGCGGCATGAACGAACGCGTGCGGCAACTCGGAGGGGAGCTAAAATTGGCTTCGAGCGATAAGGGGATGATGGTGCGGGCGACAATTCCCCTTGTTTCTCCCGCGGGTTCGTCGCAGCGGCCCGACTGATCGCAGCGCAAGGCACGCGAGTTCGCCGTTCAATCTGTCAGAATATGCTCGAATCCTCAGTAGATCAGCGGAAGCGGCGGTAGCGATAGCGCGGTCCATAACCCCAGACTCCAACGCCAACATAGGGGCCCAGGTAAGGACCGGGATAGCAATCCCATCCCCAGGGACCGCAGTACCCATAATAATAATATGGCGCGGGATAACCGGGGCGGCGCAGGCGAGGTTTGTGGGCATAGGCGTCCTGATCTTTATAGTCGCCTTGCGATACGGGCCGGAATGCAAGCGGTCCTGTTTCCGTGGAAATTTCCAGTGGCGCTGCCAGACGGAAGCTCAGGAGCGATTCGGGGGCCAGCGTCGTGGCTCGCCCGCGCGTCGAGAGGACGGCGGCAGCGCCAGCCGTGGCTCCGAGGCCGGCGCCAATGGCGGCGCCTTCTCCACCACCGATTGCGGCGCCCAGAATTGTGCCGAGCACGGTCGTGGTCCCTACTGTGGCGACGGTGCGTTCGGTCGAGCCCGGCGAGGAAGGCGCGGGTACGGCACGCTGGATTTCCGTGTTCACCGGAACCTGCTCGCCATCGACCAGTGTGAGTTCAGTGATCTCGACTCCTAATTTGGAAACGCCATTATTTTCGGCGGCTTTTTGTGCTACGGCGACGCGGCCGAGCACGGTCTGGCCGCGCCGGGCCACAACCCATCCACGAACGACCAGCGGCTGGTCGAGGGTGGCGGTGAATGTGTCGCCGGGATGGTTGCGATCGCTGGAGAGCCACTGCGTGGTGCGCACAGAGAGAATCGCACCGTCTGGCAATGTCAGTGTCGCCGGCACTGCGGCATTCGGTTGCGCCGACGGCTGTGGCTGAGGTTGTGGCCCAGGCGGATTCGCTTGTGGCTGATTTTGAGGCTCGGGTACCGGCTGATTCGCAGCAGGCGAATCGTCGCCATAAGGATTTTGCTTCTGCGCGAGGGCAGGTGCGGCAGCAAAGCTGGTCGCCAAAAGAAGAACGCCAAATGACCTTAAGAAGCCCATGGCCCTTCTCCCATCGACTGCTGTTCTTACGCCACCTTACGATTCTACTCTTAAGGATGATTCGCGGCTGACTGGGAGTTGCCTGTAGGACCGAGGCGCGTTCGCAAAAGGACACGACAGAAGACGGAGGTCAGAGAGGTCCCTCGCTCCGGCTCGTCGCTGGAGATGACCGTTGTGGTCGGAGGGTCACTTTTCGCCGGCGAGGCGGCGGTAATAGCGGACGGGAATTGCGCAGGCGATCGCGGCGATGATTATCGAGCCGAGCAAAGCTTCGGCGGGTGGATGATCGAGTACGTCGTGCAGCAGATACGCCACGCAGAAATAGACGGCCGCTACGACCACGATGCGGCAAATGGAGGTACGCCAGGACTGCTGCCGCGGCCGCAGGACGAGCAGCAAGAGGATGATGACGGCGGCGGCAAACAGCAGCGGAATCCATTCGGGAGACATGATTGGGCTCAGATCCCTACAAAATTGTTACGAACCTCGCCGCCTGGCCGAGGGAGTTGCATGGAATACGAATGTAGAGTGTCACGTTACCTGAGCACTACACAATTCCTACATTATGTCCCTTATTGAACAGCCGGATTCGGGTTTAGTATTTGACGTTGGGCTATTTTACCTGGTCACCAACGGAAAGCCTCGATGTGCCGCAGTGCTAACGTGCGCGATTGAGAATAGAGCAGAAGGTCTCATCGACTGGAAGCCGGGCGGCTCGCGCCGAGGAAGAGCGTCCCCGCCTGCTCTTTGTCGATGACGAAGAAAATATCCGGCTGACATTGCCGCTTCTGCTCGATCAGCACGGCTTCGATGTCACGGCGGTCGGAACGATAGCTGACGCGCTAGTGCAACTCACGGCGATCACGTTTGACATCTTGATTGCTGATTTGAATATAGAAAGAGACGGCGACGGCTTTCTCGTAATTGCTGCTATGCGCCGAGCGCAGCCGAACTGCAAAAATTTCATTCTCACCGGGTATCCCGGGCTGGAAAATGCGATCCGCGCTATTCAGAATCAGGTGGACGATTATTTCACCAAGCCGGCTGACATTGAGGAACTCGTGGCAAAGCTCAAAGCCCGCCTGGGGACGCCGCGGGTACAGCCGATACGGCTGGCGGCGGCGCTCATGGAAAAAGAGGGAGAAATCGCCAATATTATTCTCGAATCGGTGAAGAAAGATCCGTTGCTGCGGAGAGCGCGTCTGAAAGACAGCGAACGAATCGATCATCTGCCGGCGATCTTTCAAGCGATCATTACGCGATTGCTGCATGAGGGCCGGCCATTCGTATCCAAAGAGCTGCGATTTGCATCTCTTCATGGAAAGAGGCGAAAGAAGAACCACTACGCGCCGGTAATGCTTTTGCGTGAATTTCAGGTGATTGGCGAAACCATCCAGAATCTGCTCGGAACGCATATCCTGCCGCTCACAGCGGCGGAAGTTACCTCCGACCTGAGATTATTGACGGAAAGTCTGAACACGCTCACGCTGGTATCTTTCGCGGCGTACTCGAAAGCACGATAGGACCCAGTCCCGGAAATGACCGAACCTTCAGCGGTAATCCTATGTATCGACGACGAAGAGCCGGCACTGGCACTGCGGCGGCTCGTTTTGGAGCGCGCCGGATATCGGGTATTCACCGCGGTGGCAGGGAAGCAGGGCGTCGAGCTTTTTCGCCGCGAGCAAATCGATGTGGTACTGCTGGATTACTGGATGGCTGACATGGACGGCCTGGAGGTCGCCGCCGAACTAAAAGCCATCAACCCCAAGATTCCGATCATCATGCTCTCGGGATATGCTTCCATCCTGGATGAAGCTCTGGGAAAAGCTGACCTGTGGTTGCGCAAGGGGGAAGGCGATCCCGAGCAGTTGCTTACGGCCGTGGCGCAGATACTGAGGCGCAAACGTGCGAAGACGTAGCCTTCCATATTTTCTGTAGCCAGTATTTGGCTTTCCAGCACGGCGGATCGGTTTGGCGTGTCACGGGGACTGAGGTGCGCAGAGGAAGGGGGACGCTTCGCCTGATCGGGTCAGTACGAAGCTTCCCCCAGGTTATCGGCTGTTGTGTTTTCAGACGTGAGGTGATGATGCGGCGTTACGCAACAAAGTGGAACCAAGCGGAGAAAGCCGGACTTGGTTGTGGTCCTCGCGCGCTCAAGAAGCGAATATGTGTTCCGCGCCGGTTGTTTAGTGGGGTTCGTTCTGCGCGCCAGTTTTCCGCCTTTTCTTTGCGTAGAATTCGGATACGCGGATGATGGCGATCTGGCCCCCATGTTCGGGAGCATAGGTTGGCTGGAGAGCTTCGGCTTCTTCCCGCGTGTCAATCTTTTCCGAGCGCGGGTATCGAATTAATTTCGATTTGTGGCGCCCGGTGGAAGGACGCACAAGCTCCACAACGATCCACGCCTCTGTAGTCATGACGTACGAGCCTTCACGGCCCAATGCACAAGCGGAGCACCGCGGTACAGGCAAAGCGATCTTTTAGTGTTGTTGATTGACAAGGCTCTGAATCGTGGAGATCAAGACGCGCGCGGGCGACGATTTGGGCACCAGAGCTTCCACACCGAGTAATTTGGCCGCGGTATATGCCTCGGGCGAATCGTTCACAGTGAAGAAGACAATTTTCGCGTAAGGGGCGGCACGCCGAATTTCGTATGCCGCTTGTACGCCGTCCATGGCGGGCATGCCGATATCGAGCAGAACGATATCGGGTTCGAGGGTGTGCACCTTTTCGATGGCTTGCCTGCCGTTTTCCGCTTCGCCGCAGACCACGACCACATCCACACCGAGGTCATTCAGAACGGCTTTGGCCGTTCTTCGCGCGGCGGGATGATCATCAACCAGAAGGATGCGGGCTGGTATATGCACAGGCGGAGACCTCGGCGATCCGCGAGCGGGCGAGTACTGCCGAAAGGCGGGTCTGGGTGAGCAGCCTTCGCACGCCAGGGTAAGTATCGGGTTAGAGCTTCCGCTACACAATAAGGGACATACCTGAAGACCAGTAGTAGGGCTTAGCGAGGTGGAGGCGACAGCGCCCATTTTCTGGGAAAAAATATAACGTTTTGCCGTGCACGGTAGGGGTTTCTCTGTATAGGCTTCGGAAGACGCCTTGGAGCGGGCAGCAGCTTAGGAAAATGAGGGACGTTGGTTAAGGAAGGCAAGGTATTGCCACTTCCTGGGATGACGGATTTACTAGGATGATGCGCGCCGCGGCAGCACGGGCTGTGTGCACGCGAAGAATGGAAATATGGGCATTCGCCTCAACCAACCGCATCGGAACAAATCCGGTGATGTGAACGATCCACTGAAGGGCGTGACGCGGCTGGTCAATCCGCCTCGCCCGAAGGGCGATGTCGCGTCTGAGCACGAAGATCAAGGCGAGCGCCATTATGTGCGGCGCCTGCTTAAGGTCGCCGATCAGGCGCTGCACGCCGGAGACGCGGGGAAACACCGCAGGCGCCGCGGACGTCCCCACTGAACCGGAATTTTCCCTTCTGTTTGTCAAGTCTACAGCGGGCGACAGGGCGTTGCGCTGTGGCAAAGCATGATGGCTCCTCCAAGCTGGTAGAATGCTGTGCGAGGAGGGTTGCCATGGCCACGCTGCCGTCTCCAGGCGAAGGCGAGCGCTACGACGAGGTTACGCCTGAAACAAAGCCGGTGCGTTTTCTGGAGCCGACCTTTGGACGCGCGGCAAGGGTCTGGTGGGCGTGGGTGTGGCGTTCGATTGTCTTTGGCGGGGCGGCAGGACTTTTTGGCAGCCTGGTTTTGAGCATCAGCGGCATCCCGCAACACATTTCACAAAGCGCGGCGCAAGCTCTGGGAGCAGGCATAGGAGTGGTTTTGGCTATACCCATAGGGATTTGGGTGTTTCAGATGATTCTGGAGAAAAACTTTCGTGAATTTCGCGTGCGGCTTGTGCCGAATGCGCCGCGCCGAGCGCCGGCGCAGTCCGAAGAATCGAGTCGGAGCACGTCCGGTATTTAGCACTGCTTTTCCTCGCCGGGAACCGCACATTCGAAACTCACCGTAGCGAAGCGCACGAGCGCAGGAACTCCCCCGCGGCCGCTCCACTCACAACATGAGTGGGCTAATCGGGTTGACCGCGAGCAAGGCATCGGCGATGTAAAATGAGCCGAGGCGCCCGCCGATGCGAATTCTTCTGGTGGAAGACGATCCGCGAATCGCTAATTTCGTGGCAAAAGGGCTGCGGGAACAGGCTTATGCGGTGGACGTGGCGGCGTCCGGTGAAGACGCGCTGTATCAGGCCTCAATTAACCCCTACGACCTTGCCATTCTCGATGTAATGATTCCGGCGCCGGATGGATTTGAGGTTTGCCGCCGGCTGCGCGAATCGGGATTGCGAATGCCGATTCTTATGCTCACGGCGCGCGACGCGACCGACGATCGGGTGCATGGCCTCGACAGCGGAGCCGATGATTATCTGACGAAGCCCTTTGAATTTCGCGAACTGCTGGCGCGGCTGCGCGCTCTGTTGCGGCGTTCCGGGGAATTGCGGCCGGATCGCATCGAGATCGAAGATCTCGTGCTGGATACGGCGGCGCAGACGGCGGCGCGCGGCGGCAGGCCGATTTCGTTGACGGCGAAAGAGTACGCGCTGCTCGAATACCTCGCGCGCAATGCGGGCCGCGTGGTCGGACGCGAGGAGATTTCCGAGCATGTGTGGGATGAGAGCTTCGACAGTTTCAGCAACACCATCGAGGTGTATGTGAACCGGCTGCGGCGCAAGATCGATGAATCCGCAGTGAAGCCGCTGATTCACACGCGGCGCGGCGCGGGTTACATACTCGGGCCGGCGGCAGCGGCACCGGTTGCGGCAGATAGCACGGAAGCCGAGGCTTCAGCGGAGGAACCGCAGGTTCGCGCGAAAGAAAGGCCGAAAGGCGGTCACAGCAGGCCGGCCGCGCCGGCGCGCGGGGCAGGGAAGAAGCATGTTTGATTCGGTGCGAGTGCGGCTGACGCTGTGGTACACGGGCGTGCTCGCGCTCGTGCTCGTCTGCGTCGCGGCCGGGATGTATTGGGTGCTCGAGCGGGCGATGGCGCGGCGGACGGATGCATCGCTTGCGGAAACTTCCGATGGTTTCGTTTCGACCTTGCGAGCGGAATATAACGACCAGCTCAAAGAGAACCCAGGTGGCGACGCGCTGGCCGCGGCGGCGCGGGAATCGGTCGAAGAGTTCCGGCTGCGCGATCATCGTTTCGCGGTGCTGGACTCGAAGGGCAGCCTGCTCGCCGAAAGCGAGCCGCTGCCGGGGCGTGGCGTGCGCGAGCGCCGCGACGCAGTGTACCCGCAAACCGTGCCCGATCTGGCCGGGGACGCGTGGCTTCGCATCCGGCGCGAATCTGGCAATCGCGGACTCGGCGATATCGCGCTGGGCGGCGTGCATTTTCGCACGCGTGTCACTGAGGCAGATGTGGGCACGTCGCCACCGGCGACGGTGATAGCGCTGGAATCGCTGGAGCTGCAGCGTGAGTTTATGGACGATATACGCACGACGCTCCTGTGGGTGATTCCGGCAGCGCTGCTGATCGCCAGCGTCGGCGGCTATTTTCTAGCGCGCAAGAGTCTGGCTCCCGTGGTCGCGATGAGCGAAACCGCAGCGCAGATCGGCGCGCAAAACCTGCACCGGCGGCTGCCGGTGCAGAACGCGCGCGATGAACTCGGTTATCTGGCGGGCACGTTCAATGGCCTGCTGGAACGGCTGGATCGCTCGTTCGAACAGCAGCGGCGGTTGATGGCCGATGCTTCGCACGAGCTGCGCTCGCCGGTAGCCATCATCCGCGGTGAAGCGGAAGTGGCGCTTTCGAAAGCGCGCACTTCCGAGGAGTACCGCGAATCGCTGGCCATCGCGTTGGACGAAGCGCGACGGCTCTCGCAAATCGTGGATGATCTTCTGACCCTGGCCCGCGCTGATGCGGGCGAATACCCGCTGCGCGCTCGCGATTTTTACCTCGAAGAAGTCGCCGGCGATTGTGTTCGCGCGGCACGCAGCATGGCTGCGGCGCGCGCGATCGCGCTAAGCTACGAACCCTCCGGCGGGGAGATGCCCATTCATGCCGACGAGGCGCTCCTTCGGCGCATGGTCATGAACCTGCTCGACAACGCCATCAAGTACACGCCCGAGGGAGGCAAGGTGGTCCTCGCCTGCACGCGTGCAGGCGAGGAATATTTGCTCAGCGTCCGCGATACCGGTCCGGGGATTCCCGCTGAAGCACGCGAAAAGATTTTCGAGCGCTTCTTCCGTCTCGATCCGGCGCGGACGCCCGCGACGCGCGTTGCGGGCCATACCGGAGGGGCAGGCGGCGCCCCGAATGCTGGGGCGAAGCTCTCGACAGAGTCCGAGCCCGCGCAGGCGCAAACCGCAGGAGCGCCGGCCAGGACCGAAGCTGCGGCTGCGCGGGCTTCAGGGGCGGGCCTGGGACTGGCGATCGCGCGATGGATCGCCGAAGCGCATCACGGCCGGTTGGCGCTTGTGCACTCGGACGCTTGCGGCAGCGTATTCACCGCATACCTGCCGGCGAAGAGCGCGGGCGCCGTCGAGGCGAATGCCAAAAGAGCGTCTGCGGTGACGACGCACGTGTCCGATGAGAGCTGATTCGGCTTTGGGCGATTGACGCGTGAGCGCGGCTGGGCGGCTTGCGGCCCGCGTGCTCGATACTTTCGACAATGCGTAGCAGCAATGACCTTTCCAACGAATAGGCTCACTTCCTGCAACTGTTAATCGTGCGTTTATCTGCGCCTGTGTACCCTCGCGGCAGATTAAGGTGACGGCTGGCGCTCCGACGGTGGTTGCAGCGCAGGGCCCCTGAGATAAACCAGGTCTCCTACTCAGGGTGCTGCACCAGGCCGCCGAAGCGTCAGCCGAAAAAGGAGAGCATCGATGAAGCGAGCCAAGATATTTGCCGCGGCCATATACGCCATACTGGCGATGGGAACAATGACGTTTGTGCACTTCCCGGATTTGCAGGCAGACGAGGCCGACGCAAAAATCAGCATCGAGCAGGCGAAGACGGCGGCGCTTCGCGCCGTACCGGGTACGATGAAGGGCAGCGAACTCGAAAAAGAGCAGGGGCGGCTGATCTATTCGTTTGAAATCACGCAGCCGGGCGAGCGGGGGATTACAGAGGTCAATGTGAGCGCGATGGATGGCTCCATCGTGGACGTTCACCGCGAGCACGCCGGGAAGCAGCACAAATCCGAGCAGCGCGAAGGCACCGGCAACGGACCGACATCGCATGCCGATAACGCATGACGCCGAACCGCAGCGCGCAGCGAGGGAGATTTCGGGGCGCCGACGGCGGCTTATTGGGCGTGTGCTCGCACGCCGGGCGTTGTGGCTCGCTGCAGATTGAGGCAGGGGTTACAGGGGGAGCAGGCGCAGCAGATAATCCTGCAGCCGCATACTCTCGCTGAGCGCCAAGCCATCGAACTGAATTCCCATCCGATCATTGCTCACCGTACGCATGACCACGGCATGACCAATGACAGGATCAGCGGGGGCGAGGAACACATGAGTTTTGAGCAGTGTCCCGCGGGGAAAGACGCGTGGCGCGCGGATAAGGGCGCCGTTCAGGCTCAAATTGATGGTTGCGCCCTCGAGTTCATCGTCTCCATTGCGGATTAACATCCTTACCTCGGTCGCAACGCGACGGAATCGGCGTATTTCGTTTTCGATCGCGCCTTGCATCACGCGCACCAGACGCACCAGGCGCGTGCGGTCGATGGGCTTATAGACCATGAAGCTGACGCCGGCCTGGAATCCCTCAGTCAGAAAGCCGGTATATTTCGGCGTAGTGATCATTACGATAGGAGTTCTGTGGTTGCGGGAAGTGCCGCGAATTTTGCGCGTCAACTCGATTCCGTCGCTCACAGGTGAACTGGAATCTACAAACACCACGTCAAATTTCCGTGCCTGCGCGTAATCCGCGGCATCCGAGGCGCTCGCCAGCGTCACTGCCTCCATGCCTTCAGACTTCAGGATCTCCTGGAGAACCTCGCTGACGGCGGGCTCGCTATCCACCAACAACGCTGATTTCATCGGCGTCCTCCGTCGGAAGCGGCGGCAGGGCCGCTCTCGCCGAGGGCGTCGTCGGGCGGCGTTGCGGCAGGTTCGTAATAATGAAACTGCACGCCCACGCCGTATTTGCCCTGCTCGCCGCCGGATTGGACGTGCACGACGTGTCCGGTGATGCGCCACTCCGGCACACGCTCGCCCATGATCATTTCCGGCAGGCGCATACGGATTTGCAGGATGGCACCCACGCGCATCGGCGCGTCGGTTTCCATGAGCACGCCGCGCGAGGAGATGTCCAGCGTTTCGGCGGCGCGCTCGGGCTTGGAGGATTTGGTCAGTTCGAAATGGACGGGGATGCTGATGCGAAATCGCGGGGTTGCGCGACGGTCGGGCGCGGGCATGGAGATGTCCTCCTCTGGTGAAACGTGCGGGAAGGGGGAGTACAGGGAAACCTGTAGGAAGGGAGCTTCATATTAGCACATTCGTCGCGGGCGAGAGCGCAGAGTTTAGCTGACCCGTTTGGTGGAGTTGTAAAGGATGCCGAATTGATCCGAGCGTTGTCTGAGGAAGCCGCTGGCTGACGCAAAGGCGGTTGCATGTTCGGTCGGCGTATGCCAGTTTATTGGCCGAGGCACCGGGTGCATCTTCCAATCATTGCGCAAGACACAGATCACCAGCATGATGACGGTCAAAACCCGTTTTGCGGGCTACAACCGAGGCAACAATAGCAGGTTCAAATCGACGGTCGTGCGTGATTGTTAGTTTGGGGCCGGACTCCCCCGGCAAAGAGAGGATCGTGATGCGCAAGGCAGCCGCAGGCTTCTGCTTGTTTTTAGCCGCAACGCTTACCACTCAGGCTCAGGAGCCGCCGCGGCAGGCGCCGGACTTCAGCAAAGCGCAAGTCAAAGTGCAGAAACTCGCGGACAAAGTGTATGTCCTGCAAAGCTCGGGAGTTCAGGCTGGGATGGGCAACATCGGCGTCTACGCCGGAGACGACGGGATGGTCCTGGTGGATTCGCAACTGCTCGAACTCGCGCCGAAAATTGAAGCCGCTTTGAAAACGGTCTCGGACAAGCCTGTCAAATACGTCATCAATACGCATTGGCACGGGGATCACACCGGCGGCAATGCGTATTGGGGCAAGACAGCCTTGCTGGTCGCGCAAGAAAATGTTCCCAAAACGATGCAGAAAGAGGCTGACCGGCGCATTACGGATTTGCCGGTCTCACTGCCGAAGATCACTTTCGGCCAGGACCTCTCGCTGCATATCAATGGCGGCGAACTTCGCGCCATCTATTTTGGCCGCGCCCATACCGACGGAGACGCCGCCGTGTTTTTTCCGGGAAACAGCGTAGTGCACATGGGCGACATCTTCACGAATTTCGATCCGCCGCATTATCCCGCACTTGATGCCGATAACGACGGCAGCGGCGGACCTGAAGGCGAAATTGCTTCGATTGAATACGTGGTGGCGCACGCTCCGGAGGACGCCCAAATCATTCCCGGGCATGGCGGCGTAGCCACCAAGGCCGAACTGCGGAAATACCTGGAGGTGGTCAAAGCGACCACGGCAGCCGTGCAGGACGCTATGAAGCAGGGCAAGAGTCTGGAGCAGATGAAGCAAGAAAATATTTTGGCGCAGTGGCAGTATCTTGAAACGCCGGCGATCAAGACGGATGTGTATCTTGAGAGGCTGTACAAGAGCTTGACTTCAAAGAATGGCGGCAGTGCCGACGCCACCGGCCAATAACTCAGGCGTATACGGCTGGTGAATGGCTTGCCGGCATCCCGAAAGAATTAGCGCGCGCTTTCGGTAAATCGCGGCAGCCCATGCCGTTTTCCCGTAGGCGAGGCGTCCTCGATGTTCGCGCTACTTACGGGAACTCGGCGAACTCTCGTAGTTCGCCGTCGGCAATCCCAGAGCCTTCAGCGTCGCCGCATCGGGCATCGCTTCGCCATTCTCCGTCGTCACCACGCCAAATCCACCGCGGTACTCCCACAAAGCCCATCCGACGCCCTGTTTCTCGAGCGCCGTTCGCACGTCGGTAAGCCACGCGATGCGATCTTTCGGAGCTACATTTTTCCGGTACACGCCAAATTCGTTGCAGATTACCGGCACGTCGTAACGCGCCGCCCACGCTTTCACCTGACCGATCTCGGCATCAATGCGCTGCGCATTCCAGCGATCGAGTCCGTAACGCATCATGGCCAGCCGATGGACGGCATCCGGCAGCTGCTCCGCAACGGCCTGCACGTTTTCCGGCGTCGATGGATAGGGCACGCCCTTCAGCTCGTGCCACCAGTTGGCCGACCACGTCGCGCCCTGATGGGTGAAGAGATGCGATTCGTAAAAATGAAACGCATAAATCACGTTCGCGTCGCGGAGCGGCTCGAGAAAAACGAGGTCATCGTCGTCCGAAAAATGCGCTCCCGTGGCAATCACCGTGTTTTCGGGCGCCCCAGCACGAATAGCCGCCGCCAGCTTCGTCTCCACGCCATACCATCGGTACCGGTCGCGCCCCTCCGGCTCGTTCACGATTTCGAAAAATATGCGCTCGGGATCGACGGCAGCAAAATGCCGCGCGAGCGCCCGCCACAAATCGGCAAACTGCTCGACGAATTCATCATCGGTCGCAAGCCGCTGTTTGAATTCGCCGCCGGGAAAAATCGTAATCTCGACGGCCATGCCGCGGTCGAGAATCATCTTCACCGCCGCGTCGAGATATTGCAGATCTTCCGCGGTTATCTGGTCCGCCTGCCGCGCGTGAAACATCGGCCTGGGGTCCACGCTCAGCCGCACGTGATCGAAGCCCATCGCGGCAATCAAATTGAGATCGCGCGCCGTAATCGCCGTCTCGAAATGCTGTTTCGTGTATCCCGCCGGATCGCCAAGCTGCGCGAACCAATCGCTGATGTTGATTCCATGCCGCAAATGCGCCATGCGCCGCTGGGCGACGCCAGTCGCCGCGGGCGCAGCATTTTGCTGCGAGCCCTTTGCCTTGGCCGCATGCAGCCCCGTTGGGAGGCACAACGCGGCCGTCATCAATGCGGCAATTCGGATATGGCTGAACATCAAGACGAAAGCCTCAGGCGTAAATTCTAAGCCAGAAACCGCATATCCCGGAAAACGCAGCGCCAGGGGAGCCCGGCGGAGGTAGGCTGCAGTCTTCAGTTTAGTTTCGACCTTGTCTTGCGCGGACGCGCCCGATAGACGAGCGCCGAGGAGAAGCACATCACGATGCCGACGAAAACCAGCCCCATGAGCCAGTTCGGCCGGTAAGAAGTCCAGAAGACATGCGCGAAAAATACGGCCATGCTGGCCGCAGCGAGCGAATATCCGCCGGTTTGCAGAAATTCCACCAGCGCGCCGCGCCTGCGCCGGGGAGGCAGCTTCCGCCGCACCGCCAGAAACATCTCCGTGCCGGTTACCAGCGCGACGACGCCTAGAAACCAGACGGCGCCGATTTCCAGCCATACCGTGCGGCCGCTCAGAACTCCCGTAAGGATGCCGAGAACAGCAGGAATAATGGCAATGTGGCGAGAATAGCGCTGGATACGGGACCAGAGGGTTTGCACTCTTCGATGCTAAGCCGCCGGCATTTGCTCGTCCACGCCGTTGCGGCCCGGCTGCTCACAATTTGTAACCGGGGCGCGATTGCACGGATTTCGTGCCGATCGATTCAGGTTATTAATTCAAGGGACGAACTCAGCTGTATGGCCTTGTGCAGGGTGCGATACAGCGGGCATTTCATGGCATAAAAGCCATGCACGCGTTCGATGGTCTCGCGCGCGCTTTCCGGCGCTTTCAGCTTCATCAGCACGTGAATCCGCCGGATGACGAGCACGTTTTCTTCTGTTTCGACTTCGCCGGTCACTTCACCCACGAGCTTGCCGTTGCTGGCATCGATTTGACGCGCTTCCAGCGCGCCCCCGAAGGTTCCCACCATTCAACCTGCCGTGGCCGCGATAACGTAATCAATCGTTGCCGCATGTGAACCTTGCAGCTTCGCCGGATCGACCTTGTAGTGCTCGGCAATCGCTCCATGGACGCTGAAGACCACCGGCTGCGCTTCGCCGGGAATCGTTGCCAGGCGCAACGGGCCCTGCTTGCGCTCGATTCGGCTCCGCGAAACGTAAACTACTTCACCCATTTCGCCTCCTTTGTCCCCACGCCCAAACGGCGCACCACTTTACCACCAGTACAAGCCGCAATTGCTTCCCAGCCGCTCAGCGGCACTTAGGATGGCACTGGATGCGCCGCCAATTCCCGGCGGCGGAAATAATCCCGCGTCTGGCGCAGATCGGCGGCGATCTGCGCGCGGAGCTCGGCGGGTTCGCTGAATTTTTTCTCGTCGCGCAGGCGCTCCCAAAACCGTACTTCCATCCGGCCTTTCGTTATCTCCCGCGAGAAATCAAGCAGATGGCTTTCGACGCCGAGCAATGTGCCGTCGAACGTCGGCCGGAAACCGACGTTCGTGGCGGAGCGATACATGCGCCCTTCAACCCGTGTTTCGGTGGCATAGACGCCGACTTTGGGCAAAAGTTCCTGTTCGGGCGCGAGATTCAATGTGGGAAAAAGTACCGTGGAACCACGCCCCGCGCCTTTGACGATCTCTCCGGTAAGCGCGAACGGCCGCCCGAGCAGGCGGGCTGCATAGGCCACGCGTCCTTCAGCGACGGCATTTCGCACCGCCGTGCTCGAGACGTATTCGCCATCAACGGCCACGGGCTCAACGATATTTACAGAGAAGCCGAAAAAGCGTCCCAGTTCGGCGAGCGTATCGACGTTTCCTTGCTGGCGATGCCCGAAGCGGAAATTCTGCCCGACCAGCACCGCGCGTGTCTTCAGGTACTGCACGAGCACGCCGCGTGCAAACTCTTCGGGGCTGAGCGCCGCGAGGGAGTGATCGAAGCGCAGCACCAAAGCCGCTTCGAGCCCGATTCCGGCAAATCGTTCGATACGTTGGGCGAGCGTTTCCACCATGGGCGGCGCCTGTCCGGGACGCAGCACCTTCAGTGGATGCGGATCGAACGTGATCACGCCCGCGATGCTTTCCTCGAAGCGGGCGAATTCGATTACCTGGTGAAGAATCTTCTGATGGCCCAGATGCAAACCGTCGAAGTTGCCGACCGAGACCACGGATCGACGGCCCGAGGGACCATAACGCGCCGCCCACTCTGCCGGCGAACCAAGTACGACGCACTCGCTCATGCGGCAACCTCGAAGCTGAGTCCGTCGTACGCCAGTTGCACATTATGAAAGCCGAGGCGCGCGAGGCGTTCGTTAGTTTCGCGGTGCGGCAGGTCATGGGCGATGTGCGTGAACCATGCGCGCCGGGGTTTCAGACGCCGAACAAGCTCCAGCGCCTGCTCCACGGTCTGGTGCATGGGATGCGGTTCGTCGCGCAGAGCATCAAGGATGAGTTCCTCGGTGCTCGCCAGCAGCGGCATGGATTGCTCGGGGATGCGGCTGAAATCGGTCACGTAGGCGAGGCCGCCCACACGAAAGCCAAGCACGGGCGTGTCGCCGTGTTCGGCGGGTATCGGTTTCCAGAGGATGCCCAACAGTTCGAAAGGGCCCTCAATAACGTGCGGCACAACTTCAGGAATGGTGCTGAGCACGGGGCGGCCATCGAAGACGTACGCGAATGTGCGCTTCAGGATGGCCAGCGTGTCGTTGGAAGCGTAGATCGGGACGGCCGATTTCTGCCGCAGGTTGAACGGCCGAATGTCGTCAAATCCAAGAATGTGGTCAGCATGTCCGTGGGTGAATACGATGGCGTCGAGGCTTTCAAGACCGTGGCGCAGGGCCTGGAAGCGGAAATCCGGCGTCGTGTCGATCACCACGTTGTGATCCGCGCGGGAGACCAGGACAGAGGGCCGCGTTCGGTTGTCGTGAGGATCCTGTGAACGGCAGACTGCGCAATGGCAGCCGAGGCTGGGCACGCCCATGGACGTGCCGGAGCCGAGCACGGTTATGCGCACGGCAGAAGCGCAATTGCTGGACGGCGAAAGAGACACGGAACGGCGTTCGCTACGGGCGGGCCTTGGCCTTTTCCTGCATGGCTTTGGCAGCGGCCTTGGTCATTTCCATGTAAGAAAGTTTGAGACTGCCGAGCACATCGACCAGCAGGCGATCATCCTCAGAAGCAAGGTTGCCGCGGCTGGCTTCGCGCAGCGCGTCCAGCATGTCGATCAGTTCGCGCGCACCCTCAAGATCGAGCATGGCCTGTCCGGTGCGCGGATCAGGATAGGCGCCCAACAGCATGGCGGCATTCTGTGCCACAAAATTAACGAGCATCTGGAAGCCACGGGAAGGCTTCGGCTGCTCCGCCTGGGGCGCCGGAGGTTCGGCCGGCTCGCTTTTTTGCGGCGATTTTGCCGCAGTTTCCCGCTTCTGCGCGCCAGTCGCGGAGGAATTGCCCGCTGCGGCAGGGACGGTCTCGGTCTCCTGCTTGCGCCGCTCCTGGCGGACAGCCTCGTCGCGAATCTCGCCTTGATCGTTGAACAGGCGACGGTCGACAACTTTAAAGGATTCTTCTTGCTTCGGGTCCGCCAAGGCGTACTCCCTGGATTTTCAGGCGTAAAAGCCGAGTTATTTTGGAAATTCAGTGTAGCATCGGCCGCAGCACGGGGACAAGTTACCTCCCGTTTGGGTAGTGGGATAGCAACACGCAATTAGCCCACTACCCCCGTTTGGGTGATGTCCTAATTAGCCAGCACGACATAAGACGCTACGGCCATTGGAAGCTTGCCGCCGTTCCGGCGCCGAGATTCCTCATCCTCGCAGAACCGCGCAATTTCCGCGCAAACCGAGGCCCCAGGGTCCCGACGCCCGATACCCTCATCCGAGCCGGTCCCGCATTTCGGACGGGCGGCAAAAAACAGATTCCTCGCCATCGAACACCGCTCCCGCTGTTTCCACTGTGGCGCGGCCCTGCCTGGCAGCCACCTTATCTTGGAAGTTAATGCCGCATAGGAGGCGCGAGACCCCTCTCCGACCCGAAATACGCACCGGCAGCCCGATAATTACGGTGCGCGCTAATTCGCCTCGGAGGAAAAGTGAGAAAATTTTCGCTCTTATTCGCTGTGCTTGCACTTTCATTGGTTACGGGCGTGGGGGCAACGCGCTCGTTCGCGCAAAGCGAAGCTGCGGCAGTCGAATTTAGCACGACCATTCAGCCAGCCAGTTTGCACGCCGATCTGAGGCGGGTTTCGGCGCTCGCGGAGCCGGATCCAACCCCTGCCGGTCCCGCACCCGCGGCTCCCGCGAATCCCGAGGGCCCGCGGCGACTTGGGGTCGGCGTGAAGATTTCGCTGCTTGGCATTGGCGGCGAAGCGGCGGTGGCGCTTACCAAGCGCATCAACGTTCGCGGCGGGGGCAATTTCTTCAACTACAGCCATAGTTTTGATAAGGACGGGATCACCTACGACGGCCAGCTTGCGTTTCGCTCGGCAGAAGCGCACCTGGATTTGTTTCCGTTTGCCGGCGGCTTCCACGTAAGCCCGGGGCTGCTGTTTTACAACGGCAATAACATCAACGCCGGAGCCACGGTCGGTGCCGGGCAGACGTTCACGCTGGGGGGAGTGACTTACAGCAGCAGCGCGGCCAATCCCGTGACCGGGAGGGCCAAGCTCGATTTCAACAAAGCGGCTCCGATGTTGACGATAGGGTTCGGGAACCTGATCCCGCGAAATCGCCGCCGCTGGAGCCTCAGCACGGAATTCGGCGTTGCCTACACAGGAGCGCCCAAGGCGTCGCTCGCTTTACAGGGCACGGCGTGCACGGTCCCAGCCGCCATCTGCGTCAATGCCGCCAGCGATGCCACAGTGCAGAGCAACATTCAGTCGGAAGTCGCTAAAGTCAATCACGACGTTTCAGCCATAAAAATTTGGCCGATCGCCTCGTTCGGCTTTGGCGTCAATTTCTAAAAGCTTCTAAAAGGCGGAAGTGAGGGCAGCGTACAGGTTGCGGGTAGGCAGCCTCTGCGAGCGCGCTTGCGGACAGCACTTCACGGCTAAGCAGGTCTTCCACAGGGCGGGGCGGCGCCGCTTGTCAATACGTGGGCGCTACCGTTAGAGTAGTTCCTCGCTTTTGCTGATAATCACTCAGGCGAACCGCCCGCGTGGCTCGATCAAGCTCTCCCCGTCCTTCGTCAAAGCGCCGGCACTTGCGTTCCGGCACGCAGCCGCCCAGCCGCGTGCGGACGCGGAAAACCCCGCACTCGGCTGGAGGCAAAGGTGGACGCGGCCAGGACGCAATCATTCCGCGGCTCAATCTGAAAGGCGACGCGCGAGCCCGCAAAAAGATCGGCAAAGCTTTCGAATCGCTGGTGGCGTTGCAAGCGCGCCTGCGGGCGCCCAACGGCTGCCCGTGGGATCGCGAACAAACTCACGAATCTCTGCGTACGTATCTCGTCGAAGAGACGTACGAAGTGCTGGATGCTCTTGAAAGCCGCGACGCGCATAAGTTTGCCGATGAGCTAGGCGATCTGCTGCTGCAAATCGTGTTTCACGCTCAACTCGCAGCCGAAGCAGGCAAATTCGACATCGCCGACGTGATCGAACAGATTTACACGAAGATGGTGCGGCGGCATCCACACGTTTTCGGTGAGGTCCAGGCCGACACTTCGGCGCAAGTGCTGAAGAATTGGGAGCAGCTCAAAGCCGAGGAGCGGGCGAAAAACAAGGATTCGCAACAGCCAGGGCGGGAGGCGTCTATCCTAGACGCAGTGCCCCGCAGCCTGCCGGCGTTGCTCGAGGCACACCAGCTTTCGCGGCGCGCCGCAAATGTGGGCTTCGATTGGCCGGATGTGCAGGGCATCTTCGATAAATTGGCGGAAGAGGCGGCGGAGCTGAAGCAGTTACTTGCGTCGGGCAAGCGAGACGGCGCGGAGATCGAAGAGGAGGCCGGCGATCTGCTTTTTACCGGCGTGAATCTGGCCCGCTTTCTCGGATTGGACGCTGAAATCGCGTTGAAAAAAAACAATCGCAAATTCGCGCGCCGCTTCCGCGTCATGGAAAGAACGGCAGCCGCGCGCGGTCAAAATCTGAAAGATCTATCGCTCGACCAGCTCGACGCACTCTGGAATGAGGCAAAGCGCGCCGATGCGGAAATGCGCGGGAACAGGGCGTCGCGCGCGCAAATCCAAGGTTAGAGGTGCAGAGGAGTTCGCATGACAACGCTTGCCAAACATGCCAAAGCTGCAGAGGAATCACCGCTGGAGATCTCGGTACGTTCATGCTCAGGAATTTCGGAGCTTGCGACGTGCATTGAAATCGAACGCGCCGTCTGGGGCTCGGCCGATATTGACGTCGTCCCATTGCCGCTTTTCGTCGTGGCCGCTGAAAGCGGCGGGCAGGTCTTGGGCGCCTTCGCGGGCGATCGTATGGTCGGGTTCACGCTGGCGATTGCCGGCGTGCGCGGCCGCAAGCCTTTTCTGCATTCCCATATGACCGCCGTTTTGCGGCCCTACCGCAATCAGGGCGCGGGGCGCGGGCTCAAGCTTTTTCAGCGTCAGGAAGCGCTCGACCGCGGCATCGATTTGGTCGAATGGACCTTCGACCCGCTGGAGGTCAAGAACGCGCATTTCAACTTCCGTCTGGGAGCGATTGCGCGCCGCTTCATTCCCAATATGTACGGGGTCACCACCAGCCCGCTGCACGGCGGCTTGCCCACTGACCGCCTGGTCGCGGAATGGCGGCTGCGCTCGCCTCGCGTGCGCCGTGCCGTTTCGGATAAGCGAACCTCGAAATCGCGCGGCAAAGAATTCGCGCGTATTCGCGTCCCGACGGATTTTGGCCGCATTCGCGGCACAAATCCTGAAGAGGCCGCGCGGCTGCAAGCCGAAGTGCGGCTCGAGTTTGAACACTGGCTGGCTTCCGGCTATGCGGCGACCGGGATCGAGCGAACTGACAACGCCGCTGAGTACTTGCTCGAGCCGTGGACAGAGCGGTGACGATCCGCTCACGTCCCTTAAAGGAGAGCAAAGCTTCATCCCATGCGATTGTGCCGGGCCACACTCCGCGAAATCCGGATGCCGCTCGTGCGGCCGTTCGAGACGAGCTTCGGACGCACGACCGACCGCCGCATTCTGCTCGTCGAAGTTGACGCCGACGGCGTCAGCGGCTGGGGCGAGTGCGTCGCGGGCGAGCGGCCCTCGTATTCTCCCGAAACAATCGAGACCGCCTGGCACATCCTGCGCGATTTCATCTGGCCCGTTCTCGCGCGCAAAGAATTTGCCACCGCAGCCGAAGTTTGGCCTCTGCTCGCGCCGATACGCGGCCACAACATGGCCAAAGCCGCCATCGAAGCCGCTATTTGGGATGCGGAAGCGCGTCAGAAAGACCTGCCCTTGTGGAAGCTCGTCGGCGGAAGCATCGAAGAGATCCCCTGCGGCGTTTCCATCGGCATTCAGGAAAGCGACGATGAACTCGAGCGCGTGGTGGAAAAAGAATTGGCGGCGGGCTACCAGCGCATCAAGATCAAGATCAAGCCAGGATATGACGCCGAGCCCGTTGCTCGCCTGCGGCGGCGCTTTCCCCAAATTCGCCTGATGGTGGACGCCAACTCCGCTTACACACTGCACGATGCGGCGGGGCTTCGCGGTCTCGAGCCTTACTACCTGATGATGATCGAACAGCCGCTCGGCTGGGATGACATCTGGAGCCATGCGGAACTGCAACGGCAACTCCAGACGCCGATCTGCCTGGACGAGTGCATCCACACCGGAGAACACGCCGAAGCTGCAATTGCGCTGGGCGCGTGTCGTATCATCAATATGAAGCTCGGCCGCGTCGGCGGATTCACTCCCGCGCGTGCGATCCACGACCTCTGCCGCGAGCACGGCATTCCCGTGTGGTGCGGTGGCATGCTCGAATCCGGCATCGGCCGCGCGCACAACATCGCGCTCTCAACCTTGCCGAATTTCACGTTGCCGGGAGACGTAACCGCCAGCAAGCGCTATTGGACCGAGGACGTCATCGAGCCCGAAGTGACAGTGACGCCTCAGGGAACGATTCGCGTGCCCACGGCGCCTGGCATCGGCTTTGAACCTCGACGCGAGCGCATCGAGAAGCTTACTGTGCGGCGCGAGGCGCTAGCCTCCCGCCCGCAGTGATACCCCTGGTTTACAAAAGAAGCTGAGTTGCAATCCCAAAGCAAAAACGAAGCAGAAAAGTCTCACGTCTTGGGCGCGAGCTTTTCCGCGGGCCAGCCATCCTCTTTATGGATTTTCCTGGGTCTGGCTTTTCTGATCCTGGTGTGGTCGTTGAACTATGTCGTCGCCAAGGTCGGGTTGCGGGAACTGCCTGCGCTCGCGCTGGGCGCGTTTCGGCTGGTGCTGGCGGGCATTGTTTCCGTTCCTTTGCTCTTTTTGGCGCGCTCAGGAAAACCTACGGAGCATAAGGTGAAACTCCAGGTATCGCGCAAGAGAAAACTCCAGGCGCTCTGGACCATCACCTATCTCGGCTTTCTCAATGTCATTCTGAATCAAGGTTGCTACACGGTCGGATTGAACTACACCTCCGTCAGCCATTCCTCGGTCATCATTGCCTGTGCGCCGATCTTTATTCTTTTATTTTCCTGGGCACTGGGGCTGGAGCCGCTCACGCTGCGCAAAATAATTGGCATGACGTTCGCGTTTGCGGGAGCGATTACGGTCGGGATACAAGCCGGAGGCGCAGGAGCGGGAGTCCTGGGCGATCTGCTTTCGTTTGTAGCCGGGATCGGCTTCGCTCTTTACACTGTGTTTGGCAAACGAGCCGTTGCCGTATACAGCGCGCTGAGGTTGAGTCTGCTTTCGAATATCGCCGGCGCCGTTCTCGTGCTTCCCATTGCCGCGTGGCAGTTTCTTGCGGTTATGCGCGAGGGGAAGCTCAGCGCTATCGGCGTCGACGGCTGGGGCTCAGTCATTTTTATGGGCGTACTGGCTTCGGCCGTCTCGTACGTTCTGTATTTTTGGCTGCTCCGCTACATGACTCCCGCAAGCCTGGGCTCGGCCACATATCTGCAGCCGGTGGGGGCCACACTGCTCGCGCTATTGCTGCTTCGTGAACCGATCACTGCCCGGGTTGCGATTGGCGGACTACTGGTGATTGCCGGCGTGTATGTTATCGAGACACATTCAGGAGATCCTCGCTCGCCGGAAGGGGAACTGGCAAGAGTCTAGGTTTCCGTCAATGTGAATGCGCAAGTTCCGGTTCAGCAACTGGCGTCGCTGCGGTCCACTGCGCAATGGGGTGTTTTCGACCGCAGTCGACGCACATGGTTTCCGGGAATTGCCTGGCGCAGTAAGGACACGTGGCCAGCGTCTGAAAGGTGTCGAAGCGCTTTTTGCATTGCGAGCACACCCAGAAATCTCCGGTGGGCGGCGCTGCCTTGCAGGAGGGGCAATGGAACGACTGGTTTCGCGGCGCCTTGTCCATTTGATTCATCAGACGCGCCACCTTAAGCCCGCGCCAGCAGTACATCACCATGAATGCGGCCAGGGCCGCCAGCCATGCGGATTTTAGGCGTAACGCCAAGAAAATGAATCCGGCGGCGCCAATAAAACCCAACACGGTCGTGGCCATGAGGCTGCGCGCGCGCCCAATTACAAACCAAAGCAGGGACCGCAGAATCTGGCCGCCGTCCAGCGGGTAGATGGGAAGCAGATTGAAAACCAGCAATGCCAAATTGATGAACGCTATCGAACGCAGCAGCAGATGCGCGTCGGGCATGGCTCGAGTCCAGCCGAGCGAGCGGTCGAGCGACCCCAGTCCGTACAATACGGGCACAAGGGCGACGTTTACCAGCGGACCGGCAGCGATGCTCCAGAGGGTGGCTCCCGCGCGGCGCGGCGGATTCACATAGGCCACTCCGCCGAGCGGCCACAGCATGATGCGGTTCGCCGCCCCGCCCACCTGACGGCAGGCCAGCGCGTGACCAAACTCGTGCAACAGTACAATCAGGAATAGCGCAAGATACTCAGCCACATTCCAGGTTACCGACGAATAATTCCTGGTGCGCGCCCCGATCTCATAAACGGCAACGAGAAACCACGACCAATGGAGGAAAACGTCGATTCCGGCAAAGCGGAACAGGTGAATCGCGCGGCTGGAGTTCATGGCTAACGCTACACCGGATTTGCCGCGCCGCGGATTTCTCGCGGCAGGCAGGCCGCGAGAGAGGCACTGCCGCTTTCAGCACTTATCCCAGGGCGTGGCTTTGGGTTTTAGCGCGGCATTTATATTCCGGTACATCCGCGTCCGCGCGTTGGCGTCATTCCCGCAAGAGCAAGGGATAACTCACGCCCATAACCACTGCGGCGGCGGCCATCACCGCCAACGAAAACAAAACCGGCGCGTTCACCGGGCCGTACGCATACAAGACTGACCAGAGGGCAGGCGACGCCTGGAGCGCCATCCAATTGACTGCCTGGTTGATGGCCCCAGCGACCGCGCCCCAATTCCACGCCACCCAAAGCGCCGCCGCTATGCAAACGAACACGGTGCACGCAATCTCCACCCACTGCGCCATTTTCTGCGCCTGTTCCGCGGCCGCGTGCCTGGCCTCGACTTGCGCCCGCAACCACAAAATGCGCGGATCCGGCAAATCGCCTTGCGCTAGCAGCGCCGGCTCGGCACCTGCGGCGAGCGTTTGCATCCAGAGCGCGGCGTCGCGCACGCCGTTGCACGCCGGGCACTCGCGCACGTGCGCCTCGAGCGCCTGGTCCCACGCACCGCTGCGTACAGCGCGCACAACCGCAAATTCCTGAGAACATCCGGTGTCGCTCATCGCTTTTTCCTCCCGCCCGCATTCGGCGCCAGGCCCGAGGTTTCGAGTGTGCGCGCCAGCTTGTTGCGCGCACGAAAAAGCAGCACTCGCACGCTTTTTTCTTTCACTCCCAGCGCCGCGGCAATTTCTGCATGTTCAAAACCCTCGACATATGCGAGCCAGAGCAGAAGCTGCTCCTGCGGCTTGAGGCGTCTGAAGAATCGGATTGTCTCATTCTCGCCGGTGGGTTCGGTCGCGGGTTCGCGTCCCAGAAAACTTCGCAGGCTCCAGCGCCGCTCGCGCTGCACGCGCCGCCAGTGATCCACTATAAGGGACGCTGCGATCTTGTAGAGGTAAGCCTTTAACGGCGCAGCTTCATTGACCCGAAGCTCGGCACGCAGAAACCGCAGAAAGCTCTCCTGCAGAATATCGTCTGCCAATGCATCATTGCCGCAGGCGCGGCGAATATACCCGCGCAGCCCCGGGGCCGCACCCGCATAAAAGCCCTGGAATTGCGCCGCATCCATAGGCCGCTCGGAGGGCCGCATGGCTGCAGCACCGGCAGCATCTGCGGTCCAGTCGCGCGCGGGCGGAACGCACCGCGCCGCCGCGAAGCCCAGTGTTCCGCTCACCCGCATGTCAGCTCGCCAGGCTTACTCGCCAATCACGTCGAAGAAAGCGGCGGTCCCGGCGTTGCTGGCCCGGCTCCACTCAGCTTCTTCGAGAGATAGTACGATGCCGCGGCCGAAATCAGTAACCCCACGCCCAGCGCCAGCAATAGCACTCCCGGAACGATAAAGCCGTGTCGTATGCCGGTGAGCACCAGAAACCCGAATCCCAGCACGGTGACGATGATACCGCCACGCATCGTCCTTAATACTCGGTAACGCGCCCCCATAGCGGGGATAGTCAATGCCGCCAGAAATCGCTGGCTGGCTTCGGTTCCCAGAAATTCGGCAAACTCTTTTCCCGAACTGAACTTGTCGAGAACTTGTTTCTGGAATTCGGCGCGCGCCCGAATCTCCGCCTGCCTGCGCCGCGCGGCTATAAACACAATCAGCACGATCATGGCAAACAGGGCGATCGGTACAAACGCCCCCACGAATCCCGCCCCCGCGCCAAAACCGCCCCGGAATCGTCCACGCCGGATCTCCTGCTGCACTTCTTCCTGAATGGCCTGCTGCAAATCGGGCGAAACCGCCTGCCACAGCGGCAATGCATGAGCCAGAATCATCGTACCGATCATGTTTCGCTCCTCCTTATCTGTGGCTATAACGTCGCAGCAGCAGCAAAAGTTAACAGCCGGGCAAAACAAACTCCCAGCCCCGGCCGGTTTGCGGACGACGCACGTTTCATTTCTTAGAGCGGGATTAACGATGAAACTGGATGTGATTACGTTTCTATGTTGCCGAATGGCGCTTTCGGCGGGTTTTCGTAATCGGGCTCCGGCGAGGGCATGGAATCGGTGCCCTCCAGCAGCCGTGAGGCCACCAGCGCGTCCTCTTGGCGAACACGGAGTTTGATGCCGCCGAGGAGGTTGGACCAGAGCCAATCCATACGGATGAGATTATCGTCGCCCAGGAAGCATTCGATGCCCGCGGATTCGAGCACGGTTCTGGCCAGCAAGGCCTCGGGCAAATCGCGAAACTGCCGGATGGTCAGCAAGTCGCGCACTTCAGGATGCGGTTTCTGCTCGCCTATGTGTTCGGCTTCGATTTCCCCGGCGATTTTGCGGCGCGACAACTCCAGCGTGAGCGCGGCCTTGGCTTCCGGCGTCAGCGAATTTGCCTCGTGAGCCAATCTTTCCAATTCGCCGTCAGAGAGCGCTTCGTAGACGCGCCTGAGGCGTTGGCGTTCTTCGCTGGAACCGAGCTTTGAGCCCCAAATCGTAATCGCCATGTTTTTTTCGCCGCAGTTTAGGAATCAGAATCCAACAGCGTCTTCGCGATTTCGTCCTCGGGTACTTGCCCTTCGCGCACGATGTTCCAGTCTTCGCCCTCGAGATTCACAATGGTGGACGAAACTGTCGCCCCTGTCTCTCCGCTATCCAGAATCAGCGGCAAACGCTCGCCTAGCTGCTTCACCAGTTCCTGCGCATTCGAGCACGAAGGAAATCCCGAAATGTTTGCGCTCGTGCCGGTGATGGGCGAGCCTACCTGTTCGATGACGGCGCAGGCCACCGCAGATTTCGGCCAGCGCACCGCAACGCGTCCCCTGTTCGCCGTGATTTTTAAAGGCAGCCTTCGCGAAGCGTCCACCACAATGGTCAGTGCGCCCGGCCAGAATTTCCTGGCCAGCTTCAAAAAATTCAGCGGCAGATCGCGCGTCAGAACCGCCGCCTGTTCGATTGAATTCACCAGGATCGGCAGCGCGCGATTTTCAGGACGCCCCTTGACGCGATAGATCTCTTCGACCGCCGCCAGATTGAACGGATCGGCCGCCAGCCCATAAAACGTATCGGTAGGCACACCCACCACCTGGCCGCGTTTGATGAATTCGGCGGCATAGCGAATGGCATTGATGTCGGGGGCTCCCGCTGAAACCTTCAGCAGTTCAGCAGGCAAGGTTTTTTCCGCCTCTGCATGCCAGGGCTTCCAACGCACCGTTGTGGCATCGCTTGGGATCGCGAACAGGAGCGAAGCGCCTGCTCGTATGTGACTTAGCAAAGTACCATACCGACGCAATTGGCAGCAAGATACCGGGGAATTCGCCGGTGTCCGGCTACATGCTTCCGGGAATGACTCTTGAGTCTTTCTCCGATTGCCGAAGCTTACCGCCCGTCGTACACTGCTTCCATTCCAGTTCGGGGGGATCATGCGCCGAGGCTTCGGGCTGCTTACTTCCAGTTCTGCAATTGCCTTTGCGGCCCTGCTCTGCGCCGTACCCGTATCTGCGCAAAGGCGATCGATGCCATCCGCTTCGCCGTTCCCGGATTCCGATCTCGGCGTGGGCTCCGGTGGCGGCCGGTCCTTTAGCATCACGGGTGTCGTCGCGGATGCGCAATCGCACGTCCGGCTCAACGGCGTTCGTGTAGATCTGGAGGGCGCGGCCGGCGGCGTCCTCGCGACGGCGTTCACGAGCGGCAGCGGGAATTTCCAATTCAATAATGTCCGAGGCGGGAGCTACGAACTCGTCTTCGAGCAATCCGGGTATCAAGACGACCGCGAACGCCTGGATATCGACGGTCCGATGCTGAGCATGACGGTTCAGTTGAAGAAAATGAATTCGGAAGCGGGCGCATCGGGCCCGAGTGTCTCCGTGCGCGAGCTTTCCATTCCACATAAGGCTCGTGAAGCGATGGTGAAGGGAATGATGTTGCTCTACCAGAAGTCGGACTATGCGGGCAGCATCAAGGAGTTCGAGCGGGCCATCCACGCCTACGCGGATTACTACGAAGCTTACGCGCAGATCGGCATGGCGCACATCAAAATGAATCAGAACGAAGAGGCCGAACGGGCGCTGCGCACATCCATCGACATCAGCCATGAACACTACGCGGACGGATATGCCTTGCTGGCGGCGCTTTACTCGAGCGAAAAGCGTTTTTCCGATGCCGAACCAGCCGCCCGCAAAGCTGTCGAACTCGACGCCAGATCCTGGCACGCGCAATCGGAACTGGCGCAAGCGCTGCTCGGTCTGGATCGGGCCGAAGAGGCCGAAGAACATGCTCAGGCGGCGGCTGATATTCAGCCGGAGAACCCGACTCTTCGTCTGCTTCTGGCCGACGTCCACATGCAGACGCGAAACGCACCTGCGTTGGTAGAAGATTTGAACACGTATCTCAAGCTGGCGCCGAATGGAGCATACGCCGATAAGGTTCGGCAGCAGCGCGACGAAATTCAGCAGCGGCTGCAAAATTCGCAGACCGCCCCGCCCTTGGCACAGCCCTCAAGCTCGATCGCGCAGCCCTGACCTAAGCTCGTGCTGGTTTTGAAGGCCGTACCTTGCGACGGCTCTCAGAATGACATCGTGTTACTTGGTATTACTTGCCGGCGCCGCGCGCGGCGGGATCCGCCTCCTCAGGCGCATGTGACGGCAAGCGCTAACGCTTCGATGAGATCTGGGTGATCTTAACCGGCTGGCCGATCAGGGTGGCGGGATCGGCGCCGGGCTTGGGAGTAAACTTCTGCGTGCGCCCGCCAAATGTTTCCGCGGCGTAAAGATTGCCCGCTGGATCAATCGAGAACTGGTGTACGCCCCAGAACGCGCCGGGGAACGAACCGTAAGTGCCCCAGGAATAGAGGAGGTGGCCTTTCAGGTCGTACTTGAGGAACTTGTTCGTGACGCCGTCGGCGACCCATAGATATTGGTTGGCGTCGCCCGGTCCGCCATTGGTGATCATGATGTGATACGGCTGGCGGATATTGTCCCATTCGCTGATGTATTTGCCGTTTTCATCGAAAATCTGAATACGGCTGTTGGAGCGATCGGCGACGTAAAGCCGCCGCTGCGAATCGATATCGATGGAATGCGGCAGGTCGAATTGCCCGGGCCCCTTACCTTTTGTGCCCCAGGCCATCAGATACTTGCCGTTCTTATCAAACTTGACGACGCGCGTATTGACGTAACCGTCGGTCACAAAAAACGTGCCGTCGGGAAGCCAGGCGATATCCGTGGGGCGGCCGAAGTGCTTGTCATCTTCGCCCTGCTTCAGGCGCTCGCCGAGCGTGAGCACAAGCTGTTTGCCGTCGTGGGTGAACTCAAACACCTGCTGCACCATGTCGTCCACGACCCAGACGTGTTTTTCCGGATCGTAGGGATTGATCTTGATGTGGTGCGGGCCGCGGCCGCCTTCAAACAGGTGATCCCACTGCGTCCAGTCCTCGAGCAGCTTGCCGTTGGCATCGACCACCAGGATGCAATGCTGCATGCGCGGATGGCCTTGCGTGGCCGGCTGGCCGAAAGCGCCGTAGCCTCCGGTATAGCCTTCCGGCGCCTTTGGCGGAATCGGCAGCTCGCCGCGATTGGCGATGTAGATGCGATTCGGCGTCTCGGCGAAAACGCCGCCCTGGGAACCCCAGGTCCATCCGGGGTGTCCGAGCGGCTGCGGCCAGCCCTGCGTAACGTCGTAGGGCCCCGTTTCCTCTTCGCCGCCGACGCGCGTTGCCGCCGCGGCCGAAGGTTTTTGTGCCTCCGCCGGTTCGCCGCCTACGAATATGCTGAGCGCGTCGAGCGCTGCCACGCAGAGAACGCCTCCAAGAATGACCAGAAGAATGTCCCACGCGATGCGATTGCGCTTGCTCATTTTTGTTGCCTCCGGAAGATCCTCGACCCCAACACGTGCAAAGGCGGCGCTTGTTGGGGGCCCGGGGTGGTGCCGGTTTGGCGCATTCTACGTCCGCAGCGGCGGGGCGGGCAAGGTCCTTCCGGGGCAGGGAGACAGCTTGTCCCAGCCGTATAATCCTTTTCGCAAAGGAGTAGAGCGTGAAGGAGAAGCTTATGCGCAGAAACTTGTTGTGTGCGGGCGTCGCTGTGATGACCTTGGCAGTGGTGCTCTTGCTCGTGCATCTCCGACTTTTCGGACAAGCGGATAACCCCGCCGATGCCATTTTCGGAACATGGAAAATGGACCAGGCAAAATCGTTCAGTCATCGCACCGACGAAGCGCCGACTTTCGCGACCCAGCACACCCGCATATTGGCGCAAGAAGGGGACGACGGCGTGCGAAATACGCTCATTAACAGTCCCACTTCAGCGCCGGCGTATTCTTACTCAGCCAAGCTGGATGGAAAGGAATATCCGGACCCACGGGGTCGCGCAGGCCAGACGCTGACGCATTGGAGGCTCGGCCCGGATTTAATCGTACGGTTGCAGAAAAAGAACGGCAAACCTTCAGAATGGGCGATCTACACAGTTTCATCCGACGGCAGAGTTTTTACCTCAATGAGTTGGCTGCCGGCGAATCCCGAGCTTCAGGATTTCCAGGTTTTCACGCGCGCAAAGTGAAGCACGAGGGCGCCGCGGCATTTATCGCTCGCAGCAGTGAAGGCGATGCTATTTGGCGCCGAAGGTGTAGCCGACAGCAGTAATGAACTGAAACGAATTCTTTCGGAAACCGGGGGGCGGATTATTCAAAAAAGCGTCCGCCAGGGTTGTGCTGAAACTGAAATGCTTGTAGAGCGGCACAGCCAGGATGAGGCTCGCATTCATCGAATAGGCGCTCAGAACATTCCATGCGGGATTGAAGGCGAGTTTTTGCGTGAGCACAACGCCATCGGCGAACTTGCGGTTGAAAGCCTCCGAAAAGATCGAGCCGATCAGATTTTCGTTCAGGGCAGGCACAAAAAAGGACTGACGCTCATACGTTACGCTGCCCTGCAAGTAGAGGCTTTCGAAGTCGTTCTTCAGAGGAGTCCAGCCGATACCGAGACCGTAGATCTGCTGCAGATCGAGGCCCATGGAAAAGTTGTGATCGAACGCGGTATCCGCAAGCGCGTAAACACTTCGCGTGAAATATTCATCGCGTTCCGCATCGGCGTGAAAGATTGACGTCTTGATCACGGTGGTTCCGACAAGGGCTGTTGCCGGCTCAGAAAGGCTTCCATAGGTCGAGGTGAAATCGACGGTGGTGCGATTTCGAGGCGCCAGCCATGTCTCTGCCGGGATTTCACGAGTAAGCCCGATGGAACTCGTTATACTGACGCTGCTTTGGGTCGCTTCCACCAGTGCGGCGCCAAAAGTTGCTGCTCCGGTCCAATCCTGCAAAAAGCCGGGGTTTTGTTGAACCGCAGTGAGAAATGCTCCCTGGGCGACCATGCTGGAGAGGTCTGCGACGGCAATCATTTGCTCCGGAGCATTCGCCGGCATGAGTGTAATGGTCTGAGCGTTGGCAGTAATGGTTCCCTGCGGAATTGTGTTGGTGTTGACGTTCCTTGTGAGGCTTACATTTTTTCTGATGGCGGCAAATGGCCCCGCCGTACGCAACTGTTGAACTTTGGCCCAGGGGACGGAGAGCTTGCCCAGGGCGTCGCTTTGGAAATCCACATTGCGGTTATCGGCGTCTTGCAGATGGCCGGTGAGCCGTTCGCCGCTCGCCAGAACAAGAAGATCAGGACCGGCCGTGGCTTGCGCGTGGACGCCGCAGGGCAGAATTAAAAGGAGAAGTGTCAGTATCGAGTTGATGCGCAGCATGTGGGGTGTTGGGCAATCCTTTCAGATCAAAGCTTTGTGCCATTCTCCAGTTTTACATCATAAGTAAATGTACGATATTTCGAGTACTGACTAGTAGTGCGAACACTTAAAACCTAGTTGCTTCCACTGGAGAGCGGCCTCAATCGCATTCAAGGTTGCCGATCTGCCCACTCCCGAAGAGCCGCGAGAGAAAAACCGATTCCGGAGAGAAGTAGCAGGTTAAACGTTGGAAGGGCGTCGAACCGAAGCTACGGTTGAAGGAGGGAGGCGGCTTCGACCCTTACAGCGAAGGCGTAATGGACCGACGCACCGCGGCCATTCACGGCTAAAGGCTTGATCTAACCGTCTCCCTACTCGCCTCAAAGCGATTTCAGGTACTCAACGAGATCGTGCTTTTCCGGCGTGGTCAAATGCAGATCAAAGCGCTCGTCATAGCTGTTCACCACGTCAAGAAGAGTTTTGAAACGACCATCGTGATAAAAATGCCCTTTGTTCGCCGGGTTCATGAACAAGCCCTCTTCCCGAACAAAGATTCCCGCCAAATTCACGGTCTGGTAGGCATGTCCGGGTGAACGTTCGGCTTCAAAGTTGTCGATCTTCATTTCAGTGGCTGAATGTTGGTTCCATCCTGGTTCGGTCCAGAGTGGCTCGTGATGGCAACTGTTGCAGTTGGCTTTGCCACTGAACAACTCGTCGCCTCGCTGCGCGGCTGCCGGATCAAAATCCATGTTGGGCCGCGGTTGCACGGCCGGCAAAGACAATTGATAGAACTGGAGCGGACCCAATTTTGATGTGACCTGGTCCTCGTCAGGATCGGTTGAGATATGGCCGAGACCGGCTTTGGCCGCGATCGGGAACTGATCCGCATTATCAAATCGCTCGTCAAAAAAGGTCCCTTTGCCGTGGAGTTCAAGGACGGCCACAAAAGCATTCCAATATGTCACGGTGCCCCAGCCGCCCGTCCAGGTGTGGAGATTGTGACCCACGAGGCCGCGAGCGTTGGGAATCAACGTAGCTCCGGAAACGTTCTTGGCTGTGACGATGCCATTTGTGATCTGTTGGGGGTTGAACGCTTTCCCATCGAGGAAGAGTTCCGCGTCGAACTTTCCCGGCCCCCAAGTGGCGAGCACCTGGCGCACGAGCGAATCGTTGATTGATGGGATGGCGTTTTTCAGTAAATCGACCACGGGTTGGAGATTCGGTGCAGCCGCGACGATTGCGCCGACGTTAAGATCGCGGTTGCCGAGTCCATCGATGCGGACTCCGATGCCAGGCGCGACTGAATCATCGACGGTGGAATGACAAACCGCGCAGGTTAAGCCCACCGACTTAAGCATGCCGTTGTTTTCGAAGAATCCGACAACGCCCAGGACGGCATTTGCCTTGATCAGCATTCGAGTGACGGCCGGGTCGTTCAGATTCACCTTGCCGTGCTTGATCGCCTCGACCGTCGAAGGTGAAAGCGCTTCGGCGTCCACCTTGAGGCCGAGCGATAACGCCTGGCTCGGAGTCAGAGTATTGATGGCCTGATGGAGGTGAAGTTGATCGCCCCAGAAGGCTTGATCTCCGAATGTGTCGAAGCGGAAAATTTGTTTACCCTGCGAGACCAACTGCGCCGAATTTTGTTCTGCGCTGCCAAGAAAGCTGGATTGTTTCTCCTCGGCCATCGATCTGGAACGCGGCAATGCCACGGCCGCACCGAGGACGAGTAGTGATGCAGCAAGAAGCGCAAGAGAGCCACGCAGCGTTTTCATTGCCCCGCTCCCGTGTGGCTGAGGGTCGCCGACGGATGCATGAGGTGCTGAAGGTGCGAGGTCATCCCGGTGGCGCTTTGTTCGGAGCTAAAGAAAAGGAAGAAGTTCGAGCCCACCTCGATGGCTCGGTTCGCTGCTTCGGCGTCATCCATCAGTTTTGAGGAGGTGATTCCCTTGGTTCCATCGGCTGTCGGCCAGTCGCTCTGAAACATCACCAACACCGGCCTGACTTCCCACCAGATCGCGCCGGCATTAACGCGCGAATTATCGACAACATGGCTGTGATTGGGTGTAGGCACAAAGATGTTTCCGCTGGCCGGGCCGGTCTTGCCCAGAGCAGCCAAGGTTTCGGAAAGGTCGACCGATGAGGCGTGCATGGTGCAGGTGCCGGGCACGGGATTGTTCGGGTCAGGGCATTGCGTGGTGATGGCTGGGTTAACCTTTGCCTTCCAGGCTTCTGGCAAAGCGCCGAAAAGTGAAATCAACTTTGCTCCCAATGCCGGCCCGCAAAGTTCGCCGGGCCTGCCGCCATTAGGACAAGGCATGGCATCGTTCGGGTTCTGGTCGTTATCCACTGAAAACATGGGGATGAGCACATAAAGATGCGCAGTGTGCTTGATGTCTCCTCCGGTTGGATCCTCGCTGGATTCGGTCACCGCCTGGCAGATCGGCGTCTGCATTTCATTCGGATCGGACTGTGCCATGATGTGGTTGAAATCCAAGTCCATGGTCGGCTGATCAACACAGTCGAAATTTTGCAAATAGGTGAAGGTCACCAGCCTCTCATTTCCGAAGCCGTGGGTTTGATTGGGAGCCAACTGGCCGAAAGCCGTGCCGCCGGCTAGCGCCGTACATGCCAAGACGGCGGCAGCCAACCAAAGGCGAGGCAGGAAATTATGCGTTGTGGATCGATGTCGTGATTCGACGCAAGGGCTTTGCTTTTTCATGCGATCAGGGTGTCTCATGGTTTTCCTTTCTGTTGCTGAGGTTCCGTGCGCTGGGATGACGCGTGAGAGGAACAGCAAGTTCCGGAGATGAGTCTAGGTAGAACGGCGCGGGGGCTTGTCAAGAAGCCGTCAAATATTTGCACAACAAAGATGTAATCGCCTCTAAGGTTTTCTTAGTACTCATGGCGGTGTGTTTTTTTGCAAACGCACAGTTACAAACGCGCAGGGCAAGATGGAGGGCTCCGATGCAGATCACGTATGCCGGAGATCTAGCGCGCTCGTGGTCTCATCGGAAGAGGCGACGGCCGGCAGAGAGCGGTTGCGGCAGGGTCAGCGATAAAATTCGATTTTGGCTTCGCGAAACCAGACGAAATTCATTGGGGTGACAGAAATCGGGCCGTTGATGCCGAAGACGGCGATCTGAAATTTGTCGCCTGGCTTGACAGCATCGGCCAGGACGACGCGATTGGGCATGTTGAAGCCCTGAATGGTGGCCGGGCTGGGGTAACCAGAACGGCGCGGCATCTGCCCATTGACCCAGACTTCCGCGTAGTCATCCACGTACGCGGTCAAGACCACTGTGGCGCCGGCGGTGTCGAAGTCCCCGATTTTCGCCGGTATGGTCAAGCTTGCCCGGTACCAAATGAACGATACTTTGCCGCCCCCGCGCCTTGCGGCCAATCCCGCAGCGCCGATCACCGGCCATGACGAATCGTCAAAGCCGGCTTCGCCGGCGTGAGGCTGAATGTCGTAAGACGCTTTGTAGCCGGGCAGGGCATTCGCGATCGGAGGGCCCTCGACGATTTTCGCCTCCATGCTCTTCCATTGCGCGCCAAACAGCGCCGATCCTTCCGTGGTCATCAGGTCCACCGATTTTGCAGGCACCAGGGAGGGCGCAGCTTTGGGCAGAGGCGGCGTAGCTTCAGGAGTGGTACTTTGCGCGCACGCCAGATTCGGAGAAATCACGGCCAGAGCGGCCAGCAGGGCACAGCAGAGCCAGGATGGCTGTCGGCGGAGCAACATGAGCAAGCGGAGTTCCGCCGAGCGGATGAGATCTTCGCTGTGCATGTTGTGCCCCCATTCCCGGTTTGCTCCGGGGCGAACCGTGAGCCACGCTCACCGCAGCGGGCGGCCCAGGACAAAACCTTAACGTCCACCTCCCGGAACGGGGAGGATGACGCCTACTAAGCTTAACTGCGCGGCGCCAAATTAAAAGAGCAGCTTGAGGCCGAGCTGAATTTCGCGAGCGGCTCCGCTGCCGAGCACCGGGTTTGTATTCGCCACATCCGGCGTTTCGCATCCGCAGCCGAATTGTCCTCCCGAAGGATCATTTGTTCCGACCAGATTCGGGTTGGCGTAATTGGTGAGATTGAGGATGTTAAAAAATTCGGCGCGGAACTGGGCGGTGAGGCGTTCCTTGAAAGTCCAGTTCTTGAAAAGCGAGAAGTCCCAGTTGCGGTAGCCCGAATCATAGAACATGTTCTTGGACATGGTGCCGAACTGCCCGGGCGCCGGGGCAATCATGACCGAATTCCCCATTGCGTAGCAGCCATCGGCCAGGGTGGCCAATCCGCCTGCGGCGTTAAATGCTTGCGTGCACGCGGCCGGCATAGAGGCGACAGTCTTATAGAACGGAATCGGGTTGCCGGTTGATTTAAAGTCCCTGGGATTACCAAAGAAGTCCCAACGGTCCACGAACTGACCTGTTCGGCTGGGGTCGTTAGAGGTGTCCACGACATTGTAGGGCAGCCCCGATTGAATCACGATCGCCGAACTTATGACCCATCCCTGGAGCATTTGGCCGGGGGATTTCATGCCGGGGATGTTATAGGTGAGCGTAAGGCCAAAGTGATGGCGAATATCAAATTGCGCCGCGCCGTAATCGCCCAAAGGATTTAGGCTGTTCTGCGCAACAGTCGAATGGAAGTCGCTCCCCTGCAGGTCGGACAGGGCGTGGCTATAGGTGTAGCCGGCGTTGAAGGCCAGATTGTGGAAAGTGCGTGTTGTAAGAGTCGTTTGGAGGCCGTTGTAATAGGAGACGTCCGAATCCGTGAGTTCCGTGATGCCAAACAGGTAAGGGAAGGACGAGAAATACGGGAGGTCCTGAGGCAACTCGCAATGGTTCTGAACAGCCCCCTTGGGCCCGCAAGGGAGAAAAGCTAGTTCGCCAGGAGAGTTGGCGTTGAGCTGATTCAGGTTCAGTAATCCCGGCAGCCGGGTTCCGTGATTGCCGACGTAGTTTACTTTGAAGGAGACGTTGGACGAGAAGGCATGCTCAATGCCGAGATTCCAACCGTAAACGCGAGGAGACGGCAAATTGGGCGGGGTAAACAAAATGTTGCAGGGCGACGGATTCTTGGCCGGGGCGCCCGCAACGGGATTGATGGGAGCGATGCCGTCGCCGCAGACGAAGCTGCTGGCGCCGGTTGCGGGGAGTACCTGTGCGGGGGGCACGGCCCAAGTAAGTTGGCTGCCAGGAATGGTTGCAGTGGCCGCGCCGATGCCGCTCGTGGGGTTTAGCGGTGCGGTGACCGCGCCATTGGCCGCATAGAGGGAGTAAGCGGTGGGAATTGCACTGATGCCGATAGCCCTTCCGACGCCGCCTTTGCTGTTTGCCAACTGGTCGATAATGATATTGGTGTAGTAAATACCCGCGCCGACGTGCAGGACGGTTGTCCCTTTGCCGGTGACGTCCCAGGCGAGACCGAGGCGCGGAGAGAAGTCCCTGGAATCGGGATTGTAGGCGGACTTGATATTCACGCCCACCTGCTGAAACCCAACGTTAGGATCCCAGGTACCAATCAGATTGTCTTTCTCACCCAGGGGAGTGAAGTATTCGTAGCGCAACCCGAGGTCCACGGTGAGGCGCGGCCTGACGCGCCAGGTATCTTCAAAGAAACCGGAATAGCCCGACTGGCGGAAGTTGCGCGCCGGCGAGCCTTGGAGAATCTGTGCTTGCGTGGGAACGCCGGCCAGGAAAGCCTCAAGCCCGGTAGGACTGGCTATCGTGCCAATCGTTCCGGTTATTGGTAGGCTCGAGCCGCCATTGAACTGAAAATTTCCTCTACCGAAAGATACTTCGTCAAAGAAAGCTCTGAACGTCAGGATTTCGCCGCCGAATTGGAAATCGTGGTTGCCATGCAAAAAGGAGACATGATCGACGATATCGTAATCGTTCCCAGGACCACTATCCTTGGGCGCCCTGGAGTCGCCTCCCATTCCAGTAAGCCCTTTCACAGAGATCAACGGAAAGCCCTGCAAGTTAGAAGCGGTGACGCCGGTATTGATGCCGTAAGTTGTAGCCGGTGTCTGATAGTCGGCCACGTTGTCGATGCGATCAAAGAGATTCCAGCCAAAGCGGAGATCGTTTACCCAATTGGAATTAGGAGTCCACGTCCAACTCGTGGTGAGGAATGAGGAGGTCATGCTTCCAAGTGATCTGAAGTAAGGCTGAGTGCGCACTGCATCCTCGCCGAGACCGTTGCCCTCGCCTCGGTAATAAGAGCCGCTGAAGGCATTGTGATCATTCAGGTGGTAATCGAGCTTGCCGACGCCGTTATTGATGGCGAAAACGTATGGGAATCCCCTGGAGACGGCGCCGCTGGTTCCGGTGTTGACCCCGTACTGTGGCAAGAGCGACACGCTGAGGGGGTTAAGCGGGATTCCCGCGTTGGCCAAAGCTGCCTCGGCGGCAGGGATGCTCACAGTCGCATCCGACGTTAGCGCGGTGGTCGGTATGGTTTCTAAGAACGCGCTGCCTACGTTGTAGGTCTGCCGTTCGAAAGAGGCGAAATAGAAGAGCTTGTTCTTCAGGATTGGGCCGCCAACTGAGGCTCCGTATTGTTCCAGTTCCAGCGGCTCCGGGGGAGTAGAAGATGGCGGATTTACGAAGTCACGGGCATCCCAGGCGCCGTCGCGGCCAAAGGCGAAGGCCGTGCCATGAATGGCGTTCGTGCCCGACTTGATACCGATGTTGATGACGGCGCCGGGGCGGCGGCCGAATTCGGCAGGGGCATTGCTTTGGACGTTGAGTTCCTGGATGGCATCGGTTGGCAGGATGGTGGCGGCGTCGCCGAAGGGCAGGGTTGTATTGGTGATGCTTTGCCCGCTGTATGGGTCGTTGCCATCGAGGCCTTCGTAAACATAGTTGTTATCCTGCGGCTGCAGGCCGTTTGTACTGGTCGTCAGGCTTCCGCCGCCCGGCGAGCTCACAACGCCGACTTGAAGCGTGAGCAAATTATTAAAGTTGCGGCCGTTCATGGGCAGATTGCCGATTGTTTGCGCCTCAAGCGTGTTGCTGACGACCGCGCTGGTGGTGTTTATCAAAGGAGCCGACGCGGTGACTTCGACAGTTTGAGTAACCTGGCCGGCCGTCAACTGGGCATCAACGCGTGCATCCTGGCCGACTCCCACCGTGATATTTTGGCGCTCCAAGGTCTGAAACCCCATGTCAGAAACGCGTACGCTATAGGCGCCCGGAGTCAAATCAGGCGCGGCGTATTCGCCGGACTGATTGGTCGTCAATGTTCGTGCGACTCCGGTTCCGGTGTTCGTTACCGTGACCATCGCCCCGGCGATGACGCCGCCGGTTTGATCGGTAATCGTGCCGAGAATGCGGCCCGTGTTGACCTGTGCCAAGAGCGAAGCACTCAGAAAGGAAAGACCGAAGAGCAATGCGGGAATAAGAAAGGCGCTGAAAGTCCGGACGCGACCACAGACGAACGTCACACCTGCGGAATTCTGCTGTGACATGAACACCACCCCTCCAGGCTGCTACGCCTAGCACCTCAACCAAATCGGACAAACGTACCCAAACCGAACCCGCGGCGGGTAAGCGTTTACACCGATCCGCAATAAGGTGTCAAGAAGAACGAGAAACTTGTCATTCGTTGTCAGCGCGTTTCAAGAAAACGCTTGCCTTACACGAGGAACGCACGCCTAGTAGGAGGCAATTTCATCTTTGCTGGAGCCTGAAACCTATCTCTGAGAATTCCGTTTGGCAGGAGAGCCGGACTGGAACAGGCCAAGAGCAAAGAAGCGGGTGATTATGCCAGCGGATAGCAATCCGACTCGCAGCCCCTGGAGCTCTATCTACCGACTCCGACGCAGAGAGTTGACGTGGACTTACAACCGGTTACTTCTTGCCATCTGAATTATTAGGCTTCGGCGGCTTTCCGGTTACTTTTGTGAACACCACTTCTTCGTGCTTGGGACAGAAGTAATGAAGCGCGTGGCCGAAGGCGAAATTCTCGTCGGTCGGTGCGCCGCATTCTTCGCATTTAGTAGTCACGCTAACGTTCACATTTGCCATCTGAGCCCACCTCCTCGAGGATTTTGCACGATAAAAAAGGAGTGCGGTAACACGGGCGAAGAGCTATCTGCCTTTACGAGTAATGATCGATAGGCTATCGAATTCGGGCGGCGGTTTCCGTCAGATCTGCCCGGCAGTAACTTCTTGCCACGTCTCGATTCGCGCCCCTCGTCATCCAAAGTGGTAGCCAAGGGGGCAACGAACCATGGAATTGAAGCGAATTGTTGTCCAGATCTGGAAGAGCAGCGCCGAGTACGAAGACTTTGTCGATGCCGACCTGCGGTCCAGCATTCGGCAGGTGGAGATTCACGATGCAGAGAACGCAGGCGAGGGCGTCGTCCGCATTCCCAAGGGTATGGCCATTGAATCCGTAAGCATCGCCGACGGATGCCTCGTCGTGCGGGCGTCCGAATCGGTCGCCGGAGCGATCAGCAGGGCGGCTCGAGCGGTTGTCGACTCCTCGGATGGAAACGGCGGCAATTTAACCGTGGTTGACACAAGCGCGGTTTTGGAACTGCAACGTCTGGTGGAGGAGGAGGAAAACCAAAATATGGCGATCTGTCGGGTGAGGCTCGGAAAAAACGCCGCATAGGTCGTGCCGCCGGTTTTTACCGACGAACCTCCGGGCTGAAGGCAGCCGGCACTGCAGTCATTCAAAATTGTATCAATACGAGAGACAAATGACGGCAAAACGGCACGGTTTGTCCGGGGCGGCAGCTAGAGAGAGTCGGTGACGGTTTCGTTATCGGTCGCCTCGGCGGCAGCCGCTTGATCGGCGAGGGCGAGGCGGAGCGCTTCGAGATGAGGGGCGCAGTGGCGGCGCATCTTGACGTGGGTGACGGCGTCTTCGAATTGCCAGCCCAGGCAGTTGTGCAGATAACCGATGGCCACGGTCGGCGCGCGGCCGATGCCGGCGGTGCAATGGAGATAGACGATGTGGCCCTGGGCGATGAGCTCATCGAGGGCTTCGATGGCGGCGCAAAGCTTCGCACGAAGCTCGAGCTGTTCCTCGACCATGGGGGAACGGCGCAGGATACGGTGCAGGTTTGGTAGTGCGCTTCGAGCGGCGGGAAATTGAGATTGACGGCACGCATGTCGTCGTCGGTGTGAATGTTGAGCACGGCGGTGATGCCGGCTTCGCGGCGCAGGCATTCGATATCTGCGATGGTGCGCGGATGCGAGCCGATAAAAAGATTGGGCAGGATTTGCGCGTACGTCAGGATTTCGCCGGGGAATCGTTCCATGGTTGGCGACATTTCAGGTTAGCACGGATTTTCGTGGCGTGCTGGAATCGGGAGACGGCGATGTTACGAGAAGAGAAATTTTCTGAACGAATGGAAACCCTCAGGTCTCCCGACGCAAATTGTCGGGCAACCTGAGCTACAAAGGCGGAAAGCAAAAGCAGATCGCTCGCGATCCGGCGAGCGGATCGCTCGTGATGACAACAAAGCGCGCCAGAGCGCGAAAAGGAAAAGCCTGAGGTCTCGCGCCGTAAAAGCGGCGGCGTGCGACCTGAGCGACAAAAACAGTCGGCTAGCGGGGCGGGGGGTAGCAGATTTTGCCGAGGATGGCGGGACGGCGGGCGCCGGTGGCGCTGGGGAGATTCGATGGCCGGCCATGCAGCGTCTGGTCGGCGAGCAGAGCGAAGATAAAGGCTTCCTTGGCGTCGCCGGGGAGCCCAAGCGATTCGGTCGTCACCACTTCGATGGGCGCGAGAGCGGCGGAAAGTTGAGCCAGGATCATGGGGTTGCGAGCGCCGCCGCCGGAGACCAGCAATTGCGACAAGGAGGCGCGCGGAGCCACCCAGCGGTGAAGGGCATCCGCGATGGAGAGCGCGGTGAGCACGGTGGCCGTGCGGACGAGATCTTCGGGGCGCGCACGGTGGCCGCGGCCCCACGCTAGAATTTTTTCGTTATAAGCATTCCCATATTGTTCGCGGCCCGCGGATTTTGGCGGAGCTTGCCGAAAATAATTTTCGGCAAGCAATTCGTTGAGCAGGGCCGGCAAAAGGCGGCCACGCGAAGCCATATGCGCTTGGGCGTCGTAGGTGCGGCGGTTTTTCGTGAAATGACGCATGAGCGCGTCGATGACCATGTTGCCGGGGCCGGTATCGAAAGCGACGACTTCGCCGGGTGACGCGGCTTTGGGAATAATGGTGACGTTGGCGATGCCGCCGATATTGAGGACGGCGCGTCCGCGGCGCGCGTCGCGATAAAGCAAATAGTCGACGAAAGGCACGAGCGGCGCACCCTGGCCGCCGACAGCGATGTCGGCCGGACGAAAATCGGCGACGGTGGTTACGCCCGTGATCGCGGCGATCACGGCGGGTTCGCCGATTTGCAGGGTGGAGGCGACGTTTGCGCTCCGAAAGCGGCTGGGCTTGCCCTGGTGAAAAACGGTCTGGCCGTGAGAGCCGATGACGCTAAGCCGGCGTGGGTTGATGCGGAATTTGCGGCAGGCGCGGAGGGCGGCTTCGCCGAAGAGTTGGCCGAGCCGGAAATTGAGCTGGCTGATGTCGCCGGTGGAAACGTGCGTACCTTCGGCCATGCGCAGGACTTCGGCGCGCACAGCGGTGGGGAAGGGCACCGTAAGAAAATTTTCGAGACGCGCGTGGGCGGCGTTCTCGCGGATCGACGGCGAGATGCGGACGAGCGCAACGTCGATGCCGTCGACCGAGGTGCCGGACATGAGGCCGAGGGCGAGGCGGGTGTGGTCGGATTTCATCTGAGCGGGTTGGCTTTTTGCTCCGTACGAGAATTCATCGACCTAAAGTCGCGAGGTACCAAGGATAGCTTGTTACGTGGCAGCGGAATGGCGGAATTGTGGTGCTGTTGCGAATCGATTCCGGTGCACAGCCAAGAGTGGGCTGTGCCAGCGGCATCCACGGCGGGTACCCGCGGAACCCACCGTTCAGAACGAAGGGTGGGGCTTCGAAAAAACAAAGACAACCGCAGATCCCTCGGCCAGAAGGTGGCCTCGTGATGACACAACAAGCTATAGGCAGGTCATGAGATTTGTTTTTTTAGTTGGGCGAGGAGATTCAGGGCGTCGATCGGACGCAGATTGTCGAGATCGGCGGCGCGGAGGGCATCGAGGACTTCGCGGTCGATCGGTGTGAAGAGCGCCTGCTGAACGCTGGAGCCGTTCGAGTGCGGCGGCATGCCGGGCGTCAATTTTTCGCTCAGTTGATGCTCGCTCTGTTCGTGGCGCTGCAAGACTTCGCGGGCGCGTGCAATGACCGAGGGAGGAAGTCCCGCGAGGCGAGCGACTTCGATGCCGTAGCTTTTGTCGGCGCTGCCCTCTTCGACGCGGCGCAGGAAAACGATCTCATTGGGCATTTCCTGAACGCAGACATGCACGTTTTTCACTCCTGAGAGAAGATCGGCGAGTTCGGTCAATTCGTGATAGTGGGTGGCGAAAAGCGTGCGCGCGCGCGTGTGTGATTGCAGGTATTCGACCACGGCCCAAGCGATGGAGAGGCCGTCGAAGGTGGCGGTGCCGCGGCCGACTTCGTCGAGCAGCACGAGGCTCTGGGGAGTCGCGAGGTTGAGGATGGCGGCGACTTCGCTCATTTCGACCAAAAAGGTGGAGCGGCCGCGGGCGAGATTATCCGAGGCGCCGATGCGGGTGAAGATGCGGTCGGTGATGGGCAGGCGGGCCTGTTCGGCCGGGACGAAGGAGCCCATTTGCGCCAGGAGAACGATGAGCGCGGCCTGGCGGAGGTAGGTGGACTTGCCCCCCATGTTCGGCCCGGTAATGAGCAGAATCTGGTGCGAAGTGGAGTTGAGGTAGAGCGCGTTGGGGACAAAGCGCTCACCCTGCTGTTCGAGCAAATGTTCGATCACGGGATGACGGGCGGCAAGGATGAGGAGTTCGCCGGAATCGGTGAACTCCGGGCGGACATAGCGGCGCGTGGCGGCGAGCAAGGCAAAATTCACCAGCACATCGAGTTGGGCGATGGCGGCGGCGGTGCGCCGAAGGCGCGGAGCCTGCTGCGCTATCCATGCGCGAACTTCAGCGAAGAGGCGGCGCTCGATTTCGGCGATGCGTTCGTCGGCGGAAAGCACTTTGGCTTCGTATTCTTTCAGTTCAGGAGTAGTGAAACGCTCGGCGTTGACGAGGGTTTGCTTGCGCTCGAAATCGGGTGGGACAAGATGCAAGTTGGGTTTGGACACTTCGATATAGAAGCCGAAGACCTGGTTGTAGCGGACTTTCAGGGAGCCGATAGCGGTGCGCTTGCGTTCGCGATCTTCCATCGCGGCGATGGTCTGGCGGCTGGATTGGCCGAGGTCGCGCAGTGTGTCGAGTTCGGCATCGAAGCCGCGCCGGATTACGCCGGGATCGGAAGCGAGCGCGGGAGGATCTTCGGAGATGGCTTGTTCCAGGCGCTGCTGCATGTCGGCGAGTTCGTCGATTTCGGCGTGCAGGACGGATACGCGCGCTGAGGTGCAATTAGCGAGATAGCGGCGGAGCAGGGGAATGCGCGCAATGGACTGGCGCAGCGCAACGAGGTCGCGCGGGGTAGCGAGGCCGAGCGTGGCGCGGCTGGCCAGGCGTTCGAGGTCGTGTATGCCGCGCAGATTCTGGCGAAGTTCCTCGCGAAGCATGACCTTGGCGATGCATTCGGCGACGGCATCGAGGCGAGCTTCGATTTCTTCGCGCGAAATCTCCGGGCGAAGCATCCATGAGCGAAGCAGGCGCGCGCCCATGACGGTTACGGTTTGGTCGATGGCGCCAAAAAGGGAGGCATCGGGCTGCGCACGGGGGCCCTCATCACCATTGAGGCTAGAGAGCAATTCGAGATTGCGCACGGTGACGGGATCCAGCACCAGAGAATCCTGCTGTTCGTAATAGCGGATCGTGTCGAGATGAGCGAGCGCGGCACAGGACGCGCCGTCGGGCTTGGCGGAAGTCTCTCGGAGATAATGCAGGAGTGCGCCGGCGGCGGAGACGGCGTGGGGATGCGCGGCCAGGCCGAAGCCTTCGAGTCCAGCCACGCCGAACTGTTGCGTGAGGAGGCGGTGGCCGTATTCGGGGCGAAAAATCCATTCTTCCAGGCGGGTTTCGACTCCTTCGGCGGGCGAATATGCGGAGGTTTCGGGACGCGCGGCCGAGGGAACAAACAGGCCGGGCTGGCGGGGCAGGAGAATTTCACGAGGGCAGAGGAGTTCGAGTTCGTCGCGCAGTTTCTGTTCGGCATCGGGGCCGGCGAATTCGGTGGCGCGAAATTCGCCGGTAGAAAGATCGAGATAAGCGAGGCCGATGGGCACGCCGGCGGTGGCGCGGGCGACGGCGGCAAGGAAACTATTTTCCTTAGGCTCGAGGACGTTGAGATCGGTGGCGGTGCCCGGGGTAATGACGCGGACGACTTCGCGGCGGACGAGTTTCTTTCCGGGGCCGGGCTGCTCCATTTGATCGCAAATGGCGATCTTGTAACCGGCGCGTAACAGGCGCGCAATATAAGTTTCGGCGGCGTGGTAAGGGACGCCGCACATGGGGATGGGCTCGCCGCGTTCGCGATTGCGGGAGGTGAGGGTAATCTGCAACTCTTTCGAGGCGACCAGAGCGTCTTCGTAAAAGAGCTCGTAGAAGTCGCCGAGGCGAAAAAGAAGCAGCGCGTGGGGATAGCGCTTCTTGATCGCCTGATACTGCCGCATCAGCGGAGTCGAAGCTTCGATCATGCGGGGTTGGCGGGGCCGGAATATACTAGCCCCGATGCGCCCGCGGAGCAAAAAGCGGCTGAGGAAATCGCGGGGCCGCGGAGTCGATGCAGCACATCGCGAGACGGAAGTGAAGCTGCGTGTGCCCGACAGGACGCGGTTTTTACGGAAACTCGCGAGGCTGAAAGCGAAGCTGAAGCGAGGCCGCGTGCACGAAATGAATACGCTCTACGATACCGCGCGCGGCGATCTCATTGCCCGCGGAGAAATCCTGCGGCTGCGGGTGGAGAGACCGGCCTCGCGCACGAATGGCAGGGGGAAGCCGCGTGAGGCCGGCGGCAAGGAATTGGAAGCTTCCGCCTGGGTGACATTCAAAAGACCAGCGATGGCGGAGGGGGCGAGCCAACAGAAGCAATATAAGATTCGCGAAGAATATGAGGTGCGCATTTTCGGCTCCGAGGAATTTCCGCGAATCCTGGAGGCGCTGGGGCTGCAGCCAACGTTTCGGTACGAGAAGTTTCGAACGACATACGAATTGCCGCGACTGAAAGGGCTCAAGGTGGTGCTGGACGAAACGCCGATCGGGATTTTTGTGGAACTCGAAGGAGCCTCCAGGCAGATCGATCGCGCGGCGAAGCTTTTGGGGTTCAGCGCCGAGGATTACATTAATAAGAGCTATGGCGCGCTGTTTATGGAGGCATGCGGCGTAAAGGCGTTACCCGGCGGCACGCGCGCGGAGCCGAGGCCGGCTTCGCGACTGCCGGACATGATGTTTCGGTGCTAGCCGCACGGGCAGCAACCGCAACTGCAGATCCCTCGTCATTCGTCCGCAGGGACACGTACCGGCGAATTCCCTTCGGGAAGAAGCTGGACTGGCCGGGAATGGCCCGCGACCAACAGAATTGATTTTTCAGGCCGCGCTGCGGGGCAGTCGCGATTGCGGCACAAATTGCGTGAAAATTTCGCAATTTAGGCACTCTTTGCTTGACAAAGCATCGAAGTACATTTAGTAGATCAATTGAGGAAGAACTGTTTGCGATGAGCTATTCGTCGGACCAAGAGCCTTTGCCCAGGTGTAGCGCCGCGAGTGTTGGAGAGGTTTTGGGCGGCAGTAAGATCAGCGGTCGAGCGATGGGGCCCTCTCGTATGGCAAGCAGTCGACCTTGGGGTGTTAACACGCGAGCCGACTAGGGATTGGATCGGCCCTTTGGGCTGACCCGTGGTCGGGTGTTCACCCCGGCCACGGGTTTTTTGTTTTCGGGCTAACCGCACCGACTTAGGGGAAAGCGAGGTGATGGCAAGTGCTGCACGCGACGGAAGTGCTGGGCGGGGAGGCGTACGACGCTCAGGGGAACTTTGTAGGGCGGGTGTCGGAGCTATTTATCGAACCTGCCGAGCAGCCGAACCGGGTGGCCCGATATCTGCTGGGGCGGGGCAAATATCTGCCGCTGTTAGCGCGGCACGACCAGGTGTCTTCGGTGGCTCCGGGCATGCTCAAGCTGAACGTCGACGAAAGCAAGCTGGAGCATTTCCACCCGAATGAAGCCTGGCTGGCGGTACGCAAGGATTTGCTGGACCAGCAGATCATCGATACGCGCGGACGCAAGGTGGTGCGGGTGAACGATGTTGATCTGGCAGAGCAGCGCACGAATGGCACCGTGGAGCTGCGGGTCACGGACGTGGATGTGGGGCTTCCAGGAGCGACGCGACGGCTGCTGCAGGGCCTGGCGTCGCCGGCGGTGATTCGGAGGATTCAGGAAAAGCTGCCGGCGCGGACGATCCGCTGGGAGTTTGTGAACCTGATCGAGCCGGACCCGCTGCGGCGGGTGAAGCTGCGCATCACCCATGACAAGCTGGAAAAAATGCATCCGGCCGACCTGGCGGACATCATGGAAGAGATTTCGCCGGCGGAACGGCAGGCGATTATTGCCTCACTCGACGAGGAGTCGGCGGCGCAGGCCCTGGCGGAGCTGGATGCGCGGCTGACTTCGCAGATCGTGGAGAAGCTGTCTCCAGAAAAAGCCGCAGACATTATCGAAGAGATGGATCCTGACAAAGCGGCCGACGTGCTGGCCAACCTGCCTCCAGAGACCTCGCAGGAGGTCATCGGGGAGCTGCAGGGAGAAGAGGCGCGCGAGGTCGAGGCTCTGTTGAGCTTTGACGAGCACTCCGCGGGCGGAATGATGACGACGGAGTTTGTGTACGTGGGCGAGACGGCGACGCGGGCTGACGTGGTGGATTGGGTGCGGCGCCGAGACGAGATCAATCCCGAGAACCTGGACACGATCTTTCTGATCGATGGAAACGCGAAGTTTTCAGGAGACGTTGCGGTCGGCCGATTACTGCTGGCCGGGGATGATGAGCCGCTGGTGCTGCTCAAGTCAGAGCCGGTGGTTTCCGTGACTCCGGACGCGAAAGAGAAGGAGGTCTTCACGCTATTCGATAAGTACAACCTGAGGACTTTGGCGGTGGTGGACGTCTCGGGGCGGCCGGTCGGCGCCATCACTGTTGACGACGTGATCACGCGGCTGCGAACGCGGTGGCAATAAACGCGGAGCGATACGATTAGGATGCAAGCGGACCGATGAATTGGGCGTCCATCAACGAGCAGACCGAGGAGCTGCAGCGGCGGGCGACGCATGTGCGGCGCCGGAGCCGCCATTTATGGCGGCGGCTGGCGCTGCTGGGCGCAGTTTTGGGGCCTGGGCTGATCACGTCCAATGTGGACAACGATGCGGGCGGTATCTCCACGTATTCGCTGGCGGGCGCGCAGTTTGGGTACGCGCTGCTGTGGTCGCTCATTCCGATGACGATTGCGCTGTACGTGACCGAAGAGATGTGTGCACGGATGGCGGTGGTCACGGGCAAAGGTTTATCGGATCTGATCCGCGAGGAGTTCGGGTTTCGGCCCACGTTTTTCGTGATGGTCGCAGGGTTTCTGGTGGACTTGGGGAACGTGGTGGCGGAATTCGCCGGAGTCGCATCGGCCGTGAGCATCTTCGGCATCAGCCGCTATATCGCCGTGCCGCTGGCGGGACTGGTCGTTTGGGTGCTGGTGCTGCGGGGGACTTACCGGCAGGTGGAAAAAGTGTTTCTGGCGCTGTGTTCGTTTTATCTGGCCTACGTGTTTTCCGCGATTCTGGCGCACCCGAATTGGCTGGATGCGGCGCGGCACACGGTGATTCCCACGGTGCAATTCAACAGCAGCTATCTGCTGATGGTGACGGCCCTGGTGGGCACAACGATCGCGCCGTGGCAATTCTTCTATCTGCAGGCGGGATTCGTGGAAAAGCGCGTGGGCGCGCGGCAATATCCGCAGGCGCGCGCGGATGTGATTGCGGGCAGCGTGAGCTGCATGGCCATCGTTTTCTTTATCATCGTGTGCACGGGCGCCACGCTGTACGCTTCGGGGCACCGCAACATCGCGGATGCAGCGGATGCCGCGAAGGCTCTGGTGCCTTTAGCGGGGCGATGGGCCTCGCTGCTGTTTGCTTTTGGCTTGTTGAACGCGTCGCTTTTCGCGGCGTCGATATTGCCGCTCTCGACCGCGCACGTGATCTGTGAAGGACTGGGCTTCGAGGCGGGGATCGATCGCAAGTTCAAAGAAGCGCCGATTTTTTACTGGCTGTACACGATCCTGATTGTCGTGGGCGGGGGATTGATTCTGATTCCCCGAGCGCCACTATGGCGGATTCTGGTGCTCTCGCAGGTGGCAAACGGCATCTGGCTGCCGATTGTGTTGATCTTCATGATTTTGCTCATCAATCGTCGTGAACTGATGGGCGATCACGTCAATAGCCCGACATTCAACGTGATCGCGTGGGTGACCAGCGGGGCGATGATCGCGCTGACACTGGTCCTGATCTATTTCGGCCTGTTCCATCCTTCGGCGGCAACCGGCGGGCTATAGGTAAACAGGAGCGCCGCAAGAGTTTATGCGCGCCCTGGGCTACAAAATCTTTACATCCTCAGAAGACGACGTAGGTAGGCCGACACCTAGAAGCAGATCCCCGGTTTCTTGCCACGCACGGGACATGCGGGAAATCTGCCCTCGGGATGACCGCCTTGTGGTTTGCGGCTGATTAACCACGAATTTCCGCTTAGTGACGTGGTGGGCACTGCTGGAACGGTGCGTTCGAAGGAGCGGATGAACACGGCCAGGATCGAGATGAACGCCTGATACAGGGCGGCGTTGCGCGCTATAGGGCAGTGTGTTAGCTTTGCGATGTAAAGGAGCCGGCGCGTTGTCTTTGGATTTTGCGCCTGGCCGGGGATTCCTCCCGGCCGACATCGGAAGAACAAAGTGCAATCACCGAGATCACTTGAACCCGCCAGCCGCGAAGAGGCGGAGCTGATCGAACGACTTGACGCGCAGCGGCTACCGAAACATATCGCCATCATCATGGACGGCAACGGACGGTGGGCGCAGCGGCGTCACCTGCCGCGTGCAGCCGGTCATCGCGCGGGAGTAGATTCCGCACGCGTGATAATCGAAACCTGCGCGTATCTGCACATTCCCGCGCTGACGCTTTACGCGTTTTCCATGGAAAACTGGCGCCGGCCGAAAGCGGAGATCGATTTTCTGATGCGGCTTTTGCGGCAATATCTGCGCAAGGAGCTTCCGGTCATTCACCGGAATAATATCCGGCTGCAGGTCATCGGGCGCACCGAGCAGTTGCCGGAAGAAGTGCAAACCGACCTGGCGAAAGGCGTGGCATTGACCGCTCAGAATAGCGGCATGGTGCTGACCGTAGCGCTCAACTACGGCGGACGCGCGGAACTGGTGGACGCGTTCAATGCGATCCTCGACCGGGTCCGCGAGAAAGCGGCCAGCGGCAATGGCGCGCTGGCGAATTTTCGAATCGATGAAGAAATTATCGGCGAAAACCTTTACACCGCCGGGCTGCCTGATCCTGATTTGCTGATCCGCACCAGCGGCGAGCTGCGCATCAGCAACTTCCTGCTTTGGCAGATCGCCTATGCGGAGATTTATGTAACGGAAACACTCTGGCCTGATTTTCGCCGCACTGAACTTTACGCTGCGCTCGCGGATTATCAAAAGCGCGAACGGCGGTATGGCGGCCTGAGTACAGAACGGCCGGAAATTCCCGCTCTTCAGCGTGAGTGAATCGCACGGCGCCGAAAAACCGCAACTGCAGATCCCTCGTCATTCGCGCTCATGAGGAGATGAGCGCGAATTTCCTGGTGATGCCAACGTTGATGGTGAAGGCATCGGGGCAAATTTTCTCGGGATGACACGGTTGGTGGTACCGTGTGCGGATGGTGGCGCGTGCCCACGGTTGCACGACGAAGATTACAGGCAAATGCCCGCGGGTGACAGCGAGGGAGTTCTGCCATACACTCCACTGCGTGAAGATGGTCACGATGATCACGGACTTCAGCGAATCAAGCCGGGAAAACAGATCCGAGGCACGATTTCCAATTCGGTGAATTCGAGCGTGCGGTCGGGAACTGCCGCGCGTGTGGTGACCGCGGCGGTGCTGATTCCCGTTGTCGTGGCGGTGGTGTTGTGGGGTCCAACAGCGCTTGTGGCAGCACTTGCAGCGCTTATTGCGCTGCTTGCGATGCTGGAATTTTTCGCCCTGGGGGAGCGGTTGAATCTCCGCGCGTATGGGGTGTGGACATGCGTTTGCGCAGCAGGGATTTTTCTGCAGCAGTGGGCCGCGAGCGCAATTGAACCCTCGATCGTTCGCCGGGGCGTGGTCATGACGGACATCTTTCAAACGCGTCCGCCTGCAATCTACCGCCTGCCGCTGGAGTTCGTCCTTTTTGTTTTTGTGATCGGCTGCGCGGTTGCTGTTTTCGGTTCAAAACGACCCCTGGCCGACGCGCTTGGAGACATGGGCATCAGCGCGGCAGGGCTCGTATTCATCGCATTGCCTTTCAGCGCGGTAGTGCGAATTGATGCCGTGCCCATCATCGGGCCGAAGCTGCTGCTGTTTGCGTTGGTACTGGTCTGGGTGGGAGACACGCTGGCGTATTTTGTAGGCCGATCATTCGGGCGCAGGCCCATGGCGCCGCAGTTGAGTCCTAAAAAAACATGGGAGGGCGCGGCGGCGAACCTGCTCGGATCAATCATCGTGGCAATCGCATTTTTCGGATGGCTTGGGCTGAATGCATTTGAGGCCGTCGTCATGGCTTGCCTGGCAAACGTCGCGGGACAGAGTGGGGACCTGCTGAAGTCGTCATACAAGCGCGCGGCCGGGGTAAAGGATTCAGGCACGCTATTGCCCGGCCATGGTGGCATACTCGACCGCATTGATGCTTTGATCCTGGCCATGCCAGTGGTTTGGTACTATTTTCGGTTTGTGGCGGGGACGCGGCTGTGACGGGCAAATAGAAACGGTCCGGGCGTTGGCGGGCGAGTTCCATGCGATGCGGCCAGGGCCCAAAGCAGATCGCTGCTCGTTTGCCTCATCAGGAATGAGGCAAACTTCCTCGGGATGACGGCAAGAAGGACCGCGGCTAGATAGCCGCAGCGAAATTCCCCAGGGCCCCGAACAAAATCGCCGGGGCGGCCCTCGGCTACAACAGGCCTGAAGCGGAAGCGCCCAGAGACTCTTCACGGGATGGGAATCACCGACCGGCGTTTATGAAAGCAATCGCCATACTTGGATCGACGGGATCGATTGGGCGGCAGACGCTGCAGGTGGTGGAGTCGATGCCGGAGCGGCTTGCGGTGGTGGCCCTGGCGGCCGGTTCGAACCTCGAGGAATTGGCCGGCCAGATTGCGCGCCATCGGCCGCAATTGGTTTCGGTAAGCGATGGGGCGAAAGCGGCAGAGTTGCGGGAGCGGCTGGGTGCTGCGAAGGGTTCTGCATCATTGCCGGAGATTCAGCACGGCCAAGAAGGTCTGCTGAGCGTGGGCACTCATCCCGATGCGGAGATTGTTGTCTCCGCCGCGGTCGGCGTTGTCGGGCTGGAAGCGACCTATGCGGCCGTGCAAACCGGGAAGCGCGTGGCCCTTTCGAACAAGGAAGTGCTGGTGGCGGCGGGCGCTCTGGTGATGGCGGCGGCGAAAGCCAAAGGGACCGAGCTTTTGCCGGTCGACAGCGAGCACAATGCCATTCACCAATGTTTGCGCGCGGGGCGAGCGTCGGAGGTGAAGCGGCTGGTGCTGACGGCTTCGGGGGGGCCCTTCCGGCGAACGCCGATAGCGCAAATGGCGCAGGCTACGCCGGAGCAGGCGTTGGCGCACCCAAACTGGCGCATGGGCAGGCGCATCACGATCGATTCCGCGACACTGGTCAATAAGGGGTTCGAAGTAATCGAGGCGCGCTGGCTGTTTGACATCGAGCCGGAACGAATCGAGGTGGTGATTCATCCGCAGTCCACGATTCATTCCATGGTGGAATACGTGGACGGTTCGATTCTGGCACAACTGGGCCCGACGGATATGCGCATGCCCATCCGTTATGCGCTAACCTATCCCGAGCGGGACGCCTCCAATGGAGTGGAGTTGGATTGGGGCGGATTGCGGCGGCTGGATTTCGAGAAGGTGCCAGCGCGAAAGTTTCCGTGCCTGCGGCTGGCGCGCCGGGCGCTGGAAGAGGGCGGCGCTCAGACCTGCGCGTTGAATGCGGCTGATGAGGTGGCGGTGGAGGCCTTTCTGGAGCGGAGGCTGCCGTTCTCGGGAATTGCTCGCGTGATCGAAGCGGTTCTGGACCGCATGCCGAGAGTGGACCTGAACTCGATTGACGATGTGCTTGCGGCTGACCGCGAAGCGCGGCGGCTGGCGCGCCAGGAGATTGAGTCGCACATCGAATGTGCGGAAAAGGCGGACGTGGGCGATGCGGAGATTCATCGGGTACAATAAGTCGAATTGAGGATGCTTTTGCTGTGCTGACGGGAATCATAGCGGTCGCAATCGGGCTGGGCGTGATGGTGCTGGTCCACGAATGGGGCCATTTTGTGCTCGCCCGGCTGTTTGGCGTGCGGGTGGAGGTATTTTCGATCGGGTTCGGGCCGCGCCTTTTTGGCGTGAAGCGCGGGCCGACCGACTACCGGCTGAGCGCGCTTCCGCTCGGCGGTTACGTGCGCATGGCCGGGGATAATCCTGCCGAAGAACGCAAAGGCGATCCTGACGAATTTCTATCGAAGCCACGCTGGCAGCGCGTGCTGATCGCGCTGGCAGGGCCGACCACGAATTTTCTGATGGCCGTCGTCCTTACGGCGGCGCTTTTTATCCATGGCGGCGAACAGCCTTCGTACGCCGAGAAGCCGGTCGTTGTCGCTGGAGTAGTGAAGGATTCGCCGGCGCAGAAAGCGGGTATCCGGGCCGGTGATCACATTGTGGCATTCGGCGGAGTGAAGAACCCAACCTGGGATCGGGTGGCGTTGGAGCTGGCGCTATCGGCTCCGGGGCATTCCGAGCCGGTCACGATCGAGCGTGACGACCACCTGCTAACCACGAGCGTCGAAAGCCAGCCGCAACCGTTCGCGGTCGTGGGATATCCAGCGGAGCCAGTGGTGGTGGGATCGCTCGCGCGCGGCATGCCGGCCGAACACGCCGGCCTGAAAGAGGGCGACGAAATTGTCGCGGCGAATGGGCAGCACCTTGACGCGCCGTCGCAATTTTCGGAAGTAGTGCAGCAAAGCGGCGGCAATCCCATGACGCTGGACATTTTGCGGAACGGGCAGCCCATGAAGGTGGAGTTGCGGCCCACGTGGGGTGACCCGGGCGACGGGATGCCGCGATGGCAGATCGGGATCACCTTCCGGTTCGTCACTTCGCCGCGCAAATATGGAGCGCCGCAGGCCTTGGTGAAGGCGACACAATTCCACATCGTGCTTGCGGATAAGCTGGTCTATCTGGTGGGCGAACTCTTTGCAGGCAAAGTTTCTTTGAAGCAGGTGCAGGGCCCGCTGGGAATCGTTCAGGAATCGAGCCGCGCGGCAAAGAGGGGATTCGGCGATCTCATCAGCCTGATGGCGCTGGTGAGTCTCAACCTCGCGATTTTGAACCTTCTGCCAATTCCCATTCTTGATGGCGGACACATTCTGATGCTGGGCATAGAAGGAATGCTGCGTCACGACCTCAGCTTGAAAATCAAGGAACGGTTCGTGACCGTGGGCATGGTTTTTCTTCTGCTGGTCTTCCTCATCGTGATGTATAACGACGTGCTCCGGCTTTTCCCCAGCCACTGATCGTTATGGCACGGACAAGTCAAAGGCACCAGGCCGGTTCGGCTCCCGCATACGCAAAAACCGCGCATGCCGCGGACCCGGGCAGGCGGCAGGCATTGGAGCCGGCGAGCGCCGCGCCGCGCGCCCGGGAAGACGACCATCGCCGCGTCTCTTCGGGAGAACGGCTGAACGTTTACGCCGAACCGGGCAAATTGCGCACCGCGCTCGCGCGTCGCGGAGTGCGGCTGACGCGTCAGCGCAAAGTTTTGCTCGACATCATGGATCAGGCTGAACAGCACTTGACGGCGGATTCGATTCTCGAACGCGCGCAGAAGATCGATCCGCGGGTGCACCGCGTGACCGTCTATCGCACGCTCGAAATGCTGAAGAGCCACGGGTTGCTGGACGAACTCGACCTGCTGCACATCCACGGGCATCGCCATTACTACGAGAGCCACGGGCCGCGGGATCACATTCACGTGGCGTGCCTGCGGTGCGGGAAGGTTCGTGAAGTGGAGAGCGAGCTTTTCGAACAATTGAAGCGGCAAGTCGAGCGCGACACAGGGATCGGCATCACCGTGGCGCGCGTGGAGATTGGCGGCTATTGCGACGAGTGCCGCGGCAAAGTCGCGCATACCGGCAGTTCCTCGTAAGAATTTTTCCAGCCAGAATTTGAAGTGAAAATGCGGATTTTCCGTTTTCGGCGCGGACGTTTGCCAAACGCGGTGTTCTTTTGCGGTGCGATGCCGAATTCGGTGGCGACGAATTGCTCTGGCGGCAAATACGTTGGGATTCTCATGCGAATTAGCGAAAGGGCGCGGCAACAGGCGAGTTGACCCTTTTCCCGCGCATGCTATAGGCTCGGGCGCGTCATTTGTGCGCGCGCCAATCTGGTGAACACTTCCGCCACTGCTCAACGCATCATCAAGCGAATCGCGGTGATTCCGGGCGACGGAATCGGCAAGGAAGTCGTGCCGGAGGCCGTGAGGATTCTCACGGCGGCAATCGCACGAGCCAATCGAGAAGGGGAATTTGTCGAGTTCGATTGGGGCGCGGACCGCTTTTTGCGCGACGGCACAACGCTTCCGGCGGGCGCGGAGGAGATGTTCGAGCGCGAATTCGACGCCATTCTTTTCGGCGCGGTCGGCGATCCGCGCGTGCCTTCGAACCGGCACGCCGCGGATATTCTGCTGGGGCTGCGCGCCAAGCTTGACCTTTACGTGAATGCGCGGCCGGTGGAGTTGCTGGACGCTTCGCTGACGCCGCTACGGGAGCGGCGCGAGCAGGATATTGGCTTCATTATTTTTCGCGAGAACACCGAGGGGCTGTACGCCGGCGCGGGCGGGCAATTCCGGCGCGGCGATCCCGAAGAGATCGCCATCCAGGAAGACATCAACACGCGGCGCGGCGTGGAGCGCATTATTCGCCATGCATTTCAATATGCCCGCGCGCGCAAACTCGGCAAAGTGCTGATGAGCGACAAGTCGAATGCGCTCACGTTTGGGCACGAGTTGTGGCAGCGCGTTTTTGCCGAAGTGCAGCGCGAATTTCCGGAGATCGAGGCACGACATCTTTATATCGACACGCTTGCGGCGGAGATGGTGCGCGATCCGAGCCAGTTCCGGGTGATCGTCACGTGCAATCTGTTTGGCGATATTGCCAGCGACCTCGCGGCGCAACTCGCGGGCGGACTGGGCATCGCGCCGTCCGGGAATATTCATCCCGGGCGCGTGTCGCTTTTCGAGCCGGTGCATGGTTCGGCGCCAAACATCGCGGGGAAGGGCATCGCTAACCCCATGGGCGCGGTGCTGGCTGCGGCGATGCTTTGCGATCATGTCGGCTGGGAGGATTTGGGCGACCTGTTGCGGGGTGCGGTGCGCTCGGCGGTACGGTCGGGGCAAAGGACGCGCGACATTGGGGGAGCGAAGACTACGCGGGAGGTGGGGGATTGGCTGCTGCAGTATGTGAACGAGGCAAAACTTTAGCGCTGGTCTTCCGCGGTTGCTACCAGACCCACCCACGAGGGGTGGCACCCGAAAGGACGTGCCTTGGGCCACAAAGCTCCTCGAACGCGATGCCGTGCACCAGAGAATACAAAATCAGATCCCTCGTCATTCGCGCTCCTGAGGACATGAGCGCGAATTTCCTCGTGATGACAACGTTGGCGGTAGTGCTGATTGCCAGATGTGATATCAGGGTAGCGTTGACTCTCGATTAGCCGGTGGGGGACCAGAAGCCGTACTGACGTTTCTGCTGGCGGAGCCCCCACACTAGAAACATTCCCAAAATGAAGCCGCCGATGTGCGCCCACCAGGCGACGCCGCCCTGATTGATCTGACCGATGGTGCTGAGTCCACTCAGAAACTGAATCACGAACCAATAGCCGAGCACGATCAACGCGGGAATCCTAACCGTAAAGAAAAAGAAGAGCAGCGGGATGAGCATGAGGATGCGTCCGCCGGGGTAGAGAACGATGTAGGCTCCCATGACTCCGGAGATGGCGCCGCTCGCACCTATCGAAGGGAGGCGCGAGCCCCAACTGACTAAGAGCTGAGCCATGCCGGCGCCAATACCGCATATAAAGTAAAACCCAAGATATTTAAGGTGGCCAAGGCGGTCTTCGACGTTGCCGCCAAAGACCCACAGAAAAAGCATGTTGCCAAGAATGTGGAGAAAGCCTCCATGGAGGAACATGCTGGTCACAAGCGGCAGGAACGCGGGGCCGAGTTGGGGGCCGGGATGGGCCAGGGCGCGTTCGGCGCGGAGCGGCACAAGGCCGAACTGCTGAACGAGCAATTCGCCGGCGCGAGGCGGCAGCGATAATTGGTAAATGAAGACGGCGATGTTCGCCAGGATCAAGAGAATATTGATGAGCGGGAAGGAGTGGCGCTTGATTTCGCTGCGCAGGGGGATCATTTAGAGCTCATTCTTTACCTGAGATATGACTTATGTTGCTGTCGCGTGAGGCGTGACTTATGTTGCGCTTGGCGGCACGCGCAGCGCCCGCCTGAAGTTCATTATTTTCGAAAAGGCACTCATGGCGCGGACCTTTGCGGCACAATCGTTCGATTTCGGGCACGGAGCGGATGCCGCCGCGCGCGCCGAGCGCGGTGCAGTTCAATCCGGCCGCGGCGCAGGCAAATTCAAGTATTACTGGAAGTGGATCGCCACGCAGGAGTGCATAGGCGAAGCCGGCATGGAATATGTCCCCTGCACCTGTGGTGTCGACAGCCTCGACGCGGAAGGCGGGGCAGTAGTGAAATTGGGTACCGTCCCAGGCGAGGACGCCGTGGCGTCCGAGCGTAGCACCGGCGACGCGACAGCCAAAGCGCCGGGAAATTTCCGGGAGTGATTCGAGCAGATCCGCGATGCCGAGGAGGCGCCCGGGGAATTCGCGGGAGCTGATCATGAAATCTACATGTTCAAGTAATTCTTCAATTCCTGGATAGAGATTATCGAGGTCGGCCGTGACGGCGGCGCCGGCTTGGCGGGCCCAGCGTGCTGCGGCAATAGCCGGCGCGCAAGGATGTCCATCTACGTGAACGAGACGCGCGGCACGGATCCATTGCTGCGGTAATTCTTCAGGGCGGAGGTCGAGCCGGTCATCGCGCTGCCAGAGGATGGTGCGCTCGCCGGTTTTCTGATCGACGATGATGAAGGCAAGCTGGCTCGCGCAATCCGGGACTTCAATGAGGCGGGTCTCGATTCCTTCTCGGGCGAACTGTTCGCGCTGCAAACGGCCGGCGGGATCATCACCGATTTTGCCGACGTAACGGCTGTGCAGTCCCCAGCGATGGCAGGCGACGGCTGCGGTAGCAGCCTGTCCACCGGGGAGCACACAGGAGGAGAGGACCTTCGTCTTGGAGTCGAATGCCGGGAAGCAGGGCACACGGATCAATGTGTCGGTGGCATTGAGGCCGATGGAGACGATATCGGCGGGAGCGGTTGCAGAGCGCGAGCGGGCGCCAGTGCGCCGCGAGTTGGCGAGAGCCGCGGGGCGTGGCGCGCGAGTTCGGCGAGCGCGGTTTTTGCGTCGAGGCATGAGCGAAAAGACTGTAAGCGATTGGTGAAGATTTGCAAGGCGCTCGCCAAGGCTGTCACGCCATAGGGTGAAGGGCGAGGGGAAAAGGAAAATCAAAATGACGGGAGTCCAGCATTGTCAATCGGCGCATTTCTGGTCCGGGACATTTTGGGGGCACGGTCGCCAGCTTGCCTCGAAGGGTTCTGTGCGAGAGCTAAAATCGGAGTTGGTGCGCTCGCGTGTTGCGGCGTTGCATGGGTTGGTGGGCTATGATAATTACATTCACTTGCGTTGTGCGGCGCGAGGCGACGGCAATTGGCTGGTCGGCGCGCCGACATGCCGATGCCGGTTCTTGAATCCGAAGCGCTGATTCTCCGCAGCTTTCCCCTCGGCGAAGCCGACCGGCTGGTGAGCTTTCTCAGCCGTACAGAAGGACGCATGCGAGGGGTGGCCAGCGGCGCTCGCAGGCCGAAGAGCCGCTTCGGTTCGACGCTGGAGCTTTTTTCGTACGTGCGCATGTGGTTTTACGAGCGTGAAACCAGGGAACTGGTGCGCATCAACCAGTGCGAACTGATCGAATCGTTCCTCGATGTGCAGCGCGATTACTCCGTGGCAATTGCCCTTGGGCTGATGAGCGAAGTGACGGAGGCGGTGCTTGGCGAGCACGAAGTGGCGGAGGCAAACTTTCGCCTGCTGCTGCTGATCGCGCGAGCGATCAAAGCAGGGATGAAGTTGCCGCTGGTATTGGCATACTTTGCGTTCTGGACCGTGCGGCTGGGCGGCTGGATGCCGGCCCTCGATCGCTGCTCGCGCTGCGGCGCCGTGCTGAGTTTGCGCGCTTCAATGGCAAGGAGCGGATTATTTTGCTCAAAGTGCGCCCTTCAGGGGCAGCGGACAATATCTCAAGAAGTACTTCAATTGGCGCAGAGGATGAGTACGGAGAAACTAGAGCAGTTGACGAAAACAGAAATACCGTCGACCGCCTTGGATGAACTAAAGGATCACATGCTGAACCTGATCGAGGGGCACATCGAGAAGAAGCTGCAAACTCGTAAAATGCTTGCCGAGTCGCAGGAACCGCTTACGTGAGGCAAAGTAATGCTTGAACTTTTTTCATCGCCAGGGAACGCGAACTGCACATCTGTCGCTTCGCCTCGCGAGGCGCTCGCGCGCCGGAAATGCAAACGCGCGAGGCTATGCTCGGGACGACGATTTTTTTGGGGACACGAACTTATATGGCAAGCGACATGTGCGGAGTTGGCCGGAGTTGCTCGGGTCGGGAACGTCTGGTTGGCTTACGGCGTAGATGAGGTCGACCGAGGCGTAAGGCAAATATGAAATCTAAAGTAAAACATGACAAACAAAAGTCGGTGAAGCTGGCCGGCCCGACGTTCCAGGATCTTATCCTTCAGCTTCAGAAATTCTGGGCCGACCGTGACTGCGTGATCCAGCAACCGTATGACGTGGAGGTGGGGGCTGGAACCATGCATCCGGAAACCTTCCTGCGAGTGCTCGGTCCGGAACCATACCGCGTTGCTTATGTCCAGCCGAGCCGACGCCCAGCGGACGGGCGCTACGGGGAGAATCCGAACCGGCTTTACAAACATTTTCAGCTTCAAGTAATACTTAAACCTCCGCCGGCGGATATTCAGAACATTTATCTCGAGAGTATTCGCGCTATCGGCATCAAGCTAGCGGAACACGATATCCGCTTCGAAGAGGATAACTGGGAATCGCCCACGCTCGGCGCGTGGGGAATCGGGTGGCAAGTATTACTCGATGGCCTGGAGATCACACAGTTCACGTATTTCCAGCAATGCGGGGGCATCGATCTGGATCCTGTTTCAGTGGAACTGACGTATGGCCTCGATCGCATCGCAGCGTACCTCCAGAACGTGGATAATGTTTTCGATTTGCGGTGGTCGCGGGACCGCAAGTATGGGGAAGTGCGGTTGGTAGAGGAGCAACAGTTCTCAGCCTACAGCTTCGATTACGCGGCGCCGGAAACCACGCGGAAGCTTTTCGATTTGCACGAGCGTGAAGCTAATGAGTTACTTGAGGCATTTAAGCAGAGCGATGCGGAAGGGAAGCGGCGGTTTCCTATATTGGCCGCTTATGATCAATGTCTGAAGTGCTCTCACCTATTTAACGTGCTCGATTCGCGGGGAGTGATATCCGTAACGGAGCGCGCCACGCTGATCGGGCGGGTGCGGCAGATCGCTATCCGCATTGCCAAAGCTTATCTGGCGCAGCGTGCGCCGGCGTCTGCTTCCGCGTCGAGCGAGGAGCAGGAGAAGCAAGCCGAGGTGACGGCATGAGCGCCAAATCAGCTTCGGCGAGGAAGACGGGGAGGTATTTAAGAGAAGCAGCGAATAAGGAACAAGCGAAGGCGGGGTTCGCGGAATTGTTCCTGGAGGTAGGCTGCGAAGAGATTCCTGCGGGAATGATCGCGGGAGCGGCCAAAGAGCTTCAAGTAATACTTAACAAATATTTGACGCTCGAAAAAATTCTCGACGGAGCGGAGGTCTCAACGTTTGGCGCGCCGCGGCGACTGGTAGCAACGTGCCCGCGAGTACGGCTGAAGCAGGAAGACATCCGTAAGGAAGTCGTAGGACCGCCGAAGTCCGCAGCTTTTGACGGTCAGGGAGCGGCGACGCGGGTGGCTGAGGGATTTGCGGCGAAGTATGGCGTGGGTGTCGAGAAGCTATTCACCGTCAGCACACCCCGCGGCGAGTACGTGGCGGTCGAGCAACTGATTACAGGACGGGCCGCGGCTGAACGGCTCGGGGAAGTTATTCCGCGCGCGATTGCGGAGATTCCCTGGCCGAAAACGATGTACTGGACTGGTGCGGCAGGGCTGCGATTCATTCGGCCGATTCGCTGGGTAGTGGGGCTATTGGGCGGCCGCGCGCTGCAGTTTGAAATTGCCGGGGTGACGGCTGGGAACGCCACATCAGGGCACCGGTTCCTGGGGAAATCATCGATCGCTGTGAGCGGGTACGACGATTACGTGGCGAAACTCGAAAGAAATTATGTACTGGCACGGCCCGAGGATCGCCGAGAGAGAGTGGAGCGGGAACTGGAGAAACTGGCGACGGGGAAGGGGCTTCGCGTCAATGAGGATGCCGCGCTTTCGGAACTGGTCGTCTATTTGAACGAATATCCGTCGGCGATTCTGGGAAGCTTCGATGCGGCCTATCTGGAACTGCCGGACGAAATTCTGATCACGGTGATGCGCGATCACCAGAAATATTTTGCGGTGCGGCGGCGTAACGGGGAATTGGCGCCGCATTTTCTGGCGGTGATCAATCTGGAGCGCGATGTGAAGGGATTGGTGCGGGCGGGGCACGAACGCGTGTTGCGGGCTCGGTTTGCGGACGCGAAATTTTTCTGGGAAATCGATCAGAAATGTCGGCTCGCCGACTATCTGCCGAAGCTGGCAAGCGTCACGTTTCAGGCGAAGCTTGGCTCCTACGGCGACAAGGTGGAGCGTATCCGTGCGCTGTCGCGGTGGCTCGCCGAGCAATGGTTTGCCCGAGGAATTCACGAGGCGCGCATGGCAGCTGCCGACCGAGCCGCGGAGTTGGCTAAGTGCGATCTCGTCACGGATATGGTGCGCGAGTTCACGGAACTGCAAGGGATTGTTGGCGGGCTCTACGCAAAAGCTCAAGGAGAACCTGAAGAGGTCTATTGGGCGGTGTACGACCACTACCGTCCTACTGGCATGGATGAGCCGACGCCGCGAAATCTTACGGGCGCGACAGTTTCGATCGCAGATAAGCTCGACACGCTGATCGGCTGCTTTGCCGTGGGGCTCGCACCCACTGGTTCAAGTGATCCTTTCGGTTTGCGGCGCGCTGGTTTGGGTATTGTCAAAATAATCCTTGAACGCAAGCTGCCGGTTTCGCTCGTGGAAACGATTTCTGCCGGGGCGCGGGGGCTGTTTGAGTATGCCCAAAAAATTAAAGTACCACCTGAAGTTGAGAAATCCGTTTTTGATTTCCTGGTTGATCGCGCTCGATACGTTTTCACAGAGCGCGAGGGGTTTGCGTACGATGAGATCAATGCGGTGATCGCGGCGGGCGCGGACGACCTGGTAGATGCACGCGACCGCATCGCGGCGGTGCGGGAGATTCGCAAGACGAAAAATTTTGAGCCGCTGGCGGTGTCGTTCAAGCGAATTCGCAAGATTCTGGAGAAGGCGGGAAGCGAGAAGACGTGGCGCTTTCCGGCTGTGCGGCCAGAGTTATTTCAAGAGGAGGCGGAACGAAGGCTGCACGCCGCGGCTGCGCGGGCCGCGCAAGAAGCCGAGCGGCACAAGAAGGCGCGTGGATACAAGGACGCGCTGCAGGGAATTGCGAAGCTACGGCCTGAGGTGGATGAATTTTTTGACCGCGTGCTGGTGATGGCGGAGCAGGAAGAGATTCGGCGGAATCGATTGACACTGCTGGCGGAGTTGCTGCGAGAGTTTTCGACGATTGCGGATTTTTCGGAGATCGTGACCGTGGAGAAGTGACGATGTGACCGGCATCGTCATCCCGAGCGAACGTTGTGGAGCGAGGGATCTGCTTTCGGGCTTTCATTGAGGAGAGCAGAGCGAGAAACAGCCACCCCAGGAGTGTGACATGCGCAAGAGCGCGTGTTAAAGAAAGTGTGCGATGGCTCTTTGGAATGGAACCTCGGTTAGCCGGTGGAATTGCGAAAATGCTTGAATTTTGCTGCAGATTAAAGTTGATTCTCGATGAGCCGTCGACGGGTCGACAAGTCCTCAACTAGTTCTCAATATTTGGCAACGCGCAAGGGATGGCCTGCGATTTCAAGTATTTCATTGTAAACGGTCGCCGCGCCGACGGGCTCTCATGAGCCACTTGAATGATTGGCATTTCCGAAGGCAAAACTACAGATTCCTCGTCGCGCCGTCCAACGCGGAAAGACCGCGCACGGTGAAGGCCGTGGCCGGCGCTCCTCGTAATGACAGGCTCTGGCATTTTTGAATTTTTGAAGATTCGAATAAATTTCGTAGCAAATTAAGGTAATGCTCGATCAGTCGTCGACGTGCCGACGAGTTCTTGAGCAGCATGTTACGAGCAGTTGACGGTCGGACGAGTTCTCAAGTGCTCTCAACGTTTTTGTGGATACTATTGCTCGGCCCGCATTGATCGTAATTTTCAAGTTTTGCGTGACAAGTGGTCGTTGCGCCGACAGGCTCTCAGAATTCACTTTAACGATTATGCGCGAAGGAGTGAAATGCCGGATCGCGAAGGCCGCAGGTCTGCTCCACGCGTGACGGAAAGACCTCGGGTCTGACCGACAAATCGGGCCCGACCCGAGCTGCCACCTTAGGTGCGCGAACGGCTTTCGGAATAGCGAGCTTCCTGGGGAGACGCCTGTGCCATTAATCGAGGCGTTCGAACCGTACGACTACGTGGGCATTCGGAGGAAGAAATAGAGGCCGCAGAAAAAGAAGATGAAGTCGGGGGACCATGCTGCGAGGATCGGAGGAAGCTGGCCAACGCCACCGAGAGCTTCGAAAAGCGCCGCAGTCGCCCAATAGACGACAGCGAGACCCACGCCAAGGGCCAGGCCTCCCACGGCGCCACGGCTTCCGACGAGGATAGAAAATGGGATCGCGAGCATGATGACGATGGGGGCGATCAGCGGGAAGGTGAGCTTCTTGTGCAACTGCACAGTGAATCGCGCCACGTCAAATCCGGAGCGGCGCAAACGACTGATGTAGTCGCTTAGTTCCCACCAATCCATTTCAGAGCTCTGGCGCAGTTCGCGAGTGAAATAGGCAGGGGGCTCGTCGAGTTCGGGGAGCTCCATAACCTGGAATTCGGCATAACGGGAGATCTTGCCCTGCTGAAAGTCGCGGATCCACCCGGATTCGAGGATCCAGGCGTGTTGCTGCGCTTCCCAGGAAGCGCGCGCGGCATAGACACGGCGGCGCAGAGAAAAATTTTGTGGGTCGAGTTCGAAGACGCTGAGACCGCCGAAGAGGGCATGATCGGAATCGAAGAGCTGGTAATTGTAGATTTTGGAGTTGTCGCCGAACATCCAGCGATGCTGAGGCTCGTAATAGGTGGAGGGTGGAAGTCCCTTGATGAGACTGTGCAGCATTTCGGCGCGCTGATTGGCATAAGGCAAATACGTTTCATCCAGGGCGACAAGCCCCACAGTCATAATTGCGCCGGCCAAGAGCAAAGGAAGGGCGACGCGGTACAGGCTGATGCCGGCGGCTTTGAAGGCGACCAGTTCGTTATTTTTGGTCATGACGCCGAGGGTGATCAGTATGGAAACCAAGCAGGCCAGAGGCGAAAGCTGATAGATCAAGTAGTACGTGAAGTATCGAAAATAGTTGAGGACCTGCATCCAAGTCGCGCGGTGCTGGGAGATATCGTCGAGGAGATCGAAAAAGGTGAAGATTTCGAAGAGCAGAACGAAGCCGACGATGAGCAGGAGGAAGTAGAGCAGGAAATTTCGGAGCAGATAGTAGTCGATGACCTGGGGAAACGAGCCGACAAAGCGAGCGCGGGTGGCGCTCTGGGCTGCGGCGGAGAAATCGGCGGTGCGGGCGAGGGATTCATGTTGTGCTTTAACTTTTCGCTCGCGCCACCAGTCGCGGATCCGTGTGATGGTTGCGTCCAGCCAGGAGTCGCCGCCGAGGTGTTCCACCGATGGCAGGAGTGCAAACCCAGCCACGGCCATGAGGATATTCGCCGTCCAGATGCCGAGCCATGCAGGCAGCGAGCCGTCGCGAGCCAATGAGGCGCAAAAAACGAATACGATGTAATAGGCGCAAACCAGCGCGACGGCCAGGATGAATCCCGCCGAGCGGCCTCCGCGGCGCGGGCGGGAGCCGACGGGCAGTGCGACAAAAGCAAAGACGAGGCAGGCCGCGGGAAAGGCGAAGCGACGATGAAATTCGACGCGCGACTCCCGCGCGTTCGATCCCCTTTCGGCGAGAAGCTGGCGAAGGGGCCGTTCGGAATCGACGACGCCTGCCGCTTGCGCTGTACTGTTGCCGCCCACGTTCAGCGCCTGATCGCGTTCGCCGAATTCGGAAAGGCCATAGTGTTCGGGGCCTTGCGCCTGGGATTCGTGGACACTGCCGCTACGCATATAGAGCTGCAACTTGCCCTGATCCCGGTCGGCTACTACAATGGCGTCCTCTGCCAGCGTCAGGCGTGAAACCTCGCCCCCGTCGGATTCAGCCAGGAATACGCCATGCCAGTTCATGGCGGCGGCCGAGATGTCCTGCACATAGAGCACGAGGTGAGGGAACTGCTCGTTGAAAACGCGCGGCTGAACCTCGAAGGAGACTTGCGAGGCGCGCAGGCGTTCTTCGAGATTGCGCAGCGTGCGAACGGAAATGGGGCCGAGCCAGACCGTCATGCATAGAGTGACGGCCGTCGCGAGCAGGGCGAGCGCGCCGACGGGTACGAGGATGCGCTTCAGCCCCATGCCGGCGGCATTCATAGCGATCAATTCGCTGTCGGCGGACATGCGCCCGAGGCCGATGAGCACGCCCACGAGCACGCCGATGGGCACACTAAAAGTGAGCACACGTGGAAAGGCGCTGAGAAAGAGGAGCGCGATTTGACGGGCATCGCCCGAGTGGCGGGCGACCACGTTCATGATCTGCACCAGCTGCGGAACGAAAATAACGAAGGTAAAGACGGCCAGGCCGAGCGATGCGTGGCGCAGAACTTCGCGGAAGATGTAGCGATCGATGATGCGCATGATCTCGAAAGCGAGAGCGGGAAAGCGAGTCGCGCTCGCCACCAATCGAGAAGACGGCTATCTTAGCACGCGCGGCGCAAGACAATGGGGAGTGCCGGGAGAATGACGCGAATCCATCTCGTGCTGCTTTGGCATATGCACCAGCCGCAGTACCGCGATCCGGCGACGCGCCGGTACATTCTGCCGTGGACCAGGCTGCACGCACTGAAGGACTACTGGGGCATGGTGCGGGTGCTCGAGGAATTTCCGGCGGTGCACGCGACGTTCAATCTGGTGCCGTCGCTGGGAGCGCAACTGGAGGAATACGCGAGCGGAAAATTTGATGAGCCCTGGTTCGCGCTGGCATTTTCGCCAACGGAGGAACTCCGCGATGAGGAGAAAGCGGAACTGCTTTTGCGGGGATTTCAAGCCAATGTCGATCACCTGATCAGCCGCTGGCCGCGTTACAAAGAGATTTATGATCGCGCCCATTCCGCCGATGTGGACGCGGCGATCCGCACATTCGCGCTGCGCGACTGGCGCGATTTGCAACTGCTGTCGCAACTCGCGTGGATGGACGAAGAATACTTGGGGAGCGATGCGCAGGTGAGCGCGCTGTCAAGGAAGGGGCGCGATTTCAGCGAAGCGGACATGCAGATGTTGCGCACAAAGCAACTGGAGCTTCTGGCACGCGTTTTGCCGGAATACCGCAAGGCGCGGGATGCGGGGCAGATCGAAATCTCCACCACGCCGTTTTATCATCCAATCCTGCCGCTGCTCTGCAATACGGACGTGGCGCGAGAGGCCAACCCGGGTACGCCACTGCCGAGCCCGCCGTTTCGACATCCGGAAGATGCGCGCGAGCAGTTGCTTCGCGCGAGGAGGTATTACGAACGGCTTTTTGGCTCGCCGCCTGTGGGGCTGTGGCCTTCGGAAGGATCGGTTTCGAACGAGGCGCTTTCGATTGCGGCCGAGCTTGGGTTCCGGTGGTTCGCAAGCGACGAAGGGGTGCTGGGGCGGACGCTGAACATTGGATTTGGGCGCAATCCAGAAGGGGTTCCGGAGAACGCCGATCGGCTGTACGCGCCGCTGCGCATCCAGATGGGCGAACGCGAAATCACGGGAATTTTTCGCGATCATTATCTTTCCGACCTGGTGGGATTTGTTTACAGCCGGATGGACTCGGCCGCGGCAGCCGACGACCTGTACCGGCGGATTCGCATCGTTGCGGAACAGGTGCACTCGCGTGGGCCGTTGACTTTGCCGTTGATTCTGGACGGTGAAAATGCCTGGGAGTTTTATCCGAGTAATGGGCGCGAATTTCTGCGGCGATTTTATACACGGATAGAGGATGACGCGGAGATTCGCGCCCTGACCGTGAGCGAAGCGCTACGGGAAACCCGTGAAGTCGCCACGGTGCAGGGAATCGCGGCGGGTTCCTGGATCAATGCGAATTTCGATGTGTGGATCGGTCACAGGGAAGATGTCACGGCATGGGAATTGCTGGCCCGCGCCCGCGAATTCTACGCGCAGCAACGAGAGCGCCTGCAGCGGGCCGACCCGAACGCACCGACAGAGGAGAAACTTGCCGCAGCCTTCGAGGCATTACTCATGGCGGAAGGCAGCGATTGGTGCTGGTGGTTTGGTCCCGAACACAGCTCCGCAAACGATGCGGAGTTTGACGCATTTTTCCGCCAACTGCTGAGCGAGGCGTATCAAAATCTGGGCTGTGCGGCTCCCGACGAACTCGCCGAGCCGATCAAGCAGAGGCCGGCACCAGCCCACGTTGAACAACCAGCGGCGTTTCTGGAGGTGCAGGTGGATGGGCGTGAATCGACCTATTTCGAGTGGCTGGGGGCGGCGCTCTATTCGCCGGTCCGGCAGGATAGCTCTATGCATGGCCGCGTGCACTGGCTGCAGCAGTTTCGGTATGGATTCAGCAACGAGCGATTTTTCGTTCGCGTCGATCTGGTGGATAACGCGCTCGCCGCGGTCAAAGACGGAGAGTTTCGCATCACGCTGCGTGGCGACGAAGAAGTACGGATTGTGCTACACGTTCGTGAAGGAAAACTCTGTGGCCAGCACGTGGAGACAAAGGATACGTGTCTGTGGGGCCCGCAGGACATGGTCGTCGCAGCGCTGGACCGGATTCTCGAACTTTCTATCGCGCGGAAACTACTGCACCTGGGGAAAGGGCACTCGTTTTTTATCGTGATTGCATTATGGGAGGGCGGTCTGCCGGTAGATTTGCTTCCGGCGGAGGGTTGGCTTGAGGTTCAGTTGGGCGAAGACTACTTCGCATGGACGACGCAGGTGGCCCGCTCGAGTTAAAGCGAAACTTTAGTTTGTGTTTTGACGCCGATTTTGTATTTACGTCGTGCTACGGTGTGAGTGCAGAGTACCGGCGGCGCAAACAGGAGTGGCTATGCCACCGTGCCGCGACCGTCCGAGCTTTCTCTAAAAAAAACAAAAGCAGATCCCTCGTCATTCGCGCTCGTGAGGACACGAGCGCGAATTTCCCTCGGGATGACGATTTTTATTTTTTTTGCGCCATTTAGAAGGAGTGTAGTCACGACAGCGTATGTATTGGGCGATGCCACAGCCCGGAGTGGCTGTGCCGGTTTCTGTAAGGCCTCGGGTCTGTCCCACAAACCAGGCCCGATCCGAGCTACGGCCTGTTACACATTTGTCCGACTTTCAGGGGAAGGAAGGGGGAGGCGCGCGGCGTTTGGTGGCGTGCTCGAAGGCATACGCGAGTGCGATGAGGCGCGGCTCGCTGCACGCAGTGCCGGTGAAGCTTACTCCGTAAGGCGCCGGTTTGGCATCGAAGCCGAACGGAAACGGGGGTGTCGGGTCGTTTGGAATCATGCCGAAAGGCACGATCACGGTGGGATATCCTGGTTTCGCAGCAATAGCGGCGCCAGATGCGCCGGGAAACAGCAGCGCATCCAAATGGTTCTGTTTCATAGCGGCATCGATGCCATTGGTCCCCGCCAAGGCGACGTCTTTTGCGCGATCGGCTTCGTAGCGAGCACGATCTGAATCAATATCGATTTCATCGGAGATATCGAGCTGAGACTGGCCATACTTAATTGCGCCGGCAGCTTGATGCGCGAGGTTGAAGCGGCGGAGTTCGGTGAGTGATTTAACGGGCGCGGCGAGCCCGAGGCTTGCGAGCCATTTGTTAAAGTCGCGCTTCATACCGTACTTGAGGACGATCGAGCAGTGCTCATCTTTTCCTTTAGCGTTCTGATCGCCGGAGCACATGTCCCATAGCAACAAATTTGCGTCAGGGTTTTTTGAAGTGATGCTTGAGATATCTGCAGGGTCCACGATTGTAGCGCCAAGCTTCCTCAGAAGGTCGATGGCTTGGTTCATGAGCATGGTTTGGTTCGGGTTGAGACCGCCGAGCGCAAAAATCGATCCGGGTGCTGCTACGGAGTCGTAGTAAAAGGCGCGGGGAATACCAATGCGCGCGCCCTTGAGCGCGTACGTTTTGAGATAGCGTGTGTAGTCGTGATTCGGGGGGGCCTTACAGGCCGTTGTGGCCAGATCGTTCGGGTCGGGGGCGAAGCCCTCAAGAGATCCAAGAAGGATGGCGGCGTCGGTCACGCTCTTGGCCAAAGGACCGGGGGTATCCTGATCGGCGGTGATGGGAATGACACCGTATCGGCTGATGCGGCCGACAGTGGGCTTGATACCAACCAGCATATTTTGGTTCGCGGGATTCAAAATGGAGCCCGAGGTTTCGGTTCCGACATTGGCAGCCCAAAGATTGGCCGCTGTTCCGACACCGGAACTCGAACCGCCGGAGGGCAGCGCCGGACGCCCGTCAAAGCTGGAGTCGCGCGGATCGCGCCTGGGATCATAGGGATTCATCCCGTAGCCGCCAAGCGCGCTGTAATTGCCGGGCATGGGCGTAGGCGGGCCGGCGACCCAGTTGGCCAATTCGGTCATGGTCGTCTTGGCGATAATGACGGCTCCGGCTTTGCGCAGGTTTGTGGTGAGTGTTGCTTCGTAGGGCGGTACAAAGCCATCAAAGGCGAGGGCGCCGCCCGTGGTGGGCATATCCGTGGTGTGGATATTGTCTTTCAGTGCGATCGGGATGCCATGGAGCGGCCCGCGTATTTTGCCGCGAGCGCGTTCGCGATCGAGTTGCTCGGCCTCCTGCAGAGCTTTTGGGTTAACGGTGATGGCGGCGTGGAGTTTGTCTTCGTAGGTTGCTATGCGCACCAGATATTCGAGGACGAGTTGTTTCGAGGTCACGCGGCCGGTTCGCATGGCGGCTTGCATTTCTGGAATCGATGCTTCCACGACGGTAAACGCTCTAGCGCGGGGTTTTGCGGATGTTCGCTTGGATTGGCTCTGCGAAAAGACTGTGGCAGCCAACAGCAGAAGCAGCAATCCACAAGCAAGACTCGGTTTCATGCAGTGGATTCTATGACAACGCGATAAAACTGTTTCGGTTTTTGCGGAACGCCGGGCGGATGAGTTGAACCGGGCGCTATTTACAGGCCGCCCTTTTCGCCAGCCACAACCTGAGCGTGCGAGAGAAAAGCGACGAGGGACACGCCGCCAATTATATTGCCCAGAAGAGTGGGCAGGAAAAAGCGAACGAAATACCAGCCCCAGGACTCCGCCCCGGAAGCTACGAGAAAGAACATTTTGTTGGAGCCTGCAATAATATGATTGAAGCCGCCTATGCCGATGAGCCAAGTGACGATGATGATCACACTGACGCGCGCTGCCTCGGCGCTGGGAAGCAGCCACACCATGAGCGCGATGAGCCATCCCGCGAAAATCGAACGCACGAGCACAATGTGAAACGGTGCGTCGAGGCGTTCGCGGCTGACTTCAAACAGCATTCGCTGTATGTGGGAATCAAACAGGGCGATCCGTGCGAAGCAAAGTGAAAATATATAAGTGCCTGCGAGATTAGACAGAAGAACCACGCCCCAAAGGCGCAACACGTTTAACGCGGTGGAGGCATTCTTTCGCAACAGCAGCGGAAGAATTACCGTAAGCGTATTTTCGGTAAAGAGCTGCTGTTTGCCGAGGATGACGATCAGAAAACCCATGCTATAGCCGAGTTTTGAAACCAGAGGCTGCCAGCCCGCTTGTGGTAAATGCGCCGCCAGAAGCGCTTCGGCAAGAAGCGAGAACCCCATCGAAAGCCCGGCAGCGAGCCCGGACCAAGCGAGAGCCGCAGAGGAGCGGCTCAGTTCGTCGTCGCCTTCGCGTCGAATCGCCTCATAGATAATGTGAGCGCCGATGGGTGAGCGCTGCTCGATCTGCTCTTCCTCGCCGCGCTCGCGCACTTTGCTGGCGAGCCTTTCCTCCAGCGGAGATTCGGCTTGATGTTTTACGGACACGGAAAGACCCTTTTTGCGGCAGCGCGGGCGCTCAGCGTAGGGTCGGGTCAGACTGCCGAGGCGTCCATAGGGGAATCCATCTGATTATTGGAAGGCTGGGCTTTACGGAAACGTAATCAGAGGGAAGACAGATTCCGCGCCAGAGTCCGGAAAAAGGAATTCACAAATCGAAGATTTGAGATTTCAAAAGGAGCAAACCAGAGGCTTGGTGAATGACATGGGGCGGCGAGAGTTATTGGGGAGAAGAGCCGCCGTTAGAAGCGAAGGGTGCCCCGCCGAATTTCACCTTATGCCGCTTGTGAGGCTACTGTCCTTTCGGACAGTAGCCTTGGAGCCGCTTAGTTCCTAAGCTGTTGTTTCCGGTAGTGCACGAAGGCTTTTGGCGTGGGGCCGGAGTATGCCCGCCAACCGCTGAAAGGATCCGAATGAAGAGACGTCCAACCGCGGCAGACGGAAGCAAACTGGAACGCAGGAAAGAGACGCGATTCCCGGTAAGTATCCCGGTCGAGGTGAGCTGGAAAAGCACGGAAGGCGGTCCCATGAAGCACGAAGGCGTGGCGCGGCAAGTGAACGCGCGCGGCGGACTCGTGGAGATGGGCACGTATCCCGAACTCGGCACGCGCGTTGCGGTGACGAATCTGCTTTCCGCGGAATCGGCAGAGGCGCGGGTGCTCGCTACGCCCAATTCGCGCGAAGGCGTCGCGCATGGGATTGTAGTGGAATTGGTGATGCCGGACGAGAGCTTCTGGGGCGCCAGCCTTCAAGTGAAAAAAGCAGCGGTGGAGTTGCAGAGGCTGGAAAAGCTGCTGCGGGCGCAAAATGTGGATCTGCGGCTGCTCAAAGAATTTCGAGACGGTGTGGATTATCTGCAGGCGATTGCAGGATCGGTACAACAGGCCCGCGAGCGGCAGATCGAAGGGGAAGACGAGAATACGGAATCTTTGCTGGTCGGCGAACGCATTCGCCGTACGATCAACTTTTGTCTCGAAGTAATTGCCGACTTTGATGCCGGACGCATCGGCGAAGAGACGAAAGGGCTGGCTGAACTCCTGGAGTCTGTGGAGCAGATCAGCCAGCGCTTTCGAAGCCTGCTGGCACCTGACCGTTCGCGTCCGGTCCGAAATGTGCAGATAAACACGCCCGAGCCTGCGCCGGTAAGCCGGCGTGGCCGAGCGGAACCACGAGGGAATTGATCAATCAGAGGCGCGGGCAGCCGCGGACTTGACGTTGATACTTTCGGCAAGCGTGGTCAGCTTTTGATCGGTTTCCTTCTCTTCGTCCAAGGTCTCCTCGAGCAATTTGGAAGCTTTCTTTTCGCCGAGAATATTGGCAAAGGTGCGGAGCGTTCCGTAAGAGGCCATCTCGTAGTGTTCGACGTGCTGGGCGGCGGCGATGAGACCAGCGTCTTTGGTTTCAGGGTCCAGGTCCTCGTCAATCATGTCGCTGCCTTCGTCGATCAAGCCTTCCATGCCGTCGCAGCTTTCACCCTTGGGAGTTTCGTCGAGACCCTCAAAAATCTGTTCAAGGCGCGCGACGTGGTTTTTGGTTTGTTCGAGGTGTTCCTCAAAAGCCGAGCGCAATTGGCTGGATGATGCGGCCTTGGCCATTTTGGGCAGAGCTTTGGTGATCTGCTTTTCGGCGTCGTAGGTGTCACGTAGTTCCTTTATATAAAGTTCCTTGAGAGCACTGTCTTTCATGACTACCTCCTTGCGTATTTCCACCCGAGCATATGACCCGCCGGATGGGGCACCAATCCACCCCCTGCTGCATTGAAAATGGAGGTTTGCTGTAGGCTGGAGCGCAGATATGGGCAGGAACAGGGGCCACATCATGTAAAAAACGACACACATGCAGCGAATTCGCTAAGGGCAGTGGCAAAGAGGTTCATACTTTTTGCATGAAGGTGGAGACACATCGAGCCACGCGGCATCCGTTTGCGGCTCGGGCAGAGGTGGTCGACGTCGAGTCGGAAAAGCAGATCACGGCTGTGACCGGCGATCTGAGCGTGTTTGGGTGTTTCATCGAGACGGGGACGCCGTTTCCCCGCGGAACGAAGGTGCGGGTAAAGATCAATCATCGCGGGGCAACGTTTGTCGCACCCGGGGTCGTTTCCTTTTCAAAATCGACGGGAATGGGAGTGCGATTCGGAGCGATAGAAGCCGCCCACCAGCAGACGCTGGAGACGTGGCTCGGCCAGCTCAGGACGAGCACTTGAACGCTCCCCGGGCCGGTTTCCCCTCAGTTCACGCAGAAATTAATCATAAAGTTCTGCAATCCGCAGCCAAGCTTCCCTAATCACAATAAATGTAGGCACTGCCGGCACGGTGACTAGAGGAATGTTTCCGTTCGATTCCGTTTTCAGTCATTGCGGATGAGCCGGCTAAGGTAAAGATTCGGGTGCAAGATGGTTCAGCACGACATTGGACATTTGCCCACATTTGACGGCGAGTCAGAACTCGTGAATGTTGTGGTGGAAACGTCGAAAGGCACGCACACGAAACTCAAATATGACGAAGAGCAGCACGTTTTCCGTGCCGAAAAGGTGCTGCCGGTCGGACTGGTGTTTCCGTTTGATTTCGGTTTCCTGCCTTCCACGAAGGCGGAAGATGGCGATCCGTTGGACGTGCTGGTGTTGAGCGAGGCGGGGATACCGTACGGGTGTGTCGTGCTCGGCCAACTGATCGGAGTGCTGGAATGCGAGCAGACTCAGGACGGCGAAACAGAACGCAACGACCGGCTGATCGCCATACCGATGGATGCGAAGTCACGCGAGCCGATGTTGCCGGTGATTCCTTTGGATAACCGTCTGAAGAAGGCGATCGCGGAATTTTTCGTCAAGTACAACGAGCTACAAGGCAAGGAGTTTCGCGTTCTCGGAGCGTATGGGCCGGAACGCGCAATTGACGTTGTGAAGAATGCGATGCAATCCGGGAAGGGAAACGGCAAACGCAAGAAGGCGCTGGCCGCACGGGTATAGTTGCATCCAGACCGGGAAACCGTGTAGTCGAGAGCCATGGCACGCGCGATTCGAACCCCCAAGCGAGATACACAAAGGCGGCGGAAAGCGACGAGCCGGAATCATTCTGCGCGGCGAAGACGCTCCGCACAGCGGGTGGCGCGGCGTGTAGGTTCGCGCTCGCTCGGCCCGGCAGAGTTGCGGCAGATCGAAATTCCGCGCGATGTTGGCGAGACCGGTATCGAGGCGGGCGGCGGACGGGTCCACCTCACAAATCTGCAGAAAGTTTTCTGGCCCGAGTTGGGGCTGACCAAGCGCGATTTGCTGCAATACTACCTGGACGTTTCGCGCTGGCTGTTGCCACACGTCAAAAACCGCGCCATGGTGATGAAGCGCTATCCCAACGGAGTGCACGGCCCGTTTTTTTTTATGAAACGCGCGCCGCAGCCGCGGCCGGACTTCATTCCCATTTGCTCGATCGAGCATGCCTCCGGAAACGTCATCGGATTTCCCGTCATTCAGGACGTGGCCTCGTTACTTTGGGTGATAAACCTGGGCTGCATCGACCTGAATCCCTGGTACGCGCGGTGCGACGACGTATGGCGGCCGGACTTTTTGCACTTCGACCTGGACCCGACGCCGGAGACGCCGTTCGAGCGCGTGCTGGAAACGGCGCTGATCGTGCGGGATGCGCTTGCGGAGCTGAAGATCAAGAGCTATGCCAAGACGACCGGGTCGCGGGGCATGCACATCTACATTCCGATCGTTCGGGGACCAGACCAGAAGGATGTTTGGAGGTTCGCAAAAGCTTTTTCGCAGGAACTGGCGCGCCGGCATCCGCAAACGATCACGGCGGAATATCGCGTGGCGAAACGTCCGACAGGGCATGTGCTGGCAGACTATAACCAGAACGCCTGGGGACGAACGCTGGCGTCGGTGTATTCGGTGCGGCCGACAATTAACGCGACGGTATCAACTCCGGTGAGCTGGGACGAGGTTGAGCGCGGAATTCGCATCGAGGATTTCACGACGAAGAACGTGCCCGCACGGCTGAAAAAATTGGGTGATCTGTGGGCGCCGCTGCTCGAAGCGCGCAAGCGGGTGCGGCTGGAAGCATTCCTGTGAGTCTGCCGATTTCCACAAATTATGAGCCGATGGAGGCGATGCCGGAATCGGAATTGCCGGTCGGTCCGGAATGGCACTACGAGCCGAAGTGGGATGGGTTTCGCTGTTTGGCTTTTCGCGACGGGGACCGGGTCGATCTGGAATCGAAATCACAGAAGCCGCTGACGCGATATTTTCCTGAACTCGTTGAGGCACTTTCGAACATGCCGGCGCGCAGATTTGTGCTGGACGGCGAGATTGTGATTCCGGCCGATGGCGGCCTCTCGTTCGACGATCTGCTGATGCGCATCCATCCAGCGGCGAGCCGGATTCAGAGGTTGAGCAGGGAGACGCCGTGCGTCTATATCGTGTTTGATCTCCTGGTCGAGGAGCGTGGAAAGTCGCTCGTCGCACGGCCGCTTGAAGAGCGACGCAAAGAGCTGGAGCGTTTCGCGAAAGCGAATTTTTCAAAAGCTCGGAGCGTGCGGCTGTCTCCCGTCACACGCGATGCGGCGATGGCACGCAGGTGGTTCCGCATGGGAGTGGGGCTGGATGGAATCGTGGCCAAGCGCGACGATTTGCCCTACCAGACCGGCGAGCGCACCGGCATGCAGAAGATCAAGAAAAAGCGCACAGCCGATTGTGTGGTGGGCGGCTTCCGCTATTTGGAGAAGAAGCCGCTGGCCGGTTCACTTCTGCTCGGCCTTTATAACAAACAGGGGTTGCTCGATCACGTCGGCTTCACAGCTTCGATTCACGATGAGGATCGGCCTGTATTGACGCGGAAACTCGAAGCATTGATCAAGCCGCCGGGGTTCACGGGCAAATCGCCGGGCGGGCTGAGCCGTTGGAGCACAAAGAGATCGATGGAATGGAAGCCACTCGATCCGAGGCTTGTGGTGGAAGTGGAGTTCGATCATTTTACCGGCGGACGATTTCGCCACGGGACGAAGTTTTTACGATGGCGGCCGGACAAGGAGCCGAGGCAGTGCACTATGGAGCAGGTGAAGCGGGAGAATAAGTCGGCGCTGGCGCTGCTGTGAGCGCGCCATCGGCGGGCGTTTGGAATTCGAAAAGCAGATTCCTCGTCGAACCAACCTGAAAAGCCTCGGATCTGGCCCACAGATCAGGCCCGACCCGAGCTAGAACCCAATCAGCCCGACCCGAGGTACAAATCCCATCAGTGAGGGGCCTATGGTCAGTAGCCGGTTTTAGCGCGGGAGGGGAGCGCCTTTGCGGATGAGGATGCGGTGGCAGCACATGAACATGCCAGTGAACGACAACACGGCGGGAACCAGTCCGACGACAACCCAAATGGATTCGGTGAACAGGCTGAAGCGGCCGAAATGCAGGTTGGAAATCCCGGTCAGCACCTGATCGCCAAAGCGCAGCTTATTTCCGGAGTCGGGACCATTAATAGCATCAACCATGCGATTGAATGCATCAGGAAAAGCAAAGTAGATTCCCGATATCCCCCACATGAGCACAAAGAGAAAAGTCCAGAAGCCAAGGGCGTTGTGCAGGTCCCAGTTCATTCTTGCAAAGCTTAACTTCGGGCCTACGGTCAAGCTGCGGCGCCAGTGATCAACTCCTGGCCACCAGATCACAATTCCCGTCAGGCAAAGCAGCGTAACGACGATGGCACCAACTCCGTTGAAGAGGCGTCCGGCATCGCCAGATAACAGATTCGAATGAAAGGCGACCAGCGATTCGACAGCGGCGACGACCTGAGGATTGGCGGATGCTTCCAGTTGATTGCGGAAGACGATAGCGCTGCCAGACAGGCTCATTACGAAAATATAAAGGCTCGCAAGCATGCCCAACCAGAGATGGAGTTGAAACAGAAATCTGTGAGTCGGCAAAGTTTCGGGATGGTGAAGCCAGCGCTGCCATGGAGGCAGTTCGGCAATAGAGGGCGCCGTCGTCTCTTGCGTGAGGCCATGCTGGCCAGCGCCGTGTTGTGGGTTAGTCGAGACTAGCGCGCGATGAACGTTCAAACCAGGATCTCGATTCATTCGATTCTGTGAACGGCGCAGGCGTTTCAAAAACGGACGCGAAAGCCGGGCTAGGAAACTGCAGATCCCTCGGCCGCCTAGTTGCAACGGTGAAGGTGGGCGTCGTCGCCTCTGGCGGCCTCGTGATGACAGCAGTTCTACATAGGCGCCAAAGGAAACGTGGCGGTGGAGTACCGGCTGCATAGTCATGAGTGGCCATTGCTCCAGCACGCGCTATTTTTTGGTGTGCCGGCAATGTTTCCGATTGAGGCGCGTGCTGGGGTCCCCGGTGGCTGCGCCGCGTTTGCCGTAACCTGAAGAGCCCAGGGTCTGGCCCACGGAGTGGGGCCGACTCGAGCTACAAACGGTTTGGCAATTATTTCCGGAGAGATCCTTGGCTCGGGTTTATCGCTCAGGATGAGCGATCCTAATCGGATGGTCATTTGAAGGGCATGGGTGCGAGTTTGGGAGGGCGCGTGCCGTGACGCTGCGCGGTCGCAACCGGCACATAGGTCAGTTGCTGTCCGCTGCGTGCGCAGCGCAGCATCAGGCCGCCGCGGCTCATGTCTCCGCGGCCGGCGAATTCGGCGGGGAAGAGCAGACGCTCGCCGAAGATGTTAAGCAAAGGATCGACATATTTGGGGGTCGCGACGCTGCCCAACAATACAATCCGGCAGCGATTGCCGACGTGTTCGGCCAGCAGGCGTGCGTCGCGTTCCAGAGGGAGACGATAACGTGACTCCGATGCGGCGACAGGCGCGGAGGAGATCGCGAGCAAGGCCTCGCGGTTCAGCAGAAGATCCGGGGGAAGCAACCCGCCGGAGGCGGTGATCACCAGCGCGCCGGGCGTATTGGCAGGCGGCTGCGCGAAAGCGCTGGCATAGGCCAATTTCCCGCGGAAATACAGGCCGCTGATAAAGGCGAAGGCTTCACCGAGCGAGAGTCGGCCCTCCCGGAGCCGCAGCGCAAGCGGGAATCGCGCTTCTTCGCGGAGGATGAGCTGAGCGCGGATACCGCCGGCGTTGGCTGGGGAGAGCAGGAAGAGGCGCGGGGCGGGCGCCGGATCGGCGGCAGGAAACGAAGTGGGGATGTGGGGAGCAATATTCGACAATGCGATTTCTACTGAAGGTCCACGCAGTCGCGCAGCGGAACTTTCTCGAGTTCGGGAGCGCTTGAGGGCGCGCTGGACTAAAACGGGCCGATGCGGCCGGGAACGCGCGTCCGGTGTTTTGCTGACGCGCTGCGAACATCTTTCAGGCGATTTTTTCGGCACTCAAGAATGATAGCCGAGGCCGGGGAGAAGGCAATTGTCGCCGGGAGCCTGTGCCGCCTGAGCGGCCGATATCATCTAAGCACGGTAGCCGAGTGGGGAATGAATTCGGGGAGAAGGGGCGCGGCGCTTTGATACGTTGTACAATTGTGGTTTCTGGCTAAGAGCTTCAGCCTGCCTGGGTGAAAGCGCGGGTGGGGTGTCAATTCGCCTCTTTTTGCCTGCTTGTTCATTTATTCGCATCGGGTATGCAAATCAGTTAACCAAGATCAGGATTGAAGCGTCTTAATTCAGAACCTTGTGTTTCGGGGAGGAGCGGAGAAGCTGGATGCGATGGAGTGAGCGAATTCGGACAGCTGCGGCGCTGGCGGGATTTCTGGCAATTTGCGGCTGCGCCAAAAAGAGCACCGAGGCGGCCGGGCCGCCGCAGTTTGCGCCGCTGGTCACTGTGGCGCAGGCGAGGGCGCAGGACGTTCCCGTGTATTTGGAAGAGATCGGGCGCAGCGGGGCGTTTGAATCCGTCACCGTGACGCCGCAAATCTCCGGCCGCATCATCGAACGCCATTTTCAGGACGGGGCGGAGCTTAAGAAAAATCAGCTGCTTTTCGTGATCGATCCGCGGCCGTACCAGGCGCAGCTTGATTCAGCGCAGGCCCAACTGGCGCAGAGCAAGGCGGCGCTGGATCTGGCGAAGACGCAGTTGAAGATGTATGACAGCATCGCCAATACGCGCGCGGTTTCGCAGCTCGACCTCGAAACCCGCAAAAACACCGTGGCTGTAGATGAGGCGCAGGTGCAGGCAAACGAGGCCGCGGTGGAACAGGCCAAACTGAACCTGGAGTATTGCTATATCCATTCGCCGATCGACGGGCGCGCGGGAATGAGGCTCGTGGACGTGGGCAATGTGGTGCAGACGAACACGACAGGGCTGCTGCTGATTCAACGGTTGGACCCGATTTATGCGGATTTTACGGTGACCGAGGCCGATCTTCCGGAAGTGCAACGGCAAGTCGCAAGAGGGACATTGCAGGCGCTGGTGCGCATTCCATCCGATCCGCCGAATCGCGCGCGCGAAGGCAAACTGACGTTTGTCGATAACCAGGTGCAAAGCGCGACGGGCACAGTGAACCTGCGAGCGACGATCGGCAATTCGGATCACCATTTCTGGCCGGGGCAATTCGTGAATGTGACATTGGTGCTGGCGACGGCAAAGGGGGCGGTGCTGATTCCGAATCAGGCCACGCAGATCAGCCAGCAGGGGCCGTTTGTGTATGTGGTGAAGCCGGACAGCACGGCGGAAATTCGCATGGTCACGCTGGGGCAGCGACAGGGCGACGATGTTGTGGTCACCAAAGGCGTGGCGGCCGGGGAGTCGGTCATTGTCACGGGCCAGCTCACGGTCGCTCCCGGCGGCAAAGTAACGGTGCAACAATCTTCGCCAACGCCGCCGCCTCCGCCGCCGGGAACACCTCCGGCGAATAGACCACCAGGCGAGCCTGGGGGAGCCCCAAAGGGCGCTCCCGGGCAGAACAAGACAGAATAAGGGCGATTTGACGTGAATATTTCCGAACTATTTGTTCGCCGGCCGGTGATGACCGTGGTGTTGACGGCTTCGGCCATCCTCTTTGGCGTATTGGCCTATGTGAACCTGCCCGTAAACGATTTGCCGGCCGTCGATTATCCGGTGATTCAGGCCAATGTGTTTTATCCGGGGGCAACGCCGGAAACGATGGCCAACAACGTGGCGACGCCGCTCGAGCGCCAGTTCATGCAGATTCCCGGGCTGGAGATGGTGACCTCGAACAGCGGCACTGGTCACAGCAGTTTCGTTTTGCAATTTGAGCTTTCGAAGAGCGTGGATGCCGCGGCTACGGACGTGCAGGCAGCGATCAATCAGGCTGCAGGCAAATTGCCGGTGGATCTGCCGAGTCCGCCGACATTCAGCAAGACCAATCCCAACGACCAGCCGATCATCTACATTGGCTTGACCAGCGACACGGTTACCGAAGGGCAGCTTTTCGATTACGCCAACACGCAAGTCGGAGAGCGGATCAGCATTCTGCCGGGCGTGAGCCAGGTGCAGGTGTACGGGGCGCAGTCGGCGGTGCGCATCAAGGCCGATCCTTCGGCGATGGCCAGCCGCAACATCACCATCGACGATCTCGACAACGCGATCAAAAACGGAACCGCCTACACCGGCGCGGGGCAGTTTGACGGCCAGCACCGGACGTTTCTGCTTCAGCCGCAGGGCCAACTGAGCAGGGCTGAAGATTATGACAACCTGATCGTCAGCCAGAACAATGGGCGCCCGGTTTACCTCAAAGACGTCGCCAAAGCCACCGACAGCGTGCAGGACGAGCGCGCGCAGATGCGCTTCTGGGTGCGTGGCCATCAAGTTCCGTCAGCGACTGTGGTGGTGGCGGTCTTCCGCAGAGCCGGATCGAATGCCGTTCAAGTGGCAAAGGAAGTGCGCGACGCGGCGCCAAGCATCCGCGCGACGCTGCCGGGTTCGGTAGATGTCGTACCGATCTACGACCGTTCGCAGACGATTGTGAACAGCGTGAAAGACGTGCAGAGCACGCTGCTGATCGCGTTCGTGCTGGTGGTCTTTGTCATCTTCTTGTTTCTGGGCCGGGCTACTGACACGCTGATTCCGGCGCTGGCGCTACCGCTTTCGCTGCTGCTCACGTTTGTGGCGATGAATCTTCTGGGCTACAGCCTGGACAATCTCTCGCTGATGGCGCTGACGCTGGCAATCGGATTTCTCGTCGATGACGCGATCGTTTTTCTCGAAAACACGGTGCGTTTGATGGAGGAAGGGCAGGGCGCGCTCGAAGCGACACTGAATTCGGCGGGCGAGATCAGCTTCACAATTCTGGCGATGACCATCTCGCTGGCGGCGGTATTTATTCCGCTGGTATTTATGAGCGGGCTCGTTGGGCGCATCTTTCGCGAATTTTCGATCACGATTATCGTGTCCATCTTCGCCAGCGGACTGGTTTCGCTGACGCTAACGCCGCTGATGTGTTCACGGCTTCTGGCGCGGCGCGGCCACGGGGCAAAAAAGACGTGGATGGAGCGCGTCGCGGGCGGGATCGAGCGGCGCGTTCTCGATCTTTACGGAAGGTCGCTGTGGTTTTTCCTGCGACAGCGCTGGGTATCTGCACTTGTGTGGGTAATCTGCCTGGCGGGGACGGGTTACCTGTTTTACGTAGTGCCAAAGGCGTTTTTGCCGGTCGGCGACAGCTCTTTTATCCGTGGCGTATTCATTGCGCAGGAGGGTTCTTCGCCTGACCAGATGCACGGTTATCAAGTGCAGTCGGAAGAGGCTTTGCACGCCAACCCGGCCGTGGACATGACCTTTACATTCGCCGGCAGCAATACATTTTTTCCTTCGAATCAGGGACTCATTCTGGCGGTGCTTAAAGATCCAGATCAACGGCCGCCGATCCAGATGGTAGCAGGCCAACTGATGGGTGCAGTGAATGCGCACGTGCCCGGGCTACTGACCTTCTTACAGGCACAGCCGGTTCTGCAGATCAGCACGGGCGCCACTGCGAACCTGCAGGGCCAGTTTGCATACGCCGTCTCCGGTATCGATCCGAAGCAGGTCTATTCTGTCGCGGAACAGTTGATGGCCAAGCTGCATCAATATCCGGGATTTTTATTTGTGAACTCGGACCTTTTCAACCATACGCCGAATTTGCAGGTCGATATTCTGCGAGACCAGGCGAAGATTTACGGCGTATCGGAGGCGCGCATCCTCACGCTGCTGCACAACGCGTATTCACAGAATTACACCTATCTGATCAAGCGCCCGAACGACCAATACCAAGTGATCCTGGAAGTAGCCGACAGCGAACGCGCCGAGCCGCAGGATTTGAGCCTGTTGTATATCAAGAGCGACGACGGCCAGCGGATGGTGCCGCTGAAGGCGGTTACCCAATGGACTCCCATCCTGGGCCCGCAGGCGGTGAATCACATCAACCAATTCACCAGCGTGACGATCTTTTTTAATCTCAAGCCGGGGTACACGATCGGGCAAGCCACGCAATTCGTGGAAAACACCGCGAAACAGATTTTGCCGATCGAGGTACGCGGCAGCCTGCAGGGCGAGGCTCTGACCTTTCGCGATACGGTGTCGAGCCTGACGATCCTTATGCTGCTGGCCGTTTTCGTGATGTACGTAATTCTGGCGATTCTCTACGAGAACTATCTGCACCCCATCACGGTGCTGTCGTCGCTGCCGGTCGCGCTGGTGGGCGGACTCCTGACGCTGTGGCTTTTCAATGCGGAGGCGTCGCTTTACGCCTTTATCGGCATGTTTATGTTGATGGGCATCGTGAAAAAGAACGGCATCCTGATCGTGGACTTTGCGCAGCAGAGAGTAGAACAGGGGATTGAGGACACGCAGGCGATTCACGACGCCAGCATGGAACGGTTCCGGCCGATTATGATGACCACGATGGCGGCGCTGATGGGGGCGCTCCCGATCGCGCTGGGATATGGCGCGGATGGAGCTTCGCGGCGTCCGCTGGGGCTCGTGGTGGTCGGCGGGCTGATCGTGTCGCAATTCATCACGCTTTACATCACGCCGGCCATTTACCTGTACCTGGAAGAGTTTCAGGAGAAGGTCCTGGACCGGACGAGTTTCTTCCGTTCGAACCGGGGGCGGGCGCCTCAGCACGCGCATGCGGTCGAGAGCCTCGTGTCGCATGATTGACGCCTCGCACGGTTTTCAGAAGCAAACAGATTCCTCACTCGCACGGCACCAATGTGCAAGAGCACACGATATTGGGAGCGCTCGCCAGGGATGACAACGCTGAGGATTGAGGGCGGTGTTCACATCTACAGGCAAAAGGCTAAGGAAAAGCAGATCCCTCGAACTCCGCCTCGCGCCGCGTTGCGCGGGGAAAAGGAAAGGCGCGAGGCTTCGCTCGGGATGACAAAACTTTTTCTGTGGGCCTTCGAAGCTGCGGTGATGCTTTTGCTAGCCGGGTGCACGGTAGGGCCGAAGTATGCGCGGCCATCCGCGCCGTCAGCACCCGCATTCAAAGAGCTGACGCCGGAAAACTTCAAAGATACGGACGGATGGAAGCAGGCGCAGCCGAGCGACGGCACGCTCAAGGGCAAGTGGTGGGAGATATTCAACGATCCGCAGCTCAATGCGCTGGAAGAGCAGGTGAACGTCTCGAACCAGAATATCGCCGCGGCGGCGGCGAATTTTCTTTCGGCGCGCGCCCTGGCGCGTCAGACGCGGGCGCAATACTATCCGACAATTTCGGCCAACCCGAGCATTACGAATTCGCGGCCGTCGCTGGGGCAATTCGGCGGGGTAAAGGGCGTGAGTAACGCGGCGGCTCCGGCTTTCACGCTGACATCGTTTACCGACTACTCGATGGCGTTTGATGCGTCGTGGGTGCCGGACTTCTGGGGTCGCATTCGGAACACGTTCCTGCAAAATGCGTCGGCGGCGCAGGCGAGCGCGGCCGATCTGGAAAATGTGCGGCTGACCGCGCAGGCCGAAGTGGCCGTAAATTATTTCGAGATTCGCGCGCAGGATTCGCTGAAGCAGCTCTTCGACGAGACGGTGGCAGCGTACCGGGATTCTCTGGAGCTGACGCAGATTCAATTTAACGCGGGTATTGCCTCGGATGAGGCTGTAGCCCAGGCTGAGACGCAACTTGAATCCACGCAGGCGCAAGACACCAATCTGGGAATTGCGCGGGCGCAGTTCGAACATGCGTTAGCGATACTTCTCGGCCAGGCACCGTCGACTTTTTCCCTGGCGGTGAGGCCGCTGGAAGCAAATCCGCCGGCGATTCCGTTTGGGGTTCCTTCGCAGATTTTGGAACGGCGTCCTGATGTGGCGAGCGCGGAGCGACTGGTGGCCGAAGCGAATGCGCAGATCGGCATTGCCACCGTGGCTTATTACCCGACTCTGACGTTGAGCGGGACGGCGGGATTTTCGAATACGTCGCCGGCGAGCTGGTTTGCATGGCCGAGCCGCTTCTGGTCGGCCGGGCCGGCGCTGGCGGAAACGCTGTTTGATGCGGGATTGCGGCGGGCGACCGTGCAGCAATTTCGCGCGAGCTACGACAGCCGTGTGGCGAATTACCGGCAAACGGTGCTGACGGCCTTCCAGCAGGTAGAAGACAATCTGGCGGCGCTGCGCATTCTCTCGCAGGAGATCCGCCAGCAGGATACGGCGGTGAATTCGGCCCAACGGAATTTACAGCTGTCGATGCAGCGCTATCAGGCGGGTATCGATCCCTACCTCAACGTGATTACGGCGCAAACCGCGCTGCTGACGAACCAGCAAGCCGCAGTAACGCTGCGGCGCGATCAGATGACCGCCAGCGTCCAGCTGATCGAAGCGCTGGGCGGGGGTTGGGATGCTTCGCAATTGCCTTCAATGCGGGACGTGAGCCAAGCGACGCCGCCAGCAAAGACGAAGTAGTCCTGGCGCGAGCCGCAGACCTGCCCGCCGCCCAACTTCTCAAGCCTACCAGTGGATTCCGATGGTTACGGGGATCAACCTCGTCGGAATATTGCCCGTACTGCCGTATTCATAGCGAGCTTCGACAAATATTCGCGATTGCGAGAAGAACGGGAAATCGAAGCCCGCCCCTAAATCACCGCCGACGCCTCCGCGAGTGACATTGCCGAGGACAATGTCTGCCGGCACCACTGTTGGCAGGAAGCCGAAGAACGGGTCGAAAATGAATACACTCTGCAGGGTGGGCTGGGTGAATTGAATCGTTCGACGAAAATAGCCAGCGCCGCCGGTGATATAGGGATCCACTTTGTGAGACGGCAGAAGGTGCAGCTTCGGGTTAAGTGTGAGCGACCACATGTGCGCGTTTGCGCCCGGAACTTGAGCTTCCGTCAAAACCAGCGGCTGGACAGGGAAGCCGTCCCACTCAAATTCCAAATTGGTTTCGAAGTGGGGGTTGAAACGATAGCCAGCGCCGCCCGTGAAATTCCAGCCATTTCGCAGACGCTGTGCGATTTGGCCGGTCACAGGCGAATAACCAAAACCGAAATTGAAGGTGAAGTGACGGAATTCCTGTGGATAGGCCGGCGCCGCGAGGAGCAGCGCGAGCGCGACAAAGACCGATAGCCATGTTGTGGGGATTAGTTTTTTCATTTCAGATCTCCGGTCATGAGGTTCTGCACTTATTAGAAGGGCCGAAAGATTGCGCTGGACCCACGCAAAACAGTGACGTCTTCGCGGGGAAAACCGGTATTCGGCCTTAAGGGGTTCAAATAGGGAGAATTTGCGGCGTGTGACTAAATCGCTTTGTTGAGAATAGAATGTAGGGCACTCGATGTGCAGCAATGGAACTAAGTGCCCGTGTTGGCGAGGAGACGATGGCGATGAGTAGACACGCGTGGAGGCGATTGGCGGTTTTGGCGATGCTCGCGGCTATGGCGGTGTGCGGCACAGCGGCGCGCGCGCAGGAGAAAGAATATCCCAAGCCGACGGAACTGCCGAATCCATATCGTCTTGTTGAAGGCTGGCCCATGCTGCCGAAGACAATGAACGGCGGGCATTGGGGAGAAGTGATCCGCGTGGTGGTCGATTCGAACCAGAATGTTTGGGTGTTTCATCGCTGCTTCAACGTAGTGCCGCCGGGCAGCGCGACGTGCATCAATCGCGGACCTGAAAATCCACCGATCCTGGAATTCGATTCGTCAGGCAAACTGCTGAAAAGTTTTGGCGCGGGGCTGTTTGCTTATCCACACGGCTTCACACTCGATCACCAAGGCAACCTCTGGGCGACGGACGTGAATGATGAGGAGACTGTGCTCGGCATGTCTGCGAAGAACGCGCAAGGCGTGGTGATGGGGCAGGAAGTTGTGAAGCTGAGCCCAGCCGGGAAAGTTGTGATGATGCTGGGCAAAGAGGGCGTTGGCGGGAACGGGCCGGATAAGTTTGACCGGCCGACGGGCGTGGCGATTGCACCGAACGGGGACATTTTCGTGTCCGACGGGCATTACCCAAATAAACACGATTCGGCGCGCGTGGTGAAATTTTCGAAGGACGGCAAATTCATCACGGAGTGGGGACACAAGGGATCGGGGCCGGGCGAATTCGACGAACCGCACGATATATTTGTGGGCGGCTCCGAGGAGCGGGTCTATGTCGCGGACCGGCGGAATCGCCGGGTTCAGGTGTTTGATCAGAATGGCAAGTTTATCGCTGCGTGGAAGCAGTTCGGGCAGCCGAGTTCCGTATTCGTCGGCAGAGACGACACCATTTACGTGGGCGCGTCATTTCCTGATCCGAAAGCGAAAAAAGGCGAGCTGCGGGGCATAGTAGTCGGAAACGCGAAGGACGGCTCGCTGAAGGCGTTTATTCCCGATCCTTCCGATCTCGACAAGGTGATCATGGGGACGTCGGCTTCAGGCATCGCGGCGGATGACAAAGGCACGATCTATGCCGCCGACGTGGGCACGCACAATCTGAGGAAATACGTGAAGGTCAATTAACACAGGTATGCCGCTTTTTTCCGGCGAAAGCTATGCTTTTGCCTGACCGCCTGAATGAAAGTTTTAAGAGTTGCCCAGGCGGTTCAGTCTTTTTGGCGGTACATGGTGGCGCGGGCGCATTCGATCATGAGGTCCACGAATCGCGTGTAGTTTTCCTGGCCGACGACGAAGGGATTGGGATCTCCAGGTTTGCGGGCGCGCAGCGCGGCGAGCTTATCGGCAAATCCGTCGAAAACGGGATGATTCTGGATTTCGACGTCCACTTTCATTCGCTTGGTCCACTCTTCGAAGTGCTGCAGCGAATCGATAAATTCCGAAACCTGACTTGCGGTACCTTGCGCGATAAAGCCGCCGCCGACCATGCCGACCATATGCGGCTTGCCGTGGTCTTTCACGGGGAAAATGAGGCCAAGTGAGCCGGGCGTATGCCCGGGAAGGAAGACAGGAGTGACGCTCTGGTCGCCGAGGGTGATAGGCACGCCTTCGAAGGCGTTCATATCGCGCTTGGGTAAGGCGACGGGCGGGGCGGCATTGGCCCCCGGCGCGGGCGGACGCGGAATCTTGATGAAGTCCCAATCTGCGGCGGCCATATAGACTTTTGCTCCGTAATGTTCCTGCAGGTAAGCGGCGCCGCCGAAGTGGTCTTCATGGCCATGCGCGGCGATCACGACTTTGATGTTCGCGGGATCGAGGCCGAGCGTCTTCAATCCAGGCAGAAGAACCGTCTCGACGTCTTTGGCGTGGCCAGGATCGAGAATCATAATCCCGGCCGAGGTCGGGAAGACATAGGTCACGGCGTTGCCGACCGAGTACGGTCCGGGAATGGCCCAGAAATTATCGAACAGCTTTACGGGGCCGGGATCGGCGGCCTGAGTGGCGTGCGGCTCTTCGCAGAGGAAATGCTCGGCCGGAGCCCAGTAGGTGCCGGCAATCTTCCTGGCCTTTTCGATGTGCTCGCGGACTTCGGGGGAATCAGGTTTGGCGGCGCCTTGCTGCTGCGCCTGTTGCGCGCGAGCGGGAAAAGCAAACACTGCACAGACCGTCAAGGCTGACAGAATAAGGAAAGCGTGTTTATGCATTGTGTTCTCCGGTGAGCAGGCTGCCAAGAAACGGCGGCGCTGATCCGCCTTGTGTAGGACGCGTTATATACCTAAAACGAGGAATTGCGAAAGAGGGTGCGGCCGCACAAGCGCAGGAATCAATCGGCAGGGTCAGAGGCCAAGTGCATCCATTTTGGGCTTTTCGTAGGTGTCGCTTTCGCCGGGATAGCGCAGACGGTCTTCGAAACGGCCGGACTCCTTGGCCAACGCCCAGACGAGGCTTTCGCCGGCGGGGAGGGTTTGGGGCTGGCGCTTGAAAATGGGATCGTCGTAGGCACGATGCGCATCGATCCACTGCCAGCCTTGGTCGGAGAACGCGCGGATCACGTCTTCAAGATAAACCGCGTTGATCATGCGGTGATGCAGCAGCAACGTGTGCGGAATTTCGTGGCTCAGCACGTCGAGAGCGAGTTGGCGATAAAATGCAGCGCGGTCGAGCAGATGCGCGACCAAATAATCGCCATAGGGCTGCGTATCCGTGGCGGGGGATTGATCGAGGCGGGCATTCATGCGGTCGTCCACATACCAATCCGAGGCATCGACCGTGACATGGCCGACGGCATAGCCCTTTTGCTTAAGCAGATCGCGGAAGCGATCGCGTTTGTCGGCAGTGTCGCCTTCTTTCAAACCGGGATAACGAAACAGACGCGTGAAGCGACGGGAGTGCGTGATGAGCGGCTCGTTGCGTTCGAAATCGGCGGCGAAATCGTCATAGGATTGTGTCGGAGAATTGAAGTTGAAATGCGAGTAGGAGTGATTGCAGATGAGATGGCCGGCCTCGTCCCATTGGGAAACGAGTTCTTTTCCAGCCGCCGAATCGATACGCATGCCACAGACGAAAAGCGCGATTTTCAAATTCCACTTTTCGAGCGTGTCGAGAATATTGCGATTGGCTTCTTTCCAGGAGATGTTCCGGCTCAGCGAAGTGGAGGGGTCGTCCATGGTGACCGCGATGCGTGGCCTTTCGGGCGCAGGCGTGCTCAGCGGCAGCACCGAAGCGGCTGCCAGCGTGCCCACGGTTTGGAGGAATTCGCGGCGATGCATGGAGGAAATATATACGATGCGAGGCCTTCAAACAGGGATTTATGGGGCACAAGTCATCTCTTGAACGGCGCGACTGCAGACCTCTCGGCCCGCGGGTCTCGGGATGACCAAAGGTGCGTGCGAGAGGTTGCTTCGAAACGAAACGCGAAAGCCACCCCGAATCTAATAAAAACCAGGAGTAGGCACCCCAAAAAAAAACTGCAGATCCATCGGTCGCCAAGGGCGACCTCGTGATGATAGCAGCGAGCTCGGCGCGGAGTGCCCTTACCGCGACGCAGTGCCGGTGGCTGATTTTGTTTCAAGCGCGTGCGCACCGGCCGGCTGATATTTGCCGGGTTCGGTGCGAACAGCAATCGCCAGACGGTTCCAGACGTTAATCGTGGCGATGGCCAGGGTGAGGTTGGCGAGTTCGGTCTCGGAGAATTGTTTGCGCACTTCTTCGAATAGGTCGTCGGGGGCGTGGCCATCCTGGATGTTGGTTATAGCTTCGGTCCAGGCGAGGGCGGCGCGTTCACGGTCGGAGTAATAGGGAGATTCGCGCCATGCATCGAGTCCATAGAGGCGCTGTTCGGTTTCGCCGATGGCGCGCAGGTCTTTCCAATGCATGTCGATGCAATAGGCGCAGCCGTTGAGCTGAGAGGCACGCAATTTTATGAGGTGGTAGAGAGGCATCTCGAGTCCGCTGTTCTGGACATATTTTTCAAGCGAAAGGACAGCTTCATACGCACCGGGCGCGCTTCTGAGAACATCGATTCGAGGTTTCATTTACTCCTCCTTAGGGGCGGGCGCTGATGGTCAAATGGATTTGATGATCATAATAGGGCAGAGGTTAAACAGCGGAACCGAATGAGATCACAAATGTGAAATTTCAGGAAAGCAAGCAGATTCCTCGCCGCCCGTAGGCTTTCGACGGACGACGCGCTCCCAGGAGCGACATCCTTACAGGGCAGAAGATGAAAACCCCTCAGCTCTCGGGTGCCTCGTACATGCGCTTCGCACGGGCTGCCGCGACGCAGGCTACAACCTTGCGAAATCTAAAATCTCAAATTTTGGATTTCAGAGGCAGCAAAAGATCCGCGCAGCGGGTGCGCTAACGCGCGGCGACCGGGGCAGCGACCGGCGTGAGCCAGTTGTGGCGGTCGGGTTTGGCGCCGCTGAGGATCGCGAAGAATTCATCTTGCAGGCGCTTGGTGACGGGGCCGCGGCGTCCGGCACCGACGGTGATACGGTCGACTGAACGCAGCGGTGTAATTTCGGCCGCAGTACCGGTGAAGAAAACTTCGTCGGCAATGTAAAGCATTTCGCGCGGAATCATCTGCTCTTGAACCGGGATGCTGAGATCATGGCAGAGCGTCATGATCGAGCTGCGGGTGATGCCGGGCAGTACGCTGGAGGCGAGTGGCGGCGTGTAGACAACCCCATCGCGAATCACGAAAATATTTTCTCCGGAGCCTTCGCTGACGTAACCATTGGTATCGAGCGCGATGCCCTCAGCGTAGCCGTTAGCCAGCGCTTCCATGCGAATGAGCTGCGAATTCATGTAGTTAGCGCCGGCCTTAGCGATCGACGGCAGCGTATTTGGCGCCAGGCGCGCCCAAGAACTGATACAGACGTCCACGCCCTGCTCGAGCGCTTCGGCGCCGAGATAGGCACCCCATTCCCAGCACGCCAGGTAAACCTCTATCGGGCAGGGAAGAGGATTCACATTGACGTCACCATAGCCGCGAAACACCAGAGGCCGGATGTAACAGGAGTTCATGTGATTTTCGCGCACCAGATCGGCCGCGCCGGAGCAAAGCTGCTCGACGGTGTAGGGATTTTTCATGCGGTAGATATGGCCGGAATGGATCAGGCGCTGCATGTGTTCGCGAAGCCGAAACGCGGCGGGGCCGTTTTTGGTTTCGTAGCACCGGATGCCTTCAAACACGGAAGAGCCGTAGCTCACGACATGGGAGAGCACATGGATTTGCGCCTCGTCCCAAGGGATCATCTTGCCGTTGTGCCAGATCCATTCCGTCTTTTTCAGTGCCATCGAGGTGTCTCCTGATCACAAATTATAGCATGGGGCATTCGGCGACCTTTGAGGCCGCAGCGCAGAGACAGGTTGGATATCACAGCCAAATTGGCTGCTGGGCGACACGGGCGCAGGGTGTTCGCCGCACGGGCCCGGAAAACGGCAACTGCAGATCCCCCGTCGTTCGCGCTCATGAGGACATGAACGCGAACTTCCTCGTGATGACAACGTTGAGGCAATGCCGGGCTGACGCCTGGCCGCGAGCGGGCTACCGACGGCAGGCTCGGAATGACAACGACCAGGCGATGTCGCTCCGATTCACACCGTTGAGAACAACCGAGGGGTTTACCGTGGGACGCTGAGGGGCGCGGGGTTTTTGCCTTCCATGGAGAGGAAATCGGTGCGGGCGGTGGCGCGCAGATTGCCCTGCGTGCTTTCCCAAAGGCCGAGAAGCAGGAAGGGAACGATGGTGGCCGCGCCGAGGACTTTAGCGCGCGTGCCGACTTTGGCTTCCGGCTCCCAGCGGAAAAGCTGCTGGCTGAGGAAAAAGGCAAGGAACGCGCTGACGGCAAGCGCGATGATTTCGGCTCCAATGTGCGTAACGCCAACACGGCCGACCATGACTCGTTCGAAGCCGGTGACGAGATAGGTCGCGGGGAGAAAAAGCGCAAACCGCTGGAGCCAAACCGGAAGCATAGGCAAGGGCAGCGTCGCGCCCGAAAGAAATAGAAATGCCGACCAGAGGATCTGATTGATGACCTGAGTTTCCTGCGTGCTATTGGTCACGCTGGCGATGATCAGACCGAGCGCGGCGAAGGTGACGATCCCAAGGGTAACAAGAAGAAAAATGCCGCCGACGTTGCCCCATTCACTCATATGGAAGACGCGGCGGGCCAGCAGGAATTCGATGGCCACCGTCGGCAGCGTCAGGATGTAGTTCGAAAGGATGCTCGAGGCGAGCATGGCACCGGGGCCGACCGGCGCGATGCGAAAGCGGCGCAGGATGCCCTGTTCGCGGAAGGTGACGAGCTGCACGCTGAGTCCCCAGAAGCTGCCCATGACGGTAATGGCGAGCACGGAAGCGAGCATGTAGGGGACGGCAGCGGTGTTGCTGCGCGCGAAGAGACCCAAAAACAGAAAAAGAAAGATCAGCGGAAAGATGAGGCTGAAGAAAATGAAGGCGCGGTTGCGGAGCGCCAGATGCATACGAACCTTTGTGAGTGTCCAGGCGTTTCTCAATCGCGCAGGCTCCTTCCGGTGAGTTCCAAGAAGACGTCTTCGAGTGAAGGGGCGGCGATATCGAGGCTGGAGAGTTCGTTGCCGTTGGCCTCGAGGTAATGCACCAGCGAAACGATGGTTTGCGGCACGCGCGTGGAGTGGACGACGTAAACGCCATCGGAGGCGTGGCAATCGGCCACGCCCTCGAGCTGCTTGAGCGCGGCATCCGATTCAGGGTGCGCGAGGCGCAGTTCGATACGCGTGGTGCCGGCGGAGCGCTGCTTGAGTTCGCGGGGAGTGCCCTGAGTGATGACTCGGCCCTGATCGACGATGGCCACGCGGTCGCAGAGCTTTTCGGCTTCTTCGATGTAGTGCGTGGTGAGCAGGATCGTTTTCGTTTCCTGTTTCAGCTCTTCGATGATGCTGTAGATTTCGCGGCGAACCTGGGGGTCAAGGCCGGCGGTGGGTTCGTCGAGAAAGAGCACGCGGGGCTCGTTCACAAGAGACATGGCGAGCGCGAGGCGCTGTTTTTGACCACCGGAAAGCTGGGAATAGAAGGTGTTGCGCTTCTCCTCGAGGCCGAATCGCTTGAGGAGCGAAGCGGGATCGCGGCGGCGCTTGTAGAAGCTGGCGAACATGGCCAAGGCTTCGGAAACGCGGATCTTGTCGGGAAGCGCGGTGGCCTGGAGGACGGCTCCGATCTCTTGTTTGAAGGCCGGGCCGGGCATTTGCGGATCCAGTCCGCAGACGCTGACGATGCCACCGTCGGCAGGGCGCAGGCCTTCCAGGATTTCGACGGTGCTGGTTTTACCGGCGCCATTGGGGCCGAGCAGACCAAAGACTTCGCCTTCTTGGACTTCGAAGCTGACGCCACGCAGAGCCTGCACGGGGCCGTAGCTTTTAGTCAGGTTATGGACTGCGATGATCGGGCCGCTCACGGTGTAAACGCGCTCAAGATGTAAACCGTTATCTATAGCATATTTCGGCCGGGGATGACGGGGCGGGGGCAGAACTCCACTGCCTACTGGTGCAAAGCGAAAAGCAGATCGCTCGCACGCCATCGTGTGCGAGAGCACACGACGGCGTCCCGCTCGCTCGGGATGACAACGCAGGGACGGAGGGCGGCGGGGGGCGGCGGGGGCAGCGACGGCTGGAGATAACCTTAGCAATTTTCCGATGGAGTTCGAACCATCAGTGGCTACACCCCAACACGCGCAAAATCGGCGCGTGCCGGGGACCCCGGGTGCTGTGCAACCCAAACCGTCGCCGCATGACAGAGCGATAGAATGCCTGGAGAAGATTTCCACCGCGTCTTCAAATTTCCACAGAAGTGGCGACTTTCAGTGTCGCGTTGTCGCGCTAACATTTGCGGCCCGCGAGGTGGAAAATGGCGCAATTCACCCCCGTCGACGTCGATGCGGAGCGATGGCTCAGGCACTCGGTTCGCGTCTATTTGGAAGGGGAAGAAAATTTCCAGTGGATTTCGCGAGTGGTGCGTGGTTCGGAGAAGACCGCAGTTATCGTGCTTCTCACGACATTTGGAAGATTCAACGGGACGACACGCTATAGGAGACTGTTGAAAAGCCTGAAAGATTCGGTGACGAATTCGCCATCGACAACGGTGTGGGTGATGCAGTCCTCGGCGACGTGAGTCCGGGCAGGAATCTGCGGCGTGCAATGTAGCCGAGTTCTCATTTCTTCTTAGGAATCCGTGGAGCTTCAGAGGAAGGCGAATCGGCTGGTGCGATGTTGTCCACGTTGAGCACCTTTTTCTTTAGCTGGCCGGTTACTTCGACAAAATAATTCTGCCGTTTGCCCGTTTTTCGAATAAATTCGCTGGCTTTGGCGCCGCTATCAGAATCCAACGTGATCAATTTCCAGTTCTGTCTCACGAGTCCGAAGGATTTTGTGCTTTCCTTGGGGGCACAAAGCTCGATCAGTTCAACCATGTCGCGGCCGGCCGAGCCCAGCGAATACCTCGGGCTTACATTTTCCTCCTCATCCTGGTAGCAGCGCGCGTCAACGAGGTAGCCTCGCCACGTTCCAGCCCTGGCGCTGGTTGCCAGTGCTAAACAAATGAATGCTGCGAGCTGTAAGCGGAGCAGCATAAATTCTTCCTTACACCGTTAGAGTTGGAAATGCCGTCCCAAGTTGCGTTGCCCGCAGGCAGAAGTTTCCGATCTTTCGCCGCGCTTGGCTGCAGAAGCTTATTTCTTGCTTTGCTGCGTGGTCATCGCCGGGACCCAGGCGGGCGTGCCCTGTTCCCACTTATCACTGGTGATCGGCCGCTGATTGGAGCCGTCGGCATTCATGACGAAAAGCTCCGCATAAGGTTGCGGGCTCCCGTCATAAAGAGGGGTTTCATCGCGAAAGCCCAGGCGCGCACTGCTGAAGACGATGTACTTGCCGTCGGGCGACCATGCGGAATGAGCATCGTTGCCAGGCGCATGCGTCAATTGTGTGAGGCCGGTGCCATCCGGACGCACGGTGAAGAGATCGTAAGATTCTGTGCCGCCCGTTTCACGAGTGAAAGCGATGCGGTCACCCAGGGGCGACCATTTCGGGAAGTTGTCATTTCCCGAGGTGAGCTGAGTGCTCTTGCCGTCGTCCAGGTTGAGTATTCGAAGGCTGCGCTGGTCCCGTGCCCATACGCGATAGACGATGTGCTTTCCGTCCGGCGACCAGCTCGGGAATCCGCTGTTGAGCGGGCCGCTGGTGAGTTCACGTTTTTGGGAACCGTCGGCGCGCTCCATGACCAATTGCGAGGGCTTGCTTTCGCGGTCGTTGAAGACGGCGCCATATCCGAAGACAACCCACTGCCCATCCGGCGACCAGGAGGGCGAAAAAGCTCCTCCACCGTCCTGCTGGAAGAGCTGCTTGCGGTTCGCGCCGTCGAGATCGCTTACATAAACCGCGATCTTATCGAAGGGAGTAATGCGCAGGGCGCCGACATCTCCGAACGGGCTGAGAGCCAATTTTGCGGTGCTGGAGATCGCCGGGAATTCTCCGGAAAATCGGAGATCAAACGTTTGATCTTTGGCATAGAGCGGCTGATTCTGTTTCGAATCATAGGCGAACTTCTCATAGACGAGTTGCTTGCCGTCGGGTGACCACGCGGGATTGCGTATGCCTCCCTGAATTGGATTTGAAGCTGGAGCGGGAGCCGGTGTCGCCTCGTTTCCGCGCTCTCCCATTGTAAAAGCCAGTTGGCCCTTCAGGCCGGGTCCCTTAATGAGATAACCGATTCGATCAGCAGTTAGGAACTGCGGCGATACCTTCAGGCCGGGTCCCGCAGTGCGTTCGGAGCGAACGCCAGAGGAGATATCCACGGAAACAATCTGTGAGGTTACCTCACCGATGAATCGCGCGGCAAACGTGTATTCGGCATCGAGATCGTAGAAAACGATTCGCTTGCCGTCGGCGGACCATTTGGGTGAGCCCGCCATTTCAGTTTCCGGCGTAAACCTGCGCAGACCGGTGCCATCGGGTCGAATCACGTAGATGCTTGCGGCTTGGACATGTTCGAAGCCGGGCTGAGGAAACTTGTGCCTTAGAAAATCGGTTCCTCGATCGGAGGAGAAGGCGATCCATTTGCCGTCCGGCGACCAGGAGGGCCTGAAAAAGCCGTCCATTTTTCCGGACGCCGCTTGCAAGGCCGGTACACCGGTGAGATTGCGCACTTTGCGGCTTTTAATATCCAGAATCCAGATATTGGCAGTGCCGCTGTCACGTGTAGAAACAAACGCCAGTTGATTGCCGTCCGGCGAGAGCGACCCTTGATCGTCGAACCCGTTATCGTCGGTCAACCGCTCGATCTCTGAACCGTCGGGATGCATGCGATAGATATTTGCGGGGCCGTTGCGCTCTGAAGTGAATACGATCCATTTGCCATCGGCGGAAAACATCGGGTCATAGTCCATGTTGCCGCCGGAATTGAGCTTGCGCTCGCCGGTGCCGTCGCTATTGGCAATGAATAATTGCGCGCCGGAAGGGCCGATGCGGTTGACCAAGATGGTGTTGCGGGATGCGGCGGGCGGCGAGGAAGCAAATGCCAGGCCTATCAGCAGCAGGAAAGCCGCAGAGATCGTTATTCCGAGCTTCGTCATGGAGGAACCTCTGATTGAGCGAATCGTACGCTTCTGATGCCCTCGGCACAACGACTTTGCTCCGGCGAGAGTCCGCAGCGTTGGCAACGGCTGCTACTCATCTTTTTCGCCTCTGATTAGCAAGCATTTGGGTGCTGAGTGCAGAGGACTGGGCTGTACGGAAAATAACTCCTATTTTTCGAGCGAGGTTATTTTCGGGCGCGGCCGCCGCGCTTTTGAGGCTTCGCGGCGCGCTTCCGGGTGATCGGGATTTTCCAAAGATGGTCAGCGAGAGCGACGCGGCGTTCGACAAAGCGCGTTCCTTCAGATTCCAGCAGGCGGCGCTGCAGGCTGGCGTAAGGCTCGCGGATAGCGATGCGTCCGCCTGCAGCGACGACGCGGTGCCAGGGAACGCCTGCGCCCCGCGGCGTGGCGGCCATCGCGCGTCCGGCGGCGCGAGCGCCGCCGGGCAGGCGGACGGCGCGGGCAAGTTGACCATAGGTGATCACGCGACCCTTGGGGATGCGCTTCACGAGCGCGTAAACCGTAGTCCAGGCATTTGGCATGGCAAAAAGATAGCCGCAGAGGCGCGAAGTTGAAAGATTATCTACGGCCGAAGTCGTGCCAGCGAAGAAGGGCGCCTTGCGGGGTGGAAAGGAAACGGAATAGGCAAAACAATTCACACATCCGGCATCTAATACTCTCAGGGTAAGAAGGGCCCCACTCCTCCCAATCAGTTCAGGCTTCTATCCAGCTAACTTTTGCGGCCCGTGCAGGTGCGCGTTGTGGCTGGCCCGCCGTATATCTCGTTAGTGCCGGGGGACCGGGCGCAGCTTTCCGGTCCGCAGCGGTAAAAAAAGCGCCAGGTCCGTGGGCGGTTTGTGTGAATGCGTGCGCTTTGCGCCGGGGCCGTCGGCTTGAGTTCGAGAGGCGAGCGAGGCGCGATAGAGCGCAGGGAGTAACTGAATCGCGGAGTAACCGATAAGAGGCAACGTGGCCGTTTTTTGCAGCATCGAAGTTGACGGCGTAGTGGACGCCCCATACACTACGAGTAAAGATTTTGGGGGCGTGAGGGGCAGCATGGCTTTTGTTCGACGCAGGGGCAACGCCTACTATCTGGTGCACAACGTCCGTCAGCGCGGAAAGGTGAAGCAGATTCACCTGGCGCGGCTGGGCGAACGCCCGAGGATCACCGATGATGTGGTGCGCCAGGTGAGCCGCAGCTATCCCTTCGTGGACGTCAACTGGGCAGAATTGCGACAGCAAATCAACAATCGCGTGGAGCTCTTTGACTCGAAATCCGCGTACGTTCGCAAGCTGATTGCAACGCTGCGCACCCTGAATCTGGATTTAGCCGATCTTTTCCCCCCGTTACTTGACGTTTCCGAGGCGCCCGCGACAGGGCAGGAACTGGTCACGCAACTGCGGCTTTTACATTCAACCGTAGGTGTGAAGCTCGACCAGTTCGATCGCGCGCCGCATCGGGCGGTGGCAGCGGAGCGGAATTTTCGGTAAGTGGTCAGGAGGCACAAATCCATGCGCGCCAGCCAGCAGCGTCGGTCTTTGGATCCGAGCCTGAGAAGCATCGAGTCTCAGGAGTTCGAGAACTCTCTGCGCGAGAAGATCGTCGGACAGGAAGAGGGCATTCGCGCTCTTGTGGACCTGTACCAGGTCTTCTGCGCGGGGATGTGCCCGATGGGGCGTCCGGTAGGGAATTTATTGTTCCTCGGCCCTACGGGCTCGGGCAAGACGCGCATCGTAGAAGCGGCCGCGGAGATTCTGTTTGGGGATCCGCGCGCGGTAATCAAGGTTGACTGCGCGGAATTCCAGCATTCGCACGAGATCGCGAAGCTGATCGGCTCGCCGCCAGGTTACCTGGGGCATCGCGAGACGCATCCGCTGATCACGCAGGAAGAGCTCGCGAAATATCACACTGAAGATTTGAAGCTGAGCTTCCTGCTGTTCGACGAGATTGAGAAGGCTTCGGACTCACTGTGGCAATTGCTGCTGGGCATTCTGGACAAGGCCACGCTCACGCTCGGCGATAACCGGCGTGTGGACCTTTCTCAGGTCGTGATCTTCATGACTTCAAACCTGGGCGGCGGTGAAATCACCGAATTGATGACCGGCGGCATGGGGTTCGTGCAGCCGCCCGACAAGCCGGCCGATACGCTGGACTGCAAAGTGACGCGTACTGCGCAGGAGGCGGCGCGGCGCAAATTCTCGCCGGAATTCATGAACCGGCTCGACAAGGTCGTGGTTTTTCATCCGCTACGGCCGGTGCAACTCGAGCAAATTCTCGAAATCGAATTGGGCATGGTGCAGCGGCGCGTTCTGGATACGGCGAAGGGGCAGTTTCTCTTCCGCGTGACCCCGGCAGCGCGCAATTTCCTGCTGCGCGAAGGAACCGACCTGAAATACGGCGCGCGTCACCTGAAGCGCGCTATCGAGCGCAACATCGTTTATCCTCTGGCAAACCTGTTGGCGACGAGCCAAGTCCATCTCGGCGATCTGCTCTGCATTGACTGGGACGAAAAAGAACAGCGGCTGATCTTCGAGAAAGAGGGCGAAGGCGCTGTGCTGCCTATTGCGCCGCCCGCCGCGGCTGCCGCGGCAGCGTCGCAGGCGGCCAAGGCGACCGGCGGCAAGCCTACTGAGGCTCCGCCGAGCGTGGCCGCACGCGAAGCCAAGGCTCCAATTGCCGTGCCGCTGTCGCCGTTACCGGCGCCGGCGAGCAGGCGCAAAAACGAATCCTAGGCGCCCGAACAGCAACAGAAAAACCGCACCCGACGTTTTTGGGGCCGCGCGGAAGCGCGCTCAAAGACACGACGGTGCAGCACGGCTTAGTTCAGCTCTTCAATCATCGCGGACGAAGCGAGGGATCTGCAGTTGTTTTTTAAGAGGCCCCGCCTCCGCTCACGCATGGTGCCATCTCGGCTGCGGACTACAGGCAGGCGGTAACCCACTGCTAAGACGAGCAGTCGTTACACAGGCAGGCGACAACCGCAACTGCTAAAGACGAGCTTTCGTCATAAAAGCAACTGCAGATCCCTCGGTCCAGACTTCGGATCTCGTAATGACAAGCACGCATGAGTTCGAGAGTGCTCAGCCTGCCGATTCGGCTGAGGATTTTGGCTGCCAGCGGAGGATGGGCTTGCGGGCGGCGGCGACTTCATCGAGGCGGCCGACGCGGGTGGAATGGGGCGCGGTCTTGACCAGATCGGGGTTGGTCGCTGCTTCTTCGGCGATCGAACGCATGGCGTCGATGAAGAGATCGCATTCTTCTTTGGATTCAGATTCGGTGGGCTCGATCATCATGGCGCCGGGTACGATCAGTGGAAACGCGGTCGTATAGGGGTGGAAGCCGTAGTCGATCAGGCGCTTGGCGATATCCATTGTATTCACGCCATATTTTTTTTGCCGGTTGTCGCTGAAGACCACTTCGTGCATGGAAGGCGACGCGTAGGGCAGGTCGAAAGCGCCTTCAAGATTCTTGCGGATGTAGTTGGCATTCAGGACGGCATCTTCTGTGGCCTGGCGGATGCCGGGGCCGTAGGCGAGCGTATACGCCAAGGCGCGAACGAGAACACCGAAATTCCCGCCGAAGGCGCGCACGCGCCCGATGGATTGATGACGAACGGGCTCGAGCACCAGGTGACCGTCACGTTCCACCAGCACGGGCACGGGCAGGAACGGCTCGAGATGCGCCTTCACCAACACCGGACCGGCGCCAGGACCACCGCCGCCGTGTGGAGTGGAAAATGTCTTGTGCAGGTTGAGGTGCATGACGTCCACGCCAAAGCGACCGGGCTGCGCAACTCCGGCAAGGGCATTCATGTTGGCGCCATCCATATAAAGCTGGGCGCCCCGGGCGTGCAGGATTTCCGCGACTTCAGCGATGCGCGGTTCGAACGTGCCCAGTGTCGAAGGGTTCGTAACCATCAGGGCGGCGACGTCTTCGTTGACGATTTTTCGCAACTGTTCCACGTCGATCTGGCCGCGTGAATCAGAGCGGATGTTTTCGACCTCATAGCCGGCGATGACCGCGGTCGCGGGATTGGTGCCGTGCGCGGAATCGGGAATCAGCACCTTTTTGCGCGGATTGCCCTTGCTTTCGAGATAGGCGCGAATCAGCAGCAGGCCAGTCAGTTCGCCTTGAGCCCCGGCTGCGGGCTGTAACGTGGCCGCATCCATACCGGCGATTTCCAGCAGGCATTTTTGCAGGGTCCACATGATTTGCAGGCAGCCCTGGGCGAGTTGCTGCGGCTGGTAGGGATGCTCGGTGGCGATGCCTTCGAGGCGCGCGATGTGTTCGTTGACGCGCGGGTTGTATTTCATGGTGCAGGAGCCGAGCGGGTACATGCCCAGATCGATGGCGTAGTTCCAGGTGGAAAGCCGCGTGAAGTGGCGAATGACTTCGATTTCGCTCACTTCGGGGAAGCCTTCGATATCGGCGCGTGCGTAGTCAGGGCCGAGCACGGCGTTCACGTCGACCGGAGGGACGTCGGAGGGCGGCAGTTCGAAGCCGCGTTTGCCAGGGGCGGATTTTTCGAAGACGAGGCCTTCGTTCTGGCTGACGTGGCGGCTGGCTTTTTTGATCTTGTCAGGCACCGTGAGTTCCTCAGTTTTTTGGGCGCAGAGAATCCAAATTCAAAGGCAACAGCAGATCCCTCGACTGCGGCTCGCGCTGGGCTCCGCGCGGGAAAACAAGGGCGCGAGATTCCGCTCGGGATGACGACATTAAGTAAGCGCCAAAGAGCATAATCAGCGCCGGTTCCTCACACCGGGACGGCGAGGGTTTCACGGACGGCATCGGCGAGCCGTTCGATCTGCTCGCGTCGCGTTGTTTCCGTCACGCAAACAAGTCCGCATTTCGTAAGCTCGGGGTAATACTGGCCGAGAGGCAGCGGACCGATAATTTTGTCGCGCAGCAATTGCGCATTGATCATGCGCACCGAGCGCGGGAATTGCAGCACGAATTCATTAAAGACCGGCCCGTCGAAGACGCGATGAACTCCGGGGAGTTTTTCGAGTTCGGCCATGGCGAAGCGCGCTTTGGCGACATTTTGCTCGGCCATTTCGCGCAGACCCTGCTTGCCAAGCAAGCAGAGATGAACCGTGGCGGCGAGCGCGCAGAGCGCCTGGTTGGTACAGATGTTTGAAGTCGCGCGTTCGCGGCGTATGTGCTGTTCGCGGGTGGCCAGCGTCAGGCAAAAGCCGCGGCGCCCTTTGCCATCGGTGGTTAGCCCGGCGAGGCGGCCGGGCATCTGGCGGACATATTTTTCGCGCGCGGCGATGACGCCGGCGTAAGGGCCGCCATAGCTTGGCGGCATGCCAAAGCTTTGCGTTTCGGCGGAGACGATATCGGCTTCGGCGGGCGGACGGACGACACCGAGAGAGACGGCTTCGGCAACGGCCACAATCGTGAGCGCTTCGGCGCCTCGCGCAACTTCCGCGATGCGGGACACGGGTTCGAGCGCGCCGAAGAAATTTGGAGATTGCGCAAGCACCGCGCCGATTTCGTTATTCATGGCGCTGCGCAGGGCATCGAGATCGATCTGGCCCGAAGGCATGTAGCCGATCTCACCGATCTGCAAATTCAGGTTGCGCGCGTAGGTGGCGAGCACCTGGCGATATTCGGGATGCACCGAGCGGGCCACGAGCACGCGCCGGCGGCGGGTGAGGCGTTCGGCCATGAGGACCGCTTCGGTGGTGGCGGTGGAGCCGTCCCACATGGAGGCGTTGGCGACTTCCTGGCCGGTGAGTTCCGCCATCAGCGTTTGAAATTCGAAAATGGCTTGCAGGGTGCCCTGGCTGATTTCGGCCTGATAGGGCGTGTAGGAGGTGAGGAATTCGCCACGCAGGAGAATCGTGTCGGTTACGACCGAACGCAGGTGGTTATACACGCCGGCGCCGAGAAAGCTGCTGTAGCCGACGGAATTTTCAGCGGCACGGTCACGGAAATACTGGATCAGCTCGGCTTCCGAAAGGGGGCCGGGCAGGTCGAGCGGGCGGTTGAGGCGCAGCGCTTCGGGAATCGAGGCGAATAGTTCTTCGATCGAGCGCACGCCGATTGCTTCGAGCATCTGGCGGCGCTCGGAGGGACTTTTCGGCAGATAGCGCACTAGGTCAACCCCTTTGCGCTGATCGGGTTAGCTGTGCGTACAGGCTCGTTGACTTGCAGGGAAGTGAGGCTCGTAGACGCCGCAGCAGGGAAGACCCGGCAAAGCTTCATAGAGGAACGTAATCATAGCAGGAATTTTTTATAAGAGAAGAGGAGGAGCGAAGTACAGATCGCGACACGAATCACGTCCCGAGAAACGCACGAAACCTCGAACAAGAGCATGGCGGTGGCAGCTCTTCCCGGTGCGTACGCTATGAGTTAGTGCAGACTATTGCCAAGGGGGCGAAGAACAATCAGAACATCCTTCGCGGACTCCTCCGGAACGCTGGTCACGATTGGCGGCGCAGAGGCAATCGTGAAACGCAGTGGCGTGAGAAATTCGGCAGGGATGACGGCTAACACCATGTCCTGGCGTTTGTTCAAACGCAGGAGGAATGCACCGGAGGCATTGCTGAAGACTGTCTGATCGCCTATGCGGATTGCGGCGCCTTCGATAGGGGATCCGCGATCGTCGCGCACGTAGCCGCGAACGACATAATCGCCCATCTTCGGAGCCCGTTTGTCGTCGCTATTCTGGAAATGAAAGCTGGGCGTCAAGAGCGTGCTACCCGAGGCGGTGTAACGCAGCTTCCCGTCCGGCGAGCGGAAGGTAGCACCATCGACCTCAAAGCCTCGCCACAGCTTCAGGCGCAGCGTGACGCCGATTCCGGTAACCAGAGGATTAGCGACGAAGGGCATGTAGAGCGTCTGGTAGTCCACATTTACGGAAATGCGGTTGCTGGTGTAGCCACCCCCAAAAAGGAACGTCGTGTTTCCCTGGGTCCGATTGATCACTTCAAGGAGCGTCAATTTCGGTGAGATGAGCTCTCGAATCGTGGCGATCAGGTAACTTGCCCTGGGCGCGGGCCCGGAAAGGTTCTGGTAATAGCTTGCACCGGCATCGACATTTCTGATTATGCTTCGCGAAACAGTAAAGCCATCCGATACGTTACGCCCAACCGGGCCGTGGGATCCGAATAATCCGGCGCCCAGCCGGAATTGCGCCACATCAAAGCTGGATTGCACCTGATCCACGCTGGCGCGTTCGAAAGGCGCGCTCAAGCTGCCCTGCGGCGCGAGAAAATTTTCGTGACCTGCTGTAAGCACGAGGCTGGAGTACGGCTTCACAGTCAGCAAAATATTTTCCCGGTCTGGTTCAGAAGCAAAAAGAGACCGTGTAGTAATGCGGCGGAAAGCATTACTGGCCTGAATGTAAGCAGCCTTCACTTCATACCAGTTGCGATCAGCGTCTAAGCTGGCGGCGAAATAGGGCTTGTTGGATCCTATGCCGGCGGATATGCCGGTCTTGAGCCAGGGATGTGGACGCCACTCGAATCCCTGGATCCAGGTTTGCTGCTGGGAAAGAATATCGCGCGAGTAGAAATGGAAATTTTCAGTAACCCGCTTATCCACGAAAATTGCCGCCAGACCTGTTTGGTTCCGAAAGGCTTGAAACAGGGGTGTACCGGCTTCGAGGGTACTCACTCCGGCAAAAAGAAAGACGTGCTCATTGCCTGGCAGCGCCGCGCCGAAGCCTCGCGTAGTGACGAATTGGCCGCCACCGAAAAGATCCGACGGAAGGTTGAAGGAAAGGGTCTGGTCACCGGCGGTCAACTGATAGGGACCGAATTGGGTTTTGGCGTAGGTTCCCAGCCGGAATGCGCCATTCAGTAATCCAGCGCCAAGATACCCTTCATAGCCCTGCCCTTGGAGGCTGACAGATCCGCCAACCGTGGGAACCATGTCCGAAGCTCCGGCTTCTACTCGAATCAATTGACCCAAAATGGGGCAAGCGGAGCCAAGAATGAAAGCCAACCCCAGGGTCAATTGCAGCAGAGCCGTGTGGTGCGTCCGAGCGTTCCAAAGCCGAGACATTACCGGATCGAGCTTTCGATGGGTTCTTCGAGGCGAAAACGCTCGAGCTGAAGAATGACCTTAATCGGATTGGACCGGCTGAACCAGGGGATCTCGATTTCGCGCTGGCTGTGAGGGAATACCGGGAAACCGTTGGTGCTGGATTTCTCCTGCGAGGAAGTGACGTCGGCTTCCAATACGCGACAAAATACCGAACCCGCATTCTCCACCCGCAGGGTAACCGCGCCGGCCTGCGGATCATACTGGGCCTTTTTTACGATCAGATCCTGTTTGTTGGGAACCTGCGCAGGCAGAAGATAGACGGTGTGCGGCAGTAGAAGATGAATCCGCAGACCTTCCGCTGTTGTTTGTTTGTAACCGGCGAACGTAGCGTAGACTACAAACCAGGCAGGAAGGGTATCCGCGCTCGCTTCATAAAAGACCAAATAATTCTGTTTGGGCAAAATGCGGAAGCTCGTGGCGGAGAATTTGACGTGGATGCTGCTATCCAAGGGGCGATAAGACATTTTTCCGTTGTCGGAGACAGTGAAGCTCTGGGTATCAAGTGTCACTGTGAGCGGTTCGAGAGTATCGTTCAGGTATTCGATTTTGCCCTTCGCTTTTTTCTCTCGCTCACGAACAATATTTTCGTCGATGAGTGGGCGCACTGTTTGTGCCGCGATCGGCAGAGCGCAGAACAAAAGACAAGCTGCCTGGAGAAGATCTCTCCAGGCGCGATGTCCCGAAAATGAGAGCCGGCGGCGATAGACCATGTCAGAAGGCAGTGATCAGGGTGTGGCCTGGGCCTGAATATTCACCGTGCCGACATAGCTGGCTGCCGGCAACTGCGGGATGCCAGTAGTGTCGATGTTCCAGGTAACCGTGGTTGTGGTATTGCCGACCTTGTTGGCGCCGGTAATGCCCACTTGTCCAATCTGTACTCCTGTGGCCGCAGCCGGGGTGATAAAAGCTGGAACGCCGGCGCCGCCGCTGGCCACGGTATTCAATGCGCCGCCGGCGGTGCCAGAGCCGGAAGCGGTCGCGGTGACTGCGCTGGCTGGGATGTTGTCTCCGGTGCCGTCTGTTAAGGCCGATGTTCCATTGGGTACCCATGCCCAGACGGTGACCTGTGTGCGGCCAGGCTTTAGAACCCATGAGGTCTGGATCGTGCTCGTTGTGGTGCCAGCGTTGGACGCCGTATTGGGAGCGAGAGTGAAGCTAACCGCCGCGCCTGAGGTCACGCTCACCGAAAGCGATTCCGGGAGGGTGGCATTCAGAGTAACGGTGCCGACATTCGAACTTACCTGGGCCAATGCCGCGCGAGGTATTGACGCTGCCAAGGTTACGACTATCAGTGCTTTCCAAAAGTTCCTCATGGAACCTCCGTTTGAAATTGGGAGCGGAAAATTCTCGTTCAGCACGATGGCGCCCGTAATTCCCAAGTTGGTACTCGGCTTGATGCATGACCACTTTCGCCTCCCGAATTGAAACGCGGCATAGTACTGGTGTACTTGAATTCGCAGAGGTTATCGCTGGCAGAATTATTGAGGCTACAGTAAATTCGGTTGCGATCCACGCGCAACGAGCGACCCGGGGATTTGCAGGCCATGTCAGTCTTTCAGGTGGATATCGGTGGAGGCGAGGCTAATGGGTCGCGCTGCCGAAGCACTTCAGGCGGAGGCTTCTTTCTGCTTGTCGGAGATGAAGGCTTCATAGGCCTTCGCGTCCATCAATTTTGAGATTTCGCTGGAATTGGCGAGCTTGAGCTTGATGAGCCAGGCTTTGCCGTGCGGGTCTTTGTTGATGGTCTCGGGCGAATCGGCGAGCGAGGAGTTCACTTCGGTGACTTCGCCGGATACAGGGGCGTAGATGTCGCTGACCGCTTTGACCGATTCGACGGTGCCAAGGGATTGGCCGGCGTTGAGCTTCGCGCCGACTTTGGGCAGTTCGACATAAACGACGTCGCCGAGTTCGTGCTGCGCGTAGTCAGTGATGCCCACGCTGGCGACATCGCCCTCGACGCGCACCCATTCGTGTTCGCTGGTGTAACGATAGTCGCTAGGATAAGGCATCGTTTTCTCCCCTTTGTCAGCCGCCTGATTCGACGCGAAGTATCATACGCCGGAACGGAGGGATTCTTCGCTTCCGCTCAGAATGACAACGAAACGCGAGTGCCGCAAACGTGAAAAGCAGATCCTTCGTCTTCCGCCACCAAAAGAGCGGCGGCGGACTCGCTCGGGATGACGACGAAGGCGACGCCGCGATGCGGCAGAGGCCCAAAGCCATCACCGCGGCCGCTTGTAAAACGGCAAGGACACGATTTTTGCCGCAGCTTGCTGCGACCGAATGCCGATGCGTATCTCGGTGCCCGGAGAGCTCGATTCTACAGGGACGTAGGCCATGCCGATATTCTTTTTCAAAAACGGCGCAGGCGAACCGCTGGTCACCGCTCCAATTTGATAGCCGTCCGCGCCGAGGACGGGATAAGCGTCGCGCGCGATCAGCCGATCCTGCATCTCGAAACCGACCAGCGTACGGCGGACTCCGTTTTCCTTTTGTGCCTGCAGAGCGTCGCGTCCCAGGAACTCGCCTTTGCCCAGTTTGCAGATCCAGCCGAGATTGGCTTCCCAGACGGTTGTGGTGTCGTCGATTTCATGGCCATAAAGGCACATGGCGGCTTCCAGGCGCAAGGTATTCCGCGCGCCCAGACCGCAAGGGAGAAGGCCTTCAGATTTGCCGGCCTCGAGAAGATCGCTCCAGAGCTTTTCTGAATGCTCGGGAGCGAAGTAGATTTCGAAGCCGTCCTCGCCGGTATAGCCTGTGCGGGCGATGAGGGCGCGCACGCCGTCAACGTCGCCGAAGACGAAATGGTAATACTTCATCTGGGCAATGGGCGCGTGCGTGAAACGCGAGAGGATGCCCAGAGCCTTGGGCCCCTGAATGGCGAGCTGTGAATAGCGCTCACCGGCGTTTTCGAGCTGAGCGGTGTGGAAGCGGCCGCGGCCCGCCTCGCGGATATATTGGAAATCTTTATCCTGATTGCTGGCGTTGACACAAAGAAAATAATGGCCGTCGGAAATTTTGTGCACCAGAAGATCGTCGACGAAAGTGCCGCCCGGCGTCATCAGGCCGGAATATTGAGCTTGGCCCTCCTTGAGCTTGGCGGCGTCGTTGCAGGTGACCCACTGCACCCAATCGAGAGCCTGGGGGCCGCGCAATTCGATTTCGCCCATGTGGCTGACGTCAAAAAGACCGGCGGCGGTGCGCGTTGCGAGATGTTCGCCAACGATGCCGGAGTATTCGACGGGCATATCCCAACCGCCAAAATTGACCATCTTGGCGCCCATGCGGCGGTGCATGGAGTTGAGGGCGGTTTTGCGAAGCTGTGTGGTCGCTTCGATCACAAGGAGCCTCTGTACACAGGAAAAATGCAAACTAACATCGCCGGAGAAGCGAGTCAACCCGACCGGCACGCACGTCGATTGAATTAGAGAGATGAATGACTACACGACGGCGCGGCCGGCTGGCCGGATTCCCCTTGCCTGGCATGCAAGCGGGGCGCCGCAATGCGCGATCCGGGGATTGCTTCCTAATTCTTTTTCCAGGTGAAGGAATCGAGCATCCAGGCGCTGACCGTGACGTCCTGCCGCTGCAAGTTCATATCGTAGTCGATCTGAGCATGGCCGAGGTCGCTCATGCTGCCGGTGATCACGGCGCCGTACCAATTGCCTCCGGCACTATTGAACGAAAGCGTGGCGTTTGGCGCGTAGAGCACGCCGACGGCGTTTGCGCCTCCTTTGATGTTGATGGCGCCGGTGCCTGCATAGAGGATTTGCAGCATTGATGCATTGAAGCCGACGTTGTTGATCAGGCCATTGCCGGTGAGGTCCAGAGGCGTGCTTTGGCCCGCGCCGGCGATATTCACGACGACCGGACCGGTGTCGATAGTGAGCTGGCCGTGAGCATTTTCGGTGAGGCTATTAACGTTGTAGCAGCCGCCGGAAAGATGCACGGTCCCCTTGATCGTGAGGTTGCCGACCAAGCCGTTGCCTCCGGCCGTTGGAGGGCAACTTCCGGGTGCGAGGCAAAAGTCTCCGGAAGGACAACCATTGCCACCCGGCGCGGGTCCGGTGCCGTAGGTGCAGCCGGCTACGCCGGCGCAGTCCCCGGCACTATTGTTCAACGTCTGACTAGTGGTCGGCGGAGCGGGTGTGGGCGGCTGCGGATTCGGGTAGACAACCTGCTGGGGCAATTCGATCAATCCTCCGGTGACATGCCCACTGCTATTGGTCCAGGCGGTCACATTGCCGCTGGTGCAGGTGCCGACTCCTGTGCGAGGGGTGAAGAGACTACCGTTGATGGTGGTGGGGTTGCCATTTTCGGCGAGATTGCCATTCGTGCCGACGTTGCCGCCCCCGTTCACAAGTACGGGCACGCCACCGCTCAGGGTAAGATTGGCCGAGTCATAGCTGGCGGTGCCGCCGCCACCTCCGAAATTCAAGGCGCCGCAGCCGTTAGCGGTTGCAAAGGCGGCATAGACAAAAACTGGGGTAACCTGTTTTTCCAGGATTGCGGATACCTCCTCGAGCGCGGAACGCACGCCATTAGTCGTTCCGTCGGAAGTGATCTGCCATGTCTGCACAGTTTGATAGGTGGTTGTGCCGTAGGGGAGAACCTGTCGCTGGCTCAGAAGCTTGGCATAACTGCTGTAGTTAAGGGTGGTGCTGCCGGCGGTTAGAGTGCCCTGCGCAGCCGCGCTGAAAGCGGAGACGGCTGAAGACAACGGGTAATTGGAGGATTGGTGACTGTTGCTGGTCGCGAGAACGACATCGTGGAGACGGGTGTTTCCGGCAGGGTATTGCACGGGAGAGGTGTTGTTATTGTAGCCCGAGAGCGGGTCGGCTCCCGCGGTCGCGGGCGGCGTATAGCTGTACATCAGATAGTTGGCAGCCGCATTGATGCCTGATTCGGCGGCGTCTCTAGCCTGGCAGATAAGTTTGTAATTCATGCTGGCCCAAGTCTCGGTCTGCGACAGAAACATCAGGGAAACGGCGATGACGGAAAGTATGAGCAAAAGCAAGAGCGCCAAGGCCAAAGCCACGCCTTTTTGCTTATCGCGATTCATGTGGCCTCACTCAGGCGGCGCCGACCGCGCGCAAGATACGCGCTGCACGCGACGCCGATACAAGGACGGGGAGAGCAAGGGAATCTCCAATGCCACGACTTCAGGGCAGCATAGATCGAACATCTTGAAGGGTTTAGAGCGGAGCGGCGCGACTGCATGGGCGAAACAGATGAGGATGCGTTTCAATGCGGCACGCCAGCATCGAAATGCCACACGTGGACTGGCATTGTTTGTCATCAGGGCTCGAAGCGGGGAAATCCGGCTTGAGAATGGGTCCGGCGTCGCTTATATTCGAGGCAATGAGCCCTGTGAAAACGGCAGTCTGTTCCCAGTGCGACAAACCCGAACACCAGTGCCGATGCGACCGCTACTGCTGCATTTGCGCGGGCTTTGATCAAGTCAGGCTTGGGACTGATGGACTGTATTACTGCTCGGCTTGCATGGAAGCTTGCGACGTGAAAGTGGCGAAGCGCAGTGACGCGTGAACATTCGCGTACGGTTTTGCATCTTTCGCGCGACGACCGCCTCATCGTGGCTGTGGGCGGCGCGGTGGCGCACTTCGCGGAGCGCGTGGGGATGGATCACGCCGCGTGCGATATGCTGACTTCAGCGCTGGAGGAGCTTTGTCGTCAGACCCTGCCGCTGTTGAACGGCAAGGGCGACGGGCTGGACGTGGCCATTGAGGATTTCGAAGACCGCCTGCAGATCAGCGTCGAGCACCGGGGCGAGGCTCAACCGTCGGTGGGAGTGGAGTCGTTCATCGCGGAGTGCGCGAGAGAGTCAGACAAGCGCATTACCGGCGTGCACCTGATCCGCACCGTAGACCGCATCGAGTACGACGCCCGCAATGGAAGCATCCGCACAACGCTTGTCAAATACCTCCCCTTGAGCAACGAAGACAACTGAACAGCACCGGAGTTTTGTCGCCGGCGCCGCACGTCGAGGCTTTTTTATCCACATAATTCGAGGCTGTTCTCCCGCTAAGGGCGAACGGGGCGGCCCTGTTTGTCGAAGGCCTGCACGGTGACATTCGGGGGGCCGTCGCCGTAGGCAGGAACGGTGACGGCGGTGATTTTTCGCTCACGCTCACTAGTGTGCGAAAACGAGATGCGCCAGCTTCGGTCCATGGGGAACATGCCGTCGCGAAAAGGCGGGCGCAGCGTCGGCCAGGCTTTCACGGCGTTTGCCTGGCTGGAGAGTTCGAACTGCTGGATTTCGCCCGATTCCACGGGCGCACCCTTCTGCTCAGCGGCTGCTCTGGCGATGCGTAGGGCTTCCAAAGAATCGATCCAGCCATCACGGAAGATCTGGTCGGCATCGCTGGGCCAATGGCGGCCGGCGGGCGCATCGAGGACCGAATGCTGAATGCGGCCGCGGCAGGGAATGGTGACGTAGAGATTTTCGCTCTTGCTGCGCGAGTGAAATTGCAGGCACCAGCCGCCGTTCACCGCGAGCCGGCCGTCGGAATACATTGAAGGCAGGGCAAGAGGAAACAATCCAGTATGCTGCGCCGAAATCGTGTTTGAGACGATGCGCATCAAGCCGGCGTCTTCAGCCCATGCTTTTGCGATCGGCAGTGCCAGCTCATAGGCCTCTTTGGCGCTGAATTCACGAGGTCCTTCGAATTCGCCGATGCTGCGCTGGTAGGCGCGCTGCATCGCGATGGCTTCGGATTCGAAGATCGGCAGCACCTGTTTCACGAGCGCCGCGGCGCTACGCAGCGCCTCATGAAGATCGGCTTCTGTGTAGTAGGTCCACTGCATAGGAAGGGGAGCGAACCCGAAAAGGCGGAAGAGATTTACGGCGAGGTGAAAGGGGCGATCGGGAGTGGGGGCGAATCGGGGAGAAGTCAGACTCACGCCCAAGTTTATGGTGAATTCCTTGCTGAATGATCTCGGCTTTTTGTCTATGACGAGCGTGACGATGAGACCCTCCGCGATTTGTTTGTGGAGCTGTTCGCCGTCAATTGTGCCGGTGTACCTCGTGTAGTTGGGGAATTCGTGTTTCAGCCATTTGCGGACAATGCGCGTAAAGTCCACGCGCACGGATTTACCAAATTTTCCGGGATCAAACAGAAATTTATGGGCTTCAGGCGTGGTCATGAGGCGCGGAACACGCGCGAGGGAGATTTTCTCGCGGATTTTGAATCCGACGTTTTCCATCAGCTCGATCCACGACAACACGGTAACAAATAACTCCTCGGGCGAGGCGCGGCCGGGCTCATAGGGCATCATGTTCATGAGGCTGGCTTCAACTTCAAAGCGGATGCGGGTGGCGCGCGCGATTTCCTCGAGCATTTTCGCGACCGAGGAATGGTGGGGATCGCTGGCTTCAAAGAGAAGATGGGCGGAGAGGTTAAACCTTTGCTTTCGCTGTAAGGACTTGGCATCGAGGAGCAGCAACTTTGCCGAACTCGCCTCGCTCGCGCCTTTCCAGCGGAAGCCGTCCGCCGAAAGGATGAAATGCAGGCTTTTGATCTGGGCGGCGCCGAGATTTGTCAATTCTTCGGCGATGTCGAGAGCGTGCGCTAAGGGCTGATCTTTCGCTCGTTCGGGACGAAATTGCTGGATTGTGGTGCGGGCGCGCGCGGACGTGCCGATCAGGTTGAGAGTGACTTCGGTGCGATCAGTGGCGACGGCGGAGTTGCGCAACAGGTGCACGAACTGGCGGATGGCAGGAACGGGCTCGTCGAGTTCGAGAGGGATGGAAGCGAGGCAGTGGATTTGCATTGGGCGGGCCGAGCGAAAATGCAGCTATCGGTATTGTGGCGCAAGTGCGGTTGCGCACTGAGGAAGATCAGGGCTGCGTGGGCGTTCCAGGCAATACGAATTTAGCGACATTTGTCTCATTTTCGAATGGAGAGACATTCTTCGCCGCGGAAGGCGAGAGCGGGCCCAGGATGGCGGGGCAGCAATACGGCGAAACCCGCCCCTGAAAGCGAGAGGTGGGCACCCGAAAAACCGGCGCGAATACAGCGCTGGGCTAGCGATGCTCGCCCAGCGGGGCGGACGACGATTGCGACGAAAGCTGGGACACCGGGCCCAGAGCGCCTTTGAGCGAAAAAAGAAAAATGCTGTCTCCACGCGGAGTTCCGGCAAAGAGACTGCCGCCTGAATAGACCGCGACGTATTCGTCGCCCTGATACTCGAAGACGCTGGGCGGGGCGTTCACGCCGGCGCCGGTCTGGAATTCCCAGAGGCGCTGCCCCGTAGAGGAGTTGAGAGCCGTGAAACGGCCGTCATTGCGGCCGACGAAGACAATCCCGCCGGCGGTGGCAACGGAGCCGCTGTAGCAGGTGTCTTTCCAGCGCTGCTGCCAGATGAGGCGATTGGTTTTCATGTCGAGCGCGGCAAAAATGCCGTTCGCGCCGATGGGCATGCCGCCAAAGGCGCTGCCGAGATAACGTTCACCGGAGTTCGGGAATTTTTCGTCTTCTTCGCCGCCTTTGAAGTAGTTGGGGGCGTCAACGGCGCAGACATAGTATTCGTTGGTGTTGGGATCGTAGGAACTGGGAGCCCAATTCGCGCCGCCGCGAGGAGCGGGCTTGGCGATGACGCCTGCGGCCCAGAACGGCGTGAAGATGCGGCCTTCGTTGACGAGCGTGAAGCCCTCCGGGGCAACGTCGATCGAGTGGGGAACGAACGCGTCGCCGCGCGGAAACGGTTGCGTGGCGGATGTGAACTGGCGCGGCTCCTGCGCGACGGGTTTTTCGTCGATGCCAATGAGCGGCTTGCCCGTGGTGCGATCGAGGATGTAAACCCAGCCAGTCTTGCTGGCTTCAGCGGCGGCTTTGCGGATGCGACCGCCGACATTCACATCGAAAAGCATGACGGGATTGGGTCCATCATAATCCCAAATGTCGTGGTGGACCTGCTGGAAATGCCAGCGATATTTGCCGGTCTTCGCATCGATCGCGACCATCGAGTTGGCAAAAAGATTATCCCCGGGGCGAATTCGGCCATTGAAGTCAGGGCCGGGATTGCCGGTGGTGAAATAGAGCAGTCCGAGTTCGGGGTCAACGGCGGGAGTCTGCCAGATAGAAGCGCCGCCGTATTTCCATGCATCCGAGTCTTTGGGCCAGGTGTCATGCCCAATTTCGCCGGGCCCGGGGATCGTGTAAAAGGTCCAGATCAGGTGGCCATCCTTGGCGTCGTACGCTTTCAGGCGCCCGCGGGTGCCGTTCTCGCCTCCGGCGAAACCCACGACGATCATGCCGTCGTAATACAACGGCGCGGCAGTGATGGTGTAGCCCTCCTGCCAGCGTTCGGCCTGGATCGACCATGCCGGCTTGCCAGATTTCTGGTCGAGCGCAATGAGGCGGCCGTCAAGCCGGCCGAGGTAGATTTTGCCGTCGCCCAGCGCCAGGCCGCGGCTCGTCCAGCCGCAGCAGACGGTGGTAATGCTCTGATCGAGATTGGCTTTGTAGCGCCAGAGAATTTCGCCGGACCTGAGGCGAATGGCGAAAACGTCGTCGGCTCCGGTGACGATATAAAGAACGCCCTCGTAGACGATGGGCTGGGCTTCACCGGAATATTTCATGCCGAGCGCCGACCCATCGAGATGCGTTTGCCAGGCGGCTTTCAGCGCGCCCACGTTTTCACGATCGATCTGCTTAAGCGGGGACCAATTCTGGTTGGATAGGCTGCCGCCGATTTTGAGCCAGTTTTGTACCGGCGGGGCGGCGAGATCCTGCGCCGAAAAGGCGGGAGAAGCAGAAATAAGCGCGGCGCTGGAGCGGTCGTTGGAAGGCTTGCTCGAGATCGATTGTTCCTGAGGCGCAGCGTGCAGCCGTGAGAGCACGATCAAAATGAAGAGAACGGCGCAAAGCGCGAAACCGGAACAGAAGGACAGGTAGCGCAGGCGCGAGTTGCGTTGCGGGTTCGGCACAAGCTGTTGCATGTTTATTTCACCTCGACGATTTCGATGGCGACGCGGTCAGGACCTTCGATCATAGCCGCACGCGTGTTTCCCCAGGGATGAATCTCTTCGAGAATTTTGACGCCTTCGTTTTTTAGGCGAGCGACGGTCGGATCGAGTTCGGAGACGCTGAGGGCCCAATGATCGACGATACGTCCGCGCGGGCTGACGAGACCGCCGCCCGGCCAGGGACGAATCAATATGTCGATGTCGTCGAATTTGACGCTGCCGGAAGGTTCGCGGACGAATCCCGGAAATCTGGCGAACGAGGGCCAGGTCGGCGGGGCGTAAGGTTGTCTGCAGTCGCTCGAGGACGGCACGGTCGGATTGCGCTGAGGCATGGTCGCGCCGAGATGAGTGATGTACCACTGGATCGCACACAGCGGGTGCTCGTGATACATATGCACATGGTTAAAGCGCTCGACATTGCCGGCCTGCGCGTTTTCGATCAGCGCGCCGTCGGGTCCGCGGAGATAACCGAAGCCGCCCCTTCGTGTGGGTTGCACGCCTTTGGCGCGCATTTCCAGGATTTGTTCCTGCGTGGGCAGGCCGGGCAAAGTGTCACTGGACATATCCACGAGCTTCCCGTCGGCGGCGTCCCACATCTGCGCGATTTTGAGTCCCTTGGCGCGAAAATCCTGATCGTACTTGCGCGAGTCCGGCGTATTCCAGCCGAAATGCCAGATGGAATCCTGCGGGCCGGTCAGTTCGGTTTGCGGCGGCGCGCTTACTTTAGTGAAGAGGATATAGACGTTGCCGGTTTTGACGGCGGCGTAGCCATTGTAAGTCGTGGCGGTCGCGGAAACGGGAAAGGCTTTAGGGTAGTAAGCGGCGGCCGCTTTCGGATCCAGTGAATTCAGGTGGACGTGATGGAAGTGCATGGGCGCAATGCTTGCGGGCGTCTGCGCGAAGACCGGGCGTGAGGCTGCTAACAAAGTCGTTATAAGCATAGCCGCAAAGGGCAGAAAACCGGCCCTGATGCAGAACTGCTTTATTGATACGGCGAGCGGTGGCATTGCCGGCATCTATTTCGCGGGAAAGATGGTCATGGTGGGCATACCCGGGATCGGTGTGTAGGCCGGCGTTCGAACGGAATCCATGATCATGGCAAACCACGTGTAATAGCCGTTGACGCTGATGAGGTCGACGACGCCCTGTTCGCCGAATTTGTCGAGCGCTCTGATGAAGGTGGCGTCGCTCACGCTGTGATTGCGGTTGAGTTCATCACAGAAATCGTAGACGGCCTGCTCGCCCTCATCCATCGTGGGCGGGCGCTGACCCGCGGCGAGCGCTTTGGTAATTTCGCGGCTGAGGCCGGCTTTTTCGGCGATGGCGACGTGGGAGTTCCATTCCGTGTCCTGCGTCCACTGGCGGGCTGTGATGAGAATGACGAACTCCCGAACCTTCGGCGGGAGCGAGGTTTTGAACTGCAGATATTCGCCCAGAATTTCCGCGGGCGTCATCACATCGGGGCTGCGAAGCAGCGCGAGGAAGGGGCCGCGGACGAGCGGGCCGCCACGTTTGGAGACGAACTGGTCGAGAGCTTTCTTTTGTGCGTCCGTCAATTTTTCGGGCGGGATAACCGGCAGGCGATTTTGGGCCGATGCCGGTGTGGCATGCAGGCCGACAGCCGCAAGAAGAGCGGCAAAACAGAAACAGGCGAGAGATTTCATGGGAGCTCCTTCGCTACTGCTTCACATATTTGGTGACGCCCATCAGTGTGGCTTCCGCCGTGAACAAATGGCCGGCGGGGTCGATAGCGATGCCTTCACCCATGGCGCCATCGGCATCGGCGGTTTTGTGCGCCGGGATGAACATGGTCACTTTGCCATCCTTGAGGCTGCCCACGCGGATGCCGCGCTGCCAGCCGGGATGGACTTTCTCGGTTGATTCCGAATCGGACGTGTAGATCACGTCGTTTTTGTCGATGGCAAGGCCGCTGACGCGGCCGAAATTGTCGTATTCGCGAAGGAATTTGCCATCCTTGGTGAGCATCTGAAGGCGATGGTTGTGGCGATCGGCAACGATGAGGTGTCCTTTCGAGTCGAATGCCAGCGCGTGCGGCGTGCGGAATTCGCCGGGGCCCATTCCGGTTTTGCCGATGGTTCGAAGGAATTTGCCGTTTTTGTCGAAGACGGAGATACGCCCGATCAGATGTGGATCGCGAACATCGGTGTGGCTCTCCGCGACGTAAATGTCGCCGTTCGCGGGATCGGTGATGACCACGGTCGGGTCGGTCAGGGCTTCGGGGGGATTTCCGCGCACGCCGGGTGTGCCCAGCGTCATCAGAACTTTGCCCTCGGGGCTGAACTTAACAACCACGCTGCCTTTGTTTTGCTCTCCGGGATATTTCTTCAGCTCGTCGGGTTCCGGGGCACGGGCATCGGTGACCCAGATGTTTCCTTCGCGGTCGACGTGAATGCCATGCGGCCATACGAACATGCCGGCGCCGAAGCTTTTGACCTCTTTGCCTGATTCGTCAAATTTATGGATGGGATTTACTTTTGTGCCGAGGCAACCCGGCACCGGCGAAGGGCCGGGTGTGCAGCGGTCGGTGGCCCAGACGGATTTGCCGTCGATATCAATGGCCACGCCATTTGAACCGCCCCAGGGGCGCCCCTCGATGTGCGCCCAATCACGGATGACGCGATAGGGATTCGCGCCGGTATTGACCGGCGGAACTTTGTCGGTTTGAGGTGTACCGCCGCGCGCCTGGGCGCGAACGCCGCATGGCTGCAGAGCAAGCGCGCTGGCGATCAGCGCGCCGCAGAAAACCCTGACGAAAGCTGAAGTGAGCATAAGTAACGCTCCGAACGCGAGGTTCGCGGGCCTTGGCCGGTTCCGAACCCGCGCAATCAGTCACTTCGATTGGGGTAAGTTGTATCACGACTGCAAACGCCCGTGCATCCCTAACGCTACACGGACGCGAAGGGTTCCTGGAGCGGCGAATTCGTGGGACACGCCTCCGACACAACAGCAGCGTTCAGACGGTGATTTTCAGCAAGCGGGAGAGGGTGCCGTGGAAAATGGCGATGCGGTCGGCGTCGCTCAGTCCGGGAATGGCGAGGATGCGATCCACGGGAGTGCGGTTCCACAGCGCGGCGTAGTCGGTACCGACGACGACCTGGCTTACGCCCACGACGGCGATGAGATGGCGCATGTCTTCCGGCGTGAAGAGCACGGAATCGTAGTAGAGCTGCTTGAGATATTCGCTGGGCAGCTTTTTGAGGGGACGGCATTCCTTGGGGAATGCTTCCAGGCATTCGTCGCTGCGGCTGGAATACGAGGGCAGGTAGCCGCCGCCGTGAGCTGCGCAAATTGTGAGACGCGGAAAAAGATCGAGCGTGCCGTCCTGAATCAGGTGCGTGAGCGCGAGCGTGGTTTCGAGCGGATGGCCGACGACATTGTCCAGATTGCCGTTGCCTTTGAGACGTTTTTCGTCGGCGGGCATTCCGGAGACTTGCGGATGGATGAAGATGAGCGTGTCGAGTTCTTGAGCTTTGGCCCAAACCGGATTGAACTTAGGCGCGGAGAGATCTTCGCCGTTGACGCTGCCGCCAACGGCAAAGCCGCGCATTCCGAGTTTTTTTACGCCTTCTTCCATTTGCTCGAGGGCGAGCGCCGGATGCTGCAGCGCGACGCTGCCGAGCCCCACGAAGCGATCCGGGTGAGCAGCGCAAAGCGCGGCGATTTTTTCGTTTTGCACCTGGATGATCTTGCGCGCGAGGTCTTCGTCGGCCCAATACCAAAACGGATTGATGGAGACGGCTTGAATATCGATGCCCATGGCGTCGAGATCGGCGAGGCGCTTTTCGACATTGCGGATGTTGCCGAGATTGTCGGGATTGGCCTGAGCGGCGTCGCCGTAACGGCCTTCTCGGGCGATCCGATCTTTGACGAGATCCCACGTTTCGGGAACACGGACGTGCGAGTGGACGTCGATAACCGGGACGCGGCGGCCATTAATCATGACGGGAGAGCGTTTGGCCGGGTTCTGTCGGGCAAATTGCGGGCCGGCGGCCGCGAAGGCACGCGCACGAGGCGAGCAGCAGCTGGCGAAGGCGATGCTTGCTGCTCCGGCGGATGCGGATTTCAGGAATTGGCGGCGTGTGGGCATGGCAGATTCCTATTCGGTGTGCGGTGGCACCAACTGAGAGGAGATATACCACGCGCGGAAGATGGAAATAAAGAAAAGGCGCAGTCAGTGGCTACGCAGACGCCGAAAAGCAGATCGCGCGGACTCTCGGGATGACATCTGCGGGTCATGGGGACGATGCCAAAACGTATCAAAGAGCGGCAGGATGGACGAACACAGAGGCCACAGAGACACAGAGGTCACGGAGAAAAGATACGGTATTAGAGCAAGGTATTCAAAGGCAAAGCAGGTCCCTCGGCGCCATCCGCAAATGGCGTGGCTGGCCTCGGGATGACGCGTTTTCGTTTCTCCCTTCTACGATGCGCGGAATACCAGCCTCTAAAGACGCGTGCCGGGTAGCGGCAACACGCCGTAGCCCACCCCGAAGGCGAGGGGTGGCCCCCGGGCAGACCTCGTGTGGTAATGTGCGGGCGCTGAGGGGGAGATCATGCACAGCGAAGAGCACGCGACAAGAGGGCGGCGGAATTTTCTGAAAACAGCGGCGGGCGCTGCAGCGGGAGCTGCAACAATCGCGCTAACAGGTATGGAAAGCATGGCAGCTCAGAATGGGAGCGCGAGGAATGCGAATACAAAAAACACGCGCGCGCAATCAGGAAGCGCAAAGCTTGCGAATAGCGGTACGGCCGCGCAGACGCGCGGCGATGAGGCGGGAGCGCTCGACAGAGCGCTTTGGGTGACCTGGTACGATCTGCCGGAACGCGGGCGCGATGAATATTTCGCCTGGTTGCACGGCACGTATCTGCCGGCGCTGCTCAGGCGGCCGGGTTATTTGTGGGCGGCGCATTACGCCACGCGCACCAGCGGCGGATCCAATCAGATTCACCACACTGATGATCCAAAGGTGCCAGCGGGGTATCGGTACATTCTTGTTGTCGGTGTGACCGATGGGCTGGTGTTGGGGAATCCGGTGCCGAGCGCAATTCACGCAGAGTTGCCCGCGCAGAGCCGCAAAATGCTGGCGACGCGCGTGGGCGAGCGGGTGAATCTAATGGTGGAGTCCGGCAGATGCAAGGGGCCCGCGAGCGGCGCATACAGAGAAGGATTGACCGGCGCGCCTTATATTCAGATCGGCAGCTTCAATTGCCCTGTGGAGTATGAGGAAGAGATGCACGCCGGATATGTGCAGAAGCGGCTGCCGGCCATGTGTGAGGCGGCTTCGTGCATTCGCACGAGGAAGCTGAATTCGGTCGCGGGATGGGCGAAGCACGCGATTCTGTATGAGTTCGCGTCGCAGGAGGGCTTCGACCGCGACTACGAAGCGGCGAACGCCAAATCGCCGCTCGGGGTGAAGGGGCATTCCGTGGTCCCCATGCTGGTGCACGCGCCGAATGGGCCAAACAGCGCCGCCCGCATCTGGCCGCCAGTACAAAAAGCTCAGGTCAATGCTCTTGGAGCCCGCAGTTCCTACCAGGAGTAGTGAACCTGATAGTTGACGACCCGCTCTCCATCGGGAGGAATCTGCACTGTGAACGCTATGGTCTGGCTATCCACCTTTGTGAACGGGTCAGAGTTGCGAATGATCTCCCAGTTACTCCAGCGATAGAGATGTTCGACGACACGAACTTCCACGGCTGTGGTTTTGTGGTTTCTCACTTTGAGTTCGAAGGTTTCATCCACTGAGCGGCCGCGGGAATCCAGCCTGTAGTCGAGGCGGTGGCGCTCGCCGCTGAGATCAAAGGCGTTGCCGGTGTAGAGGCGGATGAGTTCGTCTTTCGGCGTGTGGTCGATCTGGTTCTCGCCGGTGAATTCGAGCTGGCCGGAGTCGTCGCGGCGATAAAAGCGCACGCGGCCCTTGGGCAGCGGCATGCCGAGCTGATTGTCGCTGCTATTGGTGAACTCCTGCATGACCCAGACCTTGGGATTGGATTGCATACCAAAGGCTTCCTGGGTGCGAATATTTTCCATGGACCAGTTTCGGTAATTTGGATCGATTTGCCAGCCGTCATAGACGTACACGGTTTTGGATTTGATACCGGAGGCGCGGACAAATTCGACTTGTTTGGTTTCACGGTCGAAGAGCGTTGTGGGCCGTTCGAGCGTGTAGAGATGATATTCGTCGAATAATTTTTCGGTGACCTGCGGGCCGGGTCCCAAGGCTCCGGCGACCTGGAGGGCCTCGTTGCGGGCGACAGGCTGGTTGGGTTGGATCTTGTTTACGTCGCCGGCCATGAGCTTGATGTGCGCATCGCGAAAGGCCCGGCCCGTCTGGTTATCGAGCGTGACCCATCCGAGCAGATCGAGGTTTGTGCCTTTTGCAGGAGCGACGACGTTATAGCTGGCTTCCCAATTCATGCCGCCGGTGACGTAACTCAGTTCGGCCGCGGCGGCTCCCGCCTTGTCGGTATCCAGTTCCCAGGACAGGGTCGGCTTCAAGATGGTGTCATCGGCAAGCGAAGGGAATAACGGCTGGCCGGGCAAGGTGAATTGCAACTTGCCGTTGACTTCGATCAGCGGCTGGCCCGCGCCCTGCGGAACGAAAGCGGCCTGATAGTAGCGTGGTCCATACGTAGCCGCCTGGGGAACAAAACCGCTGCGGATGACGCGGCCCTGCACGACGGTTTTGTCGGGAGCAAGGAAGTCGATCACTTTGCCTTCAAACAAAGAGAGGAGCAGAAGCTCGGATACGGGATCGTTACGATAATTCTGCTCCAGAATTGTCAGGCGGCGGCTGTCGTCAAGCGATCTGAGGAATACGGAATCCGGCTCGAGGTGCGCAGTAATGTCGTTAACTTCCACGTGATTGCGGCCGGACTTAAGATCGAAGGCAAGCCGCTGTTTGACCACGGCAAATTGCTGGTTGTAGATGGTGAGCGCAGGCGAAAGTGCGGCGTCGGATTTTCCGGCATCGTTTTTCTGCTGCGCGGCCAAGGGCGCGCTCATCGTCAGCGGAAGGGCCAACAAACACATAGCGATTACGGACTTTTGTACGCAGTTGCGCATGATCGTCTCCTGGAATGCCTGCGACAGCTCGAAGATTACGATGTGTTCATCTTGCATTTTGTTGGACACCGGCATGGGCGAAAAGTGCCGCGCGGTGGCGAGTTAACTAATGAGTGTTTAGCTGTGACGCGGCGCCCGCCGCGCGGCGCCGGCAGATGACTTTGTGAAGGTAACTGAAGCAGCGCGCGTCTGGACTCAACCCCGTGTCTAGCGGTTCTCGAGCGCTTCGTAGCGGGCGATGGCGTATCCGAGGACAGTTCCGAGAACAACATCGGAAGGGAAATGGGCGCGCAGAGTGATACGCGAGAAGCCAATCATTCCGGCGAGCCCGTAAGCAGCCCAGGGAACCCAGCGGTCATGCCGGTAGCGACGGGCAATCACCGTGGCGATGGAAACTGCCGCGATCATATGGCCTGAAGGGAAGCTGCTGCCTACGTACGAGCGCGACTGGAAGAACGTGTTCGAATACTTGCGGCGCCCGAAGATATCCTGCGGACGCCATCGCGTTGTGGAGCTATTCAAGAATACGCGCACCATCTCCGAATCAGCGGCGGCTTCGGCGGCAAACAATGCCGTCTTCTCCATGTAGGAGTCGCGCGTGTACCGGCCGACAATGTAGAGTGCCGTCGGGGCGAGGACGGTCTCGAGGCCGGTGATGTTGCTCGCAAACGCGCGATTAAGGCCGTCGAATGCTGAAGTGCGGACAAAATAAGGGTCCACGTGCGGGTCGGCGGAGAGCAGCGCGACGGTAGCAGCGGAGACGGTGATGGCAGGCGCCCACAGCCGGCCGCCGGCCAACTGCAGCGGGAAAGATAATAACGTTCGCTGATCGCGCAGGAAGTTGCGCGGGAGCAGATAGAGAGAAACATCGCGCGGGGCGACTGTACTGGAACTTGATTGCAGGAGCGCGGGATTAGCGGCGGGCGGAGTAATGCCAGCCGGGTCGCGGCCGGGCGCGGACAGGTTCGAAGGAGTTGGTTGTGCCGGAGTCTCTTGTCCGTGGAGAGCGAGAGCGGGCAGGGTAAGACACACGACAGCACACAATAAAGACACAACAAGACGCCGGAAGGGGGAGGGCGCCACTATCAGAATGTCCTTTCAACAGAACGGGAACCGATAACCGTGTTGAATGGCCGGATGATACCACAACCGCGCGCCAAGTCAGTTGGAAGCAACCGTAAATCCCTCGTGCACCCGATTCGAATGCAGCACTTGTCCTCAGTACATTTCTTCGTTGGATTACCCGGTGGGCTTGTCGGGACAGGGGTCTAGCGCCGATTGCAGGAGACGAAGGAGCGGTCGAGTTGGGAGACTGACGCACAGCCAAGCAGGCGCAGGGTGCGTTCAAGATCAGCGCGGAGGATCTCGACAGCGCGGGCGATGCCCGTCTCGCCTGCGGCGGCGAGGCCGTAGGCGTAGGCGCGGCCGCAGAGTACCGCTCGAGCGCCGAGGCAGAGCGCCTTGATGACGTCCCCGCCGCGCCGAATGCCGCCATCCATCAAGACTTCGAGTTGGCCATTTACGGCGGCGACGACTTCGGGCAAGGCGCGCAACGTTGCTGGGACGCTATCGAGTTGGCGGCCGCCGTGGTTTGAAACGACGACGGCGACGGCGCCTTCGTCGACAGCGCGGCGAGCGTCTTCACCGGTAAGGACGCCTTTAATGATCACCGGACCGCGCCAGATGTCGCGAATCCAGCGCAGGTCGTCCCAGGAGATGGTCGAGAGCGCCAGAGCCGCGCCGACATCAATCAGCGGCATAGGTCCGCGGCCGGGAACCACGACGTTGGGAAGCGGCCGCACGCCTCCATCGAGGAAAAAGCTGGCGAGCCAGCGCGGGTGCGTGAGCACCTGCGGTGAATAGCGAATTTTGGCGAACAGGCCGGGGCCGAGCAGTTCCTTCATGCCGTTGCGGAAGTCGCGTTCACGCATGCCCGCGACGGCGGTGTCGATGGTGACGAAAAGACCGGCGAAGCCGGCTTTGCGTGCGCGTTCGAGGGCGCCTTCGGCCAGTTCGCGTCCACCCATCATGTAGAGTTGATAGAAAACCGGGCCGGAAGACGCGGCTTTGACCTCTTCGAGCGGATAACCTGAGATCGTGGACAAAATGTAGGCGGTACCCGCCTGGCCGGCGACGCGGGCGGCGGCTACTTCGCCTTCGCGGTGGATAACGCGCGTATAGCCGACCGGGGCGAGGAGAAACGGGAGCGCGAGATCGCAACCGAGCACGCGTGTGCGGAAATCGCATTCAGGGAACGCGACGGCGTGCCGCGGGCGGAAGGTGATCTCTTCGAATGCGCGCCGGTTTTCTCGCAGCGTGATCTCGTCTTCGGCGCCTCCATCCACGTAGTCGAAGACGACGCGGGGCAGGCGGCGGCGCGCTAGTTCGCGGAGGTCGGCAATATTGACGACCCGGGGCGAGGCAAGTTTTCGCGAGCGCTTCATCGGTGCGAGGGTTCAGATTCGCGCGTTCAGGAATTTATCACGATAGCGGGGAAATGACGCCGAATCGCTTCAGCGCGAATGAAAAATTGGTTCCGGCAACACAAGCGCGCTACAATCCCGGCGCAAGCAGAGGCGCGCCTCTTACATGTTGCGCGCGATTTCTGGTCGGAGACGATTATGGCGCGAATTGCCGTATTGGCGCTTGTTTTCCTCGCCGTTTTTGCGGCTCCCTTGAAGGCGCAGCAGGCGCCGAGTCCGGCCGGGCAGGTCTACCAACTGAAGCCAAGCCCCAAGACGGTGGCGTGGGGATATTACGACGCGAAAACGCCTCCAGTGCTGCGGATCAAATCCGGCGACACCGTGGAGATCCAGACGCTGATTGCCTCGAATCCTGAGCGCTTTGACGCTGCGGGGATACGCCCGGACCAGATCGAACCTGCGATGCGTGATATTTTCCGTGAGGTGAAGGATCGGGGTCCGGGTCCGCACATCCTCACCGGACCCATTTTTATCGAAGGCGCCGAACCGGGCGACGTTCTGGAAGTACGAATCCAGCAGATTCGCCTCGCCATCCCGTACGCGATCAACGCATTTTTACCCGGGCGCGGCTTTCTGCCCGATGATTTTCCGTACGCGCGAACGAAGATGATTCCGCTGGACGAAAAGCGAATGGTCGCGCAGTTCGCGGAGGGTGTGGAGATACCGATCCGGCCGTTTTTCGGCAGCATGGGCGTGGCGCCGCCGGAAGTGACTGGGCGCATCAGCAGCGGGCCGCCGTGGATTAACGCGGGGAACCTGGACGACAAAGACCTGGTTGCCGGGACGACGCTTTACATTCCGATACATGCGCGCGGGGCGCTTTTCGAAGTGGGCGACGGCCACGCGGGACAGGGCGGCGGCGAAGTGGATCTCAGCGCGCTCGAAACTTCACTGATCGGAACATTCCAATTTGTGGTGCGCAAAGATATGCACCTGCGCTGGCCTCGCGCCGAGACGCCCACGCGGTACATCACCATGGGGCTGAATCCCGACGTGACGGAAGCCGCGAAAATGGCGGTGCGAGAAATGATTGATTTTCTCGCGCAGGAAAAGCACCTAAGTCGCGATGAGGCCTACATGCTGGCGAGCGTCGCGGCCAATCTGGAAATTACCGAAGTCGTTGATGGGAATAACGGCGTGCATATGGCGGTTCCGAAAGCGATTTTCACGAAAAAGCAGTGACCAATGCGACGGGCGTGAAACAGCGCCGGAGCGGTCGCATTACTGCAAAGGAGAAATGGGGATGAAGCGCTGCGCAATCATTCTTAGCGTGTGCTTTTTGGGAGCAATTTTTGCGACGAACGCACTGGGCCAACAAAAGAAGGAGTACGTCAACCGCCAGGCGCCGATGGAGCATTGGTCCGGGCTGCTGCGGCTGGTGGAAACGATCCCGATGCCGCTCGAGGGCTATATCGATCATCTGACGTATGACCTGAAGAATCAGCACCTGTTCATCTCCGGGGAGAACAACAAGAAACTGATTGTCGTGGATATGAAGGCGGGGAAGGTGATCCACGAAACGCCGCTCGGAGGCAATCCTCGCAGGCCATTCTTCGACCCGGCGACAAACGAAGTGTGGGTGGATCTAGGCGACAACACGGCTGTAGCGGTGGATGGGACGACCTTCCAAATAACCAAGACCGTGCCGTTAACCGGAGGAAAGGGCGCGGCACACCGGGATCCAGATAATGCGGCGTACGATCCTGTTAAGGGCCTGTATTACGTAGGCATTGTGACCGAGGGCCCCGGAGCGGGTAAGGGCGCCACCATCGAGATTGTAGATACCAAGGCAGCCAAGCTCGTCGGCAGCATAAAGATGGATGGCACAGATCCGGCAGGGGTGGCGCTCGACCGCGCGGCAAACCGGCTATACGTCGGAATGGGAGATGTGGTGAACGGGCAGAGCGTGGTGAAGGTAATCGATACGAATAAGCGCGCCACCATCGCTGAATGGCCGATCACCGGAGGTCCCCAGCCACATACCGCCGGACTTGATACGGCGCACCATCGCTTATTTATGGGCAGCCGCCTGGGTGGCGGGCACGTGGTTGATCCCGGAAAATTCGTGGTGCTGAATACGGATACGGGCAAGGTGGTACAGGCGCTCGATGCCGTCGGCGGGGCGGATGAAATTTTTTACGATGCGCCAACCGCACGCGTTTATTTCTCTGGCAGTTCGGGGTTCTTAGCCGTGTTTCATGAGGACGACCCGGATCATTTCCGGATGTTGGGAAAAGTACCGACGGGCGCGATCGCGAAGTCGGGCGTGTGGATTCCGGAGCTGAAGCGGTATTACTCGGCGGTGCCGAAGCACCTGGTGGAGTTAATGCCGACCACACAATACGGGGTTGGAGACTGGGTCACGGAAGAATCGCACCTGATGGTGTTTGAAGAAGTGCCGTAAGGCGGCGAGGCGGAGTAAAAGCAAAAAGATTTGACACAGAGAACACAGAGAACACAGAGAACACGAGGACACGGGGAAACAGAGCCGAGGCATCACGAGCATAGAAAAATACGAAAGCCGAAAGCGCGGGCGCTGGAAGCCGGGAGCCGCCGGAGAGTGAAGAGACTCCAAGAACAATTCGGCAGAGATGGGAAAAAGCAGCGAACCACAGAGGCCGTGGGCCGGAGTGAGATGAAAAATATGTTTGCGACGAAGAAAGGACGCAGCGGCGCAAAGGGCGAAGATTATGGTGCGTTCGGTTGGGCGCCAGTTCGTCTGTTATTCGCGCTGGTGATAGTGGTGTTGCTATTGCGGGCCGAGCCCGCAGCTGGACAGGCGGCGCAAGGCATTTCCGGCGCAGAGGTGTACCAGACGCGGTGCGCGCAATGTCATGACAATACGGCGGCGACGCGTGCGCCTTCGCGGGATACGCTGGAGAAGATGCCAGCCAGCCGGATTGTGCGGACGCTGGATTTCGGATTGATGATGAGCGTGGCATATCCGCTGACGCGCGTCGAGCGCGAGGCGGTCGCAAATTATCTGGGCAAGGGAAGCGAGCCAAGAATTCCGGAGGCGGCGTTCTGCAGTGCAGTGAAGCGACCGCTTGCCGAGTCCGAATCGAAAAAAGGGAATTGGAATGGCTGGAGCCCGGCTTCAACGAACACGCGATTTCAGGCCGACGGCGGCATCAGCCGCGAAGAGGTTCCGCGCCTGAAATTGAAATGGGCGTATGGGTTTGCGGGCGACGTAACGGCGTTTGCAGCGCCCACCGTCATTAACGGCACAGTTTTTGTGGGCAGCGCGGGCGGCGTGGTGCAGGCGCTCGACGCGAAGACCGGCTGCCTGCACTGGACGTTTCAGGCGAACGGGCCCGTGCGCATGGCGATTCTGGGGGTGCCGAATAGCGCAGGATATTCGCTCCTTTTCGGTGACCAGATCGGCTGGTTTTATTCGCTGGACGCGATGACGGGCAAGCTGCTGTGGAAGAAACGCATCGACGAACACGAAGCCACGCGGCTGACGGGATCACCGGCCCTGTACCAGGGCGTAGTGTTCTTAGGGGCCGCGTCGTGGGAAGAGACGCGATCGATCGAGCCTCATTATGCGTGTTGCACGTTTCGCGGCAGCGTGACGGCATTGCGCGTGGCGGATGGTTCCGTGAAGTGGAAGACTTACACCGTCGATCCACCGAAGAAAACCGGCGTCAATAAAGTAGGCACGGAGCAGTGGGGGCCGTCGGGAGCGCCGATCTGGTCGGCGCCCACGGTGGATGCCAAGCGCGGCGTGATCTACGCGACCACCGGCGACAACTATTCCACGCCGGCCACGGCGACGAGCGATGCGCTAATGGCTTTGGATATCGCCACCGGAAAAATCCGCTGGACGCAGCAAACCAATCCGAATGACGCCTACACGAGCGCTTGCCGGAATCACGGGCCCAATTGCCCTCCAGAAGGCGGGCCGGATTACGACTTTGGCTCCTCCGCGCTGCTGCTTTCGTTGCCGAACGGAAAAGAGATTCTGGTCGCGGGGCAGAAATCGGGCATGGTGTACGGGTTCGATCCGGATGCGAACGGCAAAATTCTCTGGCAGACGCGCGTGGGGGAGGGCGGAAAGAACGGAGGCGTGCAGTGGGGGATGGCCAGCGACGGGCAATCCGTCTTTGCGGCGACTTCGGATTTGGCGGGTGTGCTGAACCCGGGCGGCGCCATTGGCGGCGCGAAATTCGATCCGGCGAAAGGCGGGGGATTAACGGCATTGCGCCCCGCTGACGGCACAAGGATTTGGTTTGCGGCGCCGAAGCCATGCGACCCGCCGCGGCCAGGCTGCAGCCCGGCGCAGTCGCAGGCGGTGACCGCGATTCCGGGGGTAGTTTTTTCCGGTTCAGTTGACGGGCACCTACGCGCCTTTGCCGCTGAAGACGGCAAAGTGCTGTGGGATTTCGATACGGCCAAGAGCTTTTCCGCAGTGAATGGGGTTGAGACCAAGGGCGGATCGCTCGACGGCGCGGGGCCAGTGGTGGCCGGGGGAATGCTGTTTGTGAATTCGGGCTATCCGCGCAACGGCGGCATGCCGGGAAACGTATTACTGGCGTTTGGGCCAGAGAAGTAAAGAACACTGATTATTTGGCGGCGGGTGGGGGCGGCACGATTTTGGTGAGCTTGCCGCCTTCGGATTCGTACACTTGCGCCCCTATGGCGCCCGCGACGTTGAAGCCTTGGCTCGCAAGCAGCGCGGCGGCGCGACCGGCTCGACCGGCGTGATTGGAAACGAGCACGATGATCCGGTCCTTGGGAATTTCGGAAAGATGCTTATCGAGATCGGCGGCCTGAATGCTGAGGTAAACGGGGAAGCCGCCGTTGGCTGAAATTTCATCCGGCCTGCGCACGTCGATCAGCAAGACGCGATCGGGCATGGCCAGCAGCTTATCCATTTCCTGGCGGGTAAGCACCTTTGCCTTTCCGGGAGCGGTGGCCTGCTGCTGTGCGAATGCGAGAGAAGCGGTGATCAGTACGAGCAGGATTGCTTTTTTCATCGGCCTTATCTCCGTGTGCAGCAAGTCAGAATCCACAATCCCGTAAATAGCGGCCTTAGGCCGCGTACACGAACGAGTAGCCGTGTTCCTGAGCGCGGTTGACGGCGACGATGCCCGCTGGAACGATGCGCGCGTTCGGCACGAGATTGGCGACGAGTTCCTTCAGAACGGTTGCGGCATCGCTGCCGGTGGCCTGAGCGATGTTGCCGGCGATTCGGCGGCTGGACATGTTGCACACCGCGAAATGCACGCCTTTCTTGATGAGCGGGTCCATACGTTCGAAGTACAAGTTGGCCGTGGGAGCCGTGTTCGTTTTGGGGTCCGTGAAGCCGGATTGATCGGAGAACTGCTTGCCGTATTTGGCCCACATAGCGTCGTTGTATCCGAATGAAGTGGATTTGTGACGAGCGATGATCACTACCGCGAGATCGTGGTCTTCGAGTCCGTAGGCTTCGTGGTTCGCAGTGAAATAGTTGCCGGCGAACTGAAAGGCCCAGGAGAGGCCTTCGGGCGCGGTCGTATCAAACACAAACCGATGCTGGCCAGGGATCTGATCGTACCAGTCGTCTTGAGGATGGCGCGCAGGCTTCCAGGATTCGCCTGCAGACGCGTCTGCCAGCACTCGAGGAGAGGCAACGGCAGCGGCGCCGAGAACACCGGCTCCCGCACCCAGACGGGCGAGAAACGATCTGCGCGCCAGCAATTGCAACCACGTCTGTTTCACAGGGGCATTTTGGGGGTCGCTCATGGCCATTCTCCTGTTAATGGGATCGGTGCCGCTATGGTAGCAGAAAGAGACGAAATCGTCCTTGGCAAGCGAGGTGCTGCGAGGGGAATGCTCACCATCATGGCGATAAGGATATAACAGAGAAATCACTGCGGCACAGACTCTACGGACCCGCTGAGGGTCGAGCACGCGCAGGGCAGTTTTAACAGAAAGCCGCTAGCGCAGCAGCCGGTTCGCGTGCTAACCTCCGTGGCCTCACGCCGCGGCGTGAACCCCCGGAGATAGATTTTTCCGAAAGGAGCCAGTCTATGGAGTCGAAAGAGCCAAAGAAAGCGAACCTGCCGAGCGAGGCTATCGAACTCTACAACCTTTTTATCCACGGCGTGATCAGTCGCCGCGCTTTCATCACCGGAGTCAACAAGCTTGCCATTGGCGGCTTGACGGCGGCAGCGGTGATTGACGCGCTGATGCCGAAGTACGCCGAGGCGCAGCAGGTGGCGAAAAACGACGATCGCATCAAGGCCAGCTACGAGACCATCGATTCGCCGCAAGGAACCGGGAAGATCAAGGGCTATCTCGTGCGGCCGGTCAGCGCCGATACGCGGGATGAGAAGCCGGCGAAACTTCCGGGCATTCTGGTCATTCACGAAAATCGCGGTCTGAATCCGCATATCGAAGACATCGCCCGTCGTCTCGCGCTCGCGAACTTCATGGCATTCGCGCCGGACGGGCTCACTTCGCTCGGTGGTTTTCCGGGGGATGATTATCACGGCGGTCTGCTTTTCATGAAGGTCGACGGGAACAAGATGTTCGAAGATTTCGTAGCGTGCGCGAACTGGCTGAAATCGCGGTCGGATTGCACGGGCAAGATCGGCATCACCGGATTCTGTTTTGGTGGCAGCGTATCGAACCGAATGGCCACGCGGCTGCCCGATCTCGGCGCGGCGGTGCCTTACTATGGCGCGCCGCCAATGGATGCGGACATTCCGAAGATCAAGGCGGCGGTTCTGGTGCATCACGGCGCGCTGGACACGCGGCTGGCTTCCACCTGGCCGGCGTATGACAAGGCGCTGAGCGCGATCAATGTTCCGCACGAAGGCTACATCTATCCGGACGCGGTGCACGGCTTCAACTGCGATGCGACGCCGGAGCGCTACAACAAGGCTGCGGCTGAGTTGGCCTGGGGCCGCACGATCGGCTGGTTCAACAAGTACGTTCGAAGCTGATTTTTGCGTTAAAGCAAAACCATAAGGAACGGGCCCTACGGGTGCGATGTGCCGTAGGGCCGCGGTTTTTTAGAACGTTCGCGGGTTGCTGGACCGGATTCTGAATTGCGAGGCTTATTCTTTCGGAGGTGCAGCGGTGAAGCAGCTAACTGTTTTGCTGGTTCTGATAGGCATTGCGGCGCCTGTTTTTGCGCATCACGGGGCGGCAGCGTATGACAACGCGAAGATGGTCTCGATCAAAGGCGTGGTCACCGAATACAATTTCGTGAACCCTCATGTGGAAATCTTCATCGATTCCAAGACTGCCAGCGGCGAAATCGAGAAATGGCAGGGGGAGCTCAACAGCCCTAATTTGCTATCGCATCGAGGGTGGAGCCGAGCAACGATCAAGACCGGGGAGGAGGTTACGCTCGTAGGCTATCCTGCCAAGAGCGGTGCGAAGTCTCTGCGACTAGAAAAGGTGCTTGGACCAGACGGCAAACCGCTGGGCGAGGATAATGGCAGCGAGTAAAACGAATGCTGGAGACGAAGTGTGTCGGGATTCGAATGATATTTCGTAATTCGAGGACGCCGTGACCGGGCGGCACGCGAGGAGATCGTTTTTCGTTGTGGCGCTGATAGTTTTTTGGAGCGTCGCCGGCACTACGTCCGCATCCGCAAAGGAGCCGCAGCAGCAGGCGGCAAAGAGAGCGTCCATGCCCGATCTCACCGGAGTTTGGACGCCGGGTCCCGGTTCGGGCAACGGCGGGAATCTTTTTCGCCGCGGCAACGAGCCTCCCATGACGGCATGGGGCCAAGCGAGATTTAACGAGAATAAGCCTTCTTTCGGGCCGCGGGCCGTGTCGGAATCAAACAATCCGACATTCGATTGCTTCCCGCCGGGTGTGCCGCAGATCTATTTCTACCCGTTGCTGGTGGAGCTGGTTCAGCTGCCCAATAAGGTGATTCAGATTTTCGAATACGATCACACGGTCCGCTACATCTACACGGATGGGCGGCCTCATCCGTCGGCGGAGGAATGGACTCCTACATACATGGGCCATTCCATCGGGCACTACGAAGGCGACACACTCGTCGTGGATACGGTCGGATTCAACGGCAAGACCTGGCTCGATCGCGTGGGCCATGCACACAGCGACCAGCTTCATTTGATCGAGCGATTCCGGCGAGTGGACGAGGAGACTTTGCAGATCTCCATGACCATTGAAGATCCCAAAGCATACACAAAACCTGGACAGAGCGAGTTTATATATAAGTTCAAGCCGAAGTGGGATGTCGGCGAATATGTCTGCCAGGACAATATCGACTTCGCGCACAAGTTTTACGAGAAGAGCGTGAATCCGGGGCAACCGGCGAAATAGGGTCCACACCAGCAGCCGGTGCTGCCACCTCAAGACACGCAAATGCGGCGTGTCTTGAAAACCTCGATTTTGGCTGCAGGGAAGACGGAGACCAAAGCAGAACCCTTAGTCCCGTCGTTTCGTATTGACAAAAGCGCCCGTCGAACTTTTTTGGGCGATGCGCGTGATGACCAGGGCTCTCCGCCTAGCCTATTTCGGGCGGCCCATGAAGCCGTGGGCGACCATATCGATTTTGTAGATGGCCTTTGCGTTGTTGCGAACGCCCTCGGGTGTGCGATATTCGGAGCCGTCCGCATTGGTCATGCCCGCGCCCTTTCCGTAAAGTACCTTCTTGCCGGGCCCGGAAAACGCCACGCTTGAGGCGGAGCGGGGTAACGGGATCACTCCGAGGAATTTCCCTTCGGGGCTGAACACCTGAATGCCCGGATCTCCCGAAGTGACGTAAAGGCGACCCTCGGAATCTATGGCCATGCCGTCGCCGGCGCCGCCCGCTTCGAGCGTGGCAAAGTCGTGCTGATTTGTAGTCGTGCCGTCGGGGCGGATGTCCCAGGCCACGAGTTTCTTGACATTCGTAACGTACAGCGTTTTTTCATCACGGCTGAGCATCATGCCATTGGTGCGAACCTCTTTACCGGCGACGAGGCTGACTTTCCCGGCGGCATTCACGAAATAGGTGCCGTTGTCGTCGGAGAAATAGATGCCACCTTTGGAGTCGCAAACCAGTTCGCCCATGCGCCAGAAGGTCTTGCCGTCATATTCGTGCGCCAGGACTTCCCATTTTGGCAGTATTGCCACGACATCGGCGGTTTCGTGGCATTGATCGGGATGGCCGCCTGGATCGGAGCATGTCCTCTCTACGCCTATAAGACGACCTTTGTGGTCGATGCCGAGGGCGCCGGTGCCGTGAGTATCGCGCGCAACGATCGAGAACTTGTCGTTCTTATCGAGATAGCCGACGGTGCTGGGCTGCTCCTGCGCGAAGTAAACGCCGCCATCTTTTGAACCTACCAATCCATCGGCATTGTCGGGACCTTGCCAGACGAGCTTCCACTTCAGGCCACCCTTGATGACGCCCGGAATCTCGGTCGTGGTTACGTCTTTTGCGGGGGCAGGCTGTCGGAACTCCTGAGTTCCTCCGGCAGGGCGCTGCTGTTGCTGCGCGATGGCGAATTCGCCAAAAGCAAAAGCTCCGCCCAAAATGCAGCAGGAGATCGCGCATACACTCTTCAAGTTCATAACCCCTCCAGTGATGTGGGCCTGATACGAGCGGTCAATCCATTTGCTCCCGCAGGCTGGCCGGTTGCTCCCGGTGTGCGGCAGTATATACCGGAGCCGCCCGGGACGGGAGAGGCGGTCGCGCTATGCGTGGGGAATCCCATGCCTGAAGCGCCGGCTTATTCGGCGGCATCTGCGACGCGAGGGCGCCTACGCCGCAGTGTGGGATATACGGGAGTCCAGAAATTCGCTGCCAACTGCAAATCGAGTTCTTCGGGGGAGATTCGGTCTGCCGTGCCGTCAGTTTGCGCCTGCAAAGCGACAGCGCGCGCGATGGCGCGTGTTACCTGCTGGATATCCTGAAGGCGTGGCAGCAGGGCTGCGGCAGGATCGCGGCGCGCGGGAGACGTGCCGGCCAGCGCTTCCGCAGCGGCCATGATCATGCCATCGGTTATCTGGCGGGCGCGCGAAGCAAGCACGCCCAGGCCAATGGCCGGAAAGACGTAGCTATTGTTGCACTGCGCAATGGGGATCTCCCTCCCGCCGAATCGGGCATTCGGGAAGGAACTGCCGGTGGCGACGATGGCGCGGCCGTCGGTCCATTCCAGCAGATCCTGGGGATTCGCTTCGCTGCGGGAGTTTGGGTTCGATAGCGGAAGAATGATCGGGCGCGGCGCATGACGGGCCATCTCGCGAACGATCGCTTCGGTAAAGAGGCCGGGCTGGCCGGAGATGCCGATGAGAATTGTGGGCCGCGCGTTGGCCACCACGTCCAACAGGCTAATCACATTGGGATTCGCCAGCTTCCATCCGGCAATTCGGGCACCGAGTTGCACGAACTTCTGCTGAAAAGGAGGCAGGGAGCACATCTCGTCCAGCAGCAGGCCGTTGCGGTCGACGAGGTAGAAACGGGAGCGCGCCTCTTGTTCGGAGAGGCCGCGCCGAATCATGGCGGCGATCAGGTGTTCGCTGATACCGCATCCGGCTGAGCCGGCCCCGAGCACGGCGACGCGCTGATCGGCCAGTTGCGTGCCGGCTACCGACATTGCGGCGAGCAGAGTGCCGGTGACGCTGGCGGCGGTGCCCTGGATGTCATCGTTAAATGAACACAGCTTGTTTCGATAACGGCCGAGCAGGCGCCCCGCGTTTTCCTGGGCAAAGTCTTCCCATTGCAGCAGCACGTTGGGGAATTTTCTGGTGAGCGCCTGGACGAAGGCCTCGACCAGTTCGTCGTAATCGGCGCCTTTGACGCGTGCGTGGCGCCAGCCGAGATAAAGAGGGTCGTTCAGGCGCGCAGGATTATCAGTGCCGACGTCAAGCAGGACGGGAAGAGTGCGGCCGGGATGAATGCCGCCACAGGCGGTGTAAAGCGAGAGCTTTCCGATGGGAATGGCCATGCCGCCCGCGCCCTGATCGCCAAGACCGAGGATGCGCGCGCCGTCGGTGACGACGATGACGTCCACTCGCGGTACGGGGGCGCGATCAAGAATGGCGTCAATCTGATGGCGATCGGGATAAGTGACAAACAGGCCGCGCGGGCGGCGGTAAATGTGGCTGAATTGCTGGCTCGCGAGGCCCACAACAGGCGTGTAGATGATGGGCATCATCTCGGTGAGATGCCGCTGCAGCAAGGCGTAGAAAAGCACTTCGTTGCGGTCCTGCAAGCTACGCAGATAGATGTGCCGCTCGAGGTCGTCGTCTTTTCGTTTATAGGCTTCGTAGGTGCGCTCGAGTTGCTGCTCGAGCGTGGAGACGGTGGCGGGCAGCAAGCCCTCGAGTTCGAACTCTTCGCGCTGGGGTTGCGTGAAGGCACTGCCGGCGTTGAGCAGAGATTCGGTGATCAGGTGATAGCCGGTTAATTCGGTTTCGATCACACCGGACGGGTCGTAGCCTTCGATCGGCTGCTTGCGGCTCATGTTATTTTGCGAATGAGGCACACGGAAGAAGATATGACAAGCAACGGCTTTCCTGTGCGAAGTCTTGCGATCCGCTTCGTTTCAGGAAATGGGCCTGCCCCACGCTTTGCACGGCAATTTAGATTTTCAGGAACGCGAGCCATGGAATCGTAATCACGATATATACCGCGAAAAAAATGACGCCCAGCACCAGACCAAAGATCCAGAAATCTTTTCCTTTGATATAGCCGGAACCGTAGTAGATCGGCGACGGTCCGGCGCCGTAAGGAGTGAGAATCCCCATCAGGCCGGATGTATAGCCGAGCAGGAGCGCCCAGCGTTGCGCCGACATCCCGGGTATGGTTATCGCGACCGCTAGAAACACCGGATACAGCGCGCTGGTATGCGCGGTGAGGCTGGCGAAAAGGTAGTGCAGCAGGTAAAAGGCGCCGACCAATAGCACAGCGGCGGTAATCACGCTGCGATCCGATAAAGCGGGCGCGAGAGCTTGGGCGACCCAGTCAACAAACTTCGTGTCCGCGAGTCCGCCGGCCAGAGTTACGAGCGTGGCGAACCACACGAACACGTTCCATGCCTGCGCGTAGCCGAGGATGTCGTTCCACGAAACCACGCGCAGAATGATCATCAGGCCTACGACCAGCATGGCCGCCAGCGTCGCGTCGATGTACTTTGCGCCGCCAATCCACAGCACCAGCGCGAGAAGGACGAGCGAGAGCAAGGTGATTTCTTTGGCGGAGACGGGTCCCATTTTGCGCAGCTCTTCGGCGGCCCAGCGCGGCGCTTCGGGAGCTTCGCGAATTTCGGGCGGATAGATTTTGTAAAGCAACAGGGGAAGCATGGCCAGCAACAGGAAACCGGTGGGCGCGAATCCCTTGAACCAGGTCGTCCAGGAGAGGCTTATGTGCGCGGTGCGCTGAGCGAGTTCGACGGCGAGCACATTTGGAGCGACGGCGGTGATGAACATGCTGCTGGTGATGCAGGTGGCGGCGAGCGCCGTGTACAGGAGATAGGAGCCGAGTTTGCGTGCGCTCTTGTCATTGGGAAATGAACCGTACAGCTCGGGAATGTTGCTGATGATGGGAAAAATGGTGCCGCCGCTGCGCGCGGTGTTGGAAGGCATAAACGGAGACAACGAAAAATCCGCAAGAGCAGCGGCATAACCCAGGCCTAAAGTGCGTTTGCCGAGAGCTCGAATGAGCATCAGCGCGATGCGCTTTCCGAGACCGGTCTTGGCATAGCCTAATGAAAATGTGAATGCCGCGAAGATAAGCCAGACTGTGCCGTTGGCGAAGCCGCTGAGCGCCCAAAGAGTGGCCTGCGCGGACGACGTTCGGACGAGGCCAAGCGCCGCGGCCGCGATTACGCCGATCAGGCCGAGAGCGGCAGCGGGAATTGGCTCCGTGATGATGCCGACCATGATCGCGGCAAAAAGCGCGAAGTAGCGCCATGCGTTTAGCGCGAGTCCGTGCGGGACGGGCGCGATCGCGATCGCGGCGCCGATGGCGAGAGGCAAGGCTGCGCGGATGAAGGTTCCGCGAGCGCGATTCGGCGGTGCGGGCGGGGATTGCCTTTGCACAGCGGGTTCAGCCACGCGCGCTGGATTGGCAGCCATTGGCAACGGGAATGTAGCACAGAGAGCACAGAGGACGCGAAAAGCCCTGCGCCGGAAACCCAGTCTGAGTTCATTCAAACGCGCGAGCGGCGCTCACGGTGAGGTCACGGCGGTGGGGCACCCGAAAAAGCAGATTCCTCGCTCGTTCTCACCCCGCGCACCAGCGCGCGATGGGAAAGCACTCGCTCGTGATGACAACTGAGCCAGACATGAGCATGGCGAACACAGACAGTGTAGCCGCCGTCCTTTAGGGCGGCAGCGGAGTCGGGGGCCGCAGTATCGGCCGCGGGCGGTCACATCCCACCGCTAAAAACGAGGGTGAGGCACCCGAAAAAAGCGGATCCCTCGGTCCGAACTGCGGACCTCGTGATGACGACAAAATAGACGCTGCCCAAGGGCTCGAAGAAACCGCGTTGGGGCGCCCTCGGCTACAAGCAGCGAATTTAAAAGACGGCTAGCGGATTGAGCGGCGAACCGGTGCCACCTTCGACAGGGAGTGGCGCAAACGTCAGCATGAATTCATAGCGCTTCAGGCGGCGCGCGGTTTCGACGGCGCGTTCGAGGTCGAGATTTTCGACGATGCCGACGCCCATCCAATTCAGCACAGCCTGATGAATCGGGTTTACCGGAATGTCTTGGGCGTCGCCCCAACCGGGCCGCGGATTCCAGTCGATATTGAAGTCATGGCCGACGAAAGCAACCTGGCGTTCCTTGATCATGGGGATCACATCGGCAAAATAACCGGGGACGGCGTCCGGCGTCGTGCCTTTGGCGGCGCGGCGCTTCCAGCGGCCAACGTAAAGCATGATGACGTCGCCGGGCCCGGCCTTTACTCCGGATTTTTTCTCCCAAGCTTCGAGATCGGCGCGAGTGATCGGCGTGCCCGGTTCGATCCAGTCCACGCCCTTGAGTTGCGGGATGTCGTAGAGCACGGCGCGCGTAACCACGCCGTCGCGCCAGGACATGATGTCGTCTTTCTTGCAGCCAGTCTGCGGCGTGATGTTGTCGGCGACCGAGTAGCCGTTGTACATCTTGCCTTCGAGAAAGAAGTGGCAGAAGGCGTCCATGTGCGCGACAGCCAAGCCGTGATAGCTGGTTTCATAGCGGTCGATGGTGTTGAACGGGCCGATATTTTCCGTGACGCGGTGGAAAACGCTGCGCTCCGGCACTTCGGGATCGGCTTTTTGCGGCACCGCATGGGCAAGTGAAACGACGATGCCGTTTTTGACCAGCTTTATGGCGCTAAGGCTTTTGTCAGCGGTGATCAGATTCGAGGCGCCGCGCTGATCGTCGGCGCCCCAGCGGCCCCAGTTTTTGAATTCGCCGCGCCATTTGAGGTAATCGGCCGGTGTGACCGTCGACGGCGCTTTATCCTGTCCGGGAGTGCGCTCGAGGAAGATATAGAAAAGCCCAGCCGCCAGCACCGCGAGCATGGACCACAATTTGAGGCGATCCGACATGACGTCCTCCGTTTCATGCGAGATGCGGGAATCCGAACGGGGAAATTTAACACAGAGGGCACAGAGACACAGAGAGCACAAAGAAACAGAGTACAACCGGAGTTTTGTTGAGGAGGGAGGATGTCGAGGAGGACAGCAGATCCCTCCTTATTCGCCCCGATGAAGGCATGCGGGCGAATTTCCTCGGGATGACGATGCCGGATGTGCGGTTAGATCTGCGCGCCTGCTTGCTGAAACTCACGCGGCGGCACGAGCTACAAAAGGTGCTGCGGCGGAATTGTGGTAGTCAGTAGCGCTGAACAGAGCTAGAATCCGGCCACTATGAGCCAACCTACGAGCGAATTCACAAACAAAGCCCGCCGCGAATTTTTGAGGTTTCTGGCCGCCAGCCCATACGTTGCCGCGTTAGGCGGCGTAACGACCTTTCTCGAACGCAGCGGCCTCGCGTTTGCGCAAAACGCGAAACCTGCTGCGGACATCATCACCAGCCCGGCCGACGCGCTGAACGTTTTTGATTTCGAGGAGCCCGCGCATCGCAAGGTGAATCCCGGACATTGGGCATACATGGCGAGCGGCGTGGACGATGACGGAACGCTGCGCGCCAATCGCGACGGGTTCAAGCATATCGAATTGCGGCCGCGGCGGCTGCGCGATGCGACCAAGGTCGACATGCACGTCGATCTTTTTGGCACGACGTACAACAGTCCGATTTTTTTCTGCCCGACAGGGGGCGAGAAATCGTTTTTTCCGGAGGGCGAATTGGCCGTGGCGCGAGCGGCAAAAGCGCATGGCACACTGCAGGTGCTCTCCACGATGACTTCGGTTGGCGTAGAGGATGTCAACAAAGCACTCGGCCGCCCGGTGTGGCAGCAGATTTATGCGCCGAGCACGTGGGAGGCATGCCGGCAGCTCTTGCAACGCGTGCAGGATTCGGGCGTCTCGGTGATCGCATTAACCGTCGACAACACGACAGGCCGCAACAGTGAAACATTTTTGCGCACGCGTCCAAAGGACCTGAGCCAATGTATGACCTGCCACGAGGGAGGCGCCGGTCCGAGCTTGAAAGAACGGCCAATGTTCAACGGCATCAACATGACCGGCGTGCGCGCGCCGAATCCGGCGATGGACTGGGCGTTTGCCGATCAGATCCGCAATTTCTGGAAGGGGAAGTTCATCATCAAGGGAATCGATACGCGCGAAGATGCGCGGCTCTGCATCGAGCACGGCATAGACGGCATTCTCGTATCGAACCACGGAGGTCGCGCGACGGAGACGCTGCGAGCGACTATTGAAGCGCTTCCTGAAGTGGTGGCGGAAGTTGGAACGCGTATTCCCGTGTTTGTCGACGGCGGATTTCGTCGGGGGACTGACGTTTTCAAAGGGCTTGCGCTCGGAGCAAAAGCGGTGGGAATCGGGCGGCCAATGCTGTGGGGCCTGGGTGCGTTCGGCCAGCCCGGAGTGGATCGCGTGATCGAAATCATGCAGGGCGAACTGAAGCTGGTGATGGGGAATTGCGGCACGCGTACGGTCGCGGACATTACGCGCGAGTACGTCGCCACGCCGGATTGGAAGACTTGAGCGATAACGCCGGCTGAGCGATCGGCCGGCTTCGATCTCAGAAGTCGGCGAGACTGAGCCTGGTATCGGCCTTTCTCCACGCTTGCTCGAACTGCTGCCGCACAGTCGCCGCTTCGGTGTGCCTGCCTTGGGCCTCGAGAGTTTCCGCGAGTCCAAAAAGCGAGCGCGGGTTCCGCCGGTTGCGCTTCAAATCCTCGCGGAACACGGCTTCGGCTTTCGCAGGTTTTTCGAATTTCAGCAGCGCCGCTCCCAAAGATTCGCGTGTGGGAGCGAGCCAGTCGGGCGGTTCGTCATAATCGAGCGTATCCTCGAGTGAAACGGCGCGCTCGAGGTGAGCGATCGCGGCCTCGCTCTGGCGCTGGGCATCGGCCATCCTCGCTTCCACAATTTCAGACATCATTTGTGGTATGACCTCGGAGTTATGCGGCCCTTGCGTGTTGATAGGGAGCTTGGCCATCGCGGGCGCGGCAGCACGCATGGCTTCGAATTCGGCTCGCGCCTGATCCAGATTGGAGCCATGAACAGCGGCGAGCGCTCGGGCATAATGCCAGCCAACCGTGGTGACCGGCTGAGAAGCGTCCGGCTGAGGCACCGCCATGATCTCATCCCAACGATGAAAGCGGACCATGATTTGAAGCGGCAGGGAGTAGAAGGCATCCACCATCGCCATTTCCTTCAGATAAGGAGCGACATGGTCCTGCGCGCGCTGCGCAGCTTCCAGCGAGGCGGCATAGTTGCCGAGAAAAGCATTTTCTGCAGCGATGAAGTGCAGGTTATGCGTGTAGTACATCATCGGGTAAACGCCCTGCGGATGCGCTACGGCAAAATAGGCTTCGTCCACGCGGGCCGCGGCGACATTGGTGGAAGCTCCGCTCTCGTGATCGCCAGTGCGGATATAGATGTGCGAGGGCATATGGACAAGGTGTCCGGAAGCGGGAGCCAGTCCGGCCAGCCGCCGAGCGGCGGGCAGCCCGGACTCGGGTTGCCGTGAGGCCTCCACAGCATGGATGTAAAAATGGTTTGCACCGATGTGATTGGGGTCGCGCTTCAGCACGGATTCCAGCACGGCCACGATCTCCTGCGTGCCCGCTGCGGGCTTGCCCTCGCGATCGTAAAGTTGCCAGGGGTGGAGGTTCATGCCGCTTTCGGCGAAAAGCGTCGCGGCGTCGAGGTCATTGGGATATTTCTTGTAAACCTCGCGCATGGCTTGGTGGTACGCGGATTCGAGCCGGTCATAATCCGGATTGGGCTGGTTTGTATATCGGTTGGCCAGCGCTTCGATGTAATCGCGCTCGTTGCGCGGGCCGTTTGCAGACAGAACCAGGGCCTTCTGCACGTTTTCATACGCGAGCTTCTCACGGCCGGCATCCACAGGCAGGTTGTAGTTCGTTCCCAGCACCAGCGCGATGCCCCAATAGGCCATGGCCATTTGGGGGTCCAGTTGCGCGGCTTGGCGAAAGCATTGTTCCGCCTGGCCGTGATTGAAGCCGTAGTCGAGCGCCATGGCTTGTTCGAAAAGCGCTTGCGCCTGCGGATTCGACGTCTTCACCGGATGGCGGACTCTGCCGAAATTCCTGGCCGTGCACGCAGCCAAGCTTGCCGGCGCCGGATCAGACGCGCTCTCGTGCTGTTGTGCGCCCGCTGGAAATGAACTAACGGCAAGGAAAAAAGCGAAGAGCACAAACAAACGACAGACTGCGACCGTATTAAGCCTGCTCGCACACACAAAGTCCCCCCGACAATTCGAAATTGAGTTATTTGTACCCCGGGCCAACCATCCAGGCAAGATCTTATTGCGAACCGGCTATTCCACCGAAATTGTCGCCGCCATTAATACCGGCTAACTGCAGAGCAGCTTTTGCGCGGAATCCCACATTTCTTTGAGCAATGCTGCCGCGGGAATTGGTTTGGCCATCGCCGCCGATTGCCCGGCCCACACCTGCATGCGGTGATAGTCGTTTGCGGCTGCTCCTGCCGATTTCATTTGCGCTGTCAGCCCGCGTTGCACGGGATAGGGCGCCGGCCGCGGCGCGTCCGGCGCGACCATGGCTTTGACGAACTCCGTGGCAATAGCGCGGCCCAAACGCCCGGTGAACGCGCGCGTCAGCGTGGTGTTTTCGGGTTCAAGTTGATCGAGAGCATCCGCCCAGGCGCGATGGGTTTGCGCTTCGGGGCATCGCAGAAACGCCGAGCCTACGATGGCGGCGCTGGCGCCCAACATCAGCGCCGCGGCCACGCCGCGCCCGTCGCCGATTCCTCCGGCAGCGATGATCGGCAGTTCAATGTGATCTGCCAGCCGCGGGAGCAGCGCAAAGAGGCCGACAGCTTGGCGTTCGGCGGCGGCGTGATCGAACGAGCCTCGATGGCCGCCAGCCTCGAAACCTTGTGCAATGATAGCGTCCGCGCCGGCGGATTGCGCCTGGCGCGCTTCGGCAAGCGTGGTGGCGGTGGCAAACCAGGCGATGGCTTTCTCTTTGAAGCGAGCCACGAGATCAGCAGGGAAAAGGCCCATGATCGAGGAAACGGCCGTCGGGGCTAACTCGATGAACGCCTCGCACTGCGCGCGGAAATCCGGCGGCGTCGCGTCGCCCGCATCCGCCGGAACAGCCGGTCCCCAGGCGGCAAGCCATTCGCGCATTCGCGATTCAGCAACCGTATCTCGGCGCGGCGGCGGATCAGGAATCCAGGTATTAAGCTGCAGCGGGCCATTGCTCTGCGCGCGGAATTCCTGCACCCATTTGCGAATGGCGCCGGGCGTGCTCATGAGCGCACCAAGCGCGCCCATACTGCCGGCGTTTGCCAGCGCGATGGAAAGCCCCACAGGGCAGGCGCCGGCCATGGGAGCGAGAAGGATGGGGAGCTTTAAGCTGTACCTAGCGCAAAACGATTCAGCGCGAGTAAGCGGGCGGTCGGGGCTCATCAGGTGGTTCGATGTGAAATGCCGACGCGAGGTCACGCGCCGAGATGCGGTTTGTGCGGAGCAGATGCGATGATCTTCACCGGCAAAACAAAAGCCGGCTCGGCGAAAACCGCTCGACCGAGCCGGCGGTGAATGTGGATGCCAGGTTATTTCTTTGAACTGTCGTCGCTCTTGCCGGAGTCGCTCTTGTTGTCTTTGCTAACCGGCGCGACCTCGTCCTTGGTGGGAACGGCTACTTCGCCCTCGGCACCCGGAGCCGATCCGCCGAAGAGGAATTTGCGGCCATCGGGAAAGGTCATGTTAACGCCCACGCCTTTGTGTTCGAACGCCTTTGACTGATAGCCCTGAATGATGAGTTCGGTGCCGACGGGAATGGTGTTTTTGGTGACGCCGTGGCGGATCAGGGAATTGGGGCTGCCGCCTTCGAAGCCCCAATTGACCACGTTCCCGTCTGAAGCTTTTTCATCACACCAGAACCACGAATGGGGATTGATCAACTCAACTTTCGTGATCGTGCAGTGCACGACCACGGGCTTATTTGTGTCAAAAGTCGCCGCAAAGGCGTGATGGGCCTGCACCGGCGCTGCTGTCATCAGCAAGCCGAGGGCAGCCACAAACATTGTTCCTGCCAGAGCCACTCGCATTTCTCTTCCTCCTCTGCTAGTCAAAATCCCCAACCTGCCGTTGGCTAATTGATTTGCGAAATCTTCTTGGCCTTTTCCGCCGCGGCCTTTTCGGTGGCACGCGCGCCCGCAAGGATATTCACGGCGTCGTTGTTATTCTCGCTGCAATCGTATTCGGGTATCGGCCCATTCATGTGGCTTAGCGGAACTATTGCGGACCAGGGTCTAGTCCAGGTGGACGGATCGCTGATCGTGAATTTGTACTCGATGGTATTCTGATCGGCGCGGGTGAAATACTCGGTGATCTTCAGGGTTTTGGGATTCGCTCCCTGGAAAGTGGCGCCGGGGCGGAAGTTGGTGGTTTCCACGACGAGGGTGTTGCCTTCCCAATGCCCGCGCGAGTCTCCGTGCCAGCGATGGATATTCGAAGAGAGCGGCGCGCGCCCATCGAGCGGGATGATGCGCATCTCGTTATTCCATTCGTACTCGATGGTCACAAACCCGGCACCCTGGACGATGTGGAAGTTGCTGTTGTAAGCGCCGGGCAGAATCGGCGGTCCCCCGAAAGAGATGCAACGCTCGCCGAGGTTGAGATCCTCGGCGGTGTCGGCCTTCACGGGAGCGTTGGGATCGGCATAGTCCTGATTCGGGCCATGCTTGCGCATGGCTTCGCGCACCTTGGCCGCTTCCGGAGTCAGGGCGGGGATTTTGCCGTCGGGCGGATCCACGACCAGAGAAGTGCGGCGGTTCGGGGCGACGCCCTCCTGCCAGGCGCTCAGCGCGTAAACCGTCGCGTCGTAAACCGGCGTTTCCGCGCGATCGTTGAAGGTGAATTCGTAGCTGTGCTGGATGCCTTCTTTGTAGATCTGCGTAGCCTCTTCTTCGGTCAGAAACTCGCGATTGCCGTATTTCGCCGGGCGCTCCATGGGCGTGAAGCTCAGGCTCGTCCAATAGCCCTGCAGGTCGGGTTGACCATCGGGCGTGTGAGGCAAGACCCAGGCTTTCTTCGCCTCGGGCTTCGCGGCTTTGTTAGCGGCGGCAGAAGGTGAGTTCGTTTGCGCCACCAGCCAGCCAGGTGCGGCGATGAGGGCGGCGGCGATGATCAGAGCTTTGGGTGAGACCCCGGAACGATTACCCATGGCGACCTCCTTCGGCGATCTATTTGCTTGGGTCTTTGTAATAGGGGCCGTACAGCAATTTTTCCACGAATTCCACGCAATCGAAATCCAAAAGCTGGATGTTCTTTTCCATGCGCCGATAAAGGGGGAAGCTGATCTTCCAGGGGTGCGTAAAGACGTTAGGATCCTCGATCGTGGCTTCATACATTATGTGATAAGGGCTGACCAACGTATAGCGCTCTACGACGTGCAAGGCGTCGCTATGGTAATCGCCGGCGCGGTCGAACCACGTCCAGGGCACGAAACCCGTCGTGTCGATGACCAGCGTGTCTCCTTCAAAGTGCCCGTGCGACCAGCCCATCCAGCTATCGGCGGGCGCGTCCTTGGGAGCTTCCTTGTCGTCATTTTTCATGTAGACGGTGCGGAGAGCATGTTCGAATTCGTACACCATCATGATGTTGTCGGTGCTCTGAATGATCTGAAACGGAAAGGGCATATAGTTCGCGCGCGGGATGCCGGGACGATAGCACTTGAGTTCCGGGTCGCCGGTCTCATGGCGGCGGTCGTCACTGGTGATGTTGACAACCATGCGCTTTTCGGCATTCTCTTTTTTCTTGGCGAGCGCTTCGGGCTTGTAGGGAATCTCGCCGCCCTCGACTATGCCCTGGCCGCCGGGCCACGCGCCATAGGCGCCCATAATGTCGGGATGCGGCCCCGCCTGTGCATCATGATCCTGAATATCTATGTCGGCGGTGACGAATGCCTGCCAGATTCCATTAAAGTCGGGCTTGCCGTCGGCCGTCAGCGGCGGCTTATAGGGCGGGAATTCGCCGGGAGTGGAAATTTTCGAAGCGGCGGCCGCTGCATTTACCGGCCGGCGTTGCGCGGCGGTCTGGGCGCTGACCACCATGGGGGCGCAGGCAAACAAGAAAAGCAATAGCGGCGTAACCTTCATAGTCTGCAATTCGGTAGTAAAAATGAGCTCGTTTGCGGCGCTCCCCGATTATGCCAAAACGTACGCTTGAATCAGGCGAGTGTCAAGGACAACTCTGGCGCAGACCCGGCGTATGCGGCGCGAGGTTGACGCCGAGCCCCACAAGCGCTACTTGACAGCCGGGATTTCACGGTGGGATAAGGTTCCGCTAGCGGACGGCCCGAAAATCTTCAGGAGAAAGAACGTGAATAAAAGAGTGCTGTTTGCGCTGGTGCTTTTGGCCGGATTGACGGCATTCGCCGCGGCTGTCGTAGCGGCGAATCAGACGGATGCGCTTGCTGCCTCGGGCGGCGACATTCAAATCACGCCGATCATGCACTCAAGCGTGCAACTCGAATATGCGGGCAAAGTGATACAGGTCGATCCCGTGGCAGCGTACGACAATGTTGAGCTTCCATTGCTGGGCAAGTTCGACGCTTTGAAGCAGGCCGATCTGATCCTGGTTACGGATATTCACCCCGAAAATCTGGACCCTGCGGAAATCGGCAAGCTGCGCAAATCCGGCGCGCCGGTAGTTTTGCCGGCCGCGGCCGCCAGCGCAGCGGGCGAGAAGATTCCTGCGCCCACTGTGGTGATGGCGAATGGTGACATGAAAGCCGTTGGCGATGTGAACATCGAAGCCGTTCCCATGTACAACATGCAGCATGGGCCAAAGCCGGGGGAGGTCTACCATCCCAAGGGCCGCGGCAATGGATATATTGTGACTCTCGGCGGCAAGCGCTTGTACTTCATGGGCGATACGGAATGCACGGCCGAAGTGAAAGCCGTCAAGAATATCGACGTCGCGTTTGTGCCCATGAACATGCCGCAGACGATGACTCCGGCGGACGCTGGGGAGTGTCTGAAGGCGATTCAAGTGAAGATCGCGTATCCCTATCACTATGAGGGCCAGAAAAGGGATGAGGCCTTTCTCAAGGCCTATCTGAGGGGCTCATCGGTCGATTTTCGCGCAAGTCTGCGTTGAGAGAGACAAAACTACTCTCCCTGCGGCTAGCGCTTGGGCCGAGTCTGGGTGCCCTTCGGGACGGCGGACTCAGGATTGGAATCCTGATCGCTGGGAACCAGAATCTTCTTCACCGAATCGGGAAGTTGATTGGCGTGCGCAACCAATTCAGCCACCTGCCATAGCTGCGTCTGGCTCAATTTACTTTTGAAGGCGGGCATTCCAGAAAGGCGAATGCCGTTGGCGGCCTTCCAGTAGCTTTCTGAAGGCGGATCATCCGTCACGCCCTTACCTTCGAACATTTGCGTGGGACGCGGGAACATCGTGTTTACATCATCGGAGGTATGGCCGGGCAAACCGTGGCAATCGGCGCAATTCATATTGTAGATGCGCGCGCCCTCAAGGAGATTAGGCTCGTCGGCTGGGATTGGTGATTCGCCGAGGTGCTGTTTTTCGATGTGCGCATCGAGGGCCATATTCGCGAGTTTTTTTTCAAACGGCATCATGGGGTCGGATACGGCTGCCGGGGCTCGTCCCGAAGCAAAATAGTAGTAAAGTCCTCCCGCAACGACGACGATGGCCAGAACGAATCCAACAACGATCCCTTTGATCATTACGCTCCCTTCTTCAGACCGGGCAAGCTAAGAAATATACCGTTAGAAGCGCTGTATAGAACCGTGAAATCATGGACGCGAAGCGCGGCGCCCGCTCGAGCATAACGCGAGGAAGCCTGGGATCGGCGTGTTGACTATTTCGAGCTGCCCTTCGCTTTTGCCCGGGCGGCTTTTTCGGTGGCACGTTCGCCGGCCATGATATTGACAACGTCCATGTTGCTTTCACTGCAAGCGTATTCGAAAAGCGGGCCTTTGATGGCGTGCAAGGGAACAATGGCGGTCCAGGGTTTGGTCCACGTGCCGGGATCGTCGATGGTAAAGCTGTATTCGATCTGGTCGGCGGCGACACGCTTGAAGCGTTCGGTAATTTTCATTGTTTTCGCGTTGCCATTGCGGAAGGCAGCTTCGGGCCGGAAATTTGTGGTCTCCACCACCAAAGTGTCGCCTTCCCAATGCCCGCGGCCGTCGCCGCGCCATTGGCGAATGTTGGCGGAAACGTGCGGCCGGCCGTCGAGCGGAATAATACGAAGCTCGGAGCCGTATTCGGCCTGCAGCACGATGTAATTTTCGCTCTGCTGAATGTAGAGGCCGTTGTTGTAGGCGCCGGGCATGATCGGCGGACCGCCGCTCATTGAAATGCATGTCGTACGAACACCGAGATCGCGCGGCGTGTCGGCGTGAACGACTCCGCCTCCGTGGCCGTCAGCCTCGATGTAATCGCGGTCACCGATGGCGCGGGGTCGTTTCATCGCTTCGGGAGTTCGTGGCGGAAGCTTGCCGTCGGGCGGGTCGACGATCAGCGAGGTGCGTTTGTTAGGCGCGTATCCCTCCAGGGCGGGTGTGAGGCCGAATGTCGTCGAGTCATACACCGGTTCCTCGACCGGATCGTCGTAGGTGTGATCATAGCCGCGCTCCAATCCGGCCTTTTGCACCTCTTCGGCTTCCTTTTCGGTCAGAAATTCGCGGCCCTGGTATTTCGCCGGGCGCTCAAGCGGGGTGAAACTTTCGCTGGTCCAATAGCCGTGGAGATCGGGCTGACCGTACGGATTGCGAGGCATAGTCCACGTTTTCGAACTGGCCGCGGCTTTGTTTGCGTTCGTAGTTTTGGAATTTTTCGTGGACGGCCTTGAGGATTGAGCAAAAAGCCATGCCGGCGTGAATAAGACCGATGCAATGGCGATGATGTGGATGGCCCTCGGGGGAAGCGGGCTACAATCCGTCATGTTGAACCTCCTTACTTCGCGGGCCGCTTGCTGTACTGACCGTACAGCAGGTCTAAAACGAATTCGGTGCAGTTGAAATCGACGAGTTGGATGTTTTTCTCCATACGACGATAGAGAGGGAAGCTGATCTTCCAGGGGCGCGTGAAGACGTTGGGATCGTCAATGGTGGCTTCATACATGATGTGATACGGACTGACTTGCGTATAACGCTCCACGACATGCAAGGCTTCGCTATGGTAATCGCCGGCGCGATCAAACCACGAGTAGGGGAGAAAGCCGGTGGAGTCGATGACCAGAGTATCGCCTTCAAAATGGCCGTGCGACCAGCCCATCCAACTGTCAGCGGGAGCCTCTTTGGGAACATTCGGATCATTGGGATTCATGTAGATGGTGCGCACGCCGCGCGCATATTCGTACGCGAAAAGGATCGTGTCCGGACCCTGGATGATTTGAAAAGGGTACGGCATGTAATTCGCGCGCGGCACGCCCGCCGAATAGCATTTCAGTTCCGGGTCGCCCGTATCGTGCCGATGCGGATCGCTGGTGATATTCACAACCATGCGCTTTTCGGCGTTGGCTTGCTTTTTCGCGAGCGCTTCGGGTTTATAGGGAATCTCGCCGCCTTCGACGATGCCCTGACCGCCGGGCCATGCGCCGTAGGCACCGAAAACATCCGGATGAGGACCGGCCTGGGCATCGTGATCCTGAATGTCTATGTTGGCGGTGACAAACGCTTGCCAGATCCCGTTGAAGTCGGGTTTGCCATCAGCGGTTCGCGGCGCTCTGTAGGGCGGAAATTGGCCGGGCGTCGGAATCCTATTCTGGGCGGCGGAACTCTGAGCCGGCGGCACCGGCTGCGCCGATTGGGCGCTTGCAGGACTAGAGCCGGCCAGCAGGAAGGCAGCGGCCGCTGCGAAAGCGGCAATAATGCGCAGGTAAGATCGCATGGACGCGTGAGAGCCGCGAATGCGCCCAGCCTAATGTTCCGACGCCGGTGGTGTCAAGTGAGAGACGTCGCGATTCCGGTCCGCCGGGCCAGACTCAATCGCGCGGGCTGAAATAGCCGCTGCGAGCGCGCGCGAGGAGCGGAGCATCGCTTGGCGCGGTGAGCGCGACTTTGAGGCGGTGCCAACTGCCGTCGTGAACGTTCGGTTTGAAACCCAGGATATATTGGCTGCGCAGTTCCACCCCGATCTTCCCGGAAAGATCGACCAAATCGCTTAGCGTGGCGGCCTGATAGAGGCGCCCGCCGGTCATTTCGCCCAATTCGGCAAGCAGGCTGGGGCCATTGCGTTCCTCTTCAGTTCGTTTCATATCGTTGGCGTCAAAAATTCCCAGCGAATAGAGCTGAGAATCGGATTCGCGGAGCAGATTTCGAACTTCGGCCAGATGATGGCGGCTATGATTGTCGCCGCCGTCGGAGATGACCAGCAGGATGTGACGTTCGTGCCGGGCTTGTTTCATCATTTGCACGCCGGCATAAATGGCGTCGAGCAGGCTGGTGCGGCCGCGCGGCTTGAGAGCGGCGGTCCTTTCCTGCAGAAGGGCGATATTCGGGGTAAAGGGGCTTTGGAGCTCCGGCCGATTGTCGAAATTGATGAGGAAGAATTCGTCATCGGGATTGGACTTCTCGAGGAACTTGGCGACGGCCTTGCGCGCCCAATCCATCTTGTCGAACATGCTGACGCTGGTATCAAAGAGCAGGCCAATTGATGCGGGGACGTCCTCACGCGAAAAGCTGAGGATCTCCTGCTCGACATTGTCTTCATACAGCCGGAAGTTTTTTCTTTGCAGATTTGCAATCACGTGGCCCTGTGCATCCGTGACGCCCACGTTGACCAGGACCATGTCGACGTCGATCTCAATCGAGCCGGCGGCGCGGTGTGTTTCGCGGTGCACCACAGGCCCGCTGACCTGCGCAGTGACGTGGAGCGGAGCGAACGCAATTAAGAGAAAAGCGATGAAGAGTGGACTCAACGCGATTACTGGATATCGCTGCATACCTGCACCACCCGCCGACATCGAACCCGTGAGTGAGTTTGTCGGATTAGATTGTAGGATTGGCGCGCGTGGTCAGGCGATGGCTCGTCCGGATTAGGCGTACCAGAACTTTCGAGCAGTACCCCTCGATATCATTTAGCCGGTAAATTCGCGGTTCAGGCCCGATCTTCTTTACAAAACGGTTTACAAATGACCTGGCCTTACGGACAGGTTTCGTGACTTGATTTAGTTAATAGCCGAAGCGTACGCCGGACGAGTTATTCAGTTCAGTCCCAAACCGCCGGTCGATACACTGTGCTCACAGTATTTCGATTGTGGAAGCGGGTGTGTACAAGACCGTACCCCGCTTTTTCGGGCAGCACGAAATCTCTTAAGGAGAAATGAAGAAAAATGCGACGATTGATCTTCCTGAGTACAGGGCTGGCGATCGGGTTATTCCTCATCTCGATTTCGAGCTTTGCACAAGAGGTGAACTACCCGAAGGCGGAGGTGTTCGGCGGGTTTTCTATCTCGAACGTATCACTGCCGTTTTCGTCCTTTGATCCAACCACCGGCACGCTGACATCGGCGCGGAACACGTTCTGGGGTTGGCAGGGAGCGGCGAACTACAACCTCACCCACCATCTCGGGTTAGTGGCTGATTTCGGCGGCCAGTACAAGACGGTTGGGGGGCTCGTCCCGGTGAACTCTTACCAATTCCTCTTCGGTCCGCGTATGGCATTCCGTGGCCCGAGAATGACGCCTTTCGTTCATGCCATGTTTGGCGGCATCAAAGAGGGCACGGGGACTTTTAGCATCACAGATCCCATCCTGGGCACGGTAAACGTGCCGGGCGCATCGTCGACCGGCTTTGGAATGGGCCTGGGCGGCGGTATCGACATCAATATCTCCGATAAGCTGGCGTTGCGTGTTCCTCAGTTCGACTGGATGCTTGTACGCGAGAGCTCCATCGATCCGACGACCTTGCTGCCGACCAGCATCTGGAACAAGAGCGCCATCCGCATCGGCATCGGTCTGGTGTTTAAGGCCGGCCAGAAATAACAGCACGAGTTCAGCTCGTCTCGATCCGCGGACGTGCTGAAGATAACCAAGCCCTGCCAGCGACCCTGGCAGGGCTTTTTCTTTCACGACGTTCAACTGCGGGTAGTGAGCGACCTTGATTTGTAAGAGCGATCAGCGATGTTGCGGTCTGGCGGCGGAGTTGCCGGAGGTAATTTAAAGTCGCCCACTGCCCAACTGCGAAATTCCTTTCGTTTACATGACCGGCTGTGCGAAGATGCACATCCAATTGGCGATGTCGCAGGTGCCCAGCACGCCCGTTTAGCTGCACAGGTTAGCTTCAGAAACACAGGTTCAGAAAAGCTGTAAAAGGGACTCGTCGAAGCGGGGAGCCATAGGGGAGCGCTCTCGGGGAACCATGCGAGGACCGATTGACAGCATCATTGCGGCGTAAGTTCCAACGTTTCCGGCTTCAGGAAAACAGCGCGCGATTCGCCAATATTGTTTGCATTCTGGCTGCAGGGGCCGCATTCAGCGCCACGGGCTATGCCCAGGATCAAACCTGCAAAATCGTACCCACCCGGCAGGAATTTTGGATCCGGCTTACGGACCCCGTTTCCACCTACAGTTCGAAACGAGGCGACCCGATTCGGGCGATGTTGATTGCTCCGCCTGAGTGCGATGGCAGTCCGGTTTTGCCCATGGGGGCTGTTGCCGAAGGGCACGTTACCTATGTTCGCAAGGTGGGCTATGGTATCTGGCACGATTCATCGGCAATAACAATCCTCTTCGACAAAATTGTCGTGAATTCCGTTCCGCTCGAGGTCAGGACGCGAGTGGAGGAGATCGCCAACGGGCGTGAAGACGTGAAGGCGGGTGTAATCGGAGGAATCGGCGGCCGAAAGACGCCGCAGCAGATCCTGTCAACGCGTCTGCTGCACCTGCCATTTTGGAATGCGGAAGATTACTGGGTATACCTGCTGAGGCGCGGAGTATTTCCGTTTTCGCCCGAGCCGGAAATTTATTTGCCTCCGGGAACGGATTTGAGGCTTCAATTGACGGCGCCGCTGGAGGTGCCCGATGAGTTGCGGGATGCGGGAGAACAGAGGAGCACGCGCAAAGATGCAGAACTCGACAGCGACTTGCGGGAGAAACTGCTTTCACTTCCGCGCCGGACGGTAACGGGCAGCGGCAAGGCCTCCGACGTCGTGAACCTGGCGTTTATCGGTTCGCCGCAGCAGATTGAGATGGCGTTTCAGGCGGCCGGATGGACGTACGGCGACAAGGTTTCCGCAAGGTCTGTGCTGCGAGAGATGCGCGCCATGAGTTCTCTCAGCAGCTACACGCACCTGCCCATTTCAAGACAATGGCTGGCAGGAAAGTCACCCGATGTCAGATTACAAAAGAGCTTTGACAGCTATCAGAAACGCGAACACATCCGGCTCTGGAACGAGGATACGGTCGAGAAGGATCTTTGGGTCGGTAGCGTGATCCGCGAGACCAGCGCAAGCTGGTCCATTCGCACCGGCCGGTTTATCCATCATGTCGATCCGGACCTGCGGGCGGAGCGGGAAAAAGTCGTGCGCGATCTGGTGCTCACCGGATGCGTGGACAAGATTGCTGACTTGCAGCGGCAGGAGACATGGCAAGAAGTGAAGAATGCAAGCGGTGATGAACTGCGAAGCGATGGGGAAGTGGCCGTCATCGAGTTCAACGATTGCGCCGCAACAGATCTCGCCTCGGTTGTTCCATCTCAGACGCTTCCATGGAGACCGAAGTCAAAGCTGCAGCGGTTCATACGAGCTCAGGCCCTCTCGCTCCACGACATTTGGCGCTCCAATGTCATCTATGTTTCCTTCGACCTGAGCCGCGCCGTCTTTCGTGCTGTAAAGCAGCGGCGGACCGTTAAGTATGAAACTCACGTAAACAGCTTGCCGGCGCCGGAACCCAAGGACTCCAATTAACATCCCCGGGAAGAACTAAACACTTAAGCGAAGAAGCAGGTTCGTCGTCACCACCCGAAGCAGGAGATTTTACGCGCGGGCGACGCTGGCGCTGAGGGCATATGAGGGAGGTCGTGCCATTCGCGTCATGAAGACACGAGCATCCTCTGTATCACAGGGTGATTTGGAAATTGCAGCGAACGTGTAATCCTTGCCCGCATGGCGTGCGGGCAAGCGGCCTCAGTATTCCGAGGATGGCGGTTCTGCTTCGCCGTTGCCCTTGGTGCGGTGTTCAGGAAGCACGCGGCCGTCTTCGAGAACGAACTTGGCTCCCGACATGCGCGGCGCTCCCGACTTTGAGGGATGGCCGGTGGCCGTAATCTTGTCGCCAGGCTTGAAGGTATCCTTCGTGAATCCGGCACCGGATTCCTGATGAGGGTTACCGAGTTCGGCGCCCCAATGTTCTACATTGCCTTTGTCGTCCGTGACATCAAAGAGAAGCCCACAATGAGGATTGGCCCAGATCCATTCGGTGACAACGCCCTTAACGGTGATCATTTTCTCCGTGTCATAAGCGACGCCTGTCCCGTGATGAGCAAACAGCGGCGCGCAGGCAAGGGCCACCGCGGCCAAGACCAGCGGATAGAGTGCGGACTTGATTCTCATGAAGTTACCTCCGGTATAGCGACTTTTTTAGCACACAAGCGGGCGGCAATACAACGGCTCTCTTAGAGCAGAAGCGGCTCGTGAAACGGCTGCAACTCAACGAGCGTTGGTGCTGGTGGACCGCTCGATCAGAAAGTTCCAGTGTTCGCCGGCGTGCTTGACGATTTCCGCCACATCTTCCTGGAGCAGATACCCGTCCTTGGCCAGCGAGTTTGCGGCATCCTGTACGCGCTTCAAATAGTCGTCGCGAGAGCGATAGCGCTCTTCGATGGAGAGGCGCGGATCATGCGCCTGCTCGCGTTCGGCTTTGGTGCGTGCGAGCGGGACGTAGCCGCCGAGCAGCGGGAAGAGCTGTTCGGTCCCGCCGATGGCGTTATTTCGGAAATTCCATCCGGTGTAGGTAGCCAGGGGCACGGATATATCCGGGAGCCGCAATCCAGCGACATCGTTACCGTCACGGTCGACTTGCGGGACGAGATAGGGAAGCGGCGTGCCCGCGCCGTCCTTGGCCAACAGGCGATTGGCGCCGCGCACGCCGGCCAGGGCCATGCCGGGCGGAACAACACCAGGAATTTTCGGGAAGGCCAGATCGGTCGCTCGCACCAGGGTGTGATCGTGCAGCCTGGGATAGCGGCTGGGCGGCGGCGTGGCGCCATTCTCAACCCATTTTTCCATGGCAATCAGGAGCGCCCTCAGCGGCAGGTTCGGGTCAAAGGGGTTCGCCAGCATCTGCCCGTTGGTAATGGCTGGAGGGAAGGAGGCGATATTGTGCGGTGCCCCGGCAAGATAATAGAGGCGTACATTTTCGGGCGGCTCGATATCCTTCGAACCGTCGGGCGTGGTGTGGGTCAGGGCGACGCTGCGTTCCCAATATTCCGTGGCGGTGTAGGTGTAGAAGATTTTCGGCTGATGCTCGCTGGCACGCGGATTTTCGAGCAGGCCTTCTTCAAGCCCGGTCACGGGGTCGCGCAGCTTGCGATCGGCAAAGGGAAAATGCGTGGCCGAATCCATCAGCAGCGAAGTAGGCGTGGCCCACCGTTGATCCAACTCGACGCCGCCGGCGCCGCCCAGGTGGGGGATGACACCGTCGAACACCTGGCGTCCATGCTCGTCCGCGTAAAAGCCCTCGTAGAGCAGTTCGCGAAGGAACCGGCCGGTCTGAGAGACCCCGAAAGCAAAGGCGTATTTTGCGGAGACGGTAGCGTCGGGCGCGTATTTCATCCAGGAAGCGGCGTCACGTACGGCGGCGAATCCGAGACCGGCGACCGGCGGGTTTGTAGCGAGGTAAGCAAGCTCGTAGGTTTGGCCCGGATTGAACCCGCCCTCCAACGTGACCGTGTTTCCGGCGAGTTGCCATTTCGCGCGTGGAATCGTTACCCAGGGCGTTCCCAATTTTTCGCGCACGCGCAGCGTGTTTTGAGGCGAAGCTGGGTCGCTGGGTGTGTACCCGGCAAGATCGGCAAATGTCCCCTCGTTGTTTGGCTTGTCGGGGATGAATTCGGCTCGAACCAGACCGGTCACGCCAACGGCGGCGGGAAGATCGATGCGAATCGCGCCCTCTCTGCGCGCATCGAATTCCCATCCGACCTGCACGATGGTGTAGCCGCGATTCAGCAGAAAGCCGTCCCCGACCTCGCCGTCGGGCGCTTTCGTGGCAGGACCATCGAAATGAGAAAGCGCCACGCCGCGGCCTCGGTTCACAATGTCAAACAGCGCGATTCCGTTTCCGCGAGAGGGATCGCGGGGCTTCAGGATCACGATATCGGCGGAAAGCTCGACCTTGCCGGCAGCGTTGCGCGACGCCTTATCGAGGTCCGCAATCACCTGGTTACGCGCATTGGCGGGATCAATGACAAAGTAGATCTTGCCGGCGAGGCGTTCGTAGGCGCCGGTCGATCCGAACGAGCGGCCTTCGGCTAAATCGCGGCGCGATGTGATTTCGATGCGAGAGACTTCAGCGCGGCTAAGAGCGGGCAGGACCAAAACCGCGAGGAGCGACAGAGTTGCCAGGCGAACAAGCCGGTTCATCTTCCGCCTCCTGTCAACGCAAGCGTGAAAACCATTTCAATCACGACCCGCGGCTTATTTGCCGCTGCCGCTCTCTTTGGACTGGCCGTTTTTGATTGATTCGTATTGCTGCACTTCCTGATTATTCGTGCAGTAATACTCTTCGAGGTCTTCGTGGCCCAGCGACCATGAGCGCGGAGATGATGTCCACGGCTTGGTGAGCACTTTCGGATCCTCGATGGTGACCTGGTACGTCAGGTAATTTTCGCTCGGACGCGTGAGGCGCTCGATGACGTGCTCTTGATCGCTATGAAACCAGCCGAGGAAGTTGTTCCAGGTGCGTTCGTCAATGGCGATGACGTCGATGACGAGCGTATCGCCGTCCCAATGCGCGCTGGCGTCACCGGCGAAAGTGGGGTCGGGATCCTTGGTGTGCGGTCGGCCATCGAGGTGGATGACGCGAAAATTCGTGTTCAGCTCAAAAAGCTGAATCATTTCGTCGCGCGTTTGCACGATCTTGATGGGATAAGGATTGCCGAGGAAATTGAGCGGCGTGCCGCGCGGCATGCAATTCACCGACGCTCGCCCCAATTCCTTATCCACATCGGTCATGGAGTTCACTTTGGCCGCCGCCCACGGCTGGAAGGGAGGTTTTTCCTCGGGCGTCGCCTTGGGATCAAAGGTGCGCAGCGCCGTGGCATTGCTGGTGTCATATCCTCCCGTAACGCCCGGGAACCAGACTCCGGAAAAATCAGGATGGCCGTCGGGCGTGCGCGGAGCTGGTCCGCCTTTCGGCAAAGCTTTCAGATGGCGTTCGGAGGAATCGGGAGCGGAATTATTTCCCTGTTGGGCGGCACTCGGGGAGATGCACGTCAATCCCAAAACCGCGAGCGCCAAAGTATAAGCTGCGCGCCAGAGAAGTACGCGGGTGGTTTCAGTTCTGCCCATGCTCGTAATCGCTGCCGACCTTCATGACCCGGCCATCGGCCATTTTTACCGTCTCGGCGGCGGCGCGTTTCGCCGTGGCGCTTTTCGGCAGGCAGGCCCGCACCGTGACCGTCTTTCCCATGTTGTCGAGAAAATCCTGCTTCTGAATGCCGCTCCTCTTGAGATAAGCGACCGATACGGCTTCAAAGCTCCAGGAAGTGACCTGGCTATCCGCGTCTTTGAGATCCACGTAGAAGTAGACGTGCGGATTTTCCCAATCCACCTTCGTGAGCGTGCCGGTCATGTCGCTGCATTTGGATGCGTCATACTCGACCGAGAACGTGTGATGGGCGAAAGCGGGCGCTGCGAGTAGTGCCAAAATGAGCGGTAAGCCCAGAAAAACTCTGTGCCTCACGGCCGTGCCTCCTGTGTAAACGGACTTCCCACGGATGATAAACGCGACCGTTACATAAGGGGAGCTGAATGTCAAGACTTGCGTGCCGCGGGTATGGGCTGCGGCTCGCGGCCAATAGCGGCGGTCACGTCGATTTCGACCAGCATGCCGGGATGCGCGAGTTGGTTGATATTGAGGAATGTATGCGCCGGGCGCGGAGCGCCGGCGAGCGCTTCGGTGAGACACTGAAAATAGACGCCGGCGGACCGGACGTCGGTAACATAGGCGACGATCTTCACGACATCCGCCATGGCGGCGCCGTGACGTGCGAGAGTTCTCCTGACCTTGTCAAAGGCGTAGCGGCACTGGCCGGCGACGTCGCCCGGATAGAGGATCGTGCCGATCTTTCCGTTTTCGTCTTCCGCGCCCACACCGGCAAGAAAGATCAGCGTCCCCGGGCCGGACACGGTGACGACTTCCGAGAAACGCTCTTTGGTCCACTCGCTATAGTTGTAATGCCGCTTTTCGAACTGGCTCATCGGCGCCGCCTTTCGCGGCGGCCATTATCTTCAAAACAGGGCCGTTGAGAAATACGAAGGTAAGAGTCGGTGAGGAATGGGGCCAGAGCGGGTGCAGGTCGCTAGCGGCTCCGCTCTCTGAACACGTCGAAGCGCGTGATGGTGTAGCCGAGCGCGGCTCCGACGAAAACGTCGGAAGGGAAATGGGCCATGTCGGGAACACGGGAGACGCTGATCAAGCCCGCAAGCCCGTAGGAAATCCACGGGACCCACTTATGCTTGCCGTAGCGCCTGGCCATTACAGTTGCAATTGAAAACGCGGCTGCGGCATGGCCGGAAGGAAAACTGCTGCCCTTGCCGAACGCGGTCACATGTGCCTGAAAAAAAGTATCGCGAAAATCATGCGTCGGCGCCACCTCTGACGGTCGCAGCCTGCGGCTGATATCTTTTAAGACGACGTGAGGTATCGCGCTATCGAGATAGGCTTCGGCGGTCAGGATCGCGGTCTGGGTCGTGTAGGAGTCGTGCCGCAGCAATCCCGTAACATAGACCACGGCCGGAACGCCGAATTCGAAAATCGCGGTATTCGAGGTGCTGAAGATTTCAGACGTTTCCTCAAACGAAGGGTTGTTACGGAACCAGGGCTGATCGTGCGGATCGGTCGCAATCAAGACTCCTGTAGCGCCTGTGATGGCAAGCGTGGGAACCCAATGCCTGCCCCGCGCCAACTGCGTAGGAAATAACCAAAGGTCCTTCTGGTCTTCCAGAATGCGCTTGGGCAGATGTTTCCAGGAAATATCGGGATCCTTCGTTGCGCCCGTGCCGGTGGTGTTTTGTTGTACGTTGTGCGGATTGGCTGCGGAATCCTGCTGTGCAGCCGGAGTTGACGTCTTATCATCCTGCGCTCTTGCAATGGCCGGGAGGCTGAGAAGCGCAATGATAATCAGGTGATTCCAGACATGTTGTTTTGGGGATGAGGCGTATACGTGACGCACCCCCATCAGATGAGGAAAGTTGCCCTGCTGGACATCACCTGCGCCGACTTCGGCCGTTGGCGGGCGACCCGTGTACGATCGCGCGGCTTACCGCGTCCCAGGTTAGCAAGTCTCGGAAAATGCGCCGGCCAGCCATTCCGCTCCCGCACCCAGAAGCCGAATGCGGACATGCGCTTTATCTGTGTCATTGCAGAAGAATGAATTTGCATCCGCCCACTCATCGTGGCGGCGGTCGCGTTCGCCGTCCCACGCTGATAGCCGTATCAATCCAGAATCCGCCATCTGAATCAGTTCGGCCCGGACGTGCGACTCCGGCATGCCGTATTTATGCGCGAGTGACCGCGTGGTCACGTTGAGCACAGATGCATTTGCGGCGCGATTCAGAATTCGCAGTTTGCATTCCTCGTAGTGCGTCATGTCTCTACCTCGTGACCGCGACCTGCAATTCAAACATCTGGCCCACCGGGCGGGCGGTGACGATCTCCGCCTGAACCGGATTTGGATCCACTCCGTCCATCAGCAGAAGCTTTTGCCCGCAACTAAGGGCGTCATTCAGAAGCAGCGACCAGCGAGTGGGATCAAGTTTTTTCGTTCGCGCTTCTTTAAAAAACGGGGAATTGCCGGAGCCGTAGCCGTACACGAAAACTGTTGTGACATCCGAGTCATTCTTGACCGCAGTTTTGTTGCTCATTGTTTGGCCTCGCCCTGTAGAGGAGCAAGGCAGGTTCCAACCTGGCGATGTATATCCTTATATATCAATAGAATACTGAGGGCCGCGGGCGGCTCGAATCCGGTCGTGTTCACGCCGCGGACGGGTGTACGCAATAACTACAGTCTCAAAGGGAGAGGCCGTGCAGGCAAACCTTGCGGCGCGCTACTGCCGCATTTGCTGCTCGTATTTGGGCGGCACAATGACGTAATCGCCGGGCCAGTATTCGCTAAAAGCAGCGATTCGCTGGCGAGCCTCGCTTGCGTCTTCAAAACGCTCCAACGAGCACAGGTTCACCCTCCGGTAAGTTGCGCAGGACCTTGAACCGTCGCTCTGCTGTACGTTCCATGCCCAAAAGATGATCCAAACACAGCGGCGTGGCCGTGACAGAGAGCACAAGCAACTGTGCCCTGGCAGGATCAATCCTGGTGCGAACTGATTCGGCGCAAGGGTGCTCGCCCAACGGGACAGGTCGCCGGCCAGAGAGGACACCACGACATAGCGGATGTTCAACTGAGTCATCTTGTCCCGCACCTGGCCTGGAGTCGTGTTCGTGGTGTGAACGTGAACGTCGATGACGGGCGGGTGCGCAGGTGCCGGGCCGGCGATGGTTGTCCCGACCATCCCCACGACGACACAAACAGCGAGGCGGATAGGGCCTTTCAGCGTTTTCGGTAAGCGCAGTGCAGTACTCGCGGCGCCGAACCACGACTGGATCGGAGAGTTGGGGATCAATCGCGGATCCCGTTCCTGGACGCGAAGATGTCCGGCTGGTAACCCGCCTTCGCGAACAGGTACTCGCGGGATTCGTCGACCAGTCGGCGGACCTTCGCCATATCGACGCCGACGAGACTGCCCCTGGATTTCCGGACTTGACCGCCGATGATGACCGTATCGATGTTCCTGATATCGGCGGCCAATACGACCGTGCCGATGGCGTTGTTCGACGGGTACAGATTGATATCGTCTGCCCGGATCATGACGACGTCAGCCTGCGCGCCCGGCGTCAGCACCCCGCACGTGCCCGCCAGGCCGGCACAGGCTGCACCATTGACCGTGGCGCATTCCAGAATCGTTCGGACGTTGATGGGCGCAGGAGCTGTTGAATCGCCTGCAAGCTTCCGCCGCGCGGCCAGGCCGCGCTGCATGCTGAACGCGACATGCATCTCGGTGAACATGTCCGTGCCGTACGACACTTCGTTGTCGATGCTCAAGCCGGGCCGGGCGCGATGATCGAGTGCCGCCTGCAAGCCCGATATTCCTTCGCCCATAGCGTACTGTGCGTCCGAACGGGGACACACATCGACGGTACCGCCTGAATCGAGGATCTGCTGCCACGTCCTGTCGGAGAGACCGAACGCGTGGTTGTAGTTGTTGTCGGCGCCAAGCAGGTTCGCCTTCGAGAACTCGTCCATCTGCGTCGCGAACCCGCCGTCAAATTCGGAGCAGATTCTGATCCCGAGCTGGCGAGCGACTGCCCAATCCGTTCGATTCAACCCAAGCGAGAACAGTCCGAGCCTGACGAGCTGATCGTCCGAGGCGAAATAGCGTTGCTTCAGTCGAACGAGATCGTCGGGCCAGTGGTGGCTCCACTCTCCGGCCTGTGGCCGTCCCGATGCGTGCAGCGCGCGAATGCCCGAATCCAACAGCGCCTGGATCGCCGCGTCCGAATGCTCCGGACTCCGTGCATTGTTCGAGTTGTCGACGATGCACGTGATGCCCGCGTCGATGCACCCGAGTGCGGTGAGCAGGTTGCCGACGTACATGTCGTGCGCGCGGTAATGGAGCGCGAAGAACTGGTGCGTGGCGCCCATGTACTCGCCAAGCGTCGTCGCGTTGGGAATGATCCGGCGCAGTTGACCTTCCCAGGCGTGGCGATGACAGTCCACGAAGCCAGGGACGAGGATCGTGTTCGATGCGTCGATGATCTGCGTCCGGGCTGGCGCCTCGATGTGCGGCCCCACAGCCGCAATCTTCTTCCCGTGAATCAGCACGTCACCTTTCGCGAAGTCACCGGTCTTGGGATCCATGCTGATGACGGCACCGCCTTTTAACAGGATGCGGTGGTCAGCGTCGGCGCTGCGTCTGGCGACAGGATCTCGTGCCCCGATGTCCTCGCGCGTCTGGGCGTTCCTAGGGGGCTCTGCTGCGGAGAAAAGAACGGCCGGACTGGCGGCGGCGAACGCGGCTGCGCTCTTGAGGATGCTTCGCCGGGATATGCGGTACCCGTCAGATCTTGCATGATCCACCTTCAGCTCAGCTCTTTGGAAACTGGAGTGCGCGCAAACCGAGTTGAAAGGCGGGCGCGACTGCCCTGAGCTTAGGCGAAAAGTCTGCGAGTTAGGTAGTGAATATTGTCGGGCTGTGCGGCCGGAACGAATGACCCTTCGCCAACGAAATGGATGCGTGCTTGCTGTGTGCCTGAGGAAAACGGCACGGCTCGAATGGTTGAGTTTATCTTCCACTACGACGGCGAGCCGATCCGTGAGTTTCGCAAATCATGGGCAACGGCCAGCGTCGCGGCGGGCTTGGGAAAGATGGTTTGTCCTGAATGTGGTGCCGAAGGGTCTGAGAAAGAATGCACGGAGTGTGAAGTGCCAACGAAATACTCAGGACGTATATTCCACGATCTGCGCAGAAGCGCGGTTAAGAACCTCACGGCTGCGGGCGTGCCTCAGGCCGTCGCCATGCGAATCAGGGACACAAAACGGCGAGCATGTTCCAGCGCTATAACATCGTGTGGACTGATGATCTGCGGGTTGCGCTCACGAAGACGCAGGAGTATCGGAAGGAAGCGGCGAAGCATAAAGTTGTAGCGATTGGGTAGAGCAAACGTGAACACGGACAAAACACGGACAAATTGCAGATTCGATGAAAAAGGGCTTCCGCGTCTGGTTTCGGAAGCCCTTGATCTGTCTTGCCTTAATTGGTTGCGGGGGCACGATTTGAACGTGCGACCTTCGGGTTATGAGCCCGACGAGCTACCAGACTGCTCCACCCCGCGAAGTCATCTTAGCGAAATCACCGGGGAGCGTCAAACGGCCGGCGGTTGCTTGGTCAGTGCCGCACGGTCAGCGCCGCAGAAATACAACCGCAGATCCCTCGTTGGTTTCCCTCATGGGGACATGAGGGAAACCTTCCTCGTGATGACAACTTTTGCCCGGCAACAGGCGCGCTCGTTTGCTACGCGGAGGCCGGCGCGAACGGCGGCTCATTTCTGTGGAAGCGAAAAAGAACCCCGTTGGTTTCCTCATGCGCGGGCGAGATTTCTCGACATGAGAGCGGTTGGCGAGGCGCGCTGATCGAATGCGCCGATCTCGCAACTGGAGCAGGGAAAGTCCGGAGTCGCGCAACATGCGAATCCCGACTTTCTGTTCAGTCCGCTGAGATCAATGTGTGGCGGGAGCTGTGGCGTTGAAATCGGCGGTATGCGACACGATGATCTGCCAGTGCCCTCCGCGCTTGGCCATCAGGAAGTTGACGTAGCCCGCGCGATACGGCCAATCGGATCCGTCGCGCTTTTTGGCTCCCGTCATGCTCCAGTAATTATCGACGGACGCGAGATCGGGCGCGAGGAAGCGAATCGCCTTTACGTTATCCGTGCGGTGCGAATCCTTGTAAAGGCCGGCGAAGAGCATGGCGTGATCCTCTTCAACCTGTTTGCGGCTGTGAGATACGTCGCCGCGCCAGCTCACCCACTGCACATCATCGGCCAGCGACGCGCACATTTCGCGGGCATCGTGGCTATTCCAGCCGTTGCTGAATCCAGCAACGATCTGCCGGATAGCCGCTTCGTCTTCGGGCGAGCCGCCAGTCGGTTTATCCGCCGCCGCGCGCGCCAAGCCGATTGCCAGCGGCAGCGCGAGCGCTGTGAACACGATTGCCAGCTTTTTTCCCACTCGTGTATTCATGGTGTGCCTCCGCATTGCCGAATTCCGGGCGCGCTTCAGTGTGCGATTGTACTCCTGCCGGCAGGGAAGTGATATCCCTGCGCGTGAGGCCAGGCGATGGCCAAAATGGGGGGACGCGCAGGTAGAAGGAAACGCAGATCCATCGTCATCGGCCCTCATGAAGACATAAGGGCAGATTTCTTCGGGATGACAACACTTCCAGTTGGTGCGGAAAATGAGCGCCGGGTCCTCATCACCCGTGCAAACTTTCTCGCTATGACGGCAGCGACCGATAAATGCCCCAGGGCCAACAAACAGCGTGTTGGCGACCGGCTCCGCCGCGCTAAAGGACGGCGGAGCCGGGTCGCTACTCGGCAGCTTAGGGGATTGTGTTGTAGCCCGTGCCTTGCATCAGCCCATTGGGAGGAACGAGGTTCGCTCCGCTCAATGTTCCGGGAACGAACTCCACGTTGGTAATGCCAATGTTCGACCAGTCCTCGAAATTGAAGTAGTGATCGACTTTTCCATTGGTCACGGCAATGTTGATGTTCAAGTAGTGGACGTTGCCCATTGGAGCCGTGGCGCCCCCGCCGCGAATCACAGCCACGGCGGCGCTGTCTCCATAAGAGGGATCCGGGCCGTTGACGTGCGGGTTGGTGACGGTGAGATTCTGGAAGGTGAGGCTGGCACCGTTGGCCGCATAGAAACGCCCGGCGGCGCCGTAGCTTCCGCTTTGATCGCTGAACGAATCCTGAATCAGGATGGTTCCCGGCGCATTCGAGGGGTCGTTATTGATGCCCACATAGCCGTAGCGCTGATTTCCGGTCGAGTGATTCCGCAGGACAGTAATGCCCACCGGCTGCGACGTCGAATCGAGCAGCCAGAGGCTGACCATAAGCCCGTCGCCTGCATTGTAGTCGGTGTAGCAGTCATCGATATTGACGTCGAGGACGAAGTCGCCCGGCGCGTTTGGTTCGATATCGATGCCGCTCTGAGGCGCTGTGCCGCTGGTATGGGTGAACTGATCGCGCAGGTAATAGATGTGGTTCACCTGGCCGGTGATGCTGGAGCCTTGGCGGAGATTATTGTCGAAGATCGAATCCTCGATGGTGACATAGGTGCTGGCGCGTACATAAGCGCCGTCTCCACCGGAATCGTTACAGGAAATGCCGCTGACCGTGACATTGGCGGCGTTCTCGATGTCGAGGCAGTGGCGCCATTCGCCGCTGGTGTATTGCGCTTTCAGCATGTGAAAGATGGAGGTCGTGGCGCCCGCGCCAACGATGGTGACGTTTTTGGCGTTTACGTTCAGCATGTGCTCGCTTGTGCCATAGCCCGAGTTTGCGGTGACGGTTACGTTGGCATCCACCACGAGATAAGAATTCGCCGGAAAAGAGATGGGCGAGATGTTGTAACTCCCGGCGGGGATCTCCAAAGCTGCCCCGTTTGCCGCCGTGTAGTTCAGTGCGGTCTGGAAGACGTTGGTGTCGTCTCCGCCGTATCCCGCGTTGCCGAAGTGCAGAAGGCTGTATGTGGTTGCAGGCCGTGAAGGCAGCCCGGCACCGTTGATCGTGAGAGCGACGGAAGCCGATGTGACTGTGCCCGCAGAGTCTTTGACCCCCAGCGAAACCGTCTGTGTGCCTGCGACCGTTGGAGTGCCGCTGATCGTGCCGCCGCTACTTAGGATTAAGCCTGCCGGCAGCGCGCCTGAGGACCATGCGTAGGGCGAAACTCCCCCCGCGGCGACTAATGTCGCAGAGTAAGCGGTGCCCACGGTTCCAGCGGGCAGAGCTGTGGTCGAGATGGTGAGCGCCGCCGGGGCCGGCAACGGTGTTGAAGTCGAGGTGCCAGACGCGGCCTTAAAGCCGGCGATCTCCATGGCGTAATTGAATGCGGCGCTGGGCGTGACGGTTACTTGATAGGAGCCGGTCGCCGATGTGGTGCGATCCAGCAGGCAGAATGTGGCGCCGCCGGAAGTGCTCACCGTGTTGGACCAG
>DASRHB010000006.1:0-10096 GCA_035650755.1 Candidatus Acidiferrales bacterium
CGCTTCGTCCGCTGCTGGCGGACTCGCTCGTGATGACAACGGGTCGCCAGTTGAGGTGTTGTCCCCCCTAAAACGAGGGTGCACTCCAAAAAAACAAAAGCAGATCCCTCGTCATTCGCTCGCGTGAGGAACGCGAGCGAATTTCCTCGTGATGACAACCGGTTGGTTTCAGTGTAGGGGTTATTTTGTGTCGGTTTGTTTTTTGACGCCGGTAGCGGTGTCTTCATCGGCGGGAGTACCGATGAGTTTCATATACTCGATAGCTTCCGATGGGATGCACATGTATTCGTTGGAGAAGGGAATTGAAACCTTTGTGTCGTCCTGGCCTTTGATCCAACGGTAGTTCGCTTTTGCGATTACGAAAGGCGCGGTGTAATACGCCGGATCGTCCACACTTTCTTCCATTGTGAGGTGGTTGTGGTCGAGGCGCGTGTAGCGCTCGATGACGTGCGCATCGATGCTGTGCGGATAGCCGCGGCGGTCGACCCAGGTTTTGTCGTCCATGCCGACCGTGTCAACGACGAGGGTGTGGTCGCCCTCCCAGTGACCGACCGAATACCCGAAATACATCGTGGAAGGGCCGCCCTTGTGGCCGATATTTTTCGGCAGCGGGCGGCCGTCCATCCAGACCTCGCGCCAGACCTTGGCATAATTTTCGAGGATGACGAGGCGATCGGGCATGGAGGCGAAACCGATCTCGCGGATTTCGTTGTTGACGATGCGGGGCATGCCGAAAGGATCGCAGGTCTTCCAGGGATCATTCGAGGTAGCGCTGAAAGGATCCGGGATATTGAGCTTCAGCTTTGCCGCGCCTTCAGGCGTCATCTGCGGGACACGGTTGTTCAGTTCCGGTTCGCCGGGACCAAGCCAGGTGCCGCTGAGGTCGTGAACGGGCGCGGGGCCGCCAGTTTCTTCTCCGGCTTGTATCGGTTTGTTCTGATTCTGAGGCTCCTGCGCCCGTGCCGCGGCGGGGCAAAGCGTCAGAAGCGCGAGCAGACCAACGACGGCATAGGTTGCTGGATTTCGCATTTGATGCTCCGAGTGCGAGGCTATTCTTTGTTTGTCGTCTTGCGTCCTTCGGGACGGCAGGCAGCGGCTTCGTCTCCGCCAGGGGCAAAATCCTTGTCGCACTGCGAGGGCCGGTCGCCGTCGAGATAGCCGTTGCCGACGGTCGTGCCGTCCGGCAGGACTACTTTGCTGGCGCGCCCGAGAGGCTGGCCGTTTTTGACCTGGTAGAGGTAAACGGTGATAACGTCGCCGGGCTGAACGGCATTTTTCGTCCAGCCGGTGGTGCTCACCGCCGACGCGGCGCCGGCCTCAACGACCCAATGCTTCACGGCGCCGGTTGCATCCTTGGCGTCAAAGAGCACCAGGGTGTGAGGGTTGCCCCAATTCACTTTGGTCACAGTGACATTTTTCAGGACGATCTCTTTGGTGTTGTCGTAAGCCGCGCTGCCGTGATGCGCGAATACCGGAGCGCATACGACCAGACCGGAAATCAGGGCCAAAGAACCGAGTAGCGTTGCTTTCATGATGCGCCTCCACAGCGAAATCCCAAAGCACCGTATCATGGCTAATACCACAACCGCACCGTTTGTGGCAATCTAGCGGCCGGTCATCTACAACAGTCGGTGTGGCTTGGCAGCATAGGCAACCGAGAGCGGTGGTATACCATCGAAGCACGCCAGCAAGACCTCAGGTCTCCCGCGGCACAAACGCCACGGGCGACCTGCGCTACAAAATAAGGGGACGACCTGAGCTGCAAATGTGTTGCCGCGCAAAAATCCGCGGCGTTAGGTTTGGATCTCGCAATGCAAAGAGAAGAAAAGCAGATTCCTCGCCGCTGTCTTAAAAAGCGGCCGGGCTCGGAATGACAACTTTCCCGCTCATAAGGGGCGGCACGAGACGACGAGAGTGTTTCACCGGGAATGTGCGATTCTGTTGGGCGCGAAAGCGCCTGCTGTCGACAGTATTTTTCACCGAAGAAGATGGTGAACTTCGCCGGGTTGCTGGAGGATGACTAAGGTGCCGAGAGTTCTCCTGACGACAGTGCACAGGGACCGCGGGCTATACGACTATTTCCGCGAGAATGCGCCGGAGGGATTCGCCTGGCGGTTTCGCATGCCGCGACGGATTTCGTTTGGGCTGCGGTTTTTGCGGCAAAACGTGCCGGGCATAGAGATCCTCGAATACCCGACGCGCGGGGAATACCGGAAAGCGCTCGGGCGTGGCTGGGATGTAGTCGGGTTTTCGTTTTACCTCGAGGAGAGCAACGAAATTCTGCGCATGGCGGAAGAGGCGCGCCAGGCGGGCGTGCCGCGGCTGTGGGCGGGGAATTACGGCGCGCTGACGCCGGCGCTGCGTGGTGCGTTCGATGAAGTCTTCAGCGGATACAGCGAAGACGCGGTGGCGCGGGCGCTCGGCGCGCAAGTCGATGCCGTGCAGCATCCGCCGCTGGTGTCCGAATTCCGGCTGCCCGGCGGATGGCCGCTGCCGGTCGGGGTGATTTTCACCACGCGCGGGTGCAGCTTCACATGCACATTCTGCCAGACGACGGCGTTTGCGCCGCGGCCCAAGGCGATTCCGCTGGAGGCGATCGAGCGCGCGGTGCGATTTTATGTTGGGCACGGAATTCGCTATGCGCTGATCCTGGACGAAAATTTCGGCAATATTCCCGCGCACGGCGAGGCGGTGATCGAGCTGCTGGCGCGGTACGGCATGCGCTGGCTGGTGCAATCGCGCGTGGATCTGTTTTTGCGGCATTTCGACGAGTGGCTGGCGACAGGGCTCGAAGGCGCGTTGTTTGGGATCGAGAGCTTTCACCAGGATGTGCTCAAGCAGATTCACAAAGGCGAAAAGGTTGAGGCGGTGCTGGAGCTGGCGACGCGGCTCAATCGCGCGAAACGCTACGCGCACGGGTATTACATTATTGGATTTCCCAGCGAGACGCCGGAATCGATTCGCGAGGATCTGCGCACATTGGCTTCGCTGGAGCTGGACGTCACGCAGATCACCATCGTGACGCCGCATCCGCAGACGCAGATGTGGAGCGAACTCGATACAAAGTACGGAATTTTTGAACAGGACTGGGCGAAGTACGACACGAAGCATCTCGTCTGGCGGCATCCGCATTGTCCTCCCGGAAGTCTCGAGGCGCTGCTGAAAGAAGGATTCGAGCTGTGTTACGGCGGGCCGTGGCTGCGGCGGACGATGAAGAAATTCTTGAACAGCCGATTGCACCGCCGGGACGTGCCGAACCTGCTGGCGAGCCCGGTCTACGCGCGATGGGCGGCGCCGCAACGGTTGCCGTATTTTGCGGCTTCGTAAATTCCTGCCGCCCGCGGTGCTGGCAGCCCAAGACACGCAAAAAACGCGGCGTCATGGGGACCCGCGCGAGAGCCGCACGGGTACTGGGTAGCGAATACAGCAGCAGATAAGAGAAAAAGCATATGAGAGATTCCTCGCTTCGTCCGGCGCTGGAACCTGCATCGGACTCGCTCGTGATGACAGCGGGGGGAGCGGCGCGGAAGTTATGCGTAGGGTGCAGTTTTTTGAGATACACGACCAGCCGTGGTTTCCTTCCTTTCTGCGCGATGCAGTAACCGACGATTTGCAAGTCCTGCTGAATATCGGCAGGCCTTATGCCGATATCATGCCGCAATTGCGCGAAGCGATTGAGCACGCGGGCGCCGACGGCGTGCTGGACTTGTGCTCCGGGGCGGGCGGCCCGTGGGCGTGGCTGGCGGGGATGCTCGATCGAGAAGGGCTGCACATTCGCGTGGAGCTGAGCGACAAGTATCCGAATGCCAGTGCGCGAGCGCGAGTGCGGAGTGATGGGAGGGAACTGCACTACCGCGACGAAGCTGTGGATGCGACGCGAGTACCCCCCGGGCTGGCCGGATTTCGCACGCTGTTTACTTCGTTTCATCATTTCCCGCCGGAGCAAGCGCGGCAGATTTTGCGCGACGCGGTGGAGAGGCGGCAGGGCATCGGTATTTTCGAGATTCCGGGAAGGCGTTCGCTGACGTTGCTGCTTCTGCCGATGGTGCTCGTCGCGGATATCCTGGTCGTACCATTTATGCGCGCGCGACCCGTGAGTCTGGCCGCATGGCGATTGCTTTGGCGCTGGGTGCTTCCCGTTGTGCCGCTGGTGTTGCTCTTCGACGGGATTGTGTCTTGTCTGCGGGCGTATTCGCCGCGGGAGTTGCGGGAACTGACCAGCGGATTGCGGGATTCCGGCTACCGCTGGGAGATTGGCTGCGTGAAGCGCGGATTTTTGCGGCTGCCCATCACGTATCTGGTGGGATATCCGGCGCCGCGCGGATGACGAGCTGCAGATCCCTCACGCAAGAGCGGAGCTCGTGATGACAAGCCAGTACACTAAAGGTAACTGCAGATCCCTCGTCATTCGCTCGCGCCAAGAACGCGAGCGAACTTCCTCGTGATGACAATCGGGGGCGGCGGCGCGGCCGGCGAGGACCGAGCGCGTGCCGGGCGGAAGCCCGGCACCTAAAAACGAGCACAGCCAAGGCGGCTGTGCGCACGTGATGGCTGCGCGCGCGTGGGAGATCTTATCGCGCGTCCACAGTAGGCAAGCGCATGGGTCAGAGAGCGGGTTTGGCGGCGCTTTCGGCGAAGACATCGCGCGCGGCGTAAAGGCCGTTGAGCGCGGCGGGGAAGCCGGCGTAGATGGCCATCTCGATCATCAACTCGATGATCTCCTGCCGGGTCCAGCCGACATTGAGCATGCCATGAAGGTGGGCGCGAAGTTGCGGTTCGACTCCGCCGCGCGCCGCGAGTGCGGAGACGGCGACGAGTTCGCGAGTTTTGGCGTCGAGTGCGGGGCGGCAGTGAATATCGCCGAAGATGAAGTCCGTGACGTAATGCGCCATGTCGGGCGAGACGCGAGCTATATTTTCGACCGCCTGCAGGCCGAGATCGCCGAGCATCTCTTTGAGCTTCGCGCGGCCGCGCTGTGATGGTGATTGGTCCATTCGGGCTCCTTTGAAGACAAGTTCACAGTTCAGAGTGTACAGCGACGGGTCAATCTCGCCCGGAGGGATTGCTCGCTCGCCGCAGAAAGGCCCGCCGCGGAGGCCGCGGCCGACGGCGAGGCTCGGAATGACAACGTAATGCAGGCGGACCCAACCCTGAAAACGAGGGGTGGGGCACCTGAAAAAGCAAAAGCAGATCCCTCGTTGTTCAGCCGCACGGCTGCGGCTGAACTTCCTCGGGATGACAGCGTCTTCTTTTGCGCAATACAAGGCGGAAAGGCCTCCGGTCTCCCGCGGAAAAATTCATCCGCGGGGCGACCTGAGCTACAAAGCCGCGCGCTGGCCGCGGAGGGGGCGACCTGAGCTACAAAGCTGCGGGCCGAGCGCGGAGGGGGCGACCCGAGCCACAAAGCTCGGTTTGGGCTAATGCGAAGCGGAAAAGCTACTGCGGGTTGTAGCGGTAGGCGGAGACGAGGTCGGTGGTGGTGGCGTAAGGGTCGGCGTTCTGGTCTTCCAGACTCATGGTGATGCGCTCGTTCCACAGTTCGCGGAACAGCCGCGAACGCGTGAGCAGATGGCCGAAGACGGGATTCAGGTAGAGGACATCAACGCAACGCGAGCCGGCCTTGGCGGCCCAATGCAGGCGCTCGATCAACTTTTCGATCATCTCGCGCTCGAAGGGATTATAGAGATAAACCAGCAACGGCGTGCGCGGCCAGCGGAAGTCGAGAATATCCTGATGCACCACGCGGATGGCGAGGCGCGAGCGGTGTTGGCGTTTCCATTTCTCGATATTTTTCGCGGCGATGTGCGCGAGGTTTTTGCTCAGCTCCACGCCGATGATTTTGCGGAAGGGCAGTTCGGAGGCGAGCAGCAGGGCGCGGCCTTTGCCGGCGCCAACGTCGATGAAGCTGAAAGCCTGAACGCGGCGGCGCGCGGCGAGGGTATCGATCCAGCGGCGGCACATCGGACGAAAAACCGAGGGGGCGACGGCGGAGTAGCCGGTGAGGTATTCGTCATGAGGATGGCCGGTAACGAGGTCGCGCTTGCTGAGATAACCGGCCGTATCGAGGCCGTGACGAAGATCGAATGGATGCGCGATGTAGTGGGCCGGCAGAATGGCGCGTACGGAAGCGGTCGCTCGCATCAAGCTCGTCCAGCTCATGAATGTAACGGACTCGCACATTATTAAGCCGAACGAGCCGCGGAATGCGCAAGCGTTTTTTGCCGCGCACGGTGCGGGCTTGCGACTGCTGGAAGCGCTGGCCGCATAGCACCAGAACGCACGGAAATAGTTGACGCGTGTGGTATACTCTTCTTGTAAGAAAGTACGCCCGGAGGATTCCTACCGGGCGTTTTTGATTTTTGAGCCTGAATTTCCTTCGCGAACTCCTTAGAACTCGCGCCGGTCATGGCGCGTGCCATCGCAGCACATCGCTCGTTCGGTAATTTGATCCGCAGCAAGTTTTCCGGCCCGTGCAGCGCCGGCTGTTGCATTCGTACGCCGCACTCGCCGCCAAGAACAGGAGCAGCTCATGCCCAGTTACAGCAATGCTTTGCCACCAACGGCGATCTGGCCTGGGGATTCGGCGCAGGTGTGGAACGCAGAGCAACCAACGCCCGGGAACGGAGGCGGTTCGGCGAGCACGCAACTGGCGCTCGGAACGAGCGGCACGCCGGGCGGTTTTTCGGTAACCGGATTTTTTTCGGGCGCGCCCGGCGCGTTTGAAATTGACGTGCAGGTGAGCGATGTGGATGCGGATGCGCAATACCAGACGTGCGCGAACGGCAACATCACTTCGGTGGATGCGACTAACAATACGTTCCATTTCGACGGCTCGACCGTGCTGGCGACGTTTGTACGGCTGCTGCTGCGGAGCCGCACGAATGCGGTGAACGTAACGGCGGATATCCGAAGACTGTAGCGCGGATGGCGCGCGAGCGGCGCGGGCGCTGCCGCGCGGGCAGCGCTGCCCGCATGGGCACAGTAAGAAAGATACCGGGCTGAAGTCCGGCCTCTGCATAAAGGAGCACAGCCGGGAAAGGCTGTGCCAGCACAAACTGCAGATCCCTCGTGCTTCAGCCGCACATGGGTGCGGCTGAAGTTTCTCGGGATGACAAGGGCGGTGGTGTGCCGCGGCGGTGAAAAGCAGGCCGTCCGGCGTCATGGTTGTGCGTGCGTTTGCGCGGCGGGCAGCCGGACGAGCCGAGCCGAGCCGAGCCGAGCCGAGCTACAAAAAACGGATCTTAGCAGACGGAGTGGGACATGACTGTAAATGGAGGATTGCCGGATCCGGGCGTCTCGAACGTTACGACCAACAATCCTGGCGGCGGCCAGCCGGGCGCGACTCCGCCGTCGAAAGGGCCGAGCCCGCTACAGGACAAAGTGGTGACCACGAATGCTCCCGGTGCATACACGAGCCGGCAGCGGCCTCACACCTGAGTGATGCTTGCAGCACGGGCACATGAGGCGACACGCGGGCCAACCCCACGGGCGCGACAAGAATGAAAACGACAACAAAGCCGCGAATCAAAACGGTACTAGCCGCACGGGCACTTGAAGAATGAGAAAACGAATAAAACAGGCATTGCTCTGGCTCTGGCCTTTGGTCCAGCGGATCTATGCGCGATTTGGGCTGAAAGCGCGGATGGAACCAGATGCCGGCGTTCCGGGGATCGGGGCGAGCGTCACGGTTTCTGGCGCGCACATGCACTCGACCGCGACTCGCGGCCACATTCCGGGCGCGCATGCCTGGGTGCTGGCCGCGGCGGCATTGGCGTCGGTGCTTTTCCTGCCGAAAGCCGCGAAAGCCCAGCAGGGCGGACAGACAAGTTCCACGCCGCCACTGACCGGAACGACGGCGCCGGCGGGCGGATGCGGCGCCGGGTCACTCTACGTCAATCGAACGACAGGCGATCTTTATGATTGCAACGGCGGCGCGTGGAACAAAGTAAACGGCGGCGGCAGTGGCGCGTTTAGCGGAGGTTTGGGCACCAGCTATCAGGATGCCGGCGGGATCTCGACGCCGGCGAATCCGGCGAGCGGCAATGCGCGGCTCTTTTTCAACAGCGGGACGAGCCTGCTTGCCTGCCTCACTTCAAGTGGGGCGAACTGCATGCCTTCAGGGGGCGCCGGAACGGTCACACAGGTCACGTCGGGCAATTTTTCCCCTCTTTTCAATGTCAACGTAGCGACAAATACGACGACGCCCGCGTTCTCGTTTTCAGCCATCAACCAGAGCGCGAACACGGTTTACGGCAATTGCACCGGATCTACGGGCGCGCCAGCATTTTGCGCGATCACGGCGGCGATGCTGCCGACGCTTTCGCTGACGGCCAACGGACAGACCTGCACGATCGGGTCAAGTTGTAATGTAAACGCGGGAGCCGGCGCGCATACGGTGGCGCTGAACGAAGGCAACGGCAGCGCGATGACCGGGGTTGGTGCGGGCAATGCGGGACAGGTGCTGATCTCGAACGGCGCCGGAGCGGATCCGACGTTTCAGGATCCGATCGTGAGCTATGCGTATGTGAATTTGTTCAACGCCGCGAGCGCAACGGCGACGCAGACGAGTTCGGTAACACGCAACTCGACCTTTGGGCAATACGGAACTCTGATCGTCACGTGGGCTTCCATTACCGGAAGCCCGTCGGGCTGCACGATTCAGGTCAAGTCGGCGGATTCGCAGGGCAATCTCGTCAATAACGGCGCGGCAGTTGCGGTGACGCCGGCAAACGGCACGAGCGGGATCAACTTCACGCCGGCGTCATCGCTGCAAACGGCTTCGCAGATCCAGGCGGTGTATGCGTGCACGGTGTATCCGGGCGCGGGCACGCTGACGCTGGATTTCGCGCCGGCGATCACGACTTATTCAACCGAGGGGCCGCAAGGCGCGCAGGGAGCGGCGTGGTGGGTGCGGCCGACCGACGGCACCAACAACATGCCGATGATGGACGCCGCAGCGCGCGCGGGCTTTCAGAAGATCACTGACGGCACGAACACGGCCGCGGTGAAAGCGGCTTCGACGGCCGCGGTGGCAACGGACACTTCCGTGGTAGTCGCGCTCTCGCCGAATTCGCCGGTGCCCGCCGGATCCAATCTCATCGGCGCCGTGAACGAAGATCGCGGCGGGACGGCGCTTGTGGCTGATCCCTGCCAGGCGAATGCAAAGTCATACGTCTCGATCAATCAAACGGCGAACACACAACTGGTCGCCGGGACGAGCAGCAAGAAAATCTATCCATGCTCGATTCACCTTGTGACGGCGACAGCGCAGAACGTGGCGCTGGTCGAAGGCACGGGAACAACCTGCGCCACGGGAACAGCTGGGGTGACGGGATTTGGCGGCGCGACAGCCGCGACGGGGTGGAATCTTGCCGCGAATGGCGGCATCGCTTACGGCGATGGAAGCGCGGCGCTGGGAGCCGAAGGAACCGCCGCCGATAACCTTTGCTTGTTTCAGTCCGGCACCGGACAGGTTTCGGGCGGCTTGAGTTACGTCGTTCAATGAAGACAATCTCAATCTCCGCGCTCGCACTCTTCGCGCTGCTCTGCGCGCTCCCCGCGCGTGCGGCGATTTCGTTCGACTCAACCGCCGGGCACAACGCCTGCAAAAACGTAACGACCGCGGCGACTTCGACGACGCTGACGGTCACCCTCGTTGCGGGCGACACGGCCTTCGTAGTGGTCGGCTTCCCCAATAACACCACACTGGTTTCCAGTATCACTGACAACGCCACCGGCTCCTCAAGCGTCTACGGCTCGCAGGCGGTGCTGCGGAATACCAACAGCACCACCACTGGCGGCGAGCTTTGGGCGACTCCGATCGGAGGCGTCGGCAGCGGCGTCACCACGCTCACAATCAATGTGAGCGCCTCGGTGCGTTTTTCGGTGTGCGCCTGGGAGTATTCCGGGGCGCTGGCTTACGGCGTCGTGGCGACGGCTACCAGCGGAAGCTCGGCATCGCCGAGCATCTCGCTCACCACGCAGGACAGCAACAACTTCATCGTCAGCGCGATGGTACACGCCGCCAGCACGAGCGGCTGGACGGCCAGCGCCGGAAATTTGCGAGCGTCGATTGCGGGCACTTCCACGGACGCGG
>DASRHB010000007.1:0-14690 GCA_035650755.1 Candidatus Acidiferrales bacterium
TGTGACCCTGGTCGTAGCGCGGCTCGTCGTAGTCCGACGGAACCGCGGTATAGAACGATCCGCGCCGCGGGTCCTGGCGGAAGCAGTTGACCCGCTGCTTGCCCTCGGCGTCGATCATGTTCTTGGCGGTCAGCCGGTACGCGGCCCACAGCGACGTGCGCAGGGCCTTGTCGTGGTTCATGACATAACCGCCCTGAACGAGAATCTCCTCGCTGTCGGCGGGATGCACCGTCTGGTGCGTGCCGAAACGGAGATGCCAGCGGATCAGCTTGTTGCGCAGCGTCGAATCCCCGCCGATCTGGTCGAGACGTTTATCCGCGCGCTTCTTTTCGGCGGCCGTGCAATTGCGGTCGGATGCCGCGAATGTTTCGGTGTGAGCAGACGCCAGAATAAGCAAGCCGGCCGCCATGACGGCGGCGCGTGTGACCGTGCCGAGCATCGCAATTTCCCCCACAAAGCCGCGATCAGGAGCCGGGCGCACCTCCCTGTGCGAGCTGAATCTCGTGCCGGCCGGGTCCGGCTGGCACCGTGTCGACTTTCGGTCCGTTTTTTCTGATCGGCGCGCGCTCAGGCCGCGCCATGTCCGCCTGCCCGCGCGCGAGGGTCGCGGCGATCGGTCCGGCGTTCCGGATGTTTGTGTGCGACGACGCGACGGCCGCGCATGTAAGCGCGGCAACGCTGGCACGCATTGCCATTTCCCCCACTACCCGGCGTTATCATGAGACAACCAACGCGGGAGCGCAATGCGCCCTACACGCCGGTTCGCAGTCTGTTCCGTCAGGGACGCGGGACCCAGACCAGGCCGTCATTTCCGGGGCGCGTGCGCAGCACGCGAACCCGGAATCCGGAAACGGCTCGGTGCGTGCGTCTGGATTCCGGGTTCGCCGCTATCGCGGCGCCCCGGAATGACAAAATGCAAGGCCGTCCCGGAATGATGATCAGGGCGCGGCCCCGCCAAAAACCGGTCATTCCGGGGCGCGCTGAAAGCGCGAACCCGGAATCCAGATCGACGGGTTGTGCTTGCATCTGGATTCCGGGTTCGCCGCTGGCGCGGCGCCCCGGAATGACAAAATGCAAGGTCGACCCGGAATGACAAAATGCAAGGCCGTCCCGGAATGACGACATGATGAAGGCGCGGCCGCACCAAAAACCGGTCATTCCGGGGCGCGCTGAAAGCGCGAACCCGGAATCCAGATCGACGGGTTGTGCTTGCGTCTGGATTCCGGGTTCGCCGCTGGCGCGGCGCCCCGGAATGACAAAATGCGAGGCCGCCCCGGAATGACAAGGCGTTCCAGGCGCACAGCCGGCCCGCGACGATCTGCACAATTCAGCTTTCGGGCGATCGACTGGTTCTTAGAAACCCGCGTTACTGCCGCGTGTAGACTGAATGAGCATTTGAAGATTGTTTCCTGCCGCAGCCGCCTCAGCACCACTCTTTGCCGGACCGAGTATTCCATATGCGGCAATGCCCGGAGGACCTGCCTTTGGCTTGGCAAAGGAAATAAGAAGCTTGTTTGTGTCCTTGCGCTGAAGTCCAGCCAAACTACCGCCAGGCCCTTTAAAGTGTACAAGTGTCCAATTCGGACCAACTCCGTTCAAACTCCGAGTGAGTACAAACTGTACGGTTTGCCCGAATGGGGAGCTGCTATCAGAATGTCTGAAGTCAACCGGGCCTCCCTCCTTGAGAGAACGAAATGCCATGTCAACCGTTTCTCTGATCCCGAGATCACCCGTCAGAGGACTGTCGTAACGCGGTTCGCATACGTTCTGCCTCTTCCTCTTAACTCCGCTCTTCAACTCGCGAATGTCGATTGTAATGTTCTCTGTGTATATGCGTTCTCGGTCGCCAGTGACGTTTGCTCCCACGTTGAAGACGAAGGAAGTCCCGGCCGTTGCGAGTGGATGGATAAAAGAAACATTCGGCGTGAGACTGCCTTGATCATCTACTTGCAAAGTCAGGCTGGCGACAGCAACCCATCTGTCCGTACTCAAGTTTGGATGGTCATTTTCGGCTTCTAAAATCTCGCACTTAATGCGGTTCACGATGTGATGAACCGAGATGCCTTTTGGATTCTCGGGCAGATCATACGGTGGAACGCCGCTGCAGCCGGTCACCGATATAAAGGCAAAAAGCGCGCAACACTTCGCTGCCGAGCAACGCATGGCTCGCCCCCCAATGCCCGACCGAATTGGAGCGGAAACTACTCTGGATTGCAACATCGAAATATAAACTTTTTGCGACGGAAACCGCCGACCACCTCTCGGGCGCTTCGTCCGGGCACCGCAAGCCGCTCCCAATTCACCGGAGCAGTTCGACGCGATCATCAGGAGCGACACCGAGCGCTACGGCAAGGTGCTGAAGGATGCGGGCGTGGGGGTGAATTAGGGGGAGATGCGCTCCACCGTCGTCATGGCCGGACTCGTCACTGCAAGTCGGGTTTACCCGACTTGCAGCAGGTATTTTATGCGGAAGTCGGGCAAGCCCGACTTCCGATGCCATCCACGTCTTCAAGACGTGGATGCCCGGCATAAAGCCGGGCATGACGATTCCATTTGAAAGAATTCCACTTCTACCCCGGCGTCGGTGGCAAGCTGCAGGTGCCGCGTCGGAGGCACTCAGGCATCCTCTTTTGGTCGCCGCCACCACACGACCGCCATGACGGTCAAACAGCCCAAAATCGCGCCGGCAAACACGACCGCGAACGAGAGATTGCTCAATGCCATGTTCAGTCCTCTCGACAAGCTGGCATTGTGCCCCGGGCTCCGCATCCCCTCAAGTCATGTGCCGGGCTTCACTCTCCGTCGTCATGCCCGCGCCTGGCGCGGGCATCCACGTCTTATCGTGCAAATTTCAAAGACGTAGATGGCCGGGACAGGCCCGGCCATGACGGTCCTATTTGAAAGAATTCCGTTCTAGCGCGGCCAGAAACCGGCGTCGGTGGCCTGGCGCATCAGGTCGCTCAATTCGTAGGGACGATTGAGGCCTTCGCTGTCCCGCGGGACGCGCGGCTGCTGTGACATGAGCTGGAACTGCTCGGCGTCCACCTTGAACAGGTGCACGAAACAGGTGCCGGGAGAAAGTTCGGTGGTCTGATCTGCAATCGTGCTCACGGTCATCTCCCGTCCCGATCCTGCGAAAGTGACGCTGAGAATAACCGGGCGGCGACGGGCGTTCAGTGATGCAGGTCACAGGGCGGCGAATAACTTTTGCCGCCTGTTTGAGCAGGTCTAAAGACGCAGTTTCTTCAGCATCCGGTCGAGGGCCGCCTTGCCCTCCAGGTCTGCCGTACGTCGCGACTCAAAAAATTGCTGCGAGTGCGCGACCGGGCTTTGCCGCCCGGCACGGTAGATTTCCCACCGCCATGGTTTCGGCATTCTTGCCCGGTTCTTCACCACCACCGCATAATCGGCCCGCTCAAGGCAGCTCTTCATGGCGCGCGCGGCTTCACAGCGGCACTCTCCCCCGACGACAGCATCCGATCCCGCTCCTGAGCCGCCGCAAGATCGGCGGGAGCAACACTGACCATTTCGATCGACGAAGAGCCGTGCGGGGGAAGAAAAATGAGCGTTGAAATCCGGCGGTAGACCGGAAACGACAGTCCCTCGATCAACTCCTCATCCGACACGACTTCATATTCACCGGCAGCCAGGCGGCGGTCGACACCCTTCAGCGAGAATGGATGCCTGAACATCAGCGTTACGCGTTTCGTGCGCGTGATCATGGCAACAGGCTCGACGTGACAATTGCTGGGCGCGCCGGATCACGCGCGCTCACCGGATATGCGGCACGATCCATGAGGCACCATGCGCGCTTTTGCGGACGATTGATACAGGTATATCGAGGCTTTGAAATGAATTGAGGCGGTTTGAAACAAGGCAGCCGGCGAAATACGAAATATATCGGCCAACAACAGCGCGGGCACCTTGTTATCGCCCTGCGCGTAGCCACCTGTGACAGGTACCTTACACCTCGTTCGTATTTAAAGCCCTTTTGAAAGGATGCCTGCTATGACCAATACTCCTGCTCCAAACGTGTTTTCCGAGCCGCAGAAGCCAACCTCTCCTGCTCCGACTCCGCAGCAGGACCAGGGACCTCCGAAGCCCGGCAACGACAAGCCGGGCGAGCAGAAGTAGCCTGCACGCCGGCGCCAAAACGGAAGGCCCGGCCCCGGCGCCGGGCTTTTTATCGCCTTTACCGGCATGTGAGGCCGCCGGTTACGGGTTTGTTAGCTGGTGGGGCTCTATAGACCTGGGTGAACTATCGAGCCGGGAGTATGATGTGAATGATGAATGCCCGGCCTGACATGCCACTGAGCATGCCACTGATCGTTGTCGCCGTCGCTTTGGGTGTCGCTTGCCCCGCGCCGGCGGGAGCCCAGATCCTGACGAAAGAACCCGAAGCGGGCCAGTTAGCTTGCGGACAGAAAGTTCTCGTTGAAAACAACACGTGCCCGCCGGATCAGATCCTGGAAGTTACCGGCAGCTGCATCAAAACGACCGTTGCGATCGATATCGCGCGAGCCCCAAGGGGAACGCAATACAACTGCATCAAGCGAAAGCGGGATTGACCTGCAGGTGTTGCCGGCCCCGGCCGGAGATGGCAGCGCCGTCATCGGCCTTCCGGCTCAATGAGCGTCAGGCGCGCCGAGGCCAAAAATGACCATCAGATTTCCCAACGCCTCACGTTTCTACGACGCCACGCGCGACGCGGTGCACTTTTGGGGATACAATCAATCGATGGAGACTTCGTTTTTCATCAGCGCGGCGGCCCTGCAGCGCCTTGCCCCCGGCACCCCGCGGCACGGGGAGGCGCTGCTGGCGGCCTTCGACGGCAACCGCGCGCGGATATTTGAGGCAGCAACCCGGGTCTACGGTCACGGCCGTCCCGGAATCTCCTACGATCTGACTCCGGTCGATTTCTAGATGACCTTCCCTTTCGCACGCCACTTCGACGCACACCTGCCGTGCGTTGCCGCTCCGGTGCGAATTACGTCGCTCAACGACGCCCAGGTGTTCATGCGGCGCTGGATCATCCGCGACAAGGACCGCAGTCTCAAGGTCCTGTTGCGCACGCTGGAAAGAGCGAACAGTGGTGCGCGGGTCGAACTGGCGATGCAGGAATTCAGGCGGGCATTGGCGGCGCACGCCCTGTTGCCGCGGCACACCTGGGCTTCCTCTGCGGGACATCAGGTATTCGAAAAACACAGGAAGGAACAGCCATGAACGGCAAATCAGGAACGCCCGCAAGTCCACGGGCGGATGCGATGCCCACCGAAGGATATGTGTTGTCGGTCGATGGAAAATTAAAAGCGGAATTCAAGGCATCCGAGGACGCCATGGCGGCGGGCCTGAAGCTCAAGCAGGCCTATCCGGTTCTTCAGGTCCAGGTGTTCGATGCGGCTGCACGAAGCTACACGTCCATACTGCAACCCGATCCGGCGACGTTGCCGGAAAAGTAGCCGGCGCGCCAACGCGTCGACCCCGCTTCGTCAACGCTTCGGCAGACGCGCGCACCTGCGACTCCGGAAACACGTCACCGCCAGCCGAGGCCGGGCGCGACGTGCTTTAAAATTGCCTCGATGACATGGGCGTTGTAGTCGACACCGAGCTGGTTCGGCACCGTCAGCAGCAGCGTATCGGCTTCCGCGATCGCCTCGTCGCCCTTGAGCTCCGCGATCAGTTTGTCCGGCTCGTCGGCATAGCTGCGGCCGAAGATGGCGCGCTCGGTGGCGCTGAGCATGCCGATCTGGTCGCCCTCCTTGCCGCCGCGCCCGAAATACATGCGGTCGCGGTCGTCGGTCAGCGCGAAGATGCTGCGCGAAACCGATACCCGCGGCGTGCGCGCGTGCCCCGCCTCCTTCCACGCCGCGCGATAGAGCCTGATCTGCTCCGCCTGCTGCACGTGGAACGGCTTGCCGCTCTCGTCGATCTTGAGCGTCGAGCTCTGCAGGTTCATGCCGAGCTTCGCCGCCCACTGCGCCGTCGCATTGGTGCCGGCGCCCCACCAGATGCGCTCGCGCAGGCCCTCGGAATGCGGCTCGAGGCGCAGCAGCCCGGGCGGATTGGGAAACATCGGGCTCGGATTGGGCTTCGCGAAGCCCTTGCCGAGCAGCAGCTCGAGGAAAACTTCGGTGTGGCGGCGCGCCATGTCGGCGTCGGTCATGCCCTCCGGCGGCATGTAACCGAAGTAGCGGAAGCCGTCGATCACCTGCTCGGGCGAGCCGCGGCTGATGCCGAGCTGCAGGCGGCCGCCGGCGATGAGGTCGGCGGCACCGGCATCCTCCACCATGTACATCGGATTTTCGTAGCGCATGTCGATGACGGCGGTGCCGATCTCGATGCGCGTCGTCTTGGCGCCGCAGGCCGCGAGCAGCGGGAACGGCGAGCCGAGCTGGCGGGCGAAATGATGCACGCGGAAATAGGCGCCGTCGGCGCCGAGCTCTTCGGCCGCGACCGCGAGCTCGATCGACTGCAGCAGCGCGTCCGACGCTGTCCGCGTCTGCGACTGCGGTGACGGCGTCCAATGGCCGAAGGAGAGAAAGCCGATGTGTTTCATGGGTTTTTGGGTGGGGCGAGGTTTGGTGTGAGGCGGGGCTGTAGAGGGAAGTAAGCGGTCGCGTGGCCGGTCGCAACGGGCGGCGGGGGTGCGCTGCGGGCGCTGCGCTACCTGCGCGCCATCGCGCGGTCCGGAATCCGTACCGCGCTGCCGGGCGAGCCGTGCTAGGCTGCCGGCATGACGGGATATGGACAGTTCTGCTCCATGGCGCGCGCCCACGAAGTGCTGGGCGGCCGGTGGACGCTTCTGATCGTGCGGGAAATCCTCAGCGGCAGCCGCCGCTTCAACGACATCCGCCGCGGCGTGCCGCGGGTGTCGCGCACCGTGCTGTCGGAACGGCTGCAGGAACTCGTGCTCGCCGGAGCGGTCGCCCGCACTGACGGCGCGCATGGTCCCGAATATGAGCTCACCGACGCGGGGAAAGAGCTGGCGGCGCTGGTGAGCGCCCTTGGCACCTGGGGACAGCGCTGGCTCGCGCGCGAGCCTGCGAAAGAGGATCTCGATCTGGAGCCGGTGCTGGTCGACATGCAACGGCGGGTCTGCTTTCCGGCGCTGCCCGGCCAGCCGCTGGTGGTGCGGTTCGAGATTCGCGGCCACGGCCGGCGCTTCATGCTTCTCAAGAAGAACGAGGCGTCGCTTTGCGAACGCAACCCGGGTTTTCCCGAGCCGGTCTGTGTGCGCGGACCGCTGGCCGCGCTCGTCGCCTGGTGGCGCGGCGACATGAGCTTCGCCGACGCCCGCAGGCTCGGGCTCACGATCGAAGGCCCGAAAGCGCTCACGCGCGCCTTTCCGAAGTGGTTCAGGCTTTATCCGTTCGCCCACGTCGAACCCGCCGCGCGCGCGACAAACAAAAATCGCGCATCCGCGCCTGCCGCGCTGGACGCGCCGCGGCCCTGATCGCGGACGGTCTGGATTCCGTACCCCACGCCGGTTGGCCGGCCGCCTATATCCCTCGCGTGAAATGAAACCCGCACCGAGAGGTAGAAACCATGTCGGCCCATCTGCTCATTCTCTATCCCGTCCCCAAGGACGCCAAGAAATTCGACCGCGCCTACCGCGAGGAGCACCTGCCCTATGCCGGGCCGAAGCTCGTCGGCGCCACCGGCGTGGCCACCAGGCGCGTGGTCGGTCCCGCTTTTGCGCCGCCGCCTTATCACCTGATGTCGGACGTCAGCTTCCCGTCCCTGGACGCGCTCAAGACCTGCGCGACGTCCGAAGGCGGCAAGCAGGCTTTGGCGCACGCCGCCTCGATCAGCTCCGGCGGCGCGCCGATGGTCATTGCCGTCGCGGATGACGCCTAGCGAGGCTGCAGGTTGCCGCGCGCCTGCGATGCCGGAGTTCGCGCGTTACGCCCACGCGGGCGTTGCGCCCGGCACCGCAGGCGCAAAGTTTCAAAGCCCTGCGCAACCGGAAAAACTATTTTTCAGGTTCGAGCGACCGGAGCCGGCGATGCATCAGGCCACACATCGAACAAATTTCGGCACGCGGCTGCGCCGCGCCTGGAACGCGGTGATGCGTGCCGCGGAGGCCATGGATCGAAGCCCGATGGAAGAGGCCTGCGAGCGGCTCGACCGGCTTGAGCGCGAACTGGCGGTGGTGAGGGACGGGATAGCTGCCGGAATCGACGAGTTAAATCGCCTTAGCTGACACCGCATCCACATCCCTTCGTCGCGCTGAACGCTGCTAATCAAGCTTTCTTTGTGATTTCATGAGCGGCATACACGACAGCCGAGAGCGTTAGATTTGCTAGATAAATAATCAGCGCACTAATTTGGTCCAACACCGTGCGCGAAAGGACCAACATCCCCAGCGCGCTTCCCGTCAAGGCGAGTGAAATTAGAACCGTCACTATGTCATTTGCTCTCGCGGCATAAATGATTGGAGCGATCGCGGCCATTGTTGCGACCACTATAATTGCCAACGCAAGAGCTATTTGAGCGGCGGTTGCCGTTCCCAATCCTACCCTTCGCGCAATGCTCTCAAGATCGGGCGGTGGCAGTGTACCGTCCGTGACCAAGCCAACGTATGCAGCCATCATTACGACTGTTGGACCAACGATGATTAGCACGATGATCAATCGTTTGATGTTCATCAGTTCACGTCTCGTGTTTCAGTAGTTCGGTACTCTATGGGTTCGACAGTCAAAAGAGCCATCCAGGCCGCTACCCTTGATGTAAGTGTTGTAGAAGCGGCCAACCGAAGGCGCGTTTACAAGCGCCGCCACCGTTTTCTCGTCTATCTCGCAGTAGTGATACCAAGTGCTGTTCAGTAGGATCAGCATGTAGGAGTTGGCCTTGTCGTAGCAGACGCGGTTCACAAAGCTGCTCACCGTGTTCGTGCAGGTAAACGGCTTCAGGTCGACCGGACCGCGATATTTCACGTATACCGATTCTGAGTGCGCGGCTGAACATAAGGCTATCGCCGTGGCCGTTGTTGAGATTGCGCGAATGAGCGTCACGAGCCGCTCCTACGTGCACTCACTTTCGTAGTCCGAAACGGCAGACTCGAAGTCGTCTTCGGCGGACCGCAATCCAGAGAACTCGATCGAGCAATCGTCGCGGCCGTCGCTGCTCGACACGCAAGACGCGAAGGACCGGATCCTATCCATCACGTCGCTTTTTGCCGACTTCAGCTGATCTATCGCGTCGCGGCAGCTATCCGGATCGGCTGTGGCCGACGCACCGAAAAGCAGCACTGACGCAAGCGCGGCCACTTTAACGGCTCTGCGCATCCTCGAATGCATCGCAAACCTCCCCCACTAAGGTGTGATCAGGAGCTGGGCGCACCCCCTTGCGAAATTTGAATCTCGTGCCGGTCGGCCCCGACCGATACCGATATCGTGTAGAACTTCGGTCCGTCCTGGGAGACGAGCGGTGCGATGTGCAGCTGGCCGCCGTACCACTCGCCGGGCATCAGCGTGTTGTCCTTGATCACGGCGCGCTCAAGCATCGCCATGTTCGCCTGGCCGCGCTCGATGGTTGCGGAAATCAGCTCGGCGTTCTGGGCGTTCGCGTTCGACTGCGCGATGGCCGCAGCGGTGGGGCTGTAGCCCGTCGTGTTCACCTGATAGATGCCGCCACGCGGCGTGTAGACGGTCGAGCTTGCGTTGTAGTAGCCGGCCCGCGAAGCCGCCATCGAATTTCCGGCGACGGCAAGTCCGGCACCGATCGCGGCGAACGTCTGCCGTGTCTTCTCTTCGCTCACCAGGTCTTCGTAGGTGATCACCTTGAGCGCCGCGTCGTTGCCGCTCACATGCTGCGTGACCGCCACGTTGGCGACGCGAAACTCCTGCGGCGTGCGGGCACGATTGTAGATCGCGAGCACGAAGACCGGCCGCCCGCCGATCTGAAACTCGCGGGCCGCCGGCCGGGCGATGACGATTGAGTCTTTCTTGGTCGAAACGATCCCCGGCACTCCGTCCCGGGTGATCGACTGCTGATCCAGCTTCGGCTGGAACTGAACGGTCTCGGTGGTCACACAGCCGCCGAGAACCACCGCGCAAATAAGCGCGGCGACACTTGTGCGCATTACGGCTTCCCCCACTACCCGCACTTATCATGAGACAACCCACGCGGGAGCGCAATGCTTCTTGCACGCAAGTTCGTATTCTGTTCTGTTTGCACCTCATGAAACTAGATCTGCCGGAACTGCTGCGCCCGATCGCCTTCATACCGATCTGCTTGCCGTCCGGCAGGCTATTCGATCTTCCGCACTGCTATCCGACACTCCCCGAGTGGTCGGGACCGACGGATGTATACACGTTCGGCGGCAAGCCGCTGCTTAAGTACGGCGGCGCGCCCGTCTTCGCGGAGCTGTACGCGCTCCGGCTCCTGCAGGACCACGGTTGGGACGGCGTATGGGTCTCGGCCTACCGCAAAAAATATCTCCAAGATATGCCGGCTGACTCGAAACTCAGCAATCACATCGCTCTGAAGCCGGGGCACGAGGAGATCATCAAAAAGATTGGGGCGAAAGGCGGCGGCTGCTTCGACGTATTCGCGTGGCGGGGCGACGACGTCCTGTTCTGTGAGTGCAAACGTCACAAGCGTGACCGGCTTCGCGAAACGCAATTTGTGTGGATCGACTTAGCGGTCAAGGCCGGATTTACAAACCTGCTCGTTGTGGAATGGGATACGGCAGGAAGACGGCGTTGACGAGCATGTCGCGGTTCGGAGCGATGTTCGATGCATAGCCCGCAGCGGCGCCGGCCGCAGGCTGAAACGCCGCGTAGAAAACGTGCGTGGCGTCCTTCAATCCGGCAACCTCTTCCGCCACGCACCCGGCGTCGAGGAGATCGACAGCGATGAGGCGGTAGCGCGGCGCGGCATCGGCGGTCCGGCGCGACAGGCCGACGACCGACCAATCGCCCTGCTCGAGCAGCCGCGCGACGATGTAGCGCCCGATCACACCGAGCGCGCCGACGACGACGGCCTGCTTTTGCTCTGCCATGGGCCCCTTAGTCAAACTGCTCTCGATCTATCTCCACCCGTGAAAGACCGTGATCAAAGCTGTACAACCCATATCTCATCTGGATATCACCATTTCGATGATTGAGACGACTGGGAAGAGTTTGTAGCCACTCAAATGTGTTTGGTCATGGCGGGAGATTATCGTGAAAACAGACGATCCGAGACTGGAAAAGGGCCGGAAGGAAATGACAGAGCGTATCGAAAAAATGGACGCTCTAACTCTTGCGGTCCTGCGCTCCCATTTGCTGGCCGAACAATGCATGGGCGATTACCTGATCGCCAATGGCAAGAGATCAAAATGGATCAAAAGGCAAAAGTTCTCTAAAAAGATGGAATGGTGCAAAAATCTTGCCAAAGAGGAGGCTATCGACAGCCATTGGGACGTGTTGAATGCCGCAAATCAACTTCGCAACGCAATTGCTCACACTCTTTCGGCGGAAGAAATCGATAAGAAAATGCAATTACTAAAAGACCGATACTTCAACTGTCTGACAGAAAAACAAGCTGCGGACCTTGCTAAGCAGTCTGATGACTACATCGCTCAGACAGCATGCGTGAGCTGCGCTGGCTTTATCGCCACTTTGACGGCTTCGGGCAGAGGACAGGTCACGCAGTAACGCGAAAACCAATTTGCTGCTTCCGCCAAGCAGGACGCCCCCTTCATCTGGACTGGCCGATAGAATCCGGCCATCATTCTTTACTTGGGCGAAGCTGGTGGGGCTACTCGATGGAAGCGCCATTCGAGATGACAGAGGGACGAAGGCGCCTCGAAGCAATTATTGCTGCTTTTCCACCCGATAGTATGCACTGGAATGAGGCTCAGAATCGGTTTCAATTTGTGGACCGATTGCTGTTGGAATGTCTTGGTTGGGAAAAGCCATTTATTGAAGTTGAACCCAGTGATGAACTCGGTGGGAAGGCCGACTACCTGTTGGGCAAGCCCGTAAAAGCTGTTTTGGAAGCGAAGCGTGAGGCCAAAAAATTTGATGCGCTTCCGGTTGGCAAACCAACCACGGTCCGAAAAATTAAACCGCTTATGGAAGCCAGCAAAAACTTTGAAGAAGTTATCAAGCAGATTATCCCATACTGTTCGATACATGGGGCGCAAATTGGAATTGTCTGCAATGGTCCGCAGCTTGCAATTTTCCAAGCCCTCACCATTGGCGAGTCACCACTGGACGGTGAATGCTATTTTTTTAATGGCTTTGAGTCCTACGTGGAAAATTTTCCGGTGTTGTGGAGTCTGTTGTCGCCGGAAGGCGTGGCGGAAAATAGGGCCTTCAGAGAACTGGCGCTACACCGAAACCCGCGAATCCCGGCAAAGGCTTCGGTGGGCATCCCAGAGCCAACAAAATACCGCTATCGAAGCCCATTCCAAGAAAATCTGCGGCTTCTAGCTTCGTTGCTTTTGGAAGAAATAGAGGACGAGCCGTCAATAAAGCCGCTGTTTTACAAAGAGTGCTATGTTCCTCTTGAAGCAAATAATCGGCACTTGCTGCTTAGTAAGAATGTTATTTCGGCAAGATATCGGCGTGTAGCCGGTACCGCCAGTGCGCCAGCCGCTTTCGAGTCCGTGACTTCTGTCAATGAAAGTGGCGACTTACAAGTGGACCCCGCGTTATCGACCACGACCTCCCGACCGGTCGTAGTACTTGGGGATGTCGGCGTCGGTAAAACATCATTTTTTGAAAACCTTTTTGAACAATTGGACGCGTCGGAAAAAGCAAACACCTATTTCATCCATGTCAACCTGGGCATCAAAGCAAATCTAGCAAACGACATCAAATCATTCATTTTGGATGAAGTCCCGGCTGTTTTAAAGGCGAAATACAATCTCGACATTGAAACACGCGAATTCGCAAACTCAATCTATCACGCAGACTTGGTCGATTTTGATAAAAGTGTAAAAGGCGCTTTAAAAGAAATCGATAGAGTCTCCTACGATAAAGAACGTCTTGCATATTTAGCAGGGAAAATTGATCAAAAAGATAAACACCTAAATGCTGCGTTGGCACATTTAGCGCGTGGACAACAAAAGCAAATTATCTTGGTTTTGGACAACGCGGACCAAAGAAATTTTGAGGTGCAGCAGCAAGCGTTTCTAATTGCACAAGAACTTGCTGCGACACGTAATCTCATGGTCTTCGTTGCCCTTCGTCCCAGTACGTTCTACCAGTCAAAAATAACTGGCACTCTGGCGGGCTATCAGAACAAGATACTGACTATCGCCCCTCCCCCAGCCGATGAAGTGATTCAGCGGCGCGTGGCATTTGCCGTTCGAATTGCTGAAGGGAAACACGGCGCCGGGATTCTGGAAGGGGTAAGACTCCAAGTCGGGAGCATAGTTTCGTTTCTGAATGCAATGTTGCGTTCGATACGGCAGAACCAAGCAATCAGACAGTTCTTAAGCAACATCACGGGAGGGAATACTCGTTTAGTCATCGAACTAATCACCGGATTTTGCGGGAGTCCTAATGTCGATTCTGAAAAAATCGTCCGCTTGGAGGAAATCCAAGGAAATTATAAAGTACCGCTCCATGAATTCACAAAGCACGCTCTCCTTGGGGAGTATGCATACTACAATCCTTTGTCCTCTTTGGTTGGTTGCAACATTTTTGACGTAAGTACCCCCGATCCACGTGAGCACTTTTTAGCCTCTTTGATCATCGCGTTTTTGAGTTCCAATGCTTCAGTCAAAGACAATGATGGCTTTGTGTTGGGCGATGCAATTTTGAAAGAAATGGGCACGCTTGGCTTCATTGAAGACCAAGTTAGGTTTGCCCTAAGAAGGCTCGCCAACAAACGGCTAATCGAAACGCCATATGGCCACTATCGGGAAGTTGAAGTTTTAGACCGCGAACCGCCAGAACAATTCCATTATAGAGCAACATCGATTGGTATTTATCATATCAGGTATTGGGCCGGCACGTTTGCGTTCTTGGATGCGACATCGACCGACACGCCGATTTTCGAAATTATCGCGCGCGACGAAATCACTAAATTGGCGGCATCATTCGAAATACGTAAACGCTACGAAAAGTCCAACATATTTCGCGAATATCTAGAAAAGAAATGGCAGACATCGAATTTCAGCGCGAACTATTTCGATTTCATATCCGTTGTTCAGTCGCAATCGGACACTTTTAAATCTGTAAAACAATTCATCGACAGTCCACCGCGCCGCTGGTGGCAGAAAAGCGCAGAACAATATTCGTAAGACGACTTTCTTGTTGGTTCGTGGTTATGGATCAAGGACCAAAACCAAACATCAGTCGTTGTGGGCTTATTAGTGGGGTACAGAAAATCTGTCCCAAAAAGGACAATAAAATTAGGCCTCCTTGGCGGAGAGCGAGGGATTCGAACCCCCTAACCCCCCACCCCTCTCTCCTTCATCGCACTGCCGATCTCATCCAGAATCGCCGGGTCGTCGATCGTCGCCGGCATGGTCCAGGGCTCGCCGTCGGCCATCTTCTTGATGGTGCCGCGCAGGATCTTGCCTGAGCGCGTCTTCGGCAGCCGCGGCACCGTGATCGCCAGCTTGAAGGCCGCCACCGGGCCGATCTTCTCGCGCACCAGCGCGACGATCTCCTTCTCGATCTCCGACGGCGGGCGGTTGACGCCGGCTTTCAGCACGATGAAGCCGCAGGGCACCTCGCCCTTGAGCT
>DASRHB010000008.1:0-63015 GCA_035650755.1 Candidatus Acidiferrales bacterium
CAACCAATCCGACGATGATCATCAGCGATATTGCCGCCATCGCGGAGATCGCCAACGAACGAAACATCACCGTCACGGTCGATAACACGTTCCTCAGCCCATATTTGCAGCGCCCGCTGGAACTCGGCGCGCACATCGTCGTTCATTCCATGACAAAATATCTGAATGGCCATAGCGACGCCCTCGGCGGCGCGGTGATTCTGTCGCGTCAGGCCGATGCCGAAAAGATTTATTTCCTGCAGCGCTCCACGGGGGCTGGGCTGGCGCCGATGGATTGCTTTCTCGTGTCGCGCGGAATCAAAACGCTGGCCGTGCGCATGGCCCAGCATGACGCTAACGGCATGGCCCTCGCGCGATATCTCGAGAAACATCCGAAAGTGAGGCGCGTCAACTATCCGGGCCTGCCCTCGCATCCGCAGCACGACCTTGCGCGCAAACAACAGCGTGGATTTGGCGCCATGCTCTCATTCGACCTCGGTTCGCTCGAGGCCGCGCGCAAGCTGCTGAATCACGTCAAGATCTGTTCACTGGCGGAAAGCCTGGGCGGAGTCGAGACGCTGATCTCGCATCCGGCGATGATGACGCATGCCTCGATCCCAAAAGAAGTGCGCGAACAGATCGGCATCACCGATGGCCTGGTTCGCTTGTCGGTGGGTATCGAAGACGCCGAAGATTTGATCGCCGACCTCGATGCCGCCCTGGCGAAGGTCTAAGGCCCAAAACCACCCCCCGGGCGGCCGATCCTCTCGCTGCCAGGCCAGCAAAGCATTTCTTTTCCAGGGCTGACTGGCTTCCTTGCTGCAACGAGTACGCGTTGAGGCGAATTCCGTGGCGCACCAACAAGCGTGCTTTTCAGGTCTTCGGCTGCGGGCCAACGCACTCATCGAGCCAGCGTAGATAAGCAGACGATCCCGCGACGATGGGCAGGGCGATGAATTCGGGCAGGTCATAGCTGTGCAGGCGTTTGATTTCAGTTTCGAGCGCGTTGACTCGGGTCGCTGAAGTTTTGACCAGCAACAGGAACTCGCGCGCCTTCTCAACGTTGCCCTTCCAACGATAAACAGACTGAACTGGCATTTCCACCAAATTGGCGCAGGCGGCGAGCCGCCGACTGACGATTTCGCGCGCGATTCGCTGCGCTTCGCGCCGCGAGCCGCAGGTCACCAGCACAACCAGATACTTCCCTGACGTTTTCCGCATCGGATATGTGGCATCGCGTCGACGCCGCACCTCTTAACTTTTTGCGTGCGGGCGGCGCGCTTTCCTGTGGCGCCTTGACGCGCCACGATACAATACGGCGCGGCGAAAACAAAATGGCGGCTTCACCAATAAAATTTGGCACGTCCGGTTGGCGCGGAATCATCGCCGAAGATTTCACTTTCCCCAACGTGCGCGTTGCGGCGGCAGCCATCGCCGAACACGTTCTGGCAGGCAATCCGCATCCAACGCTGCTCGTGGCGCACGATACGCGCTTTTTCTCTGAGGAGTTTGCGCGCGCCGCCGCGACCGAACTGGCCGAGCGCGGCGTGCATCCGCTGCTCTGTAAAGCGGCAACCCCCACGCCAGCGGTCGCTTGCGAGATTCGGTGGCGAAAAATCGACGGCGCAATCAATTTCACCGCCAGCCATAATCCGGCCGAATACCAGGGCCTGAAATTTTCCGCCGCGGATGGTGGCCCGGCGCTGCCAGAGGTCACGAAAGACATCGAGGTTCGCGCCGCCAAGCTTTTCGCGCGCCCCGCACAAAAAAGTTCGGGTTTTCCCTCGCCGCATGATGGACGCACGTTCGAGGAGATCGACATCGCGCCGCCCTATCTTACGCGTCTCGGCGAACTCGTCCGCTTTGCCGAACTGAAGAAGCAAAACGCGCCCCGCATCGTCTATGATGCGCTCCATGGCTGCGGCGCCGGCTATCTCGATCGGGCATTGGCTGAGCACGGCATCACTGGGCACGAAACGATTCGCGCCGAGCGTGACGTTCTCTTCGAAGGCTCAGGTCCCGACGTGTCCGAGGACAATCTGAAGCGCTTGTCCGAAACGGTCGTCACGCACAAAGCGCAGATCGGCCTCGCGACTGACGGAGACGCCGATCGCTTCGGCATCGTGGATGCGCAGGGACGCTGGATGCAGCCAAATCACATTCTCGGGCTGCTTTACGATTACCTCATCGAAAGTCGCGGCTGGAATCTGGATGCTGCACGCAGCGTAGCCACTTCGCATCTGCTTGATGCCGTGGCCGCCAAGCATGGCCGCAAAATCCGCCAGACCCCGGTCGGCTTCAAATACATCGGCCAGCTCATTCTGCAAGACGTTATTGTGCTGGGAGGCGAAGAGAGCGCCGGCCTTTCCATTCGCGGGCACGTTCCTGAGAAAGACGGAATTCTCGCTTGCCTGCTGGTCGCGGAAATGATCGCCGCGCGGCAGGCGCCGCTCGACGAGCAGTTGCGCGGGCTTTTCCGCAAGGTGGGCCACCCATATTGGCCGATTCGCACCAATCTGCATCTCCCGGAAGACGTAAAGGCCCGCGCCGTCGAACGGCTGAAGAGTGATTTCTCGGAATTTATCGGCAAGAGCGTAGCGCAAACCGACCGCACCGACGGCCTGAAGCTGATTTTCGACGACGGCTCCTGGATTCTGCTGCGCCTCTCCGGAACCGAACCGTTGATGCGCGTTTACACCGAAAGCGCGACGGAGCAAGAGTCTTCGCGCATGGCGCAAGCGGCTCGCGAGTGGGTTTTTGCGGCTGCCGCGGGAGGCTGAAGAGGTTGGCGAAACTAAATTCAAAAACGCGGGCGAAAACGAAATCGGAGGAAACGCGCTCATTCTGGTCGCGCTATGCGCGTTACATCCTTGCCCTTGGCTTATTGCTGATCGCCATGCATGACGTGTTTGGCAGCCATGGCCTGCTGGCGATGCATCGCACGCAGGCTCAGGTAAAGCAATTGCGCTCGGAAATCGACCGGCTTCATCAAGAAAATAGCGAACTCACTCAAGAGGTGAAAGCTCTGCGCACCGATCCCAAGGCCGTAGAACGCATCGCCCGCGAGGAGATGGGCCTCGCGCGTCCGGGCGAAATGATTTTCAAGCTTCCCGAACAAGCCCAGCCATTACAGCCGGCCGCGAAGACACCTTAATCGCATTTACGCCGGAATGCCCGCTGGCTTGCGCCAGAAGGCCAACGCCTGAACTCCGCGGCCCTTCGTGCGATTGCGAACCGCCGCGACGATCGTCATAGCGGCGCAAATGGTCAAAATTCCCGCCGTCGCGGCAGCAATACTCTGCGCGCCTTTGCGCAGAATTGAAAATCGACCGTAGACAAATTCGATGTGCAGCCAATAAACAAAGAGCGAGGTCCGTCCCATCTCGAGGACCGGGCTGAAGCCCTTCAGAGCGGCACCCCAGCGGCACCACGCGTACGCGAGAAACGCAATTACCAGGACAACACCGGTTCGAATCAGAAAGAAATTCGGGCTCGTGTGCCAAAAATCGTAGACGGCATAGAACCGCATTGACCAGGCGTCGAGCCCCCATCCCCCAAACGCCAAAAATGCGCCTGCCACGCCCGTGATCGCAAACGCACGATTCTCATGCGCGCGCCCCCACGGCGAAAAGATCAGGAATCCGAACGCCAGCCCGGCAAACGCGAACGCCACCCAGGGGAAGATGGGAAAGAGCCAGGGCTGCGGCACGCCCAGGTTATGCACGCCGTTGATGTAGGACTCCAGAAACCACGGCAGCCAACGTGGTTGATGCGTGGTCCAGAGCGGCGGAGTTACAAGCGCGATCACGGCAGCGAGAGCAATTGCGCACATCACATAACGCGAGCGCGGCACGAGGGCACCGGCGCTTGCTGTATGAAAGTCTTCTCCGTGCTTGCGATGCGGCGCCGCCAACCAGCACATCCCCCCCATCAGCATAAGCGCAATGCCGATGACGTTGAGAATGTCGACGCGGAGCAAGTCGGTCCACGGAGCGTAAGGCTGGCCCAGCACAAACTCCTGCACCCGGAACAGCATTCCGAAACCAAAAATCTCCGCACCGCGCAGCATTGCCTTGCGCGATGCCTCGCCCGGCGTTATTCCCTTTCGCAACGCGCGTCCAAGGACGAGAGCGAGGGAAATTCCCGTGGCAAATAGAAACAGAGGCGCCGGCAGCGTTCCGCCCAACTGCGACCAGCGGAAAAGCGCCGAGTGCCGCGCGTTTTCGCTGAGCCATGCGTCATAGCCGTGCGTTTCAAACATCCCGATGCACGCTAAGCCGCGCAGCCAGTCGAGAAAGGCAATTCGATCTCGCGCCGGGTCAGACACGCGGGCACGTTAACACAGCCGGGTGGAGGATGGTTTAGAGGGTCGCCGCTTCCGCGGCGACATTAAGCCATTCGCAAAGAGAGAGGCGTTCGCCACTGAAGTGTTTACACGATGTTATGCAACGGCAGTGCTGCTAGCGGACGACGCCGGCCAGCGGACTCGACGCACTCGCGTAGAGCTTCTTGGGAATGCGGCCGGCGAGAAACGCCTCGCGCCCGGCCTCGACCGCGTGCTTCATGGCCTCGGCCATAAGCACCGCGTCTTGCGCCTCGGCGATCGCAGTATTCATGAGTACGCCATCGGCGCCGAGTTCCATGGCCACGGTTGCATCCGAAGCTGTGCCCACGCCCGCGTCCACGATCAGCGGCACTTCCGTGATGCGCTCACGTAGGATGCGCAGGTTCGCGTGATTCTGAATGCCCATGCCTGAACCGATGGGCGCGCCCAGCGGCATCACCGCCGCCGCGCCCGCATCCACCAATCGACGCGCGACGATAAGGTCGTCATTCGTATACGGCAGGACGACAAATCCTTCGCGCACGAGCTGCTCGGCAGCCTTCAAGAGCTCCATCGTATCCGGGAAAAGCGTTTGCTGATCGCCGATCACCTCGAGCTTCACCCAATTCGAAAGACCCACTTCACGCCCCAGGCGCGCCGTTCGTATGGCCTCTTCGGCGTTATAGCAGCCGGCCGTATTCGGCAAGAGAAAATACTTGTCGCGATCGATGTGATCGAGCAGCGACTCCTTGGTGCGATCAGTCAAGTTCACCCGCCGCACCGCAACGGTAATGATCTCCGCGCCGGAAGCTTCATGTGCCCGGCGCATTTCGCCGAAGCTGCGATACTTTCCCGTGCCCACGATCAACCGCGAATGAAACGCGCGGCCCGCAATCACCAGTTCATCGTTCATCAATACGTTCTCCAAAGGCGCTCTGCCGCGAATTATTGTACTGCGCCACGGTCCACTTCGCTAAGGCCAGGGCGCACAAGGAGACGCAGTCAGCGTGCGACCGTCGGCTGCGCGTATAGCCTCTCGATCACCTCGCCATACCGCTGCTCGATGACGCGGCGCTTCAGCTTCAGCGTAAACGTCAGTTCTCCGCCATCAAAGGTGAACTCGCGTTCGAGCAGCGCAAATCTCTTGATCGTTTCGAACTGAGCCAGGTTCGCCGTGAGCCGCTTGATCTCCCCTTCGATCAACTCATGCACCCATGCGCTCGAAGCCATCTCTTCCGGCGACGAAATCCTCACCCCCGCCTCGGCTGCGCGCGCCTGCACAGTGGCAAGATTCGGCACGATGAGCGCGGCTACATACGGCCGACGATCGCCGACCAGTGCGGCGCTCAAGATATAAGGGCTCGACTTGAGTGCATTCTCAATCGGCGCAGGAGCGATAATTTTGCCGCCGGCCGTTTTCAGCAGCTCCTTTTTGCGATCGGTAATCAAAAGATATCCGTCGGCATCGAGTCGGCCGATATCCCCGGTCGCCAGCCAGCCATCCGGCGAAAGCACCGCACGCGTCTCTTCCGGTTTTTTGTAATAGCCTTGCATGACGCAGGGACCGCGAACCAGCAGTTCCCCATCTTCGGCCGTGCGAACCTCCACACCGTGAATCGGACGCCCGACGGTCCCGACGTGGCACGCGCTCGGAAGATTCGTCGCCACCACTGGTGAGGTCTCGGTCAATCCGTAGCCCTGGTAGAGCGGCAGTCCCACCGTGGTGAAAAATTCGGCAAGCTCCGGCGCCAACGGTGCACCGCCGGAGATGAATTCGACAATACGGCCGCCCACCCCATCGCGAAATTTCTGATAGACGAGCCGGTTGGCGATCTTCCATTGCAAACGCAGTCCCAAGGACGCGGGCCGTCCGTAGGCCCGCCACGAAGCAGATTTATGCGCAACGCGAATGGCCCAATCGAAAATCTTGCGGCGCATTCCCGTTGTCTGCGCGCCTCGTTCCAGAATGTTTCCATAGAGCTTTTCGAAAAATCGCGGCACGGCTGCGCAAATATGGGGCCGTACTTCGAGCAGGGCCTGCGGCACATCCTCCACTCGCGGCACGTAGGCAACGGTGACGCCGTTAAAAAGATAGCCATAATCCACCAGCCGCTCGTACACGTGCGCCAGCGGCAAAAACGAGAGCCCGGTACTGCCGTGCGCTAGATCGAACCGTTCGAATGAGGCCTCACTGTTTGAAGTAAAGTTGGCGTGGGAGAGCATCACGCCTTTCGGCTCGCCCGTCGTGCCCGAGGTGTATATGATCGAAGCTAGTAAATCCGGCTTCAACGCCGCGACTCGCTGCCGGTAATCCTGAACCTCCGCGTCGCCCGCATTTTCGATCAGCATTTCATAACGGAGCATCTCACCTGAACGACCATCAGACGAAACGCTTCCTCCCGCGGTGGTTCCTGTCGTCTGCATCGTGGCGCCGCCGGCGAAAACAACCTTTCCGGCCGGAAGTTTCAATGTGCCCATCTCGCTCCAGCGCCGGACCTGCTCGTCGCCCGCGATGAACACGAGCTTCGCCTCTGAATGCGCGAGGATGTAGATCATGCGCTCAGTCGATTCGCGGAAGTAGATCGGCACGACGATCGCGCCGAGGCCGAGCGCGGCAAAATCGGCCACATGCCATTCGGGACAGTTCGGCGCAAAAATCGCTATGCGATCGCCTTGCGTAATACCCATTTTTGCGAACTCTTGCGAAAGTCCGGCGATACGCCGCAGCAACTCCGCCGACGAGATCGGCAGCCATTCCCGTCCCTGTTTGTGCAACTGCGCGCGTGCCGAGGCATATTGCTCGATCGCCTGAAGCAAGCGTCCTGGCAGCGTCGGATAATCGGCCATCGTCCCGAACTCTACAGCAGCGGCATCATCGCGGCAACTGCGCCGCATTTTGGACAGAACCGTTCTGCCAGATCGCGCGCGCCGGCAATTGCCTGCGTTAAGATGGGGTGCCGCTTCATGCCCGACTCGCGCACACAAAGCACCGCCGCAAAGCCCATCCGTGCTCCGCGCGGGGCCGCGCTCTTCTGCCAGGGATGGCAGCAGGAAGCCGCGCTGCGCCTGCTCATGAATAGCCTCGATCCCGCCGTGGCCGAGAATCCTGAGGACCTCGAGGTGTCGGCGGGCGTAGGCAAACTCGCGCGTGACTGGCCGGCGTTCGACGCCATCGTGAACTCGCTCACTAAGCTCTCGGGTGACGAAACTTTGCTGATCCGGTCCGGAGTGCCGGCGCCGATACTGAAAACGACTCCCAATGCGCCCAGAGTGCTTGTTGTAAATTCGTCCGTTCCGTCTCCTGCTCCTCTGCTCGCTGCCGATGAAGCCTTGCAGCCACGCGCTGCGCGCTTCGCGGCCGACTGGACTTTCACTGGCCCGTCGACTGCGCTACCGGAAGCCTTCGCAGTTTTTCGAGCCGCTGCCCGCAAGCACTTTGGGGGAACTCTCGCCGGCCGTCTGGTCGTTTCCGGCGGAATGGGCGGCCTGGGTGGCGCGCAGGGGCTCGCCGCGAGCTTGAATGAAGCGGCCTTTCTGGGAATCGATGCGGATGCCAATCGCATCAAGCGCCGCCTGAAAACCGGCTACTGCGAGGTCATGGTCAACAGCCTCGATGAAGCCCTGCGGATCCTGAAAAATGCCGTCCGCAAACGCGAACCAGCTTCGGTCGGGTTGATTGCCAACGCCGCTGAACTTATCCCTGAATTGGCGCGCCGCGGCATCTTGCCCGATCTGCTCACCGATCAAACTCCCGCAAGCGATCTGCTCGCGTACATTCCCCAAGGCCTCACCATCGCGCAAGCCGCCGATCTGCGTGGACGCGATCCGCAGGGCTATCGCGAGCGAAGTCTCGATTCCGTTGCCGCGCAGGCGCGCGGGCTGGTCGAACTGAAAAAGATGGGCTCGCTCGTTTTCGAATTCGGAAATGGAATACGCGCGCAGGCGCTCTCTTGTGGGGTGACCGGTGCGGCTGAAATTCCGGACTTCGTCTCGGAATATCTGCAGCCCGACTTGGCATCGGGCCGCGGCCCGCTGACCATCGTCGCCCTCTCAGGCGAATCGGACGATATCGCCAAAATCGATGCGCTATTCGGCTATCTTTTTCCCGATGGCGACCTGCAAAAATGGATTGCCATCGCGCGCAGGCGGCCTTCGCCGGGTCTGCCAGCACGCACTTGCTGGACCGGCGCGGATGAGACGCTGCGGCTAAGCACGGCGGTTAATGAACTTGTGTCAGACGGAAAGCTGAAGGCACCTGTGGTGATCGGCCGCTCGATGTACATACTGCGGCCCAGCCAGATTAAGATCTCGGTACCGAGTTCCGCCTCAGGTGCGCACCCCATCGTCGATTCGCCGCAGTTGGATTCCCTGCTCCGCGCCGCCTCGGGTACGGCGTGGCTCGGCGTCGAGCAACTCAATGCGGTAACCAACGGCGGGGCTCAGGTGATCCACTTCGCAGTTATTGCCGATGGTAAATCTACAACCGCTGACAACATCACTCGCGTATTTACGAGAGAGTTTTTGCCTGCGTTTGCCGGGTTGTAAGCTAATTGCCATCAGGAATTTGCCGCTTACGTTACCGCGCAGCCGATCTTGCTGGCGAGGTATTTGCCCGTCGCTTAATATTTTGTATGCGGTGCGACGGCATAAGGACCTTCGGCAACAGGTCGGAAATCTCTGCATCATCTGGCGGCTCAGTTAGCTTCCTTGGATTTCCCAAGCTCGCAAGAGACAGCGAGCGCAGAGATAAAGAGCGATGACACGCTTGGTCGAATGCGTTCCCAATTTTTCCGAGGGGCGCGACCGCAAAAAGATCGAGGCACTGGTCTCCGCCATGAGTGCGACAGCGGGCGCCTGGGTACTCGATCTCCATAGCGACCCGGATCACAATCGCTCCGTAGTCACTTTGGCCGGAGAGCCGAAACCAGTGCTCGACGCGGCGCTGCAGGGCGTGAACAAAGCGATCGAACTCATCGACCTGCGCCAGCATCAGGGAGAGCATCCCCGCATAGGAGCCGTTGACGTTTTGCCCTTTGTACCCATCGAAGGCGTGAACATGGAGGATTGTGTTGCTCTGGCACACCAGGCAGGCCAAGAAATCTGGTCTCGCTACAAAGTACCCGCATATTTTTACGAAGAAGCCGCTTTGCGCCCTGGCCGCAAGAGACTCGAGAGCGTTCGCGGCGGAGAATTCGAGTATTTGCGTGACGAGGCCTTGCGGAACCCCTATCGTGTCCCGGATATCGGCGGCCCCGCCTTGCATCTTTCCGCGGGAGCGGTTGCTGTGGGCGCGCGTAAATTTCTCATCGCTTACAACATCAATCTCAATACCTCTGACGTGTCCATTGCCAGGAAAATCGCGCGCTCCATTCGCTCATCGAGCGGCGGCCTGCCCCACCTCAAAGCTATTGGCGTCGAATTAAAAGATCGCAAATTAGCCCAGGTTTCCATGAATCTTACCGATTTCGAGCACACCTCGATCGAGCAGGCGTTCGAGGCCGTGCGGCTCGAAGCCGAACGCCACGGCTGCACGATTCACAGCAGCGAAATCGTTGGTTTAGTGCCGCGCAAAGCGCTCGATCCCCGCGACGCGGCGCATTTGCGCCTCGAGAATTTCTCGCTGCAAACAAAGATTCTGGAAACTCGCTTGGAAATGAAGATGGACGAGCATCCCCGGGGCCGCATCTCACTACGCAGCGCCTGACCCAGCCTGCGACAGTGGAGCGGCCGCCGAGAAACCAAAAGCTTGGAAGGTGAAACGATGAACTACAAACAAATTTGGGCGACGGCAATTTTCGCGACAACCTTGTCTGTCGCGGCGGTTCCGCGTGCTTACGCCAGCACACTGAGCACTGACGTGATCGGCTTGTTCCCGCAGAACATTGGCGAATTCGCCTACGCCGATCTCAAACAGGCGCGCACGCTGAGCTGGTTTCCTCAGTTGAAGCAACAGATGCTCCCGGCGAGGTTCAAGCAGTTCGAACAATTCCTCACCGCCGCCGGCATCGATCCGAATTCTCAGGTGGAGGAGGTTGCCTGGGCGACTGTCGGCCCTGTTCCGGCGGAGGCAGGGCAAAACGCTCCCGCGAACGGACCTGGCGGCACCCAACAATCGAGCGGCGCGCAACAACAGACCGCTCCCGGCCCCGGCAGCGACCAGGTTCTCGGCGTTGCGCTGGGTTCGTTCCGCCCGGAGACCGCGGAGGCCTATTTCCAGGCGCAAAAGCTCCCGGTGGTCAAGGTCCGCAATTTTTCGCTGTATGCATTTGGTGGCGGATCGGGTCCGACGGACCTTTTCTTCTTTTTCATCGACTCCAATACCGCGGCTTTTGGCCCCCGCCAGCAACTCGAACGGCTGATCTCCATTCGCGCGGGCGAAGAGGAAGGACTGCTGACCGATTCGAAGATGCTTCCATTGATCAACGACGCCAACGGCAGCGGCGTCGTCTGGGCCGTGATGAATGGAACCTATGCGCAACTCGCTATGCAACAGTTGGCGCCTGAAGCCGCGCAATTCCCGCAAGCCCAGCAACTTGTCGCACGAATCCACGCCATGACACTCGAAATCATCGCCGGCTCCGGCGTCCAGGCCCGCTTCCAATCGGTCTGCGCCAGCCCGGATGACGCCAATACCTTCGCTGCGCTTCTCCAGGCGGGCCTGCTTTACAAACGCTATCAGGTGGGGAATTCGAATCCGGATCTCGCCGCGTTGCTCGATTCCACTCGCATCTCCCCCGTCGGCGACCGCCTCAACGTCCAGCTCACGCTGACTGACGATCAGATGCTCTCATTGATCCGGCGCAATACCTTCGCCGTGACGATGTAGGGTTCTCCGAAGGCCTCTTTAGCGGACTCTTTGCAGCAGAATCGGCCGCTGCGACTGAGCGATCGGGCATTGCGCCTCGTCCCCTCCTGCTAAAGCGGTCGGACACCTCGCTGTCAGAACGTTAGTGAAAATAGGTGCTTCCCGCCAGAATGGCATCTAACGCGCACGTGAGGTCCGTCGCAGCCTTGGATTTGTTCAATGCTCCCTTCGCGCCCGCGCGACGAATCGTCACGGCAAACTTCTGCGGGTCGTGCATAGTAAGGATCAATACCTTGGTTCCGGGCAGCGACTTCGTGATCTCCTCGGTCGCCTCGAGGCCGCTCATCACAGGCATTGTTATATCCATGACGACCGCATCGGGCCTAAGTTCCTGGCTTAACCTCAATGCCTCCAGTCCGTTCTCAGCCTCGCCGCAAACCTCCCAGTGGTCATCGGACTCGAGAATCCGGCGTACACCTTGTCTGACAGCCTGGAAATCATCAACGATGAGAATTCGCCCGGAAATGGCCTTTTACCTCCGTGTGGGCCCAACTTACTGATTTAGCCGAGGTTGCGCGAATTCGAAAATTACCCTAGCTGCTTCTGAAAAATCCGTTAGGCACGCGTCCCGTTTACAAGATTACACTTCCCTGATTTTCCGCAGCCTCGCAAACACAAGACGTACGGCAGTGCACGTACATCGCTCAGTCGTGGATTAAGCGGCACGTACAGGCGCAGCTCGACCGTGCTCCCCAAAGGATGGCTGCAAGATTCGATAGTCGCCCGGCCAGTATTCGCTGAGCGCGACGATCACCTTTCTGGCTTCCTCGACATCTCTGAAAGTACCCACCGAAACTCTTTGACCATCGGGGAGTGCGCGTATGACTTTGTAAGACTCAGCAGGTGTTTTCACATGCTCATTTTGTCGCAGCGCCGCTGAGCACGGCAGTGACAGAAGACACATACCGAGGTGATCTTCCTGCAGCCTATCTGCGCGGCTCCGGCCCCGGCATTACCTTTTTACGGCTCCTTGGTGACAACCGCCGCCGTCGGCTCGCTGACCTCGACAAAATTGACACTGGCTTTGACGCTTGTTACGTTGTGGCACTCCCCCATGAGCGGAAGTTCTATAGAGACAATGACGGCACGCAGTAGCTCTAGCCGGCAACAGTTGCGCTGGAAGCCGTACGTGCTCCGCCGCTACGCCATAGCTTTCTTGTTCGTGGCGGTCGCTTTTGCCCTGACCTACCTGCTGCAGCGCTTTTTTCAATATCCGTTCCTCTTTCTATTTTTTGCCGCGGTCATGGCCAGCGCATGGTTTGCTGGAACGGCTGCGGGCCTTTTCGCCGTCATCATTTCGACTCTTATCGCGGACTATTTCTTTCTCCCGCCCTTACATACTTTTGTGATCGACTCGATGGATATCGCTTATTTCGCGGCATTTATCGTTTGTGCCATAGCGGCAAGCTGGGTCAGCTCGGCAAAAAGACAGACTGAAGAGGCGCTTCGCAAAGCTCGCGATGAACTCGAACTCCGGGTCGTCGAACGCACATCCGAGCTTCAGAAAACCGTAGCGGAATTGCAGGAGAACGAACGCCAGCGGCTGCTGTTGGAAGATGAAAAATCCGCGCTCTCGGACCAACTCCAGAACCGCAAACTCATCGAGCGGGCCAAAGGCATCTTGCAACGCGATCTGAAGATGAGCGAAGCAGATGCCTACCGCGCCATGCAACGCGAGAGCCAGCAACGGCGCAAATCCATGAAGGAGATCGCGGAGTCCATAATTCTGAACGACGAACTAAAACGGGGAACGCACTAAGCGCCGCATCCGGGTGTTTTCGTCACGAGCGCTTCAAACTCGACACCGCATTTGAATCTGCCAACGGGGTTGACACCTCCTCCCAAAATCTGCACACTCCCGCAAGACCGGTCCTGCGGCTCGGGATCGCTCTGCTTCCCTCTTTCGATGCCGAAACGAGGGCCTGCCAGTTAGTTTTGCCATTGATGTTGGAGTGTCTCCGGGCACGACGCTGTGTCCAAATTCATCGCTCAGGCTCGATGAGGAGCCGGCTCGGTCAGCCTGATCCGCTGACCTGAGCGGCGCTGTCGTTCAATTCACGGGGCGCCCAGCGGCGGTTTTCTTTGAGCCTGCCGCGTCATGCCCCGTCTTGACGGAGCTTCCTCATATGCTGACACGGGGCACAGTTTTCGCACGCCTCGTTCGAGCTCAGATCGCTTCGCCGCTGCTTGTGCTCTCGGATTTGGCGCGGCAGACCGCAAACATCATTCCCGATGCTTGGGACCGCTTCTGCTTCCGCCGGTTCTGGGGCGACGGCCTTCTTTCTTCGGACGCCTACTTTGTGATGGATAGCTACGAAAACGTGCGGCTCCGCAATAATTTCAGGAACGCTGAACCGCAAACACCCGAGCCATTTGTCGGTGCTGAAGTTGTCCGTGGGGCTTTCTGTCCTCAGGCAGCCGCCATGCTGACGGCGCTGTTCCTCCGGTATTCGGACAAAGTCCTTCGCATTACCACAGACACCGAACCGGGACTTAGGGGGGATGCCATTCTCATCTGCTATGGCACGCCTGACATGAACTTCAAGACATTTGACGTCGAAGCATGGTCGGGAAGCAGCTTATGCCAGTTCTTGTTTACCCCAGATGGGCGGCGCGCCTTCCGAGTCGCCAGCCAGCTTCATTCAATTGAGAACCGCGACGAGGCTACCTACGACAAAGCCATCGTGTTACGGCTGACCAACCGGCACGATTCCAATCGCCCTCATGTAGTCTGCGCCGGACTGACCGAGTGGGGCAGCCTCGCCGCGGTCCATTACCTCGCCCAAAACTGGAAAGAACTGCACAAGCGCTTCGATGGTTTCGGCAAGAGAAGGGATTTTTGCGTCCTGCTCGAAGTTCAATGTGGCCAATTTCAGAAGGCTAGAGAACTGACTTCCGTAGTCTGGTGGGAACCGACTTCAGTACCGAAAGGATCCTTAGTGTCCAGCCATGTCTGAATGCACATCGCGTCCCGTTAATACGAAAACCAATCCCGTTCCGGCCAAGGCAATATGACGACCAACCCCCTTCTCACGAAATCTGCATCACGCCCCGTCGCCCGCGTTGTCGTGGCCACCACGGCGATGCTCAGCTTCATCTCCTTCTGGCGAGCAGCGGCGATCGTGCTCAACGACATGGGATCGTCGGCTTTTTACGCTGGCGCAATCGCCGAAGAAGCGTTCGGGAAGGCCGCCCCGTGGTTCATTCTCGCCATCATGCTCTTCTCTTACGCCGTTCGCGCTCTCTATATGGAAAGCTGCAGCATGTTCGTACGCGGCGGGGTGTACCGCGTGGTCAAGGAAGCGATGGGCGGGCAGCTAGCAAAGATCTCAGTTTCCGCCCTGATGTTCGACTACATCCTTACGGGTCCTATCAGCGGCGTTTCCGCGGGCCAATATCTCACCGGGTTCTTGAACGACGTCTTCCGTTATGCGCATTTGCACCTCGTGCTTCCCGAGAACCTCACTGCCGCGTTGTTTGCCATCGTCGTAACTCTTTACTTCTGGTGGGAAAACGTCAAAGGCATTCCCGAATCGAGCGGCAAAGCGCTGCGCATTATGCACGTCACGACTGTCATGGTCGTGCTGATGCTCGGCTGGTGCGGCTACACCCTATGGGTGCGCGGGGCGAACATGCCCCCCTGGCCGGTGCCCTCGAACATGCATTTCGCCGATCAGGCGCTGGGGTGGCTGCGCCACACGAATTGGCCTTATACCATCGGAATCATCGGCATTTTTATCGGCCTCGGCCATTCGGTGCTGGCCATGAGCGGCGAAGAGACACTTGCGCAGGTCTACCGCGAGCTCGAACACCCCAAAATACCAAACCTCAAGAAAGTCGGATTCATCATCTTTGCCTACAGCATGGTCTTCACCGCCGGGGTCTCCTTCTTTGCCGTAATGATCATCCCGGATTCCAGCCGCCCTGCATATTTCGGGAATCTCATCAGCGGGCTGGCCATGAACTTCGTCGGCCCGTACACGATACGTCTGGTCTTTCAGGCGTTCGTGGTTCTGGTCGGCGTGCTGATGCTTGCCGGAGCCGTGAACACCGCCATTGTCGGGTCGAATGGCGTGCTCAACCGGGTCTCCGAAGACGGGATCCTCCCGCAATGGTTCCGGCAACCGCATCGGCGCTTTGGCACCTCCTATCGCATCGTCAATCTCGTTGTCGGCTTGCAAATCGCCACGATTATCCTGAGTCGCGGCAATATTTTCCTGCTCGGAGAGGCATACGCGTTTGGCGTGATGTGGAGCTTTCTCATGAATAGCGTCGCCGTTCTGGCGCTGCGCTATAAACAACCGGGAGCGCGCGAATTTCGTGTGCCCCTGAATTTGCGGATCCGCGATGTGGAAATTCCGGTCGGCCTGGTTTTAATCACGCTCACCCTGCTTGGCTTGTGCACAATCAACCTTTTCACCAAGCAGATCGCCACGGTTTCCGGCATCATCTTCACGGCTGCGTTCTTCACCACGTTCACAGTTGCCGAGAGAATCACGAAAAAACGCGGTGCCGCCGGCGCGGAACTCGATCAGTTCAATGTCGCTTCACGCACCGAACTGAGCACGGCGACCCTGGGCGTTCGTCCCGGAAACGTTTTGGTCCCCGTCAGCAATTATCACGCGCTCTATCATCTCGCCGCCGTGCTCGACCGGGTGAAGACCGAACGCCGCGACATTATCGTGCTCCACGTTCAAATCCTTCAGCGCTCCGGCTCCGCAATGGAGTTTGAAACCGACCAACTCTTCGGCAGCATCGAGCAATATCTATTCACAAAGGCGCTGGCTATGGCGGAGCAGCGCGGCAAGCCGGTCCGTTTGGCAGTAGTAGCTGCAAACGATCTATGGGACGGAATTCTACGCGCCGGGGTGAATCTGCAATCGGCAACAATTGTTCTGGGCCGCTCGACGAAAATGAGTCTCGCCGAACAGGCGCGCCAGTTCGGCCTCGCATGGGAAGCGCTCCCCGATCCCCGGCCGCCGTTCAATCTCGAAATCTTTACGCCGCAGGGCGAGCATGAATTCTTCCTGCTTGGCCCGCATGCGCCAAACCTGACTCGAAATGAAGTCAATCTCGTCCATCAACTCTGGCTGCGGATGGCCGATCTCGTTCGCCCGGAGGAGTTGCATCACCACGACGTGGTGCATTTCGCGCTAAATGAAGTGAAACAGGAACTCGAACAAGGAAGGGAAAACGAGGTGGCGCAGCGGCTCCGCGAGCATTTAACGCAAAACAAGACGCAACGCGAGCACCCGCCGTCGTGATGGCTCCGGACGAAACCGACGCACGACTGCCGGGTTGAAGCCCGGCGCCGGATCGCGACGGAACTGCAGTTGCGGTTTTCGCTGGCCGCGTGACGGACGATCCTGCAAACTCACCCTCCCGCAATGGCACCGATGACGAGAAACGGCTCCTTGCCTTCCGTAATCGGCGGCGGCAATGGGATGTCCGGCGATTCGTGCGACCAATCCTCGCCACAAACGAAGAAGCGCAAAAAGGGCCGACGCTCTTTCGTATCGTGATCGCGGATTGTGCCGCACAGCATGGGATAGCGCGCTTCGAGCGCATCGAGCACGGAACGCGGGGTGATCTTGCCCGGCACGTCGACGCTGACTTCCATGCCGACTTGTGCCAACGTTCGCAGATGGGGCGGCAATACAACTCGAATCATGAGATCGTCTGCACCTCGACCGAAAGCACCGCGGGAAGATCGCGAACGATGGGCGCCCAATTGTCGCCCGCATCTCGCGACGCGTACACCTGGCCGCCCGTTGTTCCAAAGTATATCCCGCAGGGATCCATGGAATCGACGGCCATGGCATCCCGCAGGATATTCACATAGCAATCTTTTTGCGGCAGGCCTTTGCTGAGCGGCTCCCATTCATTCCCGCCAGTCTTGCTGCGATAAACGCGGAGCTTTCCTTCGGGCGGGAAGTGTTCGCTATCGCTCTTGATGGGAATCACATAGATCGTTTCGGGTTCGTGGGCGTGCACATCAATGACGAATCCGAAATCGGTGGGCAGATTGCCGCTGACCTCGTGCCATTGATCGCCGGCATCGTCGCTGCGCATCACATCCCAATGCTTTTGCATGAAAAGCGTGTTCGGCCGTGACTTGTGCGCCGCAATGCGATGCACGCAATGGCCGATCTCCGCCGTGGGATCCGGAATATATTGTGATCTCAATCCTTGATTGATCGGCTTCCACGTTTTACCGCCGTCATCGGTGCGAAAGGCGCCTGCTGCCGAAATCGCGATATACATGCGATTCGGATTTTTCTGGTCGAGAACGATGGTGTGCAGGCACATGCCACCCGCGCCGGGCTGCCATTTCGGTCCGGTGCCGTGGCCGCGCAGGCCGGGAAGCTCGTCCCACGTCTTGCCCCCATTCTTTGACTGAAAAATCGCGGCATCCTCCACGCCCGCGTATACCGCGTCGGGATCGGCCAGCGACGGCTCGAGGTGCCAGACTCGCTTGAATTCCCAGGGATGCTGCGTGCCGTCATACCACTGATGAGTGGTGAGCGGCTTGCCGTCTTTTTCGGGCGCGGTGTTGTAAACGAATTTGTTGCTCTCGCCTTTGGGTATACCTTGCGGCGTCTTTTGTTCTCCGGGAGGCGTGCCGGGCTGGATCCATGTCTTGCCCCCGTCGTCCGAACGCTGGATGATTTGACCGAACCAGCCGCTGGTCTGAGATGCGTAGATGCGGTCCGGATCGGCCGGCGATCCTTTCAGGTGGTACACTTCCCAGCCGCCGAAAAACGGGCCACTGACGTCCCACTTTTCGCGTTTGCCATCGGAGTTCAGCACAAACGCACCCTTATGCGTGCCTACCAGCACTCGAACTTTGCTCATCCTTTTCTCCTTTTTGACTCCACGCTGTTACGGTGAATCCGCGTGCCGAGGCGACCGGCACACTGAGTCCGTTCCAGGTTTCGGGGCCCCGGCAGTAACGTTATGCTTGCGTCGTCAGTGCGATGCGCTGGCTGCGGCGCGTTCGCAGTTGACCATCCACGGAATTCCAAATCGATCGACGCACATGCCAAAACGCGCCGCCCAGAAGGTTTCCTGAATCGGCATGTTTACCCGTCCGTTTTCCGCCAGAGCCGCGAAAACGCGGTCGGCTTCAGCGGGATCTTTGGTCATAAACGAAACTGCAAAACCGGCCGGCTTCTGGTAGCCACCGCCCGGCGCTGTGGGGGGCACGTCCGTACCCATGAGCGCCTGGTCATCCGCTGTCAGGCGCGCATGCATCACCTTCTTGCGCCATTCCGGCGGTACGTGTTGGGCGTTGGGCGTGCCTTCAAAGGTGAGTATTGCTTCGATTTTGCCCCTGAGGGTCTTTTCGTAAAACTTGAACGCCTCTTCACAGTTTCCATTGAAGTGCAGGTAAGTATTCAATTGCATCGCAGGCTCCTTTGTTAATGGCCGCGCTTGCGGTCCGGATCGGCTTTTGCCAGCGCCCGTGCGGCTAGCACCGCCTTCACTGGTTAGTCGAACGAACCGGTGCCAGATCGACACTGGGTTCAAAAAATATACACCCGCCCGACGGGCGTTATGTAAAAGCCGGATGAAAAAGCCACCCCCCTCCCCGACATTTGTGCAACTGCGCATTCTGCAGGAGTTAGGCACGCCGCGACTGAGCCGGGGCAGGTTCAGAGGAAACCGAAAAATCCTTAGGTCTCCCGCGCAGAACGCTCGCGCCACGCCGACCGAAGCTACAAATCCGCCCGCTCCATCCGGCCCGAACCCGGAACGACAACGCCAGGCGGACTTGGCGATCGCTTGCATCCGAATCTAATATCGGTTCATGGCTGCTGCTCAAGCCGCAGGAGTCCTCTCCGGCGGCCTCGTTTTTTCGAGCGTGATTCCCTACGCGATCAGAACGTACCAGCGGAAGATTGAGCCCGTTCCGACAACGTGGTTTCTGTGGACCCTGATCGGCCTCGCCGTTTTGCTGACTTACCGGAGTTCAGGCGCGGAAGCCAACATCTGGCCGGCCCTTTTTGGCTTCATCAACCCGGCGCTCATCATGATGCTGAGCGTCTGTAGGCGTGGCCGGTGGAGGAGACCAACAGCCCCGGAGCGTTTCTGTTTCTTTGTCGGTGTGGCATCGCTCGCGATGTGGATCTTTTTGCGGCGACACCCGAATCTCGTGCAATATGCGTTGTACCTGGCGTTGGCGGCAGACATCTCCGCCGCGATTCCCACGATCGTTTTTGTCTGGAACCAGCCCGACCGCGACCGGCCGCTCGCCTGGGTAATGTTCGCTGTCGGCTACTTCGTGGCGGTATTCGCGATTCCACGAAACACATTTGCGAACTGGGTTGTGCCGGTATACATGACATCGGTGGCCCTGGTCGTGGCATTCCCTCTGGCATTGCACCGTCTTCGGCGAAAAATTCCACTAAGCCAGTGGGCATGAGTACAGCCATCACGTGGCGAGGCGCTGCTTGACGCGGTGGCGGGCAGCCACGTCCCGGGGAGCGCCTCCGGTACGTTTGAGCCAGGCTTCGAGCTCAGCCACTTTGACGTTGTAAAATGTGCTCTCGCAGACCTCTACGCGCAGCGTCGCGGCATCGAGAGAGGCTTCACGGCTCCAATCAGCTCGCCGAAATTGCTGCAACGCGAGTGCGCCGGCTTCGTAGAGGCTCTCTGCGGTGACCTCGATGACGTGCTCGACACCTTGCCCGTCGCGGAAGCTGACCATGCATCTGCGAGGCTGGCCCATGGAGGCGATAGTAGCACGGTTCGCCTTATATTCGCCTGCGTGAGCGCCTTAAGAATGTAGTGCGACAGAGTTTGAAACGTTGCGTTTCGATCGCTACGGTACGGCTACACAGAACCGCGCGGCGGAGATGTTGCCTTCCGCCGCGCGGCAAATGAGAGCCCTGCTTTACGAACGCGTTAGTGGGATGCGTTCTCCGAGATCATCTTCACGCCTTTGGGATCGTGCGACTGGTCGAGCGGCACGGCCGTCATGACCGGCGCCGCGTCGATGTAGACGTGGTAGCTCTCCATCATCATCCAGGTTCCGTTCAGCGGCGCAAACACCCGGCTGGCCCAATAGGCGCGTTCGCCGTACGTGGGCTGGACGGAAATCATGACCACGGCAGTGCCCAGGTCCCACCAGCGCGACCACAGGAATGGAACGGTCGCAACTTCGGGCTGATGCTTGGCCTTGGCTTCTTCCTGCGCCTTATCAATCAGGGCGACCATTTGTGATTTTGGCGCGCGCGGCCCGCCGTAGCTGCTGACGGCGCGCTGATCGTAATTATCGGCAATGTGTTTGGCCCACATGCCGGGCTTGCCAGATTCCTGCTCCATCCAGGCGGCAAGCGAAGCTTTTTCGTTTTCCGTCTGCGGCTTGTACGGAACGTATTCGCAGGGATTGATGCAAGGAACGGCGTAATTTGGCCGCACGGCGGTGTAGTCGCGCGGATGCACGGAAATTTCCGATGTTTGCAGCAGCTTCCATCCGCCCTTGTCGCGCTTGACCCAAGTGTGCGCGGCGTAGTCTTTGCCGACGTTATCCTGAATCCATACGACGTTGCCATACTTGTGCTCGATCACCTTAACGTCGCCAGCGGCGGGCACGAGCGGCTTGACGTGCGATTCGAGCGCTTCACGCAGCGGCCACATGATCCCGTCGGTATCGATCCAGGTAAATTCGGGATCGACCCACTTGTTGATCACGGCACGGTCGCCTTTTTCGAAGGCGGCGGTCACGGCGCGGTCCGCAGTGACTACTTCGTCGTCAGCGGCGGCCGCCGGACGCGTGGTGAGCGCCACGAGCACGCCGGCCAAAATCACCGTGCTCACGGCCAAAATCGTGAACCATCGCTTCATCTGATCCTCCCGTTGCGGGCTAATCGGAGCCCATAAGTGCGAGGCTTCGGGTCAGTGCGAAGAGCGTCGCTATCGGTGCATCCGGCTAAGAGCACAGACGCGCTCTTCGCCACTTCGCCAAATTCTATACAGCGAAGTCTACACCGGATAACCAGCGGGCAGGTGGAAAATTGATAGTACTCATCAGTTGCGGGTCTCAACGAAAGGGCGGGAGAAAAAAAACCGCTCGCCGGTTTTGGGGCCGGCGAGTGGGCATTTCTTCAATTGCGACTGCTATTTGGGGTTTAGGAATGCACCCGCGATACCAGCGGCATCACTTGCGTGAACCCCGCTGGGGGGAGACGCAGGTGCGAGTCATATGTGCCGTATGCTAAACGAACCGCATTTTTCCGGTCAAGTGTTTCTGCACATTTTCATCCGAGCGATTCACTGACATCGGAGGGCATCGCTCCTTTGACATAACAAATCTCGGCAGGCCAACTTGACGCTTTTACCCGATGTCCCTGACTTTTGCGTGGCGCTAGCCTTAGATCGGAGCACAACCGATGTAACAAGATAAGCTCACCCTCACGTCTTGTGCTTCGGGCCTGCCATCAAAAAGCAGTGCCTCTTGCTCGAAAACCCAATCGGTATGTCGAGCAAAAAACGCGGCGAGATAGAGACGTTCGGAAAAATTGCGAAGACGTAAAATTCGTCGTCGTGTTTTGAAGAACGGGGAACTAACTTGAAGCGAACGTCGCGTCTTAAAAAACGCGCAACGTGGGGGTGAGCGCAAGTTTCCTCCGCCCAGTTAAAGCACCGACAAGGCCCTCGCCGCACTGTTAGCAAAAGCTCTTCTGCTTAGCGTCCCCCCACCGCCGGTGCTCAGAAATGGTTTTGCGAACGCAAAACTGCTGATCGATCGCATCGGGCAAATACGACCTGTGGAAAAGGTGGATGTTGTGGAAAACTTCTGAAATTAGGAGGGTACAGGATTTGTCTGAGACGTCGCCGCCCGGTGGCCCACGCGGCCACTCATGGCCGGCGCAAGCCGAAAAGTGTTGACAGGAAAAGAGAAACTCTGTAGTTTACGCGCCTACCCCCGGGAGTCCCACGGCCAAAGCTATAGGGGTTTTGCCTTATAGCTGCAAAATGGCCTCGCTTTTCAGGAGTGTGGAAAACCATGAAAGCCCAGCAGAATACAATTATCCGGCGGAGGACGTCGGTCAAGGACCGCGAACTCGAACGGCTGCTCCGCCGTGCGGCCCTCTACCTCAAAGGTCAAGAGGCCGTGGAATTGCACGCACCGCGCAAAAAGCGGGTCGCCGCCGCATAGGGTTGACGCTCGCCCGCGGGCAGTTTGCAGACCCCTCCGCCGCATTCCGGCTCACAAATGGTTCCGCGCTAAGCGACGCTCGCTCGATTGTGTTTGGCGGTGGGTTCTGCTGATGCCGTGAGTTCCCCCTGCTTGCGACTAAGCATAAATCAATAACTAATCGGGCATCTATGCGGCCGAGTACTATGGCCTTATCGGGCAGCCCTGCGCAGAATCAACACGCGTGGGGAACTGCTGCCTCCCCGTCACTAATTCCACATATCAGTTCCGCGCACCCGCAGCCCTGCGCGCTTAGACACTGAACGTTTCGCCAGAGGCAATGGACCAGGAGAATGCTGTCGTAGAGTTCAGCGCGACACCCGCAAAAGACATTCAGCTCACCATGCGGCGCATCGACCGGCGTGAGTGGTGGCTATGGTCTTACGCGATGATGGTCACTCTGCTTCTTCTGATCGCCATCGGCTCGTTTGCGTTTCCGGCGCTGCTTTCCAACCTGGATAGCTACTATTCGTTTTTTTTGAATCAGGCCGTGCGCGGCCTGGTGGGCATGGTGCTGATTTTCAACGTCTACGTCATCTACCAGCAGTTGCAAATCACCCGCATTCGCCGCCAACTCACCGATCAGATCTTTGCGGTCGACAAAGTGGAGACGCTGGCGCAGGAGGTTTACAAAATGGCCCTTCTGGATCCACTCACGGGCCTTTTCAATCGGCGCTACATCGAGCAGCGGCTCGAAGATGAGATCAAGCGCTCGGAACGACATGGCCGCCCCCTGTCGGTAATCCTGTTTGACCTCGACGAATTCAAACAGGTAAATGACACCTATGGCCATGCCGCCGGCGACGCCCTCCTGAAGGCATTCGCCGACAGGCTGAGAAAGGCCACGCGCGGTTCAGACGCGGCGGCGCGTTACGGTGGGGATGAGTTCCTGGTCGTCTTGCCGGAATGCAAGCCCGAAAACGTGCAGCACGTGCTCAAGCGGCTGGAGGGATTGCGCGTCGATATAGAAGGGCACAACTTGCCGATCGCCCTCTCCGCCGGTTGGGCCGAGCTACGGGCTGGTGAATCCGCCCAGGAACTGCTGGTGCGTGCCGACGCCGAGCTTTACACCAAGAAGCGCACGAAGTCTGCTTTGCAGACCCAACCGATAGCGGGATAATCCCGCCTGCCATAGCGGCTGTGCGCTCGATTCCCGATTGCAGTTCTTGCCTCTAACGAGCAGTTCCGCTAGAGATGGTCTTTTCGCATCCGGCTTCGCTAACTTTTCTTTGAGGTTGTCGCGTAGAACGCGGCCCACTGCTGTTCGATTTTGGGACTCCCGCACTTCGGGCACTTCGTTCTTCCTTTGTCATGTTCAGCCACGGTTTGGGCTAGCGAAAACTTCTTTTTGCAGGCCAGGCAGAGGTATTCGTAATAGGGCATAAGCACCTCCGAATCGATTGGCTGGCGATGATCTTAGTCGCCTCGGCGCGGTCGAGGCAATCTGTAACTGAATTCTTGCGAAAATAGGTAACTGAAATCTTTTGCCCGGTGAAGGGCGTCGCGGTCATCCAATCCCAGGTGCTGCCCAGCGACTCCGCTCACCGCCCGCATTGCGCGCCCCGAAGATGTTGTTGCATAGGCGTTGAGCGGCCCCGTTTGGAAGGGAAGAACCGCATTTTCACCACCTCCGCTCATAAGCCATTCCCAACCTTAGGAGATACAACAACAAACCAATGGGGGTCGGCCCTGATTTATTTACCACGTTCGGCGTATGGCTCGATTTTGGCCCCCGGGGCTATGGTGAGGCTGCACATGCGTTTTGCTCATCAAGGTCAACGATCAACCAACTGCCCGCGGCCGGGCTGGCTGGCCTTTCGGCTCGGCAAGATCCGGCCGCGGTTCATCGCAGCGGCTGAGCGAGACAAGCACGAATGATGAGCCAAACCTGTGGCCGGCTTGGCGGGCCGCCACTGAGGAAAACCAACGGAGCGGACCCGGCGGAGAGCAAATGCGCCGAGCCGGAGTGGGAGGAGAAACGATGCTTTACTACGCGTTAGTGTTTTTCATTATCGCGGTCATCGCCGGGTTGTTGGGATTTGGAGTGATTGCTTCGGCGGCTGCGGGAATCGCGAAGATTTTGTTCTTCGTTTTCCTGGTGCTCTTTATCGTCACCCTGATCGGCCATGCCTCTCGTGGCAGAGCGGTTTAGGAGGACGCCAAAGAACACCGGACCTACCTTCCCTTTACTCACCCATCATTCCGAAGGCCGGAGTTGCCCGCCGGCCTTCGGAACCCGCCCTCGACAAAATGCGTTTCCCCGGCCGGAATGTCCGAAGCCATCGCCGTAGTCGGGAACCGTAATCGTGCCCCAAAGCCTTCCCAAACGCCGCCTCGCAACCGTCGAAATTCGTTTGAAAATTTGGTTATACAGGAACGAAAGCGCCGTGAAACGGGTTGAGACGATCAGTGCTTCAGGAGCTTTCGATCCGGAGGCACGGCATCGACATGATCAACTGCTTCGACGGTAATGTCTGATCGCTTCCATTTCCGATAAACGTTGGCAACGGCAATCGTCCAGAATGGGACCAAATCGACGCCCGGAATAAGCTTCGCAACCATCGATGGCGTGAATTCCCAATGCCATCCCAGCAAACCCGTGAGCACCAGTGCCATGAGGAAATCGAAGATATCATCCGCCGGAGAAAGCGCGCCTTCGGCGAAAAGCGGAAACGCGATCATCTGCGCAGCATCGGCGATGACGGCGAGCACAAGCGCAGCACGGAATCGCGATTTTGGTGAGTCGAGGGATCGTTCGAGGAACGCCATTTTCAAAGGCCGGGATTTCAGCTTAGCAGAAACAGATGGCTGTCGCGCTTCGAAATAACTCAGTACCCTACCGCCTCGCCATCCTCTCTGAAGTTCGAGCCGGCGCGATAGACGCCTGCGATGGGTGCGGTGCAAGCTGAAGTCGTCGGCGCGCACCCAGGCGGCGCGTTTGGATCCGGCGTGAACATAATCGCTTCGAATCCACCTACTGGAGATCCATTGGAGGAGACAACATTGTGGCCCATGGCAATCAACTGAGTGCCCACGAGCTTGAAAAGCTGCGATTCCAATTCCAATTTGTTGCTCACCTGATTGTGGTGAAATCGTGCCATGTCGCCGGCCGCTTGTACGTTCGCGCCCAGATCGAGAATATTGACGAGCACTTGCATGTTTCCCTGCCCCTGCTGATCGCCGCCATGCTGGCCCGTAACGAGCAAGGGCTTGCCGTCTTTCATCACCAGAACGGCCGAGAGCGTATTGTACGGGCGCTTCTGCGGCGCAATTACGTTCGGACTCTTTGGATCGAGCGTGAAAAGGCCGCCGCGGTTGTGCAGGATAAATCCGTAGCCGGGGACGGTGATTCCCGATCCCCAGCCGGCGTAATTGCTGTTGATCCACGACACCATATTTCCCCAGCGGTCCGCAGTGGCCAGATAAATCGTGTCGCCGCCCTCGCTGATTTCCACCTTAGGTCCAGTGCTGGACGCATGATGAGGATCGACTTTCCCGCACAACGACGCCGCGTGTTCTTTCGAAGTGAATTTTTCGACGGGAACCGGAACGGCATTCGGGTCGGCGTTGTGAGCGTATAAGTCCGCATACACCGCTTTTTTCGCCTCGACCAGGGCGTGCCAATAAAGAGGATTCGCAGGCCCCAGGCTCGCCAGCGTCTGCCCCGGATACCAGACCGGCACGCATTTTTCGAGCACGTTCATGGCTTCCACGATTCCCCAGGCCTGCGAAGGCGCCCTCGTGCCGTAAACGGTGAACTGGCCGTGATACATCGTTGAAGCCGGGGTGACCCACTCGCCTTTGTAATTCGCCAGATCGTCCAGCGTCATCGTCCCGCCGAGCGCGGTTGACTTCGCGACAATGGCCCGCGCAACCTCGCCTTTGTAGAAAACGTCCCGACCCTGCTGCTGTATCATCCGGAAGGTCTTTGCCAAGTCCGGATTTCTGAAAATCGTCCCCGTGGCGGGAGGCACGCCATTGATGTAAAACGTCTTCACAGAATCGGGATCCACTTCCGTGCAGCAGCCTCGGAGAGGCAAAGCGTTCTTCATGCGCCAACTGCTTTCGATCTCTTCGGTCACAGGAAAACCCTGCTCCGCGTAATCAATGGCTGGTTGTAAAACGTCTTTGAACGTTTTTGTGCCAAAGCGCGTCAGCACCTCCTGCCAGCCCCACAGCGAACCGGGCACGGTCACCGTCAGGATTCCGCCCGAAGGCATTCCCGAGCCAGGTCCGAAGTTCCGCGGATCAGCTTTATAGCCGAGCGAGTTCATGCGGGCCAGAGTCAAGCCAGTAGGTGCGATGCCGCTCGAATTCAGTTGATAGACCTTCTTTTCTCTTGCGACGTAGATCAGCGCGAAAAGATCGCCGCCGACGCCGACATTCGCGGGATAGACAACATTGAGTGCCGCGGCGGTCGCGACTGCGGCGTCAATCGCGTTGCCTCCTTCTTGCAGAACTCGCAAGCCGGCTTGCGCCGCGAGCGGCTGCACGGTTGTTACTATCCCGTTCCGCGCCATCACTTCTGATCGCGTCTGCTGCGCCCATCCTTCCGAGCGATCTCCGCGAACGGCCTGGCATGCCGGCGTCGACGCCTCGCCGCATATCTTGATAGTCGGCGCCTGCGCGCGGCCTGTACTCGCACAAGCGATCAGCATGCATGCCGCGCCACAAACGAGTATGGTTGCCCTTCTGCTCATGGCTGCCTCCTGCGAGCTATTGAGTCGCGCCCGGAATCTTTACGCGAACGCGCCAAAGATTTTTCGCACTCACCAGATACAGGGTCTTACCGTCGGGGTCGCCAAACGCGAGATTCGCAAAGCGAACGCCTTCGGGTGCGGGCACCTTGCCCAGCCGCCTTCCTGCGGGCGACACAATCCACAGCCCGCCAGTGGCAGCCGTATACACATTCCCCTGACGGTCGGTACGCACGCCGTCCGGCCCGCCCAATCCTTTTTCGCCCGCCAAATCCAGGAAGAGCCGCCCGTTTTTGACTGTGTCGTCGGGTTGCACGTCATAAGCATAAATCTGCTTGAACATCGGAGCATTCGTGACGTAAAGCGTCTTGCCGTCTGGAGAGAGCGTGATCCCGTTGGGCGGCGCGCCTCCCGGATCTTTGTCCAGGAGCGTCACCTTGCCGTCTTTCACGAAATAGAAACCATGAAACGCTATCTCCTTCTGGGGACTATTCTCTCCTCCGATGCACCCGGCCGGCCCGTCAGTGAAGTAAACGGCACCATCCGCTTTGACCGTAATATCGTTGACGCAACCCAGCCGCTTTCCCTCGTAACGGTCAGCGAGTATGGTGCGGTCGCCGTTTTTCTCCAGCCGCTCAACCGCGCGGTCCCCCGTGGCATCCATAACTAGGCGGTGCTGCCGATCCACCGCCAGCCCGTTCGTTCCGTGAAGCTCCGCTCCGCTCGCGTCTTTCGCCCCTACTTTAAATGGGTCCTTGTAGCCTGAATGTTCCAAAAATACCGTCAGCTTTCCTGATGGCGCGCACGGTGACTTGGCACAATCCGGCGTCCATTTATAAATGCGGTTGCCCGGCACATCGCTGAAAACAAGATATCCCGGCTTGCCGTCCGGGACCCAGGTCGGTCCCTCTCCGCCCGTAAACCCTTCTCCGGGAAGCATCTCCAATTTCGCATCCGGCGCCAGGATCGCGTCCACTGCTGGATCGAAGCGCACAATCTCACCGGCAGTCGGCGTCTGCGCCCTCGAAATGCGCCCGATCGTCAGCAGAAATAAGACACCTGCGCCGAACAAAAATGCCCTTTTCATCGTGGCGTCCTCGAAAACAAAAGTAAGCTTCGCGGGCGCATCATAGGCTTTTCCGCTTTCCCAGACAACGGCTTTGCACGAAGCTGCGATCAACTGATCCGGCCACACTTATCTCCCAATCATTCGGGCACCGCTACCGCGCCGCATGGGCGATTCAAACCACAGCTTTTTGATGTATCGTGCGTGGGTGATTCGAAACATCCTTTCCCGCTATGGCTGAACTCGCGAATGCGCGCCCTTTTGATGTCGGTATTAACGACCGGCTTCGGTACAGCGAATTAGCGGTACTTGGGCTTCAGCATGTCTTCGGCATGACGGGAATGTTCGTTTTTCCCGGCCTGCTCGGCCGTGCCTTTAACCTGCCGGCGGAACGCATCGCCTACCTCTATGGCATGACCTTCGTCGTTTGCGGCCTGATCACCGTATTGCAATCGGTGTGGCTGCTGCGGCTGCCCATTGTCCAGGGTACTTATGCTGGCAATTTTGCCGCTCTGCTGGCTGTCGGCCATATGCAAACGGGCGGCCTCGGCGCCGCCTACGGATCCTTTTTTGTGGCTTCGCTGCTCTGGTGCTTATTAAGTCTGCCGATCCGCCGCTTGAGCTTCATCGGGCTGATTGCCCGCTTTCTGCGGGCGCCCATCATCTCCGGAATCATCGTGATGCTTACCATCATTCAGGTCGCCAATGTGGCCCTCCCGAACTGGATCGGTGCGCCCTCCAGCCCCGGTTTTCCCGGGGTTAATATTGCCGCCGGGGCCATCGCCGTTACCGTACTCGTCTGTGCCACGATTTGGGGTGGAACCTACCTGCGCCGCGGCGCCATTTTGATCGCGCTGGCGACCGGCACGATTTCTTATGCCGCGCTGCGGCCGATCTCTTTCGCTCCAGTCGCGCACGCGCCCGTGCTGGTGACCCCGCAATGGTTCCCTTTTGGTTTTGGCGTGCAACCCGAACTGGTCATGGTCTTCCTGTTTGTACTCATTGCGGCAGGCATGGGCTCGATGGCCATGTATGAAATGGTCGGTCAGTGGGGGAACGAAAAGCTGACCGCGAAGCGCATGTCGGAGGGTATCTTTGCGGTGGCAGTGGGGTCGGTTATCGCCGGCGTCGTCGGCGGCTTCAGCACCATCGTCTATCCAGACAATATGGGTATGCTGCGCACCACGCGCGTCGGCTCTCGTTACTCCACGCTTGCCGCTGGCGTCATCCTCATCGCGCTGGGCGCCTGTGTGAAGTTCGACATGCTGCTGGTGCTCGTACCGCAGCCGGTGGTCTCCGCCGCGGCCACGCTGCTCTTTGGCGTGGTCTTCATGCACGGCGTGCAAATGCTTTCGAGAGTGGACTGGAACGACCGCAAATTCGCCGCCGCCGGCCTTTCGATCCTGGTGGGATTAGGCGGACTTTTCGTCGCGCCTGAAGTGCTTCAGACTATGCCCCTGGTCGCAAGACTTTTCGTGGAGCAGCCGGTCATCTCCGGCGGCCTGACGCTCGTTGTTTTGCATTCTCTGCTCTGCCAGTCGGCTCCCGCTCGGCTCTATGCAGCCGTTTCGACAGTCGATTCGGAAGACCGGCGTGCTGTGCGCTCAGATTGAGGCGTTTCGATCGCCGATCGTGCGGCGACGACGAACTCTTGCTTATCGTCACAGGGACGACGGGCGGCAGGCAGGGCCCGCCGGACAGCGGCGAGCCTGATGCTACGTTCCGGCCGCTCCCGCGAAAAGCTTTACAACTGCCCGTGCCACATTGTATATCCCTTCCCACCGCGGTATTACCCATCTCGATAAAGGAACAATTGTGAAAACAGACCGGCTTCTGCCTCTGGCAAACGCGTGTTCCGCTGTTTTACTCCTGCTGCTGCCATTTGCGCGTCCCGCATCGGCCACTCTAGGGCATTCCGCCAGCAACGTTGGCTCCGACCAAAAGACGATGAAACTCGAAACGTCAAAAACGGAAACCGTTCACGGGTATCGCGTAGTCGCCCTATCTTCGACGGATTTTTTCGTCAAGGAATTTGTGAATCCTCGATCCGGCCTTGTTTTCGCCGTATCCTGGTCCGGGCAGCGTCCTCCGGACGTTCAGACGCTCCTGGGATTCGATCCTGGCAAGGTGGAAGGCGCCAAGGTCTCTCGCTCGCTTCGATTTGAGCATGTCGAATCGCCCACCTTGATAATCGACTTCGGCGGCCTGCCCGGCGCATTTTCAGGCAAGGCGGTGCGGTTGGATCTGTTGCCTGCCGGCGTGAAAGCTTCGGAGGTAACGCTGCCATGAAGATTTCCAATCTTCTCTCAGAAAGACCCATTCGCACATTCTCTCTCCCCTTTTTGCTGGGAGCCGCCGTCGTGCTCCTCGCCGGGTGCCCGCCAAAGACTCCTCCGCTGATCCATAACGCGACCGCAATTACAGTGGGCTCGAATATGTTCCCGGGCCTCGGAGCAGGCGGCGTGAATCATCCCTACGTCAGCGTGAGTGTATGCGTTCCAAACTCTAATGCTGGTTCGTGCGCGACGGTGGACAACATCCTGCTCGACACGGGAAGCGTGGGTTTGCGTATATTTAGCTCCGCGCTCCCAATCTCGCTGGTCCCGATTTCCACCGGGACGAACTCCGGCTTGTTCCAGTGCGCAGCATTCGGCTCTGGAAGCGTCTGGGGACCCGTAACGCAAGCCGTGGTCACCCTGGGGAGCGAGCCAGCCGTCACGGTGCCGATTCAAGTGTTGGCTCCAGGGCAGGGCCCGGCTCCGCCGACGAACTCGGGCTGCAACCTGGGCACGCTCACGAAGCCGACGGATGCAGGACTCAACGGCGTGCTTGGACTGGCGCCATTTCAACACGACAACGACTCAGTGATTCTGGCGAACTCCGACGTGTATTTTTCCTGTGGCATGACCTCGGCATGCGGCAGCGCCTTGACCACGGTAGCTTCAGCTCAGCAGGTGGCGAATCCCGTATTCGCGTTGCCCGGGGATAACAATGGCATCATCATCAAGCTGCCGTCCGTGCCGAACTCCGGTGCCGTCAATGAAGGCGGAGATCTGATTTTTGGCCTTAACACGGTGACGCCGTTCAACGACCCCATGGCGCTGAGCGGCAGCGCGACCATACATATAATCAATAAATCAGCATTTCAAACTCCCACCATGTTCAATGGCGTGCTATCAAACGCGTTCGTGGATACGGGATCGGATGCGATGTTCTTTCCCTCCACAATGCCATCGTGCGGTGGGTTGTTGGGGAGTTTCTATTGCCCGAACTCTTCCACGATGCTGGCTGCACAGATCGATCCTGCCGCTGCAAACTTACCTGTCGCGTTCCAGGTGGACAACGCTACGACACTGACCGCCACTGGATTGACGGCCTTTCCCAACATCGGAGGCAATTTTGGCAGCGGGTTCTTGTGGGGAATACCATTCTTCTACGGAAGGATCATTTACATCGTATATGGTCCTGTGACCGGATCCGTCACTTGGAATCCGCCCATGTGGGCTTTTTCGTCAATGTGAACCCAGCAACGGCCGAACGCACACGCCTGAGGCGGCGAGCCCCAAACCGAACCGACCGGAGTTAGGAATCGGCGTGCTTCAGTGCTACAAACTGTGCTGCTGGTCCGTAGACTTTTCGTGGAGCAGCCGGTGATCTCCGGCGGGCTGACGCTCGTTGTCCTGCACTCATTGCTGTGCCCGGCGGTTTCGCCGCAGCGAACCGGCAGTTCACACGCAATTCGCGCCTGGGATTCTAAAGATGCGGAGACCGGGAACTAGACAAAACCAGCAGCACGCCGCCAACCAATAGGACACCGCCGAGCACAGGCGTAAGCGGTATCGTGTGTTTCTGGTCCTTGGTGGCATGAATTGGGCCGACGTCCACGACTTTTTTCTGCGTGGTGAATGTAATCCCCTGATACGCAAAGGCGAAAATTCCCAAAACGATTAGAACGATCCCCGCGACAGTAGCGGATTTCATCGGCAATCTCCTGTCAAACGGCTCGGCCGCTCATTTTGCGCCTCGCCCGTTTGCGGGCGTTGTGATTCCGTCCCGTCGCAGGCCGGCGCGTAGAGCTCATTTTCGTTCGGCGCTTGCGAGTCGCGGTCTGATGTTGCGACCTCTTCGTCGTTTTCATCTTCAACGGCCGAACAATCTTGGCCGCTTCCGCGGCAACGATGCCCAACGCAGAGCCCACTTTGTCCGCCACTTCTGTCAGCATGGTTTCTTCTCTTTTGGCCATCTCTGTCCTCCCACTCGCACTTGCCCGTACGCTGAGGCCAGCCGCGCGAAAATGAAATACGGCGCAATACTGCGACTCGGGATTCCAAGACCCTGACTTTCGGAAATCTGTTAGCTGTAGGAAAACAAACGAAGTGAGGAAAGGCCGGCCAGCACGCGGCTAGTCGTTAAACTTGCCGGCACGGGCTCTCTGATCTCGAATTTCCTGCAGGTGCTGTCGCAGCCGCTCGAGCACCTCTTCCCTGCCGGAATTACGCGTCTCGCGCATCAGTTCGTTGAGCGCAAAGTGAACCACGTCACGATGGTGCAACTCCTCCGGCGCAACATCCTTGCTGAATTCCAGCCAAAGGCTGTGCAAAAGATCGATCTCTTTCGGCGTCAGATGCGGAGCGTGCGGTCCCAGATAAAATACGTGCTCTTGCCCGTTGGGCGAATGAATTTCCAGGGTCAACTGGGGTTTCGGCGGCGGAAGGGCTTCCCACGCCAAGCCCGCGATCCGCGCCTCCTCGGGTATCGAGCGCCGTGGTGAAAGCCCCAGAACCACGGTTGAGGACTTCAGGCTTTGCGCGGCCCGCAGAATGCCGTCCCATTTCTCGGTCGCCGGCGCTACGGCCAGGTGCACCGTCTTCCCCATTTTTTCGGCGAGATTGAGCGAGCGGGTAAATAGCTCCTGTTCCTCATGACTGAAGAGCTGTTCCGGTACGAGATCGTGCTCGCCGGAAGCTGCGCGCTCCAGAAGCCGCAGGTGCAGCACGGCAATATCTTGTTTATGAGTGTTGGTTCTGTGCAGAATCGTTCCCAAGTGATAGAGGGTGTTGTAATTGCGCACCATCACCAGAATATTCCCTGGCCGAACACCCACAGCATCCGGGGTCAGATCGGCGCCGGGCTCAAGGTTGAACTGATCCAACTCCACGTGCGCGGCGCCGCGTTTGTGGGTGATGCGCTCCGAGAGCTCAAATACCGCAAAAAACGCCAGCGTAAAGGCTACGCCGGAAATCGTCGCCACCTGCTTGGTAAAGAGATTCACCGTGCAAATCGCGAATAGCGCAAGCGTGATCAAGCCCAGCCCCAGAGGAATCTCCATCTTCCCGAGTTTGAGATTCATGGGCACGCGGAATTCGCGCTGGCCCGGCTCCTTGTAGCGCAGCACCAGCACAGCCAACCCCTTCATCGCGAAGCTCCACATCACGCCAAAGGCATAAGCTTCGCCCAGGATGAAGATGTTTCCGCCGCTCAGAACGATCGTGAGCAGTTGCAGGCCTACGACGAGGTTAAGGATGCGGTAGGAAGTGCCAAAGCGTCGATGCGGTCGCCGGAACCAATCCGGGAGGATTCCGTCCTCAGAAACGCGGTTGAGAACGCCATTCGAACCCACGATGGCTGTATTTACCGCCCCCGCGAGCATCAAGACGCCGACAATCACCACGAACGCACGGAACGCCAGCCGCAACAGGATTGGGCCGCTCAGATACATGGCCAGCCCGCCGATCGGGTTATCGAAGAAATTTCCCCGGACGGCGTCGGGAATGATCATCACCGCGAAAAACGCCACGCCCGCGGTGAAAATCAGGCTGTACAGAAAAATGACGAATCCGGCTTTTTCCAGGTTCTTTAGTTTCGGGTGCTCGATCTCCCGGTAAACCTGGGCCATGGTCTCTTCGCCGCTCATGGCCAGCACCGAATGGCCCAATCCAATCAGGATTCCAATCAGCCCTACGGTATAGGGCAAGCTGGTGTGTTTGAGCCAACCGAGAGCATCGGCCGAATACGTCAGGCTGCGCAGTGTCGGCAACGGCGGCAGATGAGCGCCCTTGGCCCATAGCGTGTACCCGCACCAGGCCAGCATGATGACCACCATCACCGTGGTCACGTACATGATGCGCAGCGCTTTTTCGCTCGACTCCGGAATGCCTTTGACGTTTTCCCACCAGAAATAAATCGTCACGACGATTGCAAACGCCGCCGCAGTCCCGTTTACGGGCAACATAAATTGGTAATGCGCGTAGTGCAGCAGTTCGTTCAGCAACCCAACCAGATAGAGCCCCGCCGATACACCGCTGATCGGGCCGGTCAGGATGTAATCGAACATCAGAGCCGAAACCGAGAACTTCGCCAGCGTCGAACCCATGGCCTCTTTCACCACGCGATAGACGCCGCCGCGCACAAACATGCTGCAACTCTCGATGTATACCGAGCGCACTGCATAGGCCAGGCACATGATCGCCAGAATGAACCACGGCCCCGCTTTGCCCACGAAGTGTTCTGCGATGGCTCCGGCATAAAAAGCCGAAGAGCCCATATCGTTCAGGACAATGGCCGCGGCTCGCCAGAAGGAAATGAAAGCCAGCATTGCCGTGGTGGCCACAAGCACGCGAGGCGCGCCTGAGGTTCTTCTTTGCTGTGAGGAGGGAGACAAGTCTATCTTCATGAAGAGGCTGTGGAGGCTAACTCAATCATTCTCATGGTTTTCCGCGTGCGAGCGAGCGCGTGTCTTTCACCACCAGCCTTCGCCGCGAAACACACAGCCCCTCCCACCCGCAATAGGTACTTATACCATTAAGAAGTCATAAAGGAAAAATATGGATTTCGTTTGTGGAGTTTAAGTTCCAACGAGGATGAAGGCGTCAAACTGCCGAGAAAGCGCCAAACAGTTCGAAACCTAAGCGCGGGCACTCTTTGCCACGTCACGCCATTTCCCTTGCGCTTTCAGGATGCCCTCGATCGCCTCACGCACGCCGGCATCGCCGCCGCTCCGGCGTGTCACGTGATGCGAGGCGCGCCGCACTTCTTCCACGGCATTAGCCACGGCAATCGCCAGCCCGACGCGTTCGAGAATCGGCAAATCCGGCAGGTCGTCGCCGATGTATGCGACTTCAGAATCACGCGCTCCGGCGATTTGCAGGATCTCTTCATACGCCGGCAGCTTTTCGCTCCGCCCCTGAAAAACGAACTCCATCCCGACTTCTTGAGCTCGACGACTCATCGCAGGCGATTGCCGCCCCGAGATGACTCCGGTTCTCAACCCGGCCTCGCGCGCCATTTTTAGTCCCGCGCCGTCCTGGGAATGGAAGGCTTTCATTTCCCCGGTCGTGCCGTCTTCGAACGGAATGAGGAGGACGTGCCCGGTCGTGAGCACGCCATCCACATCCATCAGCAGGATGCGGATTTTGCGCGCCCGCGCCGCCACTGCCCGAGGAAAATCATTCGAAGAACCACGACTGCTATGAGCCAATTGTTTCCCTTGCCTAGAAGGTGCCACTTTGACCGAAACCGTCATCCCGCCACAAGATTGTCATTCTGAGCGAGGGCCGGGCGTTTCCTGCGGTCGTGCGTTTCGACCGCCCGGTCCGTAGCGAAGAATCTCTCCTGCCTGGATTCGTGATCCTCGCTGACGTCAAATCGAATCAAATGCGGAGCCTAGAAAAGCTCCAGCGTCCACAAATCGTGCAAGTGGACGACCCCCGCCACCCGCTGCGCCCCATCGACCACGACCACGGACGTAATTTTCCTCTGTTCCATTACGCGCAACGCAGCGCTCGCAAATTCTTCCGCCGCAATCGTGACCGGATTCGCCGTCATGCACTCCGCCGCAGTCAAATCGAGCACCGCTCCGCGCTGCTTTTCCATCAGCCGCCGCAAGTCGCCATCCGTGATGATCCCGGCAAGAGCGCCGTTGCCATCGACGACCGTAGTCATCCCCAAACCTTTGCGGCTCATTTCATAAATCACATCCGGCATCCTGGTTCCGGCCTGCACCTTCGGCAACGCCTCTCCCGAATGCATCAAATCACGCACGCGCAGCAGCTTCTTCCCGAGTCGCCCGCCCGGATGCAGCGCGGCAAAATCATCGTGATTGAAGCCGCGCCGTTCCAGCAACGCGACGGCCAAAGCGTCTCCCAATGCCATAGCGGCAGTGGTTGAAGCCGTGGGAGCAAGATTCAGCGAGCAAGCCTCTTCGCGCACGCTCGTATCCAGCACCACGTCGCTGGACTGCGCCAAGCTGGACCGCGGATTTCCCGTCAGCGTCACCAGCGGCAGCCCAAGCCGCTTCATGGTGCCGAGCAGCGCGACGATCTCCTCCGTCTCCCCGCCATAGGAAACCGCCAGCACAGTGTCTCCCGCCTGCAACATTCCCAAATCACCGTGCAGCGCTTCCGCCGGATGAAGAAAAACACTCGGCGTTCCAGTCGAAGAAAAGGTCGCTGCAATTTTCCTCCCGATGAGCCCCGACTTCCCCATCCCCGTAACCACCACGCGGCCTTTGTGGTCTTTGCAAGCCAGCAGCATCTCTACCGCCCGTTCGAATCGCGAATCGAGACGCGCCTGCATGTCGTTCAGCGCCTCGGCCTCGATCCGCAAAACCCGTCTCGCCGTTTCCAGGCTCACGACGCACTCCAAGAGCGCACCAGTTTCGCGAGCGACGTCAATTTATCCAGCAAACCCGGCAGCAGATCGAGCCGCAGTGCGTTCGATCCGTCCGACAGCGCGTTTTCCGGCCGATCATGCACTTCGAGAAAAATTCCGTCCACTCCCGCGGCCGTTCCTGCCCGCGCCAGCGGCTCGATGAATTCCGGCTGGCCGCCACTGGTATTGCCCTGCTCTCCCGGCAACTGTACCGAATGCGTTATGTCAAACACCACCGGGCAGCCGGTCTTCGCCAGCACGGGGAATGAGCGCATGTCGACGACGAGATTGTTGTAGCCGAAAGAAACGCCGCGCTCGGTGATAATCACTTTTTTGTTGCCGGTGCTTTTGACCTTTTCTACAGCATTGCCCATTTCCCAGGGCGATAGAAACTGCCCTTTTTTCAAGTTCACCACGCGTCCAGTTTCGCCCGCGGCGATGAGCAAATCTGTCTGGCGCGAGAGGAATGCAGGCACCTGCAGAACATTGCAGACCTCCGCCGCCACGCGCGCCTGCGCTGGTTCGTGAATGTCCGTCAGCACCGGTACGTCGAATCGCTCTTTAAGTTTCCGCAACACTTTCAGCCCGCCCGTCAGACCGGGCCCGCGAAACGATTTCATCGAAGACCGGTTCGCTTTGTCGTAAGACGCCTTGAACACCAGCGGCACCTTCGCCGCCGCTGCGATCTTCACCAGGCGCTCCGCCATTTTCATGGCGTGGCTTTCGCTTTCAATCACGCATGGCCCCGCGATCAACACCAGCGGCTCGCCGGCGCCTATTCGGAAGCCGTCAATGGCAATGGATCGCTGCGCCATAGAAGCTCTGAGTCTTTTTATTGGTTGTCATCACCCCGAAACAGCGTATTCGTTGTCATCCCGAGGCAGTTTGCCTTCATGTCTTCATGAGGGCAAACAACGAGGGATCCGCAGTTCAATTTGAATCTCTTTCGCATCCGATGCAAACAGCGCCAATTCTAAACCGTGCGCCATCGATCGGCGGCCTAAGCCTATGCGGGACGTTGCCGATTTGCAATCAGCGGATGCAAAGCCAGGCGTCAGCTTCGCTTGGCGGCTTGAACTGCGGCGGGAACGCGCTCGGCGGCTATGCCGCCTTCAGCGCGCTGCCTTTGGCTGGCCGCGCCGACAAACGCGGCGAAGAGCGGATGCGGCGCCAGCGGTTTCGACTTGAATTCGGGATGAAATTGACAACCCAAAAACCAGGGGTGGTCCGCAACTTCCACGATCTCGACGTAGGAACCATCCGGCGTACGGCCAGTGATGCGTAAACCGGCCGCCGTGAGCCGTTCCTCATAGTCGCGGTTAAATTCATAGCGGTGGCGATGGCGCTCGGTGATCTCCAGCGCGCCATAAGCGCGATTCGCAAAAGAACCTGCCTCGATGCGGCAAGGCCACGCTCCCAGCCTCATGGTCCCGCCCATCTCATCCACGCCCAGCAGTTCCCGGAGCTTGTAGATCACGCGATGCGGCGTATGCGCATCGAATTCGGTGCTGTTTGCTTCCGCGAGTCCCGCCACGTTGCGCGCATATTCAATCGTGGCGCATTGCATGCCCAGGCAGATGCCGAAGTACGGAACCTTCCGCTCCCGCGCGAACTGAATGGCATAAATCATTCCCTGAATGCCTCGCTTGCCGAATCCGCCGGGGACGAGAACGCCGTCCACGTGAGCCAGTCGGCGCGCTGCTGTGTCGAGCGAATCGATCTCCTCCGCCTCGATCCACTCGATCACCGTGCGCATGTGATGCGGCAAACCGCCGTGCATCAGCGCTTCGCGCAAACTCTTGTATGCATCTTCGAGCGCCACGTATTTGCCGACCACACCAATGCGCACTTCGCCGCGCGGATGCTCCATATTGTCGAGCAGTCCCAGCCAGCGGCTCATATCCCGCGGCGCTGCCTGCAATTTCAAAAGCCGCAGTATCTGCTCATCCAGCCCGTCAGAGGCCAAGCTGACCGGCACCGCGTAGATCGTATCCACGTCGCGCGCCGTCACCACGCATTCCTCGGCGATATTGCAGAAAAGCGCGATCTTCGCCTTCATGTCGTGCGGCAGCGGTCGGTCGCTGCGGCACAGCAGAATATCCGGCTGAATGCCGATGCTGAGCATCTCCTTGACGCTGTGTTGCGTCGGCTTGGTCTTGAGTTCGCCTGCCGTGGCGATGAAGGGCACCAGCGTGACGTGCACGAAAATCGTATTTTCCGGTCCCAGTTCGAGCCGCATCTGGCGGATGGCTTCGAGAAACGGCAGCGACTCGATATCTCCCACGGTGCCGCCAATCTCCACGATCACCACGTCCACATCATGCGCCACTTTGCGAAACGCCGCCTTGATCTCATCCGTCACGTGCGGGATGACCTGCACCGTCTTGCCCAAAAAATCGCCGCGGCGCTCTTTCGAAAGAATCGTTTCGTAGATTCGCCCAGTGGTCCAATTGTTATCGCGGGTCAGCTTTGCCGATGTGAAGCGCTCGTAATGTCCCAGGTCGAGATCAGTCTCGGCGCCGTCATCGGTGACATAGACTTCGCCGTGCTGATACGGACTCATCGTCCCCGGATCGACGTTCAGGTAAGGATCGCATTTCTGGAGAGTAACTCGCAGGCCGCGGCTTTCGAGCAGGCAGCCGATCGAAGCCGCGGCGACGCCTTTGCCCAGGGAGGAAACCACGCCGCCGGTTACAAAGATATACTTTGAAGCGACTCTTTTCGAATCTCCGCTAAAATCCGCGCTTTCGCAGGTTTTCACGGCTCTCTTGATGTCTCCTGGAAGGCAAGAATGGACACCTTTGCACATTGATACTGCGTCTTCAGGAATAAACAGGCAATAAAGTCAAGGATTGCGGCGCTTTCGAGGGGCACGACGAATCTTACGAAAATCCAGCCGCGAAGTCCAGAGCCACTAGGCGGGGATAAAGGGTCCTGCGCGGATATAACAACGAGATCGGCGGGTCAGCGCGCGCCGGCGGCGCCGGCCAGAAGCTGCTCCACTCTCTTCACATCTTCCGGCGTGTCGACTTCCACAGTTTTGTATTCGGTTTCCGCCACGCGAATGCGGTAACCATTCTCCAACCAGCGGAGCTGTTCGAGCTGTTCGATGCGCTCCAGGTCGCCCTGCGGAAACGTGGCGAATTCCAGCAAAGCCTCGCGCCGGAAAACATAAAGTCCCAAATGCTTCAGAAAGTTCGCATGCACCGAATCTTGCCGATCCCTCACCCACGGTATGGGCGCGCGCGAAAAATAGAGCGCGTTGCCGTCGAAATCCAGCACGGTTTTGACGACATTGGGGTCCATGATGTCGGTGGGACTTGTGATCGGCACGGCGAGCGTTCCCACCCGCACTTCCTCGTCTGCGCTGACCGCCTCGATGGCGGCATCGATTGCCGCCGGTTCGATCAGCGGCATGTCGCCCTGCACGTTGATCACGATTTCCGCCTCGGGATGAGCTATGGCGACCTCGGCGACTCTTTCCGTACCCGAGCGATGATCCGCTCGGGTCATCACGGCTTCCGCCCCAAATGATTTGACCGCATTCGCGATGCGCTCGTCGTCAGTCGCCACGACGACTTTGGAAACCAGGCTCGCGCTGCGCGCGCGTTCCCACACGCGCTCGATCATCGGCTTTCCCGCAATCGAAGTGAGCGGCTTCCCCGGAAATCGGGTCGAGCTGTAGCGTGCCGGAATGACAGCCAGAACGTTCATCGCTGATACTCTCTATTGAAGCTGACTCTGATACGCCCCTTCCCTGGTTATTCCGAAGACGAGCCAGCGCGATTTCCGGAGTCCCTAACGCACGCCGGGTTTGCGTGCGTTGAGGTGGGATTTCCGCATCTCCCGCTTCGAGCCGCGCGGAGATCGCGCACTTTGGCGAGCATGAGGAATCTCGTGCGGCGTCCCCGACCGTGCCGACTTTGCATGCGGTGGGGTACAATCTCGGCGCCGGAACAGCGGAGCCCGCCATTCGCCTGGAGTGTCACTGCAAAGCTTAATAATCTCGCTGTCTGCAAATTGTCTCTATTTTGTTTTCGTTTCATCACACGAGTGGATGCCCGTCGCAACGATGCTAGCATAACGCGCGCGACTGCAGGCGTTGCGCCAGATGCGGTATCCGATGTCGGCGGCGATACCGGGAGTATTGAGGGCATCTACAGAAAGCGCAAGGTTGCGCCTGCCGCTCGGAGTGCTAGAATGGCCGGGATTTACCCCGCAGCCACCCGGCAGGTCCGGGATGGGGGTTTCAGAGCAATGAGTAAGAGACAACGGCTGCCGTACGTCGCTCTCCTGGCACTGATTGTGTCCGCAGGTCTGTCGACAGCACCGCTCTTCGCGCAGGTCAACGGTCCCGAGCCCCCCAATTCCGCTCCACAGGCGGAGATGAAAAAGTCCGCCGGCATCAAAATGAATGTCGAGATGGCGCTGGTTAATGTGACCGTCACGGATCCATATAGCCGGCTGGTGACCGGCCTCGACAAGGAAAATTTCAAGGTTTACGAAGATGGCGTGGAGCAGGAAATCTCCACCTTCTCCAGCGAAGACGTTCCTATTTCCATCGGCCTGATCTTCGATATGAGCGGCAGCATGGCCGACAAAGTTGACAAGGCCCGCCAGGCAGCCATTCAGTTCATGCGTACCGCCAATCCGCGTGACGAATTCTTTCTCGTCAGCTTCAATGATCGCGCCGAACTGACCAGCCGCTTCACCTCAAACATCGAGGAACTCGAAAGCCGCATGATGTTCACTATCGCCAAAGGCCGTACCGCGCTCCTCGATGCCATCTATCTCGGCCTGAGCCAGATGCGGGGTGCAAAGAACGGCAAGCGTGCCTTGCTGATCATCTCCGATGGGGGCGATAATCATAGTCGCTACAATGAAGCGGACATCCGGAACTTCCTGAAAGAAGCCGATTGCCAGCTCTATGCCATGGGAGTTTTCGATGTCAACGACATGGGGCGAACCACCGAGGAGCGTTACGGTCCCAGCCTGCTCTCGGAACTCGCCGAAATGACGGGCGGCCGCGTCTTCCCTGTCTCCAGCTTGGGTGATTTGCCCGATATTGCCGCCAAAATTGGAATGGAGCTGCGCAACCAATATGTCCTCGGATACAAACCAAGCGACACGCGACACAATGGGACTTGGCGCAAGATTAAAGTCAAGCTGCTTGCGCCCAAAGGGCTTCCGCCACTCAACGTTTACGCAAAGACGGGATACTACGCGCCGGCTCAATAGTCGGCCCGCGCTCTCTCTGTTGTCTATAGCCGCCCTCATCGTCGCTTGTGCGGCTCCTTTGCTGCATGCCCAGCGCCCCTCCCAGCCGGCCCCGCCGCGAGCGCCCATCGAAGGACCGGATTACTCCATTAAGAAAGATGTAAGCCTTGTTGTCCTGCACGTCTCCGTTCTCAATGATCGCGGGCAATTTGTTCCAGGGCTGAAAGAGGGCGACTTTCACGTCATGGAAGACAAGGTCGACCAGAAAATCTCGGTCTTCAGTCAGGAAGACGTCCCGGTCAGCATGGGCCTGGTGATCGACAATAGCGGCAGCATGCGCGACAAAAGGCCGCAAGTGAACGCCGCTGCCCTAACACTCGTCAAAACCAGCAATCCTCAGGACGAAGCCTTTGTGGTCAACTTCAACGACGATTTCTATCTCGATACCGTCCACGACTTCACCAGCGATATCAGCGAAATGAAGGACGCTCTCGAACGCATCGATGCCCGCGGCAGCACAGCTCTGTACGACGCTGTCATCGGCTCGCTCGACCATCTCAAGAAGGGTGCGAAGGATAAGAAGGTTCTGCTGGTCGTCACCGACGGGGTGGATAACGCCAGCCGCCGCACACTTGCCAATGCCGTACAGGAAGCGCAGCGCTCCGACGCCTTGATTTATGCTGTGGGTATCTTCAGCGACGACGACATCAAGCACAATCGTGGCGACATGAAAAAGGCGCGTCGCGCCCTGACCGAACTTGCTACTTCTACCGGTGGTCTGGCCTTCTTCCCTGAAAACGTGGCCGATACTCAGGCTATCTGCGCGGAAATTGCCCGTGACATCCGCAACCAATACACCGTGGCCTATTATCCGACCAACGCCGCCCGGGACGGCTCGTATCGCACAGTACAAGTCGGCGTCGCTCCGCAGCGCGGCTGGGGCAAACTCCAGGTCCGTACCCGCACCGGCTACTACGCCCGTGGTCCGGCGCTCGCCAGCAGCGCCAATCCTGGCAACTGAGCATCCGATTAACACGAGCGAGAGATCTTTCTACTTCTACTTCTTCTTTTTCTTTTTATCTCGTTTTGACTAACGTAACTCCGGGCCTTTGGCCGGCTCCCGTCTGGCGCCGTGGCTTACGCGGTACTAATCTCTGCTAAAAAGCTCGTCCCGCGGGGAATCTTCCCGCCAAAATTCTCCGCCACGGTCTGCCCCATGTCCGCCAGCGTGGCGCGCACACCAACATTCCGGCCATGCTGCGCTCTCGGGCCGTATGCCAAAATCGGCACATACTCCCGCGAATGGTCGGTGGTCGGCCATCGCGGATCGGGATCACAGCCATGATCCGCAGTAATCAGCAGCAGGTCAGATCGTTCCAGCCCCAACAGCAGCGGCGCAAGTTCGGAATCGAACTGCTCGAGCGAGCGTGCAAATCCCTCCACATCTTTCCGATGCCCGTACAGCATGTCAAAATCAACCAAGTTCGCAAAAATCAGTCCCATCGACTGGCAGGCCAAAGCAAGGCGCAGCTGTTTCATGCCGTCGGCGTTGTTTTTCGTGGGAACGAAGCTTCCTCTGCCTCGGCCATGATAAATGTCGTGAATTTTCCCGATCTCCAATAAAGGCACGCCCCGCTCCGCCAGCACGTCCAGCAACATCGGCTGCGGCGGATCCACAGCATAGTCGTGGCGCCGCTCGGTGCGCCGGAAATCCCCAGGCGGCCCTGTAAATGGCCGGGCAATCACGCGGCCGACGCGGTGCCGCCCGTCGAGAATTCTCCGCGCGACCTCGCAGTATTGGTAAAGCTCGGCGACCGAAACCACGTCCTCATGCGCTGCAATCTGAAAAACGCTGTCTCCCGATGTGTATACGATGGGAAAGCCGGTGCGCATGTGCTCGGCGCCGAGTTCTTTAATAATTTCTGTACCGCTCGCCGCCTTGTTCCCTAACGTCTTGCGTCCAATCGCTCGCTCGAATTGCTCCATTACGTCTCGCGGGAATCCCTCCGGGTAAACTGGAAAGGCCTGCTCCAGCCAGATTCCCGCCATCTCCCAATGCCCTGTGGTCGTATCTTTCCCCGGCGAACGCGTCGCGCCTTTTCCGTAACAACCGCACGGATGGGTGTCGGCCGGTAAGTGCGCCAGGGGCTCGATATTCGCCAGCCCCAACCGGACGAGATTTGGAATCTGTAGCGGACGCGATTCCGCGATGTGTCTGAGAGTGTTCCGGCCGGTGTCGCCGTACTGATCCGCGTCGGGCAAAGCGCCAACCCCCACGCTATCAAGGACGATCCAGATGATTCTCGAAAACGTCATTATGGCCTCTCAACGCCATCATTCTGAGGGATCCGGAGCTCAGCGGCGGTTTAAGTTAATGCCGCGCTGGAGGCCGGATTTAAATCGCACCCCGCTAGGCCTGAAGCGTTAGTCGGGGATGCGTTCGTCATTCGCAATGACGTGAAAGATATTGATGTAGGCGCCCGGCGGGATGACTTGCTGCGGGTATTTTTTCCTTTTGTTTTGAATCACGGCCGCGCGCAAATCGGGATCGGTGACATAAACCAGCGTGCGATCGTATAAGTTATCTCCGATTTTGAGGCGCACATGCGGATCGCGTGCTACGTTTTCATTCCAGTGGCGGCCATGCGGGTACGGCGGCAGCCCGGGCGCATAAACAGAAGTCAGATAGAGCTGTCCATTGTAGGCCACGCAGTACGTTGCGATGGAATGCGGTAATCCGAATCGATCACGGGTCTGCACTTTGATCGTGGGAATCTGGTCGGTGAACGCCCAGTCCCCGACAGGCGCGGTTACCAGAGTTCCCTTCAGCCACAAACCTGGCACGCGGCACCTCCAGGACATGCTAGCGCTGGCACACGCTTCCGGTTCGAAGCCGGTGATGCGCAGTGTGATCAGCAACAGCACGACACAAATCGCGATCACTCCGATAATCTTCAACGCCATTTTCATGTTTCACCTGCTATCGACGCGGACGTTCTTCCAAGTGGTACAGATGTGCCCCAGAGTTTGATTCTGGCGTCCAATACTATCACCTGATTGGGGTCCACTGGCGTTCGACACGGATAAGCACCGGGCAGGTTGAGCGCGAAAGGAAGGCAAGTGAAATCGATCAAAGCGCTTGTTTTCGATGCATACGGCACCCTGTTTGACGTTGGGTCGCTGAGCGATGGAGCGGAACGGGTCTTTCCAGGAAAAGGTTTGGGGGTGAGTAACGGCTGGCGCGCGAAGCAACTCGAGTACACCTGGTTGCGCTCGCTGATGCATCGATATGAGGATTTCTGGAAGATCACCGGGGACGCGCTGATCGCCACCTGCGCTGCAATGAAGTTAACGCTGGATGCAAAACGCCAGCGCAACCTAATGGAGATGTATTTGAAATTGCCCCTATTCGGCGAAGCTAAACGAGCACTGGAAAAACTTTCAAGCGTGCCGCTGGCGATTCTTTCGAATGGCAGCCCGATGATGCTCGAGGAGATGGTGAGAAACGCGGGAGTTGAGCGGATGTTTCGCCACGTCATCAGCGTGGACGAGGTGAAAACGTATAAACCGAGTGCCGCCGCCTACGAATTGGCGGTGACAAAAATAGGAGTGGAGAAGGAGGAGATCGGATTTGTTTCTTCGAATTTCTTTGATGTCGCGGGAGCAAAGGCTTTCGGTTTCCGCACCTACTGGGTAAACCGCTCAGGCCGCACGGCGGATGAGCTCGGCGTCTCGCCCGATCGCATCTTCCGTTTGCTTAGCGATTTGCTCGAGTAAGGGTTGGACCCGCTGGAAGAACGAATTGAGGCCCAGAAGCCCCGGCCGAAGAAGGCGCTGCCGATTTTGCTGCGGGTTGCGCTGATGCCAGTACGAGCGAACGGCTGCCCGTCCAAACCAACTGCATTCCGGCGAGAATGGCAATCAGAGCGATGGCGGATTTGAGCTTTGGCGCGGGCGCTCGCCGAGCGAGGATGAATCCAAGCAACACGCCGGGAACGCCGGCGGCAAGCAATTGCAGCAACGTGGCGAAGCTGACCGAACCAAATCCAATGTGAATGGCGCTGCCGATGGCGGCGAGCACGAGACCGAAGAGGATATCGGTTCCCACCACTTCCGCCGGGCTCATCTCCGAATAGTTCAGCAGGAGCACCGTGCCGAGCGCTCCCGCGCCAGCAGAGGAAAATCCGGACTCGATTCCGATCGGCAGCGCAAGCCAGGGTAGCCAGCGCGCATTTTTTCGCGCGAAGGCGGGATAGTGGAGCGAGCGAATAAACGTCAGAGCGGAAGAAGCGGCCAGGAGAAAACCGAGCGCGATGACGAGAAAGGCGTTCGTTTGCGTGTCAGTCAATAAGCGCAGGAGAAACGTGCCAATCAACAGACCCGGGGCAGCGCCTTTCAACAAGTTCCAAACGTATGCGCCGCGTACCTGCCTGCCCCAAAGATAAAGCGGCCCCACGATCAGCCTGAGCACACCGGCAAAAATGAAGGCGGTGCCTACGGCCGTCTTGGGCGCGAGCCCGGCGAAAAGAATCAGCGCGGGCACGGTAAAGCTCCCGCCGCCGATCCCGGTGAGGCCTACCGCCAGCGCAATGACGAATCCGATGACAAAAAACATCGCTTACCTCAATCCTTGATGTGCAGCCCGCACTCGGTTTTGGCAAATCCGGACCAGCGGCCCGCGCGCGAATCTTCTCCGGGCTTCACCGGCCGTGTGCAATAGGTGCACCCGATACTCGGGTAATCGCGATCGTGGAGAGGGTTGTAAGGCACATCATTCGCGCGGATGTAATCCCACACCTGGGACGAATTCCAATCAACGATCGGGTTCAGCTTCACCAGCTCGAACTTTGAGTCCCACTCGAGCTTGCGCGTATTCGCACGGGTGGGCGCCTGATCGCGGCGGATGCCGGTGACCCAGGCAGCGAAGTTCGCAAGCTTCTTTTTGAGTGGCTCGACCTTGCGCAACTGGCAGCAGGCATCCGGACGTGAAGTCCACAGCGCGGGCCCGTATTGGGCGGCCTGTGCTTCGGGAGTGATCTCGGATCGCGTGCGTTCAACGGTGATCCCATAACGCGCTTCGATTTGGTCGATCAGCGCATAGGTTTCGGGGAAAAGAAAATCGGTGTCGAGGGTGAAGATGCGGAAATTCGAGATGCGCGAAGCCATGTGGATCAGGACGACGTCTTCGGCGCCAAAACTCGAAGCGAGCGCCAGGGACTGGCCGAATTCGGAAAGCCCCCAGCGCAGGATTTCCTGCGCGCTCCAGCATTCGGCTTCGGCCTGCAAGTCAGTCACGCGATTTTGGACTAGCTCCATGGGCATCCTCAGTTGTGCTCTACGCGCAAAACATCAACGAGCGAGAGCACGGCAGCAACAGCATCGCCGTCATCGGCCGGCAACGGCCGCTCGGCAAGATCGAAAACAAATTCAAAGCTGGCGGCAGCGGCAATTGACTGTCGCTGGAGTTCCGGTTGTTGGCTCGATTCGGCAGACAGAATCACGACGAGACCGGCGGAGTGCGCCAATTCCAATGTCGAATGCGCATGCGCCGCCGCAAGATCAGCCGCCGCGAACTGCACGACTTCGAAGCCCTCATCGAAAAGCGCGCGTTCAAGATGCGCGGCAAGTGTGGGACGGTTTCGCACCAGAATCAGACCCGGTTTATGGCCGTGGCGCTGCCAGCGATCTTCGGGCGTAATCGGCGCCTGCCACAGCGGCTGGTGCGATTCGCGGGCTCGCTCCGATAAAGTGGAGAGATCCGATTGAATCATCGCGGCAGCAACAGTGGCATTCGAAAGAGGATCGATGAGGATGAGGCTGCCAGTAGCACGATTGCGCGAGTACGGATCGAAAAACAGCGGATTCGCAGCCTCGAATTCAACCGAGGCGATGTCGTTCATCCGCAGTTCGCGGGTGGATTCTTTTTCAAGAGTGTGCATATTGATGCGGAAACGAATATTCGTGGCCTTTGCGCGAGATGAGCGCACGTTGTGCTTGATCAGGTAGTTTCGGCCGAGCACGAGCGGATTCGCGTCAAACCAGACCACCATCGCTTCGAATCTGCGAGAAACCGCAGGCGGATCACTGGGCAATACGAGCATGTCGCCGCGGCTGAGGTCGATCTCGTCTTCCAGCGTTAACGTGACCGACATGGGAGCGAAGGCTTCGGTTTCGTCGCCGTCGTAGGCGGCGATGGAACGCACGCGGGTTTGCCGGCGTGAAGGAAGAGCCAGAACAGGCGAGCCGGGACGAATCACGCCACCGGCGACCTGGCCTGAAAATCCTCGAAAGTTCGCGTCAGGGCGGAGCACGTATTGAATTGGGAATCGCAGCGCATCGTCGCCTGTTCCGGGCCGAGGCGGAACGCTTTCGAGGTGCTCCAGCAGCGCCGGGCCCTGGTACCAGGGTATGCGGCCGGCGCGGTGGACGACATTGTCGCCGGCAAGCGCGCTGATCGGAATGCAGACGACGTTGTCGATTTCCAACTGGCGCGCGAGCATGAGGAATTCGTCCTCCAGAGCCAAAAAGACGTCCTCGCGAAAATCGAGCAGATCCATTTTGTTGATAGCGGCGACCACATTGGGAATTCCCAACAAGGACGCGATGTAGGCGTGGCGCCGAGTCTGCGGTGACAAGCCGCGCGTTGCGTCCACGAGGATGACCGCGAGATCGGCGGTAGACGCGCCGGTGGCCATATTGCGGGTGTACTGTTCGTGGCCCGGCGTGTCGGCGATGATGAACTTTCGTCGAGGCGTTTCGAAATAGCGGTAAGCAACATCGATGGTGATGCCCTGTTCGCGTTCAGCACGCAGCCCGTCGGTAAGCAAGGCGAAATCAATGGGACCGCCGGAGCGGTTGAATCGGCTGTTCCGCACCGAAGCTAATTGGTCTTCGTAAACCGCCTTGGAATCGTGCAGCAGGCGCCCGATCAGGGTCGATTTGCCGTCATCGACGCTGCCGGCGGTCGTGAAGCGAAGCAAATCCTTCTGCAGGTGATGCTCCACGATCGAAGACAAACTCTCGCGTTGGGCTTGGATTGCGACGGTCATCAGAAATAGCCTTCCCGCTTCTTCAGTTCCATCGAACCTTCTTCGTCATGGTCGATGGCGCGGTTTTCGCGCTCGGAGCGACGGAAGGAGAACATCTCCTCAATGATTTTGGGCAGCGTATCGGCTTCCGAACGAATCGCCCCGGTGCACGGCACGCATCCGAGCGATCTCATGCGGCAGCGCAACATCTGCGGGCGCTCGCCCGGATGCAGATCATTTTCCGAATGGATCAATACGATGGTGCCATTGCGGATGACGACGGAGCGCTCCTGCGCGAAATAGAGGGGGACGATGGGAATTTCTTCCGTGTAGATGTAGAGCCACACATCGAGTTCGGTCCAATTCGAGAGAGGAAAGACGCGGATGCTCTCGCCTCTGTTGATTCGGGAGTTGAAGATATTCCACAGCTCCGGGCGCTGATTTTTGGGATCCCATTGCCCGAGCGAGTCGCGGAAGGAATAGATTCGTTCTTTGGCGCGCGATTTTTCCTCATCACGGCGGGCGCCGCCAAATGCCGCATCAAAACCGCCTTCGGCCAGGGCATCGAGGAGCGCTTTAGTCTTCAGCAGACCGCAGCATTTTTGCGTGCCCAGCACGAAGGGATTGGTACCTTGGGCGAGAGCTTCATGATTCTGATGAACGATCAGTCTGGCGCCGATTTCGCGTGTGTAGCTGTCGCGAAAAGCAATCATTTCCGGAAACTTGTAACTGGTATCGATGTGCAACAGTGGAAAAGGAATTTTCCCGGGGAAAAATGCCTTCTGGGCTAATCGCAGCATCACGGAGGAATCCTTGCCGATGGAATAAAGCATCACAGGCCGCGCAAACTCGGCCGCAGCCTCGCGGAGAATGTAAATGCTCTCAGCCTCGAGGCTCTTCAGGTGAGTCAGGCTTCGTCTTACCGCCGTGCTAACGACCTCTTCTGTCGCGTTCGTCATGCCCAGAACCTTGGTCGAAAATTCGGCCCAAAAACACAAAACCCACCAGCCAGTTAATCTCTGGCGGTGGGTCAGGAGCCGACGGTTTTAAACTATATTGCTAGCCCGCGCACCTCGCCACGCCAGAATGGGACGGAGTACAACAGATGCAACAACACATCTGGCAGCAAGCGGGATTCATGGTGCGGGAAATCATCGCCGGCTACTGTACCGGGTTTAGCGCCGCATTTCAAGCCTCAATTGCAGACCCAGGGCGTTACGCAGGCAGGCTTGCGATAATCAGTTGGAAACCTCAGACGCGCGACTGGACCAGATGGCAATCGCATCGGCATCATTCGCTGTTATAGAAACAGCGCGGGCGTCTTCCACGATTTGAGCCACGACGTCCCCCGGCGCGCCGAACTCAGTTGCCTGACGATAGGCGCGATCTAATACCGTGAGCGCTTCAGTATAACGCTGCTCGCGGAAGTAGACGACTCCGAAAAGGTTTAGAGCCATGTCCTCCGAAAGCCGCAGCCTTTTGGCACGTACGTTCAGCGGCGAGGCTGCACTTGAATTGTCGGCGCGGCCAATCTGGTCATCGAAAATCGCGACAGCCTTCTGCAGGGATTCTTCGGCGGCGTTCCAGCGCCGCTCACCAATGCGAGCCATGGCAATCGAGGCGAAATTCAACGGATAGCCGGAATCGTCCAGGCCAGGCCAGACCGGCAGATATTCAAAAAGCTTCTGAAATGTCTCCTCAGCCTCGGTGAACCGTGACATGGCCAAATAGCAATTTCCCAAGCCTCTGTAGCCGAGAAACAGAAATTTCCCCCTCGTCACGCCGGAGGGTATTGTTCGGCCATGGGAATGACCACCGATCGATACATGTCTACTGCTTCGCTGTACTCCCCCTGCATGTGGACCTTCACGACTTCCTGGTACACATCGTTGATTTTTTGATCGAGTTGCTCGGAACCGAGCCGCGCATCAACTAATGATTGCTGAGCAACGCTCGCGGTTACGGGACTGATCGCATTCGAAGAAACCGGAAGGCGGTCGGTTTTGACGGCCTGCGCCAGCGAAACTCCGCTGCCGAGACCAAAGAAAATGAAGAACGCCGCCGCGGAAGTTCTGAGGCTGGTAGACATCCGCGCTCCTTTACATTGAGTACGACGCGCCAGCGCGTCAACCCACCATAGCAACGGCACGTTTGCAGGCAAAGGTGTGCGAGTGACAGTCATGTTCTGACGAATAGCTGTCCGTCCGTACAGGAGTAGGTGGAGTTAATAGAGCGATGGCCGAGAAAGTGTCAGCAGCGCGCTAGCACTTGTAATTACGAAAATCCAACGATAGTGTAAGTTCCATTCATGCTACGGCGGAGGGACAAATTCCATGGCAATCCTCGAGAAACACTTCGGCGGGCTTTTGCGAACAGCGCGTTTCGCGCTGGTGATTGCGATCTTAGGCGCGATCAGCGCCGCGGTATGGCCGCAGTCGAATACCATCACCATCACTGTGACCGGACAATCGATGATGCGATCAGATATGCGTTCCACCGCGCCGGCCGAAGTCCCGATTATTCAAGGACTGCTCAAGGGCGACGTGATCTTTACAAACCTCGAGGCCGCCGTTGCCGAAAAAGGGGAAGCGACGCACGAAGGGCGCGGATTTCTTACTCCTCCGGAAGCGCTCGATGCGCTGAAGACTTTCGGATTTAATCTCGTGGCGTTATCCGGCAATCACGCTTTCGACCTCAAGGCGACCGGCATTCAGAACACAGTGCGGGAAGCCGACAAGCGAAGCATCGTCCATGCCGGAACCGGAAACAACCTGGCTGAGGCCGCGGCGCCGGGTTATCTGCATACGGCGAAGGGTACGATCGCGTTGGTCGCGAGCGCTTCGGGCTTGATCGCCCCCGACGCAAGTGCCACGGCAAACCGGCCGGGTGTAAACGAACTGCGGGTCGAAGCAGGCGAAAAGGAGAACGAGTCTACGCAGGATTTACCCGGTGCCGGGCCGAACACTCCAAATCCGGAAGATGCGCAGCGCATTCTGCAAAATATTCGAGATGCCCGCCAGCACGCAGACTTTGTTGTCGTCTATCAACACAATCACGTATTCGGAAACCATTCGTTCGCGACAATTTTCACCGAAGGAATGCCGGAACGGCTGGCTCCGAATGAATGGCTGGTCAAATGGACGCATCAGGAGATCGACGCGGGCGCGGACGTCATCGTCATGCATGGGGCGCCTTTGTTGCATGGGGTTGAGATCTATCATGGGCGGCCCATCTTCTACGATTTGGGCAACTTTGTTTATAACGTGCCGCCGACGATCTCTTATATCGACGAACCTATCGCTTGGGAGAGTGCGGTTGCTTACGTGGAATTTGAGGGCCGAGGCCAAACGAAAATACTCAAATCTGTGTCGCTGCGGCCGATTGTGCTGAACTATGCGGGTGAAGGCCAAGCCGACATGCACAATCCGTATACCAATAACCAATTTCTGGATACGCGCGGATTGCCGTCTCCTGCGATGGGCGCGAGAGCGGGGTACATCCTGCAACGCATGGCCGAGCAGTCAAAGCCCTTTGGCACGACCATCGAAGTAAAAGGCGAAACCGGGGAGATCAAACTCAAGGGCGGAAGCTGACGAATTCCCATCACAAGGAACACTGAAGTACCCGAAGGTGTATGCTCTACGACACCCAAAGCCTACATTCGGAGCGAATTCTATGAGCAAATGGACCGGTGCGGCGCCCGTTGCTTCGCTTTGCGTGACACTGATCGGATTGATTGCATTTGCGCAAGCGCAGATGCCCACGGCAATTCCCAACGGCCTGCCGGACTGGGCTTACAACATTCCCGATAAGCATCAGCCGCCGCTTCCGAAGATGACGGGCACGATACACGTGCCGGGCAGCGGAAAGGAATACGACGCCTCGCAAGTCCGCAGCACTACCGAGCCACCTGACTGGTTTCCCGACGAACATCCGGCGGCACCGCGCATCGTCAAAGGCCCGAATGCGCCTGCGGGGGCCGTGTGCGGGACGTGCCACCTGATGTCCGGCCAGGGCCATCCGGAATCAGCCGATATCGCCGGGATGCCCGCCGAGTACATCATCCGCCAAATGGAGTACTTCAAAAGCGGTGCACGCAAAGATAATGAACGCATGGGCCCGATCGCAAAAAACGTTTCGGACGAGGATGTGCGGCAGGCCGCGGAATATTTTGAGGCTATTAAGCCGATTCCGTGGGTGAAAGTGATCGAGACGGCCACACCGCCGAAAACGTACGTCAGCATCGATGCGCGGCACCGGGTTTTGAGTCCGGAGGGCGGCACGGAGCCAATCGGCCGTCGCATTATCGAAACTCCGAACGACGTAGCGCTCACGGCCTATCGCGACCCGCATTCCGGCTATACCGCTTACGTTCCGCCGGGGAGCATCGCAAAAGGAGCAGCGCTAGTGAAAACGGGCGGAAAAGCCAAAACGATTGAGTGCGCGATCTGCCATGGCGACGATTTGAAGGGATTGGGCGAAGTGCCGCGGTTGGCTGGTCTGCAGCCGGTGTATATCGCACGCCAGCTCATCTACATGCAAAACGGTTCGAGCGCGGGAAAAGAGGCGGCGCTGATGAAAAAAGTGGTGGCGAACCTGTCGGAGGACGACATCATTTCGATTTCCGCGTATTTGGGCTCGCTGCCGCCGCAATAAGACAGCAGCCAAGGCGACAGGCAAAAGCAGATCCCTGCTCGTTCGCCTCACGGAAGTGACAGCGAACTTCCTCGGATCAGAACATATTTTTCGGCGATGCAACGGACCAGGATGCAGAAGATGGAAAAGGCGGCGGAACGGAGGGGCTCATGCGAAAAATAAATCGAATTCGGTGCGCTGCGGGGCTTGCCCTGCTTGCGGCCATCGCGATTCTGCCGGAGACGCTGCCGAAAGGCTTCGCGCGGTCCGACGCCGATCCGAATTCCGCACCGAATCCGTACCGCGTGGACGAAGGGTGGGCCAAGCTGCCGGCTGGACGGAAATGGGGCGCAGCGATCGGAGTAGATATCGATCGCGACGGCAAGAGCGTGTGGGTCTTTGATCGCTGCGGAACGGCGGATGCTTGCTCCGGTTCCAATCTCGATCCAATCATGAAATTCGACGCCACCGGGAAGCTCGTGAGCAGCTTTGGCGCGGGGATGTTCAATTATCCACACGGCATCTTCGTCGATCACGATGACAACATCTGGGTATGCGACGGCAAGGCAAAAAACGGCAAGGGCGAGACGGTCATGAAGTTCAGCCCAAAAGGCAAACTGCTGATGACGCTGGGCAAACCGGGAGTCGCGGGCGATACTCCGGATACATTTAACGGGCCGTCGGATGTTTTGGTTGCGCGAAATGGCGACATTTTTGTGGCGGATGGTCACGGCGGAGATACCAATGCCCGTATTGTGAAGTTGACGAAAGACGGAAAGTTCATCAAGGCGTGGGGCAAGAAAGGTTCCGGACCCGGAGAGTTTGATACGCCGCACGGGCTGGCCATGGATGCGGCGGGCCGGCTGTTTGTCGCCGATCGCGGGAACAGCCGTATTCAGATCTTCGATCTAGATGGCAACTTCCTCGCGGAATGGAGGCAGTTCGGGCGGCCGAGCGGAATTTTCATCGACAAGAAGAACATGATCTACGTCTCCGATTCTACCTCGACAGACAAGACGAATCCGGGATTCAAGCAAGGCATCCGCATCGGTAAGGTCAATGACGCCAGGGTCATCGCGTTTATTCCCTGGCCGGAAGGCAATACGCTCGAGGCCGTGGCCGCAGACGATGGCGGCAATGTGTACGGCGGCTTCACCAACACGCTTAACTTTCGGAGATTTGTGAAGAAGTAGCGATTCGACTCTCCCTTCTATCGCCCTCGCTCTTTCAGATGTATGCCGAATTGGTGTAGCATCGCCGCGGGAAGCCGTGAATAGGCACCGGGAATACAGGTCGGTGCGAGCGGCAGGTCGGATCGAACTTTGATAACGGAATTACCTGGGTTCACATTCACGAGGAGAATTGCATGAGAGCGAATTATAAAGTGGGATTGGCACTGCTGGCAGGCGCCATCCTGGGTGTACTGGGCACTATGGCCATTCACGCGCAGGAAGCAAAGAAGGGGCCGGGCTATGTGATCGCGGAAGTCGATGTGCACGACGCGGCTACGTTCCAGAAATATGGTGCGAAAGTTCCGGACACACTGAAGCCCTACGGCGGGCATTATCTGGTTCGGGGCGGGAAGATTGAGGCGGTAGAAGGCCAGGCGCCGAAGGACCGATTCGTCGTGCTCGCGTTCGATAGCGTGGAGAAGGCTCGCGCGTGGGAAAATTCCGCCGAATATGAGGCCATCAAGCCGATCCGGCACAGCTCAGCCACCAGCCGCGTCTTCATCGTAGAGGGAGTTGCGCCCTGATCACTATGGAGGTCGGAACTGAATTGAACCTTTCAACAAAGCATATACTCGGCTCGGTTTTGATCGCGGGTGTTCTGCTAATCACAGCGGCCGGCGCGGTTGCACGTGCACAAACAGCAAATCCGGGCCAATCGTCCACACCACAACCCTCTGCTCAGAAGGAGTTGATGGCCGAAGACGTCTACAAGAATATTCAAGTACTCAAAGGCATTCCCGAAAATCAGTTCCTGGCGACCATGGGGTTCTTTTCGGCGTCTATCGGCGAGAGCTGCGAATTCTGCCATGACGACGAGAGCAGTTGGGCCGGGTATGCCAAAGACAACGAGCACAAGCAGACGGCCCGAAAAATGATCCTGATGATGAATGCCATCAATAAAAGCTACTTCGGGGGAGCACGCAAACTGACGTGTTACTCGTGTCATCGGGGTACAGATTTCCCCAAAGTCACTCCAGACCTGGCGCTTCAATACAGCGCGCCAACAACCGAAGAACCGGATTTACTTACAGAAACGGCGAGCGGAGAACCCTCAGCAGATCAAATTATCGATAAATACATTCAGGCGCTGGGCGGCGCGCAGCGCCTGAGCGCGATCACCAGTTTCGTCGCGAAAGGCAGCTATCAAGGCTATGCGGAACTGGACAAAAGTCCCATCGAAATCATGGCCAAGGCTCCCGGACAACGCGTCACCATCATTCACACATCTAATGGTGACTGGACGACAACTTACGACGGGCGAAACGGCTGGGTGGCGGAACCGGGAAGACCGGTACCGCTGCTGCAATTGACCGGAGAGTTTCTGAAATCGGTCAAAGTCGACGCCGACCTCGCTTTCCCAGGGCGGATCAGACAGAGCTTCAGCCGGTGGGTGGTAGGTTTTCCGACCACGATCAATGACCGAGAGGCGGAGGTCGTCCAGGGAAGCGACGGCGGTGATTTTCCGGTCAAGTTGTATTTTGACAAGGAAACCGGGCTGCTGTTGCGGCAGGTGCGGTATACGAATTCGCCGGTAGGACTGAACCCGATCCAGGTTGACTATACCGACTATCGCGAGGTCGGTGGAGTGAAAATGCCCTTCCGGTGGACAACGACGTGGACCGACGGCAAGGCAAACACCGAATTGGCGGACATTCAGGTAAATGTGCCGCTGGATGACGCGAAATTTGCGAAACCGGCAGCTCCGGCAGCGGGCAAACCGGCAAGCCGCTAGCACGTAACTAGTTGCGCTCGCGAGTCATAGAATTGTCTTGTACTGAGAGGGTTAATATCACTAATCTCGCGTGAGCAGCTCGCCCTGGACAGGATTTTAGGCAGCGACTCTACCTTCGAAGGAGAATGCATGAAGAAGCTACTGATGTTGGTTGTGACCTTGATGCTCGGCGCCGGCTTGGCGGTTGCGCAAACGGGCTCCGGGTCTACCGGCTCGACGGAGAAACCGGCGGCCACAAAGAGCACCAAGAAAGCGAAGAAGTCTTCGGCCAAGAAAGAAAAATCAGCGAAGACCTCTAAGAAAGCGGACACAGGCTCAAAGTAAGCAAGTCTCAACTTGTACCCAGCGAAAAGCGGCCCTACAGGGTCGCTTTTCGTTTTTAGGGGGGCTTGGACCGGCTTGAGGGCCCCTTTAATCGTTCCTGCCCGCGAGCTTAATCTGGTTGCGGTATGGCACCACTGCTTTGCCAAACTATACAGTCAAATACATGAAAACAAAGGGCCCACCAAAGATCCGCGGAAAGGTAAGGCGGAGGAGGCGGCCGATGCAGGACCTGGAGGTCATTCCGGCTCCCACAATAGTCTGGCATCCATCTACTTCGCTGGAAAAGCTCATCGCCGATTTTGCAGAACATCAGGATTCCATAATCGTCAGCTGAGCCCTTGCGGCACGACCGACCTCGGCCTCGCCCAGGGCCTTTGGCCCTATCTTCAGAAGGTAGGTCAATCTTTAGGGTTGGTTGCGAAGATTGAGAGTTCCGGCGCGAATCCCCGGTCATCCATCTCCAGGGCGGCCTTCACCATATAAGCGATCTCTTCCCCGCGCAGTTTGGTTTCATTTTGTTTCTGGGGCAGGCCTGCCAATTGATAGAAATTCGTCAGAACTTCGCTGGGGTTAATCAAGAAAACGCGAACATTGTAGCGGCGAAGTTCGGCTCGCCAGCATTCGGTCATGCCACGTAGCGCGAACTTACTACCGTAATACGCGGTGCCGTTGGGCGCGCCACGCAAGCCGGCCGTTGACGAGATATTCACGATATTGCCACGCTGGCGGGCGATGAAGTGCTTTGCCGCTTCCCGCGCCATGAGCATGGCCCCCATGACATTGGTCGCAAACACAGCTTCGAAACTGGGTAGATCGAATTCCGCGAGCGGTTTGAAAACGCCCGAACCCGCATTGTTCACCAGAATATCGAGTTCGCTGAATTCCTTGAAAAATTCACGATAAGTCCGTTCCACGTCCGCTTCCTTGCTCACATCGGCGACAATCGGAATTGCGTTCAGCGCGTGGGCGGCTTCGGTCAGCCGCGCCTCGTTGCGGCCGGTAATCGCTACGCGAGCGCCCCTTTCGGCGAGTGTTTGAGCGATGGCACGTCCGATGCCGCTACTTCCTCCTGTGATCAAGGCCGTGGCGTTTCGCAGGTTCATTTTCCCTCCAGAAGTGGTATTGAAGCAGAATGTTGAATGTTAACATCCGCGGAAGTCGCATGATGTGTGCAAGAGTTGCAGAGAACTGCCCGTGACGGCAGAAACCAGCCGTGTCGAGGCGTTTTCCGACGGCGTTTTCGCCATCGCCATCACGCTTTTAATACTCGAGATGAAGGTTCCCGCGGCCGGAACGGAAGCCTTATCGCAACAACTGGCCCGACAATGGCCCGCGTACGTGTCGTTTCTCATCAGCTTCGCGTTCATCGGGGTCATGTGGATCAATCACCACCGGCTCTTCACACATATCGGCCGATGCGACGATCTGCTTCTAATCTTGAATCTGGTCCTGCTGCTTGGCGTCGTCGTCGTCCCGTTTCCAACAGCCGTTCTAGCAACGCGCTTGGGGCACGAGGATCAGCGCGCGGCATTGATTTTATATAACGCCACGTATGTGTTTATCGCCTTAGCCTTCAATCTGCTTTGGCGGCACGCCTCGTCTCAGAAACGCCACCTGTTGGCCAAAGACAGCGATTTCGGTTCGGTGCAGAAGATTTCAGCTCAATACGCGTTTGGTCCCGTGCTTTACCTTGTCTGCCTGGGCTTGTCATGGGTGAGCGTCGCCGCGAGTTTAGCTTTGAATCTGGCGCTGGCCTGCTTTTTCGCGCTGCCCCCGCACATCGCGACCAGACGGCGTTAACGGCTTCACGCACCAGGCAGGGATGTTAGCTAACTGCTAACATAAAAAGAGTTCCTGGTATGACACGCCCGCAGCATAAAGTCATCCCCGATCGGTCAGAAAGCCATCAGAATAGTAGCTAATGAAGAACACGGCACGATTGCGACGACGGAAGCACAGCTCTCGATCCGAATTTTTCGGGGTCTTGCTGCTCGCGTTATTCATTCTGCCATTGGCCCGCGCGCAGCAACCAACTCAACCAGCGCCTCCTCCGCCTGAGCCGCCGCCGGCGCGGTCCGCGCCCGAACCGCCATTGCAGAGCGCTTATACAATCGAGCGCAGCGTCGATCTCGTGGTGCTTCACGTATCAGTAACGGACGAACACGGCCAATTTGTTCCCGGCCTCAAAGAAGAGAATTTTCGGATATTCGAAGATAATACCGAGCAGAAGATTTCCGTCCTGCGGCAGGAAGACGTGCCCGTCAGCATGGGGCTGTTGGTCGACAATAGCGGCAGCATGGAAGACAAAAAGGCAAAGGTGAATACCGCCGCGCTGATGTTCGTACAGACCAGTAATCCCGATGACGAGGTATTTGTCGCCCACTTTAACGACAAGTACTTTTTCGACCAGGACTTTACGAACAATAGCGACGAGCTAAAAAAGGCACTGGATCAGGCCGAGCCCGACAGCAGCACCGCGCTTTACGACGCGACCGGCGAAGCTCTTGATCACCTGCGGAGCGGCTATCTTGACAAGAAGGTGCTTCTCATCGTCAGTGATGGCGAAGACAACTCCAGCCATCACAGCCTCGACCAAATACTGCAGCAAGCACAACGTTCAAACGCGCTCATCTATGCGGTGGGATTGCTTAGAGAGGAAAAGGCGGAATCGGCCGAGCGCGACCGGCAGGCGCTTCTGGCATTGACGCGCGCGACGGGAGGGTCGGCGCTGTTTCCGGAAACACTTGACGAGGTGACATCCACTTGCAAACAGATCGCGCGCGAAATTCGGCACCAATACACGCTTGCGTACTACCCGACGAATACACGCAAGGATGGGTCGTTTCGTTCGCTGCGCGTAGAGATCGTTCCGCCTCCGGGTGGACCAAGCCTATTAGCGCGAACGCGGACCGGCTATTATGCGCAGCGCCTCACCTCGGGCAATTAGCAGCCATTTGCTTGATTTAGATGAGATGCGACCTTAGAATTTAGTCGCTACCGGAGCAGAACCCTATCAGCAACGAATCACATCCTTCACTCGTGCTAGGCAGCCGCTCGGCTGTGTATGTAAAGCGCGGTTTGCTAATTCTGCTTCTCCTGACTGTACCTACGCTTTCCACCCTGGCGAAAGATAGCTGGTATCTGCCGGCTTCCAATCCGGTTCATTACCTGAATATCGCCAGCAAAATGCAGGTACCGCATTGTCCTTTAGTTCTTCATAAAGCCGTTCTGGACTTCGTCGCGGTCTTGATTCCATTCCGCCCCATTTGCCAGAGGATGAGGGGGCGAGACTTAGAACCTCCCGCGCCTTCAATTGCGGTCACAGTATCGCTGCAACATCGATCACCCCCGGCATTGTTCCTGTAATTTCCCGCGTTTTTAACGACAATCTGTGACAGTTGGCCTGATAATTCGCTGGGCTTGATCGAAAGCTTCGAAAGGCCATATATGGCTAAAACAGTAAAAGGAAAACAGCTAACACCCGCTCAGTTGGACGAATTGCGCCAATTCACAACGTGTGTGACGGCGAGCGCAATTGAGACCTTCGGTGTTCGGCTTTATAACACTGGCTTCGCAGATGGCAGCATTCACTGTCAATTCAAAGATCGACCTCCGGTCGTGGGGTACGCGGCGACAGCGCGAATGCGCGGCCAAGATCCGCCGATGTACGGGAAGCTCTACTATGATCGGTCCGATTGGTGGAAGTTCATCCTGACAATTCCCGCTCCGCGTGTTGTGGTGCTCGAAGACGTCAGTAAGTCTGCCGGACTGGGAGCTTTTGTTGGCGCGGTTCACGCCAGCATTTTGGGGGCACTCGGGTGTGTTGCCGTAGTCACCAACGGGACGGTGCGGGATATTCCGGATGTACGGGCAACAGGCATTCAGGTGTTTGCCTCGAACGTCGCGGTCTCTCACGCATACGCTCATATTTTCGAGTTCGGTGGAACCGTGAGAATCGGCGGAATGGACGTTGCCCCGGGGGATCTGGTTCAAGGCGACCTGCACGGCGTGCAGACGATACCCTTGGAAATCGCGGAAGAGGTTCCCGGCGTCGCGCGCGAGATCCTGCAGCAAAGGAAGAAATTTATCGATCTGAGCCGTTCGAATGATTTTTCGGTCGAGAAGGTCCAGCAACTCATAAAGGAAGAGTTCAACGTTCGTTAAGGAACAAGAGTACGAACAAACGGAAGAGGCATGACGATGAGCACCGCAATTGAATTCAGATCGCACAAACGGAATTTCAACAATCCGGCACGATCGCTGGTGCGCGGGTTTATGCGTGCGGCAGCACCGCGATACCTGCTCGGAATCGCGGCATTAGCCTCATTCGTTTCCGGATGCGGTAAGTCAGACAAAGTGGCTGCCGACGCGAGCGCGCCTACAGCGGCCGTCGTCAATGTCGCGCGGCACGACCTTGCGAATACGCTGGAAATTGCTTCCGAATTCGAGCCCTATCAGGAGATTGAGGTTTACGCCAAGGTTTCCGGTTATATCCAGAAGCTCTACGTGGACTGGGGCACGCACGTTAAAGAAGGGCAGCCCATGGCCGACCTGGAGATTCCGGAACTGCAACAACAACTCCAGGAAGATCAGGCGACCATTCACCGGAATGAGAACGATCTGGATCGCGCCCGAGAGGAACTCAACCGCTCCAATTCCGCCTATAAAGTCGCACACCTGACATATTCGCGGTTGGCCGATGTGCAGAAATCGCAGCCGGGGCTGGTTGCACAGCAGGATATCGACGTAGCCGAAGGAAAGGACGTCGAGGCCAATGCGAGCGTCTCTGCCGCCAAAGACGCTTTGGCTGCGGCGGAACAGGCACTGGCAGCGGCAAAGGCGACTTTCGAAAAAGATAAAGCGCTTTATGCGTATTCCCACATCAGTGCGCCTTTTGACGGGGTGGTCACGCGCCTGTACGCCTACAAAGGCGCCCTCCTGCCGGGAGGGACCTCTTCGAATATCGGCACGCAGGCCCTCTGCCGGTTGTCTCAAAATAATCTGCTCCGCCTGGTCATCCCGGTACCTGAAAGAGCCGTTCCAGATATCCATCTGGGCGAACTGATCGACGTGAAAATTTCTACCACCGGGAAGACCTTCAGGGGCAAAGTCATCCGTGTATCGGATCAAATTGACCTGCAAACCCGCACCATGCACACCGAGGTGGAAGTACCGAACCCGAATTACGAACTCGTTCCGGGGATGTACGCCGCGGCCGAGATTCCCCTGCAAACGGCACAGAAAGCGCTGACGCTTCCACCTCAGGCTATTCAGCCAAGCGGGAATAACAAAGGAGCCGTTCTATTGGTAAATGGTGACAATCGCATCGAAAAACGCGAGGTTACTTTAGGAATTCAGACGGCAAATCAGGTCGAGATTGTCTCAGGTCTCAAAGAAAATGACCGGGTGATTTTCGGATCACAAACTCAATATCAACCTGGCGAATCGGTCTCACCGAAGGCTGTCCAGGCCCAAGAAATGGAGCAGTGATCCTATGCCGTCTTTTTCGATCCGGCATCCTTATCTGATCATCGTTATATGCCTCGTCGTAACTGTTCTCGGGCTTACCAGCATGGTTCAAATGCCGGTGGATATGTTTCCCCCCATTAATATTCCCGTCGTGCTGGTGGCCACTTTTTATAACGGGATGCCGCCGCAGCAGATCGAAGCGGACATCACCGATACCTTCGAGCGTTTCTTCACCCTCGCCGGCGGAGTGGATCACATGGAATCGCGTTCGCTGCCCGGCGTAAGCCTCATCAAGATCTATTTTCAGCCCGGCACCGATGCTAATGCCGATGTGACCCAGATTTCGAACCTTGCCATGGCCGATCTGAGGCGGCTCCCCCAAGGCACTCTACCCCCCGTAGTTCTCAAAGTGGACGCTTCCAGCTTGCCGGTTTGCCTTTTGACCGTGCAAGGACAAGGCTTCACTGAGACCCAACTTCACGACTACCTGCAGTATCAGATCCGGAATCAGGTTGCGGGCGTTCCCGGCGCCACGGTTCCCCCGCCTTTTGGCGGCAAGTATCGCGCCCTGATGGTCTATGTCGATCCTGTCAAA